>NZ_SMTE01000019.1 GCF_004357765.1 Pseudomonas putida | reverse complement strand
CCCTGGGTGGCGGTAACTGGGACCACTCGGCGCTGATCAAAGGCCTGGAGCACATGGCCAACTTCTCGATCCGCGACCTGTAGGAGCGAGCGCAGCTCGCGATAAGGCACACACTGGCTGGCCTGCTGCCCCTGGGTCTGTGCAGTACCAGGGGACGAGCGCTGAAGCCAGGCGATGTCGCTTTGCAAGTCGACCCAGAGGGCCCGGTTCCGGGGTCGACTCGCCCCGTGAGTGGGTCAGGCGATGACCTTCAGGAACATTACGGTCGCCAGCAGATCCAGGGCGAGCACGGCAACCACGACGAAAATCATGTAGTAGCGGTCGTCTTGAGTCATTTTGCTTTTCCCCAAGCTGGTTGTTTTCCAGGGGTGGAGCAATTCCTGTTCCAACAACGGATCGCTAAAGGAAGAGGCCAACCCTACCCCTCGTCACATTCTTGTACCATTTAGTACATTCCATGATTAGAATCCGCGGCCTCTTCGATGTTGTTCTACAAGCGGACAATCTGATACCTGGAGTGTATTGAGTCGATGCAAGCGGATTCGAATCGCCTAGTGAGCGTTCTGGAGCACCAGATGCTGCTCGAAGACTTCAGCAGCCGTTCAACCCAAGCTGAAGATCAACTGAAAAATGTCGTTCGCGGACAATCCACTCTCACCGAGCTAGAGCATCTGCTCGGCCCTTCCGAGGTATGTGGGATTTGGGGAGACGTGAGACTTTTCCGGTGGCAGTTCGTGTACACCGAAATGGGCTTTGCGCTAAGCGACCCTCAGGTCCTCACCGTGGCCATCGACGGTAACGGCTACATCACTGATTTCGCATTGGTCTAGCATAGAGCACCTGCTCGCTTTCCAGAGTCCAGGCGAGGAAGGACACCGGAAATCGCCGGACAGCAGATAGGAGGAACCAATCCCCACCCGCTTGCGTCCACCGCAAAACATCAAGCGAGTCGACTCTGCAATGGAAACCGACCCCGTGCTGGCCGCGCTTGGCTATCTGAAAGAAAACCACTTGATTCTGACCACAGCCGAATCGTGCACCGCGGGATGCATGGTCGCCTTGTTGGCGGCAGTGCCTGGGACTGGTGAGGTGCTGGAAAGCGGCTATGTCGTCTACTCGCCCGCCGCCAAGAAGCGACTGTTGGGTGTCAGCGTCGAAACCATCGAGCGCTATGGCCTGACCAGCGAAGCGGTGGCCTGGGAGATGGCCCTGGGTGCATTAAGAGACAGCGATGCCAATGTGGTCATCGCGACCACCGGGGTGGCCGGGCCAGCATCCGAATCGGGCGTACCGCCTGGGACGATGTGCTTCGCCTGGGCTTTTGCCGGCGAACCGGTCGCCGTTTTCACGCGTACCCAACGCTTCTTCGGCGAGCGAACCGAGGTCATGCGCCAAGGGGCGCTATACGGATTGACGCGGCTCTCCCACTATCACCAGCGCTGGCTGCGCGGTGAACGTGCCTGAGGGCAGTTGATCATGACGGAAGATGAACTGACATCCAGGCGTCATCCCGTGCGCGAAGACATGGCCATGCAGCGGCGGGTCTGGCGCTTCGAGCGAGTGGGATGGTATGTGCTGTTGGCCGTCGTCCTGCTGGCTCTGGCTGGACTATTCGGTAATGGCCCATTGAGCGATGCCGAAGTGATCAGCCCCGATGGCCGAGTGAAAGTCGAGTATCAACGCCTCAGTCGCAGCGGAACCACTGACAGCCTTGTGATCACGGTTCAGGGAACCCCTGGGGATCCGGTCGCGGTGCAACTGGAGGGTTCAGTGCTGCGCAAAGCCAGCATCGAAACGATACAGCCGCAGCCGCAAGTCTCACTGTCTCACGGCTCAGCGTTATTGCTACAGCTGGGTACCAGCGAAGACGGATTGGCCACGTTGTACCTGACCCTTCGCAGTGACCATGTAGGAACCCTGGAGGGAACGGTCAGGGCCGGGCCAAGAAGTGCCGTTGGCTTTTCCACGTTCCTTTATCCCTAGGAGTGCGTCATGGATTCCATTCTCCGTGCCGCCGGCATGTACCTTGCCCTCATGCTGCTGTTTCGGGTAGCCGGACGGCGCTCGCTGGCCGACCTGACCACCTTCGATTTCGTTCTGCTGCTGATCATCGGGGAAGCCACCCAGCAAGCGCTGCTGGGTGATGATTTTTCGTTCACCAATGCCATGCTGGTGATCGCTACGCTGATCGTTCTGGACGTTGGGCTGTCGCTCGCCAAGCTCAACTCCAAGCCATTGGCGAGGCTTCTGGATGGACACGCTACCCTGGTCGTTGAGAACGGGCGCTTCCTGCACCACCGCATGCATCGGGCACGTCTCACAGAGGACGATATTCTTGAGTCAGCACGGGACAGCCATGGCCTCGAACACATTCAGCAGGTCAAATTCGCCATCGTCGAGCGCAATGGAAAGATTTCGATCATTCCCGCCGAGTGAGGCGCAGACGGTTCACAGAGGTTGTTTTGTCATGCCCCAGAAACGCAAAAAGCCCTGAATAATCAGGGCTTTGAATATGGCGGAAGCGTAGAGATTCGAACTCTAGGATAGTTGCCCATCGACGGTTTTCAAGACCGTTGCCTTAAACCACTCGGCCACGCTTCCAGCTTGTTTTGCGGCGGCAATAATACCTTAATGAAACACGCTGTCAAACTCTCTGTGTCGCCGGTTGCAGGGGCTCTGTTAGACTCGTTGCATCACACGTTTCAAAACCACAGGTTTACCCAAGGAGTGTCGCAATGCGCGAACAGGATTATGCCGTTCATCACGGCCAGCAGGTCGAGCAGCAGGAGATCAGCAAGGTCCTGCGCAACACCTACAGCCTTCTGGCGCTGACGCTGGTGTTCAGCGGGGTCATGGCCTACGTTGCCCAGCAGATGCGCGTCGGCTACCCGAACATTTTCGTGGTGCTCATCGGCTTCTACGGCTTGTTCTTCCTCACCGCCAAGCTGCGTAACTCGGCCTGGGGCCTCGTGTCTACCTTTGCCCTCACCGGCTTCATGGGCTTCATCCTGGGTCCGATCCTCAACCGCTACCTGGGCATGACCGGTGGCGCTGAGGTGGTCAGCTCGGCCTTCGCCATGACTGCACTGGTGTTCGGTGGTCTGTCGGCCTATGTGCTCATCACCCGCAAGGACATGAGCTTCCTCAGTGGCTTCATCACCGCCGGCTTCTTCGTGCTGCTGGGTGCCGTGGTGGCTAGCTTCTTCTTCCAGATCAGCGGCCTGCAGCTGGCGATCAGCGCTGGTTTCGTGCTGTTCTCGTCGGTGTGCATCCTGTTCCAGACCAGCGCCATTATTCATGGCGGTGAGCGGAACTACATCATGGCGACCATCAGCCTGTATGTCTCGATCTATAACTTGTTCGTCAGCCTGCTGCAGCTGTTCGGCATCATGGGTAGCGACGACTGATCGAATCCGTCCCGCGTGATGAAAAGCCCGCTTCGGCGGGCTTTTTCACACCTGCAAATTGACCTTTAAGTCAGTTTATTGCGGATATAGCCGGCGATCTTGCTGCTAACGTGCCTGCCTCTACCGCAATTGCGCTGCAGCCCGTAGAATGCGCTCCCTTTTTTCATGCCGGACCGCTTTCTCGATGAGCTCACACGAACACAGCCCAGGCGCGCCGGCGCCTGCCAACGAACTGGTGCTTGGCCTCGAGGACAAGCCACGGCTGCTGATCGGCCTGTTGGCTGCCCTGCAACACCTGCTGGCGATCATCGTGCCGATCGTCACACCGGGTCTGTTGATCTGCCAGGCGCTGGGAGTGTCGGCGCGTGACACCAACCTGATCGTCTCCATGTCGCTGGTGATCTCGGGTATCGCCACCTTCATCCAATGCAAGCGCTTCGGACCGTTCGGCGCAGGCTTGCTGATCGTGCAAGGCACCAGCTTCAACTTCGTCGGCCCGCTGATTGCCGGCGGCGCGCTGATGGTCAAACAAGGCACCCCGGTGGAAAGCGTGATGGCAGCGATCTTTGGTGTGGTGATTGCCGGCTCGTTCGTCGAAATGGGCGTGTCGCGCATTCTGCCTTTCGTCAAACGCCTGATCACCCCGCTGGTGACCGGCATCGTGGTGCTGATGATCGGCCTGACCCTGATCAAGGTGGGCCTGATCAGCATGGGCGGCGGCTTCGGCGCCATGGCCAATGGCACCTTCGCCAATGGCGAGAACCTGCTGCTGTCGGGCGTGGTGCTGGCGATCATCGTCATTCTCAACCGTATTCCGGTGGTGTGGATGCGCAGCTGCGCCATCGTCATCGCCCTGGCCGCGGGTTATGCACTGGCCGGCTACCTCGGTCGCCTGGACTTCACCGGCATGCATGAGGCCGCGCTGTTCCAGGTGCCGACGCCGCTGCACTTTGGTTTGGGCTTCTCCTGGGCACTGTTCATTCCGATGCTGGTGATCTACCTGGTGACTTCGCTGGAAGCCATCGGCGATGTGACGGCAACCAGCAAGGTGTCGCGCCAGCCAGTCGAAGGGCCGCTGTGGATGCAGCGCATCAAGGGTGGTGTGCTGGTCAATGGCGCCAACTCGCTGCTGGCAGGGTTGTTCAATACCTTCCCCAGCTCGATCTTCGCCCAGAACAACGGGGTGATTCAGCTGACCGGTATCGCCAGCCGCCATATTGGTGTGTGGATCGCCCTGATGCTCGTGGTGCTCGGCCTGTTCCCGAGCGTTGCCGGGGTGATCCAGGCGGTGCCTGAGCCGGTGCTGGGCGGTGCGGCGATGGTGATGTTCGGTGCAGTAGCTGCTTCGGGGATCAATATCTTGGCCAGCACTCGCCTGGACCGCCGCGCCCTGCTGATCATCGCCGTGTCGCTGGCCCTGGGCCTGGGCGTGGCTCAGGTGCCTGAATTTCTGGCGCACATGCCGGCGGCGATTCGCAACGTGCTGGAGTCGGGTGTGGCTACAGGCGGTATCTGTGCGCTGGTGCTGAACTGGTTCCTGCCGGAGAGCAAGGAAAACGCCTGATCCGCGCTGCCCTGTCGACAAAAGCCCGCGCCTGCCTGCGCGGGCTTTTTGCTTTATCATGGCCGCATTCCTTTGCACGAGTTGTCCATGAAATTCGCTATCGCGGTTTTTTCACCAGCCCATGCGCCCTCCTCTCGCCGCGCCTTGCGCTTCGCCGAGGCGGCGCTGGCCGGCGGGCATGAAATTGCCCGGCTGTTCTTTTACCAGGACGGGGTACACAGCGCCTCGGCCAACGTGGTCGCGCCCCAGGATGAACAGGACATCGCCAGCCAGTGGCGTGCCTTCATCGAGATCAACGCACTGGATGCCGTGGTGTGCATCGCCGCTGCGCTACGTCGTGGCGTGCTCGATGAAGCCGAAGCCAGTCGTTATCAGCGCCCAGCGGTGAACCTGCCCAAACCCTGGGAGCTGTCAGGGCTCGGTCAACTGCACGAAGCCGCGCAAACCGCCGACCGCCTGGTCTGCTTCGGAGGCGATTGAAATGGCCAAATCCATGTTGATCATCAGCCGCCAGGCGCCCTGGAATGGCCCATCGGCCCGGGAGGCGCTGGATATCGCGCTGGCCGGCGGCGCCTTCGACCTGCCGTTGGGCATGCTGTTTCTGGATGATGGTGTGTTCCAGCTTGCATCCGGCCAGCAGCCCGCTGCGGTGCAACAGAAGAACCTGGCGGCCAATCTGCAGGCCTTGCCGATGTTCGGCGTCGAAGAACTGTTCGCCTGCCAGCACAGTCTGACACGCCGCGGCCTGTCCGCCGACAGCCTGGAACTGCCCGTAGAGGTGCTGGACGATGCTGCGCTCAAGGCCCTGATGGCCCGTTTCGACCAAGTGGTGACGCTCTGATGACAACCCTGCATGTGTTATCCCACTCCCCGTTCGGCGATGAGCGCCTGGAAAGCTGCCTGCGCCTGCTCGGCGCCGAGGATGGCGTATTGCTGTGCGGCGATGCCGTGTATGGCTTGCGCAGCGGTAGCGCCCCCCATCACCAACTGCTGGTTGCCGATCTTGCGCAACGCCTGTTCGCCCTCGACGAAGACCTGCAGGCTCGCGCCATCGACAGCGACCTGGCCAAGGCTGTGGACTACCCGGCGTTCGTCGAACTTTCGCTGCGCTATGACAAGGTCAACAGTTGGCTATGAGTACCCTGACTGTCGGCGCTAGCGCCATCGCCCTGGACAAGGACGGCTTTCTGGTCGACCTGCAAGACTGGTCACCTGCCGTGGCCGAAGCGCTGGCTGCCCGCGAAGCCATTGCCCTGACGCCGGACCACTGGGAAATCCTCGAACTGCTGCGCGCGTTCTACGCCGAGTACCAGCTGTCGCCGGCTACCCGTCCGCTGATCAAGTACACCGCGCTCAAACTGGGCGTGGAAAAGGGCAACAGTCCGCACCTGAACCGCCTGTTCAACGGCACTCCCGCCAAACTCGCCGCCAAGCTGGCGGGCCTGCCCAAGCCGACCAACTGCATATGACCGAACCACTTCCGCTGACCCTGCAAACCCCGGCCGAGCACCCATTCGCCGAATTCGTACGCATCCTTGGCAAAGGCAAGCGCGGCGCCCGCGGCCTGACCCGCGAGGAAGCCCGAGCGGCGATGACCTTGCTGCTCGAAGACAAGGTCGAGGACACCCAGCTGGGCGCCTTCCTGATGCTGCTGCGACACAAGGAAGAAAGCGCCGAGGAGCTTGCTGGCTTCACCGAGGCCGTGCGCACGCACCTCAAGGCGCCGAGCATCGCCGTGGACATCGACTGGCCGACCTACGCGGGCAAGCGGCGGCACCTGCCCTGGTACCTGCTGGCAGCCAAGTGCCTGGCCGACAACGGCGTACGCATCCTGCTCCACGGTGCCGGCGCGCACACGGCCGGGCGCCTGTACACCGAACAAGTGCTGGAGCTGTTGCACATTCCCCTGTGCCGCAACTGGCAACAGGTACGCGAAGCGCTCGACCAGCATCAGCTGGCATTTTTCCCGCTGCAGGACTGGGCACCCTCCCTGCAGCGCATGATCGACCTGCGCAATACCCTTGGCCTGCGCTCGCCGATCCATTCCCTGACCCGGGTGCTCAACCCGCTCGGTGCCCGCTGCGGCCTGCAGAGCATCTTCCATCCGGGTTACCAGGCCGTGCATCGCGAGGCCAGCCAGTTGCTCGGCGATCACGCCATCGTGATCAAGGGCGATGGCGGGGAAATCGAAATCAACCCCGACACCATCAGCCACCTTTACGGCACCACAGGCGGCGAAGCCTGGGACGAGGAATGGCCAGCCATGAGCGAGCGTCGCCATGTGAAACCGTCCAGCCTCGAGCCCGATCATCTGCTGGCGGTTTGGCGCGCGGAAGCCGAGGACAGCTACGGTGAAATGGCCGTCATCGCGACCATAGCCCTTGCCTTGCGCGGCTTGGGCAGCACCCAGGCGCAGGCGTTCGAGCAAGCGCATGGGTACTGGAAGAGCCGTAATCAATCGAATTAGCCGATAATAGTCCCGCGGTATTTGCGCTATTTATTCGAACGTTTTTCTCTAGACTGAGCTCCAACGACAAACGACTTTTGTTTCCGAGGAGCTCACATGGGCCTGTTGATCGATGGCCGCTGGCACGACCAGTGGTATGAAAACGGCAAGGACGGCACGTTCAAGCGAGAGAATGCCCAGCGCCGCAATCCACTGCCAGCCCCTGAGGCCGGCCGCTACCACCTCTATGTATCGCTGGCCTGCCCCTGGGCACACCGAACCCTGATCGTGCGCGCGCTCAAAGGCCTCGACCCCTTGATCGACGTGTCTGTTGTCAGTTGGCTGATGCAGGACCACGGCTGGACCTTCGACACCCAGCAGGGCTCCACCGGCGATCACCTCGACGGCCTGCAGTATTTGCACCAACGCTACACCCAGGATGACCCGCACTACACCGGCCGCGTGACGGTTCCGGTGCTGTGGGACAAGAAAGAGAAGCGTATCGTCAACAATGAGTCGTCGGAGATCATCCGCATCTTCAACAGCGCGTTCGACGAGTTGACCGGCAACCGTCTGGACCTCTACCCCGCGTCGCTGCGCCCAACCATCGACGCGCTCAACGAGCGGATTTATCCGGCGGTGAACAACGGCGTGTACCGCGCAGGCTTCGCTACCACGCAAGACGCCTACGAGGCGGCGTTCGACGATGTCTTCAATGAACTGGACTACCTGGAAGACCTGCTCGAGCGCAATCGCTACCTGGCCGGTGAGTACCTGACCGAGGCCGACGTGCGCCTGTTCACCACGCTGGTGCGGTTCGACGCGGTGTACCACGGGCACTTCAAGTGCAACCTGCGGCGCCTTGGCGACTATCCGAACCTGTCCAACTGGTTGCGTGAGCTCTACCAGTGGCCTGGCGTGGCCCAGACGGTGAACATGGAGCACATCCAGAAGCACTATTACATGAGCCACAAGACCATCAACCCGAACGGGATCGTGCCCAAGGGGCCGTTGCAGGACTTCACGTTGCCCCATGACCGGGAGCGGTTGATGGGCAAGGGGATCTGGCAAGGTTGATATCGCTGGGGCTGCTTCGCAGCCCATTCGCGGGGCAAGCCCGCTCCCACAGGTTTGGCGCGGGCTTTGAAAACGGCGCTGACCATTGGGGCCGCAAAGCGGCCCCGGTGATGTCAGCTGTTCTGCGCCCCTTCGAACCAGGCCAGCTTGTCACGCAACTGCACGACTTCCCCAACGATCACCAGGGTCGGCGCATGCACTTCATGCTGGGCCACCAGCGCCGGCAAGTCTGCCAGGGTACCGGTGAATACCCGCTGGTTGCGCGTGGTGCCTTGCTGCACCAGCGCAGCCGGGGTGCTCGCGGCACGGCCGTGACGGATCAGTTCGGCACAGATGGTCGGCAAGCCGACCAGGCCCATGTAGAACACCAGGGTCTGGGCCGGCGCCACCAGGTCATTCCAAGGCAAGTTGCTGGTGCCGTCCTTGAGATGGCCGGTGACGAAGCGCACCGACTGGGCGTAATCGCGGTGGGTCAGCGGGATTCCGCCATAGGCAGAGCAACCGCTGGCAGCGGTGATGCCTGGCACCACCTGGAACGGGATACCCTGCTCGGCCAGCTCCTCGATCTCCTCGCCACCACGACCGAAAATGAACGGATCGCCGCCTTTCAGGCGTAACACGCGTTTGCCCTGCTGAGCCAGATCGACCAAGAGGCGATTGATCTGCTCCTGCGGCACGGCATGCTCAGCACGGCGCTTGCCGACGTAGATACGCTCGGCATCGCGCCGGCACATCTCGATGATCGCAGGCGCCACCAGGCGGTCGTAGAGCACCACATCGGCTTGCTGCATCAGGCGCAAGGCACGGAAGGTCAGCAAGTCCGGATCGCCCGGCCCAGCGCCCACCAGATAGACCTCACCGCCCTGCTGCACAGGCGCACCATCGACCATGGCCTGCAACAGGCGTTCGGCTTCGGCGCCCTGCCCGGCCAGCTGGCGCTCGGCAACAGGCCCCTGGAATACCGTCTCCCAGAAGCCCCGGCGCTGATTGACATCCGGGTACAAGCGCTTGACCTGATGCCGGAAACGCGCGGCAAGCCCTGCGAGTTCGCCATAGGCCGAGGGAATCCAGGCCTCCAGCTTGGCGCGGATCAAACGCGCCAACACCGGAGCGTCACCGCCACTGGACACCGCGATGACCAACGGCGAGCGGTCGACGATCGCCGGGAAGATCACCGTGCACAAGGCCGGGGCATCCACCACGTTGACCGGTAGGCTACGAGCCTGGGCATCCGCCGAGACCTGGGCATTCAGTGCCGAGTCGTCGGTAGCGGCGATGACCAGGCGGCAACCGTCAAGGTCGTTCGCCTGATAGCCACGCACCAGCACCTCTCCGCCGCCCTCATGCGCCAGGCTGGCCAGTTGCTCGTCCACCTCCGGCGCCACCACGCGCAGCGCAGCGCCGGCATCGGCCAGCAAGCGCGCCTTGCGCAGGGCGATCTCACCGCCGCCGACGACCAGCACGCGGCCGCCCTGCAGCTTGTGAAACAGTGGCAGGTAGTTCATTTAGCGGATGACCTCGACGCCGCCCATGTAAGGCTTGAGCACTTCAGGTACACGGATCGAGCCATCGGCCTGCTGGTAGTTCTCCAACACCGCCACCAGCGTACGGCCAACGGCCAGGCCGGAACCGTTCAGGGTGTGCACCAGCTCGGGTTTGCCGGTTTCCGGATTGCGCCAGCGGGCCTGCATGCGGCGGGCCTGGAAGTCGCCGCAGTTGGAGCAGGAGCTGATCTCGCGGTACTTGTCCTGGCTCGGCACCCACACTTCCAGATCGTAGGTTTTCACCGCGCTGAAGCCCATGTCGCCAGTGCACAGGGCCAATACGCGGTACGGCAGCTCCAGGGCTTGCAGCACGCGCTCGGCGTTGGCGGTCAGACCTTCCAGGGCTTCCATCGATTTGGACGGTTCGACCACCTGGACCATCTCGACCTTGTCGAACTGGTGCTGGCGGATCATGCCACGGGTGTCACGGCCCGAAGCGCCGGCTTCGCTGCGGAAGCATGGAGTATGGGCGACGTACTTGATCGGCAATTGCTTGGCGTCGAGGATCTCGCCAGCCACCAGGTTGGTCAGCGACACTTCAGCGGTCGGGATCAGGTAGAAGTCGGCCTCGCCTTCGCGGCTGATCTTGAACAGGTCTTCCTCGAACTTGGGCAACTGGCCAGTGCCTTGCAATGCCGGCGCCTGCACCAGGTACGGGGTGTAGGCCTCTTCGTAGCCATGCTCGGCGGTGTGCAGGTTGATCATGAACTGCGCCAGGGCACGGTGCAGGCGGGCGATTGGGCCGCGCAGCACAGCGAAGCGAGCGCCGGACAACTTGGCGGCAGCCTCGAAGTCCAGGCCGCCGCTGATTTCACCCAGGGCGACGTGGTCCTTGATGTCGAAATCGAACTGGGTCGGAGTACCCCAGCGGCGTACTTCGACGTTGTCGTCTTCGCTGGCCCCGACCGGCACACTGGCATCCGGCAGGTTGGGAATGGTCAGCACGATGCTGTCGAGTTCGGCCTGGATGCTGTCGAGCTCGGTCTTGCCGGCAGCCAACTCGTTGGCCATGCGCTCGACATCGGCCATCAGCGGCGCGATGTCCTCGCCCTTGGCTTTGGCCTGACCGATGGACTTGGAGCGGGCGTTACGCTCGGCCTGCAGTTGCTCGGTACGGGTCTGCACCGACTTGCGACGCTCTTCCAGTGATTCGATGCGCGCGACATCCAGGCTGAAGCCACGGGAGGCCAGGCGATCCGCCACTTCCTGAAGTTGGCCGCGTAACAGTTTGGAATCGAGCATATCGTTCTCTCGTTATAGGTAGGTGTTGGTCAGAAACGGGTCAGGGACAGGCCGGCCCAGGTGGCCAGAAGCCCGCCCACCACGCTGATAGCGGTATAGCCCAAGGCCAGGGGCACTTGCCCGCCTTCCATCAGGCGCACGGTATCGAGCGAAAAGGACGAAAAGGTGGTCAAGCCGCCGAGAAAGCCGACGACCAGGCCTGCGCGCAGTTCGACCGGCGCGAACGGCTTGTGCAGGAACAGCCCGTAGAGCAGGCCGATCAGCAAGCAGCCCACCAGGTTGACCGCAAGCGTACCGGTATAATAATGCTGCGGCCAGCGTGCCACGACCCAGTTGGAGGTGGCGAAGCGCAACAGGGTACCGGCGGCCCCTCCGGCACTGACGGCGGCGATGAGTGCGATCACGGTTTTCTCCGTTGCCGTGGGCTGTTGCGGTCGAGGTCGGCCAGGTGGCGCAGTTTCTCGCCGATCTTGAGTTCCAGGCCACGTGGCACCGGTTGGTAGTACTGACGTGGCTCGAGTTGTTCGGGGAAGTAGTCTTCGCCCGCTGCATAGGCGTCGGGCTCGTCGTGGGCGTAGCGGTACTCATCGCCGTAGCCAAGCTGCTTCATAAGCTTGGTCGGGGCGTTACGCAGGTGCAAGGGCACTTCCAGCGAGCCGTGCTCGGCCGCCTCGCGCAGGGCGGTCTTGAACCCGGTGTACACGGCGTTGCTCTTCGGCGCACAGGCAATGTAGGTGATGGCCTGAGCCACTGCCAGCTCGCCCTCGGGGCTGCCCAGACGCTCCTGCACATCCCAGGCTGCCAGACACAGGCTCAACGCCCGCGGATCGGCGTTACCAATGTCCTCGCTGGCCATGCGCACCACGCGCCGGGCGATGTACAACGGATCGCAGCCGCCGTCGAGCATGCGCGCGAACCAGTACAACGCGGCATCCGGGTTGGAGCCGCGAACCGATTTGTGCAAGGCGGAAATCTGGTCGTAGAACGCTTCGCCGCCCTTGTCGAACCGGCGGCGACTGTCGCCCAGCAGGCTCTGCAGCATCTCGACGTCGATCTCGCTGCCGTCTTCAGCCAGGTCCGAGGCATTTTCCAGGAAGTTGAGCATGCGCCGGCCATCGCCGTCGGCGGCGGCCATGAGCATCTTGAAAGCGTCATCGCCCACGCGCAGGTTACGCTTGCCCAGGCCACGCTCTTCGCTCAACGCCCGGTCGACCAGCTTGCGCAAGGCCGACTCGTCCAGGCTCTTGAGCACGTACACCCGGGCGCGCGACAGCAGGGCGTTGTTCAGCTCGAACGATGGGTTTTCGGTGGTGGCGCCGATGAACAGCAGGGTGCCGTCTTCCACATAGGGCAGGAAGGCATCCTGCTGCGATTTGTTGAAGCGATGCACCTCGTCGACGAACAGGATGGTGCGCCGACCGTACTGGCCCGCCTGCTGCTTGGCCACCTCGACGGCCTGACGGATCTCCTTGACCCCTGCCAGCACCGCCGACACCGTTTCGAAATGGGCATCGCAGAACTGCGCCAGCAAGCGCGCCAGGGTGGTCTTGCCTACCCCTGGCGGGCCCCAGAAGATCATCGAGTGCAGCGCCCCCTGCTCCAGCGCCTCGCGCAGCGGCTTGCCGCGTGCCAACAAATGCTCCTGGCCGACATACTCGTCCAGGTTGGACGGACGCAGGCGGGCGGCCAGAGGCTGGGCAACGGGTTCGCTTCGAAACAGGTCCATCACGGCCTCGGCTTACTCCTGGATGATGTCCGCGCCTTTGGGGACATCGAACTTGAACGTGCTGTCGGATACCGGATCGTTGGCCTTGACCCCATTGAACAGGATATTGGTGCGCTGGCCGACGCTGTCGACCAGTTGCATGTCATTGATCAGGCCTTTGCGGAACGACACACGCAGCGAGTCGAACAACGTGTCCTTGGTTTTCGGCTTGAGGGTGAAGTCCATGACATCGCCCTGCTCCTTGGAGGTGATGTCGAAGCTCTGGCTGATCTTCGATACATCACCGGACAGCAGCAGCGCCGGGGTCTGGTTCAGACGCACGTCGAGCTTCTTGATGGTCGCCTGCTCCAGATCAGGGTCCCACAGGGTGACATTCTTGCCATCGGACACCACCACCTGCTCCTGGGGAGCATCGGTGTGCCAGTAGAACAGGCCCGGGCGCTTGACGGTCATCTTGCCGGACGTTTCCTGCAGGCTGGTGCCGCTGGCGTCGAGGGTCAGTTGGGAGAAGTTGGCCTGGATGGTCTGCGACTTTTCCAGCAACTGGGTCAGGCGCTTCACGTCTTGCTCAGCGGCTTGCGCCAAGAGGGTGGCCGACACGGAGCCCAGTGCCAGGGCAGAAACCAACAGCATGCGAATCACGCGCATGGAAATCCTCGTTGAGCAGTGATTGGGCCGGGCACCGTGAATGGCGCCCGACAGGGTAACGATCAATCGCGCGGGCCGCCTGGGGCGATGACTTCCCGCGAGCCGTTGCTGTTCATGGGGGTAACCACACCCGCCATTTCCATCGCTTCGATCATGCGCGCAGCGCGGTTGTAGCCGATCTTGAGCTTGCGCTGCACCGCCGAGATCGAAGCGCGGCGGCTTTCAAGCACGAACTGCACGGCTTCATCATACAGGGCGTCGCTCTCCGAATCTTCACCATCGCCACCACCGCCGCCGCCTTCGAAGCCGCTGCCGGCCTCTTCCACGCCATTGAGGATGTCGTCGTTGTAGTCCGGCGCGCCACGCAGCTTCCAGGCCTCGACCACGCGGTGCACTTCGTCGTCGGAAACGAACGCGCCATGCACGCGGATCGGCAGACTGGTACCCGGCGGCATATAGAGCATGTCACCGTGACCGAGCAGCTGCTCGGCGCCGCCCTGGTCGATGATGGTCCGCGAGTCGATCTTGCTCGACACCTGGAACGCCATGCGGGTCGGGATGTTGGCCTTGATCAGGCCGGTGATGACGTCCACCGACGGGCGCTGCGTGGCGAGGATCAGATGGATACCGGCAGCCCGCGCTTTCTGGGCGATACGGGCGATCAACTCTTCGACCTTCTTGCCGACGATCATCATCATGTCGGCGAATTCGTCGACCACGACCACGATGGTCGGCAGGGTCTTCAGCGCCGGCGGCTCGTCGTCCATGCTTTCGCGGCGGTACAGCGGGTCGTGGATGATTTCGCCGGCTTCCTGGGCGTCCTTGATCTTGCGGTTGAAGCCGGCCAGGTTGCGCACCCCCATGGCCGCCATCAGCTTGTAACGGCGTTCCATCTCGGCAACGCTCCAGCGCAGGGCATTGGCAGCGTCCTTCATGTCGGTGACCACCGGGCACAGCAGGTGCGGAATGCCTTCGTAGATCGACAGCTCGAGCATTTTCGGGTCGATCATGATCAACCGCGCGTCTTCCGGGCTGGACTTGAACAGGATCGACAGGATCATCGCGTTCACCCCCACCGACTTACCGGAACCGGTGGTACCGGCGACCAGCAGGTGGGGCATCTTGGCCAGGTCGGTGATCACCGGTTTACCGCCGATGTCGTGCCCCAGGGCCAAGGTGACAGGCGACTTCTGCTCGTCGTACTGGGGCGTGGCGAGCACCTCGGAGAAACGCACCATCTGCCGATTTTCGTTGGGGATCTCGATACCCACGGTGGTCTTGCCAGGGATCACCTCGACCACCCGCACACTGGTCACTGCCAGCGAGCGCGCCAAGTCCTTGGCCAGGTTGGCGATGCGGCTGACCTTGACGCCGGCGGCAGGCTGGATTTCGTAACGGGTAATGACCGGGCCTGGGTGGATGGAGTCCACCGAAACCTCGACGCCGAATTCCTTGAGCTTGATTTCCAGCAGTTGACCCACACCCGCCAGGGATTCCGGCGAGTATTCGATCTTCTTCTGCTCCGCCGGATCGAGGATGGAAATCGATGGCAAGGTGCCTTCCACGGCGCTGTCGACGAACAGCGGTGCCTGTTTCTCCTTCATCACCCGCTTGCTTTGCTCCGGCGCTTTGGCCGCTGCCGGAGGCACGATGGTCGGGGCTGCGCCAGACTGCTCGCGGGACACCACGGAATCACGCGGTGCCAGAGGCTCGCGGGGCACGACCGGCTCGCGCGCCAGGGTCGGTTCGCGGGGCTCGACGTCCGCGGCCGGCGCCGCCTCACGCTTGAAGATGCGCTCGCGCAGCGCCGGCTTGGCCGGCTCGCGCTTGTCGGCGGTTTTCGGCCCGAGGTCGAACACCGGATCATCCACTTCACGCAACTGCGCTTCCAGGCGCTTGCGCTCGGCGCGGGCCTCCCACCAGCGGCTTGCGGCGCCCTGGACCAGCTCGAACAGGTCGAGGGTGATCTTGCCGGTCAGGTCCATGACCTTGAACCACGACAGATCGGTGAACACGGTCAGGCCGAACAGGAACAGGGCGATGAACATCAGCGTGCTGCCCTGCACGTTCAGCAGATTGCGCGCCAAGTCGCCGAGGCTTTCGCCCAGCGCACCGCCCGCGGAGAACGGGATGTTGGCTGCCGGGTGAAAGTGGATATGGGCCAAGGCCGCGCCCGACAGCACCAGGAACACCAGACCGATCAGGCGCCAGGAGAACAGCCAGCCGCTCCACTGCCATGGCTGGTGGCGCTCACGGAAAATCTGCCAGGTCTTGATCGCCAACAGCAACGGGAAGATGTAGGCGAAATAGCCCAGCACCATGAACAGGATGTCGGCGAAGTAGGCCCCGGCACGCCCAGCGGCATTCTGCACCTGCTCGACGTTGCTGGTGTGGCTGAAGCCAGGGTCCGAGGTGTCGTAGGTCAGCAGCGCCATCCACAGATACAGGCACAGCGCGCCGACAGCGATCAGCGCACCTTCCTTGAGGCGGTAATGCAGCTGCTGGCGCCACAGAGGCACGGGCAAGGGAGCTGGGGTTGCGGTGGATTTCTTCAAAACGCGTCTATTCCTGCGCGTACTGCGCGTCCAATAGTGATCGGCCAGGTGAACGGCCAACGAACCACTACTTTTAACATTACTGCCCGCCAGCCGCCATGGCGGCACGCCATGAGGCACTTGAGTGGGGGCGACTTTCGTATGACTGCAATTTGAGCATGCATTTTCTTTCGTGACAAAGGCTTATGCTGTGTTTTTGCACAGGTGTGACAGCAAATGTGCCAGATGGTGCCGGCGACCCTCGCAATGTGTAGGAAATTACATCTGGCGCTGTACTGCGTCAGCCGCCAACGAGACCAGCATTGACCCGAAAAGCCGCACGCGCCATCCTGCCCACTCCCCTCCCCCACCGCACGATAGACCATGCTCACCTGGCTTACCCGCGACTCGCTGACCTTCCCCCCTCTGGAAAAGGCCCTGCACGACCCTAACGGCCTGCTCGCGGCCGGAGGCGACCTCAGTGCCGAGCGACTGGTGCAGGCCTATCGGCATGGTTGCTTCCCCTGGTACCAGGACGGCCAGCCTATCCTCTGGTGGTCACCTGATCCACGCACCGTGCTGTTCCCGGACGAACTGCACGTCTCTCGTTCGCTGGCCAAGCTGATGCGCCAGGGCCGCTACCAGGTCAGTTTCGACACCGACTTCCGCGCAGTCATCGATGCATGCGCCGCTCCCCGGGACTACGCCGAGGGGACCTGGATCACCGACAACATGCGCGACGCCTATTGCCAACTGCACCAGCGCGGCATCGCCCACAGCGTCGAGGTGCGCCAGGACGGCGAGCTGGTGGGTGGTCTCTATGGCCTGGCAATGGGCCAGCTGTTCTTCGGTGAGTCGATGTTCAGCCGCGCCGACAACGCCTCGAAAGTCGGTTTCGTGACGCTGGTCGGGCATTTGCGCGATGCCGGCTTCGTGCTCATCGACTGCCAGATGCCCACCAACCACCTGCACAGCCTCGGCGCCCGCGCCATCAGCCGCGCCCAGTTCGCCGACTACCTACGTCAGCACCTCGACCAACCCAACGGCGCCACGTGGGTTTGCTAGGCGAGTTCTGCCAGCTGGCTTACACTTAAAGCAAAGTCTCACCGAGGGGGGTAGATCATGACAGAGCTGGCGCGACTGAAGTTCTATGCCACTCAGCCCCACTCCTGCAGCTATCTGCCGGACGAGCAGGCGACCACCCTGTTCCTCGACCCCAGCCAGCCGATGGACGTGCACGTATATGCCGACCTGTCGGAAATGGGCTTTCGCCGCAGTGGCGACCATCTCTATCGCCCCCATTGCCAGAACTGCAATGCCTGCGTGCCTGCGCGCATCCCCGCCGCGCGTTTCATCCCCAATCGCCAGCAACGGCGGATCCTCAAGCGCAATGCCGATATTACCGTGAGCGCCGCGCGCCCGGCGTTCAAGGAGGAGTACTTCGATCTGTACCGGCGCTACATCGAGACCCGCCACGCCGACGGCGACATGTATCCGCCCAGCCGCGACCAGTTTTCCACCTTCCTGGTCCGCGACCTGCCCTTCTGCTGGTTCTACGAATTCCGCCTCGAAGGCCGGCTGCTGGCGGTGGCGGTCTGCGACCTGCTGCCCAACGGCCTGTCGGCGGTGTACACCTTCTACGAGCCCGCCGAAGAGCGCCGCAGCCTAGGTCGCTATGCCATCCTCTGGCAGATTACCGAAGCCCTGCGTCAAGACCTCGAGGCGGTGTATCTCGGCTACTGGATCAAGAACTGCAAGAAAATGAGCTACAAGACCCAGTACCGCCCCATAGAGCTGCTGATCAACCAGCGCTGGGTCAGCCTCAACTGAAAGACATTGGCTTGACACACAATTTTCGGGCATAATCCACGCCACTTTTTTGCCCGGTGCGGTTATGCGTCGGGCCAACACTGGATACCGAGGGCTCTACTGCATGTCGAAAGAAGACAGCTTCGAAATGGAAGGTACTGTCGTCGACACCCTGCCCAACACCATGTTCCGCGTGGAGTTGGAAAACGGGCACGTCGTAACCGCGCACATCTCCGGAAAGATGCGCAAGAACTACATTCGTATTCTCACTGGCGACAAGGTCCGCGTCGAACTGACGCCCTACGACCTGAGCAAGGGCCGCATCACCTATCGCGCGCGCTAAACTCAAGCCATGAAAAAGCCCGGCCATGTGCCGGGCTTTTTTGTGCCGTACATATTGCCAAGGGCTGCTTTGCAGCCCATTCGCGGGGCAAGCCCGCTCCCACAGATGCAGTGCAGTCCTCAGCGTGTGGGAGCGGGCTTGCCCCGCGAATGGGCCGCAAAGCGGCCCCAAGCCATCAAGCGACTTCAGCCGTGGTCTCGAAATCGAACACCAGCTCGCCGTCGCGCAGATCCACATGCACCACACCACCGTGCTCGGCCAGCTCGCCGAACAGGATCTCCTCGGCCAACGGCCGCTTGATCTTGTCCTGGATAAGCCGCGCCATGGGACGCGCGCCCATCTGCACGTCGTAGCCGCTGGCAGCCAACCAGCCACGGGCATCGTCGCTGACCTCCAGCAGTACACGCTTGTCTTCCAGCTGCGCCTGAAGCTCGATGAGGAACTTGTCGACGATGCTCTTGATCGTCTCGTGGCTCAGGCGGCCAAACTGGATGATGGTGTCCAGGCGGTTGCGGAACTCCGGCGTGAAGCTCTTGCGAATGACCTCCATCGCATCGGACGCATGGTCCTGATGAGTGAAGCCGATCGAGGCCCGCGCGGCGGTTTCGGCGCCGGCGTTGGTGGTCATGATCAGGATCACGTTGCGGAAGTCGGCCTTGCGCCCGTTGTTGTCGGTCAGGGTCCCGTGATCCATCACCTGCAGCAGCAGGTTGAAGACTTCAGGGTGGGCCTTCTCGATTTCATCGAGCAGCAATACGCAGTGCGGTTGCTTGGTGATCGCTTCGGTCAGCAAGCCGCCCTGGTCGAAGCCGACATAGCCAGGAGGCGCGCCGATCAGACGCGATACAGTGTGCCGCTCCATGTACTCGGACATGTCGAAGCGCACCAACTCGACCCCCAGCGCCTTGGCCAACTGCCGGGCGACTTCGGTCTTGCCGACACCGGTGGGGCCGGCGAAGAGGAACGAGCCGACCGGCTTGTCCGGTGCCTTGAGACCGGCACGCGACAGCTTGATGGCGGTGGCCAGCGAGTCGATCGCGGCGTCCTGGCCGAATACGGTCAGTTTCAGGTCGCGCTCGAGGTTACGCAGCAATTCCTTGTCGGAGCTGGTGACATGCTTGGGCGGAATCCGCGCGATCTTGGCGACGATATCCTCGACCTGCGGCACATCGATGCGCTTGACCCGATTGGCTTCGGGCTGCAACCGCTGATAGGCACCGGCTTCGTCGATGACGTCGATGGCCTTGTCCGGCATGTGGCGGTCATTGATGTAGCGCGAGGCCAGCTCGGCCGCTGCACGCAGGGCCTCGTCGCTGTACTCGATGTTGTGATGGCTTTCGAAGCGGCCCTTCAGGCCCCGCAGAATGCCCACCGTATCCTCCACCGACGGCTCGGTGACATCGACCTTCTGGAAGCGCCGCGCCAAAGCGCGATCTTTTTCGAAGATGCCGCGGAACTCCTGGAAGGTGGTAGACCCGATGCAGCGGATGTCGCCAGAAGACAACAGCGGCTTGAGCAGGTTGGAGGCATCCATCACCCCACCCGAGGCTGCGCCCGCACCGATGATGGTGTGGATCTCATCGATGAACAGGATGGCCTGCGGACGCTTGCGCAGCTCGCCGAGCAGCGCCTTGAAGCGCTTCTCGAAATCACCCCGGTATTTGGTACCGGCCAGCAGCGCGCCTAGGTCAAGGGAGTACACCACGCTCTGCGCCAACAAGTCAGGCACCTGGCCATCGACGATACGCTTGGCCAGGCCTTCGGCGATGGCGGTCTTGCCGACGCCGGCCTCGCCGACCAGCAGCGGGTTGTTCTTGCGCCGGCGGGCCAGGATCTGCGCCACGCGCTCGACTTCCTGCTCGCGCCCCACCAGGGGATCGATGCGTCCGGCGCGGGCCAGCTCGTTGAGATTGCTGGCGTAGGCATCCAGCGGGTTGCTCGAGGAGGACGCTTCGCCGCCCTCATCGTCCTGCATGTCCTGCTCGCCTTCGGTATTGGGGCCATGGCCAGGCACCTTGGAGATGCCATGGGCGATGTAGTTGACCACATCGATGCGGGCCACGCTCTGCTGCTTGAGCAGGAACACGGCCTGGCTTTCCTGTTCGCTGAAGATCGCCACGAGTACGTTTGCGCCGGTCACTTCGCGCTTGCCGGAGCTCTGCACGTGGAATACGGCGCGCTGCAGCACACGCTGGAAGCCCAGGGTCGGCTGGGTCTCGCGGTCTTCGTCGTTGACCGGAATCAACGGGGTGGTGGAATCGATGAACTCTTGCAGGTCGTGCTTGAGTTTGTCGAGATTGGCGCCACAGGCGCGCAGAACGGTCGCGGCAGCCTCATTGTCAAGGAGTGCCAACAGCAGATGTTCGACGGTCATGAATTCATGACGCTTCGAACGGGCCTCCTTGAAGGCAAGATTGAGGGTGACTTCGAGCTCGCGGTTTAACATAGCTTCACCTCATACCCAAGTGGTCGGCGATTAACCGTCCTTCTCGATTTCACAGAGTAGCGGATGCTGGCTTTCCCTGGCGTATTGGTTGACCTGCATGGCCTTGGTTTCGGCGATGTCACGGGTAAACAATCCGCACACTGCCCGCCCTTCGGTATGGACGGTCAGCATGATCTTGGTCGCCAGCTCGCGGTTCAGATTGAAGAACGTCTCGAGCACTTCGACGACGAAATCCATTGGTGTGTAGTCGTCGTTGAACAAAACCACCTTGTACATCGGTGGCGCCTGCAGGATCGGCTTGGCTTCCTGAACCGCGAGACCAGAGCCATCGTCCTCGTTCGATTGCGGGCGATCCTGATTGAATGTTAGTCGAATCTCGCTAGGTGCATGCATGGAAAGAATTTCATCACGATCGACAGGTTAAGGTTGTGGGTTGACCGCTAAGGCCCTCGCCGGCGCGGGCGCCGCATGACCTTGACTATCGGCAAAACGGTGTTACAACCAATAAGAACCCACCGTGGTCGATAAAGATCCGCGCAGTCAACCAGATTTTTCGCATGGTTCGTATGCGGATGAAGTGGATGATACTCCAGTGATGGAGTCCTTTGCAGAGGGACATAGGGATGGCAAGCGGCAAAGTCAAGTGGTTCAACAATGCCAAGGGCTATGGTTTCATCAATGAAGACGGCAAGACCGATGATCTGTTCGCCCACTATTCGGCTATCCAGATGGACGGTTACAAGACGCTCAAGGCCGGCCAGGCCGTGACCTTCGAGATCGTCCAGGGCCCCAAAGGGCTGCACGCCACGCAAATCACCAACGCGACCGCCCCGGTCAGCGAGCCAAGCGCCCCGCAGAATTCGAGCGTACCACTCGAAGCCTGACGCGCCAGCTTCCCGGTAGACGATCGAAACGGCCACCTCTTTAGCAAGGTGGCCGTTCGTCGTTCGCTACATGTGCTTGATCATGGCGTCACCGAAGCCCGAACTGCCGACCAGGGTCGCGCCGTCCATCAAACGCTCGAAATCATAAGTGACCGTCTTGGCGCCAATGGCACCGTTGGTGCCCTTGATGATCAGATCCGCCGCCTCGGTCCAGCCCATGTGCCGCAACATCATCTCCGCCGAGAGGATCACCGACCCTGGGTTGACCTTGTCCTGGCCGGCATACTTCGGCGCTGTGCCGTGCGTAGCCTCAAACATGGCCACGGTATCGGACAGGTTGGCACCAGGAGCGATGCCGATCCCCCCGACTTCCGCTGCCAGGGCGTCGGACAGATAGTCACCATTGAGGTTAAGCGTGGCGATCACGTCGTATTCGGCCGGGCGCAACAGGATCTGCTGGAGCATGGCATCGGCAATGGCATCCTTGACCACCACCTCGCGGCCGCTTTTCGGGTTCTTGAACTTCATCCAGGGCCCGCCATCGAGCAGCTCGGCGCCGAATTCGTCACGGGCCACCTCATAACCCCAGTCCTTGAAGGCCCCTTCGGTGAACTTCATGATGTTGCCCTTGTGCACCAGGGTCAGCGACTCGCGATCGTTGTCCACGACGTATTGCAGGGCTTTGCGCACCAGGCGCTGGGTGCCCTCGCGGGAGACCGGCTTGACCCCGATGCCACAATCCTTGTCGAAGCGGATCTTGGTGACGCCCATTTCCTCCTTGAGGAATTTGATCACCTTGTCGGCCTCGGGCGAGCCTGCCTTCCACTCGATGCCGGCATAGATGTCCTCGGAGTTCTCCCGGAAGATCACCATGTCGACATCCCCGGGTTTCTTGACCGGGCTCGGCACTCCCTGGAACCACAGCACCGGCCGCAGGCATACGTACAGGTCGAGTTGTTGGCGCAGGGCTACGTTCAGCGAGCGAATGCCGCCGCCGACCGGCGTGGTCAGCGGGCCTTTGATCGAGACCACATAGTCGCGCACCGCATCGAGGGTCTCCTGCGGCAGCCAGGTATCCTGGTCGTACACCTGGGTGGCCTTTTCCCCGGCGTACACCTCCATCCAGGCGATCTTGCGCTTGCCGCCATAGGCCTTGTGCACCGCGGCATCGACGACCTTGATCATCACCGGCGAAACATCCACGCCGATGCCATCGCCCTCGATGAAGGGGATGATCGGGTTGTCGGGCACATTGAGCGAATGGTCGGCATTGACGGTGATCTTGCTACCGTCGGTCGGAACCTTGATTTTCTGGTATCCCATGGTGGCACTACTCCGCTTGCGGGTCGTGGTTGGACTTCATGCGATGCAATCAGCCTAAACCACATCCACCACCCTGCAAGCCCTGCGACAACCGGACACATTGCCCATGCGTCTTTGGTCTTATAAATGGGCCGATATCACTTAGCCTTGCTGAATAGTCCGATTGGTTTGATATACTGCGCCGCGACCGTAGGGTCATCGGGGCGAACCCTTGGAAAAACGCGGCTCGCCCTCGGCCAGGTAAAGGCCGCAAAACCTGGCCATCCAGCCTGGACTGTTACCGCAGGCCAGCACTTGACGCTCGACTGATGCATCCACCATCACCGCTCGCAGCCTCTCGACTTTTCGCTTATGGCGCTGCCTGAGCGATGCGCCTACCCTGCGCACCTCGAGACTCGAGCACGCTCAGCACACAGAGAGTTAACCCGCATGCCCACCCGTTCCAAGATCATCTATACCTTCACCGACGAAGCCCCCGCCCTCGCCACCTACTCGCTGCTGCCGATCATCGAAGCGTTCACCGCTTCGGCTGACATCGCCGTCGAAACTCGCGACATCTCCCTGGCTGGCCGTATCCTCGCGGCTTTCCCGGAGCAACTGGGCGCAGAGAAGCAAGTAGGCGATCACCTGGCGGAACTGGGCCAGCTGGCTACCACCCCTGAAGCCAACATCATCAAGCTGCCGAACATCAGCGCCTCGGTACCGCAGCTCAAGGCCGCGATCAAGGAGCTGCAAGGCAAGGGCTTCAACATCCCTGACTACGCCGACGAGCCGAGCACCGCCGAGGAAAAAGAATCCCGCGCGCGCTACGACCGCATCAAGGGCAGCGCCGTGAACCCGGTTCTGCGCGAAGGCAACTCCGACCGCCGCGCTCCGCTGTCGGTCAAGAACTACGCTCGCAAGCACCCGCACAAGATGGGCGCCTGGGCCGCCGACTCCAAGTCGCACGTTGCCCACATGACCCAGGGCGACTTCTACGGGAGCGAGAAAGCTGCCCTGATCGAGGCTGACGACAGCCTGCGCATCGAACTGGTCGGCAAGGACGGCAGCACCTCGGTACTGAAAGAAAAGACCGCCGTCAAAGCCGCCGAAGTCATCGACTGCGCCACCATGAGCCGCAAGGCCCTGAAAGCCTTCATCGCCGAGCAGATCGCCGATGCCAAGGCCGCTGGCGTACTGCTGTCGGTTCACCTGAAAGCCACCATGATGAAGGTCTCCGACCCGATCATGTTCGGCGTCATCGTCGAAGAGTTCTACAACGACGTGCTGACCAAGCATGCCGCCGAACTGAGCCAGGTCGGCTTCAACGCCAACAACGGCATCGGCGACCTGTATGCCCGCATCAAGGACCTGCCAGCCGACAAGCAGGCCCAGATCGAAGCCGATGTCCAAGCCCTGTACGCCCAGCGTCCAGCCCTGGCCATGGTCAACTCCGACAAGGGCATCACCAACCTGCACGTACCGAGCGACGTCATCGTCGACGCCTCGATGCCAGCCATGATCCGTGACTCGGGCAAGATGTGGAACGCCGCTGGCGAGCTGCAAGATGCCAAGGCGATCATCCCGGACCGCTGCTACGCCGGCATCTACCAGGCGACCATCGAAGACTGCAAGGCCAATGGCGCATTCGACCCGACCACCATGGGCAGCGTGCCGAACGTTGGCCTGATGGCCCAGAAGGCCGAAGAGTACGGCTCCCACGACAAGACCTTCCAGATCAAGGCCGACGGCGTCGTGCGCGTGGTCGACAGCAAGGGCAAGGTCCTGCTGGAGCAGAACGTCGAAGCCGGTGACATCTTCCGCATGTGCCAGACCAAGGACGCGCCGATCCAGGATTGGGTCAAGCTGGCCGTCAACCGTGCCCGCCTGAGCAACACCCCTGCGGTGTTCTGGCTGGACCCGGCTCGCGCCCACGACGGCGTGATGATCGAGAAGGTGCAGAAGTACCTGAAGGACCACGACACCTCCGGCCTGGACATCCGCATCCTGGCACCGGTCGAGGCCATCAAGTTCTCCCTGGCCCGTATCCGCGAAGGCAAGGACACCATCTCGGTGACCGGCAACGTGCTGCGTGACTACCTGACCGACCTGTTCCCGATCATGGAACTGGGCACCAGCGCCAAGATGCTGTCGATCGTCCCGCTGATGAACGGCGGTGGCCTGTTCGAAACCGGCGCTGGCGGCTCGGCGCCCAAGCACGTCCAGCAGTTGGTCGAAGAGAACTTCCTGCGTTGGGACTCGCTGGGTGAATTCCTGGCCCTGGCCGCTTCCCTGGAGCACCTGGGCAACACCTACGACAACCCACGTGCCAAGGTCCTGGCCAACACCCTGGACGAGGCGACCGGCAAGTTCCTCGATACCAACAAGTCGCCTTCGCGCAAGGTCGGCGGTATCGACAACCGTGGTAGCCACTTCTACCTGACCCTGTACTGGGCCCAGGCCCTGGCTGCCCAGAGCGACGACGCTGCCCTGCAGGCACGCTTCGCCCCACTGGCCAAGACCCTGACCGAGAACGAGGAGACCATCGTCGCCGAGCTCAACGCCGTCCAGGGCAAGCCGGCCGATATCGGTGGCTACTACGCCCCGGATGCCGAGCTGACCGCCAAGGTGATGCGTCCAAGCCAGACCCTGAACAGCGCCATCGCCGCACTGTAAGGTTCGCTTGATGTAACAGCACAAACCCCGGCCACGCACCGGGGTTTGTGCTTTTTGGCAATTAATCGACACCATGCCAGCCTTGGAGGAGCAGCACATGACCTGGCAACCCCACATCACCGTCGCCACCATCGTCGAAGACGAAGGCAAGTTCCTCTTCGTCGAGGAGTTCAAGACCGGCCAACACGTCTTCAACCAACCCGCCGGCCACCTCGAAGCCAACGAATCCCTGACTCAAGCCGCCCTGCGCGAAACCCTCGAGGAAACCGCCTGGGAGGTCGAGCTGACCGGCGTCGTCGGCATCTACCTGTACACCGCGCCAAGCAACGGCGTGACCTATCAGCGTATCTGCTTCGCTGCGCGGCCCCTTCGCCACCATGCCGACCTGGCGTTGGACGCCGATATCGTCCGGGCCGTCTGGCTGACCCGCGAGGAACTGCTGGCCGACCCCAACCGCTGGCGCAGCGAACTGGTGCCACGCTGCCTCGACGACTACCTCGCAGGCCCTCTGCACAGCCTCGCACTGCTACGCGACTGACGCGAAGGCGTGGGTTTGATAGAATCGGCGTTTTTCCCCCTTGATACACATCGGTAACCATGACCAGCCCAGCACTCAAAGACCCCGCCAAGACCCGCGTCATCGTCGGCATGTCCGGCGGCGTGGACTCTTCCGTCTCCGCCCTCCTGCTCATGGAGCAGGGCTACCAGGTGGAAGGGCTGTTCATGAAGAACTGGGAAGAGGACGACGGCACCGAATACTGCACCGCCCGTGAAGACCTGGCCGACGCCCAGGCCGTATGCGACCGCATCGGCATCAAGCTGCACACCGCCAACTTCGCCGCCGAATACTGGGACAACGTGTTCGAGCACTTCCTCGAGGAGTACAAGGCCGGCCGTACGCCCAACCCCGACATCCTTTGCAACCGCGAAATCAAGTTCAAGGCGTTTCTCGACTACGCCCTGTCCCTGGGCGCCGACCTGATCGCCACCGGCCACTACGTGCGCCGCCGCGACACGGGCGAGCTCACCGAACTGCTCAAGGGCCTGGACCCGAACAAGGACCAGAGCTATTTCCTGCACGCTGTCGGCGGTAAGGAAATCGCCCGCACGCTGTTCCCGGTAGGCGAGCTGGAAAAGCCCGAGGTGCGCGCCATCGCCGAGAAACACGGCCTGGCCACCGCCAAGAAAAAGGACTCGACCGGCATCTGCTTCATCGGCGAGCGCCGCTTCAGCGACTTCCTCAAGCAGTATCTGCCGGCCCAACCGGGCGACATCGAGACGACCGAAGGTGAAGTGATCGGCCGCCACCACGGCCTGATGTACCACACCATCGGCCAGCGCCAGGGCCTTGGCATCGGCGGCCTCAAGGACGCCGGCGACGAGCCGTGGTACGTGCTGCACAAAGACCTGACTCGCAACGTGCTGGTGGTCGGCCAGGGCAACGAGCATCCATGGCTGTTCTCCCGCGCCCTGCTCGCCTCGGAGATCTTCTGGGTCAACCCGATCGACCTGAGCAGCCCGCGCCAGCTCACCGCCAAGGTGCGCTACCGCCAGAGCGACCAGCAATGCACCCTGGAGCGTACTGCCAATGGCTATCGCGCCGTGTTCGATGAGCCGCAGCGCGCCGTGACACCCGGCCAATCGGTGGTGTTCTATGACGGCGAGGTGTGCCTGGGCGGCGGCGTGATCGAAACCGCCGAGCCGTGGAGCCCGCGCGCATGAGCAACCTGCAGGAGCAGTTGATTGCCCTGGGCGGTGTGTTCCAGGCTGCCGTGCTGGTCGACCGCATCGCCCGCACCGGCCAGGCCAGCGAGGCCAACATCGGCTGCATGCTCGGCAGCCTGCTGGTGCGCGACCCGGAAAACACCCTGCAGGTGTTCGGCGGCGACGACCTCAACCTGCGCGACGGTTATCGCGCCCTGGTCGGCGCCCTCGAGCGCGACCCCAGCAGCCTGCAGCGCGAGCCGCTGCGTTATGCGCTGTCGATGCTCGGCCTCGAGCGCCAGCTGAACAAGCGCGGCGACCTGCTCGACACCATTGGCAACCGCTTGCCGCAGATCCAGTCCCAGGCCGAGCATTTCGGCCTGGTTCACGAAAACGTCATCGCTTCCAGCGGCGCCTTGTACCAGGACACCCTGAGCACCTTGCGCCAGCGCATCCAGGTACACGGCGACATGCGCTTCCTGCAACAGGCCAGCAACGCCTCGAAGATCCGCGCCCTGCTGCTCGCCGGTATCCGTGCTGCACGCCTGTGGCGCCAGCTGGGCGGGCATCGCTGGCAACTGGTGTTCAGCCGGCGCAAGCTGCTCAACGAACTGTACGACATGATGCGTTCGCCTTCCTGAAAGGCAACGCAGCCCCTGTAAGAGCGGGTTTACCCGCGAATGCGATGCCAGACGCACCGCCGCCTTCGCGGGTAAACCCGCTCCGACAGGGCCCGACCTGCTTTTATAGGCCCGACCTTTGGTCAGCCACCCGACTCGGGCGCATTTTTCATGTATGATATGCGCCCTTCCAAAAGCCTGACTGTCCGAGAACACCCCATGCAGCTCTCTTCGCTCACTGCGGTTTCCCCTGTAGACGGCCGTTACGCCGGCAAAACCCAGGCCTTGCGCCCCATTTTCAGCGAATACGGCCTGATCCGTTTCCGCGCCCTGGTCGAAGTGCGCTGGCTCCAGCGTCTGGCCGCCCACCCGCAGATCGGCGAAGTGCCGGCGTTCTCCGCCGAAGCCAATGCCCTGCTGGACACCCTGGCCACCGACTTCAAGCTCGAGCACGCCGAGCGCGTCAAGGAAATCGAGCGCACCACCAACCACGACGTCAAGGCGATCGAATACCTCCTCAAGGAGCAGGCCGCCAAGCTGCCTGAGCTGGCCAAGGTCAGCGAGTTCATCCACTTCGCCTGCACCAGCGAGGACATCAACAACCTGTCCCACGCCTTGATGCTGCGTGCCGGCCGTGACGAAGTGCTGCTGCCGCTGATGCGCCAGATCGCCGACGCCATCCGCGCCCTGGCCCACGCCCATGCCGAGGTGCCGATGCTCTCGCGCACCCACGGCCAGCCGGCTTCGCCGACCACCCTGGGCAAGGAGCTGGCCAACGTCGTCTACCGCCTGGAGCGGCAGATCGCCCAAGTGGCCGCCGTGCCGCTGCTGGGCAAGATCAATGGCGCCGTGGGCAACTACAATGCCCACCTCTCGGCCTACTCGCAGATCGACTGGGAGCAGAATGCCCGCGCCTTCATCGAAGACGAGCTGGGCCTGGTGTTCAACCCCTACACCACCCAGATCGAGCCGCACGACTACATCGCCGAGCTGTTCGACGCCATCGCCCGCTTCAACACCATCCTCATCGACTTCGACCGCGACGTCTGGGGCTACATCTCGCTGGGCTACTTCAAACAGAAGACCGTCGCCGGCGAAATCGGCTCCTCGACCATGCCACACAAGGTCAACCCGATCGACTTCGAGAACTCCGAAGGCAACCTGGGGATCGCCAACGCGCTGTTCCAGCACCTGGCCAGCAAGCTGCCGATCTCGCGCTGGCAGCGTGACCTGACCGACTCCACCGTGCTGCGCAACCTGGGCGTGGGCTTTGCTCACAGCGTCATCGCCTACGAAGCCAGCCTCAAGGGTATCGGCAAGCTGGAAGTCAACGAAGCCCGCATCGCCGCCGATCTGGACGCCTGCTGGGAAGTCCTTGCCGAGCCGATCCAGACCGTCATGCGCCGCTTCAACATCGAGAACCCCTACGAGAAGCTCAAGGAGCTGACCCGTGGCAAGGGCATCACGCCCGAGGCGCTGCTGACCTTCATCGATGGCCTCGACATGCCTGCCGAAGCCAAGGCCGAGCTCAAGCAACTGACCCCCGCCACCTACATCGGTAACGCGGTGGCCCAGGCCAAACGCATCTAAGCTGAGCGTTGCGCTCAACGCCCGGCTTAGCCGGGCGTTTTTATTCCCGCATGAAAATTACGTCTTTTCAATAGGTTGAACATGAATCCTGATACTCCACTGCAGTTGCTCGGCGGCATCTCGGCCCGCGAATTCATGCGCGACTACTGGCAGAAGAAGCCCCTGCTGGTGCGCCAGGCCTTCCCGGACTTCATCAGCCCGATCGACCCCGACGAGCTGGCCGGTCTGGCACTGGAAGAGGAAGTAGAGTCGCGCCTGGTGCTCGAGCATGGCGAGCACCCATGGGAACTGCGCCGCGGCCCGTTCACCGAAGACACCTTCGCCGAGCTGCCGGAACAGGACTGGACCTTGCTGGTGCAGGCTGTCGACCAGTTCGTACCGGAAGTTGCCGAGCTGCTGGAGCATTTCCGCTTCCTGCCGAGCTGGCGCATCGACGACGTGATGATCAGCTTCGCCGCACCAGGTGGCAGCGTCGGTCCGCACTTCGACAACTACGATGTGTTCCTGCTGCAGGGCCACGGCAAGCGCAACTGGAAGATCGGCCAGATGTGCAACAGCGACAGCCCTCTGCTGGAGCACGCCGACCTGCGCATCCTCGCCGAATTCGAACAGAGCGGCGAGTGGACCCTGGAACCAGGCGACATGCTCTACCTGCCCCCGCGCCTGGCCCACTACGGTGTGGCCGAAGACGACTGCCTGACGTATTCGGTCGGCTTCCGCGCGCCGAGCGCCGCCGAAGTGCTGACCCACTTCACCGACTTCCTCAGCCAGTTCCTGCCTGACGAAGAGCGTTACAGCGACGCCGATGCCCAGCCGGTCAGCGACCCGCACCAGATCCAGCACGACGCGCTGGACCGGCTCAAGGCCCTGCTGGCCGAGCACATGGGCGACGAGCGCCTGCTGCTGACCTGGTTCGGCCAGTTCATGACCGAACCGCGCTACCCCGAACAGGTCTCCGGCGAGGAGCTGAGCGAGGAAGAGCTGATCGACAGCCTGCAACAGGGTGCCATCCTGATCCGCAATCCGAGTGCCCGCATGGCCTGGTCGGAAGTCGACGACAACCTGCTGCTGTTCGCCAGCGGCCAAAGCCGTTTGCTGCCAGGTCACCTGCGCGATCTGCTGAAACTGATTTGCGCCGCCGACGCACTGCACATCGAAAACCTTGTAGAGTGGCTGGAAGACGAAGACGGCCTGACGCTGGTCTGCCAGCTGGTCAAACAAGGAAGCCTGGGATTTGCCAATGAATAAGATCAGCGTTCGCCTCGCCGACTGGCACAAGGATCACGCCGATATCCATCGCATCCGCAGCGCGGTATTCGTTGCCGAGCAGCATGTACCGCCAGAGCTGGAGTTCGATGCCGAGGACCCGACCGCCCTGCACTTTCTGGCGCTGGAAGGCGACTACCCGATCGGCACCGCCCGCTTGTTGCCCGACGGCACCATCGGTCGGGTTTCGGTCTTGCGCGACTGGCGTGGACTGAAGGTGGGTGATGCACTGATGAACGCGGTGATCCGCGAGGCGCAGAACCGCGACCTGCGCCAGCAGATGCTCAGTGCCCAGGTGCATGCCACGCCGTTCTATGAGCGGCTGGGCTTTCGCGTGGTGAGCGAGGAGTTTCTCGAAGCCGGCATCCCCCACGTAGACATGGTGCGCGATTCCAGAGAATTCGCCTGATCCGCACGGGTCTCATTGCCGGCGAACGGGCTCCTACTGGGGTTGTAGGATCCGATTCGCTGGCAATGAAGCCAGACTGCCACACACATCCCGACCGAAATAAACTGTACATCCATCCAGATAAAACTTGCCTACGCGCCCCCACTTGCGCATCCTATCGCCCATCACCCCGATGAAGCGTTCCTGGCCATGCGCCTGTTCCTCTGCGAAAAACCCTCCCAGGCAAAAGACATCGCCAAGGTCCTCGGCGCCACCCGCAAGGCTGACGGTTGCTGGCAAGGCACCGATGTATGCGTGACCTGGTGCATCGGCCACCTGCTCGAAACCGCCCCGCCCGACAGCTACGACGAACGCTACAAACGCTGGACTCTTGCCGACCTGCCGATCATCCCGGAGAAGTGGAAGATGCAGGTCAAGCCCAAGACTGCCAGCCAGTTCAAGGCGGTCAAGCGCCTGCTCGGTGAAGCCCGCGAACTGGTCATCGCCACCGACGCCGATCGTGAAGGCGAGATGATCGCCCGTGAGCTGGTCGAGCACTGCCGCTACCGCGGGCCGATCCAGCGCCTGTGGCTCTCGGCACTGGACGACGCCTCCATCCGCAAGGCCCTGGGCCGCCTGCTACCCGGACAGCAAACCTTCAGTCTCTACCATTCGGCGCTCGGCCGCTCGCGCGCCGACTGGTTGATCGGCATGAACATGAGCCGCCTGTTCACCCTGCTCGGCCGCCAGTCCGGATACCAGGGCGTACTGCCGGTAGGACGGGTCCAGACCCCGACCCTGCGTCTGGTGGTGGACCGTGACCGCAGCATCGCCGACTTCGTGCCGGTGCCGTTCTGGGCCATCGAGGTGCAACTGGAGCACCATGGCCAAACGTTCAATGCCCAGTGGCGTGCGCCGGAAGACGCCTGCGATGACCAAGGGCGGTGTCTGAACCAGGAGTTGGCGCAACAGGCAGCCGCCGCCATGGGCACAGCCGGCACCGCCAAGGTACTCGACGTGGCCACCGAGCGCGTGCGCGAAGCCGCTCCCCTGCCCTTCGACCTCGGCACCTTGCAGGAACTGTGCTCGAAGAAGTTCGGCCTTGGCGCCCAGGAAACCCTCGACATCGCCCAGGCGCTGTACGAGACGCACAAATTGATCACCTATCCACGCAGTGACTGTGGTTACCTGCCTCTCAGCCAGCACGTCGAGGCCCCGGGCATCCTTGCCGCCCTGCTGCGCGCCGATGCCAGCCTCGCCCCGCTGCAAGCCCACCTGGAACCGCAACGTCGGTCGCGGGCCTGGAACGACGCCAAGGTCAGCGCCCACCATGGCATCATCCCAACCGCAGCCGCCAGCGACCCATCGCGCCTGCCGCCCAAGTACAAGGCCGTGTACACCCTGATCCGCGCCCGCTACCTGGCGCAGTTCCTGCCCAATCACGAATACGACCGCACCCAGGCCGAATTCGACTGCGCTGGCCATGCCTTGCGTGCCGTCGGCAAGCAGATCGTCGAGCCCGGCTGGCGCCGCGCCCTGCCCGAGGCGCTGACGCCGGCCAAGGGCCGCGAAGCAGCGCCTGCCCAGGTGCTGCCAGCGCTGCGCAAAGGAGACGATTGCCTGCTGCGCGGCCTGCAACTCAAGGACATGTGGACGCAACCACCCAAGCCATTCACCGAAGGCGACCTGATCAAGGCGATGAAGAACGTCGCCAAGCTGGTGGACGATCCGCGCTTGAGGCAGAAGCTCAAGGACACTACTGGCATCGGCACCGAGGCGACCCGCGCCAGCATCATTCAAGGCCTGCTCGACCGTGGCTACCTGGTGAAGAACGGCAAGGCGTTGTCCGCCACCCCGGCCGCGTTCAGCCTGATCGACGCGGTGCCGCGGGCGATTGCCGACCCTGGGACCACCGCCATCTGGGAACAGGCGCTGGACATGGTGCAGAGCGGTGAGATGACCCTGGAAGAGTTCGTTACCCGTCAATCGGCTTGGATGGGCAAGCTGGTGCAGCGCTGCAGTGGGTTACGCCTGAGCATCAGTGGGCCAGCGGTGGGCAAGGCGCCTGCGTGGAAGAAGAAGCGCGGCGGCAAAGGCAAGGTAGCCCGCGGCGGGAGCAAAACCCCCACGGGCAAGTCTCGACAGGCGCAGCGCAAGACGACTCTCTAGAGTCAGCGCGACATCATCAAGTACATGTCTGCGTGTTTGGACCAACGAACGCCAGAACAGCCAATGTGGTTACTGCTCAAAAATATCTAGCCTTTGGCCATGGATCAGTTCACTGCGGGCAGGCAAGAGCATTAAGGGCGAATCTTCACGGGGAAGCGCAACGCAAAGCATATTTGCCCAGGCTCAGGCTGGCTGACCGCTGCACGCCCTCCATGCAAGTGCATGATGGCGGTCACGATGGCCAATCCCAACCCATTGGAATCGGACAACTGGTGCCGAGAGGCGTCGCCGCGGTAGAAGCGGTCGAATCCCTTGTTCAAGACCGCTTCGCTGAGCCCAGGCCCCTGATTTTCGACCTCGATACGACATTCATCTGCCGCGAAAATTGCCCGTAGTTCGATGTGACTTCCCTCATCGGTTTTCTCCGCGAGATACCCCGTACTTTAGTGCGGGGAGGATGTCAACTTCTATAACCAGAATGTGCATGGGCACAGGCCCTCTGTCGTCGACTGATACCGGGGGTCGCCAGCCGCAGCGATGCTGTGGCTAGAAGGGTTGCACTGCGATCGTTTCCATCACTTCCCAGTAATGAGCCTTTCGATCATCGGTTGGGTGATCACCCCGAATATACTGGGATCGCCATAGGCCCGGGCTGAAAGCATCGTCCCATGAACGGTAGCCATGAAGGTTTCTGCCTCGCTGCGAGCATCGCTCGGCAGGACCAGGCGACCTTGCTCAGCCCCTCGTTCGAATACGGAAACCAACCAGGCAGACAACATCTGGAAATGCGCCCTGACCTCCACCACGATTTCTTCAGGCAATACCGGAATCTGGGTGGCTAGCAATGCACACACACAATAGCCCTTGGTTGCATCTCCAATGCACTCCAGCCAGTAACCAATGTACGCCCGGAGTTGCTCGGCAGGATCAGGGATCGCACGGTCGAGGTGTTCGAGACCCGCCTGCGCCTCTTGCCGGTACTGGCTGACGAGGGTACGAACCAGGTCCACCTTGGTCGGAAAGTGGTGATGGATGCTGGCTTTACGGATGCCGACAAACGCGGAGATATCCGCGTAACTGAACCCGCTATAACCGCCGGCGATGACCAAGGCACGGGTACAGTCGAGGATTTCGAAATAGGTCTTGGAATGCGTAATCATGACGCCACCCTACCTTCTGGTAGGGTGGCCGTCAACACGGTTCGAGGCGTGGCGTTTCGCCACCTGCTGTTCGATGGGTGCTTGAGCGCTGCGCGGCGCGATGCTCCCCGGCGTACAGGAATGAACGCCAAACGTACATAAATGGCAGTCCCGGTACCACCGTGTGCATCACACACTGGGCGTGTTCCCCACTGCTGGCTGAATCGCTGCGAGGCACTCAACCAGGACGCTGGGTTTGCAGACTCCAGAGAAGGCCCTTTTCATGTCAAGCATCCATGCTCTCCCTATCGAACGACGTCGTTGGTCGATGTTCGTCATTCTGCTGGTCGGGGCGTTCCTGCCGCCCTTGGACTTCTTCATCGTCAATGTCGCATTGCCCTCGATCCAGCAAGACCTGAACACCGCCTCTTCGGCTGAGCAACTGGTCATTTCCTCATATGCCGGACTGTATGCCGTGACCCTGATCACCGGAGGACGCCTGGGTGATCTCTATGGACGCGGGCGGATGTTCTTCCTCGGCCTGATCGGCTTCGCTACGGCGTCGCTGATCTGCGGACTCGCCGAGTCACCCTGGGTACTGGTCGCCGGACGCGCCCTTCAGGGCATAACGGCGGCAATCATGGCCCCACAGGCCCTGGCATCGGTGCAGGCGATCTTCCCGGAGGCGGAAAAGCCGCTGGCACTGAGTATCTATGGCGCGGTCTTCGGGCTGGCCTCGGTGGTCGGCCAGGCCCTGGGAGGCGTGTTGATATCACTCGATGTCTTGGGCTTGGGTTGGCGGGCGATTTTCCTGGTCAACCTGCCCATTGCGCTGCTGGTCATTTTATTCGGCGTGCCCTTGCTCAGCGAAACCCGTGCACGTCAGGCAAGCAAGCTGGACCTGATAGGCATGCTGTTGTCGGTTTTGACGTTGAGCGCTCTCATCGTACCCTTGATCGAAGGCCGTGAAGCGGGCTGGCCCTTGTGGTCCTGGCTGACTTTGCTGGCGGCTCCGGTGCTAGGCTGGTTGCTCTGGCGCCATCAAACGCGCCTGTTCCTTGCCGGCGGTAACCCGCTGCTCAACCCGCTGGCATTGCAGGCTCCAGGCTTGGGCCGTGCGCTGTTGGTCGCTTTGTCATTCTACGCGATCGGCGTGTTCTTCCTGCTGTTGTCGATCTATCTGCAGGGCGCATTACATGTCAGTGCCCTCAGCGCTGGCCTGACGTTCCTGCCATTCGGCATGGGTTTCCTTCTGGGGCCGCTCTCGACAGCTCGATTCAGACGGGTGCTCGGCATCTATCTCAACGCTTTCGGAATGGGACTTGAGGTCGTGGGCCTGTTGGCCTTGATCTGGCTAGTGGTGATGACACCGATTTCTGCCTCTGCACCTCCCATGCTGCTTGCCCTGCCCCTGTTCCTGATCGGCTTTGGACAAGGACTGGCGCTGCCGACCTTGATGAGCATGATCACCAGCCGGGTAGCCCCCGCACTGTCGGGCATGATTGCCGGCATCGCCAGCTCGACGCTACAAGTCAGCACCGCATTGAGCGTCGCGGTGATCGGTGGAGTGTTTTACACGCTCGTCGGCCCCAATGGCGACGAAGCGGCCATCGGACATGCCTTCATCGTCGCCCTTCTGTGCATCGCCGGCTGCCTTGCCGCCGGCGCCGGGCTGAGTTTCTCGCTGGCCCGCCAGTCCATCGGTCGCTAAACGCATGTCCGGCGATCTGCCTACTACAAGCATGGCCCAGCACTCGAGCCTCTGCTGGAAAGCAACTTGACGCCTCGGATGCGGACCCTGTGCAAGGTCCTGGGAGCGCCTTGCTCCGGATGATCCGGAGCAAGGGTATCCGGTGAAAGAATTGCGCTAAGCGCCCCTTTCACTCAGATCGTCGGCCACCGTCGCCAGCACTGACCAATCCTGGCTGCCAAGCCCTCTCTCCAGCGCAGCCGCCATTCGGCGACGCACCGCGCTAGCAGCCGGAAGAGAAAGCCCCTGGGCCTGACCGGCAGCCAACGCGAGGTCGACGTCCTTGAGGCCGAGGGAAAGCTTGAAGCCGGGCTCGTAGCGACCGTTGACTATATTGAGTCCGTAACGCTGATAGCTCGGGCAGGCAAACAGGGTCTGGGTGACCACCTCGATGAATGCCTGCGCGCTCAGGCCGTGACGCTCGGTAAGATGACTGGCTTCGGCCAGGGCCTCGATGGCCTGACTGATCATCATGTTGCCCGCGACCTTGGCAATGCAGGCCTGCACCGGCCGGTCACCCAGCCGCCAGGTATGTTTGCCGAGCACATCGAGCACCGGCTGCACCCGCTCGATGGCTGCTGGATCGCCAGCAGCCAAGATATTCAGTTCGCCCCTGGCGGCCACTGCAGGGATACCGAAAACCGGGGCTGCGACCAGACCGAGCCCGAACGCCTCATGTTGGCTCGCCAACTGCTCGATGAGCGCAGGCGAAAGCGTCGACATCACGATATGAATGCAGCCCTTGGCCGCGCCCTGCAAGACTCCCGGAGCCAGCAAGACCTCTTTCACTGCTTGATCGTCGGCCAGCATGCTGATGACCACAGGTGCCTGCAACGCTGCAGACGCCGACGGCAATACACCAACGTCTCCCAATCCAGATAGCGACCCGGCGCTGCGGTTCCAGACGCCCACTCGATAACCCGCCCGTAACAGCAACGGGATCATCGCCTGCGCCATGCTACCAACTCCCACGAAACCAATGTCCATGCCAGCTCTCCTCGCCCGCAATACAGGCCTGTAGTCGTCACTGTGCCGTTGCAAGGGTTGCGACGGGACTGCCATTGCTGCATCTTCGCCGTTCATCTTTGTGCGAGGTACGTCATGGACTGGAACGACTTGCGCGTCTTCCTGGCAATTGTCCGCACCGGCTCCCTCGGCGCTGCCGCGAAACAACTGGGGGTGAGCCATCCCACCGTGGGGCGGCGGCTCAATGCGCTGGAGCAGGCCAGCGGACAGGTGTTCTTTCGTCGTGTCGGACAAGCGCTGGTCTTGACCGACAGCGGTGACAAGATCCTGCGCCTGGCGCAAGAAATGGAACAAAACGCGCTGGCCATCGAGCGACACATTGCCGGTGACAGCGACCAACCTGAAGGGCTGCTGCGCATCTCCTCGGCAGACTGGTTCGCCGGCTACGTGCTATCCCCCGTGCTCGGGGAACTAAACCGGCGTTATCCCTTGATCGTCCCGGAAGTGATCCCGGGCCATCGATTGTTCGACCTCTCACGTCGCGATGCCGACATCGCCTTTCGCATCGTTCCGTTCACTGAACCGGACATCGTGCAACGCCGCTTGATGACGATGAACTATGGCCTCTACAGCGCCGCCGATCTGCCACTTACTGCGTCGAACGAGGGTGATGGCCTGGGACTGATCACGATGAACACCGCCCAGGCCCATTATCCCGACGTACGCTGGTTGCAGGAGCTGTTCCCCCGCGCCAAGACCGTATTCACCAGCAGCAGCCGGACGGTCCAAGCACAAATGTGCGGCATGGGGCTGGGGGTGGCGGTGTTACCCCGCCCACTGGGCGACAAGCTGCCCTATTTGCGGCTGCAGGACATCGGTGGCCAGCCACCTGGGCGCGATATCTGGATGGGCTACCACCACGACATGCGCCAGATGGATCGGCTTCGCGCCCTGGCCGATCTCGCCGTCGACATGCTGGGCCCTTGATCTGACCAATCTTGACGCAAATGTAATCGGCCGGTCATCTTCGAGTGCCAGGACGGAACTTAGCATCAAGGGACTTCAAACAGAGGAAATGTCCCGATGAAAATGAAGAACGTCCTGTCCAGCTCGTTCGGAATCTGCATGGCGGCTGCCACGCTCCTCGCCAGTGCGGCAGATATGCCGGTGATCAAACCACTGCGGGGGGGGGTTGAAGATTTCAGCAACAACACCTTGAGCTTCACCACCCGCTCCGGCATGCACCAAAGCATCGCAATGAGCGACAAGACCGGTGTGGTCAGCGCTTCACACGCCGACCTTGCCTCGATCAAGACCGACAGCTTCGTAGGGTCGGCTGCTATCCCCCAGGCCAACGGCACCCTTAAAGCACTGGAAGTCACGGTCTTCGATGCCCGACTCAAGGGAAGCGGCGAGGGTCACTATGGCTGGCAGAATGCCGACGGAAGTACCGGCACCATGACCAACGGTACGGTGGGTAAGCTCTCCAGCGCTAATGGCCGCACCTTGAGCGTCAAGTACAAGGGCGGCACCAAAGAGCTTGTGGTACCTGACGACGTACCGATCGCGTTCATCGAACCAGGCTCGACCCAGGAGCTGGTCAAAGGCGCCAAGGTCGTGGTGTTTCCTGCCGAAGACGGCAAGACCGCCCGCGGTGTCGCCGTCGGTAAGAACGGCTTCCAGCCACCGATGTAAGCCTGCAGACGGCCTGATGCGTGGTCACCCTGACCACGCGTGGGTCTGTCGATTCAGACCATCGCGCAAGGTGGCAGCATGAAACAAATCCGTATCCACCCCTGGCCCGTCCGCTTGATGCATTGGCTCAACGCTCAGTGCATGGTGTGCATGTTCATGAGCGGCTGGGCCATCTATAACGCCTCGCCGTTGCTCGAGTTCAGGTTTCCTGTCGAGCTGACGGTGGGTGGCTGGCTGGCTCCCTCGCCTGGCACTTCGCATTCATGTGGGTGCTGGTCATCAATGGCTTGCTCTACCTGATCCACGGCCTGGCCAGCCGGCATTTCCAGCGCGACCTGCTGCCCGTGACGGCCTGCTCCGTGGGGCGGGATTTGCGGGCGGCATTGCGCTTTGAACTCAAGCACGAGCACGGCGTGTACAACGCGTTGCAGCGCCTGATGTATTGGCTGGTGCTGGCGGCGGGTGTGCTGATCGCGGCATCGGGCTTGGCGATCTGGAAGCCGGTCCAGCTTCAGATGCTGGTTGCACTGCTGGGCGGCTACGACACTGCACGCTACGTGCACTTCACCGCGATGGCGGCCATCGGTGCGTTTGTCGTTGTGCACGTTGCGATGGTGTTGTTGGTCCCGAAAACCTTTCTGCCGATGATCACTGGTGGCAAGCGTGAGGACACGAGAGGAGAAAACCGAACATGAACCTGCCGAAGCGACGCCCAACGGCGCGCATTGAGCTTGAGCCGGCCCAGCGCTGGCAACTTGAAAGCCTCCAGCGCCGACAGTTCTTGCGTGGCAGCCTGACGGTCGGCGCATGCCGGGTTCGTTGGTTTCAAATGTGCCGACCGCTACTATTCAAGCCTCGACATGGCCAGCGCCCTGCACCCACAGACATTGTTGGCCCTGGACTACGGTGAAGTCGCCTTGCCGCCGGAATACGGCTATCCGTTGCGGGTCAGAGTACCGACCAAACTGGGGTTCAAGAATCCCAAGCATATCGTCGAGATCTTCGTCAGCAACGATAATCCCGGCGGGTATTGGGAGGACCAGGGCTACAACTGGTTCAGTGGTATCTGAAGCCTAGCGCGGCTCGGACCAGGCCAGCTCTTCCCCGGCAATGGCTAACCAGTCGTTCAGCGGTGCCAGCAAGTGCAGTTCGAAGCCTCTGGAGCGGAAAGCCCACTTGCCCTCACGGCGTTCAAACCTGTCGTGATACAGCCCGCTGACTTGGATAGGGCCTTTGTCGATGTCGTAGAACAGGCAATCTGCAGCGACGGTAGCCGATGCACTATCCCCCTCAATCTCGATCAAAGGGTTGGCCATCCAGTGGTGCATGTGCGGCATCTGCCGCCAGCTGTTCTCGGCCATCTGCAGAATTTCGTCGCGACTCGTCGCGCTGCCGAATCCCGGCAGGTCCAGCGTCGACTCGGCGTGCCAGATGCCCTGAAGAAGCTTCCTGTCGATGCGGTCGAATGCGTGTGCGTAGGTGGCGATGAGCGTCTCGATCGCGATGCGACTTTCCAATGCATCCAATCGGGCGGTGAGGGCTTCGATGTCCATGCAGTACTCCAGAAAGGTAGAATTTGCAGTGCAGAACGAAACAGCCCTGTATGGGGCTGCTCCGGTGCCGAAGAATTATTCAGATCTGCGACAGACCGCCGTCCACCATCAATTCCACGCCATTGACATACCTGGCATCGGCGCAAGCCAGGAAAAGCGCGGAACTTGCGACTTCTTCAGGCTGGGCCATGTACCCCAGCGGCGTGATCTGTTCGACGTGCTGGCGCAATGCAGCAATTTCCTTGTCACTGAGCTTCAGGCTGTTGTCCATCAGTGGAGTGCGGGTGAACCCTGGGCTCAATACATTCGCTCGAATCCTGCGGTGTCTGAGTTCATTCGCCCAGGTGCGAGCAAAGGAGCGGACCGCGGCCTTGGACGCGTTGTAGAGGCTCAGTCCTTCCATGCCGTTGCTGGAGCAGATCGAAGCCGTCAAGACAATCGAAGCGCCGTCCTTCAACAACGGCAACAGCGTCTGTACGCTGAAGAAAACGCCTTTGACGTTGATGTCAAACATGCTGTAGTACGCGGCCTCGCTGGTCTCGCCTAGTGGATTCTTCTCGCAGATTCCCGCGTTGGCGAACACCACGTCCAACTGATCGTCCTGGCCTTCGATCGTTGCCTTGAGCCGATCCAGATCGGCTTGACGCGAGACATCCGATTGGACTGCAACGGACTTGCTCCCCAGCCTGTCGACCGCCGCCTGCAAGGTGTCAGCAGACCGTCCGGTGATGTACACACGCTTGGCCCCCTCGGCTATAAGTCCCTGAGCGATCGCAAATCCGATGCCGGTGGACCCACCCGTCACGACGGCAACCTGATCGATGAATTTAGCGGACATATCTGACTCCTCGGCCCATGATGCAATGAAGTTCGGAACAACCTTGGGCACAGTGTGATAAGTGTCAGACGGTGGCGGTACTTCCAGACATGCACATTGGCTGTACAGTTTTGTGTGAGCTGCTCGAGAACCAGGAGACCGATAGCAGTATGATCCGGTTAGCCGAAGTCCGTGATCAGCCAGATATCAGAGACTGCGCCGAACAGGCCTACGTCCAGGGTTTGATCGTGCTCTACGCCCAGGAGGGGCATGTACTGCTGGAGAGCGTGGCAGTCCTGCCTACCAATGAGAAGATGACCGCCAACCTCGCGATCTATCCGAGTCTCGGTTACGTCAGAGCCGCTAACCGGCTGGAAGAGGGATTCAAACGTGTTTACTTCGAGAAGCGGCTGAGCTGAGAACGAAAAAAGGGCCTTTCGGCCCTTTTTTCAATGATGCACAGACTCCCAAGGAAATCTTTACATCTATATTTGGAGCGGGAAACGAGACTCGAACTCGCGACCCCGACCTTGGCAAGGTCGTGCTCTACCAACTGAGCTATTCCCGCGTCGTGATGGGTGCCATTCTAGCGATCTGGAAAACCGCGTCAACCCCTTGATTCAAAAAAACTTTATTTCTGCCCCGAACCTTCGCGCAGATGCGGCCAGGCGGCCAGCAGGTAGTGGAACATCGACCACAGGGTCAGCGCGGCTGCCACCAAAAGCAGGCCATAGCCAAGCACCACCCAGAAGGTCAGCAGCGGCGGGTTGCCCAGCAGAATCACCAGCGCCAGCATCTGCGCCGCGGTCTTCCATTTGCCCAGGCTCGACACGGCCACATGCGCCCTCGCCCCCAGTTCGGCCATCCATTCGCGCAAGGCCGAGACCACAATCTCACGACCGATGATCACCGCCGCCGGCAAAGTGAGCCAGAAATTGGCGTGTACCTGCACCAGCAGCACCAGGGCGACAGCCACCATCAGCTTGTCGGCAACCGGGTCGAGAAACGCGCCGAACGGCGTGCTCTGCTGCAGCCGGCGCGCCAGGTAGCCGTCCAGCCAGTCGGTGGCGGCGGCAATGGCGAACACGGTACTGGCGGCCAGGTAGCTCCAGTGGTACGGCATGTAGAACAGCAGGATGAAGATCGGAATGAGCAGGACGCGTAGTACGGTGAGCAGGTTTGGAATATTCATCGGCACGACTGGCTGCAGGTTGAACCCGGCATTCTACTCGCTATGCAGGCTGGCATAAATCGACTCGGCAAGCTTTTTACTGATGCCCGGCGCCTTGGCGATCTCATCGATACTGGCGCGGCTGAGCTCCTGCAGACCGCCGAAATGCTTGAGCAGGTCGCGGCGGCGCTTGGGGCCGACCCCCGCCACGTCCTCCAGGCTCGACACACGCCGGGCCTTGCCGCGACGGGCGCGGTGGCCGGTGATGGCGAAGCGGTGGGCCTCGTCGCGGATCTGCTGGATCAGGTGCAGTGCCGGGTTGTCGCCCTTGAGGGTGAACTCGTGGGTCACATCGTTCAGGTACAGGGTCTCGAAGCCGGCCTTGCGCGTCACCCCTTTGGCCACCCCGAGCAGGGTCAAGTCGTTGAAGGCCAGCTCCTGCATCACCTCGCGCGCCATGTTCAACTGGCCCTTGCCGCCATCCACCAGCAGCACGTCAGGTAGCTTGCCTTCGCCCTCCTTGATCCGTCCGTAGCGACGGGTCAGCGCCTGGTGCATGGCAGCGTAGTCATCACCCGCGGTGACGCCTTCGATATTGAAGCGCCGGTAATCCGACTTGATCGGTCCCTCGGGCCCGAACACCACGCAGCTGGCAACGGTGGCTTCACCGCTGGAGTGGCTGATGTCATAGCACTCCAGGCGTTGCGGCACTTCGTCCAGGCCCAGCACCTCGGCCAGGGCCTCGAAGCGCGCGGCCATGTGCTGGCGGTTGGCCAGACGCGCGTTGAGCGCCTGCTCGGCGTTGGTCACCGCCAACTGTTGCCAGCGGGCACGGGTACCGCGCACCCGATGGCTGATCTGCAGCTCGCGGCCGCTGAGGGTCTGCAGCGCTTCGCAGAGTGCCGCAAAATCCTCGTGCACGACGTTGACGATCAACTCGCTTGGCAGCTCACGTTCGACATTGCCCAGATAGTACTGGGAGAGAAACGCGGCCATGACCTCGCTCACTTCTTCCTCGATGCCCACCTGCGGGAAGAAGTTCTTGCTGCCCAACACCCTGCCGCCACGCACGCTGATCAGGTGCACGCAGGCACCGCCCGGGTTGACGAAGGCAGCGACGACATCGACGTCGCCAGAGCCGCCTTCCATGTACTGCTGGTCCTGCACCCGACGCAGCAGGGCGATCTGGTCACGTAGCTCGGCGGCCTTCTCGAAGTTCAAGGCCATGGCGGCCTTTTCCATCTCGGCATTGAGCTCGTTGCCCAGTTGCTGGCTACGGCCTTCGAGGAACATCACCGAGTGGCGCACGTCTTCGGCATATTCCTCAGCCGAGACCAGGCCGGTGCAAGGCCCCTTGCAGCGCTTTATCTGGTACTGCAGGCACGGGCGGGTGCGGTTGGCGTAGTAGCTGTCTTCGCACTGGCGCACCGAGAAGGCCTTCTGCAGCAGGCTCAGGCTTTCACGAATGGCACCCGCGCTCGGATAGGGACCGAAATAACGACCCTTGGCTTTCTTCGCGCCACGGTGGATGCCAAGCCGAGGAAATTGGCCATCGGACAGAAATACATACGGATAGGATTTGTCGTCACGCAACAGGATGTTGTAGGGCGGACGCCATTCCTTGATCAGCGTCTGCTCGAGCAGCAGCGCTTCGGTCTCGTTACCAGTGATAGTGGTCTCGACCTGGGCGATGCGAGCGACCAGGGCGGCGGTCTTGGGCGCCAGCCCCGCTTTGCGGAAGTAGCTGGCCAGGCGCTTTTTGAGGTTTTTGGCTTTGCCCACGTAGAGCAGGCGCGCCTGGGCATCGAACATCCGGTAGACGCCCGGACGGCCGCTGCAGGTCGCCAGGAAGGCACTGGCATCGAAAGCTTGGGACATGAATTAGAGGCTTGCGTCGACCATACCGTGGCGAACGGCCAGCAACGTCAGCTCGACATCGCTGGTAACCGAGAGTTTTTCGAAGATCCGATAACGGTAAGTATTGACGGTCTTGGGCGACAGACACAACTTGTCTGAGATGATCTGCACTTTCTGACAGCCGACGATCATCAGGGCAATCTGGATTTCCCGCTCAGAGAGTGCGTCGAATGGCGAACCCTGTGGTTGGAACGACTTGAGCGCCAACTGCTGGGCGATCTGCGGGCTGATGTAACGCTGACCGGCGAAGGCCAGGCGGATGGCCTGCACCATTTCGTCGAGCCCCGCGCCTTTGGTCAGGTAACCGGCCGCGCCGGCCTGCAACAGGCGCGTGGGAAATGGGTCTTCCTCGCAGACGGTCACTGCCACCACCTTGATGTCGGGGTGGCTGCGCAGCAGTTTGCGAGTCGCCTCGAGGCCGCCGATCCCAGGCATCTTGACGTCCATCAGCACGACATCCGGCTTGAGTTCGCGGGCCAGCTTGAGCGCAGACTCGCCCGAGTCCCCCTCGCCGACCACGTGCAGGCCATCGATGTCGGCCAGCATGCGCGTAATACCGGTTCGTACCAGATCGTGATCGTCGACCACTAGGACCCTAATCAAGCAAACACCTCGTCAACAGGGCGATTGGATCCCGTCACCTTAACAAAAAATTTCAGGATCGGCCTAGCGTATTAGCCCGTTCAGAAGCGTCTCACATCAAAGTTGCTGAAAGCCCTATGCTTGAGGGCTCTCGTCCTCGCCAGCAAGGCGTCCGGACAAGTGCAGCAATGCCGCCTGGTCAGCCACCGGCAACTGGCGAAACGCGCCCAGCAACCCGACCTCCGCTGTGGTCAGGTTGTCAAGCGGTACCGGGGTACGGGCGCCACTGAGGACGTAGAGGGCATCCACGCCGCGGTTGGCCAGTGCCGCCAGGTAGTCGAGCCGCGGGGTCCGCTCGCCGCTTTCGTACTTGCCCTGGGCGTTGGGTTCGACGCCGCCGATATCGCCAAATACCCGCTGGGTCATCCCCAGGCGCTCACGCTCTTCTCTCAGGCGTGAACCGAGTCCCTTCATAGCCAACCTCTCCCTTGCCTGCTTGTCGTCCAAATAGCCCGTTCTCCGACGGACCGATGATGGCCACTATGCCCACCAAGGCTTTGCCGCGCAAGCCACTATTACGCCACCATTCTAGACAAGCGCCCGTTGCATGCGCACGAAACAGGCATCGGCGCCCATTTCGACGAAGCCATGACGGTGATACAAACGCCGAGCCGGGTTGCTGGCGAACACCATCAGGCGAACCAGGGGCAGGCGCCGCTGAACCGCCCAACCGGCCAACTGCTCCAGCACCCAACCACCGACGCCACGCCCACGGTACTCGGGAAGCAAGTGCAGTTCGCGGATGAACAATGCCTGACGGTCCTGGCTGAGGCTACAATAGCCCAACACGGTGTCGCCATCGGTTACCAGCCACTGCTCACGCCAGCCCCAGGCCTCGTCGAAGGCCTCCTCGATCCACAGCAGGTCGAACTCGCGGTAATAAGGCAGCATGGCCCGTCGCGTGAGGTCTCGGGCAAAGGTCCGGTGGCTCAGGTCGGCGGGAATCAGGGCCAGAGACATCGCCGGCGCTGCCCCGCCCTGCTCTGCTGCCTGGTAGACAGGTTTACAACGGATCATCGGTATTCGTGCTCCTGACCGTCTGTCTTGAGATTAGGCAATTCATTGATCGAGGTCAGGTCGCTACAGGGATTTGTTTCTAAGCTCAAGACCCTCGGCACCTTCGCCACCTGCCATTCGGAGCCATCATGGCAACCCCGTCACTGGCCAGCCAGCACCCACTGGCCCAACGCGCTCGCGGCCCGCAACTTTCGCACAAACCCGGGCGCGCCACGCTGGTCATGTTCTTCGGCCTGCTCCTGGCCGGCATCGCCTACACCGCCTGGAGCCTCAAGCAGGATGTCAGCGCCAGCGGCACGGTGGTCACCACCGTTACCCCCTTCCTGTTGCTCGGCCTGGCCTTGTTGATCGCCTTGGGCTTCGAGTTCGTCAACGGTTTCCACGACACCGCCAACGCCGTCGCCACGGTAATCTATACCCACTCGCTGCCAGCGCCCGTCGCCGTGATGTGGTCGGGACTGTGCAATTTCCTTGGTGTACTGCTTTCCAGCGGCGCGGTGGCCTTCGGCATCATCGCGCTGCTACCGGTCGAGCTGCTTCTGAAGGTAGGGTCTTCGGCCGGTTTTGCCATGGTCTTCGCTCTGCTGCTGGCGGCCATCATCTGGAACCTCGGCACCTGGTGGCTGGGCCTGCCGGCCTCATCCTCGCATACGCTGATCGGCTCGATCATCGGCGTGGGGGTGGCCAATGCCTTGATGCACGGACGCGAGGGCACCAGCGGGGTGGACTGGAGCCAGGCCAGCAAGGTCGGCTACGCGCTGCTGCTCTCGCCGCTGGTCGGTTTCGTCTGCGCGGCGCTGCTGCTATTGGCCTTGCGCGCACTGGTCAAGCGCAAGGCACTGTACCAGGCCCCCGAAGGTCGTACCCCCCCTCCCTGGTGGATCCGCGCCGTGCTGATCCTGACCTGCACAGGGGTATCGTTCGCCCATGGCTCCAACGATGGCCAGAAAGGCATGGGATTGATCATGCTGATCCTGGTCGGCACCTTGCCGATGGCCTACGCACTGAACAAGACCATGCCCAACGAGCAGGCATTGCAGTTTTCCGCGGTCGCCGAGCAGACTCGCCAGGCGTTGCTGCGTACCGATCCGCGAATGCCGCCGGCGGACGTGCGCCAGACGCTGACCGCGTTCATCTCCTCCCCCAAGGCCACCTCTCACCTGCTGCCCGCGCTGGCCGAACTGACCGGCGAGATCGGCACCCAGGTCGAGGGTTATGGCTCGCTCAAGGCAGTGCCCGCCGAAGCCATGGCCAACGTGCGCAATGACATGTACCTGGCCAGTGAAACCATTCGCCTGATCGAGAAGAACAGATTGATGGTGTTCGATGCCGACACTCGCAACCATGTGCAATCGCTCAAGACCCAACTCGACGATGCCACTCGATACATCCCACTGTGGGTCAAGGTAGCGGTGGCCATCGCCCTGGGCTTGGGTACGATGGTCGGCTGGCGCCGCATCGTGGTGACGGTGGGCGAAAAGATCGGCAAGACCCACCTGAGCTATGCCCAAGGCGCCTCGGCGGAAGTCGTGGCGATGTGCACCATCGGTGCGGCGGACATGTTCGGACTACCGGTCTCGACGACCCACGTGCTGAGTTCCGGCGTAGCGGGCACCATGGTGGCCAATGGCTCGGGCGTTCAGCGACGGACGTTGATCAACCTGCTGCTGGCCTGGGTACTGACCTTGCCTGCGGCCATGTTGCTGGCAGGTAGCCTGTACTGGCTGCTGAGCCACGCATTTTGAACCAATTTGCAACTCGTATTTTTACCAGTAGACACCCCCTCTTTTCATCACTAGCGTGACGCCGAAGTTCGCAGGCAAGCGAGCGGCAGAAAGGGGGAACGGATGCTCAACCAAATTCACCTCACCATCGACAGTCGCAAAGGCATGCAACCCGGGCGACTCGAAGTCCGCCGACAGGTCTGGTGGCACGACGGCTTTCATATAGAAGCGGAAGGCATGGGCTACTGGATGCGTCTGACCGGCCAACAAGGCCCCGAGCCTGGCTTCTACATTCTCGAAAGCGATGACGCCTGGGACGGCCGCGTACAGGTGGAGTTCGGCCTTCACGACCAACAATCAGTGCCCATAGAGGAAGGCGACTTCCTCCTGACCAACATCAACTACCGCTTTCATTGGCTGGCCGGCGAGTTCAGTTTCCGCTGCACCCGCAACGCGCAATCAGTGACCGTGAACTGCCTCGGTTTCGAGACCGACGAAACCGCTTGAGCCCATCAGCGTCGTGGGCCGGACCTGCCTGCAGGTCCGCGCCCCCGCGCTATCAGCCAGGGATCTTCAGACCCCGTTGCACCGCGGGCCGCTCCAGGAAGTTGGTCAGCACCCGCTGGACTTCCTGGAACTCATCGAAACCCACCAGGTCGCGAGCGTCGTAGCGATCCACCAGGTTGCGCACCCAAGGGAAGATGGCGATATCGGCGATGCTGTACTCGTCGACCATCCATTGCCGTCCGCGCAGGTGGCGATCCAGCACGCCGAGCAGCCGCTTGGACTCATTGACGTAGCGGTCACGCGGACGCTTGTCTTCATAGTCCTTGCCAGCGAAGAAATGGAAAAAGCCCACCTGGCCGAACATCGGCCCGATGCCGCCCATCTGGAACATCAGCCATTGCAGGGTCTGATAGCGGGTAGCTGGGTCCTGGCTAAGCAGTTGCCCGGTTTTCTCGGCCAGGTACTGAAGGATGGCACCTGACTCGAACAACGGCAGCGGCTTGCCGCCCGGCCCGGCTGGATCGAGGATCGCCGGGATCTTGTTGTTGACACTGAGCGAGATGAATTCCGGGCTTAGCTGGTCGTTGCTGTCGAAGCTGACCTTGTGCACCTCGTAGGCCAGGCCAATCTCCTCCAGCATGATCGAAACCTTGACGCCATTGGGAGTGGCCAGCGAATACAACTGCAGGCGCTCAGGGTGCTGCGCCGGCCATTTGTGGGTAATCGGGAACGCGCGAAGATCGTTCATGGGCTCGCCTTGTCAGTGAGTGAACCATCACTTTAAGGACAACCGCGCATCCTGACCATCACTGCAAGCCGAGCCCTGACCCGACAGGAGGGCGGAAAACGCCCTCCATACAATGGCGATCCATCAGGCTGGCTGGACAACCCCTTTGCCAACACGCTGGGTCATCGAGACCAGCAGGATGAACAGGGTCACACCCGCCGTCATCAAAGTTTCGTAGCGGTAGGCATCGCTGAACAACATGTAACCGAGCACCATCACGATGGTGCCGATCACCGCCCAGGTCAGCCACGGGAACAACCACATTTTCAGCTCCAGTGCCTGCCCTTCGCGCTCGGCCCTAGCACGCATGCGCAGTTGCGAAACAGCGATCACCAGGTACACCAGCAAGGCGATGGCGCCGGTGGTCGATAGCAGGAAGCCGAACACCTTACCCGGCAGCACATAGTTGACGAAGCAACCGACGAAGCCTGCCAGGGTGGAGAGCACCACGGCCACGGTCGGCACGCCCGCCCCGGAAATGCGCTTGGTCATGCTCAGCGCCTGGCCCCGGGCGCCGAGCGAATAGAGCATGCGCGATGCGGTATACAGCCCCGAGTTCATGCAACTGGTCACCGCCACCAGCACCACTAGGTCGACCAGCAGCTTGGCGCCCGGCACGTTGAGCACTTCCAGCACGCGCTGGAACGAGCCTACCGCCTTCAGGCCGGGGTCATTCCAGGCCACCAGCGATACCACCAGGAAGATCGAGGCCAGGTAGAAAATGGCGATGCGGTACACCACCAGGTTGGTGGCGCGGCGGATCTTGTCCTTGGGGTTGGCGGTCTCGTCCGCGGCAATGGTGACGATCTCGGCGCCGAAGAACGAGAAGATAGTGATCAATACGCCACCGAGCACCGTGCCGAAGCCATTGGGCATGAAGCCGCCGCTGTCCCACAGGCGGCTGACCCCGGACACTTCGGCCAGCGGCCAGAAGCCGAACACGGCCAGGCTGCAGACGACGATGAAGGCCAGGATGGCGATGACCTTGACCAGGGCGAACCAGTACTCGAACGCACCGAAGTTCTTGACGCTGACCAGGTTGGTGCCCGACAGCACGACCATGATCAGGAAGGCGAACAGCCAGGACGGCACCGCCGGGAAGTAGGCATGCAGGATATCGGCGCCGGCGATGGCTTCGACCGGGATGATCAATACCCAGAACCACCAGTACAACCACCCGATGGTAAAGCCTGCCCAAGGGCCGATGGCCTCGCTGGCGTAGGTGGAGAACGAGCCGCTGCTGGGGTTGGCAATTGCCATCTCACCGAGCATGCGCATCACCAGAAGGACCAGCAGTCCGGTCATGGCGTAGGAAATGAGAATGGCCGGCCCGGCGGTCGCGATGGCGTTCGACGAGCCAATGAACAGGCCGGCCCCGATGATGCCGGCGATGGAGATCATGGAGACCTGACGGGAGGTCAAACCGTGCTGCAGGGAACGCTGTTTCTTGTTATCTAGCGAAGCCATGGAGAACCCTCTAATGGGTCGGCCGCGACGTTGGGCGGCTGAAGAGTTGGAGCAGAATTCTTGTAGGTCGTGTTGCTCTTTTTGTTTTTCTGATCACGGTGTCGCGCACTTTCCTCCTACTTCGCAACACCGGTTGTCATTATTGATCGAGGTCAGTATTAATCTATAGGGCCGGGTCAACAAACGACCTTTTCGAAGCACATAATTCCGATACGGAATGAACTCTTTCCTTTTTTCGCTCGGTACACGCCTACCATGTCCAAACGATTGATGCCTTCCACCACGGCCCTGCAGTGCTTCGAAGCCGCTGCCCGGCACCTGAGCTTCACCCGCGCCGCGCAGGAGCTGCACCTGACCCAGAGCGCGGTCAGCAAGCAAGTGGCTCAGCTCGAGGACATGCTTTCGCACTCTCTGTTCCAAAGGATTCGTCGACGCCTGCACCTGACCCCGGCGGGCGCCCTGTACCTGACCGAGGTGAACAAGATCCTCACCCAGATCGACATCTCCAGCCGCTACATCCTCAGCTACGGCGACGAAACCGAAGTGCTGCGCATCGCCACCCAACCGACCTTCGGTGCCCGCTGGCTGGTACCCCGGCTCAAGGGCTTTGGCGAACGCCACCCGCGCATCCACTTGGATATCCGCAATGAACTGGAGCCCTTCGACCTGGTACAAGCCAAGGCCGACATCGCCTTTTTCTTCGGCCAGGGCACTTGGCCCGGGGCGACCTGCATCGAACTGTTCAGCGAAGAGGTGGTGCCGGTGTGCGCCCCGCAGTTGCAGGCCAGATTCCGCTTCGACAGCGCCGAGGCGCTCACCGAACACCGCCTGCTGCAATGCGCATCGCGCCCCGAGGCCTGGCATGAATGGTTTCTCGGGTTGGGCCTGCATAGCCAGAACAGCTACCACGGCCCCCGCTTCGACACGTTCTACCTGTGCATTCGCGCGGCCATTGCGGGCTGCGGCATCGCCCTGATTCCCCGTTACCTGGTGGCCGAAGAGCTGAGCGAAGGCAAGCTGGTGGTGCCCTGGGATCATCCGCTAGCGAGCAATGGCCGGCACTTCATCGCCCATGCCGAACATGCGGCCGAGGTGCCCAAGGTCAGGGCCTTCGTGCAGTGGATACGGGAGCGGGTGGCTGAGGGGGTTTGAGGTGGGTGCCCGCGAAAAGGCAAACAAACACACCATAAAGCGAAAAGTTCATGAATCGGTGGAATGATCGCAATCGAATAATTCGTTTGCGGAATAATACCCCGACACGCTTGGATATTAAGAAACTCGAACAAGGTCTGCGTGCCCATGAACCAGGAAAGTATCAGTCAATCCATTGCCATCGTTCATCCGATCACACTTTCCCATGGCCGCAATGCCGAAGTTTGGGATATCACGGGTAAACGTTATATCGACTTCGTCGGCGGTATCGGCGTGCTCAACCTGGGGCATTGCAACCCTGCCGTGGTCGCAGCCATCCAGGCTCAAGCCGGTCGGCTCACCCACTATGCCTTCAACGCCGCGCCCCATGGCCCCTATCTGGAGCTGATGGAGCGTCTGCGCCAGTTCGTTCCGGTCAGCTACCCCTTGGCCGGGATGCTCACCAACAGCGGCGCGGAAGCGGCGGAAAACGCCTTGAAAGTGGCCCGTGGTGCCACAGGAAAACGCGCGATCATCGCCTTCGATGGCGGCTTCCACGGCCGCACCCTGGCCACCCTGAACCTCAACGGCAAGGTCGCGCCATACAAGCAGCGAGTGGGCGACCTGCCAGGGCCGGTGTACCACCTGCCCTACCCCAGCGGTGACACCGGCATCACCTGCGAACAGGCGCTCAAGGCCATGGATCGCTTGTTCAGCGTGGAGCTGGCGGTAGAGGACGTGGCGGCCTTCATCATCGAACCAGTGCAAGGCGAAGGCGGCTTCCTGGCTCTGGACCCCGCGTTCGCCCAGGCCCTGCGCCGACTCTGCGATGAACACGGCATCCTGTTGATCATCGACGAAATCCAGTCTGGCTTCGGCCGCACCGGCCAACGTTTCGCCTTCCCGCGCCTGGGTATCGAGCCAGACCTGCTGTTGCTGGCCAAGAGCATCGCCGGGGGCATGCCACTGGGCGCAGTGGTTGGCCGCAAGGAACTGATGGCAGCATTGCCCAAGGGTGGCCTGGGCGGGACCTACTCAGGCAACCCGATTGCCTGCGCCGCGGCCCTGGCCAGCCTTGCACAGATGACCGACGAGCACATTGCGACCTGGGGCGAGCGGCAGGAGCAGGCGATCGTCAGCCGCCATGCGCGCTGGCAGGCCACCGGCCTGAGTACCTTCATCGGTCGCCTGACCGGCGTTGGCGCAATGCGCGGCATCGAATTCGTCCATGCCGATGGCAGCCCCGCACCGGCGCAACTGACCAAGGTACTGGAAGCGGCCCGAGACAAAGGTTTGCTGCTGATGCCCAGCGGCAAGGCGCGACACATCATCCGCCTGCTGGCGCCCTTGACCATCGAGGCCGAGGTGCTCGAGGAAGGCCTGGATATCCTCGAGCAGTGCCTGGCGGAACTGGCTTGAGCGTTACAGGCCCAGCTCTTCGGGGGTGAGCATGTCGGACTCGAAGGCGATCCAGCCGCCTTCGAGTTCGGCGTGACCGTTGACGATCGGACCGTAGTAGGTCAGGCCGTTCTCCAAGGTCACGCAGATATGCGTCGGGGATTTTTCCGGGGCTGCGAGCGTACCGACGAAATGCACCTTCTTCAGGGTTTCGGTCACCGCCTCCAGGCCGACACGCATGCTGGGATTTTCCGAAGCCTCGGTGTCACCACCGCGGTCTTCGGCGCTGACGGTGACGGTGGCGATGTACGGGTACTTGTTGCTCAAACGGGTTTACCTCGGAACGATACGTAGGTGGATGGGCGCGTAGAGTACGGCAGGTGTCGGCGCTTGTCTCTAGCGGCCTCTGCGCGGACTACCCGCACAAGGCGAAAGGAGATGCAAATGGCCTCCCCGCCGCCAATCTGTTAGGGTGCCGGCGATGCACGCCACACCACACGAGGACACCGAGTGAGCGCCGAAGAACCCCTGATCGCCGACCTGTTCGAGGTCGACAAACGCCTGACCCTCAAGCCCGTCGTGGACTTCAACAACTACCTGCGCAATGCCTTCGGCGAGGGTCCCTGCACCTGCCATCGCTGTGGCGAAGGCAGTGACCCGGCCAGCTACAACCATCAGCACAGCTTCACCCTCGATGGCCGTCAACTGCACCGCCGCTTCGCCAGCACGGCAGGCAGCGATGTGCTGCAGGTCCTGAAAAAAGCCTGGCTGTCGTACACCAAGGCCGAACTCAACCCGACCGGCGCGCTCGACCTGGCCACGCTCAAGATCTTCACCGAGGCCGCCCTGCACCCGCGCCTGCTGGCGCTGCTGCCGGCCAGCGGACTGGCCCGCGAAGTGGAAGGTCAGTGGATGCTGCAAGCCCAGGCCGACTGACGTCCGGCGGGGCGGCAGGATTCTCCCGGTCTGCTACCTTGGGAGGATCCCCGCACCGCCGCAGGTAGTCGACCATGGCCCGCACAACGCCTATCGAGCTGTACCGCAATATCGGTATCGTCGCCCACGTGGACGCCGGCAAGACCACCACCACCGAACGCATCCTGTTCTACACCGGAGTCAACCACAAGATGGGCGAGGTGCATGATGGCGCCGCGACCATGGACTGGATGGCCCAGGAACAGGAGCGCGGCATCACCATCACCTCCGCCGCCACCACGGCGTTCTGGCAGGGCTCGACCAAGCAGTTCGCCGACCGCTACCGCTTCAACATCATCGATACCCCCGGCCACGTCGACTTCACCATCGAAGTGGAGCGTTCGCTGCGCGTGCTCGACGGCGCGGTCGTGGTGTTCAGTGGTGCCGACGGGGTCGAGCCGCAATCGGAGACGGTCTGGCGCCAGGCCAATAAGTACCATGTACCGCGCCTGGCCTACATCAACAAGATGGACCGCCAGGGCGCTGACTTCCTGCGCGTGGTCAAGCAGATCGACCAACGCCTGGGCCATCATCCGGTGCCCATCCAGCTGGCGATCGGCAGCGAGGAAAACTTCATCGGCCAGATCGACCTGGTGAAGATGAAGGCTATCTACTGGAACGATGCCGACCAGGGCACCAGCTACCGGGAAGAAGAGATCCCCAACGAGCTCAAGGCGCTGGCCGACGAATGGCGGGCGCACATGGTCGAGGCCGCTGCCGAGGCCGACGATGAACTGACCCTGAAGTTTCTGGATGGCGAGGAACTGAGCATCGAGGAAATCAAGGCTGGGCTGCGTAAACGGACGCTCAACAACGAGATCGTGCCGACCATCCTCGGATCCTCTTTCAAGAACAAGGGCGTTCCGCTGATGCTCGATGCGGTCATCGACTACCTCCCGGCGCCCTCGGAGATTCCGGCGATTCGCGGTACCGACCCGGATGACGAAGAGAAACACCTGGAGCGCCACGCCGACGATAACGAACCGTTCTCCGCACTGGCGTTCAAGATCGCCACCGACCCCTTCGTCGGTACCCTGACCTTTGCCCGGGTCTATTCCGGCGTGCTGAGCTCGGGCAATGCCGTGCTCAACTCGGTCAAGGGCAAGAAAGAGCGCATCGGCCGCATGGTGCAGATGCACGCCAACCAGCGCGCCGAGATCAAGGACGTGTGCGCCGGCGACATCGCCGCCCTGATCGGCATGAAGGACGTCACCACCGGCGATACCCTGTGCGACATCGACAAGCCGATCATCCTCGAACGCATGGATTTCCCTGATCCGGTCATCTCCGTGGCAGTGGAACCCAAGACCAAGGCCGACCAGGAGAAAATGGGCATCGCCCTGGGCAAACTGGCCCAGGAAGACCCCTCGTTCCGGGTCAGGACCGATGAAGAAACTGGCCAGACGATCATTTCCGGTATGGGTGAACTGCACCTGGACATCATCGTCGACCGCATGCGCCGCGAGTTCAATGTCGAGGCCAACATCGGCAAACCGCAGGTGGCCTACCGCGAGAAGATCCGTAACACCTGCGAGATCGAAGGCCGCTTCGTGCGCCAATCCGGAGGGCGCGGCCAGTATGGGCATTGCTGGATCCGCTTCGCGCCGGGAGACGAAGGCCAGGAAGGCCTGGAGTTCATCAATGAGATCGTTGGCGGCGTGGTACCGCGCGAATACATTCCGGCCATCCAGAAAGGTATCGAGGAGCAGATGAAGAACGGCGTCCTCGCCGGCTACCCGCTGATCAGCCTGAAGGCGGCGGTCTACGATGGCTCCTACCACGACGTCGACTCGAACGAGATGGCCTACAAGATCGCCGCCTCGATGGCCACCAAGCAGTTGTCGCAAAAAGGCGGCGCGGTGTTGCTCGAGCCGGTGATGAAGGTCGAGGTGGTCACCCCGGAGGAGTACCAGGGCGACATCATGGGCGACCTGAGCCGGCGCCGTGGGATGATCCAGGATGGCGACGAGACCCCGGCTGGCAAGGTGATCCGGGCCGAGGTGCCGCTGGGCGAGATGTTCGGCTACGCCACCTCGATGCGTTCGATGACCCAGGGCCGAGCGAGCTACTCGATGGAGTTCACCCGCTATGCAGAGGCGCCGGCGAGCATTGCCGATGCGATCGTGAAGAAAAGCCGCGGGGAGTGACTCGCGGTGTCCGGGCGGGCCTCTTCGCGGGCAAGCCCGCTCCCACAGGGGTAGCACAACATCTGAAAGCGCTGGGGATCCTGTGGGAGCGGGCTTGCGCGCGAAAGGGCCCGCCCGGACAACCACCTCTTCTAATGCTGCTCCCCCGCCCTCCTCAACAGCTTCTTGCAACGCTCAGACAAATGCACCACCCGCAAGTGCTTACCCGCCTTGGTGTATCGCTCGCGCAGCGTGGTCAGCGCAGCGATCGCCGAATAATCGACGAAACGTAGGTGCTGGCAGTCCAGGGTCACCTTGTCCGGGTCATTGGCCGGGTCGAATTGATTGAGAAACGGCGCAGTCGAGGCGAAGAACAAGGTGCCATGGACCTGGTAATGCTTGCCACCCTCGGCGTCTTCATGGCTGTCGGCATACAGCTCGCGCGCATGCTGCCAGGCGAAGTTCACGGCAGCGATGACGATACCGAACAGCACCGCCATGGCCAGGTCGGTGAGCACCGTGACCACGGTCACTGCGACGATCGCCAGCACGTCGTTGACCGGCACCTTGTGCAGCACCCGCAGCGAGGCCCAGGCAAAGGTCTGCTGGGCCACCACGAACATCACCCCGACCAACGCCGCCAGCGGAATGCGCTCGATCAACGGCGACAGGAACAGCACGAACAACAGGATCATCACGCCAGCGACCACGCCGGACAGACGCCCACGACCATTGGAGCTGAGGTTGATCACGGTCTGCCCGATCATCGCGCAGCCACCCATGCCGCCACACAAGCCAGACGCCATGTTGGCAGCCCCCAGCGCGACGCATTCACGGTCCGGGAAGCCGCGGCTCTCGGTGATCTCGTCGGTGAGATTGAGGGTCAGCAGCGTTTCCAGCAGGCCGACCATGGCCATCAATACCGCGTACGGGGCAATGATTTTCAGGGTCTCGAGATTCCAAGGTACTTGCGGCAGCGCAAGCTGAGGCAGTCCACCCGCGATATGCGCCATGTCGCCAAGGGTGCGCGTCGGCAGCCCCAGCAGATATACCAGAAGGCCCACGCCAAGAATCGCCACCAGGGCCGGCGGCACCGCGCGAGTGAGTTTGGGAAGCACATAGACCACCAGCATGGTCAACGCCACCAGGCCGATCATGAGGTACAGCGCGGTCCCCTCAAGCCAGGCCTCACCGTGCTTGAAGTGCTCCAACTGAGCCATCGCAATGACGATCGCCAGGCCATTGACGAAGCCGAGCATCACCGGATACGGCACCAGGCGCACCAGCTTGCCCAGACGCAAGACGCCGAACAGGATCATGATCAATCCGCCAAGCACTACCGTAGCCAGCAGATACTGCACACCCTGTTGCACCACCAGCGCCACGATCACCACGGCCATCGACCCGGCAGCGCCGGAGATCATGCCCGGGCGTCCGCCGAACAGCGCGGTCAGAGTGCAGATGATGAAGGCACCATACAGGCCCATCAGCGGGTTCAGGTGTGCCACCAGGGCGAAGGCGATGCACTCGGGCACCAAGGCGAAGGAGGTAGTCAGGCCGGCGAGCACGTCGGCGCGGAGTCGAGCAGTTTTCATTGGTTTCCTGTGACAGTCCCCTGGGACCAGGTGCAGAGCACAGGGCCGTGATGGGGGCCAGATAAAAAATCGTGGCCCGCGATGTTACGGAATTTGTCTGATAGTGGCCACCGCTATGGCCCGGAACGCCCATCCCGGCCCAACCATTCGGCCACGGCACCGTCTTCCAGGGCGTACTCGCCGCGGTTGGCCTTCCAGATGAGTTCTTTGTCACGCAGGGCATCGAGGGCCTTTTGCACGTTGGCGGTACTGGCATTGGCTTGCGCCTGGGCATGTTCGAGCTTGCGGTTGACCTCCAGCAGCGTCTGCTCGGTGAACGGCGAGAAGGGCTGTCGCCTCAAGGTGCGCTCGGCCATCACCTGCAGCACAGCCTGCTGCAACGGCGACAGGTCGTTCCAGGCGCTCTCGTAATCGCTCCACACCCCGGCCTGGTGGTTGAGCGCGCCGGTGCGCAACAGCTCACCCAGATGGCCTGCCTCGCCCAGGCCAAGGCTGACCTCGGTGAGCAACTTGCCGAGCATTTCCGGGCGCCGCCCGACGCGTTCGAAGGCGTACTCCAGATCTTCGACCTTGAATTGGTTGCTGGCAGCCAGGCGGCCGTTCCACAGGACGGTGATGAACTCGACGAAGTCACTGCCCAGCAACGGGAACGGGGTAATGCTGGCACCGTAGAACGGTTGCTTGCTCTTGAGCACCAGATTGGCCAGCTTGTCGCGACTGGAACCGGTAAACACCAGACGCAAGCCATCGGGGCGGTCACCGCGGTTGAGGTGGTCGCGTGCGGCCTTGAGAGCGAACATGGCATTGAGCCCGTCCTCGCTGTTGAGGGCGTGTTGAGCCTCGTCGACGATCAGCACCAGCATCTGCCCGCTCACTTGGTGCAGCACCGCCAGGGCCTGGGCCAAGGTGGTCCCGGCCGGCAATTGTGGGCGGGTGAAATCCCAGCTCAGGGTGCGCAACAGGTTGATCTTGTCGATGCCGGCTTTTTTCGCGGTACGCGCCAAGGCGCCTTCGAAACCGGCCAGGGCCGTGCCGATGGCACCACTGATCAACGTGGCCGGGTCCACATCGCGGTCTGACCACAGGTCGACGTAAACCGGCAGCCAACCGCGTCGCACGCATTCGGGGATGAAATCATTGTTGAGGAACGTGCTTTTGCCGGTACGCCGAGGGGCGGCGAGAAACATGCCGGAGCTGAAGTCGACCAGCGACTCGCCGGCCAGGTCGCGGGCAAGGGCCTGGGCCAGTTGCTCGCGGCGGAACATCGGGCGGGATGGGCTCATGCCAATATCCTCATTTATCAACTCAACTATAATTTATAGCCTACCGGATAATTGTAGATAAAACACAGCCTGTGACACGCAACCGGCACGACGCCAGCAAATTTGCCATCATGCTGATTCTACCCGCGGAGATTACGCACATGCCGCTACGCCCCCTCATCGCTGCCTTGCTGCTGACCGGCAGCCTGACCGCCCATGCCGCTACCGAAGTGCTGCCATTGCAGCATCGTACCAGCGCCGAACTGCTGCCCACGGCCCAGGGGTTCCTGGGCAAGGACGGTACGGTCAGCGCGTTCGAGAACACGCTCATCGTCAACGCCAGTCCAGAACGCATCGACGACCTGCGCACGCTGTTGCAACAGCTCGATACGGCGCCCAAGCGGCTGTTGATCAGCGTCGACAACAGCGACAGCAACTTTCAGGACAATCACGGCAATGCGCGGATCATCCGTTATGGCACGTCCAATCGCGAGGGCGGCCTGCAGCAGATCCAGGCCAGCGAAGGCCAGCCGGCGTTGATTCAGATCGGTCAAAGCATCCCCATCACCAGTACCAGCACCGACGGCTACGGGCGCATTCAGAGCAATACCGAATACCGCAATGTGACCCAAGGTTTCTATGTTACGCCCAGCCTGGTCGGAGAAACGGTTCGTCTGCAAATAAGCAGCAATAATGACCGCATCAGCCAGGAACGTGCAGATGTAGTGAAAGTGCAAAGCACCGACACGACAGTCACCGGAAAGCTCGGCGAATGGATCACACTGGCAGGCTACAACCAGCAGAGCCAAGCTGACCACGCGCCATCCTCGCTCACCTACAGCACACAACGGGGTGAAAACATGACTTTGCGGGTAAAAGTCGACCTTTTGCAGTGAACCCAGGTAATTCGAGGCCTCGACCCAAGGCCTCGAAACTGACCGACGAGTCGTATAAGACCAAAGATGTAGTAGAGATAAAAAAGCACTACAAAACATTTGACAGGGTCTTTTTCCCAAGGGCATGATGGCCTCGCTCCCGCTAATCAGGGGCCCTGGCAAGGGCCTCCGAGGCACCCTCCTCCCACCCCTGGAGGCGCCTCGTGTCTATACGGCCCACAAGGCGGTTCGACGGGATTGCGACTGCAACGAAGAAGTTGTCCCGAGGGACGGAAGCGCATCACCGCAGCACCGGCAATCGCGTCGCACCGCAGCACGGCATCCACGAGCCAACCTGCATGGGCACACCTTCGCCTGGCCTGCACCTTCCTTCCTCCTTCGCGCCTTCTCGTCGCCGCCGCAAACCTGCGAACAAGACAGCCGTCAGCCCCCTGACCCGGCATTCCGAGCATCAGCACAATTACCCCAAGATCGATGCGACGAGGTTTATTTCCATGGCACTGACACGCGAACAGCAAATTGCAGCCCTCGAGAAAGACTGGGCCGAGAACCCGCGCTGGAAAGGCGTGACCCGTACCTACACCGCCGCCGATGTCGTTCGCCTGCGTGGCTCGCTGCAACCGGAGCACACCCTGGCGCGCCTGGGTGCAGAAAAACTGTGGAAGCTGGTCACCGAAGGTGCCCACCCCTCCTTCCGCCCAGAAAAAGATTTCGTCAATTGCATGGGCGCCCTGACCGGCGGCCAGGCTGTGCAGCAGGTCAAGGCTGGCATCCAGGCCATCTACCTGTCGGGCTGGCAGGTGGCCGCCGACAACAACTCGGCCGAGTCCATGTACCCCGACCAGTCGCTGTACCCGGTCGACTCGGTACCGACCGTGGTCAAGCGCATCAACAATGCGTTCCGCCGTGCCGACCAGATCCAGTGGAAAGCCGGCAAGAACCCGGGTGACGACGGTTACGTCGATTACTTCGCGCCGATCGTGGCCGATGCCGAAGCCGGTTTCGGCGGCGTCCTGAATGCCTACGAGCTGATGAAGAACATGATCGAAGCCGGCGCCGCCGGGGTGCACTTCGAAGATCAGCTGGCCTCGGTGAAAAAATGCGGCCACATGGGTGGCAAGGTACTGGTACCGACCCAGGAAGCCGTGCAGAAGCTGGTTGCAGCACGCCTTGCCGCTGACGTGTCGGGCGTACCGACCATCATCCTGGCACGGACCGACGCCAACGCCGCCGACCTGCTGACCAGCGACTGCGACCCATACGATCAGCCATTCGTGGTCGGCGAGCGTACCCGTGAAGGCTTCTACAAGGTACGCGCCGGTCTCGACCAGGCCATCGCCCGCGGCCTGGCCTACGCACCGTATGCCGACCTGATCTGGTGCGAGACCGCCAAGCCGGACCTGGACGAAGCCCGTCGCTTCGCCGAGGCAATCAAGAAGGAGTACCCGGACCAGATCCTGTCCTACAACTGCTCGCCGTCGTTCAACTGGAAGAAAAACCTGGACGACGCGACCATCGCCAAGTTCCAGCGCGAGTTGTCGGCCATGGGTTACAAGCACCAGTTCATCACCCTGGCGGGCATTCACAACATGTGGCACGGCATGTTCAATCTGGCGCACGACTACGCCCGCAACGACATGACTGCCTACGTGAAGCTGCAGGAGCAGGAATTCGCCGACGCCAGCAAGGGCTACACCTTCGTGGCGCACCAGCAGGAGGTCGGCACGGGTTACTTCGACGACATGACCACCGTGATCCAGGGTGGCGCTTCGTCGGTGACCGCCCTGACCGGCTCGACCGAGGAAGAGCAGTTCCACTGATAGCAATGCCCTGAACAAGGCCCGGGGTTCGCCAGAGCCCCGGGCCTTGTTTTTTGCCCGCAAGGGTCACAGCAATCCTGCGGATCAGGTCTATGCTTGAGGCAGCACAGCAGCAAGGACCGCCCATGCCTCATCCAAGCCATCTGCCCCTTCACGCCAGCGTGCCTTCCTTATATAGGCACCAACACTCCCTCATCGACAAAACATTGACCCAGGACGGTACGCGAGCGGTCCGATACTGGTAGAACGAGAGTTTTTCGCATTTGCAAGGAGGGAGGTGCGCACATGAACTTGGCGGCACCAGCAAACAGTCGAATTAATACGGCCCTTTCAGATGATATTAATTATCATTACGAAACCAACATTTCGTTACAGCGCACAAGAAACATAATTAACAAAACCGCGCACAATCCCCGAAACTCAAGGGTTTCAGCCAGTTAGGCGAGGTTTATGTTCTTAATCCTACGAATAAAAGTGCCACAGAAATTTTACTTGCACCGGGTTTACCCATAAAATCAGCGCGATTGATTCAGCTGCGACATTTGGTCACTGCGCCTGCGACACCAAGTCGCCGCTCTACCTATTTCACACTGCAGAGCTGGGTCTCTGTATAAGGATTTCTAGCATGTCCGATTCGGCAGGACTCATCGCCCACAACTGGGGCTTTGCCATTTTCCTCCTGGGTGTCGTCGGCCTGTGCGCCTTCATGCTCGGCCTGTCCAGCCTGCTAGGTAGCAAGGCCTGGGGCCGCGCCAAGAACGAACCCTTCGAATCCGGCATGCTGCCCGTCGGCAGCGCCCGCCTGCGCCTGTCCGCCAAATTCTATCTGGTCGCGATGCTGTTCGTGATCTTCGATATCGAAGCCCTATTCCTGTATGCATGGTCTGTGTCCGTCCGCGAAAGCGGCTGGACCGGATTCGTCGAAGCTCTCGTTTTCATAGCAATTCTGTTGGCTGGTCTTGTCTACCTATGGCGCGTCGGGGCGCTCGATTGGGCTCCCGAAGGTCGTCGCAAGCGGCAAGCGAAGCTGAAACAATGAGGCTTTGTCATGCAATACAATCTCACCAGAATCGATCCGGATGCGCCCAACGAGCAGTACCCGGTCGGTGAACGGGAAACCGTCACCGATCAACTGCTAGAGGACCAGGTCCACAAGAACATCTTCATGGGCAAGCTCGAAGATGTGCTGCGTGGCGCGGTCAACTGGGGTCGCAAGAACTCCCTCTGGCCGTACAACTTCGGCCTGTCCTGCTGCTACGTGGAAATGACCACGGCTTTCACGGCACCCCACGATATCGCCCGCTTCGGCGCGGAAGTCATCCGGGCCTCGCCGCGTCAGGCCGACTTCATGGTCATCGCCGGTACCTGCTTCGTGAAAATGGCGCCGGTCATCCAGCGTCTTTATGAGCAGATGCTCGAGCCGAAATGGGTGATCTCCATGGGCTCGTGCGCCAACTCCGGCGGCATGTACGACATCTACTCGGTCGTTCAGGGGGTCGACAAGTTCCTCCCCGTGGACGTCTACGTGCCTGGCTGCCCGCCACGCCCTGAGGCTTTCCTGCAAGGCTTGATGCTGCTGCAGGAGTCGATCGGCCAAGAACGACGCCCGCTTTCCTGGGTTGTTGGTGATCAAGGCATTTACCGTGCCGAGATGCCTGCCCAGAAAGACCTGCGTCGCGAACAGCGCATTGCGGTAACCAACCTGCGCAGCCCCGACGAAGTCTGATCCAGCGACCTGCCGCCCGCTCCAAGGAGCCGGCGGCCTGGCTTCATTCTTAACGCTGACCCGAAGCGACCGAGACCATGACAGCGGACAACGCTATTTACATTCCGCCCTACAAGGCAGACGACCAGGATGTGGTCGTCGAACTGCACAACCGATTCGGCGCCGAAGCATTCGTCGCCCAGGAAACCCGCACCGGCATGCCCGTGCTGTGGGTTCAACGCGCCCAACTCAAGGAAGTGCTCAGTTTCCTGCGCGGCGTAGCCAAGCCCTACAGCATGCTGTACGACCTGCACGGCGTCGACGAGCGCCTGCGCACCCAGCGCCGCGGCCTGCCTGCCGCCGACTTCAGCGTGTTCTACCACCTGCTGTCGATCGAACGTAACAGCGACGTGATGATCAAGGTCTCGCTCAGCGAAGGCGACCTGAACCTGCCGTCTGTGACCAGCATCTGGCCGAACGCCAACTGGTACGAGCGAGAAGTGTGGGACATGTTCGGCATCGATTTCGCCGGCCACCCGCACCTGAGCCGCATCATGATGCCGCCGACCTGGGAAGGTCACCCGCTGCGCAAGGACTACCCGGCCCGCGCTACCGAGTTCGATCCCTACAGCCTGACCCTGGCCAAGCAGCAGCTTGAAGAGGAGTCCGCACGCTTCAACCCGGAAGCCTGGGGCATGAAGCGCCAGGGCGCCAACGAGGACTACATGTTCCTCAACCTCGGCCCCAACCACCCTTCGGCCCACGGTGCGTTCCGTATCGTGCTGCAGCTGGACGGCGAAGAAATCGTCGACTGCGTACCGGACATCGGCTACCACCATCGTGGCGCCGAGAAAATGGCCGAACGCCAGTCCTGGCACAGCTTCATCCCCTACACCGACCGTATCGACTACCTCGGCGGGGTGATGAACAACCTGCCATACGTGCTCGCGGTCGAGAAGTTGGCGGGCATCCAGGTGCCGCAGAAGGTCGACGTGATTCGCATCATGCTCGCCGAGTTCTTCCGCATCACCAGCCACCTGTTGTTCCTGGGCACCTACATCCAGGACGTCGGCGCCATGACCCCGGTGTTCTTCACCTTCACCGACCGTCAGCGCGCCTATACCGTGATCGAGGCGATCACTGGTTTCCGCCTGCACCCGGCCTGGTACCGCATCGGCGGCGTCGCCCACGACCTGCCGCGCGGCTGGGACAAGCTGGTCAAGGACTTCGTCGAGTGGCTGCCCAAGCGCCTGGACGAATACACCAAGGCTGCCCTGCAGAACAGCATCCTCAAAGGACGTACCATCGGCGTCGCTGCGTACAACACCAAAGAAGCGCTGGCCTGGGGCACCACCGGTGCCGGCCTGCGCGCCACCGGTTGCGACTTCGACCTGCGTAAAGCCCGCCCCTACTCCGGCTACGAGAACTTCGAGTTCGAAGTACCGCTGGCCCACAACGGCGATGCCTACGATCGCTGCATGGTCCGTGTCGAGGAGATGCGCCAGAGTATCCGCATCATCGACCAGTGCCTGCGCAACATGCCGGAAGGCCCGTACAAAGCGGATCACCCGCTGACCACGCCGCCACCGAAAGAGCGCACCCTGCAGCACATCGAGACCCTGATCACGCACTTCCTGCAAGTCTCGTGGGGCCCGGTGATGCCGGCCAACGAGTCGTTCCAGATGATCGAGGCGACCAAGGGCATCAACAGTTACTACCTGACGAGCGATGGCGGCACCATGAGCTACCGCACCCGGATCCGTACCCCGAGCTATCCGCACCTGCAGCAGATCCCTTCGGTGATCAAAGGCAGCATGGTCGCCGACCTCATCGCGTACCTGGGCAGTATCGACTTCGTTATGGCTGACGTGGACCGCTAAGCATGAACAGCACGCTTATCCAGACAGACCGTTTCGCCCTGAGCGAAACCGAGCGCTCGGCCATCGAGCACGAAATGCATCACTACGAGGACCCGCGCGCGGCGTCCATCGAAGCCTTGAAGATCGTTCAGAAGGAACGTGGCTGGGTGCCGGACGGCGCCATCTACGCCATCGGCGAAGTGCTGGGCATTCCGGCCAGTGACGTCGAAGGTGTCGCCACCTTCTACAGCCAGATCTTCCGCCAGCCGGTCGGTCGCCACATCATCCGCGTGTGCGACAGCATGGTCTGCTACATCGGCGGCCACGAGTCGGTGGTCAGCCAGATCCAGAGCGAGCTGGGCATCGGCCTCGGCCAGACCACCGCCGACGGCCGCTTCACCTTGCTGCCGGTGTGCTGCCTGGGCAACTGCGACAAGGCGCCGGCACTGATGATCGACGATGACACCTTTGGCGACGTACAGCCTGCTGGCGTTTCCAAACTGCTGGAGGGTTACGTATGACCATTACTTCCTTCGGCCCGGCCAACCGCATCGCGCGTTCGGCCGAAACCCACCCGCTGACCTGGCGCCTGCGGGACGATGGCGAGCCGGTCTGGCTTGCCGAGTATCAGTCCAAGAACGGCTACGCCGCTGCCCGCAAGGCATTGGCCGAGATGTCTGCCGACGATATCGTGCAGAGCGTCAAGGACTCCGGCCTAAAGGGCCGTGGTGGCGCGGGCTTCCCCACTGGCGTGAAGTGGGGCCTGATGCCCAAAGACGAATCCATGAACATCCGCTACCTGCTGTGCAACGCGGATGAAATGGAGCCCAACACCTGGAAGGACCGCATGCTGATGGAGCAACAGCCCCATCTGCTGGTCGAGGGCATGCTGATCAGCGCCCGCGCCCTGAAGGCCTACCGTGGCTACATCTTCCTGCGCGGTGAGTACACCACAGCGGCGAAGAACCTCAACCGCGCCATCGACGAAGCCAAGGCCGCCGGCCTGCTGGGCAAGAACATCCTCGGTTCGGGCTTCGACTTCGAGCTGTTCGTGCACACCGGTGCCGGCCGCTACATCTGCGGTGAAGAAACCGCGCTGATCAACTCGCTCGAGGGCCGCCGCGCCAACCCGCGTTCCAAGCCGCCCTTCCCTGCCGCCGTCGGCGTGTGGGGCAAGCCGACCTGCGTGAACAACGTCGAGACGCTGTGCAACGTGCCGGCGATCGTCGCCAACGGCAATGACTGGTACAAGTCGCTGGCCCGCGAAGGCAGCGAGGACCACGGCACCAAGCTGATGGGCTTCTCCGGCAAAGTGAAGAATCCCGGCCTCTGGGAACTGCCATTCGGCGTGACCGCGCGCGAGTTGTTCGAAGACTACGCCGGCGGCATGCGCGATGGCTTCAAGCTCAAGTGCTGGCAGCCAGGCGGCGCCGGTACCGGCTTCCTGCTGCCCGAGCACCTCGATGCGCAGATGTACGCCGGTGGCATCGCCAAGGTCGGCACCCGTATGGGTACTGGCCTGGCCATGGCCGTTGACGACAGCATCAACATGGTCTCGCTGCTGCGCAACATGGAAGAGTTCTTCGCCCGCGAGTCGTGCGGCTGGTGCACCCCATGCCGCGACGGCCTGCCGTGGAGCGTGAAGATGCTGCGCGCCCTGGAAAAAGGCCAAGGCCGCGCCGAAGACATCGAGACGCTGCTGGGTCTGGTCAACTTCCTCGGCCCAGGCCGCACCTTCTGTGCTCACGCACCGGGTGCCGTCGAGCCGCTGGGCAGTGCCATCAAGTATTTCAGGTCCGAATTCGAGGCCGGTGTCGCGCCCGCAACTGCGGGTGACACCCTGCGCCCAAATTTGGCGAAGCCGATTGTGGTCGGCGCATAAAAAGATAGAACGCGGGTGGTCCGTGCCACCCGCCAGCCCGCAGGCCGGCCCGAACGATTCGCGGCCGGTCGCAGGCTCACCGATTTCCATTAGCCACGCCCGCTCACGCGGGCCAACGAAGAACTTTGAACAATGGCCACTATCCACGTAGACGGCAAAGCGCTCGAAGTCAACGGTGCGGACAACCTGTTACAGGCATGTCTGTCGCTAGGCCTCGATATCCCCTATTTCTGCTGGCACCCGGCGCTCGGTAGCGTCGGTGCCTGCCGGCAGTGTGCGGTCAAGCAGTACACCGACGAGAACGACACCCGCGGTCGTATCGTCATGTCCTGCATGACCCCTGCCTCCGACGGCACCTGGATCTCCATCGACGATGAAGAGTCCAAGGCGTTTCGCGCCAGCGTCGTCGAGTGGCTGATGACCAACCACCCGCACGATTGCCCGGTGTGCGAGGAAGGCGGTCACTGCCACCTGCAGGACATGACGGTAATGACCGGCCACAACGAGCGCCGCTACCGTTTCACCAAGCGTACCCACCAGAACCAGGACCTCGGCCCGTTCATCGCCCACGAGATGAACCGCTGCATCGCCTGCTACCGCTGCGTGCGTTACTACAAGGACTACGCCGGCGGTACCGACCTGGGTGTCTACGGCGCCCACGACAACGTGTACTTCGGTCGCGTCGAGGACGGCGTGCTGGAGAGCGAGTTCTCCGGCAACCTGACCGAGGTCTGCCCGACCGGTGTGTTTACCGACAAGACCCATTCCGAGCGTTACAACCGCAAGTGGGACATGCAGTTCGCGCCGAGCATCTGCCATGGCTGCTCCAGCGGCTGCAACATCAGCCCCGGCGAGCGCTACGGCGAACTGCGTCGCATCGAGAACCGTTTCAACGGCTCGGTCAACCAGTACTTCCTGTGTGACCGTGGTCGTTTCGGTTATGGCTACGTCAACCGCACGGACCGTCCGCGCCAACCGCAACTGGCCGACGGCACCAAGCTGGGCCTGGACGCCGCTCTGGACAAAGCTGCCGACCTGCTGCGTGGTCGCACCATCGTCGGTATCGGCTCGCCACGCGCCAGCCTCGAGAGCAACTACGGCCTGCGTGAGTTGGTCGGTGCCGAGTACTTCTACTCGGGCATGGAAGCCGGTGAGTTGGCGCGCGTACGCCTGGTGCTCGACGTGCTGAACAACAGCCCGTTGCCGGTGCCGACCCTGCGCGACATCGAAGACCACGATGCCGTGTTCGTGCTCGGTGAAGACCTGACCCAGACCGCTGCCCGCGTCGCCCTGGCCGTGCGCCAGGCCACCAAGGGCAAGGCCGAGGCCATGGCCGAGGGCATGAAGGTCCAACCTTGGCTCGACGCCGCGGTGAAGAACATCGGCCAGCACGCGCTGTACCCGCTGTTCATCGCTTCTCTGGCTGAAACCAAGCTCGACGACGTCGCCGAAGAGTGCGTGCATGCGGCACCTGCCGACCTCGCCCGCATCGGTTTCGCCGTCGCCCACGCGATCGACCCGAGCGCACCGGCCGTCGTCGGCCTGGACCAGGAAGCACAAGCCCTGGCCCAGCGTATCGCCGAGGCTCTGGTCGCCGCCAAGCGTCCGCTGGTGGTCGCCGGCACCTCCCTGGCCGACCCGGCGCTGATCGAAGCCGCCGCCAACATCGCCAAGGCTCTGAAGCTGCGCGAGAAGAACGGCTCGCTGAGCCTGGTCGTGCCTGAGGCCAACAGCCTCGGCATGGCCATGATGGGCGGTGAGTCGGTGGACGCCGCACTGGATGCTGTCATCAGTGGCAAGGCCGACGCCATCGTCGTGCTGGAAAACGACCTGTACGCCCGCGTCCCAGCGGCCAAGGTCGACGCTGCACTGGCTGCTGCCAAGGTCGTGATCGTCGCCGATCACTCCAAGACCCCGACCGTCGAGCGCGCCCACCTGGTGCTGCCGGCTGCCTCGTTCGCCGAGGGCGACGGTACCCTGGTCAGCCAGGAAGGCCGTGCCCAGCGCTTCTTCCAGGTATTCGACCCACAGTACCTGGACAGCAGCATCCAGATCCACGAAGGCTGGCGCTGGATGCACGCCTTGCGTGCCACCCTGCTGAACAAGCCGGTGGACTGGACCCAGCTCGACCACGTCACCAGCGCCTGCGCCGAAGCTACACCGCAGTTGGCCGGCATCGTCGACGCCGCGCCAAGCGCCGCGTTCCGGATCAAGGGCATGAAGCTGGCACGTGAGCCGCTGCGCTACTCTGGCCGTACCGCCATGCGCGCCAACATCAGCGTGCACGAGCCGCGTACCCCACAGGACAAGGACACCGCGTTCGCCTTCTCCATGGAAGGCTACTCGGGCTCTGCCGAACCGCGCCAGCAGGTGCCGTTCGCCTGGTCGCCGGGCTGGAACTCGCCACAGGCCTGGAATAAGTTCCAGGACGAGGTCGGTGGCCACCTGCGTGCCGGTGATCCCGGAGTGCGCCTGATCGAGTCGCAAGGCGATCGCCTGAATTGGTTCGACGCCATTCCAGGCGCCTTCAATCCAGCTCGTGGTACCTGGACCGCAGTGCCATTCTTCCACCTGTTCGGCAGCGAAGAGAACTCCTCGCGCGCCGCCCCGGTGCAGGAACGTATCCCGACCGCCTACGTCGCGCTGGCCAAGTCCGAGGCCGACCGACTGGGCGTCAACGAGGGTGCCCTGCTCAGCCTGAACGTCGCAGGCGTGGCCCTGCGCCTGCCGCTGCGTATCAATGAAGAACTGGGCGCTGGTCTGGTTGCGTTGCCCAAAGGCCTGGCCGGCATTCCGCCGGCCATCTTCGGTGCATCCGTCGAAGGTCTGCAGGAGGCAGCACAATGAGCTGGTTCACCCCCGAAGTGATCGATGTGATCCTCACCGTGGTCCGGGCCATCGTGGTCCTGCTTGCTGTGGTGGTCTGCGGCGCGCTGCTCAGCTTCGTCGAGCGCCGCCTGCTGGGCTGGTGGCAGGACCGCTATGGTCCGAACCGCGTCGGCCCGTTCGGCATGTTCCAGATCGCTGCCGACATGCTGAAAATGTTCTTCAAGGAAGACTGGAACCCACCCTTCGTCGACCGCATGATCTTCACCCTGGCACCAGTCGTGGCCATGAGCGCCCTGCTGATCGCCTTCTGCGTGATTCCGATCACCCCGCTGTGGGGCGTCGCCGACCTGAACATCGGGTTGCTGTTCTTCTTCGCCATGGCCGGCCTGTCGGTCTACGCGGTGCTGTTCGCCGGCTGGTCGTCGAACAACAAGTACGCCCTGCTGGGCAGCTTGCGCGCCTCGGCACAGACCGTGTCGTACGAAGTGTTCCTGGGTCTGGCGCTGATGGGCGTGGTGGTACAGGTGGGCTCGTTCAACATGCGCGACATCGTCGAGTATCAGGCGCAGAACCTGTGGTTCATCATTCCGCAGTTCTTCGGCTTCTGCACCTTCTTCATCGCTGGCGTCGCTGTGACCCACCGTCACCCGTTCGATCAGCCGGAAGCGGAACAGGAACTGGCCGACGGCTACCACATCGAGTATGCCGGCATGAAATGGGGCATGTTCTTCGTCGGTGAGTACATCGGCATCATCCTCATCTCGGCGTTGCTGGTGACCCTGTTCTTCGGTGGCTGGCACGGTCCGTTCGGCATCCTGCCGCAACTGTCGTTCCTGTGGTTCGCGCTGAAAACCGCGTTCTTCATCATGCTGTTCATCCTGCTGCGCGCCTCGATCCCGCGCCCACGCTATGACCAGGTGATGGACTTCAGCTGGAAGTTCTGCCTGCCGCTGACCCTGATCAATTTGCTGGTGACCGCTGCGATCGTGCTTTACAACACGCCAGCCGTCGCGGCCCAGTGAGGATTTGACCCATGTTCAAATATATCGGCGACATCGTTAAGGGCACCGGCACCCAGTTGCGCAGCCTGGTGATGGTGTTCTCCCACGGGTTCCGCAAGCGCGACACCCTGCAGTACCCCGAAGAGCCCGTGTACCTGCCGCCGCGTTATCGCGGCCGCATCGTCCTCACCCGCGACCCCGACGGCGAGGAGCGCTGCGTGGCGTGCAACCTCTGTGCGGTTGCCTGCCCCGTAGGCTGCATCTCGCTGCAGAAGGCCGAGACCGAAGACGGTCGTTGGTACCCGGAGTTCTTCCGCATCAACTTCTCGCGCTGCATCTTCTGCGGCCTGTGCGAAGAGGCATGCCCGACCACCGCGATCCAGCTGACTCCGGATTTCGAAATGGCCGAGTTCAAGCGTCAGGACCTGGTGTACGAGAAAGAAGATCTGCTGATCTCCGGACCCGGCAAGAACCCTGACTACAACTTCTACCGTGTTGCGGGCATGGCGATCGCTGGCAAGCCGAAAGGCGCTGCGCAGAACGAAGCCGAGCCGATCAACGTGAAGAGCTTGCTCCCATAAGGACAGAAAGATGGAATTCGCTTTCTACTTCGCATCCGGGATCGCCGTGGTCTCCACCCTTCGAGTGGTGACCGGCACCAACCCCGTGCACGCCCTGCTCTACCTGATCATTTCGCTGATTTCCGTGGCAATGATCTTCTTCGCCCTGGGTGCGCCGTTCGCCGGCGCCCTGGAAGTGATCGCCTACGCCGGCGCCATCATGGTGCTGTTCGTCTTCGTGGTGATGATGCTCAACCTAGGGCCGGCTTCTGTCGCCCAGGAACGCGGGTGGCTCAAGCCCGGTATCTGGGCAGGGCCGGTGATCCTCGCCGCGCTGCTGCTGCTGGAGCTGTTGTACGTGCTGTTCGTCACCCCGAGTGGCGCAGCCATCAGCGGTACCACCGTAGACGCCAAGGCCGTGGGCATCAGCCTGTTCGGCCCGTACCTGCTGGTGGTCGAACTGGCCTCGATGCTGCTGCTCGCCGCGGCCGTCACCGCCTTCCACCTGGGCCGCAACGAGGCGAAGGAGTAAATCATGGGTGCTATCCCTCTCGAGCATGGTCTGGCGGTCGCCGGCATCCTGTTCTGCTTAGGTCTGGTTGGCCTGATGGTCCGCCGCAACATCCTCTTCGTCCTCATGAGCCTGGAAGTCATGATGAACGCCTCTGCCCTGGCGTTCATCGTCGCCGGTGCCCGTTGGGTCCAACCCGACGGCCAGGTGATGTTCATTCTGGTGATCAGCCTGGCAGCCGCCGAGGCCAGTATTGGCCTGGCCATCCTGCTGCAGCTGTATCGCCGCTTCCACACTCTCGACATCGATGCTGCCAGTGAGATGCGCGGATGAACCTTCTCTTCCTGACTTTCGTCTTCCCCCTGATCGGCTTCCTGCTGCTGTCGTTCTCGCGCGGGCGGTTCTCGGAAAACCTCTCGGCGCTGATCGGTGTCGGCTCGGTGGGCCTTTCGGCCGCCACGGCCGCCTATGTCATCTGGCAGTTCAACGTCGCGCCGCCTGAAGGCGGTGCTTACAGCCAGCTGCTGTGGCAGTGGATGTCGGTGGACGGCTTCGCGCCGAACTTCACCCTGTATCTGGACGGTCTGTCGGTCACCATGCTCGGCGTGGTCACCGGCGTCGGCTTCCTGATCCACCTGTTCGCATCCTGGTACATGCGTGGCGAAGCGGGCTACTCGCGCTTCTTCTCGTACACCAACCTGTTCATCGCCAGCATGCTGTTCCTGATCCTCGGCGATAACCTGCTGTTCATCTACTTCGGCTGGGAAGGCGTGGGCCTGTGCTCGTACCTGTTGATCGGTTTCTACTACAGCAACCGCAACAACGGTAACGCAGCGCTCAAAGCATTCATCGTCACCCGTATCGGCGACGTGTTCATGGCCATCGGCCTGTTCATCCTGTTCGCCCAGCTGGGTACCCTTAACGTGCAGGAACTGCTGGTTCTGGCACCGCAGAAGTTCCAGGCGGGTGACACCTGGATGGTCCTGGCGACCTTGATGCTGCTCGGCGGTGCGGTCGGTAAGTCGGCCCAGTTGCCGTTGCAGACCTGGCTCGCCGATGCGATGGCCGGCCCGACGCCGGTCTCGGCGCTGATCCACGCGGCGACCATGGTGACCGCAGGCGTCTACCTGATCGCCCGTACCAACGGCCTGTTCCTGCTGGCGCCAGACATCCTGCACCTGGTAGGCGTGGTAGGTGGCGTTACCCTGGTCCTGGCTGGCTTCGCCGCGCTGGTACAGACCGACATCAAGCGGATCCTCGCCTACTCGACCATGAGCCAGATCGGCTACATGTTCCTGGCCCTGGGCGTTGGCGCCTGGGACGCGGCGATCTTCCACCTGATGACCCACGCCTTCTTCAAGGCCCTGTTGTTCCTCGCTTCCGGTGCGGTGATCGTTGCCTGCCACCACGAGCAGAACATCTTCAAGATGGGCGGCCTGTGGAAGAAACTGCCTCTGGCCTACGCCAGCTTCGTGGTCGGTGGCGCCGCCCTGGCTGCCCTGCCGATCGTGACCGTGGGCTTCTATTCCAAGGACGAGATCCTCTGGGAAGCCTTCGCCAGCGGCAACACCGGCCTGCTGTATGCCGGCCTGGTCGGTGCGTTCATGACCTCGCTGTACACCTTCCGCCTGATCTTCATCGCCTTCCACGGCGAAGCCAAGACCGAAGCCCATGCCGGCCACGGCATCAGCCACTGGCTGCCACTGGGCGTGCTGATCGTGCTGTCGACCTTCATCGGTGCCTGGATCACCCCGCCGCTGGCAGGCGTGCTGCCTGAAAGCGCCGGCCACGCCGGTGGCGAAGCCAAACATGCGCTGGAGATCACCTCGGGGGCCATCGCCATCGCCGGTATCCTGCTCGCGGCCCTGCTGTTCCTGGGCAAGCGTCGCCTCGTCAGCGCGGTCGCCAACAGCGGCATCGGTCGTGTGCTGTCGGCCTGGTGGTTCGCCGCCTGGGGCTTCGACTGGATCTACGACAAGCTGTTCGTCAAACCTTACCTGCTGATCAGCCACATCCTGCGCAAGGACCCGGTTGACCGCAGCATCGGCCTGATCCCTCGGATGGCTCGCGGCGGCAACGTCGCCATGAGCAAGACCGAAACCGGCCAGCTGCGTTGGTACACCGCTTCGATCGCCGTTGGCGCAGTGCTGGTACTCGGCGCTGTGGTAGTGGCCGCGGTATGACCATGAAACTTGCGAACCTTGCGAACCTTGCGACTCTGCAAAAGGAAACGAACCCGTCATGATTTTGCCTTGGCTGATCCTGATTCCCTTCATCGGCGGCTTCCTGTGCTGGCTGGGTGAGCGCTTCGGCGCCACCCTGCCGCGCTGGATCGCGCTGCTGACCATGTCCCTGCTGCTCGGCATCGGCCTGTGGCTGTGGGGCACCGGCGACTACACCCTCGCCCCCGCTCCGGGCGCCGAGCCGGCCTGGGCCCTGGAATACAAAGTCCAGTGGATCCAGCGCTTCGGCATCAGCATCCACCTGGCCCTCGACGGCCTGTCGCTGCTGATGATCCTGCTCACCGGCCTGCTCGGTGTGCTGTCGGTGCTGTGCTCCTGGAAAGAGATCCAGCGTCACGTCGGCTTCTTCCACCTCAACCTGATGTGGATCCTCGGCGGCGTGGTCGGTGTATTCCTGGCCCTGGACCTGTTCCTGTTCTTCTTCTTCTGGGAAATGATGCTGGTGCCGATGTACTTCCTCATCGCGCTCTGGGGTCACAGCTCGGCAGACGGCAAGAAGACCCGGATCTACGCGGCGACCAAGTTCTTCATCTTCACCCAGGCCAGCGGCCTGATCATGCTGGTGGCGATCCTTGGTCTAGTACTGGTCAACTACACCAACACCGGCGTCATCACTTTCAACTACAGCGACCTGCTCAAGGCTGAGCTGCCGGCCGGTACCGAGTACCTGCTGATGCTGGGCTTCTTCATCGCCTTCGCGGTGAAGCTGCCGGTGGTACCGTTCCACTCCTGGCTGCCGGATGCCCACGCCCAGGCACCTACCGCAGGCTCCGTGGACCTGGCGGGTATCCTGCTGAAGACCGCGGCCTACGGCCTGCTGCGCTTCGCCCTGCCGCTGTTCCCGAATGCCTCGGCGGAGTTCGCGCCGATCGCCATGACCCTGGGTCTGATCGGCATCTTCTACGGCGCGTTCCTGGCCTTCGCGCAGACCGACATCAAACGCCTGATCGCCTTCTCCAGCGTGTCGCACATGGGCTTCGTGCTGATCGGCATCTACTCCGGCAGCCAACAGGCTCTGCAAGGGGCGGTGATCCAGATGCTGGCACACGGCCTGTCGGCCGCTGCGTTGTTCATCCTGTCCGGTCAGTTGTACGAGCGCCTGCACACCCGTGACATGCGCCAGATGGGTGGCCTGTGGCACCGCATCGCCTACCTGCCTGCCATCAGCCTGTTCTTCGCCGCCGCTTCCCTGGGCCTGCCAGGCACCGGCAACTTCGTCGGCGAATTCCTGATCCTGATCGGCAGCTTCGTGCATGTGCCTTGGATCACCGTGATCGCCACCACCGGCCTGGTCTTCGGTTCGGTCTACTCGCTGATCATGATCCACCGCGCCTACTTCGGTCCGGCCAAGGCCGAAACCGTGCTGGCCGGCATGGACGCTCGCGAGCTGATCATGGTTCTGGGCCTGGCGGTGCTGCTGGTGCTGCTGGGCGTGTATCCGCAGCCGTTCCTCGACACCTCTGCCGCCACCATGAGCGGTGTGCAGCAGTGGCTCGGTTCCGCTTTCACTCAACTCGCTTCGGCCCGGTAAGAGCGCTATGGAATTCACCACTCAACACTTCATCGCATTGGCGCCGATGCTGATCACCACCATCACCACGGTGGTGGTGATGCTGGCGATCGCCTGGAAGCGCAATCACTCGCAGACCTTCCTGCTGTCCACCGTGGGGCTGAACCTGGCCCTGTTGTCGATTCTGCCGGCGCTGAAGGTCGCGCCGCTGGCGGTGACCTCGCTGGTCACCATCGACAAGTTCGCCTGCCTTTACATGGCGATCATTCTGGTCGCCACCCTGGCCTGCGTCACCCTCGCCCACGCCTACCTCGGCGAAGGCGCCAAGGGCTTCCCGGGCAACCGTGAAGAACTGTACCTACTGCTGCTGATGTCGGCCCTCGGTGGCCTGGTGCTGGTCAGCGCCAACCACCTGGCGGGCCTGTTCATCGGTCTGGAGCTGCTTTCGGTGCCGGTCTACGGCCTGGTGGCGTACGCCTTCTTCAACAAGCGATCGCTGGAAGCCGGCATCAAGTACATGGTCCTGTCCGCTGCCGGCTCGGCCTTCCTGCTGTTCGGCATGGCCCTGCTGTACGCCGACGCCGGTAGCCTGACCTTCGACCAGATCGGCAAAGCCCTGGCCGCGACCAACATGCCGAGCCTGCTGGCCCAACTGGGCCTGGGCATGATGTTGGTCGGCCTGGCCTTCAAGTTGTCGCTGGTACCGTTCCACCTGTGGACCCCGGACGTGTACGAAGGTGCTCCGGCGCCGGTCGCCGCATTCCTTGCCACTGCCAGCAAGGTCGCGGTGTTCGCCGTGGTCGTGCGCCTGTTCATGCTCTCTCCTGCGGCCAGCAGCGGCGTGCTGAGCACCGTCCTGGCAGTGATCGCGGTCGCCTCGATCCTGATCGGCAACCTGCTGGCGCTGACCCAGAGCAACCTCAAGCGTCTGCTCGGTTACTCGTCCATCGCCCACTTCGGCTACCTGGTGATCGCGCTGGTCGCCAGCAAGGGACTCGCGCTGGAAGCCATGGGCGTGTACCTGGTCACCTATGTGATCACCAGCCTGGGCGCCTTCGGTGTCATCACCTTGATGTCCTCGCCTTACGGCGGTCGTGACGCCGATGCGCTGTACGAATACCGCGGCCTGTTCTGGCGCCGTCCGTACCTGACCGCGGTACTGACCGTGATGATGCTGTCGCTGGCGGGTATCCCGCTGACCGCCGGCTTCATCGGCAAGTTCTACATCATCGCTACCGGCGTCGAGTCGCACCTGTGGTGGCTGGTCGGAGCCCTGGTGATCGGTAGCGCCATCGGCGTTTACTATTACCTGCGTGTCATGGTCACACTGTACCTGGTCGAGCCGAACCTGCGTCGCCACGACGCCCCGTTGAAGTGGGAGCAACGTACTGGTGGCGTGATGCTGCTAGCTATCGCCATCCTCGCCTTCATCCTCGGCGTGTACCCGCAGCCGCTGCTGGATCTGGTGCAACAAGCCGGTCTGCAGTTGATCGGCTGATCGCAACGCAATAAAAAACACCCCGCTCATGCGGGGTGTTTTTTTATCTGTGTCAACGAGCGCCTGGCTAGTTGCCTGAAACCGAGGTTTCCCGTTGCCCGGCAGCACGCCGCAGTTCACTGTTGGCAGACGGAAGATGGACCGCAGGGTTGGGCATGCCGCTGGGTGACAACTCATGGGTCATTTCGAACTCAGCCCTGACTGACCAACCGCAGGCTTCCTGGGTGCACTGTAAATACGCCACTCTCAAGAAGATATGACGCCCTTCGCTAGTACGAATACGCATCTTGCTGTTGCAATGCGGACAGACCAACTTATACGTACTCACGGCAAGTACCTGTAATGATTGGGGATTTGTTTGGTTTGTAAGATTAATCGTCGACCTGTGTCAGTATTGATTACGATGCAGAAAGGTCTTTTCGTTGCTTCATGCTTCATTCCGAAATATCCTCAAAATGCAGTTTTTCTACTCTTAATCATTAGTTTAAGCCTAGGGAATGACGCAAAAACAGTAATGGATATCCATAATGAGTAGTGTTTTTTTCGCTTCGGTGCTCCTACGCCTCAAACAACTGACCGGCACGAACACCGATGTGCAGCTTGCCAGAGCCTTGAATGTGAGCCCCCAGACACTCAGCAGCTGGAAAATGCGCGCTAGCATTCCGTACTCTTTATGCGTAGAGCTCGCCCGACAGAACGCTTGCTCCCTTGACTGGCTGCTGTTGGGTGAAGGTACCCTCGCAAACCACACCGACGGCCAGTCCGATTGGGAGAGCGCAGCGCTCGACGACTTGCGCAGTCTGTCCCTGGCTGATCGTCAGGCCGCGCTGTTGTTCATCAAAGACAAACAACGCCTCCAGGAACTCGAGCGCAGGCTCGACAGGCTCGCCAGCTCCGTGGCCGACATCCAGCCCGACTGACTTCAGCGACGCCAGCGCTGCAGGATGTCGCGCATGTCCACCGCGTCCAGCCACACCACCAGCTTGATACAGACGGGAATCACCGCCACCGCCGCGACGAACGCAGCCATGCCAGGCGTGAGCGATGGCACCAGAGAGGTCAATAGGGGTTCGAACAAGTAGCCAACGCCCAGTGCGAGGAGCACCAACAGTCCTTGGCTAAGCGTCGACAGACGCTCGCGAGGCACCAGGATCATTTGCCCACGCGCTAGCGTGATCAGCACTGCTCCCAGAAACGCGCCAAACAGCACCCGGCCTTCGTCCTCGATACGCTCGCTCAATACGGCGCCTAGCCACGACAAATCATCCATGCTGCTCTCCCTTTTGGCCCGTACAGCGCTCGCCGTTGCCAGCCAGCGCTTTCATGGCGGCCGCCTCCAGATAACGTGAGTAACAAAGAGACAGTGCGCGTCCGTGTCGATGCCTCCCGACATCCTCCAGACGCCGATAGCCCCGTTCACGCAGGACGGCTCGCCAGGTAGCGAACTCCCTCGCGGCGTCGATGGCTGCGCAGCGTACGGCCAGTCCTAAGCGTGCATCGCTGACGCATGCATCCAGCGCGAGTCGCTCGCGTAGCTCCGACAAGTCGATACGTGGCCAAAAAGGATCGTGGCAATCGGGAAAGCGCGGCCCAGGCAGGGACGTGGAGGTCGTGTCCATTGCGTCAATCCTCGGCGAGCATGCCATAGCGGATGGCCTTGATTACTGCAGCAACCCGCGTGGAAACGTCGAATTTGCGCAGAATGTTGCCGACATGGAAGTTCACCGTGGATTCCTTGCATTCCAGGATCTGTCCGATCTCCCAAGAGCTTTTGCCATAGGCACACCACAGCAGCACCTTCTCCTCACGGGGTGTCAGGCGAATGGGCAACTCTGCTGGATGCTCGGCCGTCGGTTGTAGGTTGGTACTCATCATCAGCCTCCACAAGTCATTGCCGGTAGCGGCGGGCTAAGGAGCCGCCGCGGTAAGCACCAACTTACGTAGCCCAAGGTCTGGGCTCCACTCGTGCAGCTTGTAAAGCGACCTCCTACAAATCCGTTTCCATTCACGTCTGCCAATTAAGCAGGACAGCGCGTGCTTTACCGGGCACTTCGCTCGTCACAACGCCACTGCCCTAACACACCTTTGCCTGGAGCTGTTCGATGCGTCCCGTTTTGCCACTCTCGTCCCGTCTTGGCCTGCTGGCCCTGTTCACGGCTGGCCAGCCCGCGTGGGCGGCACCCGCGATTGAGCTGGGCCAGGTGTTGATCAACGATGAGCAGCAGAGCGAAATGGATGATGTCCGCGCACGTCTTCAGCAAGTGCCGGGTGGCAGCAACCTGATCGACATGCACCGCGTGGGGCAAGGTCGGGTTGCCAGCAACCAGGACGTACTGGCCTATCAGCCGGGGGTGTTCGCCCAATCGGCGGGCAACGACGGGATCAAGCTGTCGATCCGTGGCTCGGGCATCAACCGGGCGCCCGGCGCCCACGGCTCCGGTGTGTACACAATGTTCGACGGCCTGCCCCTGACCGGCCCCGGTGGTACCCCTTACGAACTGTTCGAGCCCCTTTGGCTGAGCCGCGCCGAAGTGTTGCGTGGCGCCAACGGTTTCGACCAGGGCGCCCTGGCGCTGGGCGGGGCGATCAACTACGTGACCCACACCGGCTACGATGCCGCTCCCTTGCAACTGCGTTACGAAGTCGGCAGTCGCGGCTACCAGCACCGCCATATCAGCTCCGGCCAAGTGCTGGGCAACCTCGATTATTACGTGGCGCTGACCGACTCGGAGTATGACGGCTATCAGGAACACAGCAGCGGCAGCGCCAAGGGCATCGCCGCCAACGTTGGCTACCGTTTCAACCCCAACCTGGAAACCCGCTTCTACCTGCGTTACCGGGAAACCGAGAACGACCTGGCCGGACGTCTGACCAAACAGCAGATCAAGCACGATCCGCGCGCCGCCAACGCTGCCTATCTGTCCCGTGACGACAGCCGTCCGCAACCGGGCAGCACCTGGGTGGCGAACAAGACCACGTTCTACCTGGAGGACGACTCGCGGCTCGAAGCCGGGCTGGTCTATCACGACTACCCGATGGACCTTCGCGAGGGACCGATGCGCCTGAAGGTCGCCTATAGCGATGTCAGCGGTACGTTGAATTATGTTCGCCGCGACACCCTGTTCGGTCATGACAGCAAAACCACGGTCGGATGGCGCACCACCAAGCACCTGCCCAACAGCGGCGCCTCGCAGTTCGCCCGCAGCGGCGACGTGTTCGGCCCACGTAGCCGCGACTTCACCTACCAGGGTTCGGATACCGTAGTGCACATCGGCAATGACCTGGAGCTGATACCCGACCTGTGGCTGACCAGCGGCCTGGCGATGGTCTATACCCGCCGCGAAAGCGCCGTCACCTGGCCTGATAATGGCGGCAAGGTCAGCCAGCATGACTGGGACTACGCCCCTCGTCTGGGCCTACGCTACGACATCAGCCCCCAGTTGCAGATATACGGCAACCTCAGTCGCTCGGTGGAGCCGCCACACCCCTGGGCACTGATCTGGAGTTCCCCGGTCGCCACACAACCGATCGAGATGCAGAACCAGACCGCCACCACCCTTGAACTGGGAGCCCGCGGTGATTCGCTGCTGGGCCGGTGGGACCTGGCCTGGTATTACTCGCAGGTGCGCCATGAGCTGCTGCTCGCGGAAATCGTCCAAGGCATGCCGGCGAAGGAATTCAATGCCAGCCCAACCGTGCACCAGGGCGTCGAAGCCGGTCTGGACAGCACATTGTGGGAGCAGCCGGGCACAGGCCGGTTGAGCCTGCGCCAGGCCTATACTTTCAGCGACTTCCATTATCGCGACGACGATCAGTTCGGTGACAACCGCCTGCCAGGCATACCCATGCATTACTATCAGGCAGAGCTGCGTTACGAGTGGCCCAGCGGCTTCTACGCGGGGATCAACACGCAAATGGCATCGAAGGTCCAGGTCGACTACGCCAACAGCTATCACGCCGATGCCTACACCTTGCTCGGTGCGCGCCTGGGCTGGGACTCGCCGAAGCAGGACTGGCAGACCTGGCTCGACCTGCGCAACCTGACCAACAAACGTTATGCGGCGACAGTAACGCCCGGCTACGACGACGCCGGCCAGGATGTCGCCCGCTCCACGCCAGGAGAAGGTTTCGGCGTGTACGCCGGGGTTTCCTACAGTTTCCGCTGAACCAAGCCGCACTGGGCTGCAACGCAGCCCTATTGCGGCAACTGCACTTGCGGCTTGGTGGAAGCGAAGATCGCCCAGCTGGACAGGAACAGCGCAGCGATCAGCGGTCCGATCACGAAACCGTTGAGCCCGAATACCGCCAGGCCGCCCAGGGTCGATACCAGGATCAGGTAATCAGGCATGCGCGTATCCTTGCCCACCAGAATCGGTCGTAGCAGATTGTCCACCAGGCCAATCACCAGCACACCGAAGGCGGTCAGGATCACCCCTTGCAGAATCGCCCCGGTCAGCAGGAAATACGCGGCCACCGGTGCCCAGATGATTCCTGCCCCCACCGCCGGCAGCAACGACAGGAAAGCCATCAGCACCGCCCAGACCAACGCGCTGGGAATGTCCAACACCCAGAAGATGAATCCACCCAAGGCGCCCTGGGTCACCGCCACCAGCACGTTACCCTTGACAGTCGCCCGCACCACCCGGCTGAACTTGAGCTGCAGTCGACGCTTCTGCTGTTCGGGCAGCGGGACGGCCAGACGGACCCGACGCGCTACCTCGGCACCTTCGCGCAGGAAGAAGAACAGCAGATACAGCATCACGCCCAGGCTCACCATCAGCTCGAACGTGCCCTGGCCGAAGCTGAATGCCTTGCCGGCCAAAACCTGGCTACCCTGCGTAGCCCATTGGGTGACGTTCTCGCGCAGGCCATCGAGATTGCCCATGCCCATGCGGTCCAGGGCGTTCTGCACGAATGCCGGCAGCATATCCTTGCCGTGTTCGATGTAGCCGGCGATGTCCAGCTGACCACTTTCGATGCGCTGGTACAGCGAGGCGCCTTCCTGCACCAGCAAGGCGCTGATGACCGCGACTGGCAATACCGCAATCAGCAGGCAGATGCACAGGGTCACCAACGCCGCGAGGTTGCGCCGCCGGCCCAGTCGCACCAGCAACTTGCGTTGCAACGGCGCAAACAGGATGCCCAGGATCACCGCCCAGAAAATCGCCCCGTAGTACGGCAGCATGATCCACACGAAGGCGATGGTCACCAGGGCCAGAAGCACAGCCAGTGCTTTGTTCTGCAGCGAGGTTTCGTTCATGGGCGTTCCTTGAATGTCCTGGAACATTAGTGCTCGGTGTCATCGAAAAAGTGCCATCGCCCACTTGATTCAGGTCAATGCACCTGAGCTCCCGACGTTCTAGCATCCGCGCCTTTACCTCCCGGTGCGTCATGACCTCCCTCGCCAAACCCGAACTGCTGGCTCCCGCGGGCAGCCTCAAGACTCTGCGCTACGCTTTCGCCTACGGTGCCGATGCGGTCTACGCCGGCCAGCCGCGCTACAGCCTGCGGGTGCGCAACAACGAATTCGACCATGCCAACCTGGCTCAGGGTATCGACGAGGCGCACGCCCTGGGCAAGCGTTTCTACGTGGTGGTCAACATCGCCCCGCACAACGCCAAGCTGAAAACCTTTCTCAAGGACCTGGCGCCAGTGATCGGCATGGGACCGGATGCGCTGATCATGTCCGATCCAGGGCTGATCATGTTGGTGCGCCAGCACTTCCCGCAGATGCCGGTGCACCTGTCGGTGCAAGCCAACACGGTGAACTGGGCCAGTGTGCAGTTCTGGCAGCAACTCGGGCTGAGCAGGGTGATCCTTTCACGCGAGCTGTCGCTGGAGGAAATCGCGGAGATCCGCCAGCACGTACCGGACATGGAGCTGGAGGTCTTCGTCCATGGCGCGCTGTGCATGGCCTATTCCGGTCGCTGCCTGCTTTCGGGCTACCTGAACAGGCGTGACGCCAATCAGGGCAGTTGCACCAACGCCTGCCGCTGGAAGTACGATGCGACCCCCGCCACCGAGACCGTCACCGGCGATATCGTCCGACAGGTGGAGCCGACCCTGGGCCTGGGCACGCCCACCGATCAGGTGTTCCTGCTGCAGGAAAGCAGCCGTCCAGGCGACAGCATGCCGGCCTTCGAGGACGAGCACGGCACCTACATCATGAACGCCAAGGACCTGCGGGCCGTCCAGCACGTCGAGCGTTTGCTGCACATGGGCGTGCATTCACTGAAGATCGAAGGACGCACCAAATCGCACTTCTACTGCGCCCGGGCCGTGCAGTCCTATCGCCAGGCCATCGACGATGCCGCCGCGGGTCGACCGTTCGATCGGGGCCTGATGCTCAACCTCGAGTCGCTCGCCCAGCGCGGCTACACCGAAGGCTTCCTGCGCCGCCATGTGCATGACGAATACCAGAACTACCAGCGCGGCAACTCGGTCTCCGAGTACCAGCAGTTCGTCGGCGAACTGACCGGAGAACGGGTCGACGGGCTGGCTGAGGTACGGGTCAAAAACCGCTTTGCGGTCGGCGATCAGCTGGAGTTGATGACCCCCTACGGCAACTATCATTTCGAACTGGACCATCTGCGCGACATGAAGCACCAGCCGGCAATGGTGGCGCCGGGCGATGGTCACGTGGTCTACCTGCCGATTCCCGAGCAGGTGCCACTGAAGTTCGCACTGCTCATGCGCGAACTGCCTGCCCCAGCATAAACGGGCAATGGGCCGGCACCTGCGCTATGCTGCCGGCCGTCACCCGATCGGTCATGCCATCCAAGGAGCCGCCATGCTGCGCAAACCGCTGTTCACCCTCGGCCTGCTCGCCGTCGCCACCCTGGCCCAAGCTGCGCAAACCATCGATGTCTACCGCGACCCCAACTGCGGTTGCTGCAAGGCCTGGATCAGCCACCTGCGCGACAACGGCTTCACCGTCAACGACCATGTCGAGCCGAACATGAGCGCCGTCAAGCAGCGCCTGGGCGTGGCGCCACGTCTGGCCTCGTGCCACACCGGGGTGATCGACGGCAAATTCGTCGAGGGCCATGTGCCGGCCGAACAGGTCCGCTTACTGGCGGCCCGCGACGACCTCAAGGGCCTCGCCGTGCCTGGCATGCCGATGGGCTCGCCAGGCATGGAGATGGGTGACCAAAAGGACGCCTACCAGGTCATCGGTGTGACCCAGGATGGCAAGGACACCGTGGTCGCCGACTATTGATGCTCAGCCTGTGGGCGCTGTTTCTCAGCGCCTTCGGCGCCGCCACGCTGCTGCCGCTGCAATCGGAAGCCGTACTGGTCGGTTTGCTGTTGCGCCAGCCCGATGCCTGGCTGACCTTGCTGCTGGTGGCCACCGCGGGCAACGTGCTCGGCTCGGTGGTCAACTGGCTGCTGGGCCGAGCGATCGAGCACTTGCGTCACCGGCGCTGGTTCCCGTTCAGTGAGGCGCAACTCACCCGCGCCCAGGCGCGATATCGGCGCTGGGGGCAGTGGTCCCTGCTGCTGAGTTGGATGCCGGTCATCGGCGACCCGCTCACGCTGATCGCCGGGGTCATGCGCGAGCCCTTCTGGCGCTTCCTGTTGCTGGTGACCTTGGCCAAGGCGGGTCGTTACAGCGTCGTGGCGATGATCACCCTGGGGTGGTTTCATCCCTGGTAACACCTTTACCGGTTAAGGTAATGCCTCCGGCTGTTACAGTCGCAAATTCCTACATGGTCCTACACGGAGTGCCCCCATGCTGCGCGCAACCGCCCTGGCCCTTACCTGCCTTGTGGCAGGCACCGCCATCGCCGCCGAGTCCGCCACCTATGGCAAACAGCTAGAAGGCTTCCCCTACCCCCATCCATTGAAGCACTTCGACTTCAAGTCCCAAGGCCAAGACCTGCAGATGGGCTACATGGACGTGCCAGCCAAGGGCAAGGCCAACGGTCGCAGCGTGGTGCTGATGCACGGCAAGAACTTCTGCGCAGCCACTTGGGAAACCACCATCGACGCCTTGAGCCAGGCCGGCTACCGGGTGATCGCCCCTGACCAGATCGGCTTCTGCACTTCGAGCAAACCGGCGCACTACCAGTACAGCTTCCAGCAATTGGCGACCAACACCCACGCCCTGCTCGAGAAGCTGGGCGTGGGCCAGGCGGTGATCCTCGGCCACTCCACCGGTGGCATGCTGGCCACTCGCTACGCGTTGATGTACCCGCAGCAGGTCGAGCGCCTGGCGATGGTCAACCCGATCGGCCTGGAGGACTGGAAAGCCATGGGCGTGCCCTACCGCACGGTGGATCAGTGGTACGAGCGCGAGCTCAAGCTCAATGCCGAAGGCGTGCGTAACTATGAACGCAAGACCTACTACGCCGGGCGCTGGAAGCCCGAGTACGAGCGCTGGGTGCACATGCTGGTGGGGTTGAACCAAGGCCCTGGGCATGAAGCGGTGGCATGGAACTCGGCGCTGATCTACGACATGATCTTCACCCAGCCGGTCTACCACGAGTTCCACAACCTGAAAATGCCGACCCTGTTGTTGATCGGTGACCAGGACACCACGGCGATCGGCAGCGATATCGCCTCGCCTGCGCTCAAGGCCCAGCTGGGTCACTACAAGGAATTGGGTCCACGGGAGGCCAAGTTGATTCCCCAAGGCCAATTGGTGATCTTCCCCGGCATGGGCCATGCACCGCAGATCGAGGAGCCGGAGCAGTTCCACAAGGCTCTGCTCGACTGGCTCGGCCGCTGAGACACGTCAACCGAAGCGTTGCAGCTGCATTTCGCGCAGACGGCTGAGGGTGCGCTGATAAGCGAACGCGAGGTAGCCCTGGGTGTAAAGCGCTTCCAGGGGTACCTCGGCCTCCAGGTACAGGGCCACCCGGCGGTCATAGCATTCGTCCACGAGTGCGATGAAGCGGCGGACGGCATCGTCCTTGGGCGACAGCATCGGCAGTTCGCGCTCGCCCGCTTCCACCCGCGCCGCCGCATCCTCGGTGCCCCTGGCGATGCGCCCAGCACGCTGCTGACCACCCAACACGGGTACATCCTGCACCAGGATCGCCTGGTAGCGGTCGCACAGCACCATGAAATCGGTCGCTGCCAGAGGTTGCTCGCATAGCTGAGCGAAGCGGCACCAGATCACCTGAGCGCTGCGCCTGATGACCTGGATCTGGCGCGAGCCTATCGCCAGCGGCTCGACCGTTCCGGCTTGGCCATGGCTCAATATCTCGAACGCCTGCCCAAGTGCACCTCTGTCTCCGGCAGTGGCCACCCAGTAACGCTGCCGCGCTTGTCCCGGGTGCGTTCGATGGTCCTGCGGGCCGGCCACCGAGAACACCTGCATGTGGCGCTCGATGGCGGCGATCGCTGGCAGAAAACGCTCCCGGTTGAAACCGTCACTGTAGAGTTGTCCAGGCGGCTGGTTGGAGGTGGCGACGATCACCACGCCTTGATCGAACAGGACTTGGAACAGCCGGCCGAGGATGATCGCGTCACCGATGTCGCTGACGAACATTTCGTCGAAACAGAGCACCCGGATCTGCCCAGCCAGCTCGCGCGCCAAGGCCTTGAGAGGGTCAGGCGTGCCGTTTAGCTGGAACAGGCGCTGATGAACCCAGGCCATGAAGTGATGGAAGTGCTGGCGCCGCGCCGGGATCTCGAGGCAGCGGTAAAACAGATCCATGAGCCAGGTCTTGCCCCGGCCGACCGGGCCCCAGAGGTACAGCCCCTGGGGACGATGACCTTGTTCGAGTGCCTCGAAGCAGGCGTGCAGCGCGGCGACCGCCTCGACCTGGGCAGGGTCACGGACATAGCCATGCTCGGTCAGAGCCTCATGGTAGAGCGATTGCGGAGTGGGCATGGCATCCAGTCTGGGCCTGTGAGGGCTCCATTGTCTGCACTGGCCCTATCGACGGCAAGCCGCCGCCGGCACATTCATCACGGTCGCCCAGGGCTCGTCGCGGCAACCGTAGGATCCAGCTTGCCGACGCTGCGTCGGTACAGCCGACCGGCACCCTCAATTCTGCTCCAGGCCGACCTTCAACAATGTTCCATCCTTGGCATCGGTCAGGAGGTACAGATAGCCGTCCGGACCCACCCGCACATCGCGGATCCGCGCCTTCAGCTCGCCCAGCAGGCGCTCCTCGTGCACGATCTTGTCGCCATCGAGCTGCAGGCGGATCAGTTCCTCGCTGGCCAGGGCGCCGATGAACAGGTCGTGGTCCCAGGCCTTGAAGGTCGGGTTGTCGTAGAAGGCCATGCCACTGATACCCGGCGACTTCTCCCAGACATGATGCGGACCGACCATGCCTTCGACTTGCTCACCCTTGGCCTCGGGAATCGGCAGCATCGAATAATTGATCCCGTGGGTGGCGATCGGCCAGCCGTAGTTCTTGCCCGCTTGCGGGATGTTGATCTCATCGCCGCCGCGTGGTCCGTGCTCATGAGTCCAGAGCTTGCCGGACCACGGATTGAGCGCCGCGCCCTGCTGGTTGCGGTGGCCGTAAGACCAAATCTCCGGGCGCACATTGTGCTGGCCGACGAACGGGTTGTCCTTGGGCACCGTCCCATCGGGCAGGATGCGCACTACCTTGCCTTGCAGCTTGTCCAGGTCCTGCGCGGTAGCACGCTGGTTGTTTTCGCCCAGGGCGATGAACAGGTAGCCGTCACGGTCGAATACCAGTCGCGAGCCGAAGTGATTACCCACCGACAGTTTCGGCTGCTGGCGGAAGATCACCCTGAAGTTCTCCAGCCGGGCGCGGTCTGCCGACAACTGGCCGCGCCCCACCGTCGTCCCGGCCTTGCCGTCGTCGCCGGCTTCGGCGTAGGACAGGTAGACGGTACGGTCCTTGTCGAACTCTGGCGACAGGACCACGTCCAGCAGGCCGCCCTGGCCTTCGGCCCAGACCTTGGGCACCCCACTGATCGGCGCGCCAACCTTCCCCTCCGCGCTGATCACCCGCAGATTACCCGCACGCTCGGTCACCAGCATATCCTTGCCGCCAGGCAGGAACGCCAGGGCCCACGGGTTTCGCAGGCCATCGGCGATGGTACTGACGGTGAGCTGGCCTTCCTCGCTGGGAAACTGCTGGACAGGCGCCGCATGCGCCAACAATGGCAACACGGCAGCGGCGGCAAGGGTGGTCAACCAGTTGCGTCGAAGCATGGGGGCATCCTTTCTCAGGGGCTCACGGTGCACGTTGCGAGTCACGCGGGGGCCGGGTGGGTTCCAACCTGGGCGTCTGCTGCTCACGGCGCAGGTTGTCGCCATTGCCGATGCCGCGGTTATCCAGGGTTGGGGGGCGAATGTTGGGCTCAGTCGAGGGGCCGCGCACGGGCGGGGTCGCTGGCAAGGTGCCCTGGCGACTGTTGGGGTTGGCCCGCTTTATCGGACTGTTGTACGGATTGTTGTCGTTGGCGGCGAGCTGCAACGGCTGGTGTGGTTCGGCCTGCACGGCCACGCTCAGCAGCAGGCCAACGACCAGGGTCGGCAATACTCGATTCATGCTTCACCTCCTGTACGAAAAGTCGCGCCTAAGGGTTCGATAGCCTAAGGCGCGAAGGGTTCGAGGCAAAAGTGTGAGCGTGGGTTTAGTTGATTCCTGATGTTTCAGTATGGACCTTTGCCAGGACCTCAGTACGCCATGCTCCACGTCAGGGTGTACGTACGTCCGCGTCCTTGGTAGTCATAGAGGTAAGCCGGCCCATAGGTCGGCGAATAGAACAAGGTTGCGCGCTGGCCCCAGACGGTACTGTACTGCTTGTCCAGCAGGTTCTGGATACCCGCGCTGAGGGTGCCGAACCCGGTGTCCTGGCTGGCGAGCAGGTCGAAGGTGGTGTAGCCGTCGATTTCGTGGTCGGCATCGTCCTTCAAGCTGAACGCGTGATTGGCCTGCAACCGGACATTGCGCCCATCACCCTTCCAACCGACGAATGCAGTGGCCTTGGACAGCGAGGCATAGCGGGCATCGCGTTTGATCCAGCCACCGTCGGCATCCTCTTCTTCCGACCGGGTCAGGTGCAAGGTGCCACCGCTTTCCCAGCCACTTTGGAAATGCCGGGTAAGCGCACCTTCGAAACCGAAGTCACGACTCTTCTGATCTTCGACGTCGATGGTCAGGGTTTGTGAGTCGACGTTGATGATCTTGTCCGACCAGATGTAATACAGCGCTGCCTGGGCATCCCAATCCAGATCGCCGTAACGCCACCCGAGCTCGACCTGGCGGCTCTTGATACCGGCCAACGGATTGTCCGCCACGCTCATGCCAGCCTTGCCGTAGTACTTGGCCGGGTCCGGCAGGTCGAAGCCTTCGCCATAGTTGGTCCAGATCTGATGGCCGTTCTTGAAGTCGTAGATCGCGCCGACGTTATACAGGTTGACCTGATAGTCGTTGCTGCCACCGGGTACGCCCTTGAAGTCGCTGACATCTACGTCCATCTGCTGACGTCGGGCGCCCCCGGACAGCGTCAGGTTGTCGGTGGCGTGCCAGTCGAGCTGGGCATACACCGAGACCCCGTCGACCCGATAGCCGGGATAGCGATCGGCCTTGCTCTGTTTCTCAAGATCGAGTCCACCGCTTTCCGACGAGGTCAGGGCATCGAACGTGGTTTGCTGGGCATTGAAACGCTCGCGATCAAGGTCGACGCCATAGGTCAGCTTGAGCGTGTCCCACTGTTTGGCGAACAGCCCCTTGAGGCTGGTGACTTCGAAGTTCTGCTGCGATGCGGCGAAGTAGACCCCGCGCGAGCCGGTAGGCGTAGCGCGATTGTAGTAAGGGAACGGGTAGAAGTTGTCGTCTTCCTTTCGGTACGAGGCCTGCAGGTAGAAATCCTGACCCAGCACATCCGTGTGGTGGTAGTTGGCGTTGAACAAGAAGCGTCGGGTCCGCGGCTCCAGGTCAGAGGAATAGCCGCTGCGCAGCTCGGCATCCTCCAGGTCGGAGGGTGCGTTGTGGTTCAGGTTGGGGAAGTAGATACCCGTGCTACCGTGGTTGCCGGAATCATAATACTGCGCCAGCAGGTCGAGGCTTTGCTCATCGGACAGCTTCAGGCCGACACTGCCGAGCACATCGATGGTGCGGTTGTACTGCAGATCGGTCTGCGTGTTGTCGATGAAGATCTGGTCGCCCGCTCCGTCGTAGAAGGCTTCGTTCTGCTCTCCGGAAACGCCCAGGCGGGCATTGATTCGATCATTGCCGCCGCTGATCGACTGCGCGAAACGAGTTGCCAGGTCATCGCTGTTGTTGAAGCCGCTACTGGCACCAAGCTGGGTCTCGAAGCGCGCATCCCCCGCCTCGCCCTTCTTGGTCACGATGTTGATGATGCCGCCGGTGGCGCCCCCGCCGTAAATGGCGCTGGCACCGGACAGCACTTCGACGCGTTCGACGTTGAACGGAGAAATGCTGTCGAACTGACGAGAGAGACCACGCGAACTGTTCTGGCTGACCCCGTCGATCATCACCAGCACGTTGCGCCCGCGCATGTTCTGGCCATAGTTGGTCCGCCCTTCAGGAGCCAGATCGAGGCCGGGTACCAATTTGCCGATCGCCTCCTTGAGGCTGACGCCGCTGTCGATCTGCTCACGCAACTGTTGCTGGTCGACTACCCACACGGTGCCTGGGATTTCGCTGATCGAGGTGCTGGTGCGCGAGGCGACGCTGACTTCGATGGGCTTGAGGCTGACCGCCAGCGGTGCACTCTCGGCCTTGCGCAGGATGATGGTGCCGCTGTCACTGAACTGCCAGGTCACGCCGCTGCCGTCGAGCAACTGCTGCAGGGCTTGCTCGACGCTGTAGCTGCCATGCACGGGGGGACTGGTCAGCCCCTGGACGTCTGCGGTGGTGTACAGCAAATGCAGACCGGCCTGGTCGGCGAAGGCGGTCAAAGCCTGGTCAAGCGGCTGCGCCGACAAATCGAGCTGTAGCTGCCGAGCCTGAATCTGTGCCGGCGCATCGTTGCTGGCCCATGCTTGCAAGGGGCTGGCAAACAAGGCCAGGACGCTGCAGGACAGCAAGGCATGGTGGAATTGACCGCCGCGACGGTGAGACTGTCCATGGGTGGACGGCGTAGGCATGAGAGGCACGAATGAGCTTCCAGACAAGTCAGAAATGAGAATGGGTTGCTGATCAGTCCCCCTACGACGATCTGGCTTGCAGAAACTTGCAGTACCAAATGAAAATAATTTTGATTACTTCCGAAAAGCTCAGTAAACCACTGCCAGCCAGGGCAGATAGGTGACCTTGAGGCCGTAACGTTGCTCGAGGGTGCGCAGCAAGGCGTGAGGGTCGTCCAGATCGAACACACCGCTCACCTCAAGGGCTGCAAGTTTGCTGTCGGGCACCAGAATGCGACCATGCTGATAACGTTCCAGCTCGGCCAGTACCTGACCCAATGGCTTGCCATTGAAGATGAGTTTGCCCCGTTGCCAGGCGGTCAGCGCGCTCGCGTCGGCGGCAACGGCCAATACCTGGTCGCCGAGTCGTGCCTGGCCCTTCGCCAGGACGACCTGGCCATCACGACGAACACTGAACGTCGCATTGGCGCCCTGAACGGTATCGCCTGCGGTCTCGACCACGAAGGGGCGTGGGTCGGCGACGGTGTCGAACAGCGCCTCACCGGCGCGCAGCGTGACCCGTCGTTCCGTAGCGCTGAAAGCCACGCTCACTGCGCTGGCGCTGTTCAACAGTACCTTTGAGCCGTCGTCCAGGGTAATGCTCTGCCGCTCGCCGACACGGGTGTGATAATCGGCCAACCACAATGGTGCTTCCTGCCAACCGCAGTAACCCGCCACCACCAGCACCAGGGCGGCCGCGATGCCTGCGCTCCAGCGTTTTCGCCGTGGGCGCGGCGGCAGCGCCTCGAATGCCTGGGCGGTGGCGGTCGAGCCGAGATCCAGCCACAGCATCTCGGCCTCAACCGCCGCTTCGGTGTGATCCGGGCTGAGCTGTTTCCAGCGCTGGTAGCGTGCTTGATCGGCAGCGCTGGCAGTACCGGAATGCAGCAGCACCTGCCACTGCAGGGCATCGTCGGACAGGTCGCGGATAGGCGGGGAAGCGGGCATGGTCGAGACGTCAGTCATGGTTGTGTTTGAGCCAGTCGCGACAATGACGCAGGGCCTGGCCGATGTATTTTGCCACCATACTCTCGGAAACGCCCAGACGCTGGGCGATCTGCGCCTGGGTCAGACCTTCGACACGGTTGAACAACAATGCCTGACGGGCATTCTCTGGCAGTTGCAGCAGCGCTCGATCGAGCATCTGCAGCCGTTCCCGAGCCAGCAGGGTTGCCTCAGGTGCCGGTGCCGGACACACCATCTCTCCCGCCCCGTCACCGTGCTCATGGTGAGCAGCAAGACGCTGCTCGCGGCGCAATGCATCGATGGCCAGGTTGCCGGCCACCCGGAATATGAAACTACGTGCGTGCAATACGCGCACCGCCTGCTCGTCGATCCTCGCCAACTTGAGATAGGTCTCCTGGGCGATGTCGGCGGCACGCTGCCGATCGCTCATGCGGCGGGTCAGGAACTGCAACAGGTCGTCGTAGTGCTCCTGGAAACTTGCCAGCAGACCAGACACGGGGGACGTCAGCATTGGAAAAGACACTGCCAGTAGGAAAAATTATCGGGCGTGAATGAGAAACAGTATCTTTCATAACACGCAGGACTTTCAACTGCGGCATACGTTTGCCACACTGCAGGCTCGACTCTGCAGGCAAGGTTGCTCCCATGGTTGTCCGACTGCACCGCTGCGCTCGCCCTCTCCTGCTCCTGCTGATGCTGGGCGCGCTGCAGGCCTGTGCGTTGTTCCAGGCGCGAGACCCTCTCAACATCAGCGTCATAGGTATCGAACCGTTGCCCGGCCAAGAGCTGGAAATGCGCATGGCGGTGAAGATGCGGGTACAGAATCCGAACGAAAACGCCATCGACTACAACGGCATTGCGCTGAACCTGGAGGTCAACGGACAGCCGTTGGCAGCCGGGGTAAGCGACCAACAGGGTCATATCGGTCGCTACGACGAAGCGGTGATCACGGTGCCGGTGAGCATCACCGCATTTTCCTTCCTGCGTCAGGCCTATGGGCTCGGCAAGCTCGATTCGCTGCAGGGAATGCCTTACCGATTGCGCGGCAAGCTGGCGGGAGGACCGTTGGGCACAGTGCGCTTCACCGACGAAGGCAAACTCGACCTGCCAAAGAACGGCAGTCTTATCTGGTGAACCTCAACGGTTGGCGCTGGCAGCGGCCATCATCTTGTTGACCTCGCTGCGCACCAGATTGGCATAGTCCGGCGGCGACATCGTCTCGAGCTCGGCGCGCACCCACTCGGCCCATTTGCCCTTGCGCCGGGACTTTTCCGAAATCAGCCGGGCAGCTTCGGCCTTGGCCTTGCCAAGGTTGTTCTGCCACATTTCGAACAGACGGGCTTTTTCCGCCTCGATCTGCGCCCGTTCCTGAAAACTCTTGTTGGCGAGATTGAAACTCATGGAATACCTGCCAATGAAAAATGGCCGCTATCTTACACCGTAGCGGTGCGACATCGGTAACCTGGGGCAACTTTCCCCTCGTGCCGACATCCATTGTTCTAACACACCATTGACGAGGACGTGCTCATGGCTCGAAAAAACCACACTGCTGCCCAAGGCGAACAGATCAAGGACCAAGTATTCAGCGAACTGCAGGCATTGATCGAAGAGTCGGAAAAGTTGCTCGACCGCAGTTCCTCTCTGGTGGGCGAGGAAGCCGATACCCTGCGCGCTCAGCTCGGGCTCAAGCTGCGCCAGGCCAGCCAGGCCGTAGGCCAGGTCCGCAGCCGGGCACAGCCGGTGGTGGAAGCGACCGAAGACTACATCGGCGGTCACCCTTGGCAGACCGTGGCGCTCTCTGCAGGCCTTGGCTTAGTAGTCGGTTTGCTGCTGGGTCGACGCGACTAGCCGGCAGTCCGGCCGGCCCGGTCAGGCGGCCTGCGCCATGGGGATACCGCTGTGAAAGCGCAGCTCCTGATCGGCAGACTGGATCAATTCAGCTTCGGCGTCTCTGACCAGCTCGATGCGGCGGGCGATATCCGCGGGCTCGCCGTACTGGTGGGCCAGTTTCAGATAGCCTTGATAGTGTCGCGCTTCACTCTTCAGCAGGCCGTGGTAGAAGCGGCTCAGTTCTTCATCCAGATGCGGCACCAGTGCATTGAAGCGCTCGCAACTACGCGCCTCGATGAACGCCCCGACCACCAGGGTATCGACCAGTTTCACAGGCTCATGAGCGCGAACCAGTCGGCGCAGTCCTGAGGCATAACGCCCAGCCGAGACCGGCCGAAGCGGCACGCCGCGACGCTTCATCAAGCGCAGTACCTGCTCGTGATGCACCAGCTCCTCACGTGCCAGGCGCGACATCATGTTGATCAGGTCAAGGTGAGTGTTGTATTTGGCGATCAGGCTCAACGCCGTGCTGGCGGCCTTGAACTCGCAGTTCTTGTGGTCGATCAGCAAGGTTTCCTGATCGGCCAACGCTGCTTCGATCCAGGCATCAGGGGTCGCGCAGCCAAGGAAAGCATCGATTTCGGGGATCAGGGACATAGGGCTACAAATCACGTTGATCAGGCAGGACCGGGGATTATACCGGCGGTGACAGCCAATGCCAGTGACTATGCTTGATGTACATCAAGCGACTGCCCCCGGGGCGCCGACTATAGTCAGCGTTAGCCACGTCAGGAAGGAGTTACCGCTCATGCAAGCTGTTCGTAGCATCCTCGTCGTGCTCGATCCAGAACATGCCCATAGCCGTGCGCTGACGCGAGCCAAGCTGATCGCTGGGGTGACAGGGGCACGTATGCATCTGTTGATGTGTCACCAGCACCACGACCATAGCGCCCTGCTCAGCTTGCTCAGTAGCCAACTGCACGATGACGGCTATGACAATGTGACTCATGAGCAGGCCTGGCACGACAGCCTGCACCAGTCGATCATCCAAGTGCAGCAGGCAGAAGGCTGCGAACTGGTGATCAAGGAGCACTGGCCGGATAACCCACTAAAGAAAGCGCTGTTGACGCCTACCGATTGGAAGCTGCTGCGTTACTGCCCATGCGCCGTGTTGATGGTCAGGAGTGAGCGCCCCTGGACCGGCGGCGTGATACTGGCCGCCGTGGACGTGGGTAACGAGGACGAGGATCATCGGTTACTGCATGCCAGCATCATCGACCATGGCTACGCCATTGCCGGGCTGGCCAAGGGCACCTTGCACGTGATCAGCGCCCATCCTTCGCCCATGCTGGCGTCGGCTGACCCAGCCTACCAACTGAGCGAAACCATCGAACAACGCTACCGGGATGCTTGTCTGCGCTTTCAGGCGGAATACGACATCCCCAGTGAGTGCATGCATGTGAAGGAAGGTCCAGCCGATGTGCTCATACCCGAAATCGAGCAGAGGTATGACGCGGTGGTCACCGTGATCGGTACCGTAGCGCGCACGGGCATTTCAGGAGCCTTGATAGGCAATACCGCCGAAGTCGTACTGGACTCGCTGAAAGGCGATGTGCTGGTGCTGAAAAGCGAAGAGGCGATTGCGCACCTTGAAGAGCTGGCGCGTGGTTGAGAAAAGACAAAACCCCTACCTGCTCACGCAGATAGGGGTTTTGCGAAATGAATCTTGACGATGACCTACTCTCACATGGGGAAACCCCACACTACCATCGGCGATGCATCGTTTCACTGCTGAGTTCGGGATGGGATCAGGTGGTTCCAATGCTCTATGGTCGTCAAGAAATTCTGT
>NZ_SMTE01000018.1 GCF_004357765.1 Pseudomonas putida | reverse complement strand
GCGCGGGCCCGGAAGGCGCCGTAGCGAGGGGACCCGTAGCGAAGCGGAGGGCCGGATGCAGGAGCAAGCGGTTTTGCGTCCCTTTTTGCCAAGACAAAAGGGACCCGCCGTAAAGGCGGAAGGGGCCAGTAGCGCCGCTACACACAATGGATCAACTCACGATCTAAATGCCAAGCCAAGCCAAGCCAAGCCAACTCCCCGACACCCCGCGAAGAACCAAGTGTGTAGCGGTCCACCGCGGGTGCAGGTCAGCCGGCGAAGCCGCTACGGGCACCGATGCCTCACGCGTCGTCGGCCCCCCCATCGGCGCGCCAGTAAGCTGCGGCCTTGAGCGCGTCGTCCGCCACGCCCCGGTCCAGCAGCAGCGCCTTGACCTGGCGGGTCAGGGATTTCTCCAGGGCCACCCAGCTATACAACTTGCCATCGGGCAGAGGCAGCGACTCGATCAGCGCCAGCAGGTTCTCCCCACGTTTCACCCAGAGCACCTCGAGCTGCGCCTGGCTTGGTAGCGGCTGGCGCTCCTGGTCGTCCTCGATCTGGATTACCGCCAGCACCTTGCGGCCCGCGGGCAGTTCCTCAAGGCGCCGACCTATGGCCGGAATGGCGGTTTCGTCGCCGATCAGCAGATAGCTGTCGAAGATATCCGGTACCACCATCGAGGCCCGTGGTCCGGCGATGTTCAACTCCTGCCCCGGAGCCGCCTGGGCCGCCCACGTCGAGGCAGGGCCGTCGCCGTGCAGTACGAAATCGATGTCCAGCTCGTTGATCGTAAGGTCGATTCGTCGCGGTGTGTATTCGCGCATGGTCGGCCGCACGCCGCCGTCCCGGCCCAGGCCGCCTGCCTCCAGGGCCTGTTGTTGCTCAGGCGTTTCGGCAAACAGCAGCTTGACGTGGTCATCGCTGCCCAGGCTGATGAAACCCTGCAGCTCGGGGCCGCCCAAAGTGATACGGCGCATGCGCGGGGTCAGATCGGTGACGCGCAGCACTTGCAGGCGACGGCGACGGATTTCGTGGTTGACGCGATGAATGGTGTCACTCATGGGGGATCTCCGTGACGGGTGCGGCTGGCCCGGAGGCGATGGCCTTGGCGGTTTCGTTGAGCAGGCCACGGACCCGTTCGATTTCTTCGGGGGTCCAGTGGCCACTGTGCATGTGCAGGGCATGGCGGAGGTTGCCCACCGCCTCGTGGATTTCTGGCGGACGGTCATGCCCACGCAGGGCTCGCTTGCTGACATCGATGCGCATGCGTACCCCATCCAGGGCGACGGCCTGTTCGGTCAGAGCCTGGCGGCCAGCATCGGTGATGCCATACAGGCGTTTGCTGCCTTGCACCTGGCCGCTGATCAACTCGGCTTCTTCGAGGAAGTTGAGGGTGGGATAAATGACCCCCGGGCTGGGGCTGTAGCTGCCATCGAAGAGTTTTTCGATTTGGCGGATCAGGTCGTAGCCGTGTCCCGGCTGCTCGGCCAGCATCGACAGGATCAGCAGCTTGAGGTCGCCAGGGGCGAAGACCCGAGGGCCGCGCTCACCCCGCCCTGGGCGGCGCTCCAGAGGGTCATGGGCGTAAGGGTCGCGCATGGGCAGAGGCTCCGTGTGTGTTTAGATATATCGGAAGATATTACTCAAGATATATCTAAACACAAGCCCCAGAATGCTGATGATTATCATCTAGCTTTTCGATGGGTTGGCCGAATGCATCGCCACCTGGGGCGGTTTGCATTCGTTCGGGTTGCCAGGTTGCAAATAGGGCATGAGGATCGGTGCCATGCCCTTGAGCACTTGCACCGGCAGCGCCGAGGTGAACGTGAAGGCCTCGGCGCTTCTGCCTGGGACGAAGGCGGTAAGGGTGCCGAAGTGGTTGTCGCCCAGGTAGAACACGAACGTGGCGGTCCGGTTGAGCGAACGCGAGCCGATCAACCGACCGCCGGCGCCGAAACTCTCGATACGGTTATCGCCGGTTCCGGTCTTGCCGCCCATGACCAGCGGGGTGCCGTCCTGCAGCTTGAAACTGCCGGAAATACGCCGCGCGGTACCGGCATCGACCACCTGCGACATCGCACCTTTCAGAGCCCGCGCCACTTCCACCGGCAGGATGCGCTGACCCCGGTCCGGATCGCTGATCAGTTTGGTCTCATAAGGCGTATTGGCAGCGAAGTGCAGCGTGTCGATGCGCAGCGTCGGCAGGCGCACGCCATCGTTCTGGATGATGCCGACCAGCTCGGAGAGGGCGGCAGGGCGGTCGCCGGAACTGCCAATGGCGGTGGCCAATGAGGGCACCAGGTGGTCGAAGGGGTAGCCTACGCGTTTCCAGCGTTGGTGGATCTCGGTGAAGGCTTCGATCTCGACCATGGTGCGGATGCGGCTATCGCGTGCGCCTTGGTGGCGGCTCTTGAACAACCAGCCGTAGACCTCCTGGCGTTCGAAGTAACTGGCGTTGAGCATTTCGGTGAGGGTGGCGCTGGGGTTCTTCAGCAGGTAGCCCAGCAGCCAGAGGTCGAGCGGGTGGACCTTGGCGATGAAGCCCTGGTCGGGCAGGTTGTACCTGCCTGGGCCGTAAGCGTCGTACATCTCCACCAGGCGGCTGTCGGTGAGTTTGGCCTGGGCTGCCTTGTCGTCCTTGCTGTGTGCGCGAACGAAGGCGTTGAAGGTGTCCTGCCCGGCCTCCGGGAACAGGTAGCGGTGCACTGCAGCCAGTCGCTGCGGCGTGACCCGCATGCTGTCGAGGAAGGTATCCAGACGCTGCTGGGAAGTCTTGCGCTGGTATTTTCTCCAGAAGCGCATCAGGTAGGTGCTGCCTTCCTTGTTGGCGAAGCGCGCCAGGTACTCCTGGCGGCGTGGATCGGAATCATCCTTGAGCAGCGGTACTCGGTTGTACGGCTGCTGGTAGGTGACGTAACGCACGAGGTCACGCATCAGGCGGATGAAGGGCAGGTTGATCGATTCGCGCAGGGCATCCTTGAGCGTCGGGTTGCGGCCGTTGTCCTCTTTGCGGAAGTTGTTGAACACGTGCATGCCGCCACCGGTGAAGAACGCTTCGCCGGTGTTGGCCGAGTATTTGCGTTCGAGCGCCGCGTCGAGAATGGCGTCAAGGCTCTGGTTCTTGCTGTTGAGCGCCAGCCACTCCAGCGACCACTGGGTGATGCGATCGAGGTCGGCGACCTCGACCTTCTTCAGCTCGGCAGGTGGCTTGCCGGCGTATTTGTCGTGCAACTCGGCGATGATTTCCAGGTAGGTGGTGAGCACGCGGAGCTTGGCGGTCGAACCGAGCTCTAGTTTGCTGCCTTCGTTGATATCGAAGGGCTGGTCGGTACTGTCGGTTTGCACCCGTACCCGTGAGCCATCGGCGGTGCGCTCGAACAGGGTAAAGCTGTAGCTCACCTTGTCCGTGGTCTTGGCAGTCAGCAGGCGCTCGCCGATCAGCCCCAACTGCCCGGCGAACTCGGGGTCGGCGAGGTTTCTCAGGTACTGGCTGACCTGCACCTGCAGGTCGGCCTGCAAGGTACTGGTGGCTGACAGATCGAGGCGGTCGAGGTCGTAGAGAGGTCGGTTGAGCATGCCTGCCAGGCGGTTGCGGGCCAGGCTGATGCCCTTGTTGGTGACGATCGGGACGATGGTCGGCTGGGCCACCCAGTCGCGGTAAACCGCTTTGCTGGCCAGTGCCGCGTCGGCCAGCGGCTGGTCGATCACATGGTTGGCGGCCAGCACGCGAATGTGCGAGTCGGTGAGTTCGGCCAGGTCGATGCGGCCCTTGGACAGGTAATAAGACGGCCGACGTTGGGCGATCATCAGTGACAGCACCTCGCGCAGGGCCAGGCCACGTGCCGCCATGCTTTCGGCGTCGCTGGCGGTCGAGGTCAGGGCCTGGTTGACCTTGTCGAAGTCGGCGCCGTACCACACCCGAAGGCCTTCGGCCATGCCATGCACCTCGCCGTGCCCCGGCACCGCCGACAGCGGCACGCTGTTGAGGTAGTCGCGGACGATGCGCTGGCGTGCCTCGGTGGTGTCCGGGCCGCCCTGATAGGCGCGCACGCTGGCGGAAATCATCTGGCGAATCTTCTCGGCGCCCGAGACGGTCAGGCCGTCGGGCGAGTGACGGTACTTCTCCAGTTGTGTCGCCAGGGTACTGCCCCCGGCAGACTGGCCAGGCAGGGCAAGGTACTTGGCGACCTGGCTGTAGGCAGCCTTGGCGAAACGAGGCCAGTCCACTGCCGGGTTGTTGCGCGGGTCCTGGGCGTCCAGCAAGTCGCGGTTCTCGATGAACAGCAGGCTGTTGACCATCACTGGCGGGATGGCGGCGAAATTGGGGTAGACGTGCTGCGGGTAATTGTACTGGTAGAGCGATTCGCCTCGGCAATCGGTGATCGACAGGCCCGCCTGGCTTTTCTCGATGAAGGGTGGGAACAGGCCGTGCTCGACATAGCTCATCAGGGCCGGTGAAAACTTGACTTGGTCGCTGATCAGGTAGTCGCGCTTGAGCAGGCGCGGAAGAAATTCGCCCAGCGCGCTGTAGCCCAGGCGTTTGTCGAACGGGCCTTCGCCGGGGTACACGATGGCATCGCTGGGGCCAGGCTCCAGGGAGTAGGTCAGGGTGCTGGCCAGGCGGCTGAACTCGCGCGACTGCAGTTCCGAGGTGCGGAACTCGTCATAGGCGGCGAATCCGATGGCGACGAACGCCACCAGCAGGATCAGCAGGATCAGCCGCCACCACAGCCGGCGCTGACGGGGTGACTTGGGCTGTGGCGCTTCGGCCTGAGGTGTCGTGGGTGCTTCCGTTCTGCTTGGTTCCGATTGCCACAGTGCGCCCATAGTCTTCAATCCGGCCAGGTGTTTTCGTCTTGCTTGACTGAAGCTTAGACGTTGGCGGGGTGAGGTGAAAAAATTGTGGAAAGGGGAGAAACACCTAGTTGGATGGTCGATGCCTGGCAACTGGTATTTCTGCCAGTAGCACATTCGGCCGGACTTTGCCTAATGTACCCGCCAGCGCAAGTCAGGGAGAGTTGGGTTGGAAGCGACAGCAAGATCGAGCCGCCGCGGGCGGGTTTTCCTGGTTGCCGGCATCCTGCTTGTTGCGCTGGTCGTGCGTGTCTATCAACTGAGCTTGCCACTGATCTGGCTTGACGAGGCGTATAGCATCCGCCTCGGGCAGTTACCCGTCGCGCAGATCATTTTCCACACCACTCGGGATGTCCATCCTCCGCTTTACTACGTGATCCTGCACTACTGGATGCTGATGTTCGGCAGTGGCGAGTACGCCGTCCGTGGGTTGAGCGTGGTCATCGGCACGGCCACCGTAGGCATGGCCATGTTGCTGACCTGGCGCTTGGGCAACTGGCGTGCAGCCGTGATCGGTGGGTTGCTGCTCGCTGTGCTGCCTGCCGCGGTCTGGTACAGCCAGCAGGTGCGGATGTACGCCTTGGTGGGCCTGTGCTTGATGACCGCGACCTATCTGTTGTGGCGCTGGGCAAGCACTCGGCGAACGCATTACTTGGCAGGCTATGGCTGCATGATGTTGGCCGCGATGTACACGCATTATCTTGCGGCGCCTTGTGTACTGGCGCATTGGGCGTTCGTCCTGGGTGTCAGTGGAATCCGTGAAGGCAGCCTTGGCAGATCACGCGCCTGGTGGATCTGTCACTTGGTCATGCTGCTGGGTTACCTGCCTTGGTTACCCCATCTGCTTTTTCAATGGGAAAACCGGCAAATGGTATCGCTGTGGCTGACCCAGGACGTCAGCTTCGTGAGCGGTGCCCAGCGCGATCCGCTGACCTTGATAGACGCGCCCTGGTTTGCCTTCTCGGCATTCGATCAGAACTTGCCGGTTCCACTCCTGCCAAGTCTGATGTTGGTTGCGGTGCTGTCGGTCGCGGCGATCCGCGTCTGGCGGCAAGGTCCCCAGGGCTTGCGAGCAGGTCTGTTGCTGCTGGGCTACTGCTTCATCCCGGTGGTGCTGACCTGGGCGGTGTCGCCGACCTATATGCACCGCTATATGCTTTATGCGCTCCTGGGGCTGCCACTGGTGCTGGCCATTGCCGTCGTGACCGTCCGCAAGTCATGGGGGATCGCTTGCCTTACCGCCATTCTGGTGTTCGAAGGTGTCCATCTGGCGCGCTACTACGAACGACAGGTCGCGCAGACGCCGGGGCCGGTGATGGCCCGGATCAATGCCCAATGGCGGCCCGGCGATGCGATATTGGCCGCTGATTATTGGATCCTCTACACGACCGAGTTCTATAACGAAACTGGGCAGGAAGTATTGCTCTACACCCAGAATCCGCCCGACAGCAGTGGCACGCACCCCGCGACCTTTGGCGTCTATTCGTTGCTCTACGGCAGATCCCCCGCAATCTATGTGGCGGACCCGATACGCCTGCTGGGGCGCTACCGGAGGGTCTGGCTGGTGTCGCAAAAGTCGCGGTCCGCGTTGGAAGACCAACTCGACGCAGTGTGGAAGCCACTCGAGACCGTGCAGGACGGTAGCTTGCGCACCGTGTTGTTCGCCGTCCCCGCAGATCGTCCTGGCTTCGCCCATTCAAGCCGATAACGGTTCGAAACTGTCGGCCCTCGCCATCCGCCACATCCGCGAATAGAACTCGCCGTCGATCTCGCCGGTCAGCAACTCGCCGGGTTTGAGAAACACATGCATCTGCGAGAACAGCTTGATCTCGGTGGCCGACACGCGTCGGACCAGGTGCTTGGCCTCCAGTTGCGCCGGGTGCTCCAGCCCTGCCGCAGCGAGCATTTCGGCCAGTGCGCGCAGGGTGTTGTGGTGGAAGTTCAGCACCCGTTGCGCCTTGTCCGGCACCACCAGCGCACGCTGGCGCAGGGGGTCCTGGGTGGCCACGCCGGTCGGGCACTTGTTGGTATGACAGCTTTGCGACTGGATGCAACCGATGGCGAACATGAAGCCACGCGCCGAGTTCGCCCAGTCGGCGCCGATGGCCAGTACGCTGGCGATGTCGAAGGCGCTGACGATCTTGCCGCTGGCGCCGAGCTTGATCTTGTCGCGCAGGTTGAGGCCGACCAGGGTGTTGTGCACGAACAGCAAGCCCTCGCGCAGCGGTACGCCGATGTGGTCGGTGAACTCCACCGGTGCTGCGCCGGTGCCGCCTTCCTTGCCATCGATGACGATGAAGTCGGGCAGGATGCCGGTCTCGAGCATGGCCTTGGCGATGCCCATGAACTCCCAGGGATGGCCCAGGCACAGTTTGAAGCCCACCGGCTTGCCTTCAGACAACTCACGCAGTTGGGCGATGAAGTGCATCATCTCGACCGGTGTGGAAAACGCGCTGTGGCGCGAAGGCGAAATGCAGTCCTCGCCCATCAGCACGCCACGGGTCTCGGCGATTTCCTGAGTCACCTTGTGCTTGGGCAGGATGCCGCCATGGCCTGGCTTGGCGCCTTGGCTCATCTTGATCTCGATCATCCGCACCTGGGGGTTGCGCGCCTGTTCAGCGAAGCGCTGTGGGTCGAATCGCCCATCGGCGGTGCGGCAACCGAAATAACCGCTGCCCAGTTCCCAGACCAGGTCACCGCCGTGTTCTCGGTGGTACGGGCTGATGCTGCCCTCGCCGGTGTCGTGGGCGAAGTTGCCGAGCTTGGCGCCTTCGTTGAGGGCACGGATGGCGTTGGCGCTGAGGGCGCCGAAACTCATCGCCGAGATGTTGAAGATCGAGGCCGAGTAAGGTTGGGTGCACTGCGGCCCGCCGATGATGATGCGAAAGCTCGCCGGGTCGGACAGCGGGGCCGGCCGCATGGAGTGGCCGATGAACTCGAAGCCCGACTGGTACACGTCGATCAGGGTACCGAAGGGCTTGTCCGCCCCTTCGTTCTTGGCCCGCGCGTACACCAACGAGCGCTGCGCGCGGGAGAACGGCAAGGCCTCGCTATCAGCCTCGAGCAGGTATTGGCGGATCTCTGGGCGGATGCCTTCGACCAGGTAGCGGATATTGCCGAGGATCGGATAGTTGCGACGCACCGCGTGGCGGGTCTGCAGCAGGTCGAACAGGCCGATCAGGCTGAGAACGCCGGTGGTCAGGGTGAAGGGCCACAGCCATTCGTGGTGCAACAGCGGCAGACTGGCCAGGGTGAACAACACACAGGCGGCGAAGACGGCATAGCGACTGAGAAGTGACAGGCTCATACAGGGTCCTTGCGATGGCTCGGTCAGGCTCAGGGCCTGGGCAAACCCCGACCATAGCCGGGATGGGCGGCGGTTGAAAATTAAAAATCGCGGTAGCGAAAATCATTCGCGGATGAAAGGGCTCAAAGCGTGTCGCGCAGCAGCTTCTGCCGCCAGCTCTCCTGTTCAATGGGCGGTGCGTCGACCAGGTAGGCGTAGTGCCCGGCAACCCGTGTCGCCACTGGCAGCCCGTCGCGGTACAGCAAGCGGTTGCCGCCGATTGCCGGAACCTTCGTCCCAGGCAGCAATGAGCCGACCAGGTTCAAGGGATCACTGGCGCTGATTACCGTCAGTGCGCCGTCGGGCGCGCGCCGACGGACCTGCCTGAGCAAGCCGACGGCCTCCGGCAGGGCGAATTGCTCGCCAGCCAGCCCAGCGATGAAGCGCCCGCCGCGGATCTCGCCGCGTGCCTCCAGACGGTGATAGCAGCGCAGCAGGTCGCGCCAGGGCGGCAGTACATCGCTTTCGCGCTCCAACAGCCGCCAGCAGATCACCCCATAGCGGCGCAGCAGCGCATGGGCGATATGCTCCAACCGCTGCTGCTCGTCCAGCGTACCTGAACCCCGGCGCAGCAGGGCCCAACGCCCAGCGTGGGCCATGCTGCTGGCGAGTGGCGCGTGGCCGCGCCGGCTATTGCGCGATGAGCGTTTAGCCGCCGGCGTGATCAGGCTGCGCAGGCCGCTGAAGCTGTCGGCACCGACCAGCCCGGCACCGACCAGCGCCTGCAGGGCGGTTTCGAGCTCGCTGGGCAACAGGTGGGCCTCCTGGCTCAGTTCATCGAAGAACAACGCCCCTTGCTCCAGCAATACGCCATGCACACGTTGCGCCCGGGCGCCCAGAGTGTCCGGCGCGACAGCCGGAGCGAGGCTGCGCCAATAGCCCAGGTGTTCCCTTGGCAGCAGTACCAGCGGTGTACTGGACAAGGTGCTGCTGGACACGCTCGTCGCCAGCCGACACCAGCTGAACTGGCCGCTGCGGCAGGCCTCATCGAGCCAATGCGGGCTATAGTCGGCGATTCGTGCTGGCAGCAGCTCGGCCTCCCACGCCCCCGCCGCACTGGGAAAACCCTGCAACTGGCCCAGCACCTCGGCCACCGCCTGAGGCCCACGCAAGCGCTCGGCGCCGGCCAGATGCTGCCAGTCGAAGAGAAAGCGCATGAAGTCCTGCAGGCTGACCGGTTCGATCTCCCGCCTCAGGCGTTTGACCGTGTAACGATGGATGCGCGCCAACAGGTGGCGTTCGCACCACTGCACATTGGCCTGTCCTGGGGTGAAATGGCCGCGCAGCACATAGCCTTCGGCTTCCAGGCGAGCCAGAGCCTGTTCGATTGCAGGTCCGGATTTGCCCAACGGCGCGGCAATCTGCGTCAGGGTCATGGGGCCATGTCCGCTCAGGCGCGCGCGCAGCAGTTCGCACAGTGCGGTGTCGGGGTCGATGACTTGGTCAAAACCAGGTAGCAGCTCCAGCGCGGGCTCCATCGGCAGGTTGGGATATAGCGCCTGCAACAGGTTCTGCCGCTCACGGGCCAGCCACAGTTTGTGTTGCGCCAGACGCAGGGCACGTCCGCCCTTGGCCAGTTGCCGCAGTAGCAGATCCCAGCTGGGGTTGGCCTGGACTTCATCCTGGCTGATAGCGCCCAGGCTCATCAGGGCTTCGTGCATCTCATCCGCCCCGTTGGGTTGTGGCCAGGCTTCCATGGCCACGGCAGCGATCGCATCGGCGTCCAGCGCGCCCAGATCGTCGCCGCTGTGCACCTCGTTCCAGCGCCGGTTGAGCACCGCCTGGGTGCGCCGCTCCTCCAGCGGCGCATCGTCCAGGAAGGCATAGGGACGCGCATTGAGAATGGCCGAGGCCAGCGGCGAAGGGGCGGGCAGGTCGCGGCTGAGCAGGCGCACTTCACCACGCTCCATGCGCCGCAACAGGGCCAGCCAGCCTTCGCTGTCCATCGCTTCGTGCAAGCAATCGTCGAGTGTCTGTTCCACCAGGGGATGTTCGGGAATCTCCCGCTCGCCGGCGAGGTTTTCCAGGCAAGCGATCTGGTCGGGGAACACCGCGGCGATCAGGTCTTCGCTTTTCATCCGCTGGATCTGCGGCGCCACCTTGCGACCGCCCACATAGCGCGGCAAGGCCATGGCCACGGCGGCGTTCCAGCGCCAGCGCACGCCGAACAACGGCGCGTCGAGCAGCGCCTGGATCAGAATGGCTTCGGCGCTGCGGCTGTTCAGGTAACGCCACACCTCGTCCAGTTCGAAACTGTGACTGGTCGACAGCGACAAGACGATCGCATCCTCGCTGGCTGCCGCCTGCAGCTCGAAGTTGAAGGTGCGGCAGAAGCGCTTGCGCAAGGCCAGCCCCCAGGCCCTGTTGATCCGGCTGCCGTAGGGCGAATGGATGATCAGCTGGGTACCGCCGGACTCGTCGAAAAAGCGCTCCATCACCAAGGTTTGCTGGGACGGCAGGGCACCGAGCACTTCGCGGGTACGCCCCAGGTAGTCGAGCAGTTGGCTGGCGCTGTCCTCGCCCAATGCGAAGGTCGCCTGCAGCCAGGCCAGCACCTGCGCGCAGTCGCCACCGGCCAGTGTCAACTGCTCATCGAGGCGAGCCTGCAGCCGCGCCACGGCGGCGGACAGTTCGTCACTGCGCCCCGGTGCTTCGCCAAGCCAGAATGGGATGGTCGGCGGCAGCCCGTGGGCGTCCTCCACGCGCACGCGCCCTGGCTCCACGCGCAGGATGCGGTAAGAAGCATTGCCCAGCTGAAAGATATCGCCGGCGATGCTCTCCACGGCGAAGTCCTCGTTGACGCTGCCGATGTTCAGCGCCTGGGGTTCGAGTAGCACGGCATAGTCGGCGGTTTCGGGAATGGTCCCGCCACTGGTCAAGGCGGTCAGCTGGCTGCCCCGGCGCCCGCGCAGCATGCCGCTGACGGCATCGCGGTGCAGGTAGGCGCTACGCACGCCCTGGCGACCGTTGTAGCCCTCGGCGAGCATGTGCAACAGAGCCTGGTAGTGAGCAAGGTCAAGGTCGGCGTAGGGGGTGGCCTGACGCAGGCAATCGAACAGCGCCTGCTCGGCCCAGGGGTGGTTGCTGGTCTCGGCCACGATCTGCTGGGCGAGCACGTCCAACGGCGCCTTGGGAATGTGCAACTGGTCGAGTTCGCCCCGGCCGATGCAGTCGAGCAGCGCCACGCATTCGATCAAGTCGTCCCGCGAGGTGGGGAACAGGCGTCCCTTGGGAATGCCCTCGACTTGGTGGCCGGACCTGCCGACGCGCTGCAGGAATGCGGCAATCGAGCCCGGCGAGGCGATCTGGCAGACCAGGTCGACATCGCCGATGTCGATGCCCAGCTCCAGCGAAGCGGTCGCCACCAGCACCTGCAACTGGCCATTCTTCAGGCGTTGTTCGGCCTCCAGACGCAGCTCCTTGGCCAGGCTGCCGTGATGCGCGGCGACTGCGTCCTTGCCCAGACGGTCGCTGAGGTGGCGGGTCAGGCGCTCGGCCAGGCGGCGAGTGTTGACGAATACCAGCGTCGTGCGGTGTTCGCGGGCCAGGGCCGCCAGGCGGTCGTACACCAGGTTCCAGACATCGGTGGCCATGACCGCGCCCAGTGGTACAGGTGGTACCTCGATGGCCAGGTCGCGTTGGCGCGCATGGCCGACGTCGACGATCGCGCATGGCCGTTGCTGGCCAACCAGAAACTGCGCCACCCGTTCGACCGGGCGCTGGGTGGCGGACAGCCCGATGCGCCGCAGCGGTCGGCCGCACAGGCTTTGCAGGCGCTCCAGGGTCAATGCCAGGTGACAACCGCGCTTGTTGCCGGCCAAGGCGTGGATCTCGTCGACGATCACCGTGCGCACGTCGGCCAGCCCCTGGCGACCGGAGGCCGATCCCATCAGCACATACAGCGATTCAGGAGTGGTCACCAGGATGTGCGGAGCCAGCTTACGCATGGCGGCCCGCTCCTTCTGCGGAGTATCGCCGGTGCGCACCGCGGTGGTGATGTGCGGTGCCGGCAGGCCTTGCTCGGTGAGGACCTGGCCGATGCCTTCCAGCGGGGCTTGCAGATTCAAGCGGATATCGTTGGACAGTGCCTTGAGCGGCGAGACATAGACCACCTGGGTGCGTGCGGGCAGCTCGCCGCCGTGGGCCAAGCCCTGGCGAAACAGCTCGTCCAGGACCGCGAGAAAAGCGCTGAGGGTCTTGCCCGAACCGGTCGGGGCGGCGAGCAGCATCGACTGGCCGGCATGGATCAGCGGCCAGGCGCGGGCTTGGGCGTCGGTGACCGTGGCGAAATGGCGACGGAACCAGGCGCCGACGGCTGGGTGGAACAGCTCGAGCACCGGGTGTTGGTGAGCTGGCAGGTTCATAGAGTGGTTATGGTGGGAACGACCGGTTTTAGCAAGGGGCCGTTCGTCGCGGATCACGGTAGACTGCTGCGCCTCTTCACTTCTGTCCAGCGAGCTCCTCATGCCCAACACCATTCGCATCGCCGCCGCCCTGCTGATCGACTCTCAAGGTCGCACCCTGCTGGTGCGCAAGCGCGGCACCCAGGCCTTCATGCAACCCGGTGGCAAGATCGATGCAGGGGAGACGGCAGTCCAGGCCCTGGCGCGCGAGCTGCACGAAGAGCTCGGCCTGTGCATCGACCCGGCCCAGGCTGTCCATCTGGGCCAGTTCAGCGCCCCTGCGGCCAACGAGCCGGGTTTCGAGGTACAGGCGCAGTTGTATCGGGTCGAGACCGATGCCGTGGTCACCCCCGCTGCGGAAATCGAGGAAGTGTTCTGGTTGGCCCCCGATCAGGTGCCGGCCCTGGAGCTGGCGCCACTGACCCGTGACCTGATCCTTCCGTTGTACCGCCAGGCCATCAGCGCACTGCGCTGACGCCGTCGAGGGTGGCGAACGAGGTGTCCTTGGCGGTCAGCAGGAAGTCGCGCATGTACGGCGCATCGAGCATGTCGGTGCGCACCGCTGCGTAGAGTGTGGCGAACAGGCCTTTTTCGCCGAGGCGCTTGCCTTTCACGTAGCCGCGCGAACTGTACTCGTGCAATGCCCAGTGCGGCATGCCGCACACGCCACGGCCGCTGGCCACCAACTGCATCATCATCACCGTCAGTTCCGAGGTGCGTACCGCAGCCGGCTCGATGTCGGCGGGTTCGAGGAACCGGGTGAAGATATCCAGGCGATCGCGTTCCACTGGATAGGTGATCAACGTCTGGTCGATCAGGTCCTGAGGCACGATGTAGGGTTTGTTCGCCAGCGGATGCTGGTTGGCCACCGCCAGCATGGCTTCGTAGGTGAACAGCGGCACGTAAGTGATGCCTGCCAGGTCCAGGGGATCGGACGTCACCACCAGATCCAGGTCGCCGCGAGCCAAGGCGGGCAGGGGGGCGAAAGCGAAGCCCGAGGCCAGGTCCAACTCGACCTCAGGCCAGGCGTCGCGGAACTGGTCGATGGTCGGCATCAGCCACTGGAAGCAGCTGTGGCATTCGATGGCCATGTGCAGGCGTCCGGCGGTGCCGCCGGCCAGCCGGGCAATGTCGCGTTCGGCACCCCGCAGCAGCGGCAGGGTGGCGTCGGCCAATTGCAGCAGGCGCAATCCGGCACTGGTGAAGCGGATCGGCTTGGTCTTGCGCACGAACAACGGCAGGCCCAGACGCTCTTCAAGCTCCTTGAACTGGTGCGACAGCGCCGACTGAGTCAGGTGCAGGCGCTCGGCGGCCTCCACCAAGCTGTCGGCTTCGCGCAGGGCATGAAGGGTTTTCAGGTGGCGCATCTCCAGCACGGCTGACTCCGGGAACAAGAATAGGGTGATAGACGGGATAAGTTGAGTTTCCCTCATGTTGGCGGCGCTGTCGACAGGTGCTTGTCGCTGACCGCTCGGCAGCGGTCACCAAACTGTCACTGAACTGTGGCAGCGCGACCGTCGGGAATTCATCAGACTCCCGATCTACTGGGGATCTGCATTCTGGTGTTTTTTCATGCGGGCTTTACTTGCTTTTGTCTTCTTTCTGTTCAGCACCTGCACGGCGTTCGCCGAACAGCGTTGCGACACCTCTGTCACGGTGCAACGTGCCGAGGTGGGCGCAGTCAGCCTGGTCTATCAGAGCGTGGGCGCGCCCCGTGACCCGGCATTGCTGCTGGTGATGGGGCTGGGCGGACAGTTGATCCACTGGCCCGACGACGTGGTCGAGGCCTTGTGCCGCCAAGGCTTCCGGGTGATCCGCTATGACAATCGCGACGTCGGTCTTTCGCGTTGGAACCAGCCGCCACCGGGGGCCAACCTCACCGTCGAACTGCTGCGTTACAAGCTGGGGCTGCCGGTGGCTGCGCCCTACACCCTGACCGACATGGCCGCTGATGGCCTCGGCCTGATGGATGCACTGGAAGTCCGTCAGTTCCACGTGCTGGGCGTGAGCATGGGCGGGATGATCGCCCAGCACATGGCGGCCATGGCGCCTGAGCGGGTGCACAGCCTGACCTTGGTGATGTCGAGCTCCGGTGCAGCTGGGCTGCCGGCCCCTGCCCCGGCGCTGGTCACCCTACTGGCCCGGCGTAGTGCGCCCAACCGCGAGATGGCCATCGAGCAGCAGGCCGATCTGCTGGCAGCGCTGGGCAGTCCCCAGGTCCAGGATGATCGTCAGGCGCTGTTGCAACAGGCCGCGGAGGCCTACGATCGGGCGTTCAATCCCGAAGGGGCGAAGCGGCAGATCATGGCGATTCTCGCCGAGCCGAGCAGGGTCGAGTTGCTCAACCGACTACGGGTGCCGACCCTGGTGGTGCATGGCACGGCCGATCCGTTGCTGCCGGTGATGCATGGCGTGCACCTGGCGGCGCACATCCGGGGCAGCCAGCTGCGGCTGATTCCAGGTTTGGCCCATCGCTTCCAGGAGCCGTTCAAGGCGCCTTTGCTGGGGGCCGTGCTGCCCTATCTGCAAGCGCACCGGCAGGACATGACCCATCTGGCCGGGCTGTAGGCCGGCGCTGCCTCAGTGCAGTCGCACCCACAGCGTCACCAGCACCGTCGCAGCCATCAGCCAGGCGACCGTGGCCAGGGCCAGCGAAGCCTCCAGGCGCAGGCGATCGACCAGCACATACAGCGTCGCCAGGTACACGAAGTACGGAATGATCGACCACATGCCGAAAGCGATGGTGGTCTTCAGGTCGTCCACGCCGCGCCCCTTGCCGACGATATAGTGGGCAATCAGGGCAAAGGTCGGGAACAGCGGTACCAGGCCCGCGATGTAGTAGTTGCGCGTCTTCGACAGAATCGCCAGCAGTACCACCACGCCAGCGCCCAGGGCAGCTTTGAAAACCAGGTCCACGTCGTCTATCCAGCAGAGGTTGAGGTCAGCCGAGGCCGTATTTTTTCACTTTGTCGAACAGGGTGGTCTTGGCCATGCCCAGCTCCTGGCTGGCCTGGCTGAGGTTGCCACCGGTGCGTTGCAATGCATCGCTCAGCAGGTTGCGCTCGAACGCCTCCACCGCCTCGGCGAATCCCAAGCCCTGGTTGGCACTGCCGCTGGGCCCTTTCTTGAATGCCGGCAGGCCAAGGGCATAGCGCTCGGCGACGTTGCGCAGTTCGCGCACGTTGCCCGGCCAGTCATGGGTCATCAACCGCGACAGGGTCTGGCTGTCGAGCGTCGGTACCTCCCGGTCGAAGCGCAATGCCGATTGCTGCAGGAAGTGCTCGAACAATTGCAGGATGTCTTCCCGGCGCTCGCGCAGCGGTGGCAGCTCCAGGGTCACCACGTTCAGGCGGTAGTAGAGATCGCTGCGGAACTGGCCGCTCTGGCCCAGGGCATCGAGGTCGGCCTTGGTGGCGGCGATCACCCGGCAATCCACCGGGATGCTCTGGTTCGAACCCAGGCGCTCCAGGGTACGTTCCTGCAGCACACGCAATAGCTTGATCTGCAGATTGATCGGCATGCTCTCGACCTCGTCGAGGAACAGCGTGCCGCCGTTGGCGTGTTCGATCTTGCCGATGCGGCGCTTGCCGGCACCGGTGAAGGCGTTGGCCTCGTGGCCGAAAATTTCGCTTTCGAACAGGTTTTCCGGCAGCCCACCGCAGTTCAAGGCGACGAAGGGTTTGCCCTGGCGTCGACTGGTGTCGTGCAGGCAGCGTGCGACCAGCTCCTTGCCAGTACCGGTCTCCCCTTCGATCAGCACGTTGGCCGAGGTGTCGGCGACGTTGGCGATCAGTTCGCGCAGCTGCTGCATGGCCGGCGAGCGACCGATGATCCGGCCCTCCAGGCTGCCCTGTTCGGCCAGTTGCCGGCGCAGGGCCGACACTTCGCGCGACAGCCCGCGTTGCTCCAAGGCGCGGCGTACCACGTCGACCAGGCGTTCGGGGGAGAACGGTTTCTCCATGAAATCGTAGGCGCCATTGCGCATGGCACCGACCGCCATGTCGATATCGCCATGACCGGTGATCAACACCACAGGCAGGCTACGATCGCGAGCCTTGAGGCGATTGAGCAGCTCCAGGCCGTCGATGCCGGGCAGGCGAATATCGCTGACGACGATGCCGGCGAAGTCATCGTCGATGCGCTCCAGGGCCTGCTCGGCGCTGCTGACGCCTTCACAGGCGATGTCTTCCAGGGCCAGAGCCTGTTGGCAGCCGAGCAACACATGCGGGTCGTCTTCGACGATCAGGACGGTGAGAGGCGTTGGCTTCATGGGTGCTCCGCAGGTTCCTGAAGGGGGTTGGTCAGGGGCAGGACGAGGATGAATGCCGTGCCGCCGCTGGCGGGGTGCTCGACGTTCAGGCTGCCCTTGGCGGCGGCGGCCAGGCTCGCCGAGAGAGTCAGGCCCAGGCCGAGGCCGTGCTCGCCGGGCTTGGTAGTGAAGAACGGCTCGAACAGGTGCTTGCGCGCCTCGTTGTCGATCCCGTGGCCGTTATCACGCACGCGCAGACGGTACTTGTCACCCTGCAGCTCGCCTTCAAGCCAGAGTTGCGGCTGCGGCTGGTGGGTCATGGCGTCGAGGGCATTGCCGATGAGATTGACCAGGATTTGTTCCAGGCGGGTCTGGTCGATGGCCAGGCCCACGTCATCGAACTGACTGTGCGTGCGCAACTGACAGGCGCTGATACGGTTACCCAGCACCTGCAGGCTGGCCTCCACGGCTTTGGCCAAGGACGCCTGGCCGCTGTCGTCGGCGCGTCGGGCGAACGAGCGCAGGCTTGCGGTGATCCGACCCATACGGTCGATCAGGTCGTTCATGGTGCGCAGGTTGGTGCTGGCGGTGTCCAGCGCGCCGCGCTCGAGAAACCGCACGGTATTGCCCGACAACGTGCGCAGTGCGGCCAGCGGCTGATTCAGTTCGTGGGCGATACTGGTCGACATCTGGCCGATGGCCGCCAGTTTACCGGCTTGTACCAATTCGTCCTGGGCATGACGCAGGGTCTGCTCGGCATGGCGGCGCTCGCGGATCTGGCCCTTGAGTCGTTCATTGCTGGCGCGCAGGTCGGCGGTGCGCTCGGTGATGCGCCGCTCCAGCTGGCTGTTGGCTTCTTCCAGCGCTTCGCGAGCAGCCAGCCGGGTGGCGATCACCTTACGCCGCTCGTTCCAGGCAATGCCGAGGATGGCCAGCAAGGCGAAGGCTACGCCGACCAGTATGCCCTGCACCATGGATTCACGGCGTAGGTCCTGCAGGGGGGTGAGCAGCGTGAAGTGCCAGGGGGTGTCCACCAAGCGCCGGGTCTGGGCCAGGTACGCCACTTCGTGGGGCTTGCCCTGTGCGATTTCGCTGTTGGCCGGGAAGGTGAGTTTTTCCACGCCGTCGGCGAGGATTTCGCGATCCAGCGGCTGCAGCTCGTTGAGCGGCCACCAGTAGTATTGCAGGCTGCGGGCGAGGCGCTCTTTGATCTGCGGGGTCAGCGGGCGCACCGACTTCAGGCGCCGGGCCGGATCGCTGGAGAGAATGATGATGCCGTTCTCGTCGCTGACGAAGGCTTCCAGACGGGCGCGCTGCCAGCGTTCCTCGAGAGTATCGAGGCGCACCTTGATCACCGCCACGCCAATGATCTTGCCATGCTCTTCCAGGCCGTGGGCCAGGTAGTAGCCGGCCTCCCCAGTGGTGCTACCGATGCCGTAGAAGCGCCCGGGTTCGCCGCGCACGGCAGTCTGGAAATAGGCACGGAACGACAGGTCTTCGCCTAGAAACGAGTCGGCATCGCGCCAGTTGCTGGTGGCCTGGACGCGGCCATTGGTATCGAGGACGAAGATCGCCCGGCTGCGGCTGCGCCGATTCAGGCCTTCGAGGTATTCGTTGACGGTCTGGCGGTTACCGCCGTCGGGATTGGTGAGCAGTTGCGAGACGCTGTCTTCGAGTTCCAGCAGGCTCGGCAGGTAGGTGTACTTGCTGATTTCGCTCTCGACCGTGCGCGCGTGCAGCTCGAGCTGGCGCTCGCCGTTTTCGCTCAGGGTGCGGATGCCGTTGTTCTCGCTGATCAGATAGCCGGCAAAACCCAGGCCGACCATCAGCAGGATGATCAACGGTGGCAGCAGCAATTGGCGGATCAGGCGGGATTTCACGACAGGCTTGGCAGGGAGAAGAAGCGAGGGGTCGCATTTCATCACAGTGGCCTTGTCACGACCAGCGTCCGCTGCCCGAAGGCGCTCGGGCAGCGGAAACGGGAGCCGACTTAGTGTTGCAGGATCTTGCTGAGGAAGTGCTGAGTGCGTTGGTCGCGGGCGCTCTGGTCACCGAAGAACTCTTCCTTGGTGCAGTCCTCGATGATGCTGCCTTTGTCCATGAAGATGACCCGGTTGGCGACCTTGCGGGCAAAGCCCATCTCGTGGGTCACGCACATCATGGTCATGCCCTCCTGAGCCAGTTGCACCATCACATCCAGGACCTCGCTGACCATCTCCGGGTCCAGTGCCGAGGTCGGTTCGTCGAACAGCATGACGATCGGGTCCATCGCCAGTGCACGGGCAATCGCCACGCGCTGCTGCTGGCCACCGGAGAGCTGGCCAGGGTGCTTCTTGGCGTGGGCACTGAGGCCGACGCGCTCGAGCAGGGCCAGGCCTTTCTTGCTGGCCTCCGCCTCGCTGCGACCGAGCACCTTGCGCTGGGCGATGGTCAGGTTCTCGGTGATGGTCAGGTGCGGGAACAGCTCGAAGTGCTGGAACACCATGCCCACCCGTGAGCGCAGTTTCGGCAGGTTGGTCTTGGGATCGGCAATGGAGGTGCCATCGACCACGATGTCGCCCTTCTGGAACGGCTCCAGCGCGTTGACGCACTTGATCAGGGTCGATTTACCCGAGCCCGATGGGCCGCAGACCACCACCACCTCACCCTTCTTGACCTCGGTGCTGCAGTCGGTCAGTACCTGGAAGTCGCCGTACCACTTGTTGACGTTCTTGATGGAAATCATACGGTGATCCTTTTTTGCAGGCGCTTGACCAGCCAGGAAGCGGAGAAGCTGATGAGGAAGTAGACGACGCCGGCGAAAATCAGGAACTCGTGTGAGCGCCCGATGATGTCGCCGTTGGAGCGTGCCGAATTGAGGAAGTCCACCAGGCCCACGGTGTACACCAGCGAGGTGTCCTGGAACAGGATGATGCTCTGCTGCAGCAGCAATGGGGTCATCTTGCGGAAGGCCTGGGGCAGGATGATCAGGCGCATGGTCTGCGCGTAATTCATGCCCAATGCCTGCGCCGCGCCCATCTGTCCTTTGGAGATCGACTGCACGCCGGCACGGACGATTTCGCAGAAGTAGGCGGCCTCGAACATCATGAAGGCGACCACGCAGGAGGTGAACGCACCGACCGGGGTATCCTCGCCGGTGATCCAACGCAGCACGAACGGCACCGCCAGGTAGAACCAGGTGATCACCAGCAGCAGCGGGATCGAACGGAAGTAGTTGACGTAGGCGCCGGCCAGATTCGACAGCAGCTTGCTCGAGGACAGCCGCATCAACGCCAGTATGGTGCCCAGCACGATACCGCCGATCACGCCCATGACCATCAACTTGAGGGTCATGACCATGCCCTCCCAGAGGGCGGGCAGGGCGGGGATGATTTCGCTGAAATCCATGTCCATTTACTTACCTCCCACGGAAATCAGACCGGGCACGGCGACTTTCTTCTCGACCAGGCGCATGAGCAACATCAGGCCCATATTCAGGGTGAAGTAGATCAGCGTGGCGAGGGTGAACGCCTCGAACAGGTTGGCGGAGAATTCGGCGGTCTGCTTGGTCTGCGCCAGCAGCTCCATCAGGCCGATCAGCGAGGCCACCGAGGAGTTCTTGAAGACGTTGAGAAACTCGGAGGTGAGCGGCGGAATGATGATCCGGTAGGCCTGTGGCAGCAGCACGTTGTTGTAGATCTGCGGGAGGCTGAAGCCCATTGCCCGGGCGGCGGCTTCCTGGCCTCTGGGCAGCGCCTGGATACCGGTACGTACCTGCTCGCAGACCCGCGCGGCGGTGAACAGCCCCAGGCAAATGACCACGCTGATCAGTGCCGAGGTCGTCGGGTTGAGGTCTTGCTTGAACCACACCTGCAGGCCCTCGGGCAGCAGGTCCGGCACCAGGAAGTACCAGATGAACAGTTGCACCAGCAGCGGTACGTTGCGGAACAGTTCCACATACGCGGTGGCGATACCCGATACCAAGCGGTTGGGTACGGTACGCATGACGCCGAGGACCGACCCCAGCAGCAGCGCGATGATCCAGGCGGTGATGGCGATGGCGATGGTCCAGCCCAGACCGGTGATGTACCAGTCCAGATAGGTTTCGCTGCCCACGCCGGTGGACTTGAAGAACACGCCCCAGTCCCAGTTGTAATTCATCGGGATTTCCCCTCAGACGGTTGTTTCACGGGCACCTTCGAACATCCGGGGGCGCGAACGCCCTCGGATGAAAGGTTAGACACTAATGGGTGGCCTGCAGGATTGATTGGCGCCCGTGGGCGCCGGGCCACAATCAGAGGGTCAGGACTTCTTCTCGTCCGCCGCCTTGTCGGTCGGCTCGGCGATCAGCTTCTTCAACTCGTCGCTCATCTTGAAATTGAGGTTCAGGCCTTTCGGAGGAATCGGTTGCTGGAACCACTTGTCGTAGCTCTTGTTGACCTCGCCCGACTTGAAGTAAGCCACGATGGCATCGTCCACGGCTTTCTTGAACGGAGCATCGCCCTTGCGCATCATGCAGCCGTAGATTTCGTAGGACTGAGGGGTCCCGGTGATGACCCAGTCCGACGGCTTGCGGGCTTTGGCCATTTCGCCGGCCAGCAGGGCGTCGTCCATCATGAAGGCGACAGCGCGGCCGCTCTCGAGCATGTTGAAGGCTTCGCCGTGGTCCTTGGCGGAAATCACGTTCATCTTCATCTGCTTGTCGGCGTTCATCGACTTGAGGATGCGCTCGGAAGTGGTGCCCGCGGTGGTGACCACGTTCTTGCCAGCCAGGTCCTGGAAGTCCTTGTAAGCGGGTTGACCATCCTTGACCTTGGTCAGCAGGCGGGTACCGACCTCGAAGATGCCGACCGAGAAGTCAACCTGCTGCTGGCGCTCGACGTTGTTGGTGGTGGAGCCGCACTCAAGGTCGACGGTGCCGTTCTGCACCAGCGGAATACGGGTCTGGGAGGTGACGAGGTTGTAGCGCACCTTGATGTCGGTGCCCAGTTGCTTCTTCAGGGCATCGACGACAGCCAGTTGGATGTCGTGGGAGTAGCCCACCGGTTCCGGCTTGCCAGCCAGGTAGGAAAACGGAATGGAGGAGTCGCGGTGGCCCAGGGTAATGGTGCCGGATTCCTTGATCTTCTTCAGGGTACCGGTCAGCTCATCGGCCATGGCCGGCGAAGCGATGACCGCAGCCGCGATAGCGGCACCCAGCAATTGACGAACGATACGCATCAAATTTTCCTCGACGTGTTTGTTTTTCTTATGGAGCCGTTGGCGGGGCTCTTCGTTCAACGAATACAGCATGAAGCGATGTGCATTCGGTTGAAGAGTGTAGAGCATGAGTCGTGCCAAGCTACCGATATCGATCATAGCGCCCGAGAACCCTAGGTATCAGAGTTTTCATACAGATTAAATCGGACGTAAATCCGAACGATGCGCACTTGGGCGTCCGGAAATCCGAATGAATGGTCTCCGTGACATATCCTGTTACCTCAATGGTCGCTGCATTGCTCGTCTAATGGTGTGCTTTCTTGTCAAGGAGGCCCCATGGTCGCTGCGAGCTTCGCCCCAGATACAATCGACGCCCTTATCACAACGCGCCTGCCAGCATGGCTTCGTACGGCGAGCGTTGACAGGTTCAACGGCTTGCGCAGGGCGCTACTGCGCCAGCAGCAAGCCTCCCAGCTGCTCCAGGGCATACTTGGCCAGATCCCTGACTTGGATACCTTTGCCGAGCCATTGCTCACGCAGGCGCTGGGCAAGTTGGGCCTGACGGAGGTCCAGCCACGCCAGGCGCAGGTATGGATCGAGCAAACCCTCGTGTTGCCAACAGCGGCCCCCCATTTACCGCCCCCCAGGGTGCCGCATTGTTCCAGGCAGTCCCTGCTGGCGGCAGCGTTGCACAATTACCACAGTGACGAGACGCGTAAGGGCTTGCAGCGGCGCGGCTACTTGCGAGCTGCGCAGAAGGGGCCGGACCTGCCCTTGTCCTTCGAGCGGTTCGCCAGTCTGTGTCGATCGTTGGATATCGGTAAGCGCTACCAGACAGTGTTGAAACATCATCTCAAGCCCATGGATGGCCCAGGGGAGCCTGCCGGGCAAGCCGCAGGCAGGGTGCGTGCGCGCATAGCGTCGAGCGTGCAGGCGCATTTCGAGGTCGCCATACGCCAGGCTGCCCTCCAGGGGGAGCTGGATGAATCGGTATTTCTGCAACTGTTGCCGTTGGTATCGTCCAAGCCCGTCGTACCGCCTGCTGCCGGGACGCGGACGGCTCGGCAGTTGTACCTGTTGGGCAAGTGCGTACGCGGCATCGTCACCGTCGAGTTACGGCAAAAGCCCGATGGACCGGTTACCGGTATCGTGGTCTGGATCCCTGGCGACCCGCGCGCCAGCGTGGGCCACTACGGTTCCTGGCAAGCCTTGTTCGATGAGTTGGGCATGCGCTTGGCGGTTGTCGAGTACAGGCAATTCTTCGGCCGATTCATCAGCGAACGCGATCGCCCGCAGTTCTTCGGCGTCCTTAAGCAGCGCTTGGAGTCGGGTTCGACGGCCGCGAAGGTTGAGCTCGATGGTCGCAATCTGCCCATTGAGACGGGACTGTTCGATCACTTGGCCAACCAGTTCGTGGAAAAGTTGCTCGATGATGCCCGGGTACTGGCCGTGCCAACCGACGATGAAGATGAGCCGGCGCGCCGCCGGCGGCTCGATGCCTACGTCGAACTGTCGCTGGATGTGGTCAGTCTGGCGGCGCTGTTCGTGCCAGTGTTGGGCGAGGTGCTGCTGGCGGTCGGCGCCGTGCAGATTGCGGGGGAGGTCTACGAAGGGTATCAGGATTGGCAAATCGGCGATCGGCAAGGCGCGCTGGATCACCTGTTCAATGTAGCGGGCAATGTCGTGGCAGGGCTGGCCATAGGCGCTGGCAGTTCCGTGGCCATGGGCGCGTTGGCCCGGGTTCCCTTTGTCGACGATCTGGTACCGATTCGCAACGCTTCGGGGCAGGTCAAGTTGTGCGCGAAGGACTTGCCTGGATATCGCCTGGGTGAAGCGGATCTGGTGTCCCTGGCGCCCGCTTCGGACCCCTCGTATTGGCAGTTGCATCAAGGTGACGCCATCTTCAAGGCTGAGACGGATCCCGCGACCGGAGCGAGCCGGCTACGCCATCCGCAACGCAGCGGCGCATACGCCCCGGCGCTGGAGGAAAATGCTGCCGGCGGCTGGCGGCACGCCTTGGAGCAGCCACAGGAATGGCAAGGCGCCCGCAAGCTAATGCGTCGCTTGGGGCTGGCGCTATCCGAACTGGACGATACGACTGCCGAATACCTGATGCTGACGACCGGGTTCGGCGAGGCCCGTTTGCGCCGTCTGCACCTGGAAAATGCCAATGTCCCGGCCAGGCTGCTCGATGCCTTGGAGTGGTATCGACTGCATGAGCAGTTCACGACGTTGCCTCGCAATGGCTTGGAGATGCAGATCAGCGCGCGTCAGGCACAGCCAGGTTCACTGGAGGCCCTGTTGTTGCGCGATTTTTCAGGTCTATCGGTACGCACGGCGCGCGAGCTCGTCAGCCAGGCCAGTGGCGACGAAATGGATGCCATGGTGGCTCGCCGACGCGTGCCGTTGACGCTAGCGGAGCGAGCGCGCTGGGTGGCCCGTGACAGCCGCTTGGACCGCGCCTTGGCCGGGGTGCGGTTGCCTCGTCTGATGAACGCCGACGGTGAGCGCCTGGTCCTGGGTTTGTTGCCCGAGACAGGATCGTGGCCCAGCGAGGTCGGTATCGAACTGCGTGACGGGGCGGCCGGCGGGGCGTTGCTGGGTAGGCTGGGCGCGGAGGCTGCGCAAAGCCTTCGGCACATCATCCGGGGGTCTGAAGGTTACCAGTTGGCGGGTAGTTCGACGTCGCCTTCAGGTTTGCTGCAGGTTGTGGTGCAATGCCGGCCTGAGGTCGATGTTGCGCTCACATCGGAGCAATTGGCCTCGCGCCTGTTGGCGCTCGCCGCAGCCGATCGCGAACGAGCTGCTCAGTTAGTTGGCATCGCGCCGATAGGCGGTGGCTTCCGTCCTCCCAGGCGTCTGGGCGATGGCCGACTGGGTTATACGCTGAGCGGGCGCGGTGAAAGCAGTCGCCAGGCCATCCGGCGCGGCATTCACCAGATTTTCCCTCTGATGAGCAATGGGGAGCTGGATGCTTACCTGATGGCATTGCTCGAGCGTCGGGAGGATCTCTGGGCGCACTATGCACGCTTGCAGGAGCAGTTGACGGGTATCCGCACCAGCCTTCGCGCATGGCAACGCACTGCGAGCAACCCGCTGGACGCCATCCGCAGGCGTCGAGTCGCCAACCAGCTGCGCAGAAGTTGGCGCCGCAAGCTTGTCAATGAGGGCGGAGAGTACGTACTGGTGATCGAGGGCGAGCGGGTGGGGCAGATGCCAAGCTTGCCGGACGGCGTTGACTATTCCCATGTCAGGCGTCTGGTGCTGCGCGGTATGAATCTCGCTGATCTCGACGAATCGTTCCTGGGGCGTTTCACCCGGTTGTACGAATTGGATCTGCGGGACAATCACCTGACCGCTATCCCTCCGGGCATCGAACTCATGAGCCAACTGCGTCAACTTCATTTATCGAGCAACCGCATCGTCATGGACGTGTCGGGTGAGCGTCGGCTTTCGGCCTTGCGCCACTTGCAGGTGCTGGATCTGAGTCATAACCCGCTCGGGCGTGCGCCCATTCTCCCGCGACTGCGTAATCTACGTGACGTGCGGCTGCGCAGCGTCGGATTGCAGGTCTCGCCTTCGCGCAGTTACTGGCGAGCCTATATCGACGCCCGTGATAACCGCATTCGAGAGTTGCGGCAGGGACTGCGCCAGCTGGGGGACAGGTTGGGGCGAATGGCTCTGCACGATAACCCACTCGATCAAGCCAGCGCTGCTTTGGTCGAGGGCCAAGGGGGCGTCCATCCGGGTGCACGGCGTAGCCCCGCTTATCAACATGAAGCGGTGACGGAGACTGTGCGCGACCGTTGGCTGGGAAGTGTCCACGTGAGTTTACGGGCCGAGCGGGAGCGGCGCTGGGAAGCCTTGCGGGCCGAGCCGGGTTCTGATGGGTTGTTTCGCTTTCTGGCCGATTTCTCTCGTAGCGAGGACTTCGATGCCCATCCGGGCCACTATCGAAACAGGGTGTGGCGCATTCTGGAATTCTGCGAGCTTCATGAGCACGTTCGCACCCGTCTGTTCCACGAGGCATCCGGCCCGCGCACCTGCGAAGATCGCTTGCTGTATACCCTTGGCCAGCTTGAGCTTGGGGTGTTGGTCGAGCGAGCGACAGGTGAAGGAGGGCGAGCGATAGCGGAGTCTCGGCTGGTGCGTCTGGCGAGGTCGTTGTTCCGCTTGGATGAGGTCGATCGGCTTGCTGCCCGGCATTTGCAGCGTATGCGTACACAGGCTTCGCGCCTGGTGGACGATATCGAGGTGCGAATGTTCTATCGAGCCAAATTGCAGCGGCCACTCGGGTTGCCGATTGAGCCTGTATCAATGCATTACGAGGCATTCGCCCACGTCGACATGGCAGATGTGCTCGCTGCACAGGAGCAGGTCATCGCTGCAGAAACCGCCGAAGCGCTGATCGACTCGCTTGCCCAGCGTCCCTTTTGGGAAACCCATGTGCGTGAGTACCACGCCGCACGGTTCGAGCAGGCGACCGAGCGCTTCCAGAGCCAGCTCGAGGCGAATGAATCCGAGCGGGAACGGGGGGCGCTTGGTGAGTGGGAATTTCTCCAGCGCAGCAATGCACTGATGCACGAGTATGAGGAGGCCGAACGTGCACTGATACGCACTTTGGCCCGTGAGGCTTACGAACGGCTCGAGCCTTGATTGCGTAAATGGTTTGGGCAGGCCGACATGGCCTGCCCAATTGACTACAGTCGGTCAGGCTGCTTGGGTCTGCTTGCTCTGTGCGTGCATTCGCTGCAAATACTCGCGTAACGCCTGTTGTTCCGCGGCACTGGTGAAGAGGCCCAATTTCGTCCGGCGCCAGAGGATGTCGTCGACATCCGTCACCCATTCTTCGCGGCACAGGTAATCCACTTCCCGGGAGAACAGGCCGCCACCAAAGGCCTGGCCCAAGTCATCCGGTCCATTAACGCTGTCGAGCAATTGCCAGACGCGGCTGCCGTAGGTCACCGCCCAACGCTTGGCGATCTCTACCGGCAACCAGGCATGTTTGCCCTGCAGCTGCTCGACCAGCGCTTGCGCGGTGGTCATGTGTTCGCCACCGGGCAGCGGCGCGTCGGCAGTCCAGCTACCGCCCATGGTGCTGAAGAATGGCTTGAGTTCGGCCATGGCCGATTCCGCCAGCTTGCGGTAGGTAGTCAGTTTGCCGCCGAATACCGACAACAGCGGCGCCTCGCCGGTGCTGGCCGAGAGGGCCAGGGTGTAGTCGCGAGTTACCGCCGAAGGGTTGTCCGACTCGTCATTGCACAGAGGGCGCACGCCGGAGTAGGTGTGCAGGATGTCCGCACGGCTCAACGGTTGATTGAAGTGCTGGTTGACCACGTTCAGCAGGTAATCGGTTTCCTCCTCGGTAATTGCCACCTTGGCCGGGTCGCCGCTGTACTCGCGGTCTGTGGTGCCGATCAGGGTAAAGCGCTCGAGGTAGGGAATGCAGAAGACGATCCGTTGATCTTCATTCTGCAAAATGTAGGCATGCTCGCCTTCGTACAGACGCGGCACGATGAGATGGCTGCCCTGGATGAGGCGAATGCCATAAGGCGCATCGAGTTTGAGGTCGTCTTTGATGAAGGTCGCCACCCAGGGGCCGGCGGCGTTGACCAGCGCCCGCGCGCGGATGCTGCGCTGGGAGCCATCGGCCAATTGCAGTTCGACCTGCCACAGGCCGTCGACGCGTTCAGCGCGCAGGCAGCGTGTGCGGGTATGGATGTGCGCGCCGTGTTCACGGGCAGCCATGGCGTTGAGTACCACCAGGCGGGCATCGTCGACCGCGCAATCGGCATATTCGAAACCACGGGTGATCTGCGGCTTGAGCGGGTAGCCCGGGCCGAAACGCAGGCTACGTGAGGCGCCCAGGCGCTTGCGCTTACCCAGGTGGTCGTACAGGAACAGGCCTGCGCGAATCATCCAGGCCGGGCGCAGATGCGGGCGGTGCGGGAGTACGAAGCGCATCGGCTTGACGATATGCGGAGCCTTGGCCAGGAGTACCTCGCGCTCGGCGAGTGCTTCACGCACCAGGCGGAATTCGTAATGTTCCAGATAACGTAGACCGCCATGGATCAGCTTGCTGCTGGCCGATGAGGTGTGCTGGGCAAGGTCGTCTTTTTCGCAAAGGAACACCTTCAGCCCACGCCCGGCGGCGTCGGCAGCGATGCCCACGCCATTGATGCCTCCGCCGATCACGGCGAGGTCGTAGCAGTCGGCAAGGGGCGGCTGGGACGAAACGGGCTGGGACACGGGCAAGGCCTCCTGAGGCTGTTCACATCGAATATGAACATTGATGTTCGTTTTCGAAAATACTAGCGCAACAAGGCACTGCTCGCCAGTCAGTCTTTATAGAAAATACTGATCGGACTACAGCAAAATGAACAAAAGCGAACATGGGGTGAGTGGGTTTCACAGCTGCCAAGCTGCGCACAGCGAGCACCGCCGGCGCGGCGCTCGACCGAAGGAAGCCAGGAGTATCGCGGTCTGCGCGGCCGGCGCTCAGACCACCTCGAGCCGCACCTTGTAGCGGTTCAGCAGCTCGCCCAGTGCCACTGTCGGCGCCTGGTCGGTCACCAAACAATCGACCAGGTTGATCGAACCCAGGCGAACCATGGCGTTGCGCCCGAACTTGCTGGAGTCTGCGGCCAGGATCACCTGCCGTGCATTGGCGATGATCGCCTGGGAAACCCGCACTTCCTGGTAGTCGAAGTCGAGCAGGCTACCATCTTCGTCGATACCGCTGATGCCCACCAGGGCGAAGTCGACCTTGAACTGGCTGATGAAGTCGACACTGGCCTGGCCCACCACGCCGCCATCACGACGCACCGTGCCGCCGGCCACCAGGACTTCGAAATCGTCCTTGGCAGCGAGGATCGCCGCAACGTGCAGGTTGTTGGTGATCACTTTGAGGTGGCTGTGGTTGAGCAGTGCCCGGGCGATGGATTCGGTGGTGGTGCCGATATTGATGAACAGGGAAGCATGGTCCGGGATCTGCCGTGCCACCGCTTCGGCGATACGCTGCTTCTCATCGCGCATCTGGTCGGCACGCATGGCATAGGCGGTATTCTCGATACTCGAATCGTAGGCAGCACCGCCATGATACCGGCGCAGCAGGTTGAGTTCTGCGAGCTGGTTGATATCGCGGCGGATGGTTTGCGGGGTGACGACGAACAGCTGCGCCATTTCTTCGATGCTGACGTAACCGCGTTCGCGCACCAGCTCGAGTATTTGTTGTTGGCGAGGAGGCAGATTCATGGGCGGTCCTTTTGGGCTGCCGGACAAATTCTGCAATGATGCCGTAGGAAATGGATGACGGCCAGTGACGATCGGGGCACGAAACGTCCGGATACCGGTCAGCCGTTTCCCCTTCGGAGCCGCAGCTGGGGTGAAAACGCTGCGGCATCCGGGGGATCCGGCTTGTCGGTGACCGTCGGTCGCGGGCGATCAGGCTTCGTGATCTTCCCAGTCTCGGGTGCGCTCGACCGCCTTCTTCCAGCCGGCATAGAGCTTTTCTTTGTGGGCCTCGTCAAGCTGCGGGCTGAACTCGCGCTCGATGATCGCCTTGTTGCGCAACTCGTCCAGGCCGCTCCAGAAGCCACAGGCGAGGCCAGCCAGGTACGCTGCGCCAAGTGCTGTGGTCTCACGCATTTTCGGGCGTTCGACGCAGGTGCCGAGGATGTCGGCCTGGAACTGCATCAGGAAGTTATTAGCCACTGCACCGCCATCCACGCGCAGCTCCGACAAGCGCTCGCCGCAATCCTGTTGCATGGCGTCAAGGACATCGCGGGTCTGATAGGCGATCGATTCGAGTGCCGCCCGGATGATGTGGTCGACTTTCACTCCGCGAGTCAGTCCAAACAGTGCGCCGCGGGCATAAGGGTCCCAGTACGGGGCGCCGAGGCCGGTGAATGCCGGCACCAGATAGACTCCGTTGCTGTCCTTGACCTTGCTGGCGAAGTACTCGGTGTCCAGGGCGTCGTTGACGATCTTCAGTTCGTCGCGCAACCACTGCACAGTGGAGCCGCCGTTGAATACCGCACCTTCCAGGGCATAGGCCACCTCGCCCCGAGGACCGCAGGCGATGGTGGTGAGCAGACCATGGGACGACTTCACCGCCTTGTCACCGGTGTTCATCAGCAGGAAGCAGCCGGTGCCGTAGGTGTTCTTGGCCTGGCCGGGCTCTACGCACATCTGGCCGAACAGTGCCGACTGCTGGTCGCCGGCGATACCGGCGATGGCGATACCGCTCTTGGTGTGGCCGTAGATTTCCGAGGACGGGCGGACCTCGGGCAGCATCTGCCGGGGGATGCCGAGAATCTCCAGCAGCCTCTCGTCCCACTGCAGGCTATGGATGTTGAACATCAGGGTGCGCGAGGCGTTGGTGTAGTCGGTGACATGCACTTTGCCGCCGGAGAATTTCCAGATCAGCCAGGTATCGATGGTGCCGAACAGCAATTCGCCGCGTTCGGCGCGCTCACGCACGCCTTCCACGTTGTCGAGGATCCATTTCAGCTTGGTGCCGGAGAAGTAGGGATCGGTGACCAGGCCGGTGGTTTCGCGAATGTAATCCTCATGCCCATCGCGCTTGAGCTGGGCGCAGATTTCGGTGCTGCGGCGGCACTGCCAGACGATGGCGTTGTACACCGGGCGACCGCTTTCCTTGTCCCAGACCACCGTGGTTTCACGCTGGTTGGTGATGCCCAACGCCGCGACTTGAGCATGGCTGATGCCTGCCTGGGCCAGCGCCTCGACCATGGTCGCGCTTTGCGTGGCGAAGATCTCCATGGGATCGTGCTCGACCCAACCGGCTTGCGGGTAGTGCTGGGCGAACTCGCGCTGGGAGGTGCCGACCACGTTGGCATCACGATCGAAAATGATGGCTCGCGAGCTGGTGGTGCCCTGGTCCAGGGCGATGATGTAGTTCTTATCCTGGGTATCTGTCATGGTCATAGGCCTTGCAAATGAGGAGGTCGGGGGCGTGTAGGATGGCCAGGTCAATTGACCTGGGCATCGGCCCGGCGATTGTCGTTCGGTTCAGCGTCAGCGTCCGGTGCCTGCGGCAGGTTGCGGGCAATCAGGCCGCGATAGATGGCTGCACCCAGGCATGCGCCCAGGATCGGTGCGAACACCGGTACCAGGAAATAAGGAACGCTGCGTCCACCCGTGAAGGCGATTTCGCCCCAACCGGCGAAGAAAGTCATTAGTTTTGGGCCAAAATCGCGGGCGGGATTCATCGCGAATCCGGTCAGCGGGCCCATGGCGCTGCCGATCACTGCGATCAGCAAACCAATCAGCAGCGGCGCCAGCGGGCCGCGTGGCAGGCCATTGTTATCGTCGGCAAGGGCCATGATCACTGCCATGAGGATAGCGGTGATCACCACTTCGACCAGAAACGCCTGGCCGATGGAGAGCGCAGGGTGTGGGTAGGTGGAGAACACCGAGGCCAGCTCCAGGCTGGCCGGGCTGCCGCGCAACATGGCGTGGGCTTGTTCGAAGTCGAAGAACAGGTTGCTGTACAGGGTGTACACCAACGCGGCACCACAGAAGGCGCCGGTGACCTGCGCGAGAATGTAGAAGGGCAGTTTGCGGCGTTCGAACCCACTGAACACCGTCAGCGCGATGCTCACCGCCGGGTTCAGGTGCGCACCGGACACACCGGCGGTGAAGTAGATCGCCATGCTGACCCCCACCCCCCAGATGATGCTGATTTCCCAAAGCCCGAAGCTGGCGCCCGCGACTTTGAGGGCGGCGACGCAGCCGGTTCCGAAGAAGATAAGCAGCGCGGTGCCGAGAAATTCCGCCAGGCACTGGCTGGACAGCGTAGGTTGGCGCAGAGCAGTCGTCATGTATGACCTCGTTTGTTTTTGTTGTGAGGCACGTGGCGCTCGACAGCAATGCCCGGTATCGATCCCCATTGAGACCGGGCAGATGTTGAAATATGCACATTTTGAGTGCACTGATTATTCACAAACGAAAAAATATAGACAAGAAACGCTGATGTCAAAGGTCGAAAGTGAACGCTCGGTCACGATTTGGCCCCGCATCACGGGTGCATATCCCGCCCTAGACGCATTGCTGCGTGTCTGGTTGGCTGGCGGGCGGGATTTGCCCTAAAGTAGCCGCCGACCTGTACCAGATCGGAGCACCACATGACCCCAGCCCTCGACCTGCTCAAGAAGGTGCGCGCCGAACACCGGGTGCACAGCTACGAGCACGACCCCAAGTCGGCCTCTTATGGGCTTGAAGCGGCAGAAAAGCTTGGCCTGGATCCACGCCAGGTGTTCAAGACGTTGCTGGCGGCCAGCGAAAAGGGCGAATTGCTCGTGGCGGTCGTGCCGGTGGGCGGCACCCTGGACCTCAAGGCCCTGGCCCAGGCCGCCGGGGTGAAGAAGTGCGAAATGGCCGACCCGATGGCGGCGCAACGCGCCACTGGCTACTTGGTCGGAGGCATCAGCCCGCTGGGACAGAAGAAACGCTTACGCACGTTCATCGATCAATCGTCGCAAGACTTTTCGACCATTCATGTCAGTGCTGGGCGGCGAGGCTTGGAAGTGGAACTGGCCGCGGCGGTGCTGGCCGAGCATACCCAGGGGGTATTTGCCGGGATCGGTCGGGAATGAAGGCGCCTGGAGCTGCGGCGCAGCCCCAGGTCATAGGATCAGCTGGCTGAGCTGTAACGGCGCACGCTGGTTTCCTGGCGCGACAGTTGGGCGGCGACACTGCCCGGTACCGGGAACAGCACCAGGTGATCGGCGGCCACACTGATGCCGACCTCGTCGCCAACCTGGTGATCGATATGGCTTGGGAAGATCGCCTCCAACTGGCTGCCGGTGGGCAATTGCAGGCGGTACAGGGTCGAGGCACCAAGAAAGCTCTTGCCAGTGATGCTGGCACGCAGGCCACTGTTGGGGGCGTACACGATGTCGTCGGGGCGCAGCAACACGTCCACCGAGCTGCCGGGTGCCATGGTATAGGCGCGGTTGCCACGCAGCTCGCCCAGCTCGGTATTGACCGCTTCGTGACTGCTCATCTGGCCGCGAATGAAATAGCCCTGGCCGACGAAGCTGGCGACGAAGGGGGTCTGCGGTTCATGGTAAAGGTTGTAGGGGGTATCCCATTGCTCCAGGCGGCCTTCCTTGAACACCCCGACGTGATCGCTGACGGCAAAGGCTTCTTCCTGGTCATGGGTGACCAGGATCGCACTGGTGCCTCGGTTCTTGAGAATGTCACGTACCTCGTGACTCAAGCGCCGGCGCAGCTCGACATCAAGGTTGGAAAACGGCTCGTCGAGCAGCAGCAACTGGGGTTCCGGGGCCAGAGCGCGAGCAAGCGCCACCCGCTGTTGCTGGCCGCCGGAAAGTTCATGCGGATAGCGTCCGCCCAAGCCGCCGAGCTTGACCAGTTCCAGCATCTCATCGATCACCTCACCCTGCCGGGGATGTTTGGCGATGCCGAAGGCGATGTTCTGGGCCACCGTGAGGTGAGGAAACAGTGCATAGTCCTGGAACACCATGCCGATCCGGCGTTTTTCCGGCGCAAGCGTGAACCCGGCTCGGGATATGACTTCGCCCGCCAGCTGGATTTCACCGGCATGCACTGGCTCGAAGCCGGCGATGGCGCGCAGGGTGGTGGTCTTGCCGCAACCGGAGGAACCCAGCAGGCAACCGATGTCGCCTGCGTTCAGGTGCAGATTGAGGTTCTGGACGATGCGCTGGTCGCCATAGCCGCAGGCAAGGTCGCGCAAGTTGAGCAGTAGGGTTTGACTCATGCGTGGTGGTAAGCCGGTTCTACAAGGAATTCGAGAAGGGCCTTCTGCGCATGCAGGCGGTTCTCAGCCTGGTCCCAGGCGACCGAGCGAGGGTCGTCGAGCAGGTCCTGGCTGATTTCCTCGCCGCGGTGGGCGGGCAGGCAATGCATGAACAGGGCGTCGGGTGCCGCCAGGTCGAGCAGTTCGCGGGTGACCTGATAAGGCGCGAAATGCGCCAGGCGCCGTGCAGTTTCCTCTTCCTGCCCCATGGAAGTCCATACGTCGGTGGTCACCAGGTGCGCGCCCCTCACCGCTTCACGCGGATCGCGGACGATCTGTACGCGCTCGCCACCCAGGGCCAGGAAGCGTGGATCGGGCTCATAGCCTTCCGGACAGGCGATGCGCAGCTGGAAATCGAACTGCACGGCTGCTTCGATGTAGGAGTTGCACATGTTGAAGCCGTCACCGACCCAGGCCACGGTCTTGCCCTGGATGGCGCCACGGTGCTCGAGGAAGGTCTGCATGTCGGCCAGCAGTTGGCAGGGATGCGACTCGTCGGACAGTCCGTTGATCACAGGGACGCGGGAATTGGCGGCGAACTCGGTCAAGGTGGCGTGGGCATGGGTACGAATCATCACGGCGTCGAGCATGCGCGACATGACGATGGCACTGTCGCTGATCGGCTCGCCGCGACCCAGTTGGGTGTCGCGTGGCGAGAGGAAGATCGCCTGGCCGCCGAGTTGGATCATGCCGGCTTCGAACGACAGGCGGGTACGCGTCGAGGATTTCTCGAAGATCATGCCCAGCACCCGGTTCTTCAGCGGTTCGAACAGTACGCCGCGGTTACGCAGGTCCTTCAGCTCGATGCCTCGACGGACCACGGCGAGCAATTCGTCAGCGGTGAAATCCATCAGGGAGAGAAAGTGCCTAGCGCTCATGTTTGACTACCTTATCTGCAACGGTATGCAGGTCGACCGTATGGTTTTTTTTGACAACGGGAGTGACCTGCGGCGTAAGCCGCACGGGGCGGACGAAATAGGGAAAGGCGCAATACTATAATTAAATGTCGCCTGAAACCAAGGGGGAGAACAGCATCACTGTTGCAAGGGGTGTCATGACAGGCAGTGTCGACGCTGTTCTTTATTTGCTACAGAGGTTTGTACACGGCTTGTCGCCGATTTGGCAAATGCGTGTCGCCAATGACCAGCCTGATGTCGCCTGATTCACGGCGCAAAGCGCACTGGCCGGGGGTCTGGCCTGAGCGCATAGTCGTGGCTGGACAACCACGAGGCCGAGGCGGCCATGACCAAGACCCTTCACCACCGCGCCTGTCATCTGTGCGAAGCGATTTGTGGATTGAACATCGAAGTCGGTCGAGACGACGACGGGCGGTCGCGCATTCATTCGATCAAGGGTGACCCCGAGGATCCCTTCAGCCGAGGACATATCTGCCCCAAGGCGGTCGCGTTGCAGGATATCCAGGATGACCCGGATCGTCTGCGCCAACCCCACAAGCGCGTTGGCTCGCAGTGGCAAGCCATCGGCTGGGACGAAGCCTTCGAACTGGCTGCCGAGCGGCTCTGGGCGATTCAGCAGGCCCATGGGCGCAATGCCGTGGCGGTCTACCAGGGTAATCCGAGCGTGCACAACTACGGCCTGATGACCCATAGCAACTATTTCCTTGGCCTGCTCAAGACCCGCAATCGCTTCTCGGCCACCTCGGTCGACCAATTGCCGCAACATCTGACCAGTCATCTCATGTACGGTCATGGCCTGCTGCTGCCGATTCCGGACATCGACAGTACCGATTTCATGCTCATCCTGGGCGGTAATCCGCTGGCCTCCAACGGCAGCATCATGACCGTCCCGGATGTCGAAAAGCGCCTCAAGGCCCTGTGCGCTCGCGGTGGCCGGCTGGTGGTGGTAGACCCACGACGCAGCGAAACCGCAGCGATCGCCGACAGCCACTTGTTCATCCGGCCCGGTGGCGACGCCGCGCTGTTATGCGGCTTGCTCCACACCTTGTTCGATGAGGACCTGGTCCGCGGCTCGCACCTGCCGATCGCAGGGTTGCAGGCGTTGCGCTCTGGCATTGCAGCGTTCGATGCCGAGTCGATGAGTGCGCATTGCGGCATCGACGCGGCCAGCATACGCCAGCTGGCCCGCGACTTCTCGGCGGCTGACAAAGCGGTCTGTTATGGCCGCATGGGCGTCTCGACCCAGTCTTTCGGCACGCTGTGTCACTGGTTGGTGCAGGTGATCAACCTGGTCACGGGCAATCTTGATCGAGAGGGTGGGGCGCTTTGCACCGAACCGGCGGTGGACCTGGTGGCGAGTACCTCGGGGGGGCATTTCAATGCCTGGCAGAGCCGCGTCTCCGGTTTGCCTGAATATGGCGGTGAGCTGCCGGTGGCCGCTTTGGCCGAGGAAATCCTCACCCCCGGCGAAGGCCAGGTGCACGCCCTGGTGACGGTGGCGGGTAACCCGGTGCTGTCCACGCCCAATGGGCGGCAGTTGGACAAGGCATTGGAAGGGCTGGAGTTCATGCTCAGCATCGACCTGTACATCAATGAAACCACCCGCCATGCCGACCTGATCCTGCCCTCGACCTCGGCGTTGGAAAACGATCATTACGACACGACCTTCAACCTGCTGGCGGTACGCAACGTCACCCGCTTCAACCGGGCGATCCTGGACAAGCCGGAGGGTGCGCTGCACGACTGGGAAATCTTCGTCGGCCTGGCCCAGGCCTTTGCCAAACGGGCCGGGCTGGAGCTCAAGCCGACCGTCCCGCCGGCGCGGATGATCGATCAAGCCCTACGCAGTGGGCGCTATGGTCAGGATTCGGCCTGGAATCTGTCCCTGCAGGCATTGGACCACTACCCCCATGGGCTCGACCTTGGACCACTGCGTGCCAACCTCGCGGCACGCCTGGCGACGGCCAGTAGAGCGGTCGAGGTCGCACCGCAGGTGTTGCTGGACGATCTGCAGCGGCTGGGCCGACAGGCCCCCGCTGCACCCGACGAACTGCTGTTGATCGGACGCCGCCATGTGCGCAGCAACAATTCATGGATGCATAACTTCCACCGCCTGGTAAAAGGCAAGCCGCGTCATCATTTGCTGATGCACCCATTCGACCTGCAGCAACGGCGCTTGCAGGATGGCCAGCGGGTCGTCGTGCGTTCGCGTACGGGGACGTTGGAAGTCGAGGTGCAGGCGTGCGAGGACATGATGCCTGGGGTGGTCAGCCTGCCCCATGGGTTCGGCCACGGACGCCAGGGCGTGAGGTTGCAGGTGGCCCAGACGCAGCCTGGGGTGAGTGCCAACGACCTGACCGATGAACGTCTGCGCGATCGGGTATCGGGCAACGCGGCGCTCAATGGCGTCCCTGTGCAGGTCGGTGCCGCTTGATGAACGGTAAGGCCGAGCATGCTGATCGGGTTTCCGTTACAATGCGTCACCGTGCCGACATTTGCGTCGGAAAGTTCAGCCGAGGTGCTACATGGATATCATCGAAACGATCAAAGAGCAGATTGCCAACAACACCATTCTGCTTTACATGAAAGGCTCGCCGAATGCTCCGCAGTGCGGCTTCTCTGCGCGTGCTTCGCAGGCCGTGATGGGTTGTGGCGAGAAGTTCGCCTACGTCGACATCCTGCAGAACCCGGAAATCCGCGCCAACCTGCCCAAGTACGCCAACTGGCCGACCTTCCCACAGCTGTGGGTTGCCGGTGAGCTGGTCGGTGGCAGCGACATCATGCTGGAAATGTTCGAAAAGGGTGAGCTGCAGACCCTGATCAAGGACGCTGCCGCCAAGGCCAAGGCTTCCGAAGCCTGATCCTCATTCCCGTGGCATGAAAAAACCCGCCATGAGCGGGTTTTTTCATGCCACGAGTCAGCGTGTGCGAATCATTCTTCGCCCATCTGCGACTGCAGGTAGTTCTCGATGCCGATCTTGTCGATCAGCCCCAGCTGAGTTTCCAGCCAGTCGATGTGTTCTTCCTCGGACTCCAGGATGTCCTCGAGCAGATCACGCGAACCGAAGTCGCCTTGGGTTTCGCAATGGGCGATGGCCGCCTTGAGGTCGACCAGGCCTTTCTGCTCGATCTTGAGGTCGCACTCGAGCATTTCCTTGGTGTGTTCGCCGATCAACAACTTGCCGAGGTCCTGAACGTTAGGAATGCCTTCAAGGAACAGAATACGCTTGATCAGTTTGTCAGCGTGCTTCATCTCGTCGATGGATTCCTTGTACTCGTGCTTGCCGAGCTTGTTCAGGCCCCAGTCTTCGTACATACGGGCGTGCAGGAAATACTGGTTGATTGCGACCAGCTCGTTTCCGAGGATCTTGTTGAGATGCTGGATGACGCTTACGTCGCCTTTCATTGCGGGTTCCTGCCCTTGAGATGAGTGCCAATGCAGGAAGTTTGAGCCCGATAGTAAGGGCTGTCAAACCTAAGTTCTTGAATAATAAGTGAAAATTAATAGGAATAAGAATGTTTGTGAACCGCGTTGGTAGCCTAACTTATTGAATTTAAGGCATAAAAAAACCGGACGCAGGGTCCGGTTCTTTGAAATCGGGCAATTCAGGCAGCGGTGAATTCCACAGGGTAGGGCAGGGCCGCCTGTTGGCTTACCTGCACACTCGTCAGGGTCTCGCGCACCACCTCTTTGGCCAAGCAAGCGCATTTGCCGCATTGGCTGGCGACGCCGGTCGCGGCTCGAACTTCCTTGTAGCTGCAGCATCCTTCATAGATCGCATCGCGGATCTGGCCGTCGGTCACGCCGACACAAAGACACACATACATAAAGTCGGACCATCGCTGGTTGAGTCGATGGGTTGGAGAGTAATGGTAATGAGAATGCTTGTCAAAGGGCTTTGCGGGAGCGCCGTGCTTGAGCGACCGGCGGTTCGATTCGGCCTGTCATGAGAAGCCGTGTATGATGGTCGGCCTTTGTTGGATGTCTGGCCTTTCCGCTTGGCCCGGCAAACGGTTCTTCACCCTCATCAGGAGATTACAATGAGCGTACTCGTTGGCAAACAAGCCCCCGATTTCACCGTCCCGGCCGTCCTCGGTAACGGCGAGATCGTCGACAGCTTCAACCTGGCCTCGGCCATCAAGGGCAAGTACGGCCTGGTGTTCTTCTACCCGCTGGACTTTACCTTCGTCTGCCCGTCCGAGCTGATCGCCCTGGACAACCGCATCCCTGACTTCGCCGCCCGTGGCGTGGAAGTGATCGGTGTCTCGATTGACTCGCACTTCACCCACAACGCCTGGCGTAACACCCCGGTCAACAATGGCGGCATCGGTCAGGTCAAGTACACCCTGGCTGCCGACATCTCCCACGAAATCTGCAAGGCCTACGACGTCGAGTCCGAAGGCGGTGTAGCGTTCCGTGGTGCCTTCCTGATCGACAAGAACGGCGTTGTCCGTTCGCAGATCGTCAACGACCTGCCACTGGGCCGTAACATGGACGAGCTGCTGCGTCTGGTCGACGCCCTGCAGTTCCACGAAGAGCACGGCGAAGTCTGCCCTGCCAACTGGAAGAAAGGCGACCAGGGCATGACCGCTTCGCCAGAAGGCGTCGCTGCTTACCTGAGCGAGAACGCCGGCAAGCTGTAATTGCCGAGCGCATAAAAAAACCGGCCTCGATGGCCGGTTTTTTTTGCTTCAAGGTGCAGCTTCAATCGTTGAAGTCGCGCCAGCCGCCCATTTCTTTCCAGCGGTTGACGATGCCGCAGAACAGTTCGGCGGTCTTCTCGGTATCGTAGCGTGCCGAGTGCGCCTCACGACCATCGAAGTCGATATCTGCGCTCTGACAGGCTCGCGCCAATACGGTTTGGCCATAAGCCAGTCCGGCCAGGGTGGCTGTATCGAAGCTGGAGAACGGGTGGAACGGATTGCGCTTGATGTCGTTGCGTGCCACTGCCGCGTTGAGGAAACCCAGGTCGAAGCTGCTGTTGTGGCCGACCAGGATTGCCCGCTTGCAACCGTTGGCCTTGAGCGCTTTGCGCACGCCACGGAAGATGTCGGTCAGGGCGCTTTCCTCGCTCACTGCCATGCGCAGGGGATGGTCCAGCTTGATGCCGGTGAACTCCAGCGCTGCGGGCTCGATATTGGCGCCTTCGAACGGCTCGACCCGGAAGAAATAGGTGTGCTCCGGGAACAGGAAGCCTTTCTCGTCCATGCCGATGGTCACCGCGGCGATTTCCAGCAAGGCATCGGTGGCGCTGTTGAAGCCGCCGGTCTCGACGTCCACCACTACCGGCAGATAGCCGCGGAAGCGTTCGGCCATGGGGTGGCGTGAAGCGCTGCCCGACTGGACATCCTGATCGTCTTCGTAGAGGTCTTCGCTCACGCGTTGTCCTCCAGCAGGCGCCAACGCAGTTGCTCGCCCGCGCGCAGCGGCACCACGGTCTGCTCGCCGAACGGCAGGCTGTCCGGGGCGGTCCACTCCTCGCGGACCAGGGTGATGGTGTCGGTGTTCGCCGGCAGGCCGTAGAAGGCAGGGCCGTGGAGGCTGGCAAAGCCTTCGAGTTTATCCAGTGCGTTGCGTTGTTCGAACGCTTCGGCGTACAACTCGATCGCCGCATAGGCGGTGTAGCAACCGGCGCAACCGCAGGCGTTTTCCTTGGCGTGGCGTGCGTGCGGGGCGGAGTCGGTGCCCAGGAAGAACTTCGGATTGCCGCTGGTGGCCGCGTCCAGCAACGCCACCTGGTGGGTGTTGCGCTTGAGGATCGGCAAGCAATAGAAGTGCGGGCGGATGCCGCCAACCAGCATGTGGTTGCGGTTGTAAAGCAAGTGTTGGGCGGTGATGGTGGCGCCGACGTTGGCCGGGGCCTCGCTGACGAACTGCGCGGCGTCGGAGGTGGTGATGTGCTCGAACACCACCTTCAGGGTCGGGAAACGCTCGACGACACGGCGCAGATGCTCGTCGATGAAGCGCTTCTCGCGGTCGAACACGTCGATCTCGCTGCGCGTGACTTCACCGTGCACCAACAACGGCATGCCAGTTTCGGCCAGTGCCTCGAGCGCGGGGAAAATATTGTCGATGCTGGTCACGCCGGAGTCGGAGTTGGTGGTGGCGCCGGCCGGGTACAGCTTGGCGGCGTACACGAAGCCACTGGCCTTCGCTGCACGGACGTCCTCTGGGCTGGTGCGGTCGGTGAGGTACAGCACCATCAGCGGCTCGAAGCGGCTGCCGGCCGGGCGAGCGGCGAGGATGCGCTCGCGATAGGCGCCGGCTTCTTCGGCATTGCGTACCGGCGGAACCAGGTTGGGCATGATGATGGCACGGGCGAAGGTACGCGCCACATCGCCAACGGTATGAGGCAGGACGGCACCATCACGCAGATGGATGTGCCAGTCGTCGGGACGCAGGAGGGTCAGGCGATCGGACATTGGGGATTCCAGGCGGGTCGAACTCAAGGACCAATGCTACCGGAAAACCCTGGGCCGAGCACGGGCTTCAAGTTTTCCGCCAAGCGCCCGATAGCCTCCAGGTAAGCCGTCAAATAAGTGGAGCCGCCCGTGCGCCAGCGTTATCTAGCCCTGTTCACCTTGTTCGCCAGCATTCCGGCGGGCGCGCTGACCTTCCAGACCCGCATGGAAAATGTCGCCTGGACGGTCGAAGGCGATCAGTTCGAATGTCGCCTGATCCAGCCGATCGACGGCTTCGGCAGTGGCGAGTTCGTGCGTCGGGCAGGTGAACAGCCGGTGTTCCAGCTGCGCTCGGCCAGCAATGTGCTGGGTGCCGGCTCTGCCACATTGCTGGCAGCGGCCGCGCCTTGGCAGCCGGGGCGTGGCGATGTCAATTTGGGCGTGGTGCGCATGTCCCGCACCGGCGTGTTGTTCACGTCATCCCAAGGCCAGGCCAGCCGATTGATCAATGGCCTGCTCGATGGGCGCAGCACGGTGGTGCGCAATTACACCGGCGAAGGCGGCAGGGCAATGGAAGTGCGGGTGTTGCCAGTCAGTTTCAGCAAAGCCTACAACGACTATCAAGCCTGCGCGGCCAAGATGCTGCCGATGAACTTTGACCAGATCCGCCAGACCCAGGTCGGCTTCCCCGGTGGCGGTATCGAGCTGGATGCCTCGGCTCGGGCGCGGCTGGACGTGATTCTCGATTACCTGAAGGCCGATCCTTCGGTGAATCACATCGAGCTCAATGGTCACTCCGACAACAGCGGCAACCGCTTGACCAACCGCGATACCTCGCGCCGACGCGCGCTGGCCGTGGCCGATTACTTCAAGGCCCATGGCGTGCCGGAAGAGCAGATCGTCGTGCGCTTCCATGGGGAGCGCTATCCGCTGGTCAGGAACAACAGTGCCGCGAACCGGGCACGCAACCGCCGGGTGAACATCGAGCTCGATCGCGTGGCGCCGGTCGAGAAGCCCGCTCAACCCGCCCAAGCGGCGCCCGCGGCCGACGCCAAAGCCTCGCAACCGCCAGCGAAATCGTCCTGATCGGCCGTCCGTCGCACCTTCGACAGATACTGTCGCTTTGTCGTCAGAAGCTGTCGCCCCACTGTAAATTCGTGCGCAAGACCGGTAGAATCGACCGCTTTCCGTACAACCCCGTGGAGTGATGGCATGGCGGACGTAAAAAAGGTCGTACTGGCGTATTCCGGCGGCCTTGATACTTCGGTGATTCTCAAGTGGCTGCAAGATACCTACGACTGCGAAGTGGTGACCTTCACCGCTGACCTGGGCCAGGGCGAAGAGGTCGAGCCAGCCCGCGCCAAGGCCCAGGCGATGGGCGTCAAAGAGATCTACATCGATGACCTGCGCGAAGAATTCGTGCGTGACTTCGTGTTCCCGATGTTCCGCGCCAACACCGTCTACGAAGGCGAGTACCTGCTGGGTACTTCGATCGCCCGTCCGCTGATCGCCAAACGCCTGATCGAAATCGCCAACGAAACCGGCGCAGACGCCATTTCCCATGGCGCTACCGGTAAAGGCAACGACCAGGTTCGTTTCGAGCTGGGTGCCTACGCACTCAAGCCAGGCGTCAAGGTCATCGCCCCATGGCGTGAGTGGGACCTGCTGTCCCGCGAGAAGCTGATGGACTACGCCGAGAAGCACGGCATCCCGATCGAGCGTCACGGCAAGAAGAAATCGCCTTACTCGATGGACGCCAACCTGCTGCACATCTCCTACGAGGGCGGTGTCCTGGAAGATACCTGGACCGAGCACGAGGAAGACATGTGGCGCTGGAGCGTCTCCCCGGAGAACGCCCCTGACCAGGCGACTTACATCGAGCTGACCTACCGCAACGGTGATATCGTCGCCATCGACGGCGTCGAGAAGACCCCGGCGACCGTGCTGGCCGATCTCAACCGCATTGGTGGTGCCAACGGTATCGGTCGCCTCGACATCGTCGAGAACCGCTATGTCGGCATGAAGTCCCGTGGTTGCTACGAAACCCCGGGCGGCACCATCATGCTCAAGGCCCACCGTGCGATCGAATCGATCACCCTGGACCGTGAAGTCGCTCACCTCAAAGACGAGCTGATGCCCAAGTACGCCAGCCTGATCTACACCGGTTACTGGTGGAGCCCGGAGCGTGTGATGCTGCAGCAGATGATCGACGCTTCGCAGGTCAACGTGAACGGCGTAGTGCGTCTGAAACTGTACAAGGGCAATGTCACCGTGGTGGGTCGCAAGTCCGACGACTCGCTGTTCGACGCCAACATCGCGACCTTCGAAGAAGATGGCGGCGCCTACAACCAGGCTGACGCCGCTGGCTTCATCAAGCTCAACGCTCTGCGCATGCGTATTGCTGCCAACAAGGGCCGTTCGCTGCTCTGAGGCATTGCTGCTGTACCGACCCCGGCTCAGGCCGGGGTTTTTTTTTGTGTCTGCCCCAGGCCGCTCAGAGCGTTTCCGCTGTCGCCTCACCGGGCAATTCGCTAAGTGAAAAATGGATGCATTGGCGTGTCTCAAGGTTGCAGAAAACCCACTGACAGGTATGCCCACCAGGCTGAGCCAGGGAGTGACAGATTTGGCTCTCGATCATTCGTTGCGCTGCAGGTCCTGTCAGTGTAACGGTGAACGGCGCGCTGGACGCTGCCTCGCTGGCCTCTACCATCCGCTCGGCGAGCGCGTCGCGGCTCGCTTGATTGCGTTTCGCAGTGGCCTGGCGCGGGTCAGGCTTGTAGAACGATTTGTAGTTGAAGTTCAGCGTGATGAAGAACAGCGCCGTCAGGAAAAAGGGGAAGCCCACCAGAAACCAGGTATACAGCGCTTGGCTGTGTTCGCTGAGAAACGGCAATGTAGCCAGCGCGGAAGCCTCGGCTATCCCGGCGAAGATCGCAATGATCGTGAGTGGGGCGACTGGTTGTAAACGGGCCAAGGATACAGCCTCCGTCAGTGTGTCCGACTATCGATAGCCCTTATGTCGGCCGCACTGAAGTGCCAAGGCTTTCCTGTAGCTGAACGCTTTCCCGGTAACTTTCCAACGTTGAAGCGGAAACGAAAAATCCTTCACGCCGGTGCTGCTATGGCAACTGGGCCGGTTCCCGTAGCTTTGTTAGCGTTTAGTCAGTTCATGGAAGAAGTGGAAAACAGATTGTTTTCCATGAGTCGCGTGTAGGAATTTTCTCTGAGTTATGTAGGTTTTATCTATTCGTGCGTTTAAGCAGGGGATGGTTACGCGCTTAGGGGGGTTGCTCGGTTATTGTGGCGGCTCGTGACTAATAAAATCGTTGAATGGATATCGCATGAATAAAGTCGTTATTGTGGATGATCATCCGGTCATACGCCTGGCCGTACGCATGCTGATGGAGCGGCATGGATACGATATCGTCGGCGAGACCGACAACGGTGTGGCAGCCTTGCAACTGGTGCGGGAATATCTGCCGGATATCGTGGTACTGGATATCGGCATACCCAAGTTGGATGGCCTGGAGGTCATCACCCGTGTCACGGGGGTCAGCCCACGTAGCCGGGTACTGGTCCTGACATCGCAGGCCCCAGGGCATTTTTCGATGCGGTGCATGCAGGCGGGTGCTGCAGGGTATGTCTGCAAGCAACAGGAACTCACCGAGCTACTCAGCGCAATCAAGGCGGTGCTTTCCGGATATAGCTATTTCCCCAACCAGGCCCTGCACAAAACGCGTGGCCGACTGGGTGGCTGCAGTGAAACGGAAATGGTCGACCGCCTTTCGGCCCGCGAGATGACGGTGCTGCAACAACTCGCCAGGGGCCGGTCCAACAAGGAAATTGCCGAAAGCATGTTTCTCAGCAACAAGACGGTCAGCACCTACAAGACTCGCTTGTTGCTGAAGCTCAATGCCCGTTCGCTGGTCGACCTGATCGAGCTCGCCCAGCGTCATGGTCTGGCATGACCGACACCCGACATCGCTCGGAAAGCCCCCGTTGGCGGCTTTCCTGCAGGTTTAGAGGTCGTAGTCGAAATCGGCCAGTTGCTTTTGCAGGCGACGCTCTTCCAGCAGGTTATCGATGGTGCGTCGCTTGCTCAGGTTGGTCTTCGCCGTTTCCACCTGAGGCTCTGCGTCGTCATCGACGATATCAATGTCATCTTCGATCGACAGGTCTTCTTTGTCGGTACTCATGATTCGCTCCAAGCCAAGGGGCCATTGGCCGTCCTTATAGCGAGAAAGCGAAGCCTGGTAAAAAAGATTTTTTCAATCGCCACTACCGCTTTTTTACTATCGGCTCAATCGTCGGAAGTCTTCTGTTTGAATTCGCACAGATCCTCTATCCGGCAACTTCCACAGCGCGGCTTGCGCGCCTGGCAAACGTAGCGCCCATGGAGAATCAGCCAGTGGTGGGCGTCCAGCAGATAATCCTTGGGTACGAACTTGATCAGTTTGCGCTCGACCTCCAGTACGGTTTTGCCGGGGGCGATGCCGGTACGGTTGCTGACCCGGAAAATATGCGTGTCCACCGCCATGGTCGGTTGACGGAAAGCGGTGTTGAGTACCACGTTGGCGGTCTTGCGACCAACCCCCGGCAATGCCTCCAGGGCTTCGCGAGTTTGTGGAACCTCGCCACCGTGACGTTCGATGAGCAGGCGGCACGTCTCGATCACGTTCTTGGCCTTGCTGTTGTACAGACCGATGGTCTTGATGTACTGGCTCAGGCCCTCGACTCCCAGGGCGTAAATGGCCTCGGGGGTATTGGCGACCGGGAACAGCCGAGCCGTGGCCTTGTTGACCCCAACGTCGGTCGATTGCGCCGACAAAGTCACGGCAACCAGCAATTCGAAAGGTGTGGTGTAGGCCAGCTCGGTCTTCGGGTCGGGATTGTCTTCGTGCAGCCTGCGAAAGATCTCGAGGCGTTTTGCGGCATTCATGGAGTCAGGGCTTTCCTTCACGGCTTGGTCGGGCAATGCCCGTTTTCGTTCGATTGTACAAGGCCAGGAGTAATCCGAGCAGTATCAATGCGCCTGGCGCAAGGCCTGCCAACTGCAGGCCTGCCCAATGTCCAAGCCACTGGCGGCAGGCGCCGAGCAGCAGGCTGCTGCCCAGCAGGCTACCCAGGTACAGCGCCAGCGGTCGCCAGCCGCGGGTTCTGCCGAGCAGGTGCTCGACCAGTAGGCATTGCACGGCGAACAGCACTGGCCAATGCCCAAGTGCCACGGCCAGAGGCATGTTCCAAGTGGCGAGGGCCAGCTGCAGGCAACTGCTGAGGGCGGCCAGGATTACCAGGCTGGCCAGACGGCAGGCACCGCTGCTTAGTCGGCGGCGCAGCGGTGCCACAAATGCTTGGTGCAGTGCCGTCAGGCAAACGGCGTACAGGCCGAACAGGCAGCCTTGAGCCAAGGTCTGGGTGGCTCCCAGCAGAGGCACGAGGCCGACGGCGAGCAGATAAAGACTAGTCATGGTCGGAGTTGCCCAGCAGCGCATGGCGGTGTTGATCGAAGTAGCTCAGGGCCTCGCGCAGTGCTGTCATCACCGCTCGGGATGTGACTGTGGCGCCGGCCAGCTGGTCGAAGTCGCCGCCGTCACGCCTGAGGGACCAATGGTCTGTCGACCGGTGTCCGGCGAACTGCGTCAGCCAAGCCAGTTGCGGTTCGCCAAGACGCCCGCCGAGCCCCGGCGTTTCCTGTTGCCCGATGACACGACTGGCCAATAGGCGGCCGTCGGGCGCGATGGCGATGCTCAGGGTGATGGGGCCGGTATAGCCTTGGATCTGGCTGATCAGCAGGATCGCCGTGGGCCGATTGGCCAGGGTCGCGAGGTAGCCCGCCTGGAGGCGGCTGTTGGGTAGCTGCGATTCCGCCAGCGCGAGCGGGGCATCCAGTGGACGATTGTCATAGCTGTGTGCAGGCAGCACGGCCAGTCGCTGCTCGGTTTGCAGCTGGATCTGGGCACGGGCCCTGGCGGGTTCGGTCCAGTGTCGCCAGGCCAGCGTTGCCGACGCTGCCAGCGCGGTTATCACGAGCAGGCCGAGGATATTACGTCCGTGGTTGTTCATGGCGCCACCTGCTGGCGGCGCATGGCGAGGCGTTCGAGGCTCGGTACGGCCAGGTTCATCAACAGCACCGCAAAAGCGGTACCATCGGGGTAATTGCCCCAGGTGCGGATGAGATAGATCAGCAGCCCGGCGGCAAATCCGTACAGCAGCTTGGCCAGCGCGGCCCGTGGCGCCGAGACCGGTTCGGTAATGATGAAGAAGGCACCCAGCATCGTCGAGCCGGAGAACAGGTGAAGCAGGGGGGAGCCATTGGAGTCGGACCCCGAGCCGTTCCAGGCCAGTAGGCTGAACAGGGCCAAACCCGCCAGCAGGCCCGCGGGTGCGTGCCAGGTGATGACTTTGCGTTGCAGCAGTACCAGTCCGCCGAGCAGGAACCCAAGGTTGGCCCACTCGCTACCGCGTCCGCCGACGGTGCCAAAACCGGGATGACGGGTGAACAGCTCATCGATCGTCAGGCTGCGGTTATGACGCAGGCCATCGAGTACCGTGGGTTGAGCCCAGGCATCGGCCTGTTGGCCGCTGCCGAATACCGCTTGCCAGGTATCGAGCAAACCGTGCGCCTGGTCGGGCCAGTGATTCATCTGCAGGGGGAAGCTCAGCAGGACGAAGGCATAGCCCACCATGGCCGGGTTGAACAGGTTGCGGCCCACGCCCCCAAAGGCCTGTTTGCCCACGCCAATGGCGACCGCTGCGGCGGTCACGGGTAGCCACCAGGGGGCGCCTGGGGGCAATGCGGCAGCCAGCAATACGGCAGTGACCAGCGCGCTCGTGTCGGCGAGGGCGGTGCCGATGGGGCGTTGGCGCCACGCCAGCAACAGCGCTTCGCTGGCCACGGCGGACAGTGAGCACAGCAACAAATTCACCGCGACACCCCAACCGTACTGCCAGAGCAAGGCCAGCACGCCGGGAATGCATGCCAGCAGTACCAAGACCATGGTCTGGCGTAAGCGCTGGGCATCGCTGCGTTGTGTCTGGCTCATGGCCTGAGCAACCCGCTGAGTCCGCTGAACGCCATGGTCATCACGCCGACGCCGAGCAATTCGATGGGCAATCCACGCAGGCAGGTTGGCACGTCGTCGTGTCGGGTGCGCTGACGCAGGTCGTCGAACAGAACCAGCGCCAACCACAAGCCTAGGCCGCCCAATACGGCGCAGCCCAACGTCGTCAGCCAGCTTCCAGTGTTTTCGCCAAGCTGCAGAATCAACCCTAGCACCAGCACGTTTATCGCCAGCGGCTGTTGCGCAGATCGATCCCCCCAGGCAAGGCCCAATCGGGTCAAGGCATGCGGCATTGTCCAGCCAAGCAGAGCCAGCCAGGGCAGCAGTATGAACAGACGCAGGTCTTGCAGGTGCCAGGGCGTCAGCAGCCAGGCGTCGAGCAGATAGCCACTGCTGACGCCGAGGGCGACGTAAAGCGCACAGAACAGCCCCAACCCATGGCGATCGGTTGCGCAGGTGTTGGTGGCCAGGTGATTGATCAGCACGGCGCTGACCAGCAGCAAGACGGCATCGTTCATGGCTATGACGATAGTCGTCCGTGGGCAGGTGTGTCGTCTTGGCGCGACGGGTGAAAGCAAAGCCCCGGCACTGAGGCCGGGGCTTGGGGCTTACTTGATGCGTTGACCTGGTTTGGCACCGCTGTCGGGGCTAAGCAGGTAGATCTCTTCGCCACCTGGGCCGGCTGCCATGACCATGCCCTCGGAAATGCCGAAGCGCATTTTTCGCGGTTTGAGGTTGGCCACCATCATGGTCAAGCGGCCTTCCAACTGCGACGGGTCGGGATAGGCCGACTTGATGCCGGAGAACACATTGCGGCGCTCGTCACCGATGTCCAGGGTCAGTTGCAGCAGCTTGTCGGCACCGGCAACCGCCTCGGCCTTGACGATCAGCGCCACGCGCAGGTCGACGGCGGCAAAGGTATCGAATTCGATCTCGGCCGACAGTGGATCCTTGGCCAGCTCGCCGTTACCCGCAGGTACTGCAGTCTGGGTAGCGGCCAGGTCTTCCTTGCTGGCGGCGACCATCGCCTCGACCTTGGCCGGCTCAATGCGGCTCATGAGCGGTTTGAAGGCGTTCAGCGTGTGGTTTTCCAGGCGTGACAGGTGATCGTTCCAGGTCAGTGGCGCCACATTGAGGAAGGCCTCGGCATCTGCGGCGAGTACCGGCAACACCGGCTTGAGGAAGATCACCAGTTGGCGGAACAGGTTGATACCTTGGGCGCAGATCGCCTGAACCTCGGCCTGCTTGCCATCCTGCTTGGCCAACGACCAGGGTGCTTTGTCGGCGATCCAGGCGTTGGCGCGGTCGGCCAGCGCCATGATTTCGCGCATGGCGCGGGCGAAGTCGCGCCCTTCGTAGGCCTCGGCGATCGACGGCGCGGCGGCCAGGAAGGCCTCGGTCAGTTCCGGGGCGGCGTCGCCTGCCACCAGCACACCGTCATTGCCCTTGTGCACGAAGCCGGCGCAACGGCTGGCAATGTTGACGACCTTGCCGACCAGGTCGGAGTTGACCTTCTGCACGAAGTCTTCGAGGTTCAGGTCCAGGTCGTCGACGCCCCGGCCCAGTTTGGCTGCGTAGTAGTAACGCAGGTATTCAGGCTGCAGATGGTCCAGGTAGGTGCGCGCCTTGATGAAAGTGCCCCGCGACTTGGACATCTTGGCGCCATTGACGGTCAGGTAGCCATGCACGTTGATGCCGTTGGGCTTGCGGTAACCTGCGCCCTCGAGCATGGCTGGCCAGAACAGGGCGTGGAAGTTGACGATGTCCTTGCCGATGAAGTGGTACAGCTCGGCTTTGGAATCGGCATTCCAGAACGCGTCGAAGTCCAGCTCCGGACGACGCGCGCAGAGGTTCTTGAAGCTGGCCATGTAGCCGATCGGCGCATCCAGCCAGACGTAGAAGTACTTGCCAGGCTCGCCGGGGATCTCGAAGCCGAAGTACGGCGCGTCACGGGAGATGTCCCACTCCTGCAGGCCCGAGTCGAGCCATTCGGCCAGCTTGTTGGCCACGGCGTCCTGCAGGGTACCGCTGCGGGTCCACTGCTGCAGCATGGCCTGGAAGTCGGGCAGCTTGAAGAAGAAGTGCTGGGAGTCGCGCAGTACCGGGGTCGCCCCGGAAATCGCCGACTTGGGATTCTTCAGTTCGGTGGGCGCGTAGGTCGCCCCGCACTTCTCGCAGTTATCGCCGTACTGATCTTCGGCCGCGCACTTGGGGCAGGTGCCCTTGATGAAGCGGTCGGCCAGGAACATGCCTTTTTCCGGGTCGTAGTATTGGGTGACCGAACGGGTGGCGATGTGCCCGGCATCTTTCAGACGGGTGTAGATGAGCGTGGACAGCTCGCGGTTTTCTTCGCAGTGGGTCGAGTGGAAGTTGTCGAAGTCGACCAGGAAATCGGCGAAGTCAGCGCTGTGCTCGGCCTGGACATCGGCAATCAATTGCTCCGGGGTGATGCCTTCCTTTTCGGCGCGCAGCATGATGGCCGAGCCGTGGGCGTCGTCGGCGCAGACGTAGATGCACTGGTTCCCGCGCAGCTTCTGGAAGCGCACCCACATGTCCGTCTGAATGTACTCGAGCATATGGCCAAGGTGAATGGATCCATTGGCATAGGGCAGGGCGCTGGTAACGAGAATCTGACGTGGCTCGGACATGGTGGCTCGGCTACTTATCTGGCGACGGGGTAAAAAACAGGTTGATCGGCCACTATAAAGGGCCGGCGAAGATATTTCACCCCAAGGACGCATCTGCTGACGATTGACGGGTTAGGATAGGCGCCTGATTCACTTACTCGTTTGCCAATGGGAGTCTCCATGAGTGCCGTCACCCGTGCCGCCGTCGAAGGTGTGCTTCGCCAGTACACCGACCCCTATCTGAACCAGGACCCGGTCAGCGCCGGGTGCGTGCGCACCCTCGACATCCAGGGAGGCAAGGTCACCGTCAAACTGCAGCTGGGCTACGCGGCCGGCCTGTTCAAGGGCGGTTGGGCGCAGGTATTGCGCACCGCCATCGAAAACCTCGACGGCGTCGACAGCGCCGACGTGTCGATCGACTGCGTGATTGCCGCGCACAAGGCTCAGGCCCAGGTGCCGGGAATGGCCAACGTGAAGAACATCGTCGCGGTCGCCTCGGGCAAGGGCGGTGTCGGCAAGTCCACTACCGCAGCCAACCTGGCGCTGGCCCTGGCCCGTGAGGGCGCCCGGGTGGGGATTCTCGATGCCGACATCTACGGTCCTAGCCAAGGTGTGATGTTCGGCATCGCCGAGGGGACCCGGCCGCAGGTGCGCGAACAGAAGTGGTTCGTGCCGATCAAGGCCCATGGTGTGGAAGTCATGTCGATGGCCTTTCTCACCGATGACAACACGCCCATGGTCTGGCGCGGGCCCATGGTCTCGGGCGCGCTGCTGCAACTGGTGACCCAGACCGCCTGGGACGACCTTGACTACCTGGTGATCGACATGCCGCCAGGCACCGGCGACATTCAGCTGACCCTGGCGCAGAAAGTCCCGGTGGCCGGCTCGGTAATCGTCACCACCCCTCAGGACCTGGCATTGCTCGACGCCAAGAAGGGCGTGGAGATGTTCCGCAAGGTCAACATCCCGGTGCTGGGTGTGGTGGAGAACATGGCCGTGCACATCTGCTCGAACTGCGGCCACGCCGAGCATCTGTTCGGCGAGGGCGGCGGGGAGAAGCTGGCGGCCCAATACGGCGTCGAACTGCTGGCCTCGCTGCCGTTGTCGATGCTGATCCGCGAGCAGGCCGACAGCGGCAAGCCCACGGCCATTGCCGAGCCGGAGAGCCAGATCGCCTTGGTCTACCAGGAACTGGCACGTCAGGTCGGAGCGCGGATCGTGCTGCAGGAGGCGGCCGCGCCAGCGATGCCGAGCATTACCATCAGCGAGGACTGATGTGCCAGGGTGGTCGCCGGCTGACTGGCGATCACCCTGCAGCGGTTTTCGACCAGAATGAAAAAACCCGCCAGAAGGCGGGTTTTTTTGAAAGCGAGGAAGCGAGATCGACTTAGGCGATCTGAACTTCTTCAGCCTGCATGCCTTTCTGGCCGCGGGTAGCGACGAAAGTAACAGCCTGGCCTTCTTTCAGGGTTTTGAAGCCGTCAGCTTGGATGGCTTTGAAGTGCACGAACAGGTCGTCGCCCGACTGAGGGGTGATGAAGCCGTAGCCCTTCTCATCGTTGAACCACTTGACGGTACCGGATTGACGGTTGGACATTTTTCTGTCTCCTTGGACAAAGTTGATTACGGTCAGGAAAAAACCTGCCCGGGACTGAGCGCAAAGAGAGCAGAAAATTCAGCGATGGGCCGATCAGGATCGTGCATCAAACTAGAGATTCTCGGTGTCACGTGCAGCACAGTGGCGCCACCTTAACCCACTTTCCGCGGCCTGCCAATGGCCAGAAGACGCTTTAGAGAAATTCGGATCGGCGGCCGTGGCGGCCCCGTCCGGCGCGGGATGCGGCATGGAACTTTAACCTGGGCGCCGGGACCGGTAAGATGCGCGTTGATTTTTTCCCCGCAACTCTTCAGGACTCCCCCCGCCATGAGCATCAAATCGGACAAGTGGATTCGCCGCATGGCGCAGGAACACGGCATGATCGAACCGTTCGTCGAGCGCCAGGTGCGCGGCGAGCACGACAGTCGTGTCATCTCCTTCGGTGTTTCCAGCTACGGCTACGACGTGCGTTGCGCCGATGAATTCAAGGTATTCACCAACATCAATTCGGCCACTGTCGACCCCAAGAACTTCGACGCCGGCAGCTTCGTCGACGTCAAGAGCGACGTCTGCATCATCCCGCCGAACTCCTTCGCCCTGGCCCGCACCGTCGAGTACTTCCGCATTCCGCGCAATGTGCTGACCATCTGCCTGGGCAAGAGCACCTACGCGCGTTGCGGCATTATCGTCAACGTCACGCCCCTCGAGCCGGAGTGGGAAGGTCACGTGACCTTGGAGTTCTCCAACACCACCACGCTGCCGGCGAAGATCTATGCCAACGAAGGTGTCGCACAGATGCTGTTCCTGGAATCCGATGAAGAGTGCGAAGTGTCTTACAAAGACCGTGGCGGCAAGTACCAGGGCCAGCGCGGCGTTACCCTGCCACGTACCTGAGCCGACGAGCGCGGGGAATTCCTTCCCGCATTGGCACTCCAACCCTTTGAACAGTGCCGAATGCGCATGACGCGTATCGGCCCCTGTCAGGAGTCGCCAATGAAACTAGATCCCGCAATCAGCGCGAAGCTGGCTGTACTGCAGCCCAACCAGGTCGGCCTGCTGGCCTGGAGCCTGCTGGCGCATCCGCTGCCGATGCACGCAGGCGGCATCCCGGGACAGCCCGATCCCGATCCTTCGCCCGCGCCGCAACCCGGCGACGACCCGCCTATGGAGCCCGGTGAGCCCACCCTGCCGGACGATCCTCCACCTGCACCGGTGGCCTGATCAGCCTTTCAGTGCCCAGACCCGATCGGCACCTGCGAGAAATATCCGGTCGCCCGACGCAGGGGCGACCGTCCATCCTCCGGTGAACTCACCAAAGGCCGGCAGCAGGCTGACCCGTGCATCGATCACGAAGCATGGCAGCCGCAACCGCTGCCGGGCCCGTCCGCGTAACACGAAGACCGGATGCACGTGTCCTGCCAGCACCGCGTGGGTGGGATGGGACTCGGGTTCGTGACACAGGGCGAACGGTCCGACCAGCCAGGGCTCGTTGGTCATTTCTATGCCCAGATCACTTGGCGGGTCGCCTGCATGGCGGTCATGGTTGCCGCGTACCAGCACGATGTGCAGCCCGGCATGCTGTGCCCGCCAGTCCCGCAGGCGGGCCAGGGTCGCTGGGGCATGGGCGTGCCGGGCATGGAGAAAGTCGCCAAGCACGATCAACTGCTGGCAATCCAACTCGCCCAGCAAGGTGTCCAGGCGCGCCAGCGTCGCGGTGGTGGTGCCCCTAGGCACCGGCTGGTGTAGCGCACGGTAGCTGGCGGCTTTGCCGATATGCACGTCTGCCACCAGCAGGGCCTTGCGCGCCGGCCAGTAGAGGGCCTTGTCCGGCAGTAACCAGAGCGTCTGGCCGCAATGTTCGATCGCCAGATAGTTCATTCCGCCAGTTTCTCCAGATCCGAAACCATGCGCGCAATGCGGTCCGCCAGCTTTTCAGTGCTCAGCGTCTCGCGCATGCCCTCGACCAGCAAGGTGAAGGCCAGTGGGCCAGGGCGCCGCAGCGGGTGCAGGTCCAGTTGCAATTGACTCATGTCCAGCAAATGGCGCTGCAGGCGTTCGATTTCCAACTCCTCGCGCAGCACCTCATCCCGCGCCTGACCGAGCAGCAGGTTGTCGGTATCGTGCTTACGAAACACTTCGTAGAACAACCCGCTGGAAGCTTGGATCTGCCGCGTGCTTTTTTGTGCGGCGGGGTAACCGCCGAAAACCAGGCCGGAAATCTGCGCAATCTCGCGAAACCGTCGCAGCGCCATTTCCCCCGCGTTGAGGCTGGCCAGCACGTCCTCCAGCAAGTGTTCGGTCGACAGCGCAGCGGGAAGGCACCTGGCCCAATCCACGTCACTGGGACTGAGCAGTTCGAAACCATAGTCGCTCACCGCGATCGACACCGACAGCGGCTGTACCCGGCTCACGCGCCAGGCGATCAGATTGGCCAGGCCCAGGTTGGCCATGCGCCCGGCGAAGGGGTAGAGGAACAAGTGCGAGCCCTGGCGCGTGGTCAGAGTCTCGGCCAGCAGCGTCCGCTGCGTGGGCAGCGCTGACCACTGGGATTGGAGCGTGAGCAAGGGGCGCACGGCGCGCATTTCCGGGCTGTCGTAGCGGCCTCGTGCTGCGGCGTCGAGCTGTGCGACCAGGGCGTCGGCCAGCTCGCTGGACAGTGGCATGCGCCCGCCGTTCCAACGTGCCACCGCCGCCTTGCGTGAGGTACTGCGGCGCACGTAGGCGGTCATGTTCTCCACGCGCACCAATTCCAGCACCCGGCCGGCGAACAACAAGGTGTCGCCGGGGCGCAGGCGGGCGATGAAGGCTTCTTCCACGCTGCCCAGGTGTTTGCCACCGCCCCCCTTGCTCCAATACTTGAGCTGCAGGCTGGCGTCACTGACGATGGTGCCGATGCCCATCCGATGACGCCGCGCCAGGCGTTCGCTGGCGACCCGCCAGAACCCGTCGGGTTGGGCCTCGACGCGCTGGTAGTCGGGGTAGGCGCTCAGCGAATTGCCGCCATGGCGGACGAAGTCCAGCGCCCACTGCCACTGGCTGTCGCGTAATTCCCGGAAGGCCCAGGTGCTGCGTACCTCGGACAGCAGTTCCGACGGGCGAAAACCGCTGCCCAAGGCCATGCTGACCAAGTGCTGGACCAACACGTCCATGCTCAGGCGCGGCGACTGGCGCGCCTCGATATGGCCGGCGGCAAGGGCACTGCGCGCTGCGGCTGCCTCGACCAGCTCCAGGCTGTGGGTGGGTACGAGCGTGATGCGCGACGGCCGCCCCGGCGCATGGCCAGAGCGGCCAGCACGTTGCATCAGGCGGGCGATCCCCTTGGCCGAGCCGATTTGCAACACCCGTTCGACCGGTAGAAAGTCCACGCCCAGGTCGAGGCTGGACGTGCATACCACGGCCTTCAATGTGCCCTGCTTGAGGCTGCGTTCGACCCAGTCGCGTGTGTCGCGGGCCAGTGAGGCGTGGTGCAAGGCGATCAGCCCCGCCCAGTCGGGTCGTGCGTCGAGCAGCGCCTGGTACCAGAGCTCGGCCTGGGCACGGGTGTTGGTGAACACCAGGGTGCTGGCGCTGGTGTCGATTTCGGTCGCGACCTGGGCGAGCATTTTCAGGCCCATGTGCCCGGCCCAAGGGAAGCGCTCGATGGCCTCTGGAAGCAAGGTGTCGACCAGCAGGCGCTTGTCCTGGCGACCCTCGATCAGCCGCCCGCCAGCGGGCACCAGCACGTCGAGCGCGTGCTGCAGGTTGCCCAGGGTCGCCGACAGCCCCCAGACCACCAGTTCGGGATGCCAGCGGCGCAGGCGTGCCAGGGCCAGTTGCAGTTGCACGCCACGCTTGTTGCCGAGCAATTCGTGCCACTCGTCCACGACGACCAGGCGCAGGCTGGCGAAGTCCTCGCTGGCCTGGGTGCGGGTCATCAGCAGGGTCAGGCTTTCCGGCGTGGTGATCAGGGCACTGGGCAAACGTCGCGCCTGGCGCGCGCGTTCGGCGCTGCCGGTATCGCCACTGCGCACGCCGACGGTCCAGTTCAGCTCGAGTTCATCCAGCGGCGCCTGCAGCGCACGGACGGTGTCGGCAGCCAACGCGCGCATGGGGGTGATCCATAACACGCGCAACGGCGCGGGCAGGCGTCCGCCAGGTGAGTTGGCGAAGGCGCGCAGCGCGGCCAGCCAGACGGCGTAGGTCTTGCCAGCACCGGTGCTGGCATGCAGCAAACCCGACTCGCCTCGTTCGACCGCCGCCCAGACCCGGCGCTGGAACGCGAACGGTGTCCAGCCACGGGTTGCGAACCAGGCATTGGCGAGGTCGGAGGAGGCGGGCATCGAGCAAAGCATCCTTGGCAGGGTGTGCTTCTACAGACCGCGCCCCAGGCGTTTTGGTTTTACCGGATCAGTTGGCCAGCAGGTAGCCGCTGCGGCACACGTCTTCGCCTGCGACGTGGGCGATGACCATGCCGGTGGTGGCCATCCGTCGGACGCTGCGCGCATACAACAGTCCGGCCTGGCCGGTATGCACGGGCGTGACCCGATCATTGAGCGGATCGATGACTTCGGCGATCAGCTGGCCGGCTTCGAGGAACTGTCCGGGGCGTGCATGATAGACCAGCAGGCCGCCGAGCGGCGCCGCCACCGGCTCGACTGCAGCCAGCGGCGTTGCAGCACGTGCCAGGGACGGCAGCGGTGGGACGGGACCTTCGATCACCCCGGCATGGGTGAGAAAGTCGAGGATGGCTTGGCAGTCCTTGCCCGCCAGTTCGTGGCTGACATCGGCCTGGCCGCGAAGCTCGACGGTGACCGAGAAGCTGCCCAGAGGAATCGGATAGCGTTTGCCGAAGCGCTGCTGCAACTGCCACCAGACCAGGCTGAAGCATTCGTCGAACGATTGCCCGCCCGAGTCGGTGGCCAGCAGGCTGGCCTGGGCACCGAGGTAGCGGGCCAGGGGTTCGACCTGCGGCCATGCCTCGGGTGTGGTGTAGAGGTGTTCGACGGCTTCGAAGTCGCAGTGCAGGTCGAGCACGATGTCCGCGTCGCAGGCCAGGCGCTGCAAGGTCAGGCGCTGGGATTGCAGCGGCGTGTGCACCGGATGGGCATCCAGGCCGCGGCGCAGGTATTCGCGAATCAGCGCGATGTTGTGGGCGGGATCCTGGGTCAGGTGGCCATCGATCAGGTCGCCGATGCTGTCGGACAGGTCGACGAAGTTGCGGTTGAAATTCTCGCCGCTCTGTAGTTCGAAGCGCCCCAGCGGTGCATCCAGCAGTACCTGCTCTAGGCCGACCGGATTGGCCACCGGCACCAATACGATTTCCCGCTGCAGACGACCTTGGTGTTCCAGGTCGGTCAGGCGGCGTTTCAGGTGCCAGGCTACCAGCATGCCAGGCAGTTCGTCGGCGTGCAGAGAGGCCTGGATGTACACCTTGCCACCACCCCGGGGGCCGAAGTGAAAGCTGTGGAGCTGTCGGGTGATGCCGGGTACGGGAGAGAGCAGGTCGTGGGTCGAATGGTGCATGGTGGTCCTGGCTGCGTGGCGAAAACGGTCTGCGACACGGGTCGGCAGAAAGATAGAAGCACAGTTTGGTCGATTGTGCTTCACCGTTTCGCGTATCGTCGACCGGTCGACGTCCCAGCTCAGGCCAGCAGCGCCTGCAAGGTCGCCAGGTCATCGGCTTCGTCCACCGGTTTGTCCTGACGCCAGCGCAACATGCGAGGAAAGCGCACGGCAATTCCGCTCTTGTGACGCTTGGACAGCGCAATGCCTTCGAAGCCCAGTTCGAACACCAGGGTTGGGCTGACGCTGCGCACCGGGCCGAAGGTTTCCACCGTGGTCTTGCGGATGATGGCATCGACCTTGCGCATCTCTGCGTCGCTGAGCCCGGAATAGGCTTTGGCAAAGGGCACCAACTTTCGCTCGGGCGTGCCGGCCGGTGCATCCCACACGGCGAAGGTATAGTCACTGTAGAGACTGGCGCGACGGCCATGGCCGCGCTGGGCATAAATCAACACCGCGTCCACGCTGAACGGGTCGATCTTCCATTTCCACCAAAGACCCATGTCCTTGGTCCGGCCTACGCCGTAGAGGGCCTCACGCTGTTTCAGCATCAGTCCTTCGACGCCCAGGCTGCGGGACTGCTCGCGCTGGCGGGCGAGGTCGGCCCAGTCGGCGCCGGCGAGCAACGGAGACAACAGCAAGGGCGCGAGCGGATACGCCTCGACCAGGCGTTCCAGTTGCATGCGGCGGGCATACTGTGGCCGATTGCGCCAGTCCTCGCCCTGCCACTCGAGCAGGTCGTAGGCTTGCAGCACCACTGGAGCGTCGGCCAGCAGCTTCTTGCCCAGGGTCTTACGGCCCAGGCGTTGCTGGAGCAGAGCGAAGGGCTGCACGGCGGGCGTGTCGGTACCGTTGGCGGCCTTCCAGACCAGGATCTCGCCGTCGAGCACGACGCCATCTGGCAGGGCCTGGGCGAACCCATGCAGCTCGGGAAAGCGCTCCGTGACCAGCTCTTCGCCACGTGACCATATCCATACCTGCCCATCGCGCTTGACCACCTGGGCGCGGATACCGTCCCACTTCCATTCGATCTGCCAGTCGCTGGGTGGTCCGAGCAGGGTGTCGAACTGTTCGGCAGGGGCTTGCAGCGCATGGGCGAGGAAAAACGGATAGGGCTGGCCACCGCGCTGGCTGTGTTCGTCGGCGCTCTCAGCCGCGATCAGCTTCAGGTAGCCCTCGGCGCTTGGACGGTGGCTGATGTCGGTGTAGCCCACCAAGCGCTGGGCCACCCGCTTGGCGTCGAGATCGGCGAGTTGGGCGAGGGCGCGGGTGACCAGCAGTTTCGACACACCGACGCGGAAACTGCCGGTGATCAACTTGAGGCAGAGCATCAGGCTCGGCCGATCCAATTGCCCCCAAAGCGGTGGCAGGCGCTGCTGGATCTCCTCAGCGGGCATCGCGCGTAGCGGCAGCAGGTGGTTTTCCACCCAATGCGCCAGCCCGTCGTCGCTGACATGGGACTGCTCTGGTAGTAGCAGCGAGATCGTTTCGGCCAGGTCGCCCACCGCTTGGTAGCTTTCCTCGAACAGCCAGTCCGGCAGCCCTGCGAGGGCGATGGCCAGTTCGCGCAGCAGGCGAGTCGGCACCAGTTGCCGCGGGCGTCCGCCGGCGAGGAAGTACACGGCCCAAGCGGCGTCCTCGGGGGCGGCGCTGGCGAAGTAATCGCGCAGAGCCTCGAGCTTGGCGTTGCTCGAGGTGGTCGCATCCAGGCGCAGATAGAGTTCGGCGAAGGCCTTCATGCCTCCGGCTCCGCGGCGGTGGCATCGTCTTCCTCGCCGTATTCGGTGACGAAGGCACGAGCATCCAGGCCCTGCTCGTTGAGGTAGCGCACCAGTACATTGACCGAACCGTGCGTGACCATCACCCGTTCGGCGCCGGTCTGGCCAATGGCCCATAACAGTCCGGGCCAATCGGCATGATCGGAGAGGACGAAGCCGCGATCGACCCCGCGCCGTCGCCGTGTGCCACGCAAGCGCATCCAGCCGCTGGCGAAGGCATCGCTGTAATCGCCGAAACGACGCATCCAGCTGCTGCCACCGGCCGAGGGAGGGGCCAGCACCAGGGCCTGGCGCATCTGCGGGTCGTTACGCGGCACGTCGCTGGCATGGATGGTCTGAGGCAGGTGCACCCCGGCTTCACGGTAGACCTTGTTCAGTGGCTCGACCGCGCCGTGCACCAGGATCGGGCCGATGTCCGGATCCAGCGCGTGAAGGATGCGCTGAGCCTTGCCAAAGGCGTAGCAGAACAACACCGAAGCCTTGCCCTGGTCACGGTTGGCGCGCCACCAGGCGTTGATTTCGGCGAACAGTTCGGTTTGCGCCGGCCAGCGGTAGATCGGCAGACCAAAGGTGGATTCGGTGATGAAGGTGTGACAACGCACGGGCTCGAACGGGGTACAGGTGGCGTCCGGCTCGACCTTGTAATCACCGGACGCCACCCAGACCTCGCCCTGGTATTCCAGGCGCACCTGTGCCGAGCCCAGGACATGACCGGCCGGATGCAGGCTGAGGGTGACGCCGTGGTGCAGCAGGCGTTCACCGTAGGGCAATGTCTGCAGGTCGATGTCCTGACCGAGGCGGCTGCGCAGGATACCGGCGCCGGGAGCGGCAGTGAGGTAGTGGCGATTGCCGGTTCGAGCGTGATCGCCATGACCATGGGTGATCACCGCGCGCTCCACCGGCCGCCAGGGATCGATATAGAAATCACCGGGCGGGCAGTACAGTCCTTCGGGGCGGGCGATGACGAGATCCATGGTGCTGCCTGCTGGTTGAGGGCTTACCAGTTAGGAGCGGTGGTGCGGTTGGGAAGTTCGGGTGGGATTTTTTCGGGGGGCGCCTGGCGATATTTGTTGGGGCGGCGCTCGATCTGAAGAACACCGCAACATTCAACCCCCGTGCACCCTCACCGCCCCGGCACCAACGTCAAGCGCTGGTTGCCATATGCCCGGGAGAAATTCTGCGGCTGCAACGGCAGGCTGCTGAAGCGCCCCTGGAACCAGGCGTCCAGACCGTCAGCGAAGTGCTTGCTGGCTGGGTTGCCGGACTGGCCGCTGCTGGTCAGTATCTGCAGCGGTTCGCTCTGGCCGAAATCGACGATCATCCGCGCCGAGGCCGGTAGGTAGGTGTCGAAATCACGGCCCCAGGCATAAGGCGTCAGCGCCAGGGTGCTGAAGTCGCCACCGGCCGCCATTGGCGAGCGGCTGATGTTGTCGCCCAGGCCATGGTAAGTGGGGGCCGGCCAGCGGTACTGGTGCAGCTTGCCCCATTGCCAGGTGCGCATGTCGCTGCCCAGGCGGGTCATCCCGACATCAACGGCTGCTGCCAGACTACGGGCGAGAATCGTCGGCTTGTCTTCCTTCTCTGCGGTGGTGCGGTCATCCCAGAAAGGGCTGTCGTCGCGGCTGAGCAAATGGTCGGCCTGGGCCGAATAGGACAACCGGGCATTGCTGGCGAAGGCCTGCCAGACCGGGCCGTTTTCCGGGCCGAGATCATCGAGGAAGGTCTGCCGGGTCACCTCCTGGAGGAACAGCTCATACAGAGCGGCATCCGCCGAGACCGGGCTCAGGCGGCCATCGAACGCCTTGAGCCGGGCCAGGGCATGGTGCGCCCGGTCGCGCTCGACCGTCGGCAGCTTGGCGATGGCCTGTTGCAGCGGTTGAGCCATGCCGGGGGCCTCGAGCATCTGCTTGAGCTTTTCTGCCATCAGAGTGGTCTGGTCGTTTTGCACCGCCATCAGGCTGCGGCTGTCGTGACGACCGTTACCGAGCAACTGCGCCAGGCGCTCGGCGCGTTCGGGGTAGTACCAGGTGCTGGACAGTTGCATGCCATAGCCGCGAGGCAGGCTGCGCTGGTTGGCGTGGGCGATCCAGCCTGCGGGCGGGTCCTGGTCGTAAGGGTGGAGCATCGGGTCGGCGTAGCCATCCCAGTCATAGCGCCCGTCCCAGCCCGGGGAAGGCAACAGGCCCTGGCCTTCGCGGCGGTTGGGGTAGCGACCGCTGACCTGCCAGCCGATGTGCTCGGGCTCGGCGAAGACGAAGTTCAGCGCGGCGCTGGTCACCTCGCGGGTGCTGTCGAAGGCACGCTCGATATTTTGCGCGCGGGTCAAGTCGAACAGGGCGTCCAGGCTACGATCGCCCTGCGGCGCCGTCAGGTTCAAGGCCAGGCCCAGGCTGGCATTGCCGGGCTGGGCCAAGAGGGTGCCGTGGCGGGTGTCGTACATCACCTCGCGCAGCGGGCGCTGGCCACGCACGAAGAAGGTTTCGCTACGCGAACGGGCCGGCAGCCACTTGCCATCGGCCAGGTAGGTGAGCTGACCACCCTGGTGTCGCAGCTGCTCCAGGTACAGGTCCTGGTTGTCGGCCATCACTGCGCTGCTGCTCCAGGCCAGTTTGCCGTTGTAGCCGGCCAGCACGATCGGCAGGCCTGGCAGCGACAGACCGGCCACCTGATACTTGCGGGTGTTGATCTGCACCGGGCTCAGGGCCCAGGTGGCGCGGCTGTCACTGGCCAGCAGGCTCTTGCCGCTGCGACTGCGTTGCGGCCCGAGGGCGAGATTGGCTGAGCCGGGGCTGCCGAGCAGGTCGAGGTCGGCCAGTTTCTGGCTGGCGGCGGCCAAGGCCGACAATCCCGGCAGTTGAGTGGACAAAGACAGGCCCTTGAGCTTGTCCAGTTCTGCTTCGGCCAGCGGCTCATCGGGCGCGCCGGGCAGCAGCCAGGCCAGCTTGTCGGGGCCGACCTGCTGCGCCAGGGTCAGGGCGCTGAGTTCTTCCTGCAGGTTCACCGACTGGCTGAGAGCGTACAGATTGAACACCAACACGCAGTCTTCCGGCTTCCAGTACTCGGGGCGGTAACCACGGTTGGCCAGTTCAGCCGGTAGCTTGTCGCGGTAGCGGAACAGGTAGGCGTTGACGCCACGGGCGTACACCTCGAAGAATCGCTTCAGCCGTGGCGAAGCATCGGCATACTGCCGCGCCGCGCTCTGCTTGAGGTTGGCGGCGCGCATCAGGCGGTCGATGTCCAATGCTTCGGGGCCGGCGAGTTCGGCCAGGCGGCCTTGGGCCAGCAGGCGCATAGCCACCATCTGTTGCAGGCGATCGCCTGCATGCACGTAGCCCAGGCTGAACAGGGCGTCATGGAAGCTGCTGCTTTCGATCAGCGGGGCGCCCATCGCATTGCGACGGACCGACACATTCTGCGCCAGTCCCTTGAGCGGTTGGACCCCAGTGGTGGGAGGCACACTGTCCTGTTGCACACCCATCTGACAACCGGCGAGCCCGAGCATGCCGAGCAACGTGGCGGCGGTAGCGAACCGCGGGCGGAAGGGAGGAAGGACGGGGGCGGCCATGACAAGGGCTCCTGCAAGGCGTGGCGGGTTTGGAAAGGCGCTAAGGTAGTGAGCGCACAGCCGCCGTGCAAGGTGCCGCGAAGCTTTATTTACGAGTGGTAGCGCACGGGAGCGCTTTTGCCCGAATCGTCGGGAGCGGTTGCGCCTTCGGCGGGCGCCGAAGGCAGCTGCGCACGTTAAGCCAGTGTCGGACGCTGGCCATCAGTTCAGGCTCAAGCGCCGTGGCACTTCTTGAACTTCTTCTGGCTCCCGCAGGGGCATGGATCGTTGCGGCCGACGTCTTTCAAAGCGTTGCGCACCGGCTCCTGGTGGCCGTGATTGCAGTGCGGGCCGTGCACATGGCCGTGATCGTGATCATGCTGTTGATCGTGACCGTGGTTGCAGTCGGGGCCATGAACATGGGGTTGTTGGGTCATTGCAGGGTTACTCCGGTATGAGGTCGCCGGGCATTATCTCATCACTGCGCGACAAGTGCAGGCTCCGATGGACGATCAACCCGGTGTTCAGTTCGGCCTGCAGGCGATAATGCAACGGCTGCTTGCTTTTGAGCAGTTTGGCCAGCGGCTTGAGATGCTGCCACAGGTTGGTCCGCGCGGTGATCTTGAAGGTGCGTTCGGCGTGGCCGCCGACGCTGCGCCACAAGCTGGTTTCATCTTGCGCCAGCAGCAGATCGTTGAGGCGTACCGAGTAAGCCAGATTGCGGATGAACAGCCGGCTATCGTTAGGATTCACCACCTGCAGATGCAGGACGAACTCCTGCTGGTGCAGCCTCGCCTTGACCGTTTCGACCCGCAGCAGATGCACCTCTGGCTCGCGCCAGTCACTGCCGCCCCAACTGGCACAGCCCGCCAGTAGCGCCAGCAGGGCACTTAGGAGGAACGTACGTGCCAGGGCCGCCACCGTCAGTTGCCCACGTAGTTTGCGCAGCACTTCTTGAATTTCTGCCCGCTGGCGCAGGGGCAGGGGTCGTTACGCTGTGCCCGGAGCTTGACGGTCGGGTCGATGAAGTACCAGCGCCCGTCATGCTGGACGAACGCCGAACGCTCGTGATGCTGGTGGTCGCCCTCCTGATCGTGCCAGCGGGCGGTGAAGGTGACGAAGGCATGTTCAGGCTGGCCACCAAGGACCTCGGCGCCTTCGACTTCCAGTCCCAGCCAGGTGCTCTGGGCACTCCACGCCGCGATGGCGGCACGGTCCAGGCCGGGCTGCTGGGCCGGTAGGGTGGTCGCCACGAGGTAATCGACCAGACCCAGCACATAGGCGCTGTAGCGCGAGCGCATCAGGGTCTGGGCATCGGGCGCCGGGGTACCGGCATGATAATGCCCGCAGCAGGCGTCGAGCAGGCTGCCGCTGCCGCAGGGGCACACCGAGACACTCATCGTCACCACCAATACTTGCCAAAGTTTTCAGGATTGGCCCAGAACTTGGCATTGAGCCAGTCCGGGACCTGCTTGTAATCGTGTAGATCATAGGTGAACAGACTCAACTGCTGCTCGTCACGACGAAATTTCTCGCTGGCCGTTAGCGCCAGGGCAAAGAAGTCCGTGTCGTGCCAGCCGCAGGCGGCCAGGTCGGCCAGCACTGCCACCCGACTGGCATTGAGATTACGAATCCCACCGAGCAGTTCAAGTCCGCTGCGTTTGGGCAGGTGTTCGAGGCAGTCGACCAGAATCGCCAGATCGAAGCGTTGCGCGGCCACCTCGGCCGGCAGCGGCCCTGGGGCAGCGCTGGCGATGTACGCGTCTGGGTGGGCCTTGGCGAAGGCGTCCAGGGCGGGGAAGTGCGAGCCCACCAGCAGCAAGCGGCTGGGGGTGAAGCGCTCCAGCAGGGCGGCGAGGGCCTGCTGCGGTGTGCGCTGGGAAAATCCGTCGGTCATTGCCAATCCTCGTTCAGGTGGCCCAAGACTAGCGGGCTAGGGACCTGCGGGCAAAGGGCAGAGGGCTCGGTCGTGGCTTATTGCTGGCAGGGATTGATGAGGCGGTCTTTACTGCCACTGATCGGCGTTATGCCGGTTCCCCCTAGGAGATCCAACGAAATGAGCATAGTACGCGCAGCGATACCTCTGGTTCTGCTCACCAGTGTGCTCACTGGTTGTGCAGGTTTGCAAAAAACCGACTGGCCGAAGTGTGCTGCCGTCGGGGGTGTAGGCGGTGCTGCCCTGGGTGCCATCGAGAGCTCCAGCTGGGCAGGCTGGGGCGCCCTGCTCGGCGGTGGTCTGGCGGCCGGTTACTGCTGGTCGCACGGTGATGGCGACGAGGACGGTGACGGTGTGCCGGACAGTCGCGACAAGTGCCCGGGTACTCCGCCTGGCGTGCAGGTCGATGCCAATGGTTGCCCGCCACCACCGCCAGTGGTCGAGGAAGTCGTGGTGCAGAAGGAAGAGGTCATTGTCATTCGTGACGTGCGCTTCGAATTCGACTCAGCACGTCTGACCGCCGGTGACAAGGAGCGCTTGAACACTGTTGCCACGCGTTTGAAACAGGAGGCCCCGAGCGCGCGCCTGAGCGTGACCGGCCATACCGACAGCGTCGGTTCCGATAGCTACAACCAGAAACTGTCTGAACGTCGGGCCCACGCGGTGACCGATTACCTGGTCGAAAGCGGCGTGCCGCGCAGTAGCTTCGTTTCGGTCATGGGCGCAGGTGAAACCCAACCTGTGGCAGACAATGCCACCGAAGAGGGCCGTGCCATGAACCGTAGAACCGAGATCAAGATCGAGCGCTGACGGCGTGCGCCCGCGCCTTGAGAAGTGGCGCGGGCGCGTCTTTAATCCTGGGTAGCCGGTAGCGGCCGGCCACACAGGAGCGTTCATCATGAATGTCATGTCGAAGGCGGCATTGCCGCTGCTGGTGGTCTCCAGCCTGTTGACCGGTTGTGCCACCCACAGCGATGGCAGCGCCCCCCTGAATCAGCGCAACTGGCCGATCTGCAGCCTGCTTGGCGGCCTGGTCGGCGGAGGCCTCGGCGCAATCGAGAGCTCCAGCTGGGCAGCCGGTGGCGGCGCGCTCGGTGCGATTGCCGGCGGCCTGATCTGTTTTGCCCAGGATGGAGACGAAGACGGCGACGGCGTCTTCGATCGCCGCGACCGCTGCCCGGATACCCCGGCCAACACATCGGTCGACCACATGGGGTGTCCGTTGCCGCAATACCCTCCCTCGCAGCCCGCTCCCGAGCCCAAGGCCGAGGTGATCACCCTCGATGACCAGGGGCAGGTGATGTTCGCCTTCAACTCCGCCGAACTGACCCCCGCCAGCGAGCAGCGCTTGCAGAGCCTGCTGCCGCGCTTGCAGGACCTGGGCGTGACACGCATCAGGGTGGTCGGTCACACCGACAGCGTCGGCTCGGACAGCTATAACCAGGCGCTCTCCGAGCGTCGCGCCAGCAGCGTGGCGCAGTACCTCATCAGCCAAGGGCTGGCGCCAGACAAGATCACCAGCCAGGGTCGCGGAGAAAGTGAGCCGATCGCCGACAACGACACCGAGCAAGGGCGGGCGCATAACCGACGGGTCGACCTGCATCTGAACTGAAGCCCCGCGCGTGCAGGGCTGACGCGGGTGGCGGTGGTGGTACAACAAGGAAGGGGTGGGGAATGGCGTTCATTCTGGGACTGGGCAAGACCTTGACGGTGGCGTTCTGGTGGGTGGTGCTGGCCAATTGGCTGATGCCGCAACCCCTGCCGTTCAATCTGCTGATCAATGCCGCTGGTATCGCGCTATTGGGTCTGCACGTGCTGGAAGTACTGTGCTTCAATGGCAGCCTGCGTGGCCGTAGCCATCGCTGGTTCGACCGTCTGCAAATTCTGCTGACGGGTATTTTCCATGTCATGTCTATTCCCCGTCCGCAGGAGGCGCCGAGCCGTGCGTAAACTGATGTTGTTGGCCGCGCTGGCCGCTCCCCTGGCCCAGGCAGAGAGCCTGGAGGTCGCTGCCAATTCGATGCTGCGGCTGCCGAACAAGGCGTCCAGCGTGCATCTCGAGCAACTGCGGGTCGCCGATTCGGCCACCCTGTTACTGCCCGCCACGCTCACCGAGTTGCGCATCGATCACCTCGAACTAGGCCAGAACGCCCGGATCGCCATCGCCCCCTCGGACCGGGCACTGATGATCGAAGCGCGCTCAGCCCGCTTGGGGCAAGGCAGCGAATTCAGCGCACCCGGTGCTCCGGGCACTTACGAGCGCGCTGCCCGTTCGGGACGCAACCTCGAGCTCAAACTTGACGCGCTCGACGCGGACCGCCTGGCGATCGATGCGCGCGGCGGTGCCGGAGCCCCCGGTTACATTGGCCTCGATGGCGCCAATGGTCGGGCCGGTGGCTGCACCTGGGGCCAGGCCAGCCGCGGCGCCAACGGCGACGATGGGGGTAATGGACATGATGGCGCGCCCGGCGGGCGAATCCGTCTGAGCGTGCCCCAAGACTTTGCCGAAGAACGTATCGTGGTGCGCCTCGATGGCGGCGCCGCAGGCAAGGCCGGGGCCGCTGGCAAGGCGGGCAAGGGGGGCGCGAGCAAGGGCTGTTTGGTGTACCGCACCGATCCCGGGGCCAACGGTCGTCCTGGGCAACCCGGTCAGCCTGGCCTGGCCGGTGCCGCCGGGGAACTGATCCTGCAACGTCTCTGAGCGCGACGCCGCCCCGGACCAGCAAGCCGGGGCCGAGGCCCTCAAAGCATGACGCGCGAACTGGCCACTGCCACCACGGCAAGTCCCAGCAGCAGGTTGATACCGACCATGCGGCGTATCCGCCCGAGCACTGCGGCACCCGTGGCCCAGTCTTCGTCCTGCACGGCGGTCTTCAGCTCAGGCAACAGCAGCGCCTGGATGCGCATGAACAGCGCGAACATGACAATGCCGCCGCCGATCATCACCTGCACATAGCGTGGCGCGGTCTCGAAGCCACTGAAGCGCATGTGCAACATGCCGATACCACTTATCGCCAAAATGGCCACGGCCAACCAGACCCAGCCAAAGAACCGTCGGAAAACTTCCACCCAGAGGCGCAGCCGGGCAGGCCCCTCCAGGGCTGCAACCGAGGCCGGGCGCAGTACCAGCCAGGCGAAGAACATGCCGCCGACCCACACCAGGGCGGCCAGGACATGCAATGTGTAGGGCAGGGCAAAGGCGAGCATCCGGATCTCCATGCGGCATAAAGGGCAATAGCGGGGTATGATAGCCGCCCCATGCGAAACACTGAAAATATATCCAGCCCTCCGGGCGCCTGCAGACTATGATCAGCAACGAACTCAAAGCCACCATCCAGGGCGCCTACTCGCGTTTTCTCGAAGCCAAGAGCCTCAAGCCGCGTTATGGCCAGCGCCTGATGATCGCCGAAGTCGCCAAGGTGCTTGGCGACATCGCCTGCGACGACGAGGGCCGCCGGGCCGGCGAGCCTGCCGTGGTGGCGGTCGAGGCGGGCACCGGTACCGGCAAGACGGTCGCCTACAGCCTGGCGGCCATTCCCGCCGCCAAGGCCGCTGGCAAGCGCCTGGTGATCGCCACCGCCACCGTCGCCCTGCAGGAGCAGATCGTCTTCAAGGACCTGCCCGACCTGATGCGCAACAGCGGCCTCAACTTCAGCTTTTCCCTGGCCAAAGGGCGGGGCCGTTACCTGTGCCTGTCCAAGCTCGACATCCTGCTCCAGGAAGGGCACGCGCAATCCGCCACGGCCCAGCTTTTCGAGGAAGAAGGCTTTCATATCGAGGTCGACGAACGCAGCCAGAAGCTGTTCAACAGCATGATCGAAAAGCTTGCCGGAAACCGCTGGGACGGCGATCGTGACAGCTGGCCCGAGGCCCTGGAAGACCAGGACTGGGCACGTCTGACCACCGACCACAGCCAGTGCACCGGACGCCACTGCCCGAATTTCCAGCAGTGCGTGTTCTACAAGGCCCGCGAAGGTATGGGCAAGGTCGACGTGATCGTCACCAACCACGACATGGTCCTGGCCGACCTGGCACTGGGCGGCGGTGCGGTGTTGCCCGACCCGCGCGACACCGTTTATGTGTTCGACGAAGGCCACCACCTGCCAGACAAGGCCATCGGCCACTTCGCCCATTATTCGCGCTTGCGCTCCACTGCCGACTGGTTGGAGCAGACCGCCAAGAACCTCACCAAGCTGCTGGCTCAGCATCCGCTACCTGGCGACCTGGGCAAGCTGATCGAGCAGGTGCCGGAGCTGGCGCGCGAGGTGCGTACCCAGCAGCAGTTCATGTTCACCCTGTGCGAGCAGGTCGCCGACTTCCGCCCTGGTGAAGACACCGAGGGCCGCGAACGCCCGCGCTACCGCTTCGAAGGCGGCGTGGTGCCGGAGCAGATCCGCGAGGTGGGCATCGAGTTGAAAAAGGGCTTCGCCCGCCTGAACGACCTGTTCACGCGCCTGGCCGACCTGCTCAAGGAAGGCATGGATGGTGAGGTCAATATCGGCATTGCCAGCCACCAGGCCGAGGAGTGGTACCCACTGTTCGGCAGCCTGGTGACCCGTGCCCAAGGCAACTGGGAACTGTGGACTGCCTTCACCGCCGAAGACCCGCAAGACAGCCCGCCGATGGCGCGTTGGTTGACCCTGGCAGAAAGCGGCGCGTTGTTCGACATCGAAGTCAACGCCAGCCCGATCCTGGCGGCCGAAATGCTTCGGCGCAGCCTGTGGAATGTCGCCCATGGCGCCTTGGTCACCTCGGCCACGCTCACGGCCTTGGGCAAATTCGACCGTTTCCGTATGCGCTCGGGCTTGCCCCGCGATGCCGTGACCTGCGTGGTGCCGAGCCCCTTCGTGCATGGCGATGCCGGTTTGCTGCGGGTACCCGACCTGCAGGCCGACCCGCGGGATGCGACCGCGCACACTGCGGCGATCATTCGCGAACTTCCGCACATCGTCGAGGATGCCCGGGGCGCGCTGGTGCTGTTCTCCTCGCGCAAACAGATGCAGGACGTGTTCGATGGCCTGGACCGTGACTGGCGCAAGCTGGTGCTGATCCAGGGTAACCTGTCCAAGCAGGAAACCCTCAACAAGCACAAGGCGCGGGTCGACGATGGACAGCACAGCGTGCTGTTCGGCCTGGCCAGTTTCGCCGAGGGCGTCGACCTGCCGGGTGCCTACTGCGAACATGTGGTGATTGCCAAGATTCCGTTCGCCGTGCCCGATGACCCAGTCGAGGCTGCGTTGGCCGAGTGGATCGAAGCGCGCGGCGGCAACCCCTTCATGGAAATCGCCGTGCCCGATGCGTCGCTGCGCCTGATCCAGGCCTGCGGTCGCCTGCTGCGCACCGAGCAGGACCGTGGCGTGATCACTTTGCTCGACCGGCGTCTGGTCACCCAACGCTACGGTAAGGCTATTCTCAATGCGCTGCCGCCGTTCCGGCGGGAAATTACCTGACGCCTGGAGCTTGCTTCTCTGGCGTGTTGTCCATCACACAGTCGTAGGCCGCAATGGGTTGCAGGGACGGTAGTCGAACAGCCCTGTCCCGCGACACGATCCCAGGCCCTGGAAGGAGAACCTCAGCCTCATGATCCGCCGCACCCTGCCATGCCGAACCTTGCCGTTGTTGCTCAGTCTGTCGTTCAGCACGCCATTGTTGGCTGCGAATCACATGCTGTTCAGCTTCGTGCGCCCGACCTCGGTGGTCGATGTGGCCACCGACAACACTGGGATGCCGCAATACAACGCGGAGCAGACGGCCGAAGGGGAGGTGTTGCGCCGGGTGGTGTTCAATCCTGTCGAGCGCCCGACCCTGCGCCTGAGCCCACAGCAGGGCGCCTGGGACTGGTCGAGTGGACAGTTTCTGACCTTGCGCCTGCAAAGCGGCATGGATTGGGCGCTGACGGTAGACGTCACGGTACAGGGCAGTGATGGCCGCAGTCTCACCAGCCGTATCGATCTGCCGGCGGGGCCTGCACAGACGGTGATGGTACCGCTCAAGGCGACCTCGCCCCTGAGCCAGGGTATGCGCGCCGGGCCGCCGATGCCGTGGGTGCATGAAGGGCAACGCCTGTTGTTGGCCAGCAGTGCAGGGGAAGTCGACCTCAAGCAGGTGGTGGCGGTGAGCCTGAGCATCCCCAAGCCCAAGGTGGCCCAGAGTCTGTTGATCGAAAAGGTCGGAGTGCAGGATGACGACCTCGCCTACAAAGCGGCCTACCAGGGGTTGATCGACGGCTACGGCCAATCCACCCGTGCTCGCTGGCCAGAGAAAATCGTCAATGACGAGCAGCTCAAGGCTGCGGACAGCCGCGAGCAACAGCAGCTGGAGGCCTGGCTGGCCGAGCGCGGCAAGCAGCCGCTGGATACCTATGGCGGTGTCCTTGCTGGGCCGGCGTTCGAGGGCCGGGGTTTTTTCCGCACCGAAAAGCGTGACGGGCGGTGGTTTCTGGTGACCCCTGAGGGTCACCCTTTCTATTCCCTGGGCGTCAATGCGGTCACGGCCAGCGACGGACGGACCTATGTGACGGGCCGTGAGGCCATGTTCCAGAGCTTGCCGGCCGAGGGCGATGCCTATGCGGCGTTCTACGGCGATGGCAACAACGACGACGGCAACGCCTCATCACTGGGCCGCGGCTTCAAGCAGGGTCGGTGGTTCGACTTCTACGCCGCCAACCTCCAGCGGACATACGCCAAACCATGCCCAGGCGATACCCCGGAGCAGGCACCTGCAGCCTGCCCTCCCGCAGCGCTGGACAGCGTACGCTGGCAGGCACACACGCTCGATCGCCTGCAGGCCTGGGGTTTCAATACCTTGGGCAACTGGAGTGAACCGGTGTTGGGCCAGGCCAAGCGCATGGCCTATACCCTTCCACTGTCGATCGTCGGTGATTACACCAGTATCAGTACCGGAATGGACTGGTGGGGACGCATGCCCGATCCCTTCGATCCCCGGTTTGCCATGGCCACCGAGCGGGCCGTGGCCATCGCTGCGCGCGATCATCGCGACGATCCTTGGTTGATCGGCTATTTTGCCGACAACGAACTGGCTTGGGCAGCGCCCGGTGATGACCCCAAGGCCCGCTATGGCCTGGCCTACGGCACATTGCGCCTGACCACCGACGTACCGGCCAAGCGGGCGTTTCTCAAACAATTGCGCGACAAGTACCGCAACCAGGCTGGCTTGTCCAAGGCCTGGGGTATCGACCTGCAGGCCTGGGAACTGATGGAAGACCCCGGTTTCGAGGCGCCGCTGCCGGACCCGGCGCACCCGGAGATCGAGCGTGATTTCCAGCATTTCCAGCAGGTGTTCGCCGAGACCTACTTCAAGACCATTGCCGATGCCCTGAAGTGGCACGCCCCCAATCATTTGTTGCTGGGTGGCCGCTATGCCGTGAGCACGCCGGAGGCGGTCAAGGCCTGTGCCGAATTCTGCGATGTGCTCAGCTTCAATTTCTATACCCTCAAGCCAGAGGATGGCTACGATTTCACCCGACTGGCCGAACTGGACAAACCGGTGCTGGTGAGCGAATTCCAGTTCGGCTCTCGCGACCGTGGGCCATTCTGGCCAGGGCCGCTTGAAGTTGCCCGGGAAGAGGACCGAGGGCCGGCCTATGGCAACTTCCTCAAGGCCGCCCTGGCGCAGCCGATGATCGTCGGCGCGCATTGGTTCCAGTATCTCGACCAACCCGCCAGTGGCCGTTTGCTCGATGGCGAGAACGGTCATCTAGGCTTGGTAGCCATCACCGACGTGCCTTATGGGGGCTTCGTCGAGGCGGTGCGCAAAGCCAATCAGCAGACACTCGGCCAGTTGCGCACCCTATTGGAAAAGCCGGCACCTTGAGCGGCGTCATGCCCGGCTGGCCGCGATCGTCGGATGGCGGCCAGCAAAAGCGTGGTCTACGGAACTTTTCAGCGACGACCTTCTAGCTAGACACAGTTTGCAAACGCCTCAACTACTGAAACAATGCACGCCTTTGCCAGCAAGGTCGGATGGAGTACAGGCGGGTGCAGATCCAGGGTCACTATGAGCTGAAGTTCGAGGCGGTGCGTGATGCATTCGCCGAGTTGTTCGACGATCCGCAGGAGCGTGGCGCGGCGTTGTGCATCCAGGTCGGCGGCGAAACCGTGATCGACCTGTGGGCCGGCAGCGCCGACAAGGACGGACATCAGGCCTGGCACAGCGACACCATCGCCAACCTGTTCTCCTGTACCAAGACCTTCGCAGCGGTTACCGCGCTGCAGCTGGTCGGCGAGGGCAAGCTGGCCCTCGATGCGCCCGTGGCCCGCTACTGGCCGGAATTCGCTCAGGCGGGAAAACAGGCCATCACCTTGCGCCAGTTGCTCAGTCACCGTGCCGGCCTGCCGGCCATTCGCGAGCTGCTGCCGGCTGAGGCCCTGTATGACTGGCAAACCATGGTGGATGCGCTGGCCGCCGAAACGCCCTGGTGGACCCCAGGCAGCGAGCACGGTTATGCGGCCATCACCTATGGCTGGTTGATCGGTGAACTGATCCGCCGCGCCGACGGTCGTGGCCCTGGTGACTCGATCGTGGCCCGAACTGCGCGTCCCCTGGGGCTGGACTTCCATGTCGGCCTGGCCGACGAGGAGTTTCATCGCGTGGCCCACATCGCCCGCGGCAAAGGCAATGCCGGGGATGCAGCGGCTCAGCGTCTGCTGCAGGTCACCATGCGTGAGCCCGAAGCTCTGTCGACCCGCGCCTTCACCAATCCGCCAGCGATACTCACCAGCACCAACAAGCCCGAGTGGCGCCGAATGCAGCAGCCAGCGGCCAACGGTCATGGCAACGCCCGCAGCCTCGCAGGTTTTTATGCAGGCCTGCTGGACGGTAGCCTGCTCGAGTCCGAACTGCTTGACGAACTGACCCGTGAGCACAGTCTCGGCCAAGACCGCACCTTGCTCACCCAGACCCGCTTCGGCCTGGGTTGCATGCTCGACCAGCCTGAGGTCGGCAATGCCACGTTCGGCTTGGGGCCACGGGCCTTCGGGCACCCGGGAGCCGGTGGTTCGGTCGGTTTCGCCGACCCTGAGCATGACGTTGCCTTCGGTTTCGTGGTCAACACCCTCGGCCCTTACGTGCTGATGGACCCGCGGGCGCAGAAGCTGGTGCGGGTACTTGGCAGTTGCCTTTGATCGGGTAATGCGGGTATTGGCCCGGCCCTTTGACTATTCTCAATGCCAACGCCTGAACGCGCGGGCAAAATTTCTTTCATTTTCATGGTGTATCGCTGATGTCTTCACACAAAACCTTAGCTCTAGCTCTGTGCCTGACCGCCATGACCGGTTGCGCGAGCCATTCGCAGGACGCTTCCAAGGAAGGCGGCCTTGCCTGGTGGCCATTCGGTTCGGACAAGGTGGCCGACCAGGAAGTGAAAGAGGCCGTGACCGAGAAGGTAGTCAAGACGGAGGCGAAATCCGAGGCCAAGACCGAGAGCGCTGGCCACTGGTGGTGGCCGTTCGGCGGTGAAGACAAGCAGGCCAAGGCCGCTGCGGTGCCGAAGATCGACCAGAAAGCCACCCAGGCTTGGCTCGACGAGTACGAGCCCAAGTTGCGCGAGGCGATCAAGGACAGCAAGCTGGAACTCGAGCGCCGCGACAATGTGTTGGCAGTGACGCTGCCGGTGGATGGATCCTACAACCCGGATCGGCCGAACATGCTGTTGCCGATGAGCCTCGGTCCTATCACCCGTGTGGCCAAGACCGTCGAGGGTGACAGCAAGACCGCCGTCCTGATTCTCGGTCATGCCGACAGCAGTGGCGTCAACGCGGCCAACCAGAAGCTCAGCCTGGAACGCGCCGCCTCGGTCTCGGCGATCTTCCGCCTCAGCGGCTTGCAGCGTGATCGCCTGATGCTCAAGGGCATGGGTTCGGAAATGCCACGTGCCGCCAACGACAGCCCCGAGGGCCGTGCCCTGAATCGTCGTGTGGAGATGCTGCTGACCCCACAGAACACCATGGTCGCGCTGTTGAGCAAGTACCAGACCCCAGGTTCGTACGCCGCGGCCTCGATGGTGGCGGCGCAGTCGGTTCAGGCACCGGCCGCCAAGGCTGTCGAGAGCAAGACCAGCACCAAGGCTGCCGCCAAGCCGGTCGCCAAGAAGATCGTCGCCAAGTCCAAGGCGCCGGCCAAGACTGCAGCCAAGAAGAAGGCCGCTCCCGTCAAGACAGCCAGCAAGGCGACCACTAAGAAAGCCACGACCAATAAGGTCGCTGCCAACACCTCGACGAAGAGCAACTGATTTTCAAGGAACTGCGCCATGACCCAATCTCTGGCCGATATGCGCCGCGACTACACCCGTGATGGCCTGGCCGAAGCCCAGGCGCCGGGAGAGCCGTTCGCTTTGTTCCAGCAGTGGTTCGCCGAGGCGGTGAAGACCGAGCAGCCACCGGTGGAGGCCAACGCCATGACCCTCGCCACTGTCGACGGCGAGGGGCGCCCTCATTGCCGGGTGCTGCTGCTCAAAGGCCTCGATGAGCGTGGTTTCACCTTCTTCACCAATTACGACAGCGCCAAGGGCCAGCAACTGCTGGCCAATCCCTTCGCCGCCATGACCTTTTTCTGGCCGGCACTGGAGCGTCAGGTACGAATCGAGGGGCGGGTGGAGAAGGTCACTGCCAAGGAGTCGGACGATTACTATCAGGTGCGCCCGTTGGGGAGCCGTCTGGGCGCCTGGGCATCGCCGCAGAGTCGGGTGATTGCCGATCGTGAGGAGCTTCAGGGGTTGGTCAAGGCCACCGAAGCACGCTTCAGTGACACCCAGCCACACTGCCCCGAGCACTGGGGCGGCTACCGTCTGCTCCCGGAGCGCATCGAATTCTGGCAAGGGCGTGCGAGCCGGTTGCACGATCGCCTGAACTATCGCTTGGTCGACGGTAGCTGGCTGCGCGAGCGTCTTGCCCCCTGACGTCACACCGCACCATCGAAATGGTGCAATGTGCGGCTATCCTTGGTCCAACGCTACGGGCAACCGGTGCGGCCCAGTCAGGGCTGTACCGCAGCTGAATGAAATTGAATTTGTTACGTATGTCTCGTGACACCCGGCTGGCCGCGGCGTCTAATGGACACCTGACTCAAGGAGACTTTCCCGATGCGTAAATCCGCTTTGCTGGTGGCGAGCTTCACCGCCATGTCGTTGTTGCTGGGAGGCTGTGCCTCTAACCTGTCTGGCGACAGCTACTCTCGTGATGAGGCCCGTCGCGTGCAGACCGTGCGCATGGGTACCATCGAATCCCTGCGCCCGGTCAAGATCGAAGGCACCAAGACCCCGATCGGCGGTGGCGCCGGCGCCGTGGTCGGTGGTGTAGCCGGTAGCGCCATCGGTGGCGGTCGCGGCAGTATCGTGGCTGCGGTCATCGGTGCCGTTGCAGGCGGCTTGGCAGGCTCCGCTGCCGAAGAGGGCCTCACCCGCACCCAGGGTGTCGAGATCACCGTCCGCGAAGACGACGGCAGCATGCGCGCCTATGTCCAGGCGGTACAGGAGAATGAAATCTTCCGTGTTGGCGATCGCGTGCGCATCATGACCGTGGATGGCACCAGCCGCGTCTCCCACTGATCGCGGCAGGCAAGAAAAAACCCCGATTGGCTTGGCCTGTCGGGGTTTTTTAATGCCTGCCTTAAGGTATTTGGCGCCTGTAAGATCGAGCGCCGCGTGTGAACACCTGTACCAACCTGGAACCATCAGTCTGTATCGGGCTTGCCGCTGGCCATCGCCGTGACACCGTAGCCGATCAGCGCGGCAAAGAACGAGCCGGTCAGGATGCCCATGCGGTCCATGCCAGCATAGGCACTGCTGCCCGGTTCGAAGGCCAATGAACCCACGAACAGGCTCATGGTGAAGCCGATACCGCAAAGAATCGCCACGCCCAGCAATTGCCCCCAGCTGGCACCGCTGGGAAGCGCCGCCAGTCGCAACTTCACCGCCAGCCAAGTGAGGCCGAATACGCCTACGGTCTTGCCCAACACCAGGCCGACGGCGATGCCCAGGGTCACGGGATGGGTGAAGCTGTCGAGGCTCATGCCGACCAACGATACGCCAGCGTTGGCGAAAGCGAACAACGGCAGGATCACATAGGCCACCCAAGGTTGCAGGGCGTGCTCCAGTGCAAGCAGTGGCGAGGCTTCGGCATGTCGGGTACGCAGCGGGATGCACAGGGCCAGGGCGACGCCGGCGAGGGTGGCGTGTACGCCACTTTTGAGTACGCACACCCAGAGAATCAAACCGACCACCAGGTACGGCCCCAAGCTGGACACACCCGAACGGTTCATTGCCAGCAATATCACCAGGCAGGCCGCGGCCAGCATCAGCGACGCACTTGAGAGGGTATCGGAATAGAACAGCGCGATAACGATGATCGCCCCCAGGTCGTCGATGATCGCCAGGGTCATGAGAAACAGCTTCAGTGACACCGGCACCCGTTTACCGAGCAAGGCCAGCACCCCGAGGGCGAAGGCGATGTCGGTCGCGGTGGGAATCGCCCAGCCGGCCACCGCTGCCGGGTTGTCGCGATTGATGAACCAGTAGATCAGCGCCGGTACCACCATGCCGCCCAGCGCGGCGGTGGCGGGGAGGATGACCTGGGAAGGTTTTGACAGCCGGCCATCAAGCACCTCGCGCTTGACCTCGAGGCCGATGAGCAGGAAGAACAGGGCCATCAGACCGTCGTTGATCCACAGCAACAAGGGCTTGGCGATCTCCAGAGCGCCGACCTGGACCGCCACCGGAATATCGAGCAGGGCGCCATACACCGGGGAAAGCGGTGAATTGTTGATGATCAGGGCGAGCACCGCCGCAGCGATCAGCAGCAAACCACTGGCGGCTTCGAGCCGGAAGAAGCGGGTGAGGAGGCTACGCACGGGCAATATGCTCTCCATGAGTGGGTGGGCAAGGCGGGTCAGGCCTCAGGCAAGCCTAGATGCAGTTGGACGGAGAGGGGGAGAGTTGCGGAAGTTGGGTGGACATTTACTGATGTTGTCGACGTCCCTACCGCCGGCAGGCCGGCTCCTACAACGATTGCATCATATCTGTAGGGGCCGGCTTGCCGGCGAGAGGGGCCAGAAGCCGCAACGTCGATTTACAGCCCGAGCATGTCCCGTGCCACGGCCTCGGCGATGCGAATGCCGTCGACACCCGCTGAGAGGATTCCACCGGCATAGCCAGCGCCTTCGCCCGCCGGGAACAGCCCCTTGAGGTTCAGGCTCTGGTAATCCGCGCCACGGGTGATACGCAGTGGCGAGGAGGTGCGCGTCTCGATGCCGGTCAGCACCGCGTCGTGCAGGTTGTAACCCTTGATCTGGCGGTCGAACGCCGGCAGCGCTTCGCGGATCGCCTCGATGGCGAAGTCAGGCAGGCTCGGTGCCAGGTCGCCCAGGGTCACTCCCGGCTTGTACGATGGCTCGACGCTGCCCAGCGCCGTGGACGGCTTGCCAGCAACGAAGTCGCCGACCAGTTGCGCCGGTGCCTGGTAGTTGCTGCCGCCCATGACGTAGGCATGAGCCTCGAGGCGTTCCTGCAGTTCGATCCCCGCCAACGGCCCGCCCGGGTAGTCGCGTTCCGGGTCGATGCCGACGACGATCCCGGAGTTGGCGTTGCGCTCGTTACGCGAGTACTGGCTCATGCCATTGGTGACCACGCGTCCCGGCTCGCTGGTCGCAGCGACCACGGTGCCCCCTGGGCACATGCAGAAGCTGTAGACCGAGCGACCGTTTTTGGCGTGGTACACCAGTTTATAGTCGGCAGCGCCGAGTTTCGGGTGGCCGGCATACTTGCCCAGTCGCGCCTTGTCGATCAGCGTTTGCGGATGCTCGATGCGGAAACCGATGGAGAACGGCTTGGCCTCCATGAACACGCCCTTGCCATGGAGCATGCGGAAGGTATCGCGGGCACTATGGCCCAGGGCCAGGACCACATGGCGCGACAACAGTTGCTCGCCACTTTCCAGTACCACGCCGGTCAGCTGGCCGTCCTCGATCAGCAGGTCGGTGAGCTTTTCCTGGAAACGGACTTCGCCGCCCAGGGCGATGATTTCCTTGCGCATCTGCTCGACCATGCCGGTGAGGCGGAAGGTGCCAATGTGCGGCTTGTTGATATACAGGATCTCGTCCGGCGCGCCGGCCTTGACGAACTCTTCGAGGACCTTGCGGCCATGGTGCTGCGGATCCTTGATCTGGCTGTACAGCTTGCCGTCGGAGAAAGTACCGGCACCGCCTTCGCCGAACTGCACGTTGGACTCGGGGTTGAGCACGCTCTTGCGCCACAGGCCCCAGGTGTCCTTGGTACGCTGGCGCACTTCCTTGCCGCGTTCGAGGATGATCGGCTTGAAGCCCATTTGCGCCAGCAGTAGCCCGGCGAAGATGCCGCAGGGTCCGAAACCGACCACGATCGGGCGTTGCTGGAGGTTTTCAGGCGCCTGACCGACGAACTTGTAGCGGGTGTCCGGAGCGACGCTGATGTTGCGATCGCCTTCGAACTTACGCAGCAGTTCGGCTTCGTTGCTGGTTTCGAGATCGATGGTGTAGATGAACAGCAGCTCACTGTTCTTCTTGCGCGCATCGTAGCTGCGCTTGAACAGGGTGAAGCCGAGCAGTTGCTCGTCGCGGATCCCAAGGCGCTCGACGATGGCTTCGCGCAGCGCCTCGTCGGGATGGTCCAGGGGCAGCTTCAGTTCGGTGATTCGTAGCATGGCAGGGTCCAGTATCCCGGCCATGGGCGGCCGGCGGCTTTACACAAACCGCCAAGTATAAGCTGTTCGCCGCCCAGACTGGCAGGATAAAAGCGTCCGGCGATCAGTTGTCCCGGGCACCGCCGTAGTAACCACAGCCTTGCATGGTCTGGCCGTCGATGCGCAGTTCGGCGCGCAGATGGTTCACCGCGCCGGTGGCGCTGTCGACGCAGCGCTGCGGAGCGACCCAGAGTTCGACGCGCTCGCCGTTGGCTTCGCTGGACAGGGTCAGGCCGCCGCCGGGGATCTGTTCCTCGAGGAACGGCAGGGGCAGCGGGTCTTTGCCGGGACGTTCGATGACCATCCCTCGGCCGCTGGCTTTTACGGCCCAGAACGGCTCGTTGCCACTGGCACGCAGGGTCAGCTGTTTGAAATTGGGGTCGTCACAGGTCCGTGGCGATGGGGTCAGCCGATACAGTTCGCGCACGTCGAGCTGGCCGTCGGTAGTCGCTTGCTTGCTGCCAGTCAGGCGTCCGCGTACGTCGGCGAACAGCTTGTCGTTGGCGTCCTTGGCGAGGTTGGCGGCTTCCTGGAGGATGCCGGTGCCGGCGGCATCGTTGATCACGAAATGGCGGCTTTCATTGCACGGTTTGAACAGCAGTTGGCCGCCACCGGCGCTCAGTTCGCCCTGCATGCGCGTGGTACCGATGTTCGGGTCGCTGGGCTTGTCCGCCAGCATCTGGCAGCCACCGAACAGGGGCAGGGCCGCAGCGAGCAGCAGGGAAGAGGTGAGGCGCATGGTGGGCTCCGGCATTCTGTTGCGAAAGAGCTGGCCACGTTACTCAGGCTGGGCGCCGATCACAAGTTCTCGGTTGAGTGCACTGGTCCTGTGGCCCTTTCCGCTTTTTGTCTTGGTGTTCGCTTCGCAAGTGCAGCGGCGCTCGATCTCACAGACGCCAAATACCTTACGACAGACATTAAAAAAAGGCCCGAAGGCCTTTTTCACATCAACCGCCCAGGTACGCGTCGCGCACTTTCGGATCGGTCAGCAAGGCCTCGCCAGTGCCCTGCATCACCACCTTGCCATTCTCCAGCACATAGGCCCGGTCGGCGATCTTCAACGCCTGGTTGGCGTTCTGCTCCACCAGGAACACCGTCACGCCATCGCGGCGCAACTGTTCGATGATGTCGAAGATCTGCTGGATGATGATCGGCGCCAGTCCCAGCGACGGTTCGTCGAGCAGAAGCAACTTGGGTTTGCTCATCAGCGCGCGGCCGATGGCCAGCATCTGTTGCTCACCGCCGGACATGGTGCCGCCACGTTGCAGATAACGTTCCTTCAGCCGCGGGAACAGCTGCAGGACCTTGTCCAGTTGCTCCTGGTAGTCGCCCTTGTCGGTGAAGAACCCACCCATGGCCAGGTTCTCTTCGACGGTCAGGCGGGCGAACACGCGGCGGCCCTCGGGAACCACGGCGATGCTCTTGCGCATGATGTGCGAGGAGGGCTGGCCGACCAGTTCTTCACCCAGGTACTTGATGCTGCCACTGTGCGCCTGCGGCGAGCCACAGAGGGTCATCAGCAGGGTCGACTTGCCGGCCCCATTGGCACCGATCAGGGTGACGATCTCGCCCTGGTTGATTTCCACGTTGACGCTGTGCAGCGCCTGGATCTTGCCGTAGAAAGTGGAAACGTTCTCGAACTTCAGCATTTACGCTTCCCCCAGGTAAGCCTTGATCACATCAGGATTGTCGCGAATCTGCTCCGGTGTGCCGTCGGCCAGGGGCGTGCCCTGGTTGATGACGACGATATGGTCGGAAATGCTCATCACCAGCTTCATGTCGTGCTCGATCAGCAGCACGGTGACGTCATGGGATTCACGCAGGTAGGCGATCAGAGCCTTGAGGTCTTCCGTCTCCTTCGGGTTCAGGCCGGCAGCCGGTTCGTCGAGCATGATGATGCGCGGTTGGGTCATCATGCAGCGGGCGATTTCCAGGCGGCGCTGCTGGCCATAGGCGAGGGTACCGGCGGTGCGGTTGGCGAACTCGGTCAGGTTGACCTTCTCCAGCCAATACTGGGCGCGCTCCATCGCTTCCTTCTCGCTGCGGCGAAAGCCCGGGGTCTTGAACAGGCCGGCGAAGAAGTTGGTGTTCAGGTGGCGGTGCTGGGCGATCAGCAGGTTCTCCACCGCGGTCATTTCCTTGAACAGGCGTACGTTCTGGAAAGTCCGTACCACGCCTTTGCGGGCGATCTGGTGGCCGGCCAGCCCCTGGATCGGTTGACCATCGAGCAGGATGGTACCGCCGCTGGGCTTGTAGAAGCCGGTCAGGCAGTTGAACACAGTGGTCTTGCCGGCGCCGTTCGGGCCGATCAGCGCGACCACCTGTTTTTCCTTGACGGTCAGGCCCACGCCGTTGACCGCCAACAAGCCGCCGAAGCGCATGCTCAGGCCGCTGACTTGCAGAATTTCGCGGCTCATCGACGCAGCTCCATATGGGGACGTTGCATAGGCAGCAGGCCTTGCGGACGCCAGATCATCATCAACACCATCAGCGCACCGAACATCAGCATCCGGTATTCGCTGAACTCACGCATCAGCTCTGGCAGCAGGATCATCACGATGGCCGCGAGAATCACGCCCAGTTGCGAACCCATGCCGCCGAGCACGACGATGGCAAGGATGATCGCCGACTCGATGAAGGTGAACGACTCCGGCGTCACCAGGCCCTGGCGCGCGGCGAAGAAGCTGCCGGCGAAACCGGCGAAGCAGGCGCCCAGGGTGAATGCCGAGAGCTTGATCACGGTAGGGTTCAGGCCCAATGCGCGGCAGGCGATCTCGTCTTCGCGCAAGGCTTCCCAGGCGCGACCGATCGGCATGCGCAGCAGCCGGTTGATCACGAACAGCGCCAGCAGGGCCAGCAGCAGGGCCACCAGGTAGAGGAAGATGACCTTGTTGATCGAGTTGTACTGCAGCCCGAAGAACTCATGGAAGGTCTGCATCCCTTCTGCAGCACGGCGCTCGAAGGTCAGGCCGAACAGCTCTGGCTTGGGGATGTTGCTGATGCCGTTGGGACCGCCGGTCCAGTCGGTGAGGTTGCGCAGGAACAGACGGATGATCTCGCCGAAGCCGAGGGTCACGATCGCCAGGTAGTCACCGCGCAGACGCAGCACCGGGAAGCCGAGCAGGAAGCCGAACGTGGCGGCCATCAGGCCGGCGATCGGCAGGCAGACCCAGAAGCTCCAACCCAGGTAATGCGAGAGCATCGCGTAGCTGTAGGCGCCGACGGCATAGAAGCCGACATAACCCAGGTCGAGCAGGCCCGCCAGACCGACCACGATGTTCAGGCCCAGGCCCAGCAGCACGTAGATCAGGATCAAGGTGGCGATGTCGACCGCCCCGCGCGAGCCGAAGAACGGCCACACCAGTGCTGCGACGATCAGGCCGATGATCACATAGCGCTGGGTTTTCGGCAGAGTCAGATAGTTGGACACCGCCGGCGGGATCAGCTTGCGATCCGAGCGGCGGCCCATCACCGCGCTCCATTGGCGGTCGAACAATACCCGCAGGAACATCAGCAGCGAACACACGGCGATGATGCCGATGGTGAAGGAGCCCTGGCTGTGCACGACCAGGCTGATGCCGTCGATGCTCAGTTTCAGACCCAGCACCGGAAACGCCACAGCCCAGACCAGCAAGGCGCTGAAGAACGCCTGTTTAAGATTTCTGTTCATACTTTTTCAACCTCCGGACGGCCCAGGATGCCGGTCGGCCGGAACAGCAGGACAAGAACCAAAAGACCGAAGGCCACTACATCCTTGTACTGGTCGCCGAAGACGTCGGCGCCGAACGCTTCGGCCACGCCCAGCACCAGCCCGCCGAGCATGGCGCCCGGGATGCTGCCGATGCCGCCCAATACCGCCGCGGTGAAGGCCTTGAGGCCCACCAGGAAGCCGGCGTTGGGGTTGATCACGCCGTACTGCATGCTCAGCAGCACAGCAGCCACCGCCGCCAGCGCGGCGCCGATGACGAAGGTCAGGGCGATGATGTTGTTGGTGTTGATGCCCAGCAGGTTGGCCATCTTGATGTCCTCGGCACAGGCACGGCACGCGCGCCCCAGACGGGACCGGGAGATGAACAGGGTCAGGCAGGTCATGGCCACCAGGGTGACCACGAACACCAGGATCTGCATGTAGGACACCAGCACTTCCTCCGCGCCGCCCGGGCCGAAGGAGAAGCTTCCCGGGATCAGGTTGGGGATGGATTTGTCCTTGGAGTCCTGCGAAAGCAGAACGGTATTCTGCAGGAAGATCGACATGCCGATGGCGGAGATCAGCGGGATCAGACGATTGCTGTTGCGCAAGGGGCGGTAGGCAACCCGTTCGATGCTGTAGCCGTAGGCACTGGTGACGAAGATCGTCGCGACGAACGCGACCGTCATGAGGATCGGCAATGAGTGGATACCCATCATGGCCAGGCCGGCGAGGGCGATGAAAGCCACGTAGGAACCGATCATGTACACCTCGCCGTGGGCGAAGTTGATCATGCCGATGATGCCGTACACCATCGTATAGCCGATGGCGATCAAGGCGTAGGTGCTGCCGATGGTCAATCCATTAACCAGTTGTTGGAAGAAATGGTAGATCTCAGGCATTACAGCGCTCCTAAAAACCTGATTTGCATTTCACTGGCGGGGGGTGACCCCTGTGGGCTGCCTCGTGGTCTTTGCAACGATGGCAGGGCACGGCCAGGAAACCGCGGGTGACGGTTTTAAGATTTTCAGGTGAACCGGCTCCCGGATCGCGGGCGCAGGTCCATGAACCTCGTAAAACAAAGCCCACTGCTCGCACAGTGGGCTTCTCGGTCAGCTATTAGTCACGCAGTTACTGAGGGGATACTTCGGTCTTCGGCTTGCCGAAGTGCCATTCGTAGACAACGAACTTGAAGTCCTTCAGGTCGCCTTTCTCGTCGAACGACAGGTTGCCGGTCGGGGTCTTGAAGGTGCCGGCATGGATCGCCTCGGCGACCTTGTCGGTGTCCTCGGACTTGGCCGCTTCGATACCTTTGGCGATCAGTTCCACCGCCGAGTAGGCCGGGAACACGAACGGGCCGCTTGGGTCCTTGCCGTCGGCCTTGATGGCATCGACGATGGCCTTGTTCTCGGGGTCGGCGTCGAACGACTTCGGCAGGGTGACCAGCAGGCCTTCGGAGGCATTCTGGGCGATCTGCGAGATCGAGTCGTTACCCACGCCCTCTGGGCCCATGAACTTGGCTTTCAGACCTTTTTCCTGGGCTTGGCGCAGGATCAGGCCCAGCTCCGGGTGATAGCCGCCGTAGTAGACGAAGTCGACATTGTTCTGCTTGAGCTTCTGGATGATCGAGGAGAAGTCCTTGTCACCGGCGTTCAGGCCTTCGAAGACGGCAACCTTGGTGCCTTTCTTCTCGAGGGTCTGCTTGACCGCCGTGGCGATGCCTTCACCGTACTGCTGCTTGTCGTGCAGAACGGCGACGACCTTCGGCTTGACGAAGTCGGCGATGTAGTTGCCGGCCGCTGGGCCCTGGGCACTGTCCAGACCGATGGTGCGGAAGATCAGTTTGTAGCCACGGGCGGTGATTTCCGGCGAGGTGGCCGCCGGGGTGATCATGATCACGCCTTCGTCTTCGTAGATGTCGGATGCTGGCTGGGTAGAGCTGGAGCACAGGTGGCCGATGACGAACTTGACGCCGTCGTTGACCACTTTGTTGGCGACCGCCACGGCCTGTTTAGGGTCGCAAGCGTCGTCGTATTCAACGGCTTCGAGTTTCTTGCCGTCTACGCCGCCCTTGGCGTTGATGTCCTTGATGGCCTGCTTGGCACCGATGAACTGCATGTCGCCGTACTGGGTCACAGGCCCTGTCTTCGGGCCGGCGATGCCGATCTTGATGGTATCGGCGGCAAACGAATGGCTGGCGACTCCGGCCAGTACCATTGCGGCGAACAGCTTGGAAATCTTGATCATAATGCTCCACTCATTCTGTTGTAATTCTTAGAGTCCTGGCAGCCAGGTCTACAGACCGATCGGGATATCGACAGTGGCCACGCCATGCCGCATACCCGACTTTCCCGAAACAGGTCCCGGAACTGTACCGGTACAGTGTAGAGCCGTCTTCGAGCCCTTGAAAAGCGGGCCAAAAGTGCCAAGTTCCGGGCTTGTCGCTTGGTCGACACAAAGATATGAAAAGGCGCCATCAATTTGCCTTTAACTTTTGCAGCGGCCCACAAAATCGGGGCCAATCGACCAAATTACATATTTGAAACCGGGTTTTTCTGCAAAAATGCCGACCCTTTCATTGGCGGATTTCTGCGGTAGACAACCCATGACTGATCAAACAAGCACCCTCTATGCCAAGTTGCTTGGCGAGACGGCCACCATCGAGTGGAAGGCACTGGAGCGTTTCTGGGCCAAAGGCGACTTGATTTGGGTCGACCCTTCCCTGGATCTCATCGAGGTTGCTGAGGTGATGGCCGAGAATCGCAGCGAGATCTTCGCCAAGTGGCGCGATGATGGCACTGTCGGGCCGGTCACCGCGGAGCAGGCGCTCGACCTGCAAACCCGCGATCCAGAGATCTGGGCGGTGGTGGTCTCGCCGTTCATCGTGATTCAGGCGAAGACCGCTTGAGCCAAGGCGCCGTGAGCGCTGCGCGAAAATGTGCATCTGCCCCATTTCGGTGCTTGATAGCGCTCAAGAGGGGTGGAGCCCGGTAACAATTCGGCGTGGCGGTAACAGTTTACGGCATGCGTAATGGGGCTGCCCGCAGCCCCAGGCTTTCAGTAGTCGACCCGTCCGGTATGGTTGTTCAGGGAAATCACCCGGGTTTTGCCGATGCGGTGGCGGAAGATCTCGCGCAGGTATTTGACCGCTTTCTTCACGCATTCGCGTGACAGACGGATGTCGTTGATCGACACGAAGCGGCTCTTGTCGTTGATCAGTTCCCGGTACTTCTTCTCGTACATCGGCTTGATCGCGTACCAATTGGTATCGAGGATCTTGGCCGGGTTCTCGAACTCGTTGAGCAGGTCGTCGATGCGAGCTTCATCGAAGTGCTCGCTGGTGATGAACTCGAGAATGGCGTTGTCCAGGGTGTCATCGAAGCGGTAGGGCGTGCGTGCGAAGCAGCGCTTGATGAACGCCACGATCAGCGTCAGGAAGTCGTCCGACAGGCACGGGCTCTTGGCGATCAGCGTTGTCAGCGAAAGATTCGCCGAGGCGCCGATGACCAACGCGTAGCGTTTGAGCGTGGTGTTGGGGAACAGGCTGTTGAGGTGCGTCTTCAACCGGTTCAGGTCCATGTACGACAGCTTGTAATCCTTGGGCAGCGAGACGATCGACACCACCGAGGAGCAATTCTTGAAGAAATGCAGGTCGTGCAGGGCGGCAGCGTCATAGCCTGACGCCTTGTACTGCTCCAGGGCTGCGCGGTAGCGACGCGACTCGATCGGCAGCAAGCTGATGCCTTCGATTGCCTGGGTCTGCTTGTTGAAGTGCGGTAGATCGATCGAACGCAGGAACAGGTCGTCGATGTCCAGGCGTGGCATCTCTCGTTCGAATACCTTGAACTTGTCCGAACCCTGCGCTGGAATCTCCGGCACCACCGACTCGGCATAGGCAATGGCCACCGGGCCGGCCAGACTCATGAACAGGTCGTTGGCATCCAGGCGAATGGTTTCGCCGATGTCGATGCCTGCACGTCGGAAATAGTTCTGGTCGTAATCGGTGGTCACCGCCTGGGCGGTGAGAATGTTGAAGATCTGCTGGGAAATGTACTGGTTGGCGTGTTTTTCCATGGCGTTGACGTCGATGTTGTGGATCGTGCCGTCGTCGCTTTCCTCGGCGTAACGCATGATGTCGTTGGAGATCAGCATCATCGCGTTCCAAGGTCGGATGCGCCCCATCACACTGGCTTCGCTGCTGTCTTCGTTGTCGAAGTTGTAGGAGAAGTCCCACTCTTCAGACAGGTATTTGCACAGCAGCCGCCCGGCGTTGATGTGCAGTGCTTCGGACATCTCGCTGCGGTGGTCCGAGGCATTGGGTAGCACGCAGATACCGCTGGTGAAGATCGGCTCGAAAACGAAAGAATGCCCGCTCTTGCCATCGTTTTCCTCGACTGGCTTGGTGTCGAAGGTCTTGTTCATGTAGGAGTACTGCTGGGCCAGACCGAATTCCGAGGCCATGCCCGAGCCCGTGCCGCCGCCGGCACTGAAGATGTAGAAATACAGGCGCGACTGGTTGGCCTTGATGCCGCAGGAGTCGATCAGGTACGAGTGAATCAATTTCCAGTCGCTGCTGGAGAACCGCTGGGTGTCCTTGTTGAGGATGATCTTGGCCAGGTACTGGCCGAGAATCGGGGCGTTACCGGCGCCTCCGGCATGCACCTCGGACAGGTCCATGATCTTCATCTTGCTGTAGTCGCGCAAAAAACCACCACGTTCCCCTTTGCGCGAGAAACGGATGCGCCCGGCGATATCCTTGTCCAGGTCACCCAGCATCACCAGGGGCTCGACCAGAAACACCGGTTTGACGCCCTTGTTCTGCACCAGTCGCAGGTTCTGTCGGATCCAGCGTGCAGGGCTGTATCCGGATTCGGCGCGGTTGCGATCCTCGTTGTTGAACTCGTTGAGGAAGAAGGTGCGGGCGTTGTAGACCAACTCGGCCACGTCCAACGCGATGTTCGAGCCACACCGGCCGAGGCCGATCAGGCACACCGAGGGAAACTGCTGCTCCAGGCGCAGCTGGCTTTCGTCTTCGATGTGCAGGTTCTGCGGGAATACCATGTCGCGCAGGCCGTCGAGGTTGTCGAGGATGCGCTGGATATCCGGTTCGGTGAAATACAGGTACTGCCCCGGCTGGTTGGCGCGCATGGGCAGTGCTTGCGTCACAGTGCCAGTGCTGGGCGAGGTGAACGGAACCGACGACTCGGAGAGCGCATTGGCAGAAATGTTCTTAGAGGTCATAGTGCGCCATTTGCCTGGGTGGTTGGCTGTCGGACAGGGTGTCATCTGGCCATCATGGATAACTCGGCGACTGTAGCAGTGCGCCTTTCACGGACGCGATAGGGGTTTGCCTGACTTCTTTCTAAGTCTTTTCCATCGCACCGGCATTGCATCGTCAAAAAGCCGCGCTTCTTTAATCTTCTGACTGGAGTCGTTCATGAGTACTGCACTGCCTTCACTGGGGTTCGCCGGGATCGGTCTGATGGGCTTGCCGATGTGCCGCCGGCTGTTGGCCGCCGGTTATCCCCTGACTGTATGGAACCGCAGCCCGGAGAAATGCGCCGCGCTGGTGGCCGCCGGCGCCCGTCTGGCCGGCAGCCCGGCCGAGCTGAGCCGCGACAGCGACATGGTGTTGCTGTGCCTGGCCGACACGGCAGTGGTACGGGAGGTTGTGTTCGGTGAGCAGGGCGTGGCCCGGGGTGGGCGCAGTGGGCAGTTGCTGGTGGACCTCTCAAGCCTGGAGCCGACCGCGACTCGGGAAATGGCCGCAGAACTGGCCGTCCTCTGCGGCATGGCTTGGGTGGACGCGCCCGTGTCAGGCGGTACTGCCGGTGCCGAGGCCGGCAGCTTGGCGATCATGGTCGGTGGCGAGGCGGGCGACCTGGCCCGGGCACGCCCGGTGCTGGAGGTGCTTGGCCAGCGGGTGACGCACATGGGAGGGGTGGGCGCAGGGCAGGTGACCAAGGCCTGCAACCAGATGATCGTGGCCTGCAATGCGTTGGTGATCGCCGAGGTGGTGGCGCTGGCCGAGCGCTCCGGGGTGGATGCGAGCCAGATCGCCGAGGCGTTGGCAGGTGGTTTCGCTGACTCCAGGCCGCTGCAGATTCTCGCCCCTCAGATGGCCGAAAGCCGCTTCGAACCGATCAAGTGGCATGTGCGCACCTTGCTCAAGGACCTGGATAGCGCCGTGAAGTTTTCCCGTGAGCAGGGCTCGGCGACACCGATCAGCGGCCTTGCTGCGCAACTGATGCGTTTGCACGGCAGCCAGGGCTTCCTGGAGAAAGACCCGGCGACCCTGGTGGGGTTGTACCGCGACCCGCAGTGAACGGATCTTGGCGCTCGATCGACTCGAGAAACGGCCGTAGTTCGGCCAAGGGCAGTGGTCGGCTGAGCAGGTAACCCTGCAGGTAGTCACAGCCGTGGTCGGCGAGAAAGGCATGCTGAGCAAGGGTCTCGACGCCCTCGCTGACCACTTTCAAGTGCAGGGTATGAGCCATGATGATGATGGCCTGGACGATCTCGCGGTCCTTCTGATTGTCTGGTACGTCCTGAAGAAACGAACGGTCGATCTTCAGTACGTCCAGCGGCAGGCGCTTGAGATACGCCAATGACGAATAGCCGGTGCCGAAATCGTCGATCGACAGCCCCACGCCCATCACGCGGATGCGTTTGAGCAGGTTGATGGTCCGCACGATATCGCCCATCAGGGCGTTTTCCGTGACCTCCAGCTCCAGATGCTGGGCGCCCAGGCCAGCCTGCAGCAGCGCCATCTGCACATCGCTGGCCAATGTGTCGTGGCCCAAGGTCAGAGCCGAGCAATTGACCGTGACCTTGAGCTCGGTATAGCCCTGGTCGACGAGTTGGGCCAAGTCTTCGCAGGCGCGCCGCAGTACCCACAGGTCAAGGTCGGCGATCAGGCCGTTGGCCTCGGCGATGCCAATGAAACGGTCAGGTCCGAGCAGACCGTGCTGCGGATGTTGCCAGCGCACCAGCGCCTCGAACTTGGCGACCTGGCCGGTGGCCAGACTGTAGATCGGCTGGTAGTGCACGCACAGACCGCGTTCTTCAAGCAGGGCAACACGTAGTTCCTCTTCCAGTTGCAGTTCCAGGCTGGCGCGACTGCGCAGGCCGCTGTCGAAGAAGTTCAGGCTGTTGCGTCCCGCACCCTTGGACTGGTACAGCGCGAGGTCAGCATGCTTGAGCAGCTCAAGCGCGGTCTGGCCATCGTCGGGGTACATACTGATGCCGATGCTGGTGGTCATGACCATGCGCCGGCCACCCAGGTCGATGGGATCCTTCATCCGTTGCATGATGCGCTGCGCCAGGTGCCGGGCTTCGTCTCGGCCCTTGAGGCGGGTAACCACGCAGAACTCGTCGCCACCCAGGCGTGCCACCAGGTCCTGATTGCGCGTGGCGGCCTTGATATGGTCGGCGATCACCTTCAGCAGTTCGTCACCGGCGGCGTGACCGAGGCTGTCGTTGATGCGCTTGAAATGGTCGATGTCGAGAAACATCACTGCCATACGATTGCCGTCGCTGGCCTTTTCGGCCAGGTATTCGGCGAACACCTGGTTGAACCCCCGGCGGTTGAGGAGGTTGGTCAGAGCGTCATAGTGAGCCGCTTGCTGCAACTGGGCACGAGCCTGGTCCAGTTGGTTGAGTAGGGTGTTGACCCGCCGCAGGTCGTGCTCTTTGCTTTGCAGTTTCTTGTCGGCCAAGGCCGCGCTGAGACTACTGGCGCTGACCAGCAAGGCGATCAGGGCGATGGTCAGGCCCAACTGCAGGCGATTGTCAGTCGACGCCAGGCTCAACGGTGTGTTCTCCGGCAGCACCAGGGTCATGGCCGCCATGCCGGTGAAATGAGTGGCCACGATGCCGCTGGCTATCAGCACACTGGCGCCGATTTTGAGCAGCAGGTGTCGAGTGCCATCGCCCTTGCTCAGGCTTCGGGCCATCAGCAGTGCGGCGAGGCCGGTGAGAATGGCGATAGTCAGACAGGCCACCAGCAAGCCGGCATGGTAATGCTGTTGGGCGCTGGTCTGCAGCGCGGCCATGCCGACAAAGTGCATGATCACGATGCCCAGCCCGATGAGAATGGCACCCTGCAGGAAATGGCGTGGCTGCATGTGCTGACGGTCCAGGCTGTTCATCGCCAGCCAGGCGGCAAGCAGTGCGATCAGCAGGGAAAGGCCAGTCAACGAGACGTCGTAGTGGATTTCCAAAGGTGCCTGGAACGCCAGCATGCTGATGAAATGCATCGCCCAGATGCCCCCAGCCAGGCAGCAGGCGCCCAGTAACCGCCAGCGTCGATGGGCGCTGGGGTCCTCGCCTTGGGATTGGCGTTCGGCCATGTCGAGGGTGGCAAAACAGGCAGCGATAGCGACACCGTAGGCCACCACCAAGAGGAGGGGGTCGTGGCGACAATCGAGGATCAGCCGAGCGGTGGCCGGGAGTTCAGCGAAAAGGTGCAGTCCCAGCCATTCCATTGAGTGCCTCTTCGTCGCGGGTGCATGACGGTTGCAGAGGCAGTATAGGAAGGCAAAATCAACCGTGTCGTGCTAATGGCATAATGCTTTATATAAATTGGTTATTTTCCTGCTGACTCGTGGTTCTAAGCGAGCCATACCCCGCGACGGTTGCCCGGCGCGGGGGTGAGCAGGATCAGCCTGCAACCAGTACGCGAATCGCTTCCAGGCGCAGGGCGGCTTTTTCCAGCATCGCCAGGCCATCCTCACGCTGCTTGCGCAACGCTTCGATTTCGCTGTCACGTACGCTCGGGTTGACCGCCTTGAGCGCAGTCAGGCGTGCCAGTTCCTCATCGGCTTCGGCCGCCAGGCGACGTTTGGCTTCGGCAACCCGCTCGACGTGGGTCGGCATGATCTTCGCCTCACCGCCGCTGATACGTGTGGCCAGCACATCGCGTTGAGCCTGGACGAACTTGTTGGCGCTGGCCCGTGGGACGCTTTCGAGCTGGTCGTTGAGCGTTTCGAATGCCACCCGCCCAGCGAGGTCATTGCCGTTGGCATCGAGCAGGCAACGCAGCGCCGCAGGCGGCAGGTAGCGACCCAGTTGCAGGCTGCGTGGCGCCACCACCTCGCTGACGAACAGCAACTCGAGCAATACGGTGCCGGGTTTGAGGGCCTTGTTCTTGATCAGTGCAACGGCGGTGTTGCCCATCGAACCGGACAGCACGAGGTCCATGCCGCCTTGGACCATCGGGTGCTCCCAGGTCAGGAACTGCATGTCTTCGCGTGACAGGGCCTGAGCCCGGTCGTAGGTGATGGTCACGCCTTCATCGTCGCCGAGCGGGAAGCTGGCATCGAGCATCTTTTCGCTTGGCTTGAGGATCAGGGCGTTTTCCGAGTGGTCTTCGCTATCGATACCGAAGGCGTCGAACAGGGTTTCCATATAGATCGGCAGCGCGAACTGATCGTCCTGCTCGAGGATCGCCTCGACCAGCGCCTGACCTTCGCCGGCGCCCCCGGAGTTGAGCTCCAGCAGGCGATCGCGGCCACTGTGCAGCTCGGCTTCGAGGCGCTCACGTTCACCGCGCGCTTCGGCGACCAGGGCATCCCAGACCTTGTCATCGCCGCCTTCGAGCATCGGCAGCAGACGCGGGCCGAACTGGTGCTGCAGGGCGTTGCCGGTCGGGCAGGTATTGAGGAAGGCGTTGAGGCCATCGTGGTACCACTGGAACAGGCGTTGTTGCGGGCTGTCCTGCAGGTAGGGCACGTGCAACTCGATGGTGTGTTTCTGGCCAATACGGTCGAGGCGACCGATACGCTGTTCGAGCAGGTCTGGATGAGCCGGCAGGTCGAACATCACCAAGTGGTGGGCGAACTGGAAGTTGCGCCCTTCACTGCCGATTTCGGAGCAGATCAGCACCTGGGCACCGAACTCTTCGTCGGCGAAGTAGGCCGCAGCGCGGTCACGCTCGAGGATGCTCATGCCCTCGTGGAAGACCGTGGCCGGGATGCCCGAACGCACGCGCAGAGCGTCTTCCAGGTCCATGGCGGTCTCGGCGTGGGCGCAAATCACCAGGACCTTGGTGCGCTTGAGCATTTTCAGAGTGTCGATCAACCAGTCGACGCGCGGGTCGAAACGCCACCAGCGCTCCTCGTCGCTGCTCTCGCCCTGGGCCTGGAAGGCAACTTCCGGGTACAGCTCGGCGTGCTCGCCGGCAGGCAGGTCGCGGTACTGCTCAGGGTTGGCCAGGGGGTAGGGGTGCAGGTTGCGCTCGGGAAAGCCCTGGACCGCCGCACGGGTGTTGCGGAACAGCACGCGGCCGGTGCCGTGGCGGTCGAGCAGTTCGCGCACCAGGCGCGCGCTGGCCTGGCTGTCACCGTCGCTGACCGCAGCCAGCAGGGCTTCGCCCTCGGCGCCCAGGAACCCCTGGATGGTGGCATGGGCGGTGGGTGACAGGCGGCCCTCGTCGAGCAGTTCCTGCACGGCTTCGGCGACCGGGCGGTAGTGTTCGCTCTCGGCTCGGAATGCTGCCAGGTCATGGAAACGATTGGGGTCGAGCAGGCGCAGGCGCGCGAAGTGGCTGTCCTGGCCGAGCTGTTCAGGGGTAGCGGTGAGCAGTAACACGCCAGGAATGACTTCGGCCAATTGCTCGACCAGGGCGTACTCGGCGCTGGCCTGTTCCTCGTGCCACACCAGGTGGTGGGCTTCATCGACCACCATCAGGTCCCAACCGGCAGCGAACAGCGCGTCCTGGGCCTTGTCATCGTCGACCAGCCACTCCAGGGCGACGAGGGCCAGTTGGGCATCCTCGAACGGATTGCTGGCATCGCTCTCGATGAAACGTTCGGCATCGAACAGCGCGACCTGCAGGTTGAAGCGCCGGCGCATCTCAACCAACCATTGGTGCTGGAGGTTTTCCGGTACCAGGATCAGCACCCGACTGGCGCGTCCCGACAGCAGTTGGCGGTGAATCACCAGGCCGGCTTCGATGGTCTTGCCCAGGCCCACCTCGTCGGCCAGCAGTACCCGTGGCGCGCTACGGTCGGCGACTTCGCGGGCAATGTGCAACTGGTGGGCGATCGGTTGCGCACGGCAACCGCCCAGCCCCCACAACGATGACTGCATCTGCTTGCTGGTATGTTGCAGGGTGTTGTAGCGCAGCGAGAACCAGGACAGCGGGTCGATCTGTCCGGCGAACAGGCGGTCGCTGGCCAGGCGGAACTGGATGAAGTTGGACAGCTGGGTTTCAGGCAGGGTGCGGGGTTGGTTCTGGCCATCGAGGCCGTGATAGACCATCAGGCCGTCGATATCCTCGACTTCGCGAACGGTCAGCTTCCAGCCCTCGAAATGGGTGATCTGGTCACCTGGCGAGAAGCGCACGCGGGTCAGCGGCGCATTGCGCAAGGCGTACTGGCGTGTGTCGCCTGTGGCCGGGTAGAGCACGGTCAGCAGGCGGCCATCCTGGGCCAGGATGGTACCCAGGCCGAGCTCGGCTTCACTGTCGCTGATCCAGCGTTGCCCCGGTTGATACTGCTGCGCCATACTGCCTGAACTCCCGCGATGAAAAAGCCGACTATGTTAACGGATCGGCTGGGCAGACCAAAGTGGTGAAGACCACAGTCTAGCTGTTTCATTGCGTCATATCGTCCTGCCATGAGGGCTCAGTACCGCCATGCCGCTCAAGCGCCGCTCGTTTCGCTTCTGCCTGGGCTTGGGCAGCTTCCTGCTGCTGGGCGCCTGCGAGCAGAAGGATTTCCAGACCCTGGCTCCGGTCCCGGTCGAGCAACTGGAAGTGCTGGGCGTGCAGACGCCGATCAAGAGCGTGCACTTCCGTGACCGTGACGGTGAGGCGGTTCTGGTGCTGAGCCGCACCGATGGCCAGGCTGTCGATGCGCAGACCGAGCAGGACGTGGACAAGGTCGTGCTCAAGGCGACCCTCTACGCACGCAGCTCCGACGGCGATGCATTCAAAGCGCGTTGGCAGATCGAGCAGGAGACCTCCTGCCCGGGGCTGGACCTGGACGTCGACTTCTATGGTGATGTCAGCGATGTGACCGACCTCGACAAGGACGGCGTCGCCGAGGTCACGGTGGCCAGCCACGCATTCTGCGGAGGTGGCATCGAGCCGCACGATATCGCCATCGAAATGCGTGAAGGTCAGGACAGCTACACCATTACCGGCCAGTCGTTGATAACCCCCGCCGGCGAGGAGCCGATCGGCGGAGACCGCGAAGACAGCGCCTCGCTGAAGAACGCACCGCAGTACGTGCGCGATCACCTGAACGATGTCTGGCAGCGGATCTATAAGCGGCCATGGAGCGAGGCCAGCCCTGCTGCCGAGGACGAGTCAACCGACGAAGCCGAATAGCGATATTCAAACCATGGGGCTGTGATCGCCCGCACATCCTCATCCATCGCTGCTCAAGGCGGATGTGGGCCGGCCGATACAGTGGGCACAGGAGAACCATCATGCTGCCGCCGATCCTTCCGCTCAGTGCCGTGCCCGTTACCTCTCAGCAAGACCCGGTCAAGCCCACCCCGGACATCAAGCCGGTGGTGCCTGCGCAGCCAGCCTCCGGCGACACCGCCATCGATCTCAAGCACCAGCGTGATCCGCAGGAGCAGGCGCTGTTGCTGCGCGACGAGCAGCGCCGACAACAGCGGCGCAACACCAAGGCTGACGAGGAACGCTACAGTGCGGTGCCGGGGGACGAGGTCAATGCCGACAACACTGTACCGGTCGCGCCGCTGATGGGTGAGCATGTCCGTCAGGGGTTGCTGGTCGACATCGAAGTCTGAAGCGGGGCTGGTCACGGCCGTCGCCTGGCTGCATGATGCATCTCTCAGCTGATCGTCGAGCCCACCCATGAGCCAAGACAACCTCATCGACTTCGATGCCGAACGCGCCAAGCGTATCCACGACCTGAAGGAAAAACGCCTCAACGAGGTGCGGCAGGCCTTTGAGCAGGCGATGCCGCTCGGCACCTCGAAGAAAAAGAAACCCAAGGGCAAGCCGAAGAAGCGCTGAACCTTGACGCAGGTCAATCCTGCACCCGCCTCGTGTGCCCGGCCCCGGGCACCATTGATCCCGATCAATTTTTCTCCCGACGTTATTCGATACCTTGCATCCATCGGACAACGGCACATGAACGGGAGGCCGACATGTTCTTCGACAATGTGGTTATCGCGGGTGTGGTAACGGTCGGGTTGATGTTGGTGTTCTTTGCCGGTCTAGGACTTTTCATCTGGAAGGATTCAGGTAAGCGCAAACCGCGCTGATCTTCCGGATTCACGGGCACGCAAGGCATTTAGGGCGACTTAGGTCGCCCATTTTTTTTGTTCGCGGATTCGTGCTTGCTGAGGTTTGGTTTGGTTTGGTTTGTTGGGGCGGGCATTGAGACTGGGGGAGATCCATTTTGTGTAGCGGCGCTACTGGCCCCTTCCGCCTTTACGGCGGGTCCCTTTTTTCTTGGAAAAAGGGACGCAAAACCGCTTGCTGGTATGACTCACCCACATGGGTTACAAATCAGTTCACGCACATAGGTAACAGTTTTTAACTGGCATGGTCGGTTTTT
>NZ_SMTE01000017.1 GCF_004357765.1 Pseudomonas putida | reverse complement strand
ATCGCCCATGGTCACGGATGTTGCGATAGCTCAATTCGTTCAGGTAATTCCAGACAGTGTTAACCGACCGCGCCCACCCGCGCAGAACGGGCGCATGCCTGTCCTTGATGCGCAATTGGAGGGTTCTGGTGGTTTTCATTCTGGATTGGCCTTCATCCATATTGTTCAGCAAAATAGCGCGTTTTCCATGGTTTTCTCAAGGTTGGTCTAGTGGAGAATTCATTCGCCTCGCTATCCCTCCTCCCCGCACTAAAGTACGGGGTATCTCGCGGAGAAAACCGATGATCAGGCTGGAGTCAGTCAGCATCAAGGCGCTTGCGAATCGGCTCGAATTCAGGCGTCGCCCGGCGTGGCAAAGGGTCTGGGATACCTTGCTCGATCGCCTGCCAGTACCGCCAAGGCACCTTGGCCGAACCCAGTTCGTAGTCCATACCGTCCCAACTGTCCTCGCGGAAGCTGTAGAAAGCCCAATGCAGGCGGTTTCGCTCCAGCACTACCAGCACATCCTCCAGATACTGCCGACACCCCGGCAGACGCCGCATGCAGCCGAACTCACCGACCACCAGCCGCGATCGAGGCAACTTGACGGCGTCAGCCCAGGCCAGGGGCTGTTGCAGGTACTGTTCGACGCGTTGATCACCCCATACCTGCTGCCGACCGGCAAAAGGTGCCGGACCGGGATAGGCGATTGGGCGTTCGCGCGCCATGTTTGGCGCACTGGTGGCCGCATAGGGCTCGTACATATGGACGCTGTAGAGCACCCGGTCGTCGCTCATGGGGGCCGGCCAGTAACTGAAGGCATCCGCCGCTGCGAACCAGCCGGCGTCGAGCATGATCGGCGTGTGGCCGTCGACCTCACGGATCGCGGCGATCACCTGCCGGTATAAACCCGGCAGGTCGCGCGCACCGCCCTTTTCACCTGTGTACCACTGTTGCATGCGCTGGGCAGGCGCATGTTCGGCAAGGCCCCCCTGCTTTTCCGGTGCAGGTTCGTTGATCAGGTTGTAGGCGGCAATGGCGGGATGGTCCTTGAGCTCTGCGGCCAGATCGCGCCAGAAGGCGGCCGCCTGGAACCAATAGGCTTTGTCCTGCCACAAGCGGTCGTCGAAATTGCCGTCGTTGTTCTGTGACCAGCGCATGCCGGGCAGGGACAGCGGCGCGATGACGACCTTGAGACCGGCCTGGTGAGCGCGGTCCAGGGTGCCGCGCAACTGCTGCAGGTCGGCAGCCGGCACGCCTTGGTATTGATCGGCGTTGCCGAGCAGGAAATCACGTTGCGCAGGTTGCCATTTGTCATAGGACAGCCGCACCCAGGTGGCACCATAGCGACGCAGGGCGTCGAAGTAAGCTTGGTCGGGCGGCAGGCGATTGAAGCTGTTACCGCCGTGGCGCGGGGTGTTCCAGAAATCGATGAGGTCGGCGGCGAAAACGGGCATGGCCAGTAACGCCAGGTAGCCGGCGAGGATGAAGTGAAGCATGCGGGCCTCCCTGGCCACGGGACAAGAACGCCAAGGTTACCCACCCGCGCCCAGGCAGGCAGCGATTGAAGCATTGCCAGACATTACCGCTGCTGCGACACCAGCGGTCTTTACAGGGCCAACCCCAGCAGTACGGTGAGCTCCAGCAACTCCAGCAGCGCGCCCGCCGTGTCGCCGGTCGTCCCGCCGAGTCGCTGGCACATTGAGCGACGCAAGGCGAAGAATACGACGACCGCCGCCAACAGAGGGCCGACTACCGCCCACCCGCCCAGCACCAGGCAGCCCGTCGCGCTGGCGAGCAGTACCCAGCCGGCTGCACGACGCGGCAGGTGCTCGGCCAGTGCCTGCCCCAACCCGCCCTGGCGCACATACGGTGTGCCAAGGAACAAGCCAAGCATCGCCGCCCGCCCCACCACCGGTGCCAGCACCAACAACGCACCCGCCCCACGCTCGACCAGCACCCACAGGGCGCAGAACTTGAGCAGCAGGGTCAGCACCAGCGTCACCACGGCAATCGGTCCGCTGCGCGGATCCTTCATGATCCGCAGGGTCCGCTCACGGTCGCCGAAACCGCCGAGCCAGGCATCGGCAGCATCGGCCAGGCCATCGAGGTGCAAGGCGCCGCTGAGTCCTACCCAAAGCGTCAGCAGCAAAGCGGCCTGCAACGGCGCCGGTGCTCCTTGGAGCAGATGACTGGCCAGCCACAGCAGCACACCGAACAGCAGCCCCACCAACGGATAACACAGCAGCGAACGCCCCATGTCACGCGGTTCCGGCATGCCCGCAAGGCGCACCGGCAAGCTGCTGAGAAACTGCAGGGCTATCCAGAACGGCAGCATCTCATGCCTCCTCGATCAATGTGCCATCGGCCTGTACCCGCAGCCGTGCCAACGCGCCATGGCCGACCTGCACCTGCATCAGCTGAGCAGGTGGCAGACCACGGGCCTTGGCCAGCAACAGACGCATCACGCCGCCATGGGTCACCAGCAGCACACGCTTGCCGGCATGCTGTGCGGCCAGGCGGGCGACCGCCCCCTGCACACGCTCGGCGAACGCGGCGACCGGCTCGCCGCCAGGCGGCGTATAGCCATAGGGATCGGCCCAGAACCGCCCCAGCTCATCGGCCTGATCCTGCATGATTTGCAGCGCACTCCGGCCTTCCCATTCACCAAAATGCAGTTCCTGTAGGTCCGCGTCCGACTGCACGGGCAGGCCCAGGGTCTCGGCGAAGCGCGCGCAGCGCTGCAACGGGGAGCTGACCACGACCTGCCATGGCCCCGCAGCGGCCAGCGCTTCGCGCATCTGCTGCCAGCCCTTGGCGGTCAGCGCGTCGTCCAGGCTGCCGCGAAAGCCGCCGCCCAGCTCGGTTTCGCCATGGCGCAGCAGGTCGAGGATCATGCCGGGCGATCCGCCACCGCCGCCTCGGCGAAGGTCGCCATCTGCCCGTGCAGTGCACAGGCCAAGCGCATCAGTGGCACGGCCAGGGCCGCACCACTGCCTTCGCCCAGGCGCAGGCCCAACGCCAGGAGCGGTTCGGCCTGCAGGTTTTCGAGCAGCGCCTGATGCCCAGGCTCGGCGCCCTGGTGGGCGAACAGCAGCCAGGGCTGGCAATGCGGGTTCAGGCGCACCGCGAGCAGCGCGGCGACGCTGCAGATGAAACCGTCGACCAACACCGCGATGCCGGCTTGGGCGCAGGCCAGGTAGGCCCCGGTCAGCGCTGCGATTTCCAGCCCACCGACACAAGCCAGTGCCCGCAGCGGCTGGTCGGCTTGCAGCGCATGCAGCGTGCGCGCGCGCTCGATGACTTCGGCCTTGTGCCGTACTCCCGCCTGATCCAGACCAGTCCCCGGCCCGCTCAGAGCCAGCGCCGGACAGTCCAGCAGCACGCACGCCACAGCGGCGGCAGCGGTGGTGTTGCCGATGCCCATCTCTCCCCCGATGAACAACTGAGCCCCGCTTGCAGCGGCACGCAGCGCGCTGTCCCGCCCAGCCTGGAGCGCGGCCTGCAACTGCTCGTCGCTCATCGCCGGCTGGCGGGCGAAGTTGGCGGTGCCGGCCCCCAAACGCAGGTGCCGCACGCCTGGAAGGTCGAGGCCGAGGTCGATGGTACCCAGGTCGACGACATCGAGGCTGGCACCCAGTTCGCGGGCCAATACGCTGATGGCCGCACCACCGCCAACGAAGTTGCGCAGCATCTGCCCGGTGACCGCCTGGGGATAGGCGGAGATGCCCTCCTCCACCACGCCGTGGTCACCGGCGAACAGCGCGATCGCGACCCGCTCCAGGCTCGGCCGCTCGCAGCCTTGCAAGCCAGCCAGGCGCTCGGCCAGGCCTTCGAGCTGGCCGAGGGAACCGGCAGGCTTGGTCAATTGCCGCTGGCGCTCGCGGGCCTGCTGCAGGGCGGTTTGGTCAAGCGCTTGGCACGCGTCGCGCCACCAGGTCTGGGTCATAATGCGGGTCCTTTGAGCATGAGGGGCAGGCCGGCCACGGTCAGCACGACACGCTGGCAACGCTCGGCCACGGCCTGGTGCAGCCAACCGGCCTGGTCGATGTAACGGCGGGTCAGCTCGCCCATGGGCACTACGCCCAGGCCGGTTTCATTGCTGACCAGGATGAGGGTGCCAGGCAGTTGCTCCAGGCAGTCGAGCAGCGCATCACGCTCGCTGGCCAGGCGTTGTGGGTCTTCGAGCATCAGCAAGTTGGTCAGCCACAGGGTCAGGCAGTCGACCAACAGGCAGCGCCCTGCACCAGCCTCGGTGCGCAGCACGTGGGCCAAAGCCAGGGGTTCTTCGATCAGTCCCCATGTCGCTGGTCGACGCTGGCGGTGCAGGCGCACACGTTCATTCATTTCGCCGTCGAGCGGCTCGCTGGTGGCGATGTAGGTGACCGGCAAGCCACTGTCGCTGGCCAGTTGCTCGGCCAGACGGCTCTTGCCCGACCGGGCACCGCCGAGAATCAGGTTGCGCATCTCAGGCGACTCCACAGAGTTGGCGCAGCAGCGCGGTGTCCAGATGGTTTTCCACCAGGTCCGCAAGGCGTTCGATGTCGCGTTCGCGCAGGGCCTCGTAGTCGACCGTCTGCACATCCTCAAGGCCTGCCCAACGCAGCAGGGCTGCACAGGACGCACTGCCCTCGAAAAGGCCATGCAGATAGGTCGCGAGAATCTGCCCATCGGCGCTGATCGCACCGTCGCAACGTCCATCGGCAAGCTGTAAGGCAGGGTGTTCCAGCGCCGGGCCGCTGGTCACGCCAGCATGAATCTCATAGCCGGCAACCGCCGCTTTCTCCAGGTTCAAGGTGCCGGCGACGTTGCGCAGCTGCTTGTCGGCTTCCAGCACCGTGGCGTAGTCGAGCAGGCCAAGTCCAGGGCTGGACCCAGCCGGGCCTTCCAGGCCTAGCGGGTCGTGCACCTGGTGACCGAGCATCTGCAAGCCTCCACAGATGCCGATGAGCTTGCCGCCATAGCGAAGGTGCCGGGCGATGGCGCTGTCCCAACCGCGCGCACGCAACTGAGCCAGGTCACCGCGCACGCTCTTGGAGCCGGGAAGGATGATCAGGTCCGCCGGCGGAATCGGTTGGCCGGGGCCGATGAATTGCAGGTCCACCTGCGGATGCAGGCGCAATGGATCGAAATCGGTGTGGTTGCTGATGCGCGGTAGCACCGGGACGATCACCTTGAGCACCCGCTCACCCTTGACCGCCTGGCGCACGTCGATGGCGTCCTCGGCTTCCAGGTGCAGGTCGGTGACATATGGCAGCACGCCCAGCACCGGTTTGCCGGTGCGCTGTTCCAGCCAGTCCAGGCCCGGTTGCAGCAAGGCGATATCACCCCGGAAGCGATTGATGACGAAACCCTTGACCCGCGCCTGCTCGCTGGGCGAAAGCAACTCGAGGGTACCGACCAGGTGGGCGAACACGCCACCGCGGTTGATGTCGGCCACCAGGATCACCGGGCAGTCGACCGCCTCGGCGAAGCCCATGTTGGCGATATCGCCGGCACGCAGATTGATCTCGGCAGGCGAGCCCGCCCCTTCGACCATCACCACCGGAAAGGCGGCGCCCAGGCGCTGGTGCGACGCCAGAACCGCCTGCATGGCGATGGCCTTGTAGTCGTGGTAAGCCACTGCATTCATGCTGGTGACCGCACGGCCATGGATGATCACCTGGGCCCCGGTATCACTGTTGGGCTTGAGCAACACCGGGTTCATATCGGTGTGCGGCGCCAGCCGGCAAGCCTGGGCCTGCACCGCCTGGGCCCGGCCGATCTCGCCACCGTCGGCGGTAACGGCACTGTTGAGGGCCATGTTCTGCGGTTTGAACGGCACCACGCCGATGCCCTGGCGCAGCAGCCAACGGCACAGGGCGGTGACCAGCGTGCTCTTGCCGGCATCGGAGGTGGTGCCTTGCACCATGAGGGTGGTCATGCCGTTTCCTTCTGATAGGCGGCCAGCGCCTGGGCCAGGCGTCGTTCGTCCGCGTCGTTGGCGGGCAAGCCCAAGCGCAGCGCCGCAGGCTGCTCGAACAGCCGCACGAGGATGCCGCGGCGGGCGAGAAAATCATGCAACTGCGCGGCGCGTTCGCAGCGTACGTACTGGAACAGATCGCAGCCGCCGGCTGGCGCCAGGCCGTGCTCACGTAACAACGTGGCCAGGCGCTGGCTGGCTGCATTGCAGCGCACGATCTGGCGACCATGGGCGGCCTGATCGGCGAAACAGGATTGCGCCAGCACCCGGGTCGGGCCGCTGACGGTCCACGGCCCGAGCGCCTCGGCCAGACGCTGCAACAACGGCAGATCGGCGACCACGCAGCCCAGCCGCACCCCGGCCAGACCGAAGAACTTGCCGAACGAGCGCAACACGATCAGGCCCGGGCGTTCGGCGCAGTCGATCACGCTGAGGGCAGGCGTGTTGTCCATGAACGCCTCGTCGACCACCAGCCAGCCACCCCGCGCAGCCAGCCGTGCATGCCAGCCCAACAAACGCTCGCGCGCAACGCAGCGGCCAGTGGGGTTGTTGGGGTTGACCAATACCAGCACGTCGAGGCTGTCGATCGCTGCATCTACCGCGTCATCATCGAGTTCGACCAACCTGTGTCCGGCGCGCTGCCAGGCCAGTGGATGCTCGGCATAGCATGGCGACAGCACGCCGACCCGGCCCACGGGGCGTAGGGTCGGCAAAGCCTGGATCGCAGCCTGCGAACCAGCCACCGGCAACAACTGGCGGACGCCGTAGTAGCCCCGCGCCGCCTCTTCCAGGCCATCCTCGGTTTCCGGCAGGCGGGCCCACGCCTCCAGCGCAATCGACGGGATCGGGAACGGCCAGGGAGCAATGCCACTGGACAGGTCCAGCCAGTGCTCACGCGCGATGCCGTAATGCCGCACCGCCCGCAACAGGCGGCCACCGTGTTCAAGCATAGAGATAGCCTCCCAGCGCGATCAGCAGCAACCACAACCAAACGCCACGCTGTACCAGGGTCCAGCCACGCTCGATGGCGTCGGCGTCGGCCATCGGTCCCTCGCCCAGGCGCGGGCGCTCGTGCAACTCGCCGTGATACACCGCAGGCCCGCCCAGTTCGACCGCCAAGGCCCCGGCACCGGCTGCCATCACCGGTCCGGCGTTGGGGCTGTCCCACCGCGGCGCCTGCTGGCGCCAGCAGCTCAGGGCCAGACGGGTCTTGCCAAGCACCGCGTAGGTCAGCGCCACCAGCCGTGCCGGGACGTAATTGAGGACGTCATCGATGCGTGCCGCGCACCAGCCGAAACGCTCGAAGCGCTCGTTGCGATAGCCCCACATGGCGTCGAGGGTATTGCTCAGGCGATACAACACCACGCCGGGGGCGCCTGCCACCACGAACCAGAACAGCGCGGCGAATACCGCGTCGCTACCGTTCTCCAATACCGACTCGGTGGCCGCTCGCGCCACGGCGGGCTCGTCCAGCTCACGGGTTTCCCGGCTGACCAGATAGCCAACCCGCCGCCGCGCCTCCGCCAGATCGCCCAGGCGCAGGGCATTGGCCACCGGCAGCACATGCTCGCCCAGGCTGCGCAGCCCTAGGGCGCAGTACAACGCCAGCACGTCCACCAGCCAGCCGATACCGGGCAGCCAGGACAGGATCAACGCCACCAGAGTCAAGGGCACCACGGCCAGGAACCAGGCGCTCACGCCATGGCTGCGCCAGCCTCGCCCACCGGCATTCAGACGCCGCTCCAGGCTCGCGGCCAAGTTACCGAAGCCCACCAAGGGGTGACGCCGCTTCGGTTCACCGAGCAAGGCATCCAACGCCACCCCCGCAACGGTCAGCAAGGCCACGCTCATGGTTGCTCTCCCCAACGGTTTTCAAACAGCATGTCGCTCAGGGGCCTCTCTTCGGCCCACTGCTCCTGTACCAGCATGGGCGCGGCGTAGAATTCGTGGACCGGCCCCAGACACAGCACAGCCACCGGCTTGGCCCCGGCGGGCATGCCCAGCAGCTCGGCCAAAGCCTGCGGATCGAACAACGATACCCAGCCCATGCCCAGCCCCTCGGCCCGGGCTGCGAGCCAGAGGTTCTGGATAGCGCAGGCGAGCGAGGCCAGGTCCATTTCCGGCAGGGTGCGGCGACCGAAAATGTGCGCGTCGCGCTTGTCCATCAAGGCCGCCACCAACACTTCGGCGCAGTCATCGATGCCTTCGACCTTGAGCTGCATGAACGCGTCGGAGCGCTCGCCCAGTGCCTCGGCCGTGCGTACCCGCTCCGCTTCGACCAGCTCCTGGATGCGCCCGCGCAGCTCGCGCTGGCTGATACGGATGAACCGCCACGGCTGCATCAGGCCGACACTGGGAGCCTGGTGCGCGGCGGCCAGCAGTCGGTGGAGCACTTCAGGGGACACCGAACCTGCAGCGAAATGGCGCATGTCGCGACGCTCGCCGATGACCCGATAGATGGCTGCGCGCTCGGCGGCGCTATAGGCGTGCTCGCTCATGGTCGCAGCAGCGCCGCCGTCGCTTCGGGGCTGGAGGGGAAATAGAAGTGCACATACGAGGCAGTCAGGCGCCCCTGGCGATAGACCGCTTCGTTGCCACGCCCGCCATTCGGGCTCTGGCCGCGAGCGATCGGCTGCAGTTCGGTACTGGTCAGCGAGTGGTGGTAGGTGTGGCCCCGCAAGGTGCCTTCGGGCAATTCCACCGCTTGCAGAGCCAAGGCCGCCAGACGCTTCTGCATGGTCGCCTCGCCTGCCAGCAGGCCGAGCAGCTCAGCGCGCTCACCGGCCACATCGGTCAGTGCCTCGAGCAGGTAGAGCATGCCGCCACACTCCGCCAGCAAGGGCTTGCCGGCAGCGTGGTGAGCGCGTATCGCCTCGCTCATCGGCGCGTTGGCAGCCAGTGCGTGATGGTGCAACTCGGGATAGCCACCCGGCAAGTACAGGCTGTCGACCAATGGCAATTCGCGGTCGTGCAACGGCGAGAAGAATTCCAACTGCGCGCCCAACTGGCGCAACAGGTCGAGGTTGGCACCATAGGTGAAGGCGAACGCCTCGTCCCGCGCCACGCCGATGCGCACGCCGGTCAGCGAGGCGGCGAGCGCTTGCGGCTCGGGTTCGGCGAAGGCCACTGGTGGCGGCAGGGCAGCATCGCAACTGGCGCCGAGCGCTTCGGCGGCAGCGTCCAGGCGAGCATCCAAATCGTTGAGTTCGCTGGCCTGCACCAGGCCCAGATGCCGACTGGGCAACTCGATACCACGCTCGCGCGACAGCCCGCCATACCAACGCAGGCCTTCGGTCAGGCTGCCTTCGAGCAGTTGCGCGTGACGCAGGCTGCCGACGCGGTTGGCCAGCACCCCGGCAAACGGCAGATCGGCCTGATAACGGGCCAAGCCCAGGGCCAGGGCGCCAAAGGTCTGGGCCATGGCAGTGCCATCGATCACCGCCAGTACCGGCACGCCGAAATGCCGCGCCAGGTCGGCGCTGGACGGGGTACCGTCGAATAGGCCCATGACCCCTTCGATGAGGATCAGGTCGGCATCCCCCGCTGCTTCCCACAACAGGCGGCGGCTTTCCTGGGCACCGATCATCCACAGGTCGAGCTGATAGACCGGGGCGCCACTGGCGCGCTCGAGAATCATCGGATCGAGAAAGTCAGGCCCGCACTTGAACACCCGGACCTTGCGCCCGAGGTTTCGGTGCAGCCGGGCCAACGCCGCGGTGACGGTGGTCTTGCCTTGACCGGAGGCCGGAGCCGCGATCAACACAGCCGGGCAGTGACGCGCTTGGCTCACAGTTCGACGCCCTTCTGCGCGCGGATGCCGGCCTGGAAGGCATGCTTGAGCATGCCCATCTCGGTCACGGTGTCCGCCATGTCGATCATTTCTGGCTTGGCCGCACGACCGGTGACGATCACATGCTGCATGGGCGGACGGGCCTGGAGGTCGGCCAGCACCTGATCGAGATCGAGGTAACCATGCTTGAGGGCGATGTTCAGCTCGTCGAGCACCACGAACTGCACAGAAGGGTCCTGCAACAACTGACGCGAAACCGCCCAGGCCGCTTCAGCAGCGGCGATATCGCGCTGACGATCCTGGGTTTCCCAGGTAAAGCCTTCGCCCATGACGTGGTAGCGCACCTGTTCGGGGAAACGCCGGAAGAACAGCTCTTCGCCGGTGCTGTTGCGGCCCTTGATGAACTGCACCACACCACACTGCATGCCATGACCCAAGGCCCGGGCGAGCATGCCGAAGGCCGAGCTGCTCTTGCCCTTGCCGTTGCCGGTCAAGACCAGCAGCAGGCCGCACTCGTTGGGGGAATTGGCGATACGCTCGTCGATGACCGCCTTCTTGCGCTGCATGCGCGCCAAGTGGCGTTCGTCGCGTTCGGTGGATTCGCTCATCAGGGGTCTCCGCTGGCTGACGCCACGGGAAAAAGCGGCGACAGATCGATAGGCAGGCAAACGGAGAACGCGCAGGAGCCGCGGCCACGGGCCACGGTGCACCGCGCATCACCCTCCGTGATGCCGTTGGCAGTAACAGGCCGGTCTCCGGGCTCGTGAGTGGGAACGGGTCCCAGGCCTGCGCGCCTTCCCGGGTACCGCTACCCAGTGGCCATGCGCGACCATCATCTCACCTACCGTTGCGGGGGCAGCGCCGGAATCGCGCCTTGCTGGCGCCCACCGACTTCCCAGTTTCACCCTGCCCAGACAAGCTGGCAGGGCACCTGAAACACGCCGCGAAGGTTAGAGGGTTGCACCCGGAGCGTCAATCGAACACGGGTGAATCGGCCCACACCCGATCGCCCGCCCCGGTTGGCAGCGCCGATCAGGCGCCGAAAAAGCGCTCGACCAGTTCCGCGTCACCCAGGCGCTGGGTATAGGCCGCTTTGTCGAAGGCCTGACCGGTGCGCAATTCGTACACTACGGCATCCTGTGGCTTGGCCACCTGGCGTAACTTGACCTTGAGGAACCGATAGTCCACACCGGCGATTTCAGTCAGCGCCTCGATGCGAAAGTACGAGCCGGGCAAGAACAAGGTCTCCGACTCGAGACGGTTGGCCGAAAACGCCGTTATCGGTACCCCCTTGCTGTAGGCCCCCGCGGGCAATTCAAAGACCACCGAGGTGTCGTCGAACAAACCGGCCTGGCCACTGCTCGCCTGCTGCTCGGGGTCGGAGGCGAACTGCCGGACTTCGTACGGATTTTCAGTGAAGGACATCAGGTCGGTGTTGACCAAGGTGTCCCCCACCTGCAACGGCCCGCCGCGCAGCGCCTGGCCACTGGTGCCGCGCACCCCATGCCCCCCGCGGAACAGCGGCACCTGTGGGCTGGTTGGCAGCAATTCCATCGAGTCAGCGAGCTTGTTGAGGAAGGAGACTTCATCGGCAGCCGTGAAATCGCGCGTACCGTGGCGCAGATAGTCGTTGATCGAGTCGTCCGCCGTGTAGATCTCGATAAGCCCGTTGCGGTATTGGCCATCGAGCTTGTAGGTGTACTCGGGCACACCTTCATCATCGGCATAGCTGAAGCCTTCGCCATCGACGTGAAGGTCGCTTTCATGCTCCACCTGGGCAATCTGCTGCCCTTCGAGCAACGCTTCATGTCGCGCCAGAGCTGCATCGGACATGGCGACGCTGCGCGCTTCGTCGAGGCGCATGTACTCGTCCCAGAACGCAGACGGTTCGGCGCTGGACACTACCGGTGGCGACCCGCCGATCAAGCGCGGTGGCTCCAGCAAGCGCCATCGGCCCTGAGCATCCAGACGCACCGGACGCAGGGGGCCGAAGGCGAACGGATTGTCAGGGTCGACGATCAGCCAATGCTTGAGCTCATTGCTGTAACGCACACGGTAAGGCAGTCCGTCCAGTTCGATCCAGCAAGCGCCGTTGTCGCCGACCCGGATGCCACGCAACTCGTCGCTGCCAACCCACTTGTCGTCGAGGACTTCATTACCCTCCTGCCCCCGCAGGGCTTCCTGGGGCGAAGCGGCTTCGCTCCACTCGGCCAAAGAGACCTCCGCTTCATGAAACGGCGACATGTAGGCAACGGAAGCATGGCTGGCCAGGGTCGCAGCGTTCATTTCCACCATGCTCAAGGTGACGAAGATCGCATCCATGATGGCCGCGCGGAGACTGGCGTTGCGCTCGCGCAGCGTGCGCGCCTGGGTGACCAGGTCGAGGTCGACCGCCAGCTTCAGTGTGCCCAGCGCAGCGCCGGCCAGACCCAGACCACCCAGCAGGGGCGCGAAGTAGCAGGCAAAGCGAATCCCGACGGCGAGGTAGCCGCTGAACATCGCTTCGCGCAAGCGGTGGTTGTCGGTGATCATTTCAGCGGTGCGGCGCATGTTCTGCGCGGCATCCGCTGCTAGCTTGGCGAACAGACCTCCGCTAACCGGCCTGCAGCGCGCCTGGATCAGCGCCCACGCGCTGACGTCGTCGGCGCTGTCGGCCAACTGCCGCAGTGCGGTACGGGCAACATCGGTATCGACATCCAGGCTTGGATCAGGTGCCACCTGTTGCAGTACCTGATCGAAGCCTGCCGGCGTCTGCAAGCGCAGACGCAGCCAATGCGCAAGGTCGTTGCCGCTGGCAAAGGCGCGCAGTGGTTGGCGGTCGTAGGGCATGTACCACACCACGCGCCCCTCGGCACCGTGCAACAGGTAGAACCCGGCAGTGCCCAGGGCGGTGCCCGGGTAAGCATTGACCGACCAAAGACCGGCGCTGGCGCCTGAGCGCAACAGCGCCATCGTCGGCACCAGGCTGGCATCGGTGAACGCTTGCGCCACCTCGGCACGCAGGGCATCGGCATCCTCGCTGCCGATCAAGCCGTCGCGCTGGGCAGCCTTGCACTGGGCAAGCCAGCTGACCTTGGCCAGCAATTGGAAGCCCTGGCCATGGGCGACCCAGAATGCGTCAACCTGCTCGCGGACCTGCTGGCCGAAATCCAGCGCCCAGAAATCGTGCTGAACATCCCGCCCCAGCAGCGGTACTTCATTGTGCTCGTCGAAGGCGGTGGCATCGGGCCCCTGACGATAGAAACCGCCATACAGCTCGAGCTCGTCGCTGGCCTCCTGAAAGCCCGGGGAGAAGCGCTCGATCATCAACTCGGTAAAGCGCAACGACTTGATCGGCCGCTGATAGTGGACGAAACCGGTGAAACTGCGCGGGCTCGAGACGGCCGTATTGAATTGGTGCCACCACACATGATCCGGATCCCATTGCTTACCGGTGTGGCGTTGCAGGATCGTGCGGGCCTGACGACGGGCGAGGGTCAGGGGCTCGGGGTAGTCACGCAGCAGGTCGTCCGCGAGCTTGGCAAGCTCACGCGCACACCCCATTACCTTGAGGTTGTGCCGCAACCCAGCTAGAACATCCAGCATGATCGTCTCCAAGAACATTGAAAGGAGACGACATGCTGACCAGCCCCACGCCCGAGGAGGCGTTAGATAGTTAGGGCGCTGCCTTCAGGCCGGAAAAAACCGATCGGCCAATGCCTGCACGCGCAGCCTGAGGCTGAACAGCGCCTTGTCGAACAACTCGCCGGTGCGCAGATCGTAGACCGGCCCGGCGGCCGGCTTGGGAATCTCGCTCAGCGATACCAGGATGAAACGATAGCCCTCTCCATACACCTGCTTGAGCGCCTCGACACGAAAGTAGTGGCCGGGCAGGAACAGGGTTTCCGCTTCGTCCCAGTACATTGAGAACGCGCTGATCGGTGTGCCGCTCTGGTAGTGCCCGGCGGGCAACTCGAAGATCACAGAGCTGTCATCGAATCGCCAATGTTGCTCGCCCTCGTTGATCAACTCGGCAGCGAAACCCGGAGCCATGTAGGGGTTCTCGGTGAAGGAGGTGAAGTCGGTATTGATCAGCACGTCGCCGACACCAACCCGACCGTCACGGAAATGCAACCCGCCCGTACCTCGATGGGTACTGCCACCTCTGAACAGCGTGACTTCATTGTTGCTTGGCAGCTCCTGCAAGGTATTGGCCAGATCCCTGATGTAATCGTCCTCGTCACCATAGCGATAGCTGCCTGTGCGGAACACATCGTTGATTTTTGCATCGCTGTCGGTGTAGTACTCGATCAAGGCATTGAAATAGCGCCCATTGGCGTCACGATAGCTGTACTCCGGGACGCCATCCTTCATCAGGCAATCCAGACCGTGGCTGTCCAGGTCCGGTACCTGAGTTGGGCTCATCGTGGTGATAGTGGCGTCCTTGAGCAAACGCTTCTGGCGACCCAGGGCGCGGGCCGACACGGTTTGACTGCGGGTACCATCGAACTTGACGTATTCGTCCCAAAGCGCCGACTGCTCGCTGGGCAGAACCGTGTTCTGCGGCGGGCTGACGCCAGCCAACGCCGGTCGCTCGAGCAACTGCCACTCGCCATTGCCATCGAGCTTCACTGGCCGTAACGGCGCGAGCGCGAAAGGGTTGTCTGCCGGCACGATCAACCAGGTTGCCAGGTCCTGGCTGTAGCGCACGCGGTAGTTCAAACCGTGCATGGCGATCCAGGTACTGCCATCGGAGCGCACCTGGATGCCCTGGAGGGGGCCTTCGCTGATCCGCTCCGCCAGCAGCAGTTCGTTGACGTCGATGTCCGCCAGCAACAGGTTCGGCGATGCGGCCACCCGCCACTGGCCAAGCGAGGCATGGGCTTCATGCATCGGCGCCTGAAAAGCCAGCAGGGCGAAGCTGGACTGGAAGCCGAGATCGGACAGGTACAGCGCACCGAACAGGCTTTCGAGCATGGCCTGGCGTAAGGCATCCTTGCGCGCTTGCGCATCCCTTGCACGGGCTGCGGCATCGACGTCGAGCGCCACCTTGACGAAGGTTGCGCCGAGTATGGTCAGTGCGACAGGCCATCCCAAGGGCGCGAACCCGGCGAACACGTTGAGAAACGCCGAGAGGTAACCGCGCAGCATGGCCTTGCGCAGGTCATCGTTGGCGAGCATGTCCCGGCCATTGCTCACCAACTCCTGGCTCGCTTGCTCGGCCATGTGGGCAAAAAGACTGCCCTGGAGCGATCGCTGCCTGAACTGCAAGACCGCCAAGGCACCGTCGTCCGTTCGGCTGTTGGCCAGGCTGCGCAAAACCCCTTTGGCTTCGACGAGGCGAGCCTGATCCCGCAGATCTTCCACCGCCGCCTCGGCGTAGGCGGTCAGCATATCTTCGTCACGCAGCTCCTGGCGCAACCACTTCACCATCGCCATCTCGTCGGCGAACCCGCGTAAGCCATCCACCGCCCAGGGTCGCCACAGCAGACTGCGACCATCATTGGCCTGCAAGGTGAAAAAACAATCCCGGCCCTGGCTGACCAACTCGCAGGACTTTATCGTCAGCTCCGTCGACAGACTTTGCTCACGCAGCTGCTCGACCGTCGGCATCTGCCGCGGCGCCAAACCGGCGATCACCAGGTTACGCAGGCGTGCCAGGTCGGTCGTGCCGATACGCCCTGCCCGGCCGGCCCGCTCGCCATGGGCGAGCAACGTGACCTTGGCGAGCACGCGAAACTCGTCGCCATAAGTGGCGATGAATTGCTCGACCGTACTCCGGTACTGCGCGGCGAAGTCCAGCGCCCACAGATCCTGCTGCACCGCGCTGCCAAGCATGGCGACCTCGTTGCGCTCGTCGAATACCCTGGCATGGGCGCCCTGGCGATAGAAGCCGCCATAGACGTCTAGTTCGTCGGGCGCATATTGAAAACGCAGGTCGAAGCGCTGAATCACCAGCTCGACCAGACTGATCGACGCTACTGGCGACCCACTGTGCTGCCACCCGGAGAACGTGCGATTACTGGTTTGCGCAGTGTCGAACTGATGCCACCAGACAAAGCGTGGGTCGATCTTCCTGCCGGTGTGCTTGAGTAATAGGCGCTTGGCGTGCTCGTTGGCCGCCACGAATGGGTCCGGATAGCTTTCGAGCAGTCGGTCGATCAAATCGACCAGGGCCTTGCCATTCCCCAGAGCCTGGAAGTCATGCTGCACGCGCGCTGTTGTTTCGGTCATGTACTACCCCGATGTCGTTATCGAGCGCACATGCTTGCAGCGCACGCCTTCGACAGGCGGTACATGGCTACGACCTATCGCCGAAATCCTGGCGACGGGTCATGGTACAGGGGCATGCCGGCCAGTCAGGGGTTCTGTGCCAGGTGCCCCGAAGGAATCACGCGCTTGGCCTGCAGGTAGGCCTTGGACCAGTAGCTGTTGGAGAGGTAGTCCAGACGCACGGTGCCGCCTGAGGAAGGCGCATGGACGAAGCGGCCTTCACCCACGTAGATGCCGGCATGGCTCACCTGCGAACCGCCATTGGTGGCGAAGAACACCAGATCGCCCGATTGCAGCGCATTGAGCGGCACGCTTGGCGCACGCATGACGATCATGTCCCGGGTGGTACGGGGCAGGCTGATGCCAGCGGCATCACGGTAGACATAACCGATCAGACCGCTGCAGTCGAAGCCGGCATCCGGCGTATTGCCGCCCCAGCGGTACGGCGTGCCGACCAGACCGATCGCGCGGATCAGCACGTCGGCCGCCACCGGCGAGGCCTCGGCCTGGCTGTTGTAGCTGACCTGCGGCTGCACCACCGGCGCGGGTGCAGGGGCACGACTGGAACAGGCGGCAAGCAGTGCCGCCAGGGAGAGAATTGCAAAACGCGCCATCATCGCCATGGCCAAAGCATCCTGTCTGAGACCGAACGGCCGCAGCCGAAAAGAGTTGAGAATTTAGATTAGACGCTTTCTGTAAATGCGCACGGCGGCGAGCTTTTTTTCAAAGCATCGCCGCCGTGGGAGGATATATCAATTTGATATCAGTTGCGCGCGATATTGGTCGGCGCCATGGCCAAGGCACGCTTGGCCTCGATGAACGTCTTGCTCCAGTAGCGATCACCGAGATTATCGATGCGCACGCCACCGCTGCGGCGGCTGCTGGAATGGATGAACTGGTTGTCACCCAGGTAGATACCGGCATGGCTGACGCGGCCGCGGCCATTGGTGCTGAAGAACAGCAAGTCGCCTGGCTTGAGTTTGTTGCGGGCCACTTTCGGGGCATCGACGTTGATCATTTCGCGGGTCGAGCGCGGCAGGGTCATGCCGGCTTCTTCACGGAACAGGTAGCCGATGAAACCGCTGCAGTCGAAACCCGATTTTTCCGAGGTACCGCCAAAGCGGTAGCGGGTGCCGATCAACGACATGCCGCGCTCGAGAATGCTGTCGGCCAGTGCCGGCAACTGGTAGGGCTTGCTGCTGGAGAATGCTTGGAGGTCATCGTCAGTGGCCACTTCCTCTTCGCCGAAGACGGACGAAGCAGGCGGGCTGACCTTGGCGGCCGCTTGAGCGGTGACCGAGGGGTGATCTGCAGGTTGCGAAACCGGGCCCTGGGAGGCGCAGCCGAACAGCAGAGTCACGAGTGCGAGTGGCACGAGGGGTGCGAAGCGCTTGAGCATGGGCACGACCGTGTCTGTAATCCTTTAGAAGGATGCGACTATGCCTTCTATCAGGATCATTTGCAAATTTTATCGAAAAAGATGTGACTTTTTCTGTTTGCGGCTGCAGCCCAGGTTTTCCGGGGCCTACCAGCCCAGTGTTTCCTTGAGGAAAGGGATGGTGAGCTTACGTTGCGCCTGCAACGATGCCTGGTCGAGACGCTCGAGCAAGTCGAACAACGCACTCATGCTGCGCGTCCCTCGGGTCAGGATGAAGTGCCCCACCTCATCGGTCAGGTGCAGGCCGCGCCGAGAGGCACGCAATTGCAGGGCGCGAAGCTTGTCCTCATCGGACATACCGCGCATCTGGAAGATCAGTGCCAGGGTCAGCCGGGACTTCAGGTCGGCGAGCTTGATCGGCAACTCCCGGGGCGAACTGGAGGCGGCCAGCAGCAGCCTTCGACCGCTGTCACGCAAGCGGTTGAACAGATGGAACATGGCCTCTTCCCAATCGGCTTTGCCGGCGATGACATGCAGGTCATCGATGCACACCAGTTCGTACTGCTCCAGGTGATCGAGCAGTTCGACACCGCGATCGAGCAACTGCGCCAATGGCAGGTAGACGGCCGGTTCGCCCAGTTGCTGGAAGCGGTGGGTGGCTGCTTGCAGCAAGTGGGTACGACCGACGCCCTGTTTGCCCCAGAGATAAATCAGGCTTTCGGTCCAGCCGGCATCGGCCTCGCATAACCGCTCGACATAGCCCAACGCCGCGGCATTGGCGCCCGGATAATAGTTGATGAAGGTGGCGTCATCGCGTAGACGCACACCCAGGGGCAACTGGATCGGTTTCATGCTGACGGGCGGTCGGGGGGACCCTTGCTGAACAGTGTGCAAAGTCTATACCTGCAGCGCGGGCGGCACAATCGCACAGGCGCAGACCCCAAGGAAAATCAACGAGTTGCGCCAAGATCCGCAACCGCTGGGAGTCCCCCCCGGCTCGTTAGAGTTCCGGGTCCACATCTCCGGCATACATGTCCGAGTCTTTGTACAGCCCGTGCACATGGCGCAGCAGCACCATGATCACCGCCGCCACCGGCAGCGCCAGCAGCACCCCGGTGAAGCCGAACAGCTCGCCGCCGGCCAGGATGGCGAAGATCACCGCCACCGGGTGCAGACCGATGCGGTCGCCCACCAGCAGGGGCGTCAGGACCATGCCTTCAAGGGCTTGGCCGACCATGAACACGGCGACGATACCCAGCATCGGGTACAGGTCGCCGCCGAACTGGAACAAACCGGCCACCAGGGCTGCGCCGATGCCGATGATGAACCCCATGTACGGTACGATCGCCGCTAGCCCGGCGAGCATACCGATCAACAGCCCCAGCTCCAGGCCAACCAACATCAGGCCGGCAGAATAGATGAAGCCCAGCGCGACCATCACCAGCAGTTGCCCGCGCACGAAAGCGCCAAGCACTTCATGGCATTCCCCTGCCAGACCCACCACTCGCTCTTCACGATGGCGAGGCAACAGGCTGCGCAGCTTGGCCATCATCAGGTCCCAGTCGCGCAGCAGGTAGAACCCCACCACCGGGATCAACACCAGATTGGCCAGCCAGGCCATCAGGGCCAGGCTCGATGCCGTGGCATGGGACAACAGTACACCGACGATATCGGTAGTCTGCCCCATGTGCGCGCCGATCGCTTCCTTGATCTTGTCGAACTTCCAGAAGCCATCGGCCAGCCCGAGGCGGCTCTGGACCCATGGCAGGGCCACGTGCTGCAGCCAGTCGAGCATCTGCGGCGCCAGCTCGTAGAGGCGCAGCAGCTGCCTGGCCAGCATCGGGATGAGCACCAGCAGCAAGGCCAGCAACACCAGTGTGAACAGACCGAATACCACGATCACACCCCAGGTGCGCGACAGGCCCATGCGCTCCAGGCGGTCGACCAACGGGTCGGCCAGGTACGCCAGGAGAATGCCCACCAGAAAAGGTGACAGGATGTTATGCAGGCTGTACAGCAGTGCAGCCAGCAACAGGGCGATACCCAGCCAGATCCAACGGCGCGAATCCATCATGCTCGGCTCCCCTTACCAGCGAAAACGCAAGCCATCGAAGGGCTTGGGCGGATTCGACGGCGGTTCGCTGCCTGGGGCCGGGGTGACCTCCGGCACAGGGCTGGGAGTGGATACCGACTCGGCCGGGGCTTCCTGAAGCTTGGCCAGACTCAACTGGGCCCGTAGTTGCTCACGGTTGGCGGTCACGCCGTAGGTCAAGGTATTGCCCTCGGCCATCTGCAGGCGCGGCCCGTAAGGCTCGAGCACACGCCCCAGCTCGGCGTAACGCTGCAGGTTGACGCCCTGGAACTGCACCTGCAGTTCGCCGCTGGCACCGGGCTTGGTCACGTAGCGCGGTGCCAGGCGACTGCTCACGGCCAGCATCACGGCATCGGCCAGGGCCGCGGGATCAGAGCCTTCGGCGTTACCCTGTTCGTGCTGGTCGCCGAGCCACAATTGCCACTTACCCTGCCACTTGCCGTCCGCTTCACGGGCATGCACAGCCAGCAGCGCATCGGCGGCGTAACGCTCGGACGCGCTGCGCAGGGGGGCCACGTCGCTGCCTTCAAGTTGCTCGGCATTGGCCACCAGTTGCTCTTGCAGGTCAGCCAGCGGCAGGCGCAGTGGCAACCCGCGGTGCTGGGCTGCGCGGCGCAGGGGTTCGGCACTGGACTGGCCGTCGCCCACCAGGGTGCTACCTTCGACGGTATCGTTCAGCCACCAACCGATGATCGACGGTCGGTTGCTCCCCCACAATGCCAGGCCGGCCTGGCGCAGGGCGCGCTCGGTGCTCCCGGGATCGAACTCCACCATCAGCGATTCAGGCGGGCCGGCGTCGGTCCCGACCTGGTTGATGATCTGTTGCGGGTCCTTGCGCAATGCCGCCAACGCCGGACTCTGCACCGCCTTGGGGTCACCGGTCAGGCGCAGTACGAGGGTTTCCAGGGCTTTGCCGGTGGCCTGGGTACGTGCCTCGGCGCCTTGGCCATCGAGTGGCTCACGAACTTGATAAAGACCGGGGACGGTTGCAGCTTGCGTGGCGACGCTGGCCAGGGCCAGGCATACAGCTACCGAGATGTTGATAAAGCGCATGGGGAATTCCTGTCCGGGTGACTAATGGCGCGGGGCCCGTCGTGCTGGCTGTGACCGCCGACGAAGCGAAACGCTCCCCTTGGGCGGGCATTTCGTGCCGCAGCCTTTCCTATACCTTATACAGCCACCCGGGCGGCAACCAGTCGCAGCCCTGCAAAGCGCCTTATTTCATGTTTTGATGGCCTGCCCGTCGGCCTGAGGATGGCCGCTGCACGGCAACCCTGATAAAATCGCGCGCCTTCACAGACCTCTGACGTTTCAGGCAGCCGCCGCTTCAATGCCGGCCTTGGCCGTCGCGGTCGTTTTTAGAATCCCTCCCTCCTAAAGGCCTGGATCAATGAGCAAGCAACCCTCCCTGAGCTACAAGGACGCCGGTGTAGACATCGACGCCGGCGAAGCACTGGTCGAACGCATCAAGGGCGTCGCCAAGCGCACCGCACGCCCTGAAGTCATGGGTGGCCTGGGTGGCTTCGGCGCCCTCTGCGAGATCCCGGCCGGCTACAAGCAGCCGGTGCTGGTCTCCGGCACCGACGGCGTCGGCACCAAGCTGCGCCTGGCGCTGAACCTGAACAAGCACGACAGCATCGGCCAGGATCTGGTCGCCATGTGTGTCAACGACCTGGTGGTCTGCGGCGCCGAGCCGCTGTTCTTCCTCGATTACTATGCCACCGGCAAGCTCAACGTCGACGTGGCTGCCACCGTGGTCACCGGCATCGGTGCCGGTTGCGAACTGGCCGGCTGCTCGCTGGTCGGCGGTGAAACCGCCGAAATGCCGGGTATGTACGAAGGCGAAGACTACGACCTGGCCGGCTTCTGCGTCGGCGTGGTGGAAAAAGCCGAGATCATCGACGGCTCCAAGGTCGCCACTGGCGACGCGCTGATCGCTCTGCCCTCCTCGGGCCCGCACTCCAACGGCTACTCGCTGATCCGCAAGATCCTCGAAGTCTCGGCCACCGACATCGAGAACACCCAGCTCGACGGCAAGCCGCTGACCGACCTGCTGATGGCCCCGACCCGCATCTACGTCAAGCCGCTGCTGCAACTGATCAAGAACACCGGCGCGGTCAAGGCCATGGCTCACATCACCGGTGGCGGCCTGCTGGACAACATCCCGCGCGTGCTGCCGAAAAACGCCCAGGCAGTGGTCGACGTGGCGAGCTGGCAGCGCCCGGCGGTATTCGACTTCCTGCAGGAAAAAGGCAACGTCGACGAACACGAAATGCACCGTGTGCTGAACTGTGGCGTCGGCATGGTCATCTGCGTCGCCCAGGATCAGGTCGAAGCCGCCCTGGACGAACTGCGCGCCGCCGGTGAGCAGCCATGGGTCATCGGCCACATCGCCGAGGCAGCCGAAGGTGCCGCCCAGGTCGTGCTGAACAACCTCAAGGCACACTGATGCCGAGCACGCCTTGCAACGTAGTGGTACTGCTGTCGGGTTCCGGCAGCAACCTGCAAGCCCTGATCGACAGCAGCAGCGCCGAGAACAGCCCGGTACGCATTCGCGCGGTGGTGTCCAACCGCGCCGACGCCTATGGCCTGCAGCGAGCCGCAGCCGCCGGCATCGACACGGTGGTGCTCGAGCACGCCGGGTTCGATGACCGCGAAGCCTTCGATGCCGCCCTGATGGCGCACATCGACGGCTTCGCTCCGGATCTGGTGGTGCTCGCCGGCTTCATGCGTATCCTCAGTGGCGGTTTCGTACGCCACTACCAGGGCCGCCTGCTCAACATCCACCCGTCATTGCTGCCCAAGTACAAGGGCTTGCATACCCACCGTCGGGCACTGGAGGCAGGCGACGTCGAGCACGGCTGCAGCGTACACTTCGTCACCGAGGAACTCGATGGCGGGCCCCTGGTCGTACAGGCAGTGGTACCCGTGGCGCCTGGCGACACAGCCGACAGCCTGGCCCAGCGCGTCCACCATCAGGAACACCAGATCTACCCACTGGCGGTGCACTGGTTTGCCCAAGGACGCTTGCGCCTGGGCGAACAGGGTGCGTTACTGGACGACCAACCGCTGCCGGCCAGTGGTCATTTGATCCGACCCTAGGAGAATTTATGCGTCGCGCCCTGCTCTTGGCTCTCGCCGTGCTCGCCCTGCCCCTCCAGGCAGCTGAACTGAAGCCTTTCTCGGCCAGCTACACCGCCGACTGGAAGCAGCTGCCCATGAGCGGTACCGCCGAGCGCAGCCTGGTCAAGAATGCCAACGGTACCTGGGACCTTAATTTCAAGGCTTCCATGATGATCGCCAGCCTGACCGAGCAAAGCACCCTGCGCATGGAAAACGACACCCTGCTGCCGCAGAAGTACCACTTCGAGCGCGGTGGGCTGGGCAAGGCCAAGAAGGTCGACCTGGACTTCGACTGGTCGAGCAAGAAGGTCACCGGCAAGGACCGTGGCGATGCCATCACCCTGCCACTCAACCGCGGCGTGTTGGACAAGTCGTCCTACCAACTGGCCCTGCAGCATGATGTCGCTGCCGGCAAGAAGAGCATGACTTACCAGGTCGTTGACGGTGATGAGATCGACACCTACGACTTCCGTGTACTGGGCACCGAGAAGGTGACCACCAAGACCGGCCAGGTCGATGCGGTCAAGGTCGAGCGCGTGCGCGATCCGAGTCAGAGCAAGCGTATTACCGAGCTATGGTTCGCCAAGGACTGGGACTATCTGCTGGTGCAGTTGCGCCAGGTCGAGACCGACGGCAAGGAATATGTGATCGTGCTGCAGGACGGCACCGTCGATGGCAAGTCGGTCAAAGGCAACTGAGCCAAACCTGCTACAACCCCGAAGCCCCGCCTTGTGCGGGGCTTTTTGCTGCATGGGCCAGGGTTCCATGAAACTTGTTTCATGGCCGTTTCACTTACTTAGGCTGCTAACAAACTCTATAAAGGGATTGTGCGACACAGTGTCGCAGCCAACCTCAAGCAGTGGAGTTTAACGATGACTGTCCATGTAACTGAACGCGACGAATCGAAAATGTCCCACGAAGGCGTGGCCGCTGGCGTGCGGATCTGGGATGTGCACCAACAAGGCGAATTGGTGGGGATGTTCCACAGTGAACAGGAAGCCCATCTGTACCGTGCAGAACTCGAAGAGCTGGAAAGCCAGCGCGCTACGCAATAACACAGACTTTGCAAAGAAAACCCCGCTCAGGCGGGGTTTCTCGTCTTTACCACATCAGGTCGTCCGGGATCTTGTAGGCCGCATACGGATCGTCCTCGTCCGCTTCCTCGACATGGGTGTTGAGCAGCAGGATGCGATTGGGATCGCGCTCCTGGATCTTCACCGCCGCCTCACGCGGAATCACCTCGTAGCCGCCGCCGTGAGAGACGATGGCCAGCGAACCGTTGCTCAGTTTGCTCCGCATCAACGCGTTGACGGCAATGCGCTTGACCTTCTTGTCGTCGACGAAGTTGTAGTAGTCCTCGGTGGTCAGCTTGGGCAGCCGGGTCGCTTCGATCAGTTGCTTGATCTGCGCGGCACGGGCTTTCTGCTCGGCTTTTTCCTGCTGCTGGCGGTTCAGTTCCTGGTCACGCTTGGCCTTTTCGGCCATGGCTTCCTTGGCCAGACGTTGCTGGGTGTCGTCTACCTCGACCTGGCCTTTGTGCTCCAGGCGTTTTTGTTTCTTCTCGGCCTTGTTGGCCTGGGAAACCTGTTTCTGGTTGACCAGACCGGCTTTGAGCAATTGGTCGCGAAGGGAAAGGCTCATGTTTTCACTCACTTATGCATCAGCTCAGCCGCAGCTGGGCAGGTTCTTTTCCTGACGCTTGGCTTCTCCCCAAAGGGCATCCAATTCGTCAAGGTTACAATCTTCGATCGGTCGGCCGCTGTCGCGCAACGCCTGTTCGATGAAGCGGAAGCGTCGCTCGAACTTGCGATTGGCTCGACGCAGGGCATTTTCCGGATCGTGCTTGAGGTGACGGGCCAGGTTGACGGTGGCGAACAGCAAGTCGCCGAGCTCGTCTTCGAGGGCATCGCTGTCACCAGCGGCCATGGCCTGCAAGACTTCGTCGAGCTCCTCGCGGACTTTGTCCAGCACCGGCAGGGCGTGCGGCCAGTCGAAACCGACCGTGGCCGCACGCTTCTGCAGTTTTGCCGCACGCGACAACGCAGGCAAGGCGGCCGGCACGTCGTCGAGCAGCGAAAGCTGTTCGGGGGTGCTTTTTTCGGCGCGCTCCTCGGCCTTGATCTCTTCCCAGCGCGACTTGACCTGGGCCTCGCTCAGGCTGGGCGTATCCAGCGGCGCGTAGAGTTCGCCGGTGGGAAATACATGGGGGTGGCGGCGGATCAGCTTGCGGGTGATGCCGTCGACCACGCCGTCGAACTCGAAGCGCCCCTCCTCCCGCGCCAGCTGGCTGTAATAGACCACCTGGAACAGTAAATCGCCAAGCTCACCTTGCAGGTGCTCGAAATCGCCACGCTCGATGGTATCGGCCACCTCGTAGGCCTCTTCGAGGGTGTGCGGGACGATGCTCGCGTAGTTCTGCTTCAAGTCCCATGGGCAGCCATGCTGCGGATCGCGCAGGCGAGCCATGAGGTGCAGCAGGTCTTCGAGGGTGTAGGTCATGTAAGCAGGTCCTTCAGTGACAACCTCTTCGCGGGGCAAGCCCGCTCCCACCGTTACCCTGCTTGAACCAGGGTGCATTCCACCTGTGGGAGCGGGCTTGCCCGCGAAGGGCGCGCCGTGATCTCAAGGGGTTCGATTACGCCGCGTCTCGATGATGTTCGGCAACTGCGAGATCCTGCCCAGCAAACGCCCGAGGGCATCCAGGCCAGGGATCTCGATGGTCAGCGACATCAGGGCGGTGTTGTCTTCCTTGTTCGAGCGGGTATTGACCGCCAACACGTTGATCTTCTCATTGAGCAACACCTGCGACACATCGCGCAGCAGCCCTGGCCGGTCATAGGCACGAATGACGATGTCGACCGGGTAGGTCTGCACCGGGATCGGCCCCCAACTCACCTGGATCATCCGTTCCGGCTCACGCCCGGCCAGCTGCAGCACCGATGCGCAGTCCTGGCGATGGATGCTGACGCCGCGCCCCTGGGTGATGTAGCCCACGATGGCGTCACCAGGCAGCGGCTGGCAGCAGCCGGCCATCTGCGTGAGCAGGTTGCCGACACCCTGGATCTGGATATCGCCACGCTTGCCGGTGCGCATGCCGGTGGGCTTGCGCACCGGCAGCTCGATCTGCTCGATGCGTTCAGGCTCCAGCAACTGCTGGGCGGCATTGACCAGGTGCGCCAGGCGCAGGTCGCCGGCCCCAAGCGCAGCGAACATGTCCTCGGCAGTCTTGACGTTGGTTTTTTCCGCCAGGCGCTCGAAGTCGACCTGAGGCAGCCCCAAGCGGCTGAGCTCGCGCTCGAGCAGGGTCTTGCCGGCGGCGACGTTCTGGTCGCGGGCCTGGAGTTTGAACCAGTGGACGATCTTGGCCCGGGCCCGCGAGGTGGTCACATAGCCCAGGTTGGAGTTCAGCCAGTCGCGGCTCGGGTTGCCGTGCTTGCTGGTGATGATCTCCACCTGCTCGCCGGTCTGCAGGCTGTAGTTCAGCGGTACGATACGCCCGTTGATCTTGGCGCCGCGGCAGTTGTGACCGATCTCGGTATGCACCCGATAGGCGAAGTCCAGTGGCGTCGCCCCCTTGGGCAGGTCGATGGCGTGGCCGTCGGGGGTGAACACGTAGACCCGGTCGGGCTCGATATCGACGCGCAATTGCTCGGCCAGACCACCGATGTCGCCCAGCTCTTCATGCCATTCGAGCACCTGGCGCAGCCAGGAGATCTTCTCTTCGTAGTGGTTGGAGCTGGACTTGACGTCGGTGCCCTTGTAGCGCCAGTGGGCGCAGACGCCAAGTTCGGCTTCCTCGTGCATGCCGTGGGTACGGATCTGCACTTCCAGTACCTTGCCCTCGGGGCCGATCACCGCGGTGTGCAGCGAGCGATAGCCGTTTTCCTTGGGGTTGGCGATATAGTCGTCGAATTCCTTGGGAATGTGCCGCCACAGGGTGTGGACGATGCCCAGCGCGGTATAGCAGTCCCGCACCTCCGGCACCAGCACCCGCACCGCGCGCACGTCGTAGATCTGGCTGAATTCCAGGCCTTTGCGCTGCATCTTGCGCCAGATCGAATAGATGTGTTTGGCCCGGCCACTGATGTCGGCCTTCACGCCGGTGGCCAGCAGCTCGTTCTGCAGTTGGCTCATCACGTCGGTGATGAAGCGCTCGCGGTCCAACCGGCGCTCATGCAACAGCTTGGCGATCTGCTTGTACTGATCGGGCTCGAGGTAGCGGAAGGACAGGTCTTCCAGCTCCCATTTGATGTGACCGATACCCAGGCGGTGGGCCAGTGGCGCATAGATGTCGAACACTTCGCGTGCCACACGCAGGCGTTTTTCGTCGTCGGCGCCCTTCACTGCACGAATCGCACAGGTACGCTCGGCCAGCTTGATCAACGCCACGCGGACGTCGTCGACCATCGCCACCAGCATCTTGCGCAGGTTCTCGACCTGCGCCTGGGAGCCCAGCACCAGCGACTGGCGAGGGCTGAGACTGGCACTGATGGCGGCCATGCGCAGGACACCGTCGATCAGCTTGGACACCACCGGGCCGAACCGCTGACCGACCTCGGCCAGGGTCACCTTGCCTTCACGCACCGAGCGGTAGATCACCGCCGCGACCAGCGAGTCCTGGTCGAGCTTGAGGTCGGCGAGAATTTCCGCGATTTCCAGACCTGCCTGGAAGCTGGACGTACCATCGGCCCAGGAATGCTTGGCCGGGTTGCCCTTCTTTTCGATCTCGTGGGCGAACTCGCAGGCTTCTTTCAGCGCCACTCGGTCCAATGCCGAGTCCACGCTCACCACATGATCCAACCATGCTTCGAGATTGATACTGCCGTCGGTGTTGACCGGCTGGTGCACTCTCACCTGTACCATCTTTGTTTTACCTTTCCATACAGCGCACCACCCGGGTGCGCTGGCGATCACCGTGTAGCTTCCAGTCCCTGGAAGCCGCACCAAGGGGCCAGCTCGCTAGCCCGCTTCGAATAACGCCATGGCCTCGACATGCGCCGTCTGAGGAAACATGTCGAGGATCCCGGCCCTTTTTAACCGATACCCTTGGGCGACCAGTACCTGGGTGTCTCGTGCCAGCGTGGCCGGATTGCACGAAACGTAGACCAGGCGCTTGGCCTTGAGGCGAGCGATGCCTTGCACCACCTCGAAAGCACCGTCACGCGGTGGATCCAAGAGTACCGCAGAAAAGCCTTCGGCGGCCCATCCGGCGCCTGCCAAAGGCTGCGATAAATCGGCCTGAAAAAACGCGGCGTTATGCACTGCGTTGTTTCGGGCATTGGCCTCGGCCCTGTCGACCATGGCCTGCACACCTTCCACCGCCACCACTTCGCGTGCCTGCCGAGCCAGCGGCAGGGCGAAGTTGCCCAGACCGCAGAACAGGTCCAGGACCCGCTCGTCGGCCTGGGGTGCGAGCCAGGCCAGGGCTTGCTCGATCATCGCCGTGTTGACCTCGGCGTTGACCTGGACGAAGTCGCCCGGGCGCCAGGCCAGTTCCAGTTGCCACGGTGCCAGGGCAAAACCCAGCGTGGCAGCGGCATCGACCGGGGCCGGCTCGCCCTCTCCTTGCAACCACAACTGCGCACCTGCTTCGTCGCAGAAGGCACGCAGACGTGCCAAATCATCGTCCGGCAACGGAGCGACGTGACGCACCAGCACCGCCTCGGCCGTGCCGCTGAACAACTCCACATGGCCGATGACCTGGGGCTTGCTCAGCGAGCGCAACACGGTCGGTAGATGACGAAGAATAGTCTGCAAAGGCTGTACCAGAACGGCGCAGTCATCAATAGCGACAATTTCCTGGCTGGCTTCGGCACGGAACCCGACATCCAGGCGACGGGCCTTGACGTCCCATCGCACGGCAACCCGCGCCCGGCGACGGTAGCCGAACTCCGGCCCGGTCAACGGCGCGGCCCAGGCATCGGGTTGTACGCCAGCGACACGCTGCAGTTGCTCGGCCAGGGTGCGCTGCTTGAGCGCCAACTGAGCCTCATGCGGCAGATGCTGCAGGTTGCAGCCGCCACAGCGGTGGTAGAACCGGCACGGTGGCTCGCGGCGCTCGGGGCTGGCTTGCAGGACCCGCTCCAGACGGGCCTCGACCACCTTGCCACGGGCGTTGAGCACACGGGCTTCGACCGCTTCTCCGGCCAGGGCGCCACTGACGAACCAGGTACGCCCTTCGAGGAAGGCGATGCCACGACCGTCACCGGCCAGGCGCTCGATATCCAGGCGCTGCTTCTTGCCCACAGGGACCTGGGGCGTGCGGTTGCCACCGGCTGGCTGGAAGCGCAGGCCGGTATTGGGTTTCTTTCTGGACATTTAGCGCGGGTCGAACAGGCCGGAGGACAGGTAACGATCGCCACGGTCACAGATGATCGCGACCATCACGGCATTTTCCACTTCACGGGACAGCCGCAGCATGCCTGCGACAGCGCCGCCGGACGACACGCCACAGAAAATACCCTCTTCACGGGCCAGGCGGCGCGTGGTGTCCTCGGCTTCCTGCTGGGACATGTCCAGGACGCGATCGACGCGGGTAGCGTCGAAGATCTTCGGCAGGTATGCCTCGGGCCAGCGACGGATGCCAGGGATGGCCGAGCCTTCCATCGGCTGCAGACCGACGATCTGCACGTTGGGGTTCTGCTCCTTGAGGTACTGCGAGCACCCCATGATGGTGCCGGTGGTTCCCATGGAGCTGACGAAATGGGTGATGGTGCCCTGGGTCTGCTGCCAGATCTCCGGGCCAGTGCTGGTGTAGTGGGCGATCGGATTGTCGCCGTTGGCGAACTGATCGAGCACCACGCCACGGCCTTCGGCCTGCAGTCTCTCGGCCAGGTCACGGGCACCCTCCATACCCTCCTCCTTGGTCACCAGGATCAGCTCGGCGCCATAGGCGGTCATCGCCGCCTTGCGCTCTGCCGTGGAGTTGTCGGGCATGATCAGGATCATCTTGTAACCCTTGATCGCAGCCGCCATCGCCAAAGCGATGCCGGTGTTGCCGGAAGTGGCTTCGATCAGGGTGTCGCCAGGCTTGATCTGGCCGCGCAATTCGGCGCGAACGATCATCGACAGCGCCGGGCGGTCCTTCACCGAGCCGGCAGGATTGTTACCTTCGAGCTTGAGCAGGAGGGTATTGCTGGTTTCGCCAGCGATGCGCTGCAGGCGAACCAGAGGCGTATTGCCGACGCAATCGGCGATGGTTGGGTACTGCAAGGTCATGGCGTGCTTCACAATCCGGACGGCAGGGGCGCCTATCATACCGGCAAACCTTCCGTGGCCATATCACGCAATCTGTGGTCGCTATAGCTACAAGCTATAACGCCATCTCCTGATGGACTGCGCGGGTAGCTGACGATGCCGTTTCGGCAACCGTATGCGCCTTCAGACGCATGCACAGGCGCAGCCCATGCTTGCCGTTTTCCGCCCACAAGGCCCCGCCCTGACGCTGGAGGGCACTACGGGCGATGCTCAACCCAAGACCGAAACCGCCATCCCCGGGTCGGGAGCCATCGAGTCGGGAGAACGGTGCGAAAATCCGCTCAAGGTCCTGCTCCGCCACACCGCCGCCCTGGTCTTCCAGCCATAGCCGCCAGTAGCCTCCCTCGCGCAGGCCACCCAGATGCACCTGGGCATTTTCCGGCGAATGACGAATGGCGTTGCGCAGCATGTTCTCCAATGCCTGGGCCAGATGATTGAGGTTGCCCTGGACCCAGCAATCAGCCGGCAGTTCGCAGCGCAGTCGCTCCAACGACCAGCCGCTTTCATAGCAGGCATCCTCGGCCAGCAGATCCCAGAGGGCCTGGACCTGGATTGGCTCGAGACTCATCGGTGCCCGTTCGGCGTCCTGCCAGGCCAATTGCAAGGTACCTTCGACCAGTTGCTGCATGCAGTCGACCTCGCGTTCCAGGCGTTCGCGCAGGCGCTGCAGGTCGGTTTCACCGTCGCAGGCCACGCGCAGGCGGCTCAGGGGGGTGCGCATTTCGTGGGAGAGGTCGCGCAATAATTGCTGCTGCATCGCTACCGTGCCCTGCAGGCGCTCGGCCATCTGGTCGAAGGCCCGGGCCAGCTCGCCGAGTTCGTCGTGGCGAGCAATGGTCCGCGCGTCCAACCGCGCCGAGAGTTGGTCGGCGCGCCAGGCATTGGCCTGCTCGCGCAACTGGTTGAGCGGGACGATCAGCATGCGGTAGAGCCCCACGCACAACAGCAGGGTGAACAGACCCGGAATCACGCCATTGGTGACGATCCGCCAGAACACCCGGTACTGGCCCGGATTGAAACGCTGCGGCAACTCCATCACCAGCATGCCTTGCTCCGGGGCCTGCGGAAACGGCAGGCTTAGCCAGGGCTGGTCGATGGCGCGTCGACTCATGGGCCAGTCGGCACCGCGCAGGCGGGTCAGGCGCTGCATGATCTGCGGACCGAGAATGGCGCTGTCGAGGGGGCGCAGATGCAGGTCCAACACCCCGATCCAGCCCCGCTCGCGCTGATGCATGTCGGCCACCCAACGGTCCAGCCCTGCCCGTCCGCCGCTGCGCCAGGCCTGCTCGGCCTCGGCGGCATAGCCACGCAGCACCTGCCGGGCCGGCTCGCTGAGAAACGCGTTGCGGGTTTCCATGTGCCGGCCCCAGGTGTAGCTCAGGCCGATCATCAACAGGCAGAAACCCACCAGCAGGATGGCCAGTTTCCAGAACAGCGAGCGACGGTCGAGCATGGTTCAGCCCAACTCGCCGGCACTGAGCACGTAGCCCTTGCCCCATACGGTGCGGATCTGCCGTTCGAGGTAGCCGATGGCCTTGAGCTTGCGGCGGATCTGGCTCACATGCATGTCGAGGCTGCGGTCATGCCGCGAATAGCCACGCTGTAGAACGTGCTGATAAAGGAAGGGCTTGCTCAACACCTCATCCACATTGCGGTGCAGTACCTCCAGCAGGCGGTATTCACTGGGCGTGAGCCCGGCGCAACGACCACCCAGGCTGACATCGCAGGCATCTTCGTCGAAGCACAGATCGCCACTGGCCGGCTCAGGCACCGGCTGACGGCGGCGCTCCAGGGCGACGCGGCGCAGAATTGCCTCGATGCGCACCTGCAGTTCGGCCATGCTGAACGGCTTGGGCAGGTAATCATCGGCACCGCGCTGGAAGCCACTGATGCGATCGGCCTCGGCACCCAGGGCGGACATCAGGATCACCGGCGTGGCACTATGCCGACGCAGTTGTGCCAGCGCATCCAGGCCGTTGAGGCCGGGCAGCAGGATGTCCATCAGGACCACGTCGAACGCCTGCCGACCGGCGACCTCCAGGCCATCCAGGCCGTTGCGGCACCAGGTGACGTGAAAACCACCGCGCTGTAGCTCCTCGTGCAGGTAGGCGCCGAGCACCGGGTCGTCCTCGATGGCGAGGATACTGGAGGCGTGAATAGATACGGGATTCATTGGCAACTGCCATACATTCTCAATTGCGCAATTATTGAGCATGCAAGCCATTCAGGCAACAGCCCATCGACCACCGCTCGGCAGAAGCGAAGCCAAGCTATACAAAGGATGCATTACGCCTGCGAGCGGAGTAACTTTCCGCTTTGATCCGCCACGCAGGCGGCGTGCAGGCACATGACAGGAGACAGGTGTGCTCGATCGTTTGGGAATCAGAAGCCGGGTCCTGCTGTTGGCCCTGCTCCCCGCCAGCCTGATGGCTTTGGTGCTGGGAAGCTATTTCACCTGGCTGCAGCAGAGTGAACTGCGCACCCAATTGCTCCAGCGCGGCAAGATGATCGCCGAGCAACTTGCGCCGCTGGCGGCACCGGCTCTGGCCCGGGACGCCGTGCCGCAGCTCGAGCGGATCGCCGCGCAGACCCTGGAGCAAGCCGATGTGCGCGCCGTGGCGTTCCTCGCCCCGGACCGCACGCGCGTGGCCCACGCCGGCCCGAGCATGCTCAACCGGCCTCCCAGCGGCGGAACCGGCACGCAGGTGCTGGAGCGCAGCGGTAACGATGCCACGCGCTACCTGATGCCAGTGTTCGGCCATCATCGCGACCTGGCCACCGACGCCGTGCCGGCCGAAGCCGAGCGCCTGCTGGGCTGGGTCGAGATCGAACTGTCCCACGACGGCACCCTGCTGCGCGGCTATCGCAACCTGTTCACCAGTCTGTTGCTGATTCTGGTCTGCCTGGTCTTGAGCGGCTTGCTGGCCCTGCGCATGAGCCGGGCGATCAACGACCCCATCGCGCGCATCAAGCATGCGGTCAACCAACTCAAGGACGGGCACCTCGAAGAGCGCCTGCCGACCCTGGGCAGCCATGAGCTGGACGAACTGGCCGGCGGCATCAACCGCATGGCCGAAACCCTGCACAGTGCCCACGAGGAGCTGCAGCACAGCATCGACCAGGCCACCGAGGACGTGCGCCAGAACCTCGAGACCATCGAAATCCAGAACATCGAGCTGGACATGGCGCGCAAGGAAGCCCTGGAAGCGAGCCGCATCAAGTCGGAATTCCTGGCCAACATGAGCCACGAGATCCGCACACCGCTCAATGGAATCCTCGGCTTCACCCATTTGCTGCAAAAGAGCGAGATGACCCCGCGTCAGCTCGACTACCTGGGCACCATCGAGAAATCCGCCGACAATCTGCTGGGGATCATCAACGAGATCCTCGACTTCTCCAAGATCGAGGCCGGCAAGCTGGTGCTCGACAGCATTCCGTTCAACCTGCGCGACCTGATCCAGGACACCCTGACCATCCTCGCCCCGGCTGCCCATGCCAAACAGCTCGAGTTGCTCAGCCTGATCTACCGCGACACGCCGACCTCGATGATCGGCGACCCGCTGCGCCTCAAGCAGATCCTCACCAACCTGGTCAGCAACGCCATCAAGTTCACCCGCGAAGGCACCATCGTCGTGCGCGCCATGCTCGACGACGAGCAGGAAGACAGCGCGCAGTTGCGCATCAGCGTGCAGGACACCGGCATCGGCCTGTCGCCGCAGGATGTGCGCACCTTGTTCCAAGCCTTCAGCCAGGCCGACAACTCGTTGGCCCGCCAGCCCGGAGGCACCGGGTTGGGCCTGGTGATTTCCAAGCGCCTGATCGAGCAGATGGGCGGCGAGATCGGCGTCGACAGCACACCGGGCGAGGGCTCGGAGTTCTGGATCAGCCTGAACCTGCCCAAGGCCCACGACGACACCGAAGAACGCCCGCTGCAACCCTTGCTGGGACTGCGTGCAGCCATCGTCGACGGCCACGATCTGGCACGCCAGGCCTTGGAGCACCAGCTCGAGGACTGTGGCCTGAGTGTCACCCTGTTCGGCTCGTTCGACCAACTGCTGCATGCAGTCCAGGCCGCGAGCCAGGCTGGGCAGCCCTTCGACTTCGCAGTGCTGGGGGCCAACCTGGGAACCCTCTCGCCGGAGCAGTTGGGCCATTACCACCAACAACTGGAGCGACACCAGTGCCAATGCGTGGTGCTCTGCCCTACCACCGAACAGGCGCTTTACCACCCGTACCTGCCCAATGGCCACGGCCAACTGCTGTCCAAACCCAGTTGCACACGCAAGCTGCGCCGCCTGTTGCTGGAGTTGGTACAACCGCGCCGGCCGTTGGGCGAGACAGCCAACGGCAGCGGGCAACAAACGCCGAAGATTCTCTGTGTCGACGACAACGCCGCCAACCTGCTGTTGGTCAAGACCCTGCTCGAAGACCTCGGCGCCGAGGTGTTGGCGGTGGACAGCGGCGTGGCCGCCGTCCAGGCAGTGCAGGACGAACCGTTCGACCTGGTGCTGATGGACGTGCAGATGCCCGGCATGGACGGGCGGGCCTGTACCGAACAGATCCGCCAGTGGGAGAACACCCGCAGCGCGAGCCCCTTACCGATCGTCGCCCTCACCGCCCACGCCATGGCCAACGAGAAGCGCGCCTTGCTTCACAGTGGCATGGACGACTACCTGACCAAACCGATCAGCGAGCGGCAACTGGCCCAGGTGGTGATGAAGTGGACCGGCATGAGCCTGGGTGCCTCACCGCCGGAACTGGCCAGCGAACAATCCGGCGACCCTCGCGAGCTGCCGGTACTCGACCCCGAGGAGGGCTTGCGCCTGGCCGCTGGCAAAGCGGACCTGGCCGCCGACATGCTGGCCATGCTGTTGGCGTCGCTGCAGAGCGACCAGCAAGCCATTCGCAGCGCACGTGAAACCGATAATCGGAGCGTGCTGATCGAACAGGTCCATCGTCTCAACGGTGCCACGCGTTATTGCGGCGTCCCCCAGTTACGCGCAGCCTGCCAGCGCAGCGAGACCTTGCTCAAGCAGGAAAATCCCCAGGCGCAGCAGGCGCTGGATGAACTGGATGCGGCGATCGATCGGTTGGCGGAGCGGGCGTGTTCGACTTGAGGTGTTCGGCGCTCGCTCTCATGACCATCCCAACAATCCAAGGCTGGCCCCTCTCAAAAGACAAGGAACCCCACCCATGCGCACCCTGTTGTTCAGCAGCCAGCACTACGATCAGGAAAGCTTCACCCAGGCCGCCCGCGACAGCGCAATGGACCTGCACTTCCAGTCCGCCCGCCTGACCCTCGACACCGCCGCGCTGGCCCTGGGCTACGAGGTCGTCTGCGCGTTCATCAATGACGAACTGGACGCCCAGGTACTGGAGCGCCTGGCCGCCGGAGGCACGCGGCTGATCGCCCTGCGTTCGGCCGGCTACAATCATGTCGACCTGGAGGCCGCGCAGCGCCTGGGCCTGGCCGTGGTGCGGGTGCCTGCCTACTCGCCGCATGCCGTGGCCGAGCATGCCGTGGCGTTGATCCTGGCCCTGAACCGACGCCTGCACCGCGCCTACAACCGCACCCGCGAGGGTGACTTCACCTTGCATGGGCTAACCGGGTTCGACCTCCACGGCAAGACCGTCGGCGTGGTCGGCACCGGCCAGATCGGGGTGGCCTTCGCCCGCATCATGGCCGGGTTCGGCTGCCAGTTGCTGGCCTACGACCCCTACCCCAATCCCGAGCTGCAGGCCCTTGGCGCACGCTACCTGGAACTGCCCGAGTTACTGCGCCAGTCCAGGATCATCAGCCTGCACTGCCCACTGACCGAGCAGACCAAGCACCTGATCAACGCCCGCAGCCTGGCCGAGCTGCAGCCTGGTTCGATGCTGATCAACACCGGTCGGGGCGCACTGGTCGACACCCCGGCGCTGATCGATGCGCTGAAAAGCGGCCAGCTCGGCTACCTCGGCCTGGACGTCTATGAGGAGGAAGCACAGCTGTTCTTCGAGGACCGCTCCGACCTGCCATTGCAAGACGATGTACTGGCCCGACTGCTGACCTTTCCCAACGTCATCGTCACTGCGCACCAGGCCTTTCTCACCCGTGAAGCGCTGGACGCGATCGCCGCCACGACGCTCGACAACATCATCCGCTGGGCGGCAGGTAAACCGCAGAATCTGGTCACAGGTTGATGCTAGGATACGCGGCATTTCTGGAGGACCCATGGTCGAGCACGATTTCCGTTACACCCTCTTCAATCCGCAACACACCCTGATCGAGTGCCGGGCACTGGTACCAGGGCGCTACCAGGTCACCGGCAATGGTGGCTCGATGCACAAGGGCGACGTCCTGCTGGTCACCCTCAAGGGCAGCAAGGACCTGGCCATGCGCCTGACCGTGGAAAGCGTGCGCCACCTGATCAACCCACGGGGTCAGTGGGTCGCCGTGGCCACGGGCCCGGTGTTCAACGAGCTGGAGATCCTCAACTGGCAGGTCGCCTGCGACAGCTGCGAAGCGCTGCTGGACTTCGAATTCGCCGTCGACGCCAAGCTCGGGAAAAAAGCCCGTCAGCCGGCCGCGACCGCGCGCATCGCCGAACTGGGCTGGGCCAGCCACGGTGAAAAACACCTGTGTCCTCGTTGCCAGGAGAGCGCCAAGTGAAGCATGTCCTGACCGGCGCGCTGATCGCCACTGGCCTGCTCGGCTGCGCTGCCGAACCGTCCAAGCTCGAGCAGGAGCGCAGTTACGTGCTGGAGTGGATCGGCGAACGTCCGCTGATCGATTACAGCCACCTGACCCTGAACCTGGACAGCGATGGCCGCGCGTACGGCAATGGCGGCTGCAACCACTGGTTCGCGTCCTACACCCTGGACGGCGAGCATCTGAGCTTCGGCAAGGTCGGCAAGACCCGCAAGCTCTGCGCCCCGGCGTTGATGGAACAGGAAGCACGCTTCCTGCAGGCCTTGGAAACCGTGCAGCGCTGGGATGTATCGCCAACCGAGCAATTGCGCTTCTGGCCGGCCACGGGTAAACCGCTGCGGTTCTGGCCTGAAGAAGGCTGAGAATGATTGGGGCCGCTATGCGGCCCCAGCAAGCTTCAGGCCCCCTTGAGCGCCTTGATCTTGGCCTGCAGCCCTTCCAGGGTCTGCTCGCCCATCAGTTGCTCACGCACCTTGCCCTTGTCATCGATGATGTAGGTCACCGGCAGCGCCTCGCTGCGCGGCAGGTCGTAGCGCTCGGCCGGGTCCTGGGCGAGCACGGTGAAACCGATGCCCAGGGTGTCGGCAGCCTGTTTCAGGTCCTGGCCCTGCAAGCCATCGAAGTTCACCCCCACCACCTTGATGCCCTGCCCCTCCCACTGCTTGGCTGCGGTGTTCAGTTCGGGAATCTCGGTCCGGCACGGACCGCACCATTCCGCCCAATAGTTGAGCACCAGCCAGTGCCCGTCGATCTGTTCGGCCTTTACCGTGTTGCCGTGCTGGTCCACGCCGTAGTCGGCACCGCAACCACCGAGCAACAGGCTCGCGGTGATGGCCAATACTGCTGCCAAACGCCTTGCCATGGGTCAATCCTTCTCGAAGTTTCAAGCGAAAGGGTCAGTCGCAATGGTTAGAATAGCCGCCACACCCCGCTGGATGCGAACCGACATGACCGACCTGACGCTCTATCATAACCCGCGCTGCTCCAAATCCCGCGGCGCGCTGGAACTGCTCGAAGCCCGTGGCCTGACGCCGACCATCGTGCGCTACCTCGAAACCCCGCCCGACGCCCCCACCCTCAAGGCGCTGCTCGCCAAGCTGGGCATCGCCCCGCGCCAGTTGCTGCGCACCGGCGAGGACGAATACAAGGCACTGAACCTGGCCGACCCGGCGCTGAGCGACGCGCAACTCATCGCTGCCATGGTCGAACACCCCAAGCTCATCGAGCGCCCCATCCTGGTGGCCGGTGACAAGGCCGTGATCGGTCGTCCGCCGGAGAAAGTCCTGGAGCTGCTGCCATGAGCGAACCCTACATCCTGGTGCTGTATTACAGCCGTCACGGCTCGACCAGCGAGATGGCCCGGCACATCGCCCGCGGCATTGAAATGGCCGGTCTGGAAGCGCGCCTGCGCACCGTGCCGGCGATATCCACCGAGTGCGAGGCAGTCGCGCCGGATATCCCGGCCAGCGGTGCGCTTTACGCTACTCTCGACGATCTGCGTCACTGCGCCGGCCTGGTGCTGGGTAGTCCGACCCGTTTCGGCAACATGGCGGCGCCACTCAAATACTTCCTCGATGGCACCAGCAGCCTGTGGCTGGGGGGCGAACTGGTGGGCAAACCGGCCGGGGTGTTCACCTCCACTGCCAGCCTGCACGGTGGCCAGGAAACCACCCTGCTGTCGATGATGCTGCCGCTGATGCACCACGGCATGCTGGTGATGGGTCTGCCGTACAGCGAATCGGCCTTGCTCGAGACCCGCGGTGGCGGCACACCCTATGGTGCCAGCCACCACGCCGGGGCCGACGGCAAACGTGAACTGGACCCGCATGAAATCGCCCTGTGCCGCGCCTTGGGCCAACGCCTTGCGAACACCGCCAAGGCCCTGGAGGCCGCGCGTGGCTAGAAAGCCCAAGGTGTTGCCGGCGCTGGAGTGGCTGGCACCGCGACTGCGCCTGACACGGGCGCTGAGTCTGGCGTTCTTCCTGGGCCTGATCGCCCTGTTGGTGGTGAACAACCTCTGGTTCGCCAACCTGCACGGTGCACGGGTCGAGGTGATCCTGGCGATCGAGCTGGTGCCCTTGGTGCTGTTGCTGCCCGGCATGCTGATAGGCAGCGCCCGGGCACATGCCTGGACCTGCTTCGTAGTGAACATCTACTTCATCAAAGGCGTGCTGGCGGCGTTCGATCCGGCACGGGCCTTGTTTGGCTGGGTCGAGGTGCTGGTCAGCCTGGGGTTGTTCGTCAGCGGGTTGCTGTACGTGCGCTGGAAGTTTCAGTTCGAGCGGCGCATGGTGGGCGAAGGGAGTTAGTTTCTTCGCGGGCTTGCCCGCGAAGAAGACGACACAGGACTCAATGGTTGACGGTATGCGCCAGCATCACCGACAACTGGCACAGCGGTCGCCCGCTCTCTTCGTGCCACTGGTTGAACGCCTGCTGCACCAGCGCCAGGTCGCGCTGGCTGGTGGGTTGCTTGTCGATCACCTTCTGCGCGATCAGCGCAGCCGCCATGTCCTCGGTAGGGATGAAGGTATCCTTGCCGACCATGCGCAGGAAGCGTGGCGCCGACAGCCCACCCAGCTGATTGCCATGCTTGGCCAGGTACTTCCACAGGCCGACGATGTCGGTCACCGGCCAATCGGCAATGAATGCACCGAAGCTGCCGTTTTCCTTGGCCACGTCGAGGACCATCTGGGCGTTGCGCGGCACGCTCTTGAGCTTGCCCAGGTGGCGGATGATGCGCTCGTCCTGCATCAGCCGCTCCAGATGCTCGGCCCCCATCAGCACCACCTTCTCCGGATCGAAGCCAAAGAACACCTGCTCGAACGCCGGCCACTTGGCATCCACCAGACTGTGCTTGAGCCCGGCGCGGAACACGCGCAGGGCCAAGGTCGACAGATAGCGATCATCGCTGATGTCACGTAACTGCGCCGCGGTGCGCGGCTGCGGCAGGAAGGCCTCGAGGGCCTGGGCCGAGCCGAAGCGGTTCAGGCAGTATTCATGCAGCCACTGGTAGTCGCGCATGGGCTCAGATGTTCAGTACGTCGAGGAAGCGCGGGGTGGCGCTCTCGTCGATCTTCAGGCTGGTGAAGTCGAACAGGTTGCGGTCGGCCAGTTGCGACGGCGCGACGTTCTGCAAGGCGCGGAAGATGCTCTCGGTACGGCCCGGATGCTTGCGCTCCCACTCGACCAGCATGTCCTTGACCACCTGACGCTGCAGGTTTTCCTGGGAGCCGCACAGGTTGCATGGGATGATCGGGAATTCCTTCATGTCCGAATAGGCCTGGATGTCCTTTTCGCTGCAATACGCCAGCGGGCGGATCACCACGTTGCGGCCATCGTCGGCACGCAGCTTCGGCGGCATGCCCTTGAGCGAGCCGTTGAAGAACATGTTGAGGAAGAACGTCTCGACGATGTCGTCGCGGTGGTGCCCCAGGGCCATCTTGGTCGCACCGATCTCGTCGGCGAAGGTGTACAGGGTGCCGCGACGCAGACGCGAGCACAGCGAGCAGGTGGTCTTGCCCTCCGGCACCAGTTCCTTGACCACCGAATAGGTGTCCTTCTCGACGATGTGGTACTCGACACCCAGTTCCTTCAGGTACGCCGGCAGCACGTGCTCGGGGAAGCCTGGCTGCTTCTGGTCCATGTTCACGGCGACGATGTCGAACTTGATCGGTGCCACCTTCTGCAGGTGCAACAGAACGTCGAGCATGGTGTAGCTGTCCTTGCCGCCGGACAGGCAGACCATGACCTTGTCACCATCCTCGATCATGTTGTAGTCGGTGATGGCTTCGCCGGCGAGACGACGCAGGCGTTTTTGCAGTTTGTTCTGGTTGACCGAGAGGGTGCCCATAGCGCTTGAATCCGCGAGGTGTGACAAAAGGCGGGTATTTTACGCACAAACGGCGCGATGCTGTAGGCATTCCGTCAAAGACTTCAAGGGAATCAGACCGAGCGCTGACAGCGCAATTTGCTCTAAAAAGCCGGGTTTGTGCCGGGTACGGCTTCCTATACTGCCTCATAAGGCCACATTACCGCTTTGTATCGGTGTCCTGGCCTCGGGCCGCTTGCGCTCCATTGGGGGGCGATTGGCAACACTGAGAGGAGTGACCGGCATGATTCATCACGTAGTGGGGCTGTTTACCCATCCGGATCAGGAGTGGCGGGAGATTCGTGGCGAGGAAGAAAGCATCAGCCACATGTACCTGACCCATACTTTGATTTTGGCGGCGATCCCTGCCGTCTCCGCGTTTATCGGCACGACCCAGGTGGGCTGGGTGATCGGCGAACGGCCAGCGGTGATGCTGACCATGGAGAGCGCGCTGTGGATGAGCATCATGTCCTATCTGGCGATGCTCGCCGGCGTGGCGGTGATGGGGGCGTTCATCCACTGGATGGCGCGTACCTATGACGCGAACCCATCCATGGCCCAGTGCATCGCTTTCGCCACCTACACCGCCACCCCACTGTTCCTCGGCGGGCTCGCAGCGCTTTACCCGCACCTGTGGTTGGGCATGGTGGTCGGTACCGCAGCCATCTGCTACACCGTGTACCTGCTGTATGTCGGCTTGCCGACCTTCATGAACATTCCATCGGATGAAGGCTTCCTGTTTTCCAGCTCGGTGCTGGCAGTGGGGCTGGTGGTACTGGTGGCGATCATGGCCGCGACCGTGATCATCTGGGGACTGGGCGTGGGGCCCGTCTATACCAACTAGCGTTGTACAGAACAGATCGACCGACACTGGAGCATCATGCCAGGGGCCGCTGCAAAGCGGCCTTTGACTGTGCGCTGACCAGCGGCTCGGCAGGTGACGGGAGCTTGCGGCATAATTGCCGATCGAGGAGAACTACCCCGCCATGCCCGAGCTGCTCAAGCAACGCGTCGAAACCTGTTACCAGCAAGCCGAAGCCTTCTTCAAACGCCCGTTCCCGCGCCCGGAAATCAGCTTCAAGCTACGCGGCCAGAAAGCTGGCGTCGCGCACCTGCACGAGAACCTGCTGCGTTTCAATCTACAGCTGTACCGCGACAACCAGGAAGACTTCCTGCGCCAGACCGTGGCCCATGAAGTGGCGCACCTGGTGGCCCATCAATTGTTCGGCGAGCGCATCCAGGCCCATGGCGAGGAATGGCAGCTGATCATGCGCGGGGTGTACGAACTGCCGCCAAATCGTTGCCATAACTATGAAGTCCAGCGGCGCGTGGTGACCCGCTACATCTATCGCTGTCCGTGCCCGGAAAGCGATTTCCCTTTCACCGCCCAGCGCCACAAGCTGGTGCGCCAAGGACGGCGCTATCTGTGCCGGCGGTGCCGGGAGATCCTGGTGTACAGCGGCGAGACCCGCGTCGAATGATCGACCTCATTCGCGGGTAAGCCCGCGAAAGGGCCCGATGCGCCGTTGAAAGAATCCCAGACATGAAAAAGGCGACCCGAGGGTCGCCTTCTTCAGCACTGCAATACGATCAACGAACCGGGACCTCTGCGACACCCAGATCATCGGTCGGCACGTTCAGCTCCAGCGGCGCACCACCGGAAGCCAACTCGGAGGCCAGCTTGTCGTCGTCCATCTCTTTCACCCACTTGGCCACGACCACGGTGGCCACAGCGTTGCCGACCAGGTTGGTCAGGGCGCGGGCTTCGGACATGAAGCGGTCGATACCCAGGATCAGCGCCAGGCCGGCAACCGGCAGGTGACCGACGGCCGACAGGGTAGCGGCCAGGACGATGAAGCCCGAACCGGTCACGCCCGCAGCACCCTTGGAGGCCACCAGCAGCACCAGCAGCAGGGTGATCTGATGGGTGATGTCCATCGGCGTGTCGGTGGCCTGGGCGATGAACACCGCAGCCATGGTCAGGTAGATCGAGGTACCGTCGAGGTTGAACGAATAACCGGTCGGAATCACCAGGCCGACCACCGACTTCTTCGCGCCCAGGCGCTCCATCTTGGCCAGCATGCGTGGCAGGGCCGATTCCGACGAGGAGGTCCCCAGCACGATCAGCAGTTCTTCACGGATGTAGCGAATCAGCTTGATTACGCTGAAGCCGTGGGCACGGCAGATACCGCCCAGCACCACCAGCACGAACAGCAGGCAGGTGATGTAGAAGCAGGCCATCAGGTAGCCCAGTTGCACCAGCGAACCCACGCCGTACTGGCCGATGGTGAAGGCCATGGCACCGAATGCACCGACCGGAGCCAGCTTCATGATCATGTTGATGATGTTGAACATGACATGGGCGAAGCGGTCGATCAGGTCCAGCACCGGCTTGCCGTAGCTGCCCAGGCGGTGCAGGGCGAAGCCGAACAGCACCGAGAACATCAGCACTTGCAGGATATCGCCGTTGGCGAAGGCGCCGACCACAGTGTTGGGGATGACGTTGAGCAGGAAGCCGACCGTGGTCTGCTGCGCGCCGGCGGCGGCATAGGCGGCCACGCTACTGGCGTTCAGGGTGCTGACGTCGATGTGCATGCCAGCGCCTGGCTTGATCACGTTGACCACGACCAGGCCGATGATCAGGGCGATGGTGGAGACGATTTCAAAGTACAGCAGCGCGTAGCCGCCGGTCTTGCCGACCGACTTCATGCTCTGCATGCCAGCGATGCCGCTGACCACGGTACAGAAGATGATGGGCGCGATGACCATCTTGATCAGTTTGACGAAACCATCACCCAGCGGTTTCAGGGCGACGCCGGTTTCGGGATAGAAGTGGCCGAGCAGGATGCCGATGGTGATGGCGAGCAACACCTGGACATACAGAGATTTGTAAAGCGGCTGACGAGTCGTCATGGCTGATTTTCCTCAAGTGTGCCGGTTTCACCCTTCCCAGGGTGGCGGCACCTGAATCGCTAACCCCCCTGCACTTGGGGGGATTTGTCGTTGTGTTCGAGCTGCCTGGGCAGGCCTCTGCCAGAGAGATAGCAAGGGCGATGCCAAAATGCCCATCGAGGGTGCAGAGGCCGTATTTACAAGGGGAAAATGCCCCGAGACAGGGCGATTTGCTGGAGAAGATGTGGCGGATTTCCGCCCGATGGCGGAATTGGTACAGGGCAGATGGCGGGATTCCGCCCGACAGGCCCGGGTCGTTAAGGGTAGGAATCAATCCAGGTGAAAGGTGATGCGGAACGCCGCCCCGCCCAGCGGCGAATCCTCCAGGCTCAACTGGGCGTCATAGCTCTCGACGATATCCTTGACCACTGCCAGGCCGATGCCCTGCCCCGGATGCTGCCGGTCCAGCCGCTCGCCGCGTTCGAGAATCCGTTCGCGCTGGTCGACCGGCACGCCCGGCCCGTCATCCTCCACCGCCAGCACCAGCCGACCAGGGGCTTGCTCCAAACTTACGCGCACTTGCCCCAGGCTCAGTCGGTAGGCGTTTTCCAGGAGGTTGCCGAGCAGTTCCAACAGTGCGCCGCGCTCCATCGGCACCTGGGCCTGTTGCGGCACCTCGATGTCGACCTGCACGCGCTTGTCGCGATAGACCTTGCTCAACGTGCTGCACAGGCTGTCGAGCACCGGACGCAGTTGCACCGAATGACGCACCAGGCCGCTCTTGCGCAAGCTGGCGCGTTGGAGCTGGTAGTCGATTTGCTGGCTCATGCGCTCGATCTGGGTCTGCAGGACCCGCGCCTGCTCCCGCTCTGCGCCGCGCTGGCCCATGCTTTCACCCACCCCCTGCAAGACCGCCAGCGGGGTTTTCAGACTGTGAGCCAGATCGCCGAGCGAATCCCGGTAGCGTTGACGCTGTTCACGCTCGCTGTGCAACAGGCGGTTCAGCGAGCCGGTCAGGCGCAACAACTCACGCGGGTGTTCGCGGCTCAAGCCATCGCGGGCCCCGGACTCGACTTCGTCCAGCTCCACACTGAGCCGGCGCAACGAGCGCAAGGCCCAGGTCAGTCCCGCCCAGAGCAGCGCCAGCAAGGTCAGCAACGCGGCGCCAAACCCCAGGTAGAGGTCGTCGCGCAGGCCCTGGAGCGTGTGTTCGTATTCGCGCACCGGCTGCAGGGCGACGATGCTGTAGGCTGCGCTTTGCCCACCGAGCAATTTGACCTCGACGTCGTAGACGAAGAATTCCTCGCCATCGTCCTGGTGAATGCGTGCGAACTCGTTGCCACGCCCATCGTAGCGGGGGCGATAGTTGATGTGCTTGTCGACGGTGGCCTTCGAGCGCCACACCAATTGCCCGTCGCGGTCGAAGATGTAGCCGAGCAGGCCGGTATAGGGCAGGTTGTAGCGCTCGTCCGGGAGCGTTTCGGGCATCTGCAGTTGGGCATGCTCGATACGCGCGGCGGAAATCAGCGTGGTCACGTCCGAGGCCAGGCGCTGCTCGATCGACTCCTGCAAGGCCAGGCTGAACGCCTTCTGCAGTGCCGGCAGCATGGCCAGCATGAACAACAGCGCCAACACGGTGCCGGCCAGCATCAGGCGTACGCGTAGCGAGCGGATCATCGGCAGCGCTCGGTGAACAGGTAGCCCATGCCACGGACCGTGTCGATGGGCTTGAAACCGTGCTCACCCTCGAGTTTGCGCCGCAAGCGACCGACCAGCACTTCGATGACGTTGGGATCACGCTCCTCGTCATCCGGATAGAGCTGCTCCATCAGGCGGTCCTTGGCCACGACCTGCTGGTGATGGCGCATGAGGTACTCGAGGATGCGGTATTCGTAGGCGGTCAGCGCCAATGGCTGCTCATCCAACGTCGCCTGCTTGCGGTTGAGGTCCAGCAGCAGTGGGCCGGCGGCGATGGTCGACTGGGTGAATCCGCTGGAGCGACGCAGCAAGGCGTTCAGCCGCGCCTCCAGCTCTTCGAACTGGAAGGGTTTGACCAGATAGTCGTCGGCACCGGCCGCCAGGCCTTCGACCTTGTCCTGCCAGTTGCCGCGGGCAGTGAGAATGAGGATGGGAAAGGTCTGGTCCTGGCTGCGCAACTGGCCGATCAGCTCCAGGCCGCTCATGCCGGGCAAGCCCAGGTCGATCACGGCGAGGTCGAAATGGTATTGCCCGGCCTGGTACAGCGCCTCTTCGGCATCGCCCACCGCCTGCACCACGTGGCCACTTTCGCCGAGTCGGGTATAGAGGTGATGGCGCAGCAGGGCTTCATCCTCGACCACCAGCAATTTCATGCCATTCTCCTTTCATAATGGCCTGTAGAAGCCTCGCAGCCGGCTCACCGGCATTCAGGCCTCTACAGATTACCCTGTGAAGCGGCTCAGAACTTGTAGTTGGCCGACAGGTAAGTTTGCGCGCTGCTGGTCAGACGCAGGGTGCCAGCCTTGGGCCCACCGTGCTCGCCCACTTCGGTGGCGGCGTTGCTGCGCAGGTAACGATAGCCCAGCTCTACCGAGGCTTTGTCGGTGATCTCCTGAATCACACCGGCCTGCAGGCCGACCGCATAGCCATAGTCTTTGTCACGGCTCATGCCGGGCGAGTCCTGGGTCAGCTTGGTGATACCGGCGGTGCCGCCGCCGAACAGCTTGGTGGTGTCGCCTACCGGCAGGAACACATCGTAGCTGCCGAGCAGGTTTTCCTGGCGCAACTTGAGGCCACTGTGGTCACCGGAGACGTTGTCGTAGGTCATGTAGTAGCGGCGTTCGTCATTGATCTTACCGACGCGCACGCCCCAGGTATCGTCCTTGCCGATGATGCCGTCGGCGTTCAGGTTGTCGGTATTGCGCTGCAGCAGACCGGACTTCTTCACTTTGTCGCTGGTCTGGCCGTAGGTCAGGCTGGCGAAATTGTCGTCGGCGGCCTGGGCGGTGGTCATGCCAGCGGCGCAAACGGCCAGGGCGGCGATCAATGAGGACAGGGTTTTCATGGTTGGCACTCCGTAGTGGGCGATGTCTGTGTGTGAAGCTAGAGTAAGGAAGGCCCCCTGAACCGCGGCTGAACCCCGGCTGAACCTTGGCTGAACGAAACGACCGTCGACTTTTACCGAACCTGGAGCGTGAACATGCGTGCCCTGCTGGCCTTGACCCTGATTTGCCTCGTCCCGCTCGCCCAGGCGGCGGTGCAGACCCGCGAAATCCGCTACCAGGACGCCGACGGCAACGCGCTGATCGGCTACTATGCCTACGACGACGCCATCGAGGGCAAACGCCCCGGCATCGTCGTGGTGCATGAATGGTGGGGGCTGAACGACTACGCCAAGCGCCGCGCCCGCGACCTCGCCGCACTTGGCTACAACGCGCTGGCGATCGACATGTACGGCGACGGCAAGAACACCGAGCACCCTGCCGATGCCCAGGCATTCATGGCCGCGGCGTTGAAAGACCCGCAAGCGGCAGCCAGGCGTTTCGACGCCGGGCTGGATTTGCTCAAGCTGCAACCCAACACCAACAAGCACCAATTGGGTGCCATTGGCTATTGCTTCGGCGGCAAGGTGGTACTGGATGCCGCACGCCGGGGCGAGAAGCTCGACGGTGTGGTGAGCTTCCATGGCGCCCTGGCCACCCAGACCCCAGCCAAGCCTGGCGTGGTCAGGGCCAAGATCCTGGTGGAACATGGGGCGGCGGACAGCATGGTTACCGAACAGCAGGTTGCAGCCTTCAAGGCGGAAATGGATGCCGCGAAGGTCGACTATCGGTTCGTCAGCCTACCCGGCGCCAAGCACGGCTTCAGCAACCCGGATGCCGACCGCCTGAGCCACGGCGAGCATGGCGGACCGGACATCGGCTACAACAAAGAAGCGGACGAGAAGTCCTGGGCGGACATGCAGGCCTTCTTCAAGCAGGCGTTCGACTGAACCTTGCCGGGGCTGCCTTGCAGCCCCACGGCTGGCACAATAACCGCCATGAACACACTCCCCGCTTGCTGTTCCCCGCTCCAGTACCATTGGCCATTGCCCCAGCCACTGCCCGGTGCAGTGCTGGTCAGTTGCGGCTTCGACCCGGCCCACCTGGCCGCCGACGACTTCCAACGCGCCGGCATCACGCCCAGCACCAGCCTGCAGCGCTCGGTGGCCAAGCGCCAGGCCGAGTATCTGGCCGGGCGTGTCTGTGCCCGCGCCGCCCTGCAGCGCCTGGATGGTCGCGATTACGTCCCGGGCACCGACGAGGATCGCGCACCGATCTGGCCGGCGGGTATCCACGGCTCGATCACCCATGGCAAGGGCTGGGCTGCCGCCGTGGTTGCCGCCGAGGGCAGTTGCCGGGGCCTGGGTCTGGACCAGGAGGCACTGCTCGACGAAGCCCGGGCCGAGCGGCTGCTGGGCGAAATCCTCACGCCAGCGGAGGTCGAACGCCTGGACCACAGCCAACTGGCCATGGCCGTCACCTTGACCTTCTCGCTCAAGGAAAGCCTGTTCAAGGCCCTCTATCCCCTGACCCGCCAGCGCTTCTACTTCGAACATGCCGAAGTGCTGACGTGGTGCGCAGACGGCCAGGCGCGCCTGCGCCTGCTCACCGACCTGTCGCCAGAATGGCGCTACGGCGTCGAGTTGCAGGCCCAGTTCAACGTGCACGACGGCCACCTGCTCAGCCTGGTCAGCGTTTAGCCTCTAGGCCGACGCCTGCTCGCGGGGCCAGTCGAGGCTGAAACAAGCGCCTCCCAGCTCGGCACTGCGCCCCACCGAAGCACGACCGGCGTGCCAATAGATGATCCGCCGCACGATAGACAGGCCCAGGCCGTGCCCACCGGAGGCACGGGTACGGCTGTCGTCGAGGCGGGTGAAGGGCGTGAAGATCCGGTCCCAGAAGCCTTCAGGTATACCCGGGCCGTCGTCCTGCACATCGATCCGGCAACGCTGCTGGCCCAACTGATAGCTCAGGCGCACCTCGCTGCGGGCATGGCGCAAGGCGTTGCTGACCAGATTCTGCAGGGCACGGTGCAGGTAACGTGGCTCGGCCTCGACCCAGGCCGGCTCGCTGCCATGGGCCTGGCAACTGCCACGCAGCAGCCGGACCTGAGCATTGAGCGGGGCCAGCTCGTCGATCACCCGATCGAACAAGGCATCGAGATCCACCCGCTCGAACTTCAGCGCTGGTGCGCCCTGCTCCAGCCGGGCGTAGGTGAGCATCTCGTCGACCAACCGGTCGAGGTCCTGGATATCCCCATCCATGCCGGCGAGGTGCTTGGCGCGGGTCTGGTCGGAAGTTGCGCTTTCGATCATCTCCAGGCCGAAACGCAACCGCGCCACTGGCGTGCGCAACTCGTGGGACACCGCCCGCACCAGCTCGCGCTGCATGTTCAGTGAACGTTGCAGGTGCTCGGCCATACGGTTGAAGGCTGCGGCCAGGCGCCCTACCGAGTCGGCATCGCCCGCGGGCACGCGGGTATCCAGGCTACCTTGGGCGATGCGCGTGGCAGCGATCTCCAGGCCCGACACCCGCCGTTCCAGTTGCCGCACCAGCAAGTACACCACCAGGCCGATCAGACACAGGCCGAGGAACGTGATGAGGATCAACAGCTGCGGCGGATAGGGGTTAAGCGGCTGCAGCGGCCCGATTTCCAGCACCCAGGGCGAGCCCGGCAGGCCTGCGAACACGCGCACGGCATCACCTTCCGGGCCCAGGGCCATGACCGTGTCGCCCTCCTCCACCCGCCGTCGCTGATCATCGTCCAGGCCGACCCGCTCCAGCCGCGTCAGGGCCACGCCGAAGCCGAAACCCTTGCTCTGGCGGAGCTGCGCCAGGCGTTGCTGCTGCTCGGTCACCGGGTAGCGCACCAGCTCGTCGGCCAGCAGGTACAACGTAGCGCGGGCCAACTGCTCGCTCACCTGCTTGATCTGCGCCACCAGCAACAGGTCCTGTTGGCCGACCTTGCGCAGGACCGTCACGGCATGCGGCCCGGTCTCCAGCACCACCACCTGGCCACGATTCAGGCGGGCGCGCTGTCCGCCATCGAGGCTGCGCGCCGACATCGGCTGCAGCGCCAGCGGCACACCGAGCAGCCGTTTCCACATCAGCAGCGAGCGCTTGCGCTCGGTGTCGTTCTGCTGCGCCAGGTTGTCAGCCATCAGGCTGAAGGTCCCCTGGGCCAGGCGTTCGCGGTGTTGGGCCGTACGCACTTCGTTGACCAGGTGCAGGCTGAGCACACCCAGCAAGGCGACCAGCACCAGCACGGCGAGCATGCCGCCATAGATACGCAGGAAGATCGAGTTGTTCATGGGGCATCGCCGACGAACAGGTAGCCCTTGCCGCGCAGGGTCTTGATCAGCCGTGGGTGGTCCGGGTCGTCGCCGATGCGCGGGCGGATGCGCGAGATTCGCACATCGATGGAGCGGTCCTGGCCGTCATAGCCGACGCCGCGCAGCGCGGTGAAGATCTGCTCGCGCGAGAGCACCTTGCCGGCATTGCTGGCCAGCAGCCAGAGCAGGTCGAATTCGGCTCCGGTGAGCTCGATCGGCTGCTCGCCCAACCAGGCCTCGCGCAAGCGGCTGTCGATGCGCAGTGCGCCGAAGGCCAGCGCCTGCTCCCTGGCCTGGGCCGGTTCGCTGCGCCGCAGCAAGGCCTGGAGGTGCGCCAGCAGCAGGCGCGGACGCACCGGTTTGCACACATAGTCGTCAGCGCCCAGGTCCAGGCCCTGCACTTGGTCGAGTTCATCGCTGCGGGCGGTGAGCATGAGAATCGGCCCGGGATACTGGCCGCGGACCCGTCGGCAGATGCTCAGACCGTCCTCGCCGGGGAGCATCAGGTCGAGCACCACCAGGTCGGGCTGGCTGTCGAGGATCCGGCGCACGGCGCGGGCACCATCGTGCTCGATGGTCACCTCGAAGGCGTTGGCCTGCAGGTACTCGGCGGTGAGCTCGGCCAGGCGGGGGTCGTCTTCGACGATGAGGATGCGGGGTGCGGGGTGCGCCATGGCTTCGTGCCTTTTGTTGTTCTATTGCCGGTGCTGGCCCCTTCGCGGGTAAACCCGCTCCTACAGGATGGTCACCGCCCGCTGGGAACGGCGCAGTACCTGTAGGAGCGGGTTTACCCGCGAAGGGCCCAGCACAAGCGACGATGATCGTTTAACCAAAGAGCAATATATGCCCAGGATACTAAGGGCTGCCCAGGGCACTGCCAAGCCGCCGCACGGCCCCCTCGACTGAACCGTTTTTTGTGATAGGGTTCGCGCCCGAAAAAAACTGCACTGGCTCGACGAAGCAGAGAAAAATAGCGCAAACCTCTTGGTACAAGGCCTACAGCGAATACCCACTCTTCACTCACAAAGTACGCACAAGTTATCCACAGGCGATTGCCTTGCAAAGGCCCCAAGACCGCATTATCTTGTATCCCTATCGCAACGAACCACTAGATATTGGGTTTGGCTCACCATCGCCAACACCAGCCGGCGGAGAAATTCAAGCGAAATTTCTCGCAAGGTTTTACGTGGTTCCGTCAGCCAAACCGCTCCAGCGGAAGCATTAAGAGCAACAGCTTTTGGCCCGGCCCTGTCCGGTCCCGACAGCATTTGACTTCGGCCAGGGAGCGGCAGGTTTTTTGCCCCTCATTCCTGATCTGTCCCGAAGTCGGTACGCCCGAGCGGGTGGATGCGCGTGCATGCCGCATCCCCCGGCTGGCCATCGAGCAAGTGGACGGAACGGTGGGCGCGCACAACGCGCCTGAACAATATAGAAACTGTGGAGACACCCACCCATGCAAACCGACACAACTCGCGAGAACTCGCAGGCCAAGGTGCCGCAGGCCGCCGATGCCCATCAGGATCTGGCTGCCACCGCCCCTGGCCAACTGCGCGTGATCAAGCGCAACGGCACTGTCGTCCCCTATACCGACGACAAGATCACCGTGGCCATCACCAAGGCGTTCCTCGCAGTTGAAGGCGGCACCGCCGCTGCCTCGTCGCGCATCCACGACACCGTCGCGCGCCTGACCGAGCAGGTCACTGCCACGTTCAAGCGTCGCATGCCATCGGGTGGCACCATCCACATCGAAGAAATCCAGGACCAGGTCGAACTGGCCCTGATGCGCGCCGGCGAGCAGAAGGTCGCTCGCGACTACGTGATCTACCGCGAGCAACGCGCCAAGGAGCGCGCCACCCGCGTCGCCACCGACAGCGTGGTCGAGCCGCACCCGAGCATTCGCATCACCCTGGCCGACGGCAGCCTGGCGCCGCTCGACATGGCCCGCCTGAACACCATCATCAGCGAAGCCTGCGAAGGCCTGGCCGAAGTCGATGGCGGCCTGATCCAGCGCGACACCCTGAAGAACCTGTACGACGGCGTGGCCTTGAAGGACGTCAACACCGCCCTGGTGATGACCGCCCGTACCCTGGTCGAGCGCGAGCCGAACTACTCGTTCGTCACCGCCCGCCTGCTGATGGACACCCTGCGTGCCGAAGGCCTGGGCTTCCTGGGCGTGGCCGACAGCGCCACCCACCACGAGATGGCCGACCTGTACGCCAAGGCCCTGCCGGCCTACGTGGCCAAAGGTATCGAGTTCGAACTGCTGGATCCGGCACTGGCCAACTACGACCTGGAAAAACTGGGCAAGGCCATCGACCACGAGCGTGACCAGCAATTCACCTACCTGGGCCTGCAGACCCTTTACGATCGCTACTTCATCCACAAGGATGGCGTGCGCTTCGAGCTGCCGCAGGTGTTCTTCATGCGTGTGGCCATGGGCCTGGCGCTGGAAGAGAAAGACAAGGAAGCCCGTGCGATCGAGTTCTACAACCTGTTGTCGTCCTTCGACTACATGGCTTCGACCCCGACCCTGTTCAACGCCGGCACCCTGCGTCCGCAGCTGTCGAGCTGCTACCTGACCACCGTTCCGGACGACCTGTCGGGCATCTACCACGCGATCCACGACAACGCCATGCTGTCGAAATTCGCCGGTGGCCTGGGCAACGACTGGACTCCGGTGCGTGCGCTGGGCTCCTACATCAAGGGCACCAACGGCAAGTCCCAGGGCGTCGTACCGTTCCTCAAAGTGGTCAACGACACCGCCGTCGCGGTCAACCAGGGCGGCAAGCGCAAGGGCGCTGTCTGTGCCTACCTGGAAACCTGGCACCTGGACATCGAAGAGTTCATCGAACTGCGCAAGAACACCGGTGACGATCGTCGTCGTACCCACGACATGAACACCGCCAACTGGATCCCTGACCTGTTCATGAAGCGCGTCTTCGACGACGGCAAGTGGACCCTGTTCTCGCCATCGGAAGTGCCAGACCTGCACGACCTGACCGGCAAGGCCTTCGAAGAGCGCTACGAGTACTACGAAGCCCTGACCGAGTACAACAAGATCAAGGTGTTCAAGACCGTCCAGGCCAAAGACCTGTGGCGCAAGATGCTGTCGATGCTGTTCGAGACCGGCCACCCATGGCTGACCTTCAAGGATCCGTGCAACCTGCGTTCGCCGCAGCAGCACGTAGGCGTGGTCCACAGCTCGAACCTGTGCACCGAGATCACCTTGAACACCAACAAGGACGAGATCGCGGTCTGCAACCTGGGCTCGATCAACCTGCCGAACCACATTGTCGACGGCAAGCTGGACACCGCCAAGCTGCAACGCACCGTGAACACCGCCGTGCGCATGCTCGACAACGTGATCGACATCAACTACTACTCGGTGCCGCAAGCGCGTAACTCGAACTTCAAGCACCGTCCGGTCGGCCTGGGCATCATGGGCTTCCAGGATGCGCTGTACCTGCAGCACATCCCTTACGGTTCCGACGCTGCCGTCGAGTTCGCCGACAAGTCGATGGAAGCGGTCAGCTACTTCGCCATCCAGGCTTCCTGCGACCTGGCCGACGAGCGCGGCGCGTACGAGACCTTCCAGGGTTCGCTGTGGTCCAAGGGCATCCTGCCGCTGGATTCGCAACAGATCCTGATCGAGGCCCGTGGCGCCAAGTACATCGACGTCAACCTGGAAGAAAGCCTCGACTGGGCCCCGGTGCGCGAGCGCGTCAAGAAAGGTATCCGTAACTCGAACATCATGGCCATCGCGCCGACCGCGACCATCGCCAACATCACCGGCGTGTCGCAGTCCATCGAGCCGACCTACCAGAACCTGTACGTGAAGTCGAACCTATCGGGCGAGTTCACCGTGATCAACCCGTACCTGGTCCGCGACCTGAAGGCCCGTGGCCTGTGGGACTCGGTCATGATCAACGACCTGAAGTACTACGACGGTTCGGTTCAGCAGATCGAGCGTATCCCGCAAGAGCTGAAGGACCTGTACGCCACCGCGTTCGAAGTCGAGACCAAGTGGATCGTCGATGCCGCCTCCCGTCGCCAGAAGTGGATCGACCAGGCCCAGTCGCTGAACCTGTACATCGCCGGCGCCTCGGGCAAGAAGCTGGACGTGACCTACCGCATGGCCTGGTACCGTGGTCTGAAGACCACCTACTATCTCCGTGCCCTGGCCGCGACCAGCACCGAGAAGTCGACCATCAACACCGGCAAGCTCAACGCCGTATCCAGCGGTGGCGACAGCGCCCCGGTCCAGGCAGCCGGCCCTGCGCCAGTGCCGAAGGCCTGCGCGATCGACGAGCCTGACTGCGAAGCCTGCCAGTAAGGCCTGATGCCGCGCGGGGTGCCCACGGGCGCCCCGCGCGGCATTTTTGTATCCGCGTCACCGAGAGACCTTGCCCCCTGCGTTGCCCGCCGGGCATTGGGTAGCTACCCCGGGCCTCCGAGGTATCTGCAGACGCCGGCTTGCCGGCGATTGCGTCTGTAGAACCACAACATCTAGTAGATCTAAAAATATTCCAACGCTACATGTGGTAGACCCAGACATTTGCCGCTACACTCTCCTCCCGTGGAAAACGACACGAGATACGTGAACGGATGCGCGCAAAACCGGTCGAAAAATTACCCCGTCCGCACGTGTTGCGCGTCCCGATTCCGAGCGAATTCCGTTATACTTCGCGCCCCTTTGTTCGCGCGCCCTGGCCCCTTCCGAGGCATGGCCGGGCACATGCCAGAACACATTCAGATGTAAACGAGAGTCAGCCTCTCGAGCTGTCCTATCGCCGTAACGGCCTTGCGTACAGGCATCAGATTTTCACTATCCAACCGGTTACCCGAGGGTGACCCTCAAGCAGGAGCCAATGACCATGCTGAGCTGGGACGAATTCGACAAGGAAGACGGCGAAGTCGCCGCCAAAGGCGCCGCCGCCCCACAGGGCAACGCCGCAGCCACCCTCGACAAACTGGACAGCGCCGGCGACGCCGCTGCCCAGGAAGCCCGTGCTGCCACCGCCGACGACTCCGAGGCGGTCAAGCGTGCCAAGGCTGCCCTGAACGACCTCGACATCGCCGAAGGCCTGGCCGAGCTGGAAGGTTCCTCGGCCCGCGTACGCGTTGACGAAAAGCGCATGATCAACTGCCGCGCCGACCTCAATCAGCTGGTACCGTTCAAGTACGACTGGGCCTGGCAGAAGTACCTCGACGGCTGCGCCAACCACTGGATGCCGCAAGAGGTCAACATGACCGCCGACATCGCCCTGTGGAAGAGCCAGGACGGCCTGACCGAGGACGAGCGCCGCATCGTCATGCGCAACCTCGGCTTCTTCTCCACCGCCGACTCGCTGGTCGCCAACAATCTGGCCCTGGCCGTGTACCGTCTGATCACCAACCCGGAGTGCCGCCAGTACATCCTGCGCCAGGCCTTCGAAGAGGCGATCCACACCCACGCCTACCAGTACTGCATCGAGTCGCTGGGCATGGATGAAGGCGAGATCTTCAACATGTACCACGAGATCCCATCGGTCGCGAAGAAAGCCGCCTGGGGCCTGAAGTACACCCGCGCCATCTCCGATCCGGAATTCAACACCGGCACCGTCGAGACCGACAAGGAGCTGCTGCGCAACCTGATCGCCTACTACTGCGTACTGGAAGGCATCTTCTTCTATTGCGGCTTCACCCAGATCCTGTCGATGGGTCGCCGCAACAAGATGACCGGCGTTGCCGAGCAGTTCCAGTACATCCTGCGTGACGAGTCGATGCACCTGAACTTCGGTATCGACGTGATCAACCAGATCAAGATCGAGAACCCGCACCTGTGGGACGCGGCGATGAAGGAAGAAGCGACTCAGATGATCCTGCAAGGGACCCAGCTGGAGATCGAATACGCCCGTGACACCATGCCGCGCGGCGTGCTGGGCATGAACGCGGCGATGATGGAGGACTACCTCAAGTTCATCGCCAACCGTCGCCTGACCCAGATTGGTCTGAAGGAAGAGTACCCGGGGACCAACAACCCGTTCCCATGGATGAGCGAGATCATGGACTTGAAGAAGGAGAAGAACTTCTTCGAGACTCGGGTTATCGAGTATCAGACCGGCGGGGCTTTGAGCTGGGATTGATTTTCCCAGGTTGAATCAGCATTGAAGAAAGGCTGCCGAGAGGTGGCCTTTTTTATTGGGCGTTCGTCTTGGTAGTTGCAGCGTCGCGGATATCGAGCGCCGCGCGGGCGGCGCTCGATCTCATCAACACAACTGTACAAGCGTCGTGCCCTCCGCGCGCCACGCATTTACAGCCCCTTCCTACAGCCAACGATATTGTGAACACAGCCCACGGACGTTAGCTTTGTACAAGCGCTAAGAACGCTTCGCAGCGGAATCCCGTTCCCGTTAGAAACGGCTCTTCTATTTCCGGAAGGCCCACCATGACGACAGCTCCAAACCGCGCTGCTGAGCATCGGCGCTGTACTCAAAAACGATCTGCGGGCGACCGGCGATAGCTTTGGTGGATGCAAGTGTTCCCCACAACCAGCGCTCGCCCCATCCCTCGTAATAGACACGCACACGCTCAGCCATGGTCGTGCCTGCGCTTTATACGCTGACGCTTGGCAGCCTCTTCGTACCGCTGCAAGTCATCGAGACTTTCCACTCTAGGCTGGAACAGCAGTTCCAGTTCTTGTCCACGCCCTAACACCATCGCGATCCGGACCAGATTCTCGAAGCCGACGCTGCGCCCTGCCTCCAGACTGGATACTGTGTTGGTGGCAATTCCCGCTCGTGCAGCGACCTCAGCTTGCGTCAGCCGCTGCGCTAGCCGTTCGCTGCGCAAGCGCTCACAAAGGCGTTTGACGATTTCGGCAGGCTTGCTGAGGCTTAGATCCAGCATCTAGGGCTGTCCTCCATCCAAGAGCATGAAACAAGACGATTGCAGATGGATTTTAACCACAAAAAAATGGGCCTTAAAGATAAATAATGGAATTAAAATACAAAATTTAGGAAATATGCATCCATCATAGGTGCGTAGATGTTCTGAGTATCGAGGTGCCCCTTCGCGGGTAAACCCGCTCCTACAGGGCCAGCGCCGTGCACCAAGAGGGCGGTGAGTCTGTAGGCCGGTCATGCGGCTACTTGGCCTCGACCGGGGGCTCCACGCGCTCTACCACCACCTGCATACGGCTGGTCATGTCCGTCACGATCACCTGCCCTTCGGCATACTCCGGGGTCAGCATCAGCGAACGAATCAGGTGCTGGCTGGTGCCCTTTTTGATGTTCTCGAACGCCACGATGATCGTTTCGTTGCGCCAGTTGCTGATATCGAAACCACCCGCTGCGATGAATTCGCGGATGTCGCGCTCGTCGTCGAAGACCTTGGCAGGCAGGATCAGCAAACGGTCCTTCAGGAACACTTCGTAGTACTGGCGCGTGCCCGCTGGCCAGTTGTGCGCCATCACGTGCTCGATACGCCAGTGATGGACGTTGTTCTCATACACCACGACCCGTTCGACCTTGTGCCCGTTGCAGGCGGCGAGCAGTGGCAAAAACAGGTATCCGAGCCCGGTACGCAGGCGGCGCAATATCATCGAAAATTGCCTCGTTGTATCAGTGAGAGTGGTCACTTCAGCGCCTGACGGTTGGCCCTGCGAATCTGCCGGTACTCTACCAGTTGAACGCGCATCTCTCGGTAGCGCTGACTGTTGACGATCAACAACGCCGTCAAGCCGAACAGCAATATCGAGACGTAACCGCCCATGTGCGGTCGGTAGCCATAGCTCGGCAGCACGGCGAGAAGCGCAATCACGACCAGCCCAATCACCCCACGCACGCCCCAGGCATAGCCGCGCACCAGGGCGATATGCGAAGCCGCACTCACCACCGCTACCAGGGCCAGCGCCATGACGGGCTGCGCGCGGTCGGGGCTACGCAGATAGGTGGAGAATACCAACGAGACGGTGCCGCCCAATGTCAGGCAGGACAGGAAAAACTCGGCGATGAACACGCCGAAATAACGGGAAAGAAATCGCTGTAGTTCCTGGCCACGTGTCACTCGCTGATCTCCTCGTAAAGCCCCACTGCAACCGATTGCACGAAGCTACTGCTGCCAAAGCCAGACAACGCGCCGATCGAATCCTGGATAAGGGTCTTGGTGGCGTGCTGGATCTCTGTAGGGGTAAAACGCTTGATCGCCGTGCCCGCAGCTTGCTGCAGCTTGAGCTGCTTGGCCGTGAGCGACGGGTGCTTGATCAGCAATAATTCCTTGGCCAGTGCCTTGCGTTGCTGGCGGCTGAGGTTATGGAACAGCTCTGTCCAGCCTTTACCGGTCGCGGCCTTACGCACTTGCAGGAAACGCACCGTGGTCGCGCCCGAGGCGCCGACGCCCAGCAGCGAGACACCATCGAGGATACCCATCACAGTCTGCACGGTGTCGTTGTTGTCGAGCCAGTCGTTTTGCTCCGGGTCGTTCATTTCGTTGTAAACGCGGTAAGCGCCCATCATGCACTGCCCAGTCCCGGCAGCGGCAGCCGCGTAACCCACGGCGGTGAGGGTCAGGCTGGCACCGGCGGTGAACGGCACGGCAACGGTGCCACTGAACATGACGATCCAGCCCAGAGCTGCAGACAGACAGCTGGCGGTCGCATTCACGGCCTCGCTGACCACCTTGCGCTCGCGAGCGCCAGTCTGCAACTGGGTCATGAACTGCTCGGGCGAGGTATAAGGCGGCGCCTCCTGCAGGATGATGCGCTTGGGCGCGATACTGCAGATCGGCTGAAATTCACGTAGCACGATGACGTTGTACTGGGCATCGATGTAGACGACGCCAGCGCCGACGATGCCAGGGTCGGCATCGATGGCCCTGAACAGCTTCTGCTGGTCAAGGCTCAACAACAGCCGCTGACGCGCCATCTGCTGACGGTTGCGGCCCAGCACATCGGGCAATAGATCACTCACGACAACTCTCCTTCGGTCGACAAGCCGCTGCGCCGGCCCACGCGCTTGCCCGGCAGGTCACAAGACCTGCCAAAGGCAGCACGTGCGCAGGCGCGAGCGCAACGAAGCGTGGATTTACACGTTCGGGCAAGGGACCGGCGCCCAGTCACCCATGTCGGGGCTGTTGCACATCTTGTTGACCTGGGCCACACCGGCATTGGCGACCTGCTGTGCCTCGGCCTTCTTGGTGGTGGCCTTCTGCAAGGTCTTCTCGGTGGCGACGGCCTCTTGCGGCACGCTCTTGCTCACTTTCTTGGTCTTGCTGGTCGGGGTGGCGACCTTCGCCACTTCGGTACGCGCTACACCCACCTGCTTGAGGTCTTGCTCGTAAGCCTGGGTGTAACTGTCGAGGTTTTCCGCGACGCGGCCATTGACGGTGGCCAACAGCTGGTTCGACTCCTGCAGGCCGGAGACGATCTCGGCCAGGCGCTTGCGTCCTTCGGTGTCGTTGATGCGGTTGGCCTTGCGGCCTTCGATCAGGCTGCTGAACTCGCGCTGATAGCAGCTCTGCGACGCCTTGGCGTAGGCGGTGGTGCGGTCGAGGTCGGCAGCGCTCTTGTCGATGTCGGTGGCGTACGAAGCGATACGCTGCTTGTCGTCGCTGATCTGCTTCTGGCGCTCGGTGTAGTAACCGGCTGCGCCGCCGACCAGGGCGCCACCCGCTGCACCGATGGCGGCGTTGCGGCCACGGTTTTCCTTGTCGACCAAGGCGCCGGTCAAGGCACCGCCGAGCGCACCGATGACCGCGCCGCTGGCAACCGACTTGGTCATGTCACCGTCGGTGGAGCGCAGGTGCTGCACCGGCTCGTAGCAGCTCGGGTAGTACTCGACCTTGGTCGTGGCACCGACCTTGGAGACCGGCGAGCTGGAGCAGCCAGCCAGCAGAACGGTACTGAAGCCTGCCGCCAGCAGCAGGGTGGAACGGGCCTGGGAGGCCGTGATGAAGGTCTTGAACATGTCACTTTTCTCACGTGGGTGGATCGAACCGGGGAGCCTCATGCCACCCCGGGGTTACAACAGCCAGAAACCACTACGAAGGCCGCGCGGCGGCCGACGCCAGGAGCTCCTTGAGGATCGTCGCCGGGTCGGCCCGCCGGTTCTGGCGGTACTCCCCAACGTGGCGGACGAACAGGGTGGCGCGGTTCATCAGGCTCTTGCCCAGGACCGGCTTGCGATTGAGCTCTTCCTTGACCCGCTGGAACTGCGCCTGAATCACCGCATCGGTGTAGCGCGTGCCGCTGGCCAGGTTGTCGATGTAGATCGCCACCGCACCATCGAGGGCGGCGCGACCGTTGGCGATGGCGGCGGCGTACATGCGCACCGTGGTCTGGTCGCCACGCGCCTTGGCCTCGGCCTGGGTATTGCGCAGGTTGGTCAGGCGGATGTTGTAGTTGTTGATGGTCTCGGCGACCAACGCGGCCGACTGGATCAGGTTGCCGGCAGCTTCCTCGCGCTGACGGCCGATCAGCGAGACGCTGCGCTTGAGCTCTTCGTTGACCAGGCCCAGTTCGGCCTGCTGGCGCGGGTCGACAGTGGCGGCGATGATGCTGTCCAGGCGCTTGGTCGGGTCCTGGGCGGCGTCGATGTCGTCGGTCAGGCTGGTCAGACGGCCCTCTTTCTGCCATTGCTCGAACAGTTCCTGATAACGCGAGCGCGGTGCCGACAGCGCACCGATGGCGACCCGGAAACCGGTGGTCGCATTGCGCTGCTCGGTGCCGTCGGCGCCGAACAAGGGGTATTCGCGGCGCATGCCGGTGAACAGCGTGCCCTCGCCTTCGAGGTAGTTGCCGCCCTTGACCACGAAGCCGCCATAGGCGCCTTGCAGCCTGCCGGCATGTACCAGCTGGAAAGACTCCTGGACCATCTCGGCGGCGTTGCCGATCACATCGAACAGCCCCAGCGGGTTCGGCAGCTTGGTGCCAATCGGCATCAAGCGCGCAGCCTGGCCGGTGCCGCCGGCCACCTGGTTGTACACCGCCCAGTCGCCCAGCGGCCCATCGCTGTCGCTGCCCTCGACCCTGCGCGGGAACAACCGCCCTTCCAGCTCCTGGCGGCTCACGGCCGAACCACCGCGGGCGGCGAACTCCCATTCCACTTCGGTGGGCAGGCGCACGAAACCGACTCCGCCGTCCTCGGACTTGCTACCACGGCCACTGACCGGCAGCAGGTCGCGGTGGTGCTTGAGCAACCAAGCGCTGTACACGGCGGCAAAGCGCTCGGCCTCGAAGCGCGACAGCTTGACCTTGGGTAAGCGCCCCGCCGCCGTGGTCTCGGGCTCACAGGCCGGCGCCGCTGCGCCGCTGGCCAACGACTGGGCCTGGGCCATGACCTGGGCGTATTGGCGCGCGGTGACTTCGTATTTGCCGATGAAGTACATCATCGGCTTGAGCGGGCCACCCTGATCGAGCTTGGGCAAGGTCGGGGCGACCGCCTTCTGCCAGCCGGGCGACAGGTCCTGCAGCGCGAACTGGCCGTTGATGAAGTCGCGGCGGTAGCCGGAGATGAATGATTGCTTGTAGCCGGGCTCGCCTTCGCTGAACGGGTAGCCGAGATTGACCTCGCGGTCGTCCAGGCTGCCTTGGGCCAGCACGTAGACACTGCGCAGCACCAGTTCGCCGCCGCACGGCAGCGGCAGGCTGACATCGCCCGGCAACGGTTTGGGGTTGTCCAACCGGGTGCTGTCGACCGGCTGCGCCGAGGCGCTGGCAGGTGCGTCAGGCTTGGCTGGCTGTTCGTCGCCCGGCGAGCAGGCCGCCAGGCTCAAGGTGGACAGGAACAGGGCCACGGCCCCGAGGCGAAGGTCAGACATCACGGATTCCTTGGCTGGCATCGATGCGCGCCACCCGCCAGCCGCCCAGGGCGGCAGCGGCCATGCTGGCCAGCAGCACGGCACACAGCGCAACGAGGAAGTGCATCGGCAACAGGTGACTGGCGTACTCGCCCGGCACCTGCATGAACATTCGGTTGAGGCCGTGCTCGGCCAACAGATACAGGCCCCCGGCAGCGGCTGCCGCCAGCACGCCGCTGTACAGCGCCTGCAGCACCACGAACAGCAGCAGCGCGACCGTGCCGAAGCCCAGCAGGCGCAACACTGCCAGCTCGCGTTGCTTGCGCTGCACCGCCGCCACCGCGCCTGCAGCGATGGCCGCCACGGCGCCGGCCACGGCGAGGCCGGTGATGATCCAGAACACCAGGTCAAGGTTGCGGCTGAGGGTCTGCACCTGGGCGATCTGCGCGGCCTGGGTCGACACCAGCCAATTGCGTGCGGCGAAGTATTCGCGCAGCGGCTCGACGTCGGCAAGCTCGCGGGCATACAGGCGAAACGCCGGATACACCCGCTGGGCGTCGCTGCCTGGCGTCTCGCCCGGCCAGCCCAACGCAGGCACGGCGCGCCCGTCGCGGTAGTCTTCGACGGCCTCGAGCAGACCCAGCGAGGCGAACAACCCGTCGCGCTCGAACGCCGCCAGCGGCAGCACGGCGCTCACCTGCAGCGGCAGCTGGCGCCATTGCACCTGGCCGGCCTGCTGGCGGCTGAAACTGGCCTGCAGTTCATCGCCGACCTGGGCGCCAAGCTTCTCGGCAGCAGTGAAGCTCAGCACCACCTGCTGCAGGCCCTGCGCTGGCGACACCTGCTGCAACAGCGGGTCGCCAGCAGCGGTGGGGATCATTTCGACGGTCACCGCGCGCCCCTGAGCGGGCAGCAACAGCTCGGCGGTGGCGGCGATCTGCCGGGTCCGGGGGATGGCGAACGCCACGTCGGGGCGCTGGGCCAATTGCTGGATGAAGTCAGCGCGATAACGCCCGCCGCCAAGGGGGATGATCTCGCGTACGGCCGGGTCCCGTTGCAGTCGCTCGGTCAGGCTGCCGACCAGGCCGAACTTGAGCCCAAACAGCACCAGCAGCGGCGCGATCACCGCCACCAACGCCAACACGCTGCACGCCGACAGCCGCGCATCGTTGCGATAATCCTGCCAGGCCAGCCCGGCGATCAGCCACGGGCGCATCAGGCGGCCTGCTCCAAGGTGGCGGTGACACCGCCGTCGGCATCGCGCCGGCAGGCCATGCGCAACACATTCAACCCGGCTGCGCGGGCCAGCGCTTCGTCGTGGGTGGCGACCACGCAGGTTACCTGGCGAGCCTGCGCCTCACGCAACAACAACTGCATGACCCGCTCGGCATTCACCGGGTCCAGCGCCGCCGTGGGTTCGTCGGCCAGCAGCAGCGCCGGTGCATGGGCCAGGGCCCGGGCGCAACTGACTCGCTGGCGTTGGCCAAGGGACAGCGCGGCGGGTTTCTTGGACAACTGATCGTGCACATCCAGCGCTTCGGCCAGGCGCTCGACGCTGCCGTCTTCGCCCAGGCCCAGCAGTTGCCGGGGCAGGCGGATATTGCCGCGCACATCGAGAAAGCCCAGCAGCCCGCCTGCCTGCAGCACATAGCCCAGCTGCCGACTGCGCAGCGCGGCAAGCCGGTCGAGGCGGCGCTGACGCCAGAGGCCCGCGACATCGGCGTTGCCGAGCATGAAGCCCTCGGCGATGTCGGGGGCCAGCACCAGCGCCAGCAGGTCGAGCAAGGTGCTCTTGCCACAGCCGCTGGGGCCGACCAAGGCCACCCGCGCACCCACCGCCAACTCGAGGCTATCGACCTGCAGGCTGTAGCGCTGGGCACCCTGCCCGCGTGTCTTGCGCACCCCGTTCAGGCTGATCATCATGGCAGCGTCGACAACGGGACACGGTACAAGGCATCGCCCGGCTCGGCCTTGCCGAAGCGCACCCAGTTGGCCATATCGTTGTGGAAGGTCTCGTACAGGCGGATCTTCGACTCGAGCTCGTCGATGAAATCCTCCTGCTCGGCCACCGACAGCGACAGCCACAGGTCCTGGGTCATGCTCAGGGACTTGCTGCGGTATGGCAGGCCTTCGAGGTATTCGCCCAACACGCCGCCCTGGGCGAGGTTGGCACCTTTGCGCAAGGCGCCGGGGTCACGGCTCATGTAGGCACTGGCGCTGGCGATCTCGTTGAAGAAGTCGCCCGGCGAGCTGCGGGTCTTGCGCGCAGCATCGACGATCAGCTTCAGTGATTGCTGCAGATCGTTGAGCTGCAGCTTGGTCAGCATCACGCATACCTGCAGGCTCGGCAGCGCTGGATTGGTCAGGTCGCGATCAGCGGCCCAGGCGCTGACCAACTGTGGCGCCTGGCTGGCGCTGTGACGACCGAGAAAGTCCATGTGCATGGCGTAGCCGATGGCCTGGGACTTGGCCGCCAGGCTCGCGCCCGCGCTCAGTTGCGGCACTGCCTGGGGCTGCTGCTCGCGCACCTGGTGCACCAACTCGGCGAAGGTCGAGCCGATCTCGCGTACACGCTCGCCAAAGGCGCCGACATCACCGCCTGGGACGCCCACGTACAGGTCGCCGATCTGCGGGTTGCTGTCGGCAGTGAGCACCCGGTACTGGCTCTCGGCCGAGGCATGGTTCTTCGCCCCCGCAGGGGTACGCAAGTGCAGGGCGTAGATCTTGATCTGCTTGCTCAACGCGGCCTGGCGCACCTCGGCCTCGTTCATCTGGGTGCTGCTGTATGGATCGTTCTTGCGCAGGGCGCCGGCATCGCTGACCAGCAGGACGATGCGCCCGCCATAGCCGGACCAGTCCATGCCCTCCACCGCCTGCATCACCCCGGCGAAGGCATCTTCGTTGAATGAATGGCTGGACACGCTGGTGGCCTTGACCTGCGCAGCGGCCTTGAGGAAGCGCGCCGGATCGCGCCCCTCCTCCAGACTGACCAGGGTCTTGCTCAGGTAGTCCAAGCCCGGAGTGCGCTTGACGCTGTTGCGAAAGCCCACCAAGCCGAAACTGACGCTGTCCAGCTCGCCACGGGCCGCGAGTTGCTGCTGCAGTTCGCTGACCACCTGGCGCACGCGGTCGATGTACGGCTGCATCGACACCGAGGTGTCGACCACCAGCACGATGCCGGTGCGGAAGCTGTTGTCCGCTGCCGCCAGCGCCGCACCTGCAGCCTTGGGCGCGCTGTCACGGGCGCTGGCACCGGGGTCGATGGAGGCGACGTTGAGCAGTTGCACCGGCTGCCCGTCGGCGTCGAAGCTCTCGCGGTAATCGAAGATCGGCATCAGGTAGAACTGGTTCTGCGGCACCGCGCTGGCCGCCGGCTCCAGGGCCAGTACCTGGGGCACCTGATCGGGCTGGTTCTGGACCTTGAGCAGGTCGGCACGGGCCTTGCCGGTGTCGTCGAGCAACTGCTGCAGGTCGTCGGCCTGACGCATGAACATCACCGGCGAGCGGCCCGAACGTTCGGTGAACTTCAGCACCAGGCTTTGCTTCCAGTCGCTGGTCTGCGCCGCTTGCAGCCAACCGTCGCGCTGGCCATCGCTGGAGGCTCCGACCTCCAGCCACTGCTGACCATCGATGACCTTGCGCTGATACACGTACAGCACCGAAAACGCCGGCAGTGGCTCACCCGAGGCGTCGCCAGGCTGGACCAGCAACTGTGCCTCGGGCTTGCTCAGCACGCGCTGGAACAGGGTCTTCTTGCCAGGCATCAACAGCGGCCGGCCATCTTCGCTGACCGCAGGCGGCGGCGTGGGCGCTGCGACAGGCTCGCTCGAAGCGTGGATCTCGGGCGCAGGTTCGGCCGACTCGTCACGGCTGCCGAGCAGCCAGAAGAAGGTCCCGCCCAGGCCCAACGCCGCCGCGATGGCCACCGCCAACACAGCCTTGGCCGGATTGCCCGAACCAGAGGTGACGGAAGTGGCCGGCTTGGGCTGTGGCGGCTCCACACGGGGCTCGGGTTTGCCCGGTGGCGGCTCAGGCGCCGGTGCGGCCTGTGGAATTTCGATGGAAACTGGCGTCAGTCCGCCCAGATCGCCCTTCACCGGCTCGACCACCGGCAGTGGTCGGATCACCGTGCTGTCATGGTCGTCGGCGGGCAAGCGGTCGAGCGCGGCCAACAGCGCCGCGGCATCGGCAAAGCGCTCGGCTGGGTCCTTGGCCAGCAGTCCGCGCAAGATCTCCCGGTATCGACCATGTTCGATGGGCAGTTCCGGCAGTGGCTCGGTCAGGTGCGCCAACGCCGTCGACAGTGCATCGGTGCCCCGGTACGGCAGTTCGCCGACGAGGATTTCGTACAGCACCACGCCGAGCGCATACAGGTCGGCACGTCCGTCGATGTCCATGCCCCGGGCTTGTTCGGGGCTCATGTAGCTGGGTGTGCCCACGGCGAAGCCGGCCTGGGTGAACTGGGTGCGGTCATCCAGGGATTTGGCGATGCCGAAGTCCGAGAGCACGGCGGTGCCGTCGGCGCGGAACAGGATGTTGGCCGGCTTGACATCGCGGTGCACCAGGTCCTGGGCGTGGGCATAGCCCAGCGCCTGGGCGATCTGGCGCACGTACAGCAGTCCCTGCTGCGGTGAAAGGCCTGCTTCGATGCGCTCTTTGAGCGTGCCGTTGGGCAGGTATTCCATGGCCATGTAGTACAGCTCGCCGACGTTACCGATGTCGTGGATGGTGGCGATGTGCGGGTGCGACAGCCGCGCCAGGGTGCGCCCTTCGCGCAGGAAGCGTTCGCAGAAGGTGGGATCGGCGGCCAGGCTGGCGGCCATGACCTTCAGCGCCACCTTGCGCTGCAGCGAGCGTTGAGTGGCCAGGTAGACGCTGGCCATGGCGCCCTGGCCAATCTCGCTGTCGATGTCGTATCCGGGAATCTGCATGGTCTGGGTGCTCTTCAATTGGCCTTCACCACCACGGCGGTGATGTTGTCCGGGGCACCACGGGTCAGCCCCAGGTGCACCAGGCTGCGCACCACCTGGTAGGGGTCGGCGTGGCCGAGCACGTCGGCGATCTCGTGGTCCTCGGCGGTCTTGTTCAGGCCATCGCTGCACAGCAGGTAGGTGTCGCCGGGCTGTACCTGCACGCTGACGGCCTGTAGTTCGAGGCGATCCTGGACACCGATGGCGCGGGTGACGATGTTGCCGCGTGGGTGTACGCGGGCTTCGGCCTCGTTGAGCAGGCCGCTGTCCTGCAGTTCCTGGACGTAGCTGTGGTCGTGGGACAGGCGCTCGATGCGACCGCCGCGCAAGCGGTACAGGCGACTGTCGCCGGCCCACAGGCCCATGGCCTGGTCGCCGCGCGCGGCCAACACCACCACGGTGCTGCCCATCATCGCCACGCCACGGCGCACGGTCTCCTCGCGCACCGCACGGTTGACCCGGCCCAAGGTGTCGCGCACGGCCTCGGCGAAATCATCCAGGCCCTCGGCAATCGGCAACTGCCGCAGGCTGTCCACCGCCAGACTGCTCACGTAGTCACCGGCGGCATGCCCGCCCATGCCATCGGCGACCGCCCACAGGCCATCCCAGGTCAGTTCCAGGCAGGCGTCTTCGTTGATCTTGCGCACCATGCCGACATGGCTGTAGCTCGCCGCGCTGTAGTGCATGCCGCTCATGCAGGGCCGCCCTCGCTGCCGAGCAAAAAGGCGGCGAACTGGTCGCTACGCGGCAGCCCCCGGCTGCGTATCAGCCCCGGTTCGATGCGCTCGCTGCCATCCCCCCACCACAGGCTCATGCCTTCGCAGGCGCATTCGGCCAAGGCCGTAGTCCTGTCCTGCGGCGTAACCGCATCCAGGTGCTGCAACCCCGCCACGGTCATGCGCGGACCCGCTGGCAGCGGCCTTGAGCCGTGAAAAGGCTGCAAGGCCGCCTCGAAGTCCTCGAACGCCGCGTCAGCCTCGAGCGTGCCCAACAAGGCCCGTTCAACGCCTTCGAACCAGTCGTCGGCCGCGCCGACCACACCCGCCACAGACGCTCCAGGCTCCAGTACCTGGGCCACGGTCAGCGGAAAGTACCGCCCGACCCGGTCGATGCTCGGCATCAGCACACCCACCACCGCATCGGTGCCGCACACACCCGGAGCCAGGGCAAAGCGCCACAGCGGGCTGACCAGGTAAGCCTGCAGCCACTGCTCGCCCAGTGCCTGCTGGCTGGCCTGGATACCGGCGGCCAGCCACTGGTCCCAGGGCTGGATGAAGGTCTGCGGCAGGCTGCGACTGACGAAGTCGCCGCGGCAGGCCAGTTTTCCGTAGAAACCCACGTCGTTCACAAATGCTCCGGCAGGCTGAAACCGCTGACCACTCGGCTGCGGAACGGGTTGAAGGCGCTGCTGGCACGCAGCTCGTAGGAAACGCTGGCGCCATCCACGCGCAAGCGCAGGTTGAAGCGCTCCGGCGAGCTGCCGGCCACCAGATCGGACTGATCGAGCAGGCGGAACCACGCCCACGGCCCTTCCATGGTCAGCCCCGAACGGCCACTGGCCGAGGGTGGCGATATCGACAGGCGGACCACGCCGATACTGTTGGGATTGGGCCACTGCAGTGCCACTGGGCGGCTTGGGCCGTGGTCGTAGCTGACCTGCTGACCATCGAGATCGAGCAGGAACTGGGTGATGCTCGCATCCATCGCCACCGGTTTGAGCTCGAAGCGCACTCCCGGCTGCAGGCCACTGCCGCTGCGGAAGAAGGCATCGCGGATGGTCGCCGCGCGCTGGAAGGTATGCAGCACGCCGCTGTTGATCCCGAGCTTCTGCGCCGCGCCCGGCTGCCAGCTCCAGGGTGTGCTGGAGGTGTTGACGTAGGGCTGCAGGTACTTGCGGAAGTAGTTGTCCATCACCCCGCCGACGCCGAAGAACTGGCCGAAGTCTTCCAGGGTGGCGTCACGCGAGCTGCCGACCACCATCGGGTAGCGGCCGCTGAGCGATTGGCGGTAGACGTTGACCACCTCGCTCGACCAGGCGGCATTGAGCTGATTGCGCACCCCGCCCATGACGATGCTGTGGGTCGAGCCGAGCACCGAGCTGACCAGGTTCTGCACCACCTTGGGCTGGCGTGCCGCGCCCAGGGCGACACGTTGCGCCGCCGCCTGCGCCTGGTTCTTGGCTTCGCCGAGCAAGGCATCGCCGCTGGCGCCGACCATGGCGCTGACCTGCACGTAGAGCGCGTTGAGGTCGGTGAGCAAGCCATCGATGGCCGCTGGCTGACCTTCGCCGGTGTCGACCAGCGCGGCCAGTTCGGCGAAGTGTGAGGTCACCGGGTCCAGCGCCTTGGCGGCGGGGTTATCGCTGGGCAGCGGCGCTTCGCCCAGCAACCCACCCAAGCGTTGGCGCAGTTGATCGACACCTGCTTGCTCGGCCTTGTCCTTGACCTTGTCGAGGGCAGTCGGCTGGCTGAGGTCGGTCTCATGGGCCACGGCCTGCAGCAGTTGCTTCATCGGCGAGGTCGGCCCCGACAGCACCCGCAACACATCGGCCGCCTGGCCGACACTGGTGATCGGCACGAAATCCAGATCGTCGAGCAAGGCATCCCAGTGGCGGATGTAGTCCTGATAGTAGAGCTGCTGCACGTCGTCGGCCAGGCGCTTGGCGTCGCCCGCCTCGCTGGGTGTGCGCCCCAGTACCCAACGCTCCTCGGCAAGGGTGGTGCTCTGCGCCAGGCTGGCAGCAAGAAATGCCTTGCGGTAGCCCTCGACGGTGAACAGTCCAGGCAGCGGGTCGCTGAGTGGTTTGCCGTTCTTGAAACGGAACACCAGCGCAGCATCGCGGCCTGCCGCCTCGCTGACGCGGAAGTCGCTGACACCGACAGGCAGCTTCTGACGCTTGACCCGGTCATACACACGCTGGGCCACCGGCAACTGCTGCAGTTGGCGACGGGTGTCGTCGATCAGACGCTGGTCCAGCCGCGCATTCGGCGGGCGTTTGTCGAACAGCGCCGTCAGGTGCTGCTCCAGGGCCTGGCGCAGATCGGGGGCAAGGTCGCGGGGTAGCTGGCGCTCCCAGTCGAGGGTGATCCAGGCCTTGAGGAACTCGGGGTCGTAATGTTCGCCATCGGCCAGCATCAGGTAAGCCTTGAGGCCTTCGTAGAGGTAGTCGGAGGGACCGCCGGCATACAACTGCTCCTCGATGCGGGTCACCAGGCGCGGGGCGAAGATGGCGATCAGCAGCTTGCGGTACAGGCTCTGGGATTCGCTTTCGAGCATGTCGCCCTGGTACAGGCCCAGCCCTTCGGCCCAGCCAGGCGGATCATCGGTCAGGCGGCGCACGGCGTTGAGCAGCGGCAGCACGTCGACCACGCTGCGCTGGGCCGGACTCAGCGCCTGCACGCGCTTGCCCAGCGGCTGCAAGCGGCTGTCGACATCGGCGATGTACTGCTGGTTGGCGCGGTAGCTGAGGGTCCATAAGGTGCCCACCAGTACGACCAGCGCTACGCTCAAGGCCAAGGCGCCGCGGGCGATCCACTTGCGCCGCCGCTCCACCTTGGGGTTGCTGCCGACCAGGCCACGCTCGGCGAAGGCCACCGCGCTGAACAGCTTCTCGATGAAGTAGCTGCGGCCGCTGCCGCTTTGTCGTGCCAGGTGAGCGCGGTCCAGGCCCATGCTCTGTGCCATGCTGCCGATCAGCCGGTCGATGGGGCTGCCTTCCTGGGTGCCGCTGGTGAAATACACACCGCGCAGCAGCGCGCGCTCCTCGAAAGCGTTGGGTTTGAAGACACCGTCGAGGAACTGCGTGAGGTTGCCGCGCAACGCGGCGAACTGTTGCACGAAGCCGTAGATCAGATCGCGCCGGGCCGGGTCGCGCTCTTGTTGCAGACGCTCGACCAGACGCTCGCCGAGGCGCTGTTCGAGCAGCCCGAACTCGCGCCCGAATTGTGCCAGCGGGCCGTCGCCACCCTGCTCCACGGTGTCCAGCGGGAAGGTCATGCCCCACACCTGGGCGCGCTCGTCCTTGCCCAGGTTGTCGAAGAACTCCATGAAGCCCGGTACCAGATCGAGTTTGGTCAGCATCAGGTATACCGGGAAGCGCACGCCTAGCTGGCTGTACAGTTCCTGGATCCGCGCGCGGATGGCTGCGGCATGGGCGGCGCGCTCGGCCTCGCTGCCGAGCAGCAGGTCGGACAGGCTGATGGCGATGAACGCACCGTCGATCGGCCGGCGTGCACGCTGAGTCTTGAGCAGGTCGAGAAAGCCCAGCCAGGCGGCCTTGTCGACCTGGGCGTGGCTGTCCTGAGTGGTGTAGCGACCCGCGGTGTCGAGCAGCACGGCCTGGTCGGTGAACCACCAGTCGCAGTTGCGCGTGCCGCCTACGCCACGGATGGCGCCCTCGCCCAGTTGCGCGGCCAGCGGGAAGTGCAGGCCGGAGTTGACCAGCGCGGTGGTCTTGCCGGAGCCAGGTGGGCCGATGATCACGTACCACGGCAGTTCGTACAGGTTACGCCGCTCGTCGCCGCCGAGGCGGGCTTTCTTGAGCAGCGCCAGGGCTTCGTCCATGCGCTGGCGCAGGGTCGCCAGTTCTTCGGCGGTCGCCACGCTGGCAGGATCCGGGGCAGTTTCCGCCGCCAGGCTTTGCATTACCTTGGCGGCCTGGCGGCGTGCCTGGACGATACGCCAGGTGCGATAGCCGATCCAGGCGGCGAACAGCAGGACGATCAACGCCCAACGCGGGGCAGCCGGCGCCAGTACATCCAGCAAAGGCCCGACGAACCAGATGATCAGGCTCAGGGCGATCAACCCCAGCAACGGGACCACCCAGCGAACGACAAAACTGAACAACGCCTTCACTCGACGCCCTCCGCCAGAACGGTGATTTCAACGCGGCGATTCTTCGCCCGACCCTGCGCAGTGGCGTTCGACGCCAGCGGCTCGGTATCGCTCAGCCCTTGGGCGCTGAAGCGATCGGGTTGGCCGGTACGCGCGACGAGCATGGCCTTGACCTCTTCGGCCCGTGCCTGGGACAGCGCCCAGTTGGACGGGAAGCGCAAGGTGGCGATGCGTTGGTTGTCGCTGTGCCCGGTGACCCGGACGTTGCCCTTGACCTTGGCCACCGCCTCGGCGATGCGTAGCAGCAGGGGTTGGAAGTCACCCTTGATACTGGCGCTGGCACTGGCGAACAGTTCGTCGCCACGGATGGTCACCACCGACCGGTCCACCGCGTCTTCCACGGCCACCCGACCGGCCTTGATGTCGTCGGCCAGGAACCCAGCCAGGCGCGGGCGCTCCACCGGTTTGGGTTGCACCACCGGTCGGTCCATGGCCTGCACCGGGATCTCGCCCAGGGCGTGGATGCCACGAAACACCGGCTCGGCATCGGCGGCCAGCTTCAGGCGCAGGCCGAACAGCACCAGCAGCAGCAATGCCAGGGCCACGGCCAGGCCCACCCAGGGCGGTACGAACTGGGCCAGACGATCACGGCTGACGGTCACCCCGCGCCAGTGCGGCGACAGTTCCCGCTCGCGTTCGCCGCGGGCGCTGCGGATGGCCGCGGCAGTCCGCTCGCGCAAGGCTTCGAGCTGGGCGCGGCCATCGTTCATGACCCGGTAGCGGCCTTCGAAACCGAGGCTGGTGCACAGGTACAGCAACTCCAGCAGGTTAAGGCGCTCACGGGGGCTCTGTAGACAATGCTCCATCAACTGGAACACTTTCTCGCCCCCCCAGGCCTCGTTGTGCACGGTGATCAACAGGCTCTGCCGGCCCCAGTCGCTGGCACTGCCCCAGGGCGTGCTGAGGACCGCTTCGTCCAGGGCGGTGCACAGCGCGTAGCGCGCCAGCAACACTTCGTTGCGGGCCACACCGGCGGCTTCGGCGCGTTCCTCGAACTGGCGCAGATAGGCCAGCAACTGCGCCCGTAAGCTGGCCGGCGCCGGGTGGGCGATGGTGTTGCGCAGACGGGTGAGCAAGGCCAGCAATGGCCCGGCCGCCTGTTCGAGCGGATTAAGGCCCACGCCCTGACCAGGTGCCAGGGGCTCGGCGGGCATCTGTAACGACGCCGCAGGCGCCGCCTGCGCAGCGGCCGCGGCGGCAGATTGCGGGCCGCGGCCACCGGGGCGCGGCATGAACTGAGTGCGGTCGTCTGCCTGTGGATCTTCCGGGTGCATCGCGGCTTATCCTCGAATGGCCCAGAAGGCCAGGCTCAGGCCGGGGAACTCGCCGGCGACGTAGAAGGCGAAACCGCCGGAATGCTGCAACTGTTTCCAGTGCTCGCTGCCGCGGTCGAGCTCGAAATAGGTGGAGCCGGCGTGGAATGGGATCTGCCGCGGTGCCACCGGCAACGGCAGCAGGCCGATACCCGGCAACTGCAGGTTGACCAGGTCGCGGATGTGTTCCACCGAACCAATCTTGCTTTGCTGACCGAAACGGCTGCGCAAGGTCTCGCTGGGCACATCGGCGCGGACCACGAGGATGAAACTGGCGCTGTCGAGCAGGCTGCGATCGGCGAGCATGCCGACGTGGATACCGTAGGCCTTCTCGACGATGGGAATAGCCACCGCCTTGCTGTCGATCAGGGTCGAGAGGGCCTCGCGCAGCGCCGCCATCACCGGGGCGAAAGTCGCGGCCAGATCGTCGTGCTGGTACACCGGGAAACTGTGCGGGCGGCGACCATCGCGGGTGAAGGTGGCGAACTCGCCGGCCAGTGCCACCAGCTCGCTGTACAGCCGTTCGGGGTGCAGCGGACTGAGCTGGTTGAGGTGCTCGACCAGTGGCTGGGCGCGGTTGACCAACTGCAACAACATGAAGTCGGCGATCTCCGAAGCCCCACCATTGGCCGATGCCACCACCCGCCCCGCCAGCGCTTCGCCGCGCTGGTGCAGCAGGCCCAGCAGCTCGCCGCAAAAGCTCGACAACTGTTGGCTGGCGGCCACGTCGAGCACCGGTGGGATATAGCTGTCATCGATCACCAGAGCGCGATCGGCGCGCTTTTCTCGCACGCGCAGCATGCCGAGTGCGGCGTAGTCGCTGAGGCCATCTTCGCTGCGCAGCAGACGCAGGGCGCGGCTGCCCAGTGCCAATGGCGCGCGGTTCTCGAACGGGGCGTTGTCATCACGCACTTCACTGACCCGGCTGATGTAGCGGGCACCGGCGAGCGCTTCACCCTCGTCGACGGTATCGCGGGCGCCTGCTCGTTTGAGCGGCAGGCCGAGGTGGATCACCCCGTCGCGCAGCTCGTCAGGCACCTCCAGCGGCGCCGGCGGCAGGTCGTCGCGCGGGATATCGAACGGCGTGCCGTCGGGCAACAGGCCCCGGGCACTGAGAATCGCCAGCTTGCCCTGGGCCAGCAGGCCCTGGTCGAGCAGCAGTTCCGAGAAGCCCCAGGCAGCAGCGCTCAAGGGTCGGCTGCGGGCGTCGACGAAATGCTCAAGATAGCGGTCATGCTGTTGGAAGTGCTGGGTCGTGATGAACATGCCTTCCGACCAGACCACGCGATTGTTCCAGGACATGGGGGCTCCGATTGCCTAGCGCACAGGCTCAGGTTGTGGGGTGGCCACGGCGCTGCGCACGGCACGCACATCGAGGCTGATCTGATAGTCACGGGGCGGCACCGGCAGCACGCTGCGCCACAGGGCCTGGTCGATCTCGCGATAGCCGACCACTAGACCGACCTGGCGGGTGGCCGGGTCGAGCGGACGCTCCAGGCGCAATTGCTCGCCAGGCTGCAACAGCACTTCGTCCTGATCGATCAGGTCGGCGCCAAGGGTCGCCTGGGCACGCTCGGCCAGGGCGAAATAGTCGGCGCGGGCAAAGGCTGCACTGTTCTTCAGCTCGTATAGGCGCACCCGAACCGGCGCGGGTGTACCGCCAGCGCCCGGATTGAGCCCGGCGGCAGCGCTGAAATACAGGGTGACGGCAGAGCCGCTGGCCGCACTGTCGGCGGCGATGGGCGCGTCCTTGCTGCAGGCACTGAGCAGCACCAGGGTCAGTGCGGCGATCAGTCGTGTCGCTTTCATCCTCGTCCTCATGACGTACTGTGATCTTCCTTCGCTCGCTCAGGAGCGTCGCAAACGGCTGTTATGGGCCTCGTAGGCACGGCTGAATTCCCGACCGAACAGGTCCTGGAAGTCGTCTTCGGCCTCTTGGGAAATCTGCCCATAGAGTTCGGTGAACTGTTGCCAGCAGTGCGCCTGACGCGAGCCTCCGAACAGCTTGGCGAGCCCGCCTGCCGGTGCCAGACGCTGCTCCAGGCGGGCCGGTTCGAATCGGCCGAGCAGATGCTTGATGGCCGCTTCCACGCCGGCCATCACGGCCAGTTGGTGCGCGCGCACATCATCGAAGCTGTCGCGCACGGCCTGGTCCGGCGCCATGAACGCCTGGTTGCCGTGGCGCAGCAACAGCAGCAACGCTTCATCGGCGTTTGGGGCAAATTTCAAGGGGTTGTTCTGCACCGGGGCGATGGTGGTCTGCTGCATGCGGAATTCGCCTTTGAGGCTGCTACGCGCACGCAGCACATCGATCAGACCTTCGACCATCAGGCGGTAGCTGCGGCCGATGGCCTCCATCTGTGCCGCGGCATCGGCAGCGTCGATGCGCAGGTGTTCGATACCGGCGCCGCGCAGAAAGGCTTGAAGCAACGCATCGCCGGTCGCGCTCGGTGCGGGTGGCGCAGCGGCAGGTGCGACCGGCTCAGGCGACGGAGCCAGCGGTGCTGGTGCGACTGGCGCAGGCGGCTCTGCCGGGGGCGGTGCCTGTACTGGAGCGGGCGGTGTGTCGAACAGGTTCCAGTCTTCCGGAATCTTCCCCGCCGGGGCAGGCTCGGCCACCGACGCGGGCGGAGTCGGTGACGCTACCGGAGTCGGCGGACGGAAGTCGTGTTGCTGGGCCGGGACATGGTCGGGTTGGCTGACTGGCGGTACGCTCGAAGGGCCAAGAAAATCGAACAGGTCGGGCAGCGTATCGTGACTCGATGCCCCCTGGAGGAATGCCGCAGGCGCACCGGAAATCGGCGGGTTGCTCACCGCCGAGGCCGAGGATTGATTTGCCATCAACGCCTCGAAACTGTGGACCTCGGGTTCGCCGCCCACGCTGGCGGAAAGACCGGAGTCGATGCGCGCCTGAATTTCGTATTCGCCGATCCGAATAACTTCGCCATCCATCAGCGGCTCACTGGCGCCGCGGCGCAGGCGAATACCGGCGCGCACTAACTCCACACCATTGGTACTGTTATCGGTCAAGTAATAACGCCCATCCTTGAACTGAATCACACAATGCCTGGCTGATACCAGTCGTTCCGGATCTGGCAGCACCCAATCATTATCCGACGAACGCCCGACAGTGATGGCACCGGCTTCCAGCAACTTCTCCGGGCATTGTCCGGGAGTAATCTTGTGATAACTGGTGATAGTCAGGCAAAGTGCCATCATGCCTCCTTGCATATATTTGAAGTGCCAGGCCATTCATTTGAATAGATCAGCCCTGCCCTTCAAATGAGTGCTGAACCCCTTGATTATCAAGGCTTCCAGACGACAAACCGAATATAAGGCGAGCTCTATGACCCTATTGTTCCCGCACACTCATTGCACCCGACAAGTGGTACTGTGCGGCTGCCAACTGGGTCACAGTGGGTACTCAGGGCGCGTAGCTTACCTTGACACTCGCGAACAAATAAACCATAAATGCGCAACTTCGAAGTACTAAAACGATATCACTCTGATATCACCTCGGTACTCTTTGGCAAATCTGTGCACTGGTTCACACTTGCAACTTCGCGCGTGAACACGCCCCTACCACGGGCCGATATGGAGATCGATTTCTGGTGAACTCATCGCAGTTACTCGCCGCCGTTTCCGCTGATTTCCCCTGCGGCGATGACCTCGAATACGACGCCGATTTCCTGCAACTTGAGCGGGATGCCCAAGGTCGCCCGGAACGTGTGATGGGCGATGCGGTTCAGCCTGCCGAACCGCCTCAATGGCGCGATATCGAACAGGCCTGCACGGCCCTGTTGCAACGCAGTAAAGACCTGCGTATCACCCATTTCCTGCTCCAGGCCAACCTTGCCTTGCACGGTCTGCCGGGCCTGGTCGCCAGTCTCGAACTCATTCGCGATCTGCTTGGCGAGTACTGGCTGTATCTGCACCCGCAACTGGACGCAGCCGACGACAACGACCCCACCGTACGCGTCAATGCCCTTGCCGGCCTGACCTGCGAGACCAACATCGCGCTGCTGCGCGACGCCGTGCTGGTGCGCTCGCGCGCCTTCGGCCCGGTGACCCTGCGTGCAGCGCTGCACGCTGCCGGCGTTCAGCACTTCGCCAGCGAGCAGCTCAGCGCCGAGGAGTTGGCCGCCGCGCTGCGCGATGCCGATGACGAGCAGTTGCAGCAGTGCCGGCAGGCCCTGCAACTGGCCCGCGAAGCCGTGGACGCCATCGAGCGCCGGGTCAACGACCAGGTCGGTTCGGCCAGTGGTGTCGACCTGTCGGCCCTACGCCAGCCGCTGCGTCAGGTGCAACAGGTGCTGAACGACTACGGCCCGGCAGGAGCGGCACCGGCTTTGGCCGACGATGCCGCGCCTGCCGCCGACAGCGCTGAGGACCAGATTGCCACCATCCCGGCCAGCCCACGCGCCGCCGCACGACCTGGCGAGATCAGCAGCCGCGAGGACGTGCAACAGAGCCTGGACCGCCTGTTGCAGTACTACGCCCGCCACGAGCCATCGAGCCCGCTGCCGGTGCTGCTGCACCGGGCGAAGAAGCTGGTCAATGCCGATTTCGCAACCATTGTCCGCGACCTGATCCCCGATGGCTGGTCGCAATTCGAGAACCTGCGCGGCCCCGAGGACGATTGACGCCCTCGCGCCGCATCAATACCGACGCCCGCAACGAATAGAGCCGCCGCACCGGCGACCAGGAGGAACAACGTGGCGAAAGACAGCTCCCAGAAATTCATCGCGCGCAACCGCGCGCCGCGGGTGCAGATCGAATATGACGTCGAACTCTACGGCGCCGAGAAAAAGGTCCAGTTGCCGTTCGTCATGGGCGTGCTCTCCGACCTCGCCGGCAAGCCGGCCGAGCCGCTGCCGGCAGTCGCCGAGCGCAAGTTCCTGGAGATCGACGTCGACAACTTCGACTCGCGGCTCAAAGCGATGAAGCCACGCGTAGCCTTCAATGTGCCCAACGAACTGACCGGTGAAGGCAACCTGAGCCTGGACATCACCTTCGAGAGCATGGACGACTTCAGCCCTGCCGCCGTGGCGCGCAAGGTCGATGCCCTCAACCAGTTGCTCGAAGCCCGCACCCAACTGGCCAACCTGCTGACCTACATGGACGGCAAGACCGGGGCCGAGGACATCATCCTCAAGGCCATCAAGGACCCGGCCCTGCTCCAGGCCCTGGCCAGCGCGCCGAAACCCGCCGACAACGAGCCCAAGGCCTGAGGAGACAGCCCATGAACGATCCAATGCGCGACGCCCAGGGCCAACCGGCCGCGGCCACCCAGGACCCCAGCGAATTCGCCAACCTGCTGCTGCAGGAATTCAAGCCCAAGACCGAGCGCGCCAAGGAAGCCGTGGAAAGCGCCGTGCGTACCTTGGCCGAGCAGGCCCTGGCGCAGACCAACCTGGTCTCCAACGATGCCATCGGTTCGATCGAGCAGATCATCGCCGCCATCGATGCCAAGCTCACCGCCCAGGTCAACCAGATCATCCACCACGACGATTTCCAGAAGCTGGAAAGCGCCTGGCGTGGCCTGCACTACCTGGTCAACAACACCGAGAGCGACGAGCAACTGAAGATCCGCGTGCTCAACGTTTCCAAGACCGATCTGCACAAGACCTTGAAGAAGTTCAAGGGCACCGCCTGGGACCAGAGCCCGATCTTCAAGAAGCTGTACGAGGAAGAGTACGGTCAGTTCGGCGGCGAGCCCTACGGCTGCCTGGTGGGCGACTACTACTTCGACCAATCGCCACCAGACGTGGAGCTGCTCGGCGAAGTGTCGAAGATCTGCGCCTCGATGCATGCGCCGTTCATCTCCGCTGCCTCGCCGACGGTCATGGGCATGGGCTCGTGGCAGGAACTGAGCAACCCGCGCGACCTGACCAAGATCTTCACCACGCCGGAATACGCCGGCTGGCGTTCGTTGCGTGAATCGGAAGACTCGCGCTACATCGGCCTGACCATGCCGCGCTTCCTGGCCCGCCTGCCCTACGGCGCCAAGACCGACCCGGTCGAGGCCTTCGCCTTCGAGGAAGACACCGACGGCGCCGACAGCAGCAAGTACACCTGGGCCAACGCCGCCTACGCCATGGCGGTGAACATCAACCGCTCGTTCAAGCACTACGGCTGGTGCTCGCGCATCCGCGGCGTGGAATCGGGCGGCGAAGTGCAGGGCCTGCCGGCGCACACCTTCCCCACCGACGACGGCGGCGTGGACATGAAGTGCCCGACCGAGATCGCCATCTCCGACCGCCGCGAAGCGGAGCTGGCCAAGAACGGCTTCATGCCGCTGCTGCACAAGAAAAACACCGACTTCGCCGCCTTCATCGGCGCCCAGTCGCTGCAGAAGCCGGCCGAGTACGACGACCCGGACGCCAGCGCCAACGCCAACCTGGCCGCGCGCCTGCCGTACCTGTTCGCCACCTGCCGCTTCGCGCATTACCTCAAGTGCATCGTTCGCGACAAGATCGGCTCGTTCAAGGAGAAGGACGAGATGCAGCGCTGGCTGCAGGACTGGATCCTCAACTACGTCGACGGCGACCCGGCGCACTCCACCGAGACCACCAAGGCCCAGCACCCGCTGGCAGCGGCCGAAGTGGTGGTCGAGGACGTCGAAGGCAACCCAGGCTACTACAACTCGCGCTTCTACCTGCGCCCGCACTACCAGCTCGAAGGGCTGACCGTGTCGCTGCGACTGGTGTCGAAGCTGCCTTCGGCCAAAGGGGCTTGATGCCCCGCCCACCCGTTAATCGACATGTAATTCCGAGGACATCATGGCTGTAGATATTTTCATCAAGATCGGCGACATCAAGGGCGAGTCCAACGACAAGACCCACAAGGACGAGATCGACGTGCTCAACTGGAGCTGGGGCATGTCCCAGTCCGGCAACATGCACATGGGCAGCGGCGGCGGTTCGGGCAAGGTCAACATCCAGGACCTGTCGATCACCAAGTACATCGACAAGTCCAGCCCCAACCTGATGGCCCACTGCTCCAGCGGCAAGCACATCGACAAGGTCAAGCTGACCGTGCGCAAGGCGGGCGGTGAAAGCCAGGTCGAGTACCTGATCATCAATCTCGAAGAAGTGCTGATCAGCTCGCTGAGCACCGGCGGCTCGGGCAGCGACGATCGCCTGACCGAGAACGTGACCCTGAACTTCGCCAAGGTCACCGTCGACTACCAGCCGCAAAAAGCCGACGGCAGCAAGGAAGGCGGCCCGATCAAGTACGGCTGGAACATTCGTTCCAACGTCAAGATCTGACGTGGCCACCCCCTGTGGGAAGTCTCCAGCCGATTGCGCGTCCTGTAGGAGCGGGCTTGCCCCGCGAAACAGACGCCGCGGTACATGGCACCGGCTTTGCCGGTGTTCGCGGGGCAAGCCCGCTCCTACAGGGTCCCACTCATCTCTGCGAGACCTTCTGAAGTGGTAGCCGAGATTGCCGCCCGCGACCGCTTGCAGCCCTCGCTGCTCGATCGCCTGACCGACGACGACCCGGGCAACCCACAGGAAGCCCCGGACAAGCGTGTGCTCAGCCTGCAACAGCTCAAGGCCTCGGTTCTGCGCGACCTGGCCTGGCTGCTCAACACCACCTCGCTGCTGGACGCCAGCACCACCCTCAACGCCCCCGCCGGCGCCTCGGTGGTCAACTATGGCCTGCCAGCATTGGCTGGCAACAGCGCCTCGAACATCGACCTGAACGTGCTGGAGCGCATCATCCACCAGGCCATCGTCACCTATGAGCCACGCATCCTCGCCCACACCCTGAAGGTGCGTGCCCAGGCTGCGCCCGGGCAGATGAACGCCAACGCCCTGAGCTTCGAGATCGAGGGCGATCTGTGGGCTCAGCCCGCGGCCCTGCCGCTGCTGCTGCAAACCGACGTCGACCTGGAGTCCGGGCATGTCAGCGTGGCACCGGCCGACCGCAGGAGGCGAGCATGAACCCGCGCCTGCTGGAGCTGTACAACCAGGAACTGCAGCACATCCGCGAAGGAGCCGCTGAGTTCGCCAAGGAGTACCCGAAGATCGCCGGGCGCCTGACGCTGTCCGGCATCGAATGCGCCGACCCCTACGTCGAGCGCCTGCTCGAAGGCTTCGCCTACCTCACCGCGCGGGTGCAACTCAAGCTCGACGCCGAGTATCCGACCTTCACCCACAACCTGCTGGAAATCGCCTACCCGCACTACCTGGCACCGACCCCGTCGATGACCGTGGTGCACTTGCAGACCGACCCGGACGAGGGCTCGCTGGCGGCCGGTTTCCAGCTACCGCGGGGCAGCGTGCTGCGCGCCAACCTGGGCCGCAATTCACAGACCCCGTGCGAGTTTCGGAGCACCCAGGACGTGACCCTGTGGCCGCTGCAGGTGGCCCGCGCCGATTACTTCGGCAACCCCGGCGCGGTGCTCGGGCGCCTGGCCGCCAGTGTGCCCCAGGCCCGTGCCGGCCTGCGCCTGACCCTGCGCAGCGGCGCCGAAGTACCGTTCGCCAGCCTGCCGTTGAGCCACCTGCCGCTGTACCTGAACGGCGCCGACGAAACCCCGTTCCGCCTCTACGAGCAATTGCTGGGCAGCGCCTGCGCGGTGTTCGTGCGCCAGCCCGGAGCCGACTGGGTCGAACGCATCCCGGTCGAGCAAGCCTTGCGCCCGTGTGGTTTCGATGATCGCGAAGCCGCGTTGCCGGTGGTGCCCCAGGCGTTCCAGGGCTACCGCCTGCTGCAGGAGTATTTCGCCCTGCCGCAACGCTTCCTGTTCGTCGACTTCGCCGGCCTCGAGGGCGCCGTGCAGCGCTGCACTGGCCAGGAACTGGAAGTGCTGGTGCTGTTCGAGCGTTTCGACCAGAGCCTGGAAAGCAGTGTCGGCGCCAGCCAGTTCGTGCCGTTCTGCACCCCGGCGATCAACCTGTTCCCGCGTCGGGTCGACCGACTGCACCTGACCGACCGTGTGCATGAGCACCATGTGATCGCCGACCGCACCCGCCCCACCGATTTCGAGATCCATTCGCTGCAGCAGGTGACCGGCCACGGCACCGGCCCGGATCAGGAGTTCTTGCCCTTCTACGCCGTGCGCGACCCGTCGCGCTATGGCCGCGACCAGGCCTACTACATCGTGCGCCGCGAGCCACGGGTGCTGTCCAGCGAACAGCGACGCAACGGTACCCGCTCCAGCTACATGGGCAGCGAGACCTTCGTCAGCCTGGTCGACGGCCAGCAGGCACCCTACCGCCACGACTTACGGCAACTGGGCATCACCGCCCTGTGCAGCAACCGCGACCTGCCGCTGTTCATGACCGTCGGCGACGGGCGCAGCGATTTCAGCCTGGCCGACAGCGCCCCGGTCGCAGGCATACGCTGCCTGGCCGGACCGAGTCGGCCCAAGGCCAGCCATGCCCACGACAACCGTGCCTGGCGCCTGATCAGCCAGCTGTCGCTGAACTACCTGTCGCTGGCCGAGCAAGGCCAGGGCGCCGCCGCCCTGCGCGAACTGCTGCGCCTGTACGGCGACCCACAGGACAGCGCCCTGAACCTGCAGATCGAAGGGCTGCGCGAGGTCAGTTGCAAACCCTGCACCCGGCGCCTGCCGATGCCAGGGCCGATCGTCTTCGGTCGTGGCCTGGAGATCACCCTCACGTTCGATGAAAATGCTTTCCGCGGCACCGGCGTGTTCCTGCTAGGGGCGGTGTTCGAGCGCTTCCTGACCCGCTACGTGTCGATCAACAGCTTCACCGAAACCGTGCTGCGCACCAGCGAACGTGGCGAGATCATGCGCTGGACCGCCAAGCCCGGACGCAGGCCGATCCTGTGAACACCTTGCAGGCCATGCAGGCCGAGCCCTGGGCTTACGATTTCTTCCAGGCCTTGCGCCGCCTCGAGGCAGAACACCCCGAGCTGCCGCGCTTCGGCCACTCGCTACGCCTGGCCGATGAGCCAGTGCGCCTGGGCCAGCGCCTGGACTGCGGCTTCGCCCCGGCGACCCTTGCCGCGGTCGATGCCGTGGAGGACGGCCCTGCGCGCCTGGAGCAGTTCTTCTTCGGCCTGGGCGGGCCCAACGGCCCGCTGCCGCTGCACCTGACCGAATACATGCGCGAGCGCCAGCGCAACCATGCCGACGCGACCAGCAAGGCCTTTCTCGACGTCTTCCACCACCGCCTGCTGAGCCTGTTCTACCGGGCCTGGGCCGAAGCACGCCCGACCGTCAGCCACGACCGCCCCGGCGATGACTATTGGGCCGCGCGCCTGGCGGCGCTGAGCGGTCGTGGTCAACCCGAACTGCTAGGCCAGGGCCCGCTGGCCGATACCGCCAAGTTGCACTGGTCCGGCCACCTGAGCGCGCAGACCCGCTACCCCGACGGTTTGTGCAGCATTCTCAGCGGCTACTTCGGGGTACCGGTGACGCTCGAGGAGTACGTTGGCCAATGGCTCGAACTGCCCGAGCGCAGCCAGCTCGGCGTACGCGCCAATCGCCTGGGCGTGGACCTGTGCCTGGGCCGCTACGTCTGGGACCGTCAGCACAAGTTCCGGTTATGCCTCGGCCCGCTCAGCCTCGACCAGTACCACGCCCTGCTGCCCGGAGGACAGGCCTTCGTCGAGCTGGCGGCGTGGGTCGCCGAATACCTGGGCCAGGAGCTGGACTGGAATCTGAACCTGATACTCGCGCAGGACCAGGTGCCCGCGCTGCAACTCAACGCTGGCCAACGCCTGGGCTTCGATACCTGGCTCGGCCGTCCCTCGCACGATGCACGCGACCTCAAGCTGGCCCGCTACTACGCCGACCAGCCGGTCGCCGCCCCACCGACAAGGAACCAGGACCATGGGTGAAATCAGCCGCGCCGCACTGTTCGGCAAACTCAACAGCGTTGCGTACAAGGCCATCGAAGCCGCCACGGTGTTCTGCAAACTGCGGGGCAACCCCTATGTCGAGCTGGTGCACTGGCTGCACCAGTTGCTGCAACTGCAGGACAGCGACCTGCACCGCATCGTGCGTCAGTTCAACGTCGAACCGGCGCGCTTGGCCCGCGACCTGACTGACGCCCTGGACCGGCTGCCACGCGGCTCGACCTCGATCACCGATCTGTCTTCCCAGGTCGAAGAAGCGGTCGAGCGTGGCTGGGTGTATGGCAGCCTGATGTTCGGCGAAAGCCAGGTGCGCACCGGCTATCTGCTGGTCGGTATCCTCAAGACGCCGAGCCTGCGCAACGCACTGCTGGGCCTGTCGAGTGAATTCGCCAAGCTCAAGATAGAAGCCTTGAGCGAACGCTTCGACGAGTACGTGGGTGACTCTCCGGAAAACCAACTGGCCGCCACCGACGGCTTCAGCGCTGCCGTTCCGGGCGAAGCCAGTGGCGCCGTGGCGCCGGCGGCGATGGGCAAGCAGGAGGCGCTCAAGCGCTTCACCGTCGACCTCACCGAACAGGCCCGCAGCGGCAAGCTCGACCCCATCGTCGGACGCGACGAGGAGATCCGCCAGTTGGTCGATATCCTCATGCGCCGCCGGCAGAACAACCCGATCCTCACCGGCGAGGCGGGCGTGGGCAAGACCGCAGTGGTCGAAGGCTTCGCCTTGCGCATCGTCGCCGGCGATGTGCCGCCGGCCCTCAAGGACGTCGAACTGCGCAGCCTGGACGTCGGCCTGCTGCAAGCCGGTGCCAGCATGAAGGGCGAGTTCGAGCAGCGCCTGCGCCAAGTGATCGAAGACGTGCAGGCTTCGCCCAGGCCGATCATCCTGTTCATCGACGAAGCCCATACCCTGGTCGGTGCCGGTGGCGCCGCCGGCACCGGCGATGCGGCCAACCTGCTCAAGCCCGCCCTGGCCCGTGGCAGCCTGCGCACGGTAGCGGCGACCACCTGGGCCGAGTACAAGAAGCACATCGAGAAAGACCCCGCCCTGACCCGCCGCTTCCAGGTGGTGCAGGTGGACGAGCCGAGCGAGGCCAAGGCCTTGCTGATGATGCGTGGCGTGGCCTCGACCATGGAAAGACACCACCAGGTGCAGATCCTCGACGAAGCGCTCGAAGCCGCGGTAAAGCTGTCGCACCGCTACATTCCGGCGCGCCAGCTGCCGGACAAGTCGGTGAGCCTGCTCGACACCGCCTGCGCCCGCGTGGCCATCAGCCTGCATGCGGTGCCGGCTGAAGTGGACGACAGCCGCCGGCGCATCGAGGCGCTGGAAGTGGAACTGGCGATCATCGCCCGGGAGCACGCCATTGGCGTGCACACCGGACAGCGCCAGGCCCAGGCCGAGGCGCTGCTGGGCGAAGAACGCCAGCGCCTGGCCACGCTGGAGGACCGCTGGGCCGAAGAGAAAGCTCTGGTGGATGAGCTGCTGGCCACCCGTGCGCAACTGCGTGAGCAGGTCGGCGAGGTCGATCAGGAGACTGAGGTACCAGGCAGCCATGCGCTGCGTGAAACCCTGGTGGACCTGCAACAGCGCTTGGGCGCTTTGCAGGGCGAAACCCCGTTGATCCTGCCGACCGTGGACTACCAGGCGGTGGCCTCGGTGGTGGCCGACTGGACCGGCATCCCGGTCGGGCGCATGGCCCGCAACGAGATCGAGACCGTGCTCAACCTCGACAGCCACCTGGCCAAGCGCATCATCGGCCAGGACCACGCGCTGAAAATGATCGCCAAGCGCATCCAGACCTCCCGCGCCGGCCTGGACAACCCGAACAAGCCGATCGGCGTGTTCATGCTCGCCGGCACCTCGGGCGTGGGCAAGACCGAGACCGCCCTGGCCCTGGCCGAGGCGCTGTACGGCGGTGAGCAGAACCTGATCACCATCAACATGAGCGAGTTCCAGGAAGCCCACACCGTCTCCACCCTCAAGGGCGCCCCTCCCGGCTACGTCGGCTACGGCGAAGGCGGCGTGCTGACCGAGGCGGTGCGCCGCCGACCGTACAGCGTGGTGCTGCTGGACGAGGTGGAGAAAGCCCACCCGGACGTGCATGAAATCTTCTTCCAGGTCTTCGACAAAGGCGTGATGGAAGACGGCGAAGGCCGCCAGATCGATTTTCGCAATACGCTGATCCTGCTCACCACCAATGCCGGCACCGAGTTGATCGCCCGCACCTGCAGCGACCCGCAGGCCCTGCCCGACCCGGACACGGTGGCCACCTCGCTGCGCCAGCCGCTGCTGGAAATCTTCCCACCGGCGCTGCTTGGCCGCTTGGTGACCATTCCCTACTACCCGCTCAGCGACGCCATGCTCAAGGCCATTACCCGCCTGCAGCTGGAGCGCATCCGCAAGCGCGTGGAAGGTACGCACAAGGTCGGCTTCGCCTACGACGACGGCGTGGTGGACCTCATCGTCTCGCGCTGCAGCGAAACCGAAAGCGGTGGCCGGATGATCGACGCAATTCTCACCAACGGCCTGCTGCCGGACATGAGCCGCGAATTCCTCACCCGCCTGCTCGAAGGCAAGCCGCTGGCCAGCGTCAGCATCAGCCGCCGCGACAACGACTTGCACTATGACTTCGGCGCCGCCGACTGACAGGATCGACCATGCTGTTCACGCAGTTCACGCGCCTGGCGCGAATCGACAGCCCCTTGGGGCCGGACAAGCTGATCCTTGCCGAAATGGGTGGCAGCGATGAGCTCGGCCGGCCATTCGACTACGAGCTGCGGCTGACCAGCGACGACCCGGCCATCGACCTCAATGCCCTGCTCGGCAAGCCGATGTGCCTGAGCGTGCAGCAGGACCTGGGCACCTCTCGGCACTTTCACGGCATCGTCGCCCGCTGCAGCCAGTCGGTCGACCAAGGCCAGTTCGCCAGCTACCGGGTCACCTTGCGCCCCTGGCTGTGGTTGCTGACCCGTACCAGCGACTGCCGCATCTTCCAGCACCTGAGCGCACCGCAGATCATCAAGCAGGTGTTCCGCGACCTGGGTTTCTCGGACTTCGAGGATGCCCTGAGCCGTAGCTACCGCGAGCGCGAATACTGCGTGCAGTACCGTGAGACCAGCTTCGACTTCGTTAGCCGATTGATGGAAGAAGAAGGCATCTACTACTTCTTCCGCCACGAGCAGGAACGCCACGTGCTGGTGCTGGCCGATGCCTATGGCGCCCACCCTCGGGTGCCGGGCTACGAGAGCGTGCCCTACTATCCGCCGGACGGGCAGCATCGCGAACGCGACCACATCAACGACTGGCACCTGGCCCAGGAGGTCCAGCCAGGTTCCCTGGAGCTCAACGACTACGATTTCCAGCGCCCCAGCGCGCGCATCGACGTGCGCTCGGCCATGCCGCGCCCGCACCAGGCCGGCGACTACCCGCTGTTCGACTACCCAGGTGCCTACGAGCAGAGCCAAGACGGCGAGCACTATGCACGCACCCGCCTGGAGTCGTTGCAGAGCCTGCATGAGCGTATCGAACTGCGCGGCAATGCGCGCGGCCTGGGCAGCGGCAACCTGTTCAGTCTGAGCGGCTTCACCCGCCAGGATCAGAACCGCGAGTACCTGATCGTCGCGGCGCGCTACTACGTGCATCAAGAGCGCCTGGAGAGCGGCAGCGGCGGCGGCGAGGCGCAGTTCGAAGGCAACCTCAGCTGCATCGACGCGCAGCAGAGTTTTCGCCCCCAGGGCAGTACCGTGCGGCCCATCGTCAAGGGCCCGCAGACCGCAGTCGTGGTCGGTCCGCCCGGCGAGGAGATCTGGACCGACCAGTACGGTCGGGTCAAGGTGCACTTTCACTGGGACCGCCATGACCAATCCAACGAGAACAGCTCGTGCTGGATCCGCGTGTCCCAGGCCTGGGCCGGCAAGAACTGGGGGTCGATGCAGATTCCACGGATCGGCCAGGAGGTCATCGTCAGCTTTCTCGAAGGCGACCCCGACCGGCCGATCATCACCGGGCGGGTGTACAACGCCGAGCAGAGCGTGCCCTACGACCTGCCCGCCAACGCCACGCAGAGCGGCATGAAGAGCCGTTCGAGCAAGGGCGGCAGCCCGGCCAACTTCAATGAAATCCGCATGGAAGACAAGAAGGGTGCCGAGCAGCTGTACGTGCACGCCGAACGCAACATGGACACCGTGGTCGAGCAGAACCAGACCTTGTCCGTGGGCATCAACCGCAGCCAGAGCGTGGGCATGCTCGAGACCATCACCATCGGCCAGGACCGCATCCGCGCCGTGCGCCGCGACGACATGCTGCTGGTCGGCGCCAGCAAGACCGACAGCGTCAGCACCAGCTACCTGATCGAAGTGGGCGAGAACCTGCGCCTGGTCTGCGGCAAGAGCGTGATCGAGCTCAATGCCAGCGGGCAGATCAACATCAGCTGCGAGCAGTTCAGCTTCCATGCCAAGCAGGACGCCGAGATCAACACCGACGGCACCCTCGACCTGAACGTCGGCAGCGGCGCGCAGACCGCGCCGGACAACCAGGGCGTGAAAAAGACCATCGACGACGCGGTGAAGGCCCTCTTCCCCGACGCCGGCAAGTAACGAGACTTCCCCATGAATTACCGCCTCAACGAATTCCGTATGGCCCTGCCCGACACTTCGGTGCAGGACAGCAGCATCAACATCCTGCGCTTCGACGCCCTGGCCACTTCGCTGATCGTCAGCCGCAGCCTGCTGGCCGAAGGCGAGACCTTGCAGAGCAACTTCGACGGCCAGTTGCAGCGCCTGCAGCAGCAGGTCAAGGACCTGCGCATGCAACCGGCCCAGGCCGTGCAGGTGGGTGCCGGCCAAGCTATCGACGCCATCGAGCTGAGCAGTCAGTTCAGCAAGGGCCAGGAGAAGGTCTACCAGTACCAGTTGGCCCTGGTGCTGCCCGGCACGCGCAAGATGTTCGCCCTCAGCTACGTGAAGGCCAGTCCCCTGGGCGCGGCCGAGGCTGCGCACTGGGCAGCCATCAAGCAGTCGCTCGACTTCGACAACCTCGGCTGACCTCGCGCCATGTCCGACGCCTTGTGGGCCGCGCGCGAAGGCGACGCGCTGATGCACACCTCGATGCTCGCCGACATCGTTGGCGGGGTGCTGGAGATCGCCGCCACCGTGGCCATCGGCGCCCTGGCCACCGCCGCGGTGGCGGCGGCATTCGGCCTGACCGTGGCCACCGGCGGCCTGGGCTGCTTCGTGCTTGGCGCGGTGGTCGGCCTGGTGGTGGGGGTGGTCATGGCCAAGACCGGGGCGGATACCGGGCTCAGTCGATTATGCGAGGGCATCGGCAACTTCCTGTTCCCTCCTTCGGTACAGGCGACCATCGCCAGTGGCTCGTCGAACACCAAGACCAACGGCAAGCGCGCCGCCCGAGCCGCCGGCATCGTCACCGGCCCGCCGGCGCCCCTGGAGCAGGTCGCCGCCGAGGCAGGCGAGGCCGAGGAAGAAAGCTTCCTCGACATGGCCAAGGGCTTTTTCTCGCAGATGTGGCGGCCGACCGTGGCCACGCCTGCGGCCAATACCCAGGAGGCCCCCGACGACAAGATCGCCTGCACCAAGCACCCGGCGATGCCGCCCCAGTACCTGGCCGAGGGCTCCAGCAAGGTGCTGATCAACGGCCATCCGGCCTGCCGCAGCGGTGACCGCAGCACCTGCGAAGCGGTGATCGTCGATGGCGGCCTGGTGTCGAACAACGTGCGCATCGGCGGCGAGCCGATCGTGGTGCGCGAGATCCGCAGCGGCAAGACGCCTGGCATCGGTTTGGCGGTGACTACGCTGATGCTGCTGCGTGGGCGGGGGGGGAAGTTCTACAGCAAGTTTGGTTGCATGTTGGTGGGCGGCGTCAGCAGCTTCGTCACCGGCCAGGTGACTGGCGCCCTCACCCAGGCCATGGCGGGTTCGCCAAACCCGGTACATGCCGCCACCGGCGCGAAAATCCTGTGCGCCGAGGATGATCTGGATTTCACCGTGCAAGCGACCCTGCCGATGGTCTGGCAACGCTACTACAACAGCCACGACGAACGCGTCGATGGCTTGTTTGGCGCTGGCTGGAGCCTGCCCTACGAGGTTTCGGTGCAGGTCGATCCGGGTGATCGCCTGGTCCTGATCGATGAGCAGGCACGCCGGGTGGAAATGGGCGTCATCCCGCTGGGCGATGCGGTTTTCAGCGTCGGTGAGGGGCTCAGCGTGCGCCGCGCGCACAACGGCGAGTTGCTGACCGAAAGCCGCGAGGGCGAGTATCGTCTGTTCCAGCCGTCGCCTGGGCGACCGGAACGGTTGCGCCTGAGTCAGGTCGGCGATCGCAACGACAACCGTATCTATCTGGACTACGACGACCGTGGCCGTCTTTGCCAGTTGCGCGATGCCTTCGATCAGGTGCGTGTGGTGTTGAGCTACAGCGAACAATGGCCGCAGCGGGTCAGCCACGTGGACCATCAGGCGACCGACGGTCAGTCGCGACGATTGGCCAGTTATCGCTACGACGCCAGCGGCGATCTGGCCCAAGTGCTGGACGGTGCGGACCAGGTGGTGCGCAGCTTCGCCTACGACCCTGCCAGGCGCATGATCGAACACCGCACCGGCAGCGGCCTGCGCTGTTTCTACGAATGGGCGCAGCATGACGATGGCTGGCGGGTAGCACGGCATTGGACCGACGCCGGTGACAGCTACGCTTTCGAGTACGACATTGCCGCTGGCATCACCCGCGCGACCGACAGTCTCGATCGCGTTGCCGTGCGCCATTGGAACGAGCAATACCAGATCACCGCCTACACCGATGAACTGGCGCGGACCTGGCGTTTTGAATGGAACGACGAGCGCCAACTGCTGGCGGCGATCGACCCGATGGGTGGACGTTGGCAGTATTTCTACGATGCGTCGGGCAACATTGCCGAAACCATAGACCCACTGGGGCGCAGCGAGTCCACCGAGTGGCTGGAACATTGGTCGCTGCCACGCAGCCAGACCGATCAGGCCGGCCAGCGCTGGACCTTCGCCTACGATCAACGCGGCAACTGCATTCGCGAAACAGACCCGCTGGGCCAACATACCCAGTATCGCCATGACAGCCTGGGCAATCCCGTCGAGATCATCGACGCCAACGGTTCGAGTCGGCACCTGCGCTGGAACGACCTGGGGCTGCTGGTCGAACACAAAGATTGTTCCGGATACCTCACCCGACTTGGTTACGACCCATTGGGCCATCTGCAGTCGATCACCGACGCCCAGGGCGAGCGCACCGAGTACCACCACGATGGCAAGGGTCGCTTGCGCAGCGTGACCCTGCCCGATGGTCGTAGCGAAACGTTCGAACTCGACGGCGCTGGCCTGTTGATCCGGCACGTGGACACAGCGGGTCACGTCACCCACTACCAGCGTAATCGCCGCGGCCAACTGGAACTGCGCATCGACCCGCTGGGCCGACAGGTACGCTACCAGTACGACGGCTACGGTCGCCTGCTTGCCCTCTACAACGAAAATGGCGAGGCCTACCGCTTCGATTGGGACGCGGGCAACCGCTTGATCGCAGAGCACGACCTCGACGCCAGCTCGCGACGTTACCAGTACGATGCACTGGACCATCTTGACCAAGTGACTTTCGTACCCGCGCCAGGCAGCGAGCAAGCACCGATCGTTCATCGCATGGAGTACGACGCGGTCGGCCGGCTTCTCACTCGCCATACCGCTGATGCACGTACCGACTACAGCAACGACCCGCTGGACAATGTGGTCGCCATCCGCCGCACCGCCGCGGATGGCCAGGTCGAGGAACTAGGCTTCGTCTTCGATGCGCTAGGCCAACTGCGCGAGGAGCGCAGCGCCGACGGCAGCGTGCAGCACCAGTACGATCCGTTGGGCAACGTCACCCGCACGCGGGTGCCCGATGGCCGCTGGATCAACCGTCTGTACTACGGCAGCGGGCATCTGCACCAGGTCAACCTCGACGGGCAGGTGGTATGCGATTTCGAGCGTGATCGCCTGCACCGGGAAACCCTGCGTCTGCAAGGCCCCCTTGCCACCCAGCGCCTTTACGACCGCACTGGGCGCCTGCGTACCCTGCTCCGCCGACCGGCATCGCAACCCAGCCAGTTACCGGCGCCAAGCCAACTGCGCTACCAATTCGACGCTGCCGACCAACTGGCGATGCGCGAGGTGCAGCACCCGGGCATGGGCTATCTGCAGGCACTCCAGCACGATGGTAGCGGCCACGTGCTTGGCCGCCAGGACAGCCCCAGCGGGCAGCGCGAGGCATTCCGCTACGACCCGGCAGGCAATCTGCTCGACCCAACAGCAGTCGGCGCAGGCTTGGTCAGGCACAACCGCCTGGTCACATTCGAGGACAAGCGCTATCGCTACGACGGCTTCGGTCGGCTGGTGGAAAAACGCAGCCGCCGACGCGGTACCCAGCATTTCCATTATGACGCCGACCACCGGCTGATACGGGTGCGCAACCTGCAACCCGGACGCGAGCGCATCGTCGACATGCGTTACGACCCAATGGGCCGGCGCACCGAAAAGATCGAATCGACGCTGGACGGCCAGGTGGTCTGCCGCACCCGCTTCAGCTGGAGTGGCCTGCGCCTGCTCGGCGAACAACGCAATGGGCTGTCGACGCTGTATCTATACGAAGACGATGGCCATGAACCACTCGCCCGTGTAGACGGCCAAGGCGCGCATCAACAACTGCGCCACTATCACAACGACCTCAACGGACTGCCTGAGCAACTGACCGACGACCACGGCCAGGTGGTGTGGTCGGCGCGTTACCTGACCTGGGGCATGAGCTGGGAGGAACAGCGGGCCCCGGGGCTGGTCGAGGAACAGAACCTGCGTTTCCAGGGCCAGTATCTGGACCGCGAAATCGGTTTGCACTACAACCTGTTCCGCTTCTATGACCCGGATATCGGTCGTTTCACACAGCCTGATCCGATCGGCTTGGCCGGTGGCTTGAACCTGTATGCCTATGCGCCCAATCCGTTTACCTGGCTGGATCCATGGGGGCTGGCCAAACTCAAGCAGGGAGAGGTAGCAGGGTTCGGTACCGATCCTCACTACAAGGATGGGCATCAAGCACATGAGATCATGCGTCACAAGTTCATGCAGGACAAAGGCATTGCTAAGACATCCAGGGTAATTGGCAATCCTGCAATGGCGCTCACGCAAAAGAACCATACCATCGTTCACAATGAAGAGCGTCGCCTGAGGGCCCTGCGAGGGCTCGGGCCGAACCAGATGCTCAAACGCGGCAAGCTAGAAATTCGACTGATGTCCGAAGCCATCCACAACACGCTGGTGTTGAATGGTACCGTGACACAGCAACAACTCCGCACTGCCAGGCGGTTAGCCCGGTCGTACGCAAAAAGCAAAGGGTGTTACTGAATTGAACTCGAACAAAATTGTGTTTACCGAGCGTGACAAAGGGTTCGGTCAGGTGGGTGGTAGCGTTCGCATGGACGATCCCACTTTGTGGCCTTTGGCGCCCGACACCCAGGAGCCAATGACCCCCCTGTGCACCATCACGGAAAAGTTCCTACCGGCGCCGGTCTTTCCTGCGGGGATGGCAGCGACCGTTTTCATCACTGCTCGAAAACGCGACGGTTACTTCAATCAGTCCGTCATCAGACGCTACACCGTTCATGATGAAGCGGAGCTACCGAACACTCACAATGGCTTTGCCCGGGTTCTTCTCCATCGGTTGACCGATCGGGAGCTGCCTGCTCCGACCGGAACGTTCTTGCTCGAGCGTCGTTACATCGACTTCGAGCCGATGACAGACGAAGAATTCGAAGAAGAGCATGCCGACGAGTATGCAGGCCTGGGCATCAGCAAGCAGCTCGGTCGAGCGAGCTGGATGCAAGACCCGATCTATCTTTCAAGCCGGTACGTACTGCTTCTGCAATTGACCGATTACGACATCAGTCGATGGGCACCCACACAGGAGGGTATCTTCCTCGACGGCGTCGGTTTTGTGTATCTGGACAAACAGGCGCGAAGAAAAAAACAAGGCGACGAGGCCGGACTATTCTTCGTCCAATATGCGTGAAAGAGCAAATACTGACTGTAATGCTGATAGGGAACAAGCATTCAATAGCCATCGAGAGTGCGATGACGCACATGGGCTCTGCTTTGGGCCATGCCTGCCTCTGGTTCGGCAATGAGCAATTGGGCAGCCTGGAAGACTTGATCTACCTGGATGGCTATCTCTTGGGTTGCTTACTCGACATGAGAAAGAAACCGCATCTGACCGCACGCTATCAGGGCAAGGACGACCACCAACTGTTCAGCACCCTGAATCAGGACCTGGAATCCTGGGATGAAGACGACGACAAGGACTTCAGCGAAGAGGCTCGCCCCTACTTGCTCACCTGCGGGACGTTGTTCGATTGCTACACGGTGTTCTCGTACCGGTTGGACGAAACGCACGGACGAATCATGTGGCAGATCACCTGCGAGGAGGAAAACACACCCTTCGAGGACCTCAGAACCGCGTCCCGCGATGTGCATTTCGCGACCTTTGACTACACCGAACTCGCCAGTCTCATCAGCGAACTCCAGTCAGTGCTCGAACACGGCAGACTCGGTTGAGCGAGGCTCGAAAGAATGCTGGACCATCGTTGGCGGGAAGGATGTTACTAACCATGCAAAAGATCGTGCTTTCACAACAGGATGAGGGCTTCGGCCAGGTAGGCGGAGGTGCCTTTCTCAACGACCTGTCACTGTGGCCCGTCAGCCCGGAAAGCGGCGAACTGCTGACGCCACTGCTGACCCTCACCGAACGTTTCCGCCCCGCAAGGTTGCTGCCGCCGGGTATGGCCGTCACGTTATTCATAGCGGCACGACAACTGCGAGATGGGGACTTCAGCCATAACTTGCAGCGTCGCTATACGGTCAACCAACCCTCGGAGCTACAGGAAGTCATCAAGAACGGCTATGCCCGAGTCATTCTTCACGAGTTGGCCGAGAAACCGATCGTCCCTAGCGATCATCCACTGCTGTTGCAGAGTGCGTTCATCGATTTCGAGGAGATGACCGATGATGAATTGGAAGATGAGCATGCCCACGAAGATAGTGGCATTGACTTGAGCAAGCCAAGCGGCCGACCCGGTTGGTTGCAAGACCCAATCTATCCTCCGGATCGGTACATGTTTCTGATGCAGCTCGCAGACGGCGATGTGACGGAAGCCAGCCCGCAGCATGATGGGTTGCTCGCCGAGGGAATCGGCTATGTCTTTCTCGACATGCGAGCGCGGCGTGGCAAGGAAGGAGACGAGGCAGGATTCTTTTTTATCCAGTTCACATGATGCCAAACCAGCGTTTTTGTCCAACAGGGCTCTTTTTCGTCCAATACGCGTAACGCTGGCCCGCGCTCACGCCCGCGTGCACCCCAACTCCGCCGACAACCGCGCCGTCACCGCCTTGATCACCGGTACCAGCTCGCGCATCTTCTGCTCGGGCATGTACGGCACCGTGCTGGCCACGCTGATGCCGGCGACGATGCCTCCGCTGGCGTCTCTGACCGGCGCCGCGACGCAGCGGATCGACGGTTCGTTGTCTTCCAGATCGAAGGCATAGCCGCCCGTCACGTACTCGAGCATGCGCTGTTCGAACTGCGCCCAGCTCTGTTCGGTGTGGCTGGGCCAGAAGTTGCTCTTGCCGCCTACCGGCAGGCTGGTCTCGTACAAGCGCTGCCACTGAGCCGGGGTGTCGTCGAGCATCAACGCCTTGCCGATGCCGGTGCGCGCCAGCGGCATGCGATGACCCACCCGCGAGCGCATCTCCGGGCCATTGCGCCCCGGCGTCTTGTGCAGATAGAGCACCTCGTCGCCCTCGCGGATTGCCAGGTGGATGGTATCGCCGGTCAGCGCCGACAATTCGTCCAGGTAAGGCCCGGCGAGCGCCACCAAAGGCAGCTCTTCGCGGGCCTGGAAGCCCAGTTCGATCAGCTTCGGACCGAGCAGGTAGCCCACCTGCGGCAAGACCCGCAGATAGCGTTCGTCCACCAGGCAACTGACCAGGCGGTGGGTGGTGCTGCGGGTGGTACCGATCGCCTGGGCGATGTCCTTCAGGTCGCGGGCACCCGCGGCCACCGCCTGGACCACGGCCAAGCCGCGCAGCAGGGTCTGGGTACCGGTTGGCGCGGCGGTGGATTTCGAAGCGTCTTCCTGCATGGGCAGCCTTCAACGTTGAATCAGGGAGCAGGCGGCATTATGTTCGCCCGCCTGCCACGACTACAACTCGATACGTTCCACCTTGCCCACCAGCAGGATGTACGACAGCGCACCGGCCAGCGCCACCAGCGAGATATAGGTGATGGCCGGGGCGAACGAGTCGCCGCTGGCGAGAAAGCCGATGACGATGGGGGTGACGATCGCCGACAGGTTGCCGATGAAGTTGAACACCCCACCGGTCAACCCGAGCAGACGTGCCGGCGCCAGGGTCGAGACCAGCGACCAGGTGATCGAGGCCAGGCCGTTGCCGAAGAACGCCAGCGCCAGGAAGGCGATCACCCAGGCGGTGGAGTCGACGAAGTTGGCGCCAATGATCGCCGTGGAAATCAGCAGCCCGCCAATGATCGGCAATTTGCGGGCGAAGCCGACGCTGGCGCCGCGCCGAATCAGCCAGTCGGAGAAGAACCCCGAGCACAGCACGCCGACGAAGGCCGCCAGGAACGGCAGCGAAGCCAACAGGCCGGACTTGATGAAGTCCATGCCGCGGTATTTCACCAGGTAGGTCGGGAACCAGGTAAGGAAGAACCACAGCGTCGAATTGAGGCAGAACTGGCCCAGGTAGATGCCCCACAGCTTACGCTTGCTCAGCACCACCCCCAGGTCGGTCCAACTGAAGCGGGCCTTGGCCTGCTCGGTCTGGATATCGACCAGGCCGCCGCCTTCGCGGATCAGCTCGATCTCGCCGTCGTTGACGCCTTTGAAGTCACGCGGTTCGCGATACACCGCGTACCAGATCACGGCCCAGAGAATGCCCACCGCGCCGGTAGCGACGAATACCATGTGCCAGCCGTACTGGTGCTGCAGCCAGGCCAGCACCGGGGTCAAGAACGCCAGGCCGACGAACTGCCCGGAGGTGTAGAAACCGATGGCCGTGGCGCGCTCGCGCTCGGGGAACCAGGTGGTGACCACGCGGCTGTTGATCGGGTAAGCCGGCGCCTCCAGGGCGCCGACCGCCATGCGCAGGGCGAACAAGGCGATGAAGCTGGCGGCGAAACCGAGCAGTACCGTGGCGATCGACCACAGCGCCAGCGCAGCGGTGTAGAGGATGCGCGGCGGCACCCGGTCGACCAGCCAGCCACCGGGAATCTGCATGGCGGCATAGGTCCAGCCGAAGGCGGAAAAGATCAGACCGACATGAATCGGGTCGATGCCCAGATCACTGGTCAAGGCAGGTGCGGCAATGGACAGGTTACTGCGGTCGAGGTAATTGATCACCACGGTGATGAACAACAGCACCATGATGAAGAACCGCTTGCGGCTGGGTGTCGCCAACGCAGCCTGACCGGTCAGGGTATTCGGTTGCATGGGAAGTGCCTCTTGTTATGTTTATTGAGGTCGCGGCCGACCCAGGGTGCGCGGACGCCCCTGAGCCTGGGGTGGATCAGGGCCGCCTCACCACTCGGCGAAGCTGCCGTCGGCGTGACGCCAGACCGGGTTGCGCCAGCGGTGGCCGACCGCCGCGCGTTCGATCACGTATTCTTCGTTGATCTCGATGCCAAGGCCCGGGCCATTGGGGATCTTGACGAAGCCTTGGTCGTAGTCGAACACACCGGCATCCTTGACGTAGTCGAGCAGGTCATTGCTCTCGTTGTAATGGATGCCCAGGCTCTGCTCCTGGATGAACGCGTTGTAGCAGGCGGCGTCGAGCTGCAGGCAGGCAGCCAGGGCGATCGGGCCCAACGGGCAGTGCAAGGCCAGGGCCACGTCGTAGGCTTCAGCCATGTTGGCGATCTTGCGCGTCTCGGTGATACCACCGGCGTGGGAGGCATCGGGCTGGATGATGTCGACGTAACCTTCGCTGAGCACGCGCTTGAAGTCCCAACGCGAGAACAGCCGCTCGCCCAGGGCGATCGGTGTGCTGGTCAGCGGCGCGAGTTCCTTGAGCGCTTCGTAGTTTTCGCTGAGCACCGGCTCTTCGATGAACATCAGCTTGTATGGGTCCAGTTCCTTCATCAGCACCTTGGCCATGGGCTTGTGCACCCGACCATGGAAGTCGACGCCGATGCCCACGTTCGGGCCGACCGCGTCGCGCACGGCGGCGACATTGGCCAGGGCCTGCTCGACTTTGTCGAAAGTGTCGATGAACTGCAGCTCCTCGGTGCCGTTCATCTTCACCGCTGTGAAGCCACGCCCTACTGCTTCTTTCGCGGCACGCGCGGTGTCCGCCGGGCGGTCACCGCCGATCCACGAGTACACGCGGATCTTGTCGCGCACCTGACCGCCGAGCAGGTCGCTGACCGAGACGCCGAGCGCCTTGCCCTTGATGTCCCACAGGGCCTGGTCGATACCGGCCAGGGCGCTCATGTGCACCGCACCGCCGCGGTAGAAGCCTCCGCGATAGAGCACGGTCCAGATGTCTTCGATATTGCGCGGATCCTTGCCGATCAGGTAATCGGACAATTCCTCGACAGCGGCAGCCACGGTATGGGCGCGCCCTTCGACCACGGGCTCGCCCCAGCCGGTCACGCCTTGGTCGGTTTCGACCTTGAGGAAGCACCAGCGCGGCGGCACGATGAAGGTGGTCAGCTTGGTGATTTTCATCTTGTTATCTCTCTTGTGGATGCAGCGCTCGGGCGCTGTCAGACGTCTTGGCCGAGGGCTGCCCAGGCAGTGGCATAGGCCTGGGCATTGAGCGCCACCTGCTCGGGTGTCAGGCCGGGCTTGTACAGGCCGGAGCCGAGCCCGAAGCCCCTGGCACCAGCGTCGAAGAACTGCTGCATGTTGCCGGGGGTGATGCCGCCGACCGGCGCCAGGAGCGTCCCGGCAGGCAACACGGCGAGCCAGGCTTTCACCACGGCCGGGCCCATCTGCTCGGCAGGGAACAGCTTGAGCATATCGGCCCCCTCGGCCAGCGCGGCGAACGCCTCGGTGGGAGTGGCCACGCCAGGGCAGAGCGACAGCCCGGCGGCTTTACCGGCACGCAGCACGCGGGCATCGCTGTGCGGCATGACGATCACTTGCCCACCCGCCGCCTTGACCTGCTCGACCTGTTCCGGTGTGAGCACGGTACCTGCGCCGATCAGGCAATCGGCTGGCAGGGTGTGGCGCAGGATGCGGATGCTCTCGAAGGGCTTGGGCGAATTGAGCGGCACCTCGATGACACGAAAGCCTGCGCGGTACAGAACCTCGCCCATGGCGGCGGCTTCCTCGGGATGCAGCCCACGCAGGATCGCGATCAGGCCGTTGTGCGCCAGTGCTTGCTTGAGCATGTCAAAGCTCCATTGAGGGGGAAGGAATCGCGGCAGCAGGCACCAGCCCAGCGGCCACGGCCAGTTGCCACAGGCCACGCTCGGTAGCCTGTTCGGCCTCTGCCACTTGGGGGAAACCACAGGCCTGCAGGGCTCGCCGGTAGCGGGCGCAGAGGCTGGCATTGCCGATCAACAGCACCGCTGGCAGTGCCATGGCCTGGCGTCGGCGTCGTTGCACCGCGGCCAGGGCAGCCAATTCGTGTCCGATCAGCAGCCCGGAAAGGTAGTCAGGCTGGGCCGCCGCGCTCAGTTCGCCGGTCAGGCCCAGGCAGCGGGTGCTGAAGATGGTCGACAGCGGGCCGGCCTCCCCGGCTGTCGACAGGGCCACGCGCACGCCACGGTCGAAAGCATGGCTGTCGAAGCCTTCGCTGCGCTGCTGGGTGCGACCCAGGATGCTGTGCTCACTGAGCACGGCGAACACTTCGCCGGTCATGAAGGTGTCGAAGTGCACGATGCAACCGTCGGCGACCTGCACCCATTTCGAATGACTGCCCGGCAAGCCGATCAACAGGTCGCCAGGCGCGTTGTCGGCGACGCTGTGTAGAACACCGAGCACTTGTGTTTCTTCGCCGCGCATCACGTTAGGCAGCGTCGAGCGCTGGATCACCCCCGGGACGATGTGCACCTCAGTGCCGCGCAGGGTGCGCACGGTTTGCAGGGACGAGCCCAGCGTTGCGACATCGGCAGGTGTCTCGCGGTAGGCCGCTTCGCGCCAGCCCTGGGCACTGCCGATCATGCCGCAGGCGATCACCGGCAACTCGGGTTGAGCGTCGAGCCAGTCGCCACAGGCGTCGTCGAACGCCAGTTCGAAACCGTCACTGCATGCCTGACCGGCGATCACGCGGGTGGACCTGGGCAGTTGCATGATGCCTGACGACAGCGCCCGCTGGTCGAGTACCCGCCCTCCCTGGGCGAGTTTGTAAGCCCGGAGTGAGGTCGTCCCCCAATCGAGCGCGATCAATTGCGCCTGCATCGTTTCCCCTGTTCTGTTGTTCTTTGCTGGGCAAGGAGTGACAGGGACTATAAACGCAGCCGGGAACAAATTCCAATATGTAGAACTACATCCCATATTATGGGATTTAATCTAGCCGTTGACACTCCAGGGGGGGCTTGCTAATAATCACGCCCAGTTGTACGACAACACATAACAAAAACAACAATACAGGGACACCTTCCATGTCGACATCACGCTCGCACTCGATCCCCACGCTCGCGCCTCCCCTCCTCATCAACACAGCGACCTGACGCTCGCTCAGACCTGACTTTTCTGGCCTAGACGGCCTCGCGTTTCTTTATCCCGCTCCAGCGCAGGTCACCCTCGGCTGCGCGAAGAGTGGGCTGCCAGCCCCAGTGGAGAACAACAACAATGAACATCCGCCAACCCCTACTGCCGCTCGCCCTGTTGACTGCGGGTGTGGCCGGGTCGCTCCCTGCCAGTGGCCTCGCTGCCGGCTTCATCGACGACGCCAAGGTCGGGCTCAACCTGCGCAACTTCTACATCAATCGTAATTTCACCAACCCCAGCAACCCACAGAGCAAGGCCGAAGAGTGGACCCAGAGCTTCATTCTCGACGCACGCTCCGGCTTCACCGAGGGCCCGGTCGGCTTCGGCGTGGATGTGCTGGGCATGTGGTCGGTCAAGCTCGACGGCGGTGGTGGTACCTACGGCACGGCGCTGCTGCCGCGCCATGATGACGGGCGCCCTGCCGACGATTTCGGGCGTCTGGCGGTGGCGGGCAAGATGCGCATTTCCAAGACTGAACTGAAGATCGGCGAATGGATGCCGGTGTTGCCCATCCTGCGCTCGGACGATGGTCGCTCGTTGCCGCAGACCTTCCGTGGCGGCCAGGTGACCTCCAACGAGATCGCCGGACTGACCCTCTATGGCGGGCAGTTCCGGGCCAACAGCCCGCGTAACGATGCCAGCATGGAAGACATGAGCTACGGCGGTGGGGTCTCGGATCGCTTCAATTTCGCCGGTGGTGAATACAAGTTCAACCAGGACCGTACCCTGCTGGGCCTGTGGCATGCACAGCTCAAGGATGTGTACAGCCAGCAGTACCTGCAGCTCAGCCACAGCCAGCCAGTAGGTGCTTGGACCCTGGGTGCGAACCTGGGTTATTTCCACGGCGGCGAGGACGGCGCTGAACGGGCCGGTGCACTGGACAACGACACCTACTCCGGGATGTTCTCCGCACGCTACGGCGGTCACACGTTCTGGGTCGGTCTGCAGAAGGTCGACGGCGATACCTGGATGCGCGTCAACGGCACCAGCGGCGGTACGCTGGCCAACGACAGCTACAACTCGAGCTTCGACAATGCCAACGAGCGCTCCTGGCAGGTGCGCCACGACTTCAATTTCGTCGCTGTGGGCATTCCTGGCCTGACCCTGATGAACCGTTACATCAGCGGTCGCGACGTGCGCACCACTGCAGTGGACGATGGCAAGGAATGGGTGCGTGAAACCGAACTGGCGTATGTGTTCCAGAGCGGCGCGTTGAAGGATCTGAGCTTGAAATGGCGCAACTCGACGATTCGACGGGATTTCAGCAACAACGAGTTCGACGAGAACCGTCTGATCATCAACTACCCCTTGTCGCTGCTTTGACGACCCGTTGCGACCTAAGTCGCATTGACAGACCAGTGGTTTATCGAACCATAATCAGCAAAGTCATACGACAACCTACAACAAAAGACAATAAAGAGCTGCCATGACCAAAACTCCCTTCAAACGCCTGCTGCTCACTGGAGCCGCAGGCGGCCTGGGCCAGGTGCTTCGTCAACGCCTTGGCGGCTGCGCCGAGATCCTGCGCCTCTCCGACATTGCCCCAATGGCGCCTGCCGCGGGGCCCCATGAAGAAGTCATCCTCTGCGACCTGGCCGACAAGGCCGCAGTGCATGCGCTGGTCGAAGGGGTAGATGCCATCGTGCACTTCGGCGGCGTGTCCACGGAACATGCCTTCGAGGACATCCTGGGCCCGAATATCTGTGGCGTCTTCCACGTCTACGAGGCGGCACGCCGGCACGGCGTCAAGCGCGTGGTGTTCGCCAGTTCCAACCACACCATCGGCTTCTACCGCCAGGATGAAGTCATCGACGCCCACGCCCTGCGCCGACCGGACAGCTACTACGGCTTGTCCAAATGCTATGGCGAAGACGTCGCGAGCTTCTACTTCGACCGCTACGGTATCGAGACCGTCAGTATCCGCATCGGCTCTTCGTTCCCCGAGCCGCAGAACCGGCGGATGCTCAGCACCTGGCTGAGCTATGACGACCTCACCCAACTCATCGAGCGCTCGCTGTTCACCCCTGCTGTCGGCCACACCGTGGTCTATGGCGCCTCCGCCAACCGCGACCAGTGGTGGGACAATCGCTACGCGGCGCACCTCGGCTTCACCCCCAAGGACAGCTCGGAACGCTTCCGCACAGCAGTGGAGGCCCAACCTGCACCTGCTGCCGACGATCCGAGCATGGTGTATCAGGGCGGCGCCTTCGTCGCGGCTGGCCCGTTCGACTGAACCCAGGGAGTCAGGATCATGGACTGCGAACTGATCGTCGATGCGCGCAATGCCACGGGCGAGAGCCCGGTGTGGCATGCCCACGAGCAGGCCCTGTACTGGGTCGACATCCCGGCCGGGCATCTGCACCGCTGGCAGGACGGCCAGCACCAGCACTGGCAGGCCGATGAAATGCTCGCCTGCATCGCCCGCACCGAACACGGCTGGCTGGCAGGCATGGAGAGCGGTGTGTTCCACCTGCGAGCAGGTGCCGACGGGCGTCTGCTCGGCGAACGGCTGGCCAGCGCCGAACACGGCCAGGCCGGCATGCGCCTGAACGACGGCCGTTGCGACCGGCAGGGACGCTTCTGGGCCGGCAGCATGCTCCTGGACATGCAACGGGGCGCTGCGGTCGGGGCGCTGTATCGGCTGGACGAGGGCGGTGCTCGTCTGAACGTGCAACTGGATGGCCTGATCGTGCCCAACGGCTTGGCCTTCAGCCCCGCGGGCGACCGCATGTACCTGTCCGACTCGCACCCCGACGTCCAGACCATCTGGGCATTCGACTACGACATCGAGACCGGGACTGCGCACAACCGCAAGCTGTTCGTCGACATGCACGACTACCCTGGGCGGCCCGATGGCGCGGCGGTGGATGAAGACGGCTGCTACTGGATCTGCGCCAACGACGCCGGACAGGTCCATCGTTTCACGCCCGAAGGACGCCTGGACCGTTCGCTCACCCTACCGGTGCGCAAGCCCTCGATGTGCGCTTTCGGCGGTCCCGGCCTGGATACGCTGTTCGTCACCTCGATCCGCCCCGCCGGCGTCGACCTTCAGGATCAGCCCCTGGCCGGTGGCGTGTTTGCCCTGCGCCCTGGGGTCAAGGGCCTGGAGGAGCCGGCCTGGCGCGCCTGACACCCACGTTGCAAAGCTGCGAAACCTACATCTGCGAAACCGGATAATAACAACCACGGAGTTTCATCATGACCTTCAAACGCAAGCTGCTTCTTGCCGTACTCCCATTCGCCTTTGGCTTTGCCGGTCCGGCATCGGCGCTGGACATCAAGTTCGCCGAGATTCACCCGGCCGGCTACCCCACCGTGGTCGCCGAGCAGAACATGGGCAAGAAGATCGAAGCCGCCAGCAACGGCGAAATCACCTTCAAGATGTTTCCCGGCGGTGTGCTCGGCTCGGAAAAGGAAGTGATCGAGCAGGCGCAGATCGGTGCCGTGCAGATGACCCGCGTCAGCCTCGGCATCGTCGGCCCGGTGGTCCCCGACGTCAACGTGTTCAACATGCCGTTCGTGTTCCGTGACCACGATCACATGCGCAAGGTCATCGATGGCGAGATCGGCCAGGAGATTCTCGACAAGATCACCAACTCCGACTTCAACCTGGTGGCGCTGGCCTGGATGGATGGCGGCACCCGCAACCTCTACACCAAGCAACCGGTGCGCAGCATCGGCGACCTCAAAGGCATGAAGATCCGCGTGCAGGGCAACCCGCTGTTCATCGACATGATGAATGCCATGGGCGGCAACGGCATCGCCATGGACACCGGGGAAATCTTCAGCGCGCTGCAGACCGGCGTGATCGATGGGGCCGAGAACAACCCACCGACCCTGCTCGAGCACAACCACTACCAGAATGCCAAGTACTACACCCTCACCGGTCACCTGATCCTGCCTGAGCCGGTGGTGATGTCCAAGACCACCTGGAACGCCCTCACCCCCGAGCAACAGGCTCTGGTGAAGAAAGTCGCCCGCGAAGCGCAGATGGAAGAGCGCGAGCTGTGGGACGCCAAGACCGCCGCCAGCGAGGAGAAACTCAAGGCCGCCGGCGTGGAGTTCATCACCGTCGACAAGAAGCCCTTCTACGACGCTACCGCGTCGGTGCGCGAGCAGTATGGCAAGGACTTCGCCGACCTGATGAAACGTATCGACGCGGTGAACTGATCGCCCTTTCCTCTCCAGACGACCGCGGCAGCCTGGCCACGCCATCTGCCGCTTGGGTGATGTTCGATGAAAAGCATTGTTCTGCGTACCAACGATGCGCTGTATAGCGCCTGCATCTGGATAGCCGGTCTGTCGGTGCTGACCATGTCCCTGATCATTCCCTGGGGCATCTTCGCCCGTTACGTGCTGGGCACCGGCTCGAGCTGGCCGGAGCCGGTCGCCATCATGCTGATGGTGGTATTCACCTTCGTCGGTGCCGCTGCCAGCTACCGTGCCGGCGCGCACATGGCGGTGGCGATGGTCACCGATCGCCTGCCTGATGGCGCCCGCCGGGCAGCGGCGCTGCTGGTGCAGCTGCTGATGGTCGGGGTGTGCCTGTTCATGACCTATTACGGCACCAAGCTGTGCATCACCACCTGGAAGCAGTTCATGGCCTCGCTGCCCAGCGTGCGGGTAGGCGTGAGCTACGCGCCCATTCCCATCGGTGGCGTGCTGACCTTGATCTTCGTCTTGGAAAAACTCGTTCTCGGCGATCAGAGCCAGCGCAAGGTCGTGCGCTTCGACCTTGAAGAAAGTGAAGGAGCGGCGTAAATGGATGCGTTCATTCTGTTGGGCAGCTTCATTCTGCTCATCGTCCTGGGCATGCCGGTGGCGTATGCGTTGGGCCTGTCGGCGCTGATCGGCGCCTGGTGGATCGATATTCCGCTGCAGGCCATGATGATTCAGGTCGCCAGCGGTGTTAACAAATTCTCGCTGCTGGCGATCCCGTTCTTCGTCCTGGCCGGTGCGATCATGGCCGAGGGCGGCATGTCCAGGCGCCTGGTGGCCTTCGCCGGGGTGCTGGTAGGCTTCGTGCGGGGTGGCCTGTCCCTGGTCAACATCACCGCCTCGACGTTCTTCGGCGCCATCTCCGGTTCCTCGGTGGCCGACACTGCCTCGGTCGGTTCGGTATTGATTCCGGAAATGGAGCGCAAGGGCTATCCGCGGGAATTCTCCACCGCGGTGACGGTGAGCGGCTCGGTGCAGGCCCTGCTGACGCCGCCGAGCCATAACTCGGTGCTGTATTCCCTGGCCGCTGGCGGCACGGTGTCGATCGGCTCGCTGTTCATCGCCGGGGTCATGCCCGGACTGCTGCTCAGCGCGGTGATGATGGGCCTGTGCCTGATCTTCGCCAAGCGCCGCAACTACCCCAAGGGCGAGGTCATTCCGCTGCGTCAGGCGCTGAAGATCGCCGGCGAGGCGTTGTGGGGCCTGATGGCCATGGTGATCATTCTTGGCGGTATCCTTTCGGGAGTGTTCACCGCGACCGAGTCGGCAGCGATCGCCGTGGTCTGGTCGTTCTTCGTGACCATGTTCATCTACCGCGACTACAAGTGGCGTGACCTGCCCAAGCTGATGCACCGCACGGTACGGACCATCTCGATCGTGATGATCCTGATCGGCTTCGCCGCCAGCTTCGGCTACGTCATGACGTTGATGCAGATCCCTTCGAAGATCACCACGGCGTTCCTGACCCTGTCCGACAACCGCTACGTGATCCTGATGTGCATCAACTTCATGCTCCTGCTGCTGGGCACGGTGATGGACATGGCCCCGCTGATCCTGATCCTGACGCCGATCCTGATGCCGGTGATCACCGGTATCGGCGTCGATCCGGTGCAGTTCGGCATGATCATGCTGGTCAACCTCGGCATCGGCCTGATCACGCCACCGGTGGGCGCGGTGCTGTTCGTCGGTTCGGCGGTCGGCAAGGTCAGCATCGAAGCGACGGTCAAGGCGTTGCTGCCCTTCTACGTGGCGCTGTTCCTGGTACTGCTGGCGGTGACCTACATCCCGGCGATCTCCCTGTGGCTGCCGAGCGTATTGCTCTGACCTCGTGAATGGCGGGCCCACCGGCCCGCCCCCGCCTTCGAATGGATTCTGCCCATGGCTGTTTCTTCACCTGCCGTACCGCTGCTGCCGCGCAAGCTGGCGGTAGCGCTGCTGGCCTTGCTCGCCTGCTCGTTCGCCGGCAACCATATCGCTGCCCGCATCGCTTTCGACAACGACACCGGGGTGCTTCTGGCGATTCTGTGCCGTTCGGGCATCACCCTGTTGGTGTTGAGCGCACTGGTCCTCTGGCAACGCCAGCCCTTGGGCCTGCCAGCGGGCACCCGGGGCTGGCAACTGCTGCTCGGGTTATTGATCGCCACCCAGAGCCTGTGCCTGTATTCGGCGGTGGCGCGCATTCCGGTGGCACTCGCGTTGCTGGTCGGCAATACCTTTCCGATGCTCCTGGCGCTGCTGACCTGGGCGCTCGGCGGGCCTCGCCCGAATACCCGCACGGTGCTGTTCATGAGCCTGATCCTGATCGGTCTGGTGCTGGCCCTGGATGTGCCCGGTCAGCTTGGCAAGACCGGTCAGGTCGATCACCACTGGCAATTGGGCGTCAGCCTGGCCTTCACCGCTGCCTGCGTGTTCGCCTGTGCGCTATGGATCACTGATCACAAGCTTGCCGCGGTCCGTGGCCCGGTGCGCAGCCTGCTGACCTTGCTGGTGGTGTTCGTCAGCATGCTGTTGGCGGGGCTCAGCGGTGTCATGCCGGCCGGGCTGGCGCTACCCGGCAGTGTCAACGGCTGGTTGGCGCTGGCCAGCTTGGTGGTGCTGTACGGCGTGGCATTCAGCTTGCTGTTCGTCTGCGTGCCGCGCCTGAACATGGCGCGCAATGCGCCAGTGATGAACATCGAACCGATCGCGACCCTGCTGTTGGGCTGGGCCTTGCTCGATCAGCATCTGGGCGCGTCGCAGTTGCTGGGCGGCGCCGTGGTGGTGTGCGGCATCGTCCTGCTGACCTGGCGCCGCGCCGCCTGAATCCACTGACCACGGGAACCTGACATGTCGACACCGTTGCTACACCTGCAGGACGCGCTCACCTCCCTGAGCATCGCTCCGTCGCTGGGGGCGAGCCTGGTCAACTGGCAGGTGAAAGCCAGCGGCCAGCCCTTGCTGCGCCCGACCGATGCCAATGGGCTGGCCAGTGCCAACCCACGGGCGCTGGGGTGCTATCCGCTGGTGCCGTGGTCCAACCGCATCGCTGGCGGGGGCATCGCCACGCCCGATGGCTGGTTGCAGCTGTCACCTAACACAACACACGACCCCTACCCCATCCATGGCAGCGGCTGGCAACAGGCCTGGGAAGTCCAACGTCAGACTCAGCGATCGGCTCGGCTCGGTCTGTCCAGCCAGATTCCGTTCGCCTATCAAGCGCTGCTGGACATCGACTTGCACGACGGCTGCCTGACACTGCAGCTGACGGTCATCCATCAGGACACGCGCCCCATGTGGCACGGCCTGGGCCTGCACCCGTACTTCCCCCGCAACGCACATACGCGGCTGCAGGCGGCGGCAGAAACGGTGTGGATCGGCGAGCCAGGGCAACTGCCCGAGCGCCAGGAAGCCGTGCCGCAGCAGTGGCGTTTCGAGCGCCTGCGGCCCTTGCCGACAGCAGTCGTGGACCATGCCTTCAGTGGCTGGTCAGGACAGTGTCTGATCGAGCAGGCTGACGCCGGCTATCGCTTGAGCTGTTCGGCCCAAGGCGCCGAGCATTTCCTGCTGTTCTGCCCCGAGCAGCGGGATTTTTTCTGCTTCGAGCCCGTCAGTCACCCGATCAACGCCCATCACCTGCCCCAACGCCCAGGGCTGCGCCTGCTCCAGCGCGGGCAACGCCATACACTGGGCCTGCGCCTGCAGTACCAGCCCTTGGCGGAGCAGCCGGGTTGAGCGCCGTTCAGTTCAGGTAGCGGTACTGACCGAGCGAGGCGACCAGCAGGTCGATGAAGGCTCGAACCTTGGTCGAGCCATACTTGCTTTCACGATGCAGGACATGGATCGGCCAGGGCGCCTCTTCGAAATCCTCCAACACCGTGCACAGGCGTCCGGCCATCAGCTCATCGGCTACCTGATAGGACAGCAGACGTGCGATGCCCGCGCCGGCACAGGCGGCGACGATCGCCGCATCGTTGCTGGACACGGTCAACCGTGGCTTGATCCTCACCGTCATCACTCCCTCGCCCTCGCGAAACTTCCAGTCCAGGCCCGGGCTGACGCCACTGGCAGCGATCACGGCGTGCTGCGTCAGCTCCCTGGGATGACGGGGTGCACCGTACTGCGCCAGGTAGTCCGGCGAAGCGCACAACAGCCGGCGAACCTTGCCGACCTGCTTGGCCTTGAGGCCCGAGTCCGGCAATGGGCCGATGCGCACGGCGACGTCCATACCCTCCTCTACCAGGTTCACCACACGGTCGAGGAAGAACGCCGAGACATCCACCTCAGGGTAGGCGGCCAGGTAGCGAACGATGCAGGGCATGACGAACTGCTTGCCGAACAGCAGCGGCGCGGTCACCGCCAGGTTGCCGCGCGGCGTTGCATTGATGCCGGCGGCTGCCTCGTTGGCCTCGTGCACACTGGCCAGGATATTGCGCGAATCCTCGAGATAGCGGCTGCCCGCTTCGGTCAGACGCACGTTACGCGTGGTACGCAACAGCAGCTTGACCCCGAGGTTTTCCTCCAGCGCGCCGACCGCGCGGGTGACCGCAGCCGGTGAAATACCCAGGCGACGCGCGGCGGCGGCAAAACTCTCGAGTTCACCGACTGCCACGAACACTCGCATCAGGTGGATCTGGTCCATGCCGCCTCCAGGGCATCAAAGGTGCATGGATTATCACTCATCCGAGGCGCTTGGGTGGTTTCAGATATCCAGTACCAGCGGCTGCTCGCTGGAGGCCGGCACGGCGCAGCAAATCAGTGCTTCGCCGGCATCGGGCAATTCGGCCGGCGGGTTTGGGTAATGCACCTGGCCACTGACCACCTTGGTCCGACAGGTGCCGCATGAACCGCCCCGGCAACTGAACTCAGGGGAAAGCCCACGAGCCTCGGCCAATTCGAGCAAGGTGCCGCTTTCAGGAGCCCAACGTGCCTCCTTGGCCGAACGGGCGAAATATACCGGGACCGCTTGGCTGGCGGCAGGGGGCTGTTGCAACACCGGCTGATCGCCGTCGCCATGGCGGCGAAGCGTGGACGGGCCGAACGCCTCGGCGTGAATGCGTCCATCCGCCACTCCGACGCTGCGCAGGCCTTCATAGATATCTTGGGTGAAGGCACCGGGTCCGCACAGGTAGAAGTCGTAATCGTCCAGGGTCAGAGCCGCCTTGATCTGCTCGATGCCGAGGCGGCCGGTGTGCTCGTAGTCGCGCCCCGGGACAGCCCCTGCTTCCGGTTGGCTGAGCGCACGGTGCAGGCGCAACCGCTCGCCAGCATGCTGCTGCAAGGCGGCAAGTTCACCCTGGAACGGCAGGTCCGCCAGGCTGCGAGCTCCCTGAAACAGATGAACACGTCGGCTCGGGGTGCTCGCCAGCTGTTCGCGCAGCATGGCCATCAGCGGCGTGATGCCGACACCGGCACCGATCAGCACCAAGGGTCGGGGGCTGAGGCTGTCGAGGGTGAAGCTGCCCATGGGCAGGCGCACATCGAGTGTATCGCCGACGCCGATATGCGTGTGCAGGTAGCGCGATGCTGGTCCTTGGGCCTTGACGCTGATGCGCAGTTGGCCATCGGAAGGGGCATACGACAGGCTGTAGGTGCGGATCAACGGTGCCTGGCCCGGTACGGCAATGCGTACCGGTATGTGCTGCCCCGGCACGAATGCTACAGGCATGTCCGCAGCCAGGTGGAAGGAGCGGATGTCCTGGCTTTCCTGCTCGATACGCACCACCTTCCAGCTCAGCCACTGCCGCTCGCGGCGCTGCTGTTCCAAGCGCTGCCGGGCTTCGCTCCAGGTGCCGGTGAGCAAGCTGGTGGGTGCATATTCATGGAACGTCCAGCGCAGCGACAGCGCGGCTGGACGCCTGACCATCTGTTCGACCTCCAGCACCCAGAGCCGCTCGGCGCCCTCGAATGCCTGGATCACTGGGCTGTCGAGGATGATCTCGGTACGCCCGGAGAGCTGCAACACGTCACCGCTGCGGAAATCCACGAACAACAGGCCGGCCTGGGGGTTTTCCAGCAGGTTGCCCAAGGTGTTGAAGTGCAGGTTGCCAGCGTAGTCGGGGATGGTCAGGCGATTGCCCTCGACCCGGACGAAACCTGGCCGGCCACCACGGTGGGAGACATCCACCGCACGCTGGCCGTTGGCATCGGTGAAATAGCTGGCGACGAAGAAAGTATCGGCGCCTTCGATCATGGCTACCGCCGCAGCATCCAGCGTGTTCGAGTCCTGACGCAGACCAGCCGTTGGCACCACACGAACGTAGTCACGCAACTGGATGTACTGGGGACAGTTGCCGAACGACTGCTGCACCTGAACCTGCAGCAGACCGTCGGTCGAAGCCTGCAGCACCCCATTGAGTCGGTTGCGCCGGCGGGTATGCAACTCGATACCCAACAGGCCGATGGCCTCCCCTGCCAGCAGCCCTGCCGCCGCCGGATCATCCTCGGCTTGCACGACATGGATGAGCAACTGCCGGGGGTCTGGCGATTCGACGAAGCCTTCCGGCCCTTCCAGCAAGGTCGCCCAGGGTCGGCCGGCGGGATCCACCGTGCCGGCGACCATGAATGGCAATTGCTGGAAGAAGGTACGGTGCTGGTCGGGCATATGGTCACGGATGACCTTCTGCCCGAACGCCTCCATGCGCTCGGCAACGCCGGCGCGCTCCTGGAGACGTTTTTCGCCGGTGTGCCAAGGCGACTGAGTAGAGGTGGGAATCTGCTGCATGGCCGTATACCTCACTGGGGAGAATGGCTCAGGCGCGGGTCTCCAGACCCACGGCAGTGCGAGGCATGCCGATGAACCCCGGCAGCGCTTCGATGCGGTTCAGCCAGGCGCGCACGTGGGGGTAGGCATCGAGCGAAACGTTACCTTCGGGGGCATGGGCGATGTAGGAATAGTTGGCGATATCGGCGATGGTCGGCTCATTGCCGACCAGGAACGGCGTCTTGCCCAGTTCCGCGTCCATGACCTTGAGCAGCGTATGGGCTCGGTTGATCACTTCGTCGCTGTTGAACGAAGCGCCGAACACCGTGTTCAAGCGAGCCGCGGCCGGGCCGAAGGCCAACAGGCCAGCGGCGACCGACAGCCAGCGCTGCACACGAGCGGCACCGAGCGGATCACGCGGCAGCCACTGGCCCCGTGTGTCGTAAGTGCTGGCCAGGTAGACAAGGATGGCGTTGGAGTCGGCAATGATAGTGCCGTTGTCGTCCAGCACAGGGACCTGGCCAAAGGGGTTCATGGCCAGGAACTCCGGCGTCTTGTGGGCGCCTTTGGCCAGGTCGACGAACACCCGCTCGGCGGGCAGGTCGAGCAAGGACAACATCAGGTCGATGCGGTGAGCATGGCCGGACTTGGGGAAGTTGTAGAGTTTGATCATGGTCGCAGGCTCCTGGGCGGCACCGGGCTGGTGCGGGTCAGGAGCCATGCTGCGCCGATTCGGCTGACAGGAGAATCAGCGTCGCTAGCAATCCATAATTTCGCGGTGCGAAACAATCGCCCGCAAATGACGTGCTAACCGTTTGCCGTCGATGAGGCGGCTGCGATTCAGTGGCGCTGTTTCTGGTAGCGGTACAACTCGCGCACCGCTTCGACCACCTGCGGCACACACGCCTGCAGTTCGTCGAAACTCATGGCATCGAGCAGTTCGAAGTTATCTTCCAGACCATGCAGGGAAATGGTCTTGAGCAATCGGTCCTGCTCTGGGGGCAGCTCAGCCCAAGCGGCTACCTGGGTACCGCGCATATAGCCGAAGCACCACTCTTCCATGATCACCGCCGGCCCTTCTTCGACTTCACTCTGTTCGAACAACGGCTCGAAGTGTTCAAGATCGTCGGCCAGAGCTTCGCCGACCTGATGGGCATAGCGCAGCATCAGCGCCGTATAGGCCTCTTCATGGGCTGGTTTCTTGAACTTGGGGACCTTGCCACCGGCCACGGCGGGCAGCCATTGCTCGGGATTGACACGAGTCGGGGAACTGGCGAGAGCGGTAAAGAAGCCGTTGAGTTCGGCCAGGTTGAGCACCGAGTAGTCGTTGCCGTAAGTGATCAGCAGGTCTTCTAGGCGATGGAGTTCTTTGTCGCTGAGGGCGGGGAGCATGGGCGGGTGTCCTGGAAGGCAGATTTGCCTGCACCCTAGCACAAAAGCATCGCCGGCAAGGCGGCTCCTGGGAGCCGCCTTGCCGGCGATCAGACCTTACACTGCCAGCGCGCGCTCACGCAGCTCGCTGTTGAGGATGCGGTCGTTCTCGCTGTAATCGACCGGGCAGTCGATCACGTGCACACCTGGGGTCTTGATGCAGTGCTCGAGCAGCGGCAGCAAGGCGTCGGCGCTTTCGACACGGTGGCCATTGGCACCGTAGGCTTCGGCGTATTTGACGAAGTCCGGGTTGCCGTAGTCCAGGCCGAAATCGGTGAAGCCCATGTTGGCCTGCTTCCAGCGAATCATGCCGTAGCCGTCGTCACGCAGGATCACCACGGTGATGTGCATGCCCAGACGGACTGCGGTTTCCAGCTCCTGGCTGTTCATCATGAAGCCGCCGTCGCCGCACACGGAGATGACCGGGCGATCCGGGTACACCAGGTGCGCCGCCATGGCCGATGGCAGGCCGGCGCCCATGGTCGCCAGGGCGTTGTCGAGCAGCACGGTGTTGGGTTTGTGCGCCTTGTAGTTGCGGGCGAACCAGATCTTGTAGATGCCGTTGTCCAGGGCGACGATGCCTTCGGACGGCAGCACGCGACGGATGTCGGCGACCATGCGCTGCGGGTAGACCGGGAAACGGTCGTCGTCGGCGCCTTCGGCGATCTGTACTTCGTTGGCCTCGCGGATGGCCAGCAGGCGGGTGAAGTCCCAGTGCGAGGTGTCGGTCAGCGCTTCGCCGATCTGCCACACAGCGTTGGCGATGTCGCCGATCACTTCGACCTGCGGGAAATATACGGCATCGACTTCAGCGGAGCGGAAGCTGATGTGGATGACTTCGGTGCCACCACGGACCATGAAGAACGGTGGCTTCTCGATCACGTCGTGGCCGATGTTGATGATCAGGTCGGCCGCTTCGATGGCGCGGTGGACGAAGTCACCGGAGGACAGCGCGGCGTTGCCGAGGAAGCGCGGATGGCGCTCGTCGACCACGCCTTTACCCATCTGGGTGGTGATGAACGGGATGCCGGTGTTGTCGATCAGTTGCTTGAGGACCTTGGCGGTCATCTTGCGGTTGGCGCCGGCGCCGATCACCAGGATCGGGCTGCGGGCCTTCTGCAGTTTCTCGACGGCGGCTTCGATGGCCACGTGCTCGGCCAGCGGGCGACGGTGCAGGCTGCGCGGGATCGGCAGGGCGTCGGTCTGCTCGGCGGCGATGTCTTCCGGCAGCTCCAGGTGCACCGCACCCGGCTTCTCTTCTTCAGCCAGGCGGAAGGCTTCGCGCATGCGCGCCGGGATGTTGTCGGCCGAGGCGAACTGGTGGGTGTACTTGGTGATGGGGTCCATCATGCCGCACACGTCAATGATCTGGAAGCGGCCTTGCTTGGACTTCTTGATCGGCTTCTGGCCGGTGATCATCATCATCGGCATGCCGCCCAGGTAGGCGTATGCACTGGCGGTTACCAGGTTGGTGGCGCCAGGGCCCAGGGTCGACAGACTGACGCCGGTCTTGCCGGTCAGGCGGCCATAGGTGGCAGCCATGAAGCCCGCGGACTGCTCGTGGCGGGTCAGTACCAGCTTGATCTTCGACTTGCGCAGGGATTCCAGCAGGTCGAGGTTTTCCTCACCGGGAATGCCGAACACATACTCGACACCTTCGTTTTCCAGGCATTGCACAACGACATCGGCGGCCTTGGCCATCTTGCTTGTAACCTCAAGTGATCGGACGGTAAAAGTCCAGAAATGCGCAGCACGGTACGCTGGCATCGCTCGGTTCGGGGGCCAGGATTGCCCCGAACTTAAGTCTTGACGCAGCTTAAGCGCGAACAAGTCACGTTATTTTGCGAGAAATATTGTCGCACTCTATCGACCGTGCAGATAGGAGGATACAGACAAAAGACCTTTGGTTGCAGCGTCAAAGCGCCGAATCGGGGCGATAAGCGCACAAAGACAAAACCCCTACCTGCTCGCGCAGATAGGGGTTTTGCGAAATGAATCTTGACGATGACCTACTCTCACATGGGGAAACCCCACACTACCATCGGCGATGCATCGTTTCACTGCTGAGTTCGGGATGGGATCAGGTGGTTCCAATGCTCTATGGTCGTCAAGAAATTCTGT
>NZ_SMTE01000159.1 GCF_004357765.1 Pseudomonas putida | reverse complement strand
GGGCCGTCAGGCGCTTCTTGAAAGACTCAAGATCCCGGCGCAACCAGATCGAGCGCACACCGGACGGCGAAACGAAAATGCCCCGCTTGCGCAATTCGTTGGAAACCCGAACTTGACCATATGCCGGCTGCTCCAGAGCGAAGGCAGCAACGGCGTCTTCAATGGCCGAATCGACGCGGTTGCGCAGATTCGGCTTCTTGCGGTTTGCATCGATCAACGCCTCAACGCCGCCAGCTTCAACGGCGGATTGATAGCGATAGAAAGTATCTCGGGAAAAGCCCATCACCTTGCAGGCACGGGACACATTGCCGAGCTCGGCCGCCAGATTCAGCAGGCCAACCTTGTGTTTGATGACATTCTGAGGAACACTACCCATGGGGTTACTCCTTGGCGCTTGCGCGCTGGTTTAATAAAGATTCGCACCTCTATCAAACCGGGTAACCCCACCTCTTGGCAAGGCATTACTGTCAGATCAAGTCGGAACTACTACACATAAGGGC
>NZ_SMTE01000158.1 GCF_004357765.1 Pseudomonas putida | reverse complement strand
TGCGTGCTCGCCTGCGCCCCGTTCGGCATTGCCCATGCCCAGCCCGCGCCGGCCTCCACTGGGGCCGCCGGCGCTTCCGCCTCGAATGATGCCAAGCGCAACGCTTACGACAGCGCCGTCAAGCAAGCCGATGCCAACTACAAAGCCGCCAAGGACAAGTGCGATGCGATGAAGGGCAATGACCGCGACGTTTGCCGCGCGCAGGCCAAGGGCGACTACAACGTCGCCAAGGCCAATGCGAAGGTGGAGCGCGATGGTACTGAAGCCGCCCGCAACCGCGCTGCCAAGGAAAAGGCCGAGGCTGATTACGACGTCGCCAAGACCAAGTGCGATGCCATGAAGGGTAACGAGAAAGACACCTGCGTGAAGGATGCCAAGGCCGCATACACGCGCGCCAAGGGCGGTGAGGAGGTGAGTCACGCCAAGGCCACCGGCAACGCCAAGGACGTGAGCGAAGCGCGCCGCGATGCCGTCAAGGACACCAACGACGCCAACTACAAG
>NZ_SMTE01000157.1 GCF_004357765.1 Pseudomonas putida | reverse complement strand
GGCGGTTGGCCGTTTCGTACTCAACGTGCGCGGTGTTGATCGTAATACCGCGTGCCTTTTCTTCCGGCGCCGCGTCGATCTGGTCGTATGCCTTAGCGGCACCACCAAACTTGGTCGCCAGCACGGTCGTGATCGCCGCGGTCAGCGTCGTCTTGCCGTGGTCAACGTGACCAATCGTACCAACGTTCACGTGCGGCTTGGTCCGCTCGAACTTTTCCTTTGCCATGTCGCGACTCCTGTCTCGGTAGCGATTTGCGTTGGTGGATGCGTGGTGCCCATGGGCAGGATCGAACTGCCGACCTCTCCCTTACCAAGGGAGTGCTCTACCACTGAGCCACATGGGCAAAACTTGCTAACAGTGAATGGAGCGGGTGAAGGGAATCGAACCCTCGTCGTAAGCTTGGAAGGCTTCTGCTCTACCATTGAGCTACACCCGCCCGGGTTACTACTTCCCTTGCCGCCCGGCCTTGCGACCGAACTCACTGCTTAATTCTGGTGGAGAG
>NZ_SMTE01000156.1 GCF_004357765.1 Pseudomonas putida | reverse complement strand
CCACAGGGTCCTGGTGGAAGCCGGCAAGCCCGAGCTCGCCCGTCCGCCGCTGTATTCCGTAATGCTGCCCAACGACGACTACACCCCGATGGAATTCGTCGTGATGATTCTTCAACAATACTTCAGCAAAGACCGGGAAACAGCCACACAAATCATGCTGACGGTGCATCGGGAAGGTAAGGGCGTGTGCGGTCTCTACACCCGGGATATCGCCGCGACGAAAGTGGAATTGGTGTCAACCCATGCACGGCAAGCGGGCCATCCGCTGCAGTGTGTGATGGAGGAAGCATGATTGCGCAAGAACTGGAAGTCAGCCTGCATATGGCGTTTGTTGAAGCCCGTCAGGCTCGCCACGAATTCATTACGGTGGAGCATCTGCTGCTTGCGCTGCTGGACAACCCGACGGCCGCCGAGGTGCTTCGCGCCTGGGCTGCCAACATCGAAGACCTCCGCACGCACCTGAAGAACTTCATCGCCGACAACACCCCGGTGGTACCCGGCACGGACG
>NZ_SMTE01000155.1 GCF_004357765.1 Pseudomonas putida | reverse complement strand
TTTGTTAGTGTAGAGTAGTATAGAGTAGTTTAGTTTTTTGTTTTTATTAAGTATATAGTTCAGTAGGTTGAATTGAGAGTTTGTAATGAAAAGTTAGGGAATTATTGTGTTTTTTTTTTTAATTATTAAGTAAGGTTTTTATAGGGAGGGTAGGTTGGTTTTATTTGAAAAGAATTTTTTTTATGATTAGATTTGATTATATTTTATATGAATAGGTTTTGTAAGATTTAGTAAAATAAGTAATGTAGTATAGTTTGAATTATATTATATGTATTTTAGTAAATTTAATAGTATGATAATGTATTTATTTTTTATGTATTGATTTGATTTTTGATATTATTGGAGTGAAAAAAGTAGATTTAAAGAAAAATGTGGGTTGGATTATATTAGTAATAAGTAAATTTTTTGTATGTAAAAAGTTTTAAGATTTTGTTGGGTAGAATAATAATTGTAAAGTTTGAGATTATTTAGAAAGTATCATTAATTTTAAAAGTCTATTTGGGTATTG
>NZ_SMTE01000154.1 GCF_004357765.1 Pseudomonas putida | reverse complement strand
ATTTGTTGGGTTTTGATATAATTATAGTTGAATAAAGTTATATTAATTTAAAAGGGTGGTAGAAAATTTAAGTGGTTGGATAAGTTGGGATGTTTATGGTTTGATTATTTAAATAATTATAATTAAAATATAGTTTTTTAAATAATTAATTAATTTTAATTTAATAAATTATTATTAATAATAAATTTTAATTTTTTTATGATATAATTGTTTTTATTAGCATTCGATAAAATTTTATAAAAGTTAAATTTTATTATTAAAAATAGTTTTTTTTTATATTTTTAAATTAATTAATATCAAATAATTTATATAAATGTGTGTTATATTTAAATGATAATCATGAAATAATAAAATTAAAATTACAAAATTCATTTTAAAAATTTAATTTAATTTTTAATTTTTTTAAAAAATAAATTAATTTATTTTTGAATTTTTTAAAATTTTAATTGATTTTTAAATTTGTAAAAATAAATTAATTTGATATTTAAATTTTATAAATTTAAGGATT
>NZ_SMTE01000016.1 GCF_004357765.1 Pseudomonas putida | reverse complement strand
GAGGTGTTCATCCATGCCGAGCGTGACCAGAACAATGTGGTCAAGAATGATGAGACGACCCAGGTCGGCAACGACCGTCGCGAACATGTCGAACATGATGAAACCATCATCGTGGGTAACGACCGTGAAGAGACGGTGGGCCACGACGAACGAATAACCATCGGTCAAGACGCCTCGCTGAGCGTAGGGCGCAACCAAACGATCGATATCGGCAAAGACAGAATAGAAACGATTGGCAACCATCGACAAGATCGGATCACGGCCAACCATCATGTCGTGATCGGCGGCAATCTCGAACAACAGGTCGAGGGGCATGCAGAGTTGGAGGCCCGAGCGGAGATTCGTCGTCGTACACGGATCTATACCCTGAGGGCGGCTGAAGCAGTCGTCATCCAGGGACCGGGAGGGTCCATCCGCATCGACGCTTCCGGTTTGACACTGGATAGTCCAATGATTCGGATAAACGGCGAGCTGCTCAAATCGGCTGGTGGATCTGAGAATCCATTTACCCTGGACAGCGCCCCGACAAGCGGTAAGCCGCTGGATCGCCAGTGCGGCCGTCGCCCTGACGGCAGCTGTGCATTGCCGGACTGCCGCTGCATTGGAGGTAGGGGCGTATGAATGAGGTACCGCCGCCCGCTACCGCAATCAGTGGCTCTTGCGAGGGAAACGAAACCGACCATCGCTTCTTGCTGCTCTTACCGATCCCCATCGAACACTGGGCTTTCCAGCCTCTGCAGATCATCAAGGGAGAGGTAATTCCACCTTATGCCCCATCACTTCTGGAACTGGTTGGTCGAATTACCCAGAACGTGGAACACGCCTGGATATGGAAGTGCACAGCCCTGGATGACGAGTATGAAATGGGCCCTTTGTTGCTGGATGCGGCCAACGCACCTGAACTGGTTCAACATGCGACCACTGCCTGGCAACCGCTCGGTGGGCTTATCAAGCTTGATGCCGAAGTCGACTTGAGGACGCTCGCGGATCACTTCACCAGCATGGTGCAGTTCGTCCTGCCTGGGCAGGTGATCGCAAAGCATGACATTCAACCAAATCATCTCGCAGCCTGGCTGGCTGCCCTTGACGACGACCAAAGAGAGACTTGGCTCGGTCCCGTATCGCGCCTGGCGTGGCGAATGGACTGGGGGCCTGTCCATGAATGCCGATCGTTCGAGCGGACGCCAACCTCCGCCAGGTCAAGGCTCGAGCCCGCGCTGACCCTGCAACAACATGAGCTCGACCTGTTTCATGCAGGCCTGCACGAACTGTTCGTCCTCAGCCTGGCGCACCAAGTGTTGGCCATGCCGCCGTATGCCGCCCATCGCTTGGAGGATGTCCGTCAATGGATCGAAGCGCTGCTGCCGCAGTTGAAGAAAATCAATTTCCGCGATGAGGAAGTGGCAGGTCAGTTCATTCGCCTGGTCGCGGAACACATGTGGCTAATCAGCAACGAGCAGGCTGGCCAGATCTACACCAACCTCGACGAATCGCCTCAAGGAAGACTCCACGAACTGCAAGCGCTGATCGACAGCAAGGAATCCAGCCATGAATGACAACTCGGTAAGCAGTGCCACCTCCGGCCCACCCTGCAGCGCGCGTGTTCCTATCCTACCTATCCGCTACGCCATCGTTCCACGCACCGCCGACGCACCGCTCTGTCGCTATGCCGATTCCGGCTTCAATCTGGAGCAAGGCTTCGCGCCATTGCAACACTCGGCGTATACCTTGCGCGCGCTACGTCCCGGCTATGTCTATGTGTTCATGAAAGGCACCCAGGGCGAGAAGCTGGTCATTCACGAGTACGATGGCAGTGGGCAGTACAAGGAACTGCGCTACCAAGGGCTCGAAAGTTACCACCAACGTAACCGTTATCTCTCCGGTTACAGCACGAGCTGGGTCTGGGCCGATACCTGCGAAGACCTCGCCAAGGAAGTCTGGATTGGCTACAGCCCACACCTGTGGACCAATGCGACGACCCGCCGAATCACCCGTTCCGTCGTCATGCGAAGGCGACACATGCGCCAGTTGGACATGGCTGAACTGGTGGCGGGAAACAAACTGCCGTCGACCCAGCCCCATGTGTTGCCCGTCAGCGCCCTGAAAATGTGGGTAGAAGACTTCAAGCCCAACGACCAACGCATGTCGTTGACCTGGAGCAGCCACCCAGTTCACGAAATTCTGCCCATCGGCCGGCTGTCGGCCATGGCGCGACATTATCCCTATACCCAGCCAAAAATCCCGGCTGTGGTGGTCTTAAGCGACGCCGAAGGCATGGCGCTGGACCTTAGCCTGACCGTTTCAGCTTTCCAGCATCAATTACGCGACCTGATGCCCGCCGAACAGCTGGAACATATCAAGCCTGCGCAAGGCGCCGAACAGGCTGGCGTACCGACGTGCTATCAACTGGACGCCGAACGAATCAGTCAGAAAAGCCGCGACTTTCATCATCGCAATCTGGTCGCGATGCTGCTCAACAAGACCCTGGAGAGTCTCTATCCAGCTGGTTCTGCGACACCCGAGCAAGCCGCCCAGCGCTTGCTGCTACGCTCGGCGAAACGCTCGTGGTCCGACGCCGAGGCGCGCTTCCGGGCCTTGACCCACGAAGACTATTCCCCAGGTGGGGCGCGTCTGGGACAACGCATCGATACAGCCAAGTACCTGCAATTCTTGAATGACCGCGATGAAATGGCCCAGCGAATCGCTGGCCTGCGTACGCTGGCGTTGCACGCCAGCAACGATCACGACATCTGGCTGGCCACTGCCGAAAGCCAGCATATCGACGATCCTTACAGCCTGGCTGCAGCCCTGGCCTGCTATGACCGCGATGAGCAAGCCTCCGCCCGCGGGCTGGAAATATCCCTGGCGATGCTGATTCATCCCATGGGCCATCCCACGCCTGGGACCGAGAACGACGACCGCCGTTTCAAGCGCCTCGAGAAATGGTTGGATCAGCATGACAGTCCACTGTACACAGCGCTGGCTCCGTTCAATCCATTCAAAGACAAAGCCGACGCGGTCGGGAGTTTGCTGGGTGGAAGCGACAATATCATTGAGGGTTTGGCCGGTCGCTTTCCGGCGATGGCCGGGATCACCGACCTAACGGCTCAGTCCGTAAGTACGGTGGTGCTCAAGCGCATGCGCGGGGCGACTCGCTGGAGTGCGAGTAATAGCCTTCGCCAACAGCTATCTCTGGCCGCCCGTGAGGGCAATGCGGAGAAAGCGCTGGGTTTGCTGGCCGCTCGTTACAGCCTTACCGACCAGTTGATCAGCGAAAACCCATTCAGTCAGGAGGTGGAGCGTTACCTGAAAAGCGGGATGGCGCAGGTTGAGGAAATGAGACAACTGCGTATCAGCGGAAGTCGAACAGTCACGCTCGAAATGACTACCACTTCGTACCTTAAACCCAACTTTCTCGGCCTTCTAACTTCCAGCGTGGGAGCTAGTTTGAACGCTGGTATGTTGTGGTTCAATGTGATTTCGCTAAAGTCTGCTTACAACAGCCTGCAGAGCAGCGATGCATTGGAGTACAGCAGTGGATTCGCAGCCGCAATTTTTGGCGTAATTGGGGCCTCGGCCGCGACGTTAGTTAGCGCCCGAGCAACTCAGAAGGCTTTACTGCTAAGAATCAGTCCGTCAGCGCCTGGAATGGCATTTGGAAATGGACTTGCGAAGTTTTTGGGAAGTAATCTTTTTGCCAGACTGGCTGGTTATCCGGCCATATTCCTCGGTTTGTTTTCAGACTATCAAAAATACGACAGACAAAAAGCAAGCGGTGATAGCATAGCCGCAAACTATACTCTCTATGGGGCAAGCGCGTCAGCGGTTGGTTCAGTAATTTTTCTCGAGGGGGCATTGGCCATAGCCGGCCCCACCGTATTCATTCCATTCGCAGGTTGGGCTGCCGCCGCGGTAGCCCTGTTGGGTGCGGGGATTATCCTCGCTGGAGTATACCTTCATGCCAAAGCTTACGAGCGCATACACTCTCCACTTGAACTATGGACCGCACGATCCTATTTCGGCACTCGGCAAAATGATGGAGAGAATCGATCTGACATCACCTCGACGCACGAACGAAAGCTTCGGCCTTTCTCCAACATAAACGATGAGACAAAAGCATGGTACGCCGCAACTTATCAACCTACTCTTCTGAGAACGGAAGATTCGAGCAAGCTCGGACTTGCTGGTTTATCCAGCGGGTGGATTCAGGATGACTCATGGAGAATTCCCAACTGGACAGCAATTACTCATAACGAGATTGGAAATCAACAACCCTGCATAGAATTTACTGTATTCCTACCTGGCTTCATTCTAGGCATCAGCGAGTGGCATGCAAACTTAAGCGCAACCATCAACGATTCACATATTAATTTACCAAAAAATCTGCCCAAGTGTTACTCCGTACCCGCCGGACTAGTCCTAAACTTTAAGAGCGAAATACAAGACCATCACTCCGCGACCCTGAAAATATCTTTCCACCCCAACACCGGCATAGACCAGACAGCAACCTCATCATTAACAACCACAATTGAGAAATGATATATGGCTACCCAATGGCTTTTCACGCAAAAGCCAAACCCGATTGTAACCGCAAGAGTCACCAGTCAAACCTTAGAATCAAGCAATTTAGTGCTGACTCTGCGTAACCCATGGGTCTCGGACTCTGTATTCATGGCCAAAATCTATACAGCGATGACCTTGGGCATGATGATCACAGTTTATCCCGACATACTCGACTCCAGCTATAGAGCCAACGTGCTGACTGACACGAGCGGCGTAGCGAACTATTTACTACTACCATTGATCTTTACTCCGTTTCTAGCATACAGAATCCTTCTCATCAAAAGCCTTTCGCACATATACTTGAACAGATCGACTCAAAAAATATACTACAGACGTTTCAGGACACTGATCACATTCAAATGGCGACATATTATCGGAGGTATTTTCAAACGCACCGAATTCGGTGGTTCATCCTTCAGCACAAGCTATGCCTTGGCATTCGCACCACGACGCGAAGATGGTACGGTCCATCAAAAAGACTCTTTCTGGGTCGACAGCAACGAACCCACTGAATCCGACATCCAATACGTGGCCGAAGTCTGGGAATACCTTCGCCACTTCATGGCCCACGGCCCAGACAAACTTCCCCCACCAGGCGAACCCAACTGGTGGCACAAACCGCTTCACGCAATCTGTCTGACGCCTGCTGAGGCCTGGCGCCACTATGCACCCTGGCGCACCGGTGAACCCGGTGAAATGCAAGGAAAAAAGAACTGGCAACTACCCTTCTGGGCTGTGCTGTTCCCTTACAACTTCTCTCTCGCCCTCTGCTGGTACGTCATCTGTCGCTTGTTCAACGTACGCGCCGCACCGCCCCCACCAGAAGCCCTGGAGCAAGCCCCCATCAAACCAAGTAAAAGGAAACGTCGCTGAGGTCAAGACCGGGCGGTAAATAAATCCGTCTCCATTGCCGCAAACTAGAGAAGTGAAAACATGGCCATCACACAATTCCTTACCCCAACAACAACCACTAAATTACCACCTAAAATTTCAGGGCAATTACAGCACATCCAAAGCAACGTGCTGACATTACGAAACCCTTGGGTAGTCGACTCAGTATTTATGGCCAAGCTATATACCGCCATGATGATAATCACCGCGCTATATACTTACCCTCACCTATACGACCCCATACTAAATTACTCTCTCGAGGGAGCCTATATTTTCCCAATCGTGCTTGAATCCGGACCGTTTGTCTTCCTACCATTTCTCATTTATCGGATATTTTTTATCAAAAATCTTTCCTCATTCTATCTCAATCGCCACACAAAAAAAATTTACTACCAGCGAATTAAAAAATTAATAACTTTCAACTGGCGTGAAATAGAGGGCGCATTATTTTCACGTCGAGAGTTCGGCGGCTCATCGTTCAGCACTAGCTATGCATTAGCCTTCGCACCGCCGCGCGCAGACGGCAAGCTCTATCAAAAAGACTGCCTCTGGATCGACAGCAACGAGCCCACCGAGCCGGACATCCAATACGTCGCCGAAGTCTGGGAATACCTCCGCCACTTCATGGACCACGGCCCAGACAAGCTCCCCCCACCAGGCGAACCCAACTGGTGGCACAGACCGCTTCATGCCATCTGCCTGACGCCAACGGAAGCCTGGCGCCACTACGCCCCCTGGCGCACCGGAGAACCTGGTGAAATGCAGGGCAAAAAGAACTGGCAGCTCCCGTTCTGGGCTGTGCTGTTCCCTTACAACTTCTCTCTCGCCCTCTGCTGGTACGTCATCTGTCGCGTGTTCAACGTGCGCGCCGCACAGCCCCCTCCAGAAGCCTTGGAGGAAGCGCCCATCAAACCAAGTGAAAGGAAGCGTCGCTGAGGCCAAGATCCGGCGGTAAATAGATGGTTCTTCACGGAATGTTGGGAAAGAGTGGCTATGATTGGTTTAGCGGAAGATTGGTGCGAGCCACCAGGTGCTTGTCTTGGGGGTTGAGGTGGTGCGTAAATCGAGCGCCGCCCGCGCGGCGCATCGCGAGCTGCGCTCGCTACGTTTGTTTTTGGCCAGTAACGTCAGTAGTAGCGGCGCGCGACCGCCCTGTTGGCACGACGCGATATTGAGTCAGGCGCCAAGGCGGTCGCGCGCGCATTTCACAGGCCTCATTGGCCCGGAATAAACGTAGCGAGCGCAGCTCGCGATGCGCCGCGCGGGCGGCGCTCGATCTCACAGGCGCCAAATACCTTACGGCATTAAAATAAATCTGCCCCCTTTCCCCCCCTTTCCCCCTTGCCCCCTTTCCCCCTGAGTTTTCCAAGCCTCCAAACGCATCACACGAAACAGAGAAAATTCAGATTAAAGCTCTTCCTTGTAGGACGTTTCCCAAAGATACTGTTGCGGCCTATTTTCCGTTGCGGCCTGACCTGGATGCGTTCTAGTCTCTGGATGTCGTTGCACATCAACGATCGGCTTTGACAGGCCGAAACGGTTTAAGCACACGGCTTGCCTTCTATGGTGGCTGTGCGTGGGGCACGCTTGCGTGCGCCGGGACTTGCTTATTCCACCGGTCTGTCAACCCACGCACAGCTGCCACCCTTCTGTTTGACAGCAGGCAGGTGGTGGCATCATGAAGGTAATAAGCAATGTTGAAGATCGTCCCTGACCCACCGCACTATCACCACTCCCTCGAAGACACCCTAATCACAGCCGCCGACTACGCCCTCTGTGCCGAAGCCATCGCACATCAGGCGATGTCACTGCAGCCCAGATCGCCAGTCACGCTGCTGATCATGGCGTCGATGCATGAACTTGAAGGTCTGCGAAAGCTGATCGACTCAGCCTTGGCCCTGGTTCAGCACCCAGCGGATTCGCACACTCGCCACTAAGCCGCATCACGTCATGCCTGGCCTCGTCGGAAGCGACCCTGCCGTACATGCCCACCACTCCCTTCCCCTAGTCTCGACAGGTGGCGGTGTAGGCATCGATTCGCTTGCGAAGCGGCCAGCCCAGGCACCCAACACTTCAGGGAGCACAACCATGTCCACGGACGCTATCGAGCGCAAATACACGGTCGGCCAGACCCGGTTCTACCAGGGCGAAGACCACACTCAACCGCTGTTCTGCATATCCCCCGGCATCCCCTGCGAACACGCCCGAGAGCAAGCCTCGGAACTGCTGGGCTACGTGCGAGAGCTCACCATCACCGGTGTGATGGAGGAACAACCCCAATTGATCTGGGCCTCCCATTATTTGAGCGCGCTGGCCAAGGCGCTCCTGGATGACGCCGAACTGGGCATGAATCGCTAGAAAAGCACTTGTGCCCTCCCCTAGCCGCCACACCTTGAGGTAGCGACCAAATACCTCAGACGGGCCGCGATGGCGGCCCCTGACGTAGCGCAGACCTCGAAGATCTACCGGAGAATCACCATGCCCCAGAATGCCCCCGTGGACCGCCCAACGTCCGATCCTATATCGGCGCTGTTCACTGCCCAGCGTGCCAAAGCGCTTTTCACTGTCATCCCTGGAATCTCTCCGAAGAAAGCGACCGAAGCGGCCTCGACGCTGCTGGAGTGCGCCCGTTATCTGGACTACAGCGGCACCCTGCTGGCCGACAGCGACAGGCTCGGCGCCGCCCACCATCTCAACGCGATGGTGAAACAGCTGCTGGATGAGATCGAACGGAGCAAGAAGACATCGTAACCTCACCTTAAGAAGCCGCCGAGTAAGCCCCCGACCACATGCCACCATTCCCAATCCTATCGCTGCCGAGTAGACTTGCGACAAATTCTTATTCGCATCTATAGACTTTGGGGAGAAGCGCGCGATGTCCACCGTTGTTTTCGACGGAGCTGCGCATAGGGGCCTGGAGGCGCTGTACCGCGAGCACAACGGCTGGCTGCACGGCTGGTTGCGTCAGCGCTTGAGCAACTCCGCCGATGCTGCGGACCTGGCCCAGGATACCTTCATCCGGGTAATGCTTGCGCGCACCGCGAGCACACTCAACGAGCCGCGTCACTACCTGGCGACTATCGCTCGGGGTCTGGTCATCGATCTGTATCGCCGCCGCAGCCTGGAGACCGCCTACCTCGAAGCCCTGACACTGCAGCCGGAGCGCCATGCGCCGTCTGCCGAAGTCCGCGCCGCGATCATCGATACCCTGATGGCCATCGACCGCATGCTCGATGGCCTCGGGCCGCGCACGCGTGCGATCTTTCTGGCCGTGCAACTGGATGGCTTGAGCTACGAGAGGGCCGCCGAACGGGTCGGTGTGTCGGTAAGCACCGTTCGCAAGCACCTGGCTCGTGCACTGATGCATTGCTTGCTGATCGAGGACGCTTGAAAGCCATTCTCGCCGACGCCGTGGACTGGTACGTGCGCTTGCATGACAGCCATGTCGATGATTCCACGCGCTTAGCCTGGCAGGCCTGGGTCGCCGCTGACCATCGCCACTCCGAGGCCTGGGCTCGGCTGGAGCAGTTGCAGTGCCGCCTTGGCAACGCTCCCAGCGGTGCCGCGCAAACGCTGGTAATAGCACGGCGGGATCGCCGCAATGCGGTAAAGGCATTGACGCTGTTGCTCGGTGTCGGGGTAGTCGGTTGGCAGGGTTATCGGGTTTCGCCGTGGCGTTCCGATTACTCGACACGGATTGGCGAGCGACGACAATTCACCTTGGCCGATGGCACACACCTGGACCTCAATACCGACAGCCGCGTAGATGTGACCTTTGACGCCGGCCAGCGCCTGATCCATCTTCACCAGGGCGAAATCCTGGTGGAAACTGCCAAGGATCCCCGCCCGCTCAGCGTACGCACGTCAGCCGGCGATATCCTGGCCCTCGGCACTCGTTTCAGCGTGCGCCAGGACGCCGCCTCGACCAGGGTGGCGGTGACCGCCCATGCAGTGGAAGTACGACCCAGTCGATCATCTGAAGTGGTGCGCATCGGCAGCGGTTACAGCATGAACTTCAACGCTGACAGCGTGGGGCCGCTGCGCGCCCTGCCCGCCGATGCGCTGGCCTGGGTGCAAGGCATGCTGGTCAGCGTCGATTGGCGTCTGGGCGATGTGGTCCACGAACTGGCGCGCTATCGCCCCGGTTACTTGGGGTGTTCCCCACAAGTGGCCGAACTGCGCTTGTCCGGTGCATTCAATCTCGACGACACCGACGTCGCACTGCTCAGTCTGGAAGACGCCTTGCCAATCCGCGTACGGCGCATGACGCGCTATTGGGTGCGATTGGAGCCCCTGGGACTTCGCTCATGACCAGCGCCATCTTGAGTCACTGAAAATATTTCTCATTCAGCAGTAACAGATTTCCTCCCCTGCTTCGGCTCTTCAGGACGCGAGCGTCCCACGCGCTCGATCCCATCAGAACAGGAGCCACATTTCATGTCCGCAAGCCGTACCTCGCTAGCCCGGCGTTTTCGCAAGGCCGCTCTCGCGCTGAGCCTTTGCAGTGCCTCGCTGGCGACTCCGACTGCCTGGGCTGCCCCGCAGCGCTACGCTATTCCGGCAGGCAGCCTGGCCTCTGCGATCAGCCAGTTCGCCGCTGCCAGTGGCGTGACCATCAGCTTCAGCAACGAAGAAACAGCCGGGCTGCAGTCCTCCGGCTTGCACGGGAATTTCGAGCTCGAGCAAGGTTTCGCCACGTTGCTGCAGGGCACGGGGCTGCAGGTGCAGCAGGCTGGGGAAAAACGCTACGTGCTGAGCAAGGCGGACACCAGCGCGGCCCTCGAGTTGGGGGCAACCAGCGTCAGTGCCGCGGGCCTTGGCAGTACGACCGAAGGTACGGGCAGTTACGCCACCGGCTCGGCCAACACCGCGACCGGGCTACGCCTTTCTGCACGCGAAACGCCGCAATCGATCAGCGTGGTGACCCGCCAGCAGATCGAGGACCAGAACCTGACAGACGTCGCCCAAGTGCTGGAGCAGACGCCCGGTGTGGTCGTCGACAGCATGGGGCCAGCCGGTAGCGACGCCAACCAAATCTACGTACGCGGCTTCTCGGTTGGCAGCATCCAGGTCGACGGCGTCAACCGCCCTGATACCTATGGCTTTCGCGATGACCTTGCCGACATGGTCAGCTACGATCGAGTGGAAGTGGTACGCGGGGCCACGGGGCTGATGTCGGGGACCGGCGATCCCGGTGCGACCATCAACCTGGTCCGCAAGAAACCGACGCTTGAAACGAAACGCACACTGACACTCAAGGCTGGCTCGTGGGACAACTATCGTACCGAGCTGGACCTGTCCGGAACGCTAAGCGAAAGCGGTAATGTCCGCGGGCGCTTCGTGGCGTCGAACACCGACAGCGGCAGCCACGTCGACCGCCAGTCCCTGAAAAGACAGGCAGCCTACGGCGTGGTGGACTGGGACATCAGCGACACAACGATGCTGACCGTAGGGGCCGAGTACCAGGAGATGGACAACGATGGGGCCGGTAACCATGGCTTCCCGATGTACAACTCCGATGGCAGCCACTTCAGCCCTTCCCGCTCGTTCAACTCGGCCTCGGACTGGAGCTACCACAAGCGTAGAACCAAGACAGTGTTCTCCACGCTGGAACATCAACTGGATAACGGTTGGCAACTGAAATTCAATGCCGAGCACAACCGGCGCAGTTATGACGACGCCTTCGCCACAGCCGCCAGCGGCACCGTGAACCCCGATGGCAGCGGCGTCAGCACCTGGACTGGCCGCTGGGCCGGCGAGCCCCGGCAGACGTCGTTCGATCTCTCGGCTTCCGGGCCGTTCGAACTGTTTTCCCGCGAGCACCAAGCCTATCTCGGGGCCAGCCACTATAAAGCCTACTACCGTAACCCCGGTTATCCGCTCTGGACCATGCAGAGCATCGACAACATCCATACCTGGAACGGTTCGCTGCCGATTCCGGATGCCATCCACACCCAAACGTCGGAAGATTCGCTGGATGAAACCCAAGACGGCCTGGTGGCTTCGGTTCGCTGGAGCCTGGCCGATGACCTTTCACTGATTACCGGTGCGCGGGTGATCGACTGGCACCGTGACGAAACCTCCACCACCCTGTCGACCGGCGATACCAGCCGCACCTCGCGAAGCGAAACCGGGGTGGTCACGCCTTACCTCGGACTGGTTTATGACCTCAACGAGAACTGGTCGGCTTACGCCAGCTATACCACCATCTTCAAGCCACAAAGCAACAAGGATGTCAGCGGCAAGTACCTGGACCCCGAGGAGGGTGTGAACTACGAGCTGGGTATCAAGAGCGAGTTCTGGGACAAACGCCTGACCGCCGCTTTCAGTGTCTTCGAGGTGCGCCAGGACAACCTCGCCGTGGCTGACGGCGACAACCTGGCACCCGACGGCAACCAGGCCTACCGTGCCGAGTCTGGCACCAAGACCCGCGGTTTCGAGATGGAAATGGCGGGCGAGATCCTGCCCGACTGGCAAGTGTCCGCCAGTTACACCTATGCCGAGATCAAGGATTCGGATGACGAGCGTCTGCTCACTGAAGTACCACGCGATACCTTCAAGCTATTCACCAGCTATCGCCTGCAATCTGTGCCGCAATTGAAACTGGGGGCTGGTGTGCGTTGGCAGGGGACCGAGTACTACAAAGGTGCCGGGCCGAACGACGAAACGTTCACTCAAGACCCCTACAGCGTGGTCGATCTGATGGCGCAATATGCACTCACGCCACAAACCAGCGTAGCGCTGAACGTCAACAACCTGTTCGACGAGAAGTACTACACCGCGATCGGCTCCCGCGGTTGGTACGGCACCCCACGCAGTGCTACGGCGACGTTGGTGTACGCGTTCTGAGGCGGGTGGTTCGTGGTTATGGGTCGATAGCGGGTGGCCGGTATCGACCCATAACCACACTCAGGATAAGCAGCTAACAGCAAGAAGCAGCTTCAGGTGAAACCTAGCTTACTGAGCCAATTCGGATTCCAATGACGCAGACTTAAAGCCCAAGCTTCGCATCAGATCACGCGCCGCTTCGAAGAACATGGGCTTGAGGCTTTCGGCGTACTCTTCAGTTAAACGACTCGCAGGCCCTGAAATGACAAGGGCACCCATGAGTTCCTGCTGGGCACCGTAGATGGGCAGCGCCATCGAAGCAGCATGAGGGTCCGTTGCGCCTTTGGAGTAGTAAGGTTTCTGCAGGTTGATGCCGATTTGGCAAGGGGCGCGCAAGGCCTGCGCTCCCGCGGCTTCATCCATCGGACGCATGTCACCTGGTTGCAGGTTCATACGCAGTCGATGCGAGGAATTGACCCGGTACTGACACATCCGATACGCACCGTGACGCACGTAGAAAGAAGCTGTTTCACCCGACTGTTCAGCCAGATAATGCAAACGTGGCATCACGTGTCTTTCTAGGTCTAGCGCCTCCTGGTACACGGCATTCAAACGCATGACTTCACTGGCCAACTGATAGCGACCATCGGCCATGCGCGTAATGAACCCGTGGTTCTCCAGAGATACCATCAAGCGCATGATCGTGCTCTTGATGAGCCCGGTACGCTCGACCAGCTCGACAAGGCTCAGCGCTGAGTCGCCTATCTGAAATGCGGTTAGCACAGTCAAAACACGGTCTGCCGATGCCACACCATTCACCGCTGGACGCGGCCGCGCTTTTGCCACTTGCAAAACCTCACACGATTAAGGCCCTCGATTCAACGCGAGGGCAGACAAACCCATTATCCGACAAGGGTCGGGGCTGGACAATGTAGCATGGCCCGTGGGCGAGATAAAAAAGCCAGCTGAGTACCTGATCGCCTACCTGTACGCCTATTTCCTGCTTTCCTGCGTGCCACCGCTTAGAGCCATGCCCGTGAGATCGGTCGGGCCCAGCATGGCCGTGGCGCCCACGCCGAAACCCACCACACCGTCGGTATAACGGGAGCGCAGGTCGAGCAGAAAACCTTGCGCCCACTCCTCGGTTCTGGAGGGCTGCGCCGTGCCGTCGCGGTTGCCGCTGTTGAAGTAGAGATTGCGCATCGACAAGTTCGCGTGGCTCTCACCGATCAGGTCGGCCTGGGCAGACAAGCCTATGACGCTGCCGCCTGCTGCAAGGCGATGCGGCAGCTGGAAGGTAGGGATTTCAAGCAGAGGCTCCAAAGGACCGTTCCGTTATTTTTTTGAAACGGCATTTCTTTATAGTGAGGTAGATTACCACAACCTCGTCAACAGGCAACGCTAAACAACCCTGGAAATCCGGATTCACCATAAAAAGAGCTTCACCCTTCGTCCGATTTTGTTTTATTTTGCAACGCCGTTGCATTAAATACATCAAAACAACATTCGGACGCCCAGGCGTCCCCGGCCCTACAGGAGCGCCCATGAGCTTCTTTGCTGCCCCGCCGACCGTGGAGACCACGGTATTCACCCGCCTGCCTGACCGCTTCCGCAACCCGCGCCCGACCGCCTGGGCCAATGCCAACCGCCAAGGCCGTGCCATCGACTCATTTCTCGAAGGCCCATCATTCGATCGTCAAGGCCGCCTTTACGTGACCGACATTCCCAACGGGCGAATTTTCCGCATCTCGCCGCAGGGCGATTGGGAACTGCTGTGTCAGTACGATGGCTGGCCGAACGGCCTGAAGATTCACCAGGACGGACGCATCTTCATTACCGACTACAAGCGCGGGATCATGCTGCTCCACCCAGATACCGGCGCTATCGAAGCGCTGCTCGACTCAGCGGGTTCGGAAGGCTTCAAAGGCGTCAACGACCTGGTGTTCGCCCCCAACGGTGACCTGTATTTCACAGACCAAGGCCAGACCGGGCTGCAGGATGCCAGCGGCCGCGTGTACAAGCTCGACGCCAGCGGCAACCTGACCTGCCTGCTTGGCACCATCCCCAGCCCCAATGGCATCGTCTACGACCCGCACCTCAATCATCTGCTGGTGGCAGTGACACGCGCGCAACAGATCTGGCGGATCCCGTTGGGCAACGGCTCGATCGTCGGCAAGGTGGGCGTTTTCGCCCAGTTGCATGGCGGCCTGGGCGGGCCCGACGGCCTGGCCCTCGATGCGCAGAGCAACCTGTATATCGCCCACACCGGTTTCGGTTCGGTATGGAAGCTGTCGAAAGTCGCTGAGCCATTGCAGCGCATCATCTCCTGCGCAGGCATCAGCAACACCAACCTGGCCTTCGGCGGCAATGACGGACAGACCCTGTACATCACCGAATCCGAAACCGGCAGCATTCTGCAGGTGCGCACTAATGCGCCTGGGCTGCCGATGTATTCCCACAGCTGAACCCGCCCCCTGTCAGGGCACACAACAACTACAAAAGAGTGACGACATGACCCATGAAACCCCCGCTGCCCAGGCGCCGCTCAGCGACGCCGAGGGCGAACGCCTGATGCGCCGCGTGCTGTGGCGCCTGGTGCCGTTCATCTTCATCTGCTACGTGATCAGCTACCTCGACCGCACCAATGTCGGCTTCGCCGCCATCAGCATGAATCAGGACCTGGGCCTTACCGCGACGATGTTCGGCTGGGCAGCCGGCCTGTTTTTCTTCGGCTACTTCATGTTCGAGATCCCCAGCAACCTGCTGATGCAGCGCTTCGGCGCACGGGTGTGGATTGCGCGAATCATGATCACCTGGGGGCTGATCTCCATGGCCACCGCGTTCGCCACCGGGCCAATCAGTTTCAGCATTGCGCGCTTTTTGCTGGGGCTTGCCGAAGCGGGCTTCACACCTGGCGTATACCTGTACTTCACCTACTGGTTCCCCGGCAAATGGCGGGCGAAAGCCACTGCCGCTTTCCTGCTGGGCATTCCTGCGGCCAACATCGTCGGTTCGCCCCTGTCCGGCTGGCTGATGGAACAGCACGGCGTTTGGGGCCTGAAGAACTGGCAACTGCTGCTGGTCACCGAGTCGATGCCGGCTGTGCTGCTTGGCATCGCTTGCCTCTTCGTACTGGTCGATACCCCGGCCAAGGCAAAATGGCTCAACCCCCGAGAGAAAGCGTGGCTTGACCAGCGCCTGTCCCAAGAACAACAGGCCATCGGTGCATCTCATGGCAATACGCTGCGCGCAGCCTTGACCAACCCCAAGGTCTTCACCCTGGCGGCCATCAACTTTTGCTGCATCGTCGGCTCGATTGGCATAGGCATGTGGCTGCCGCAGATCATCAAAGGCCTGGGCATCGATAGCGGCGTGGTTGGCCTGGTGGTCGCCCTGCCCTACCTGCTCGGGGCACTGGCAATGACGATGTGGGCACGGCTGGCCAACCGTAGCCATCACCGCCTGCCCTATGTGGTCAGTGCATTGGCACTGGCCGCCGTGGCCCTGGTGGCCGCCGCCCTGCTTGACCAGCCGGTGTTGAAGATCGCCAGCCTGTGCGTGGCGGTGGCGAGCATCCTGTCATTCCAGGCCACGTTCTGGGCGATACCTTCGAGCTTCCTGACCGGTCGCGCCGCCGCTGGCGGTCTGGCGATGATCGTCTCGATCGGCAACCTGGGCGGCTTCACCGGCCCGTTCCTGATCGGCCTGATCAAGGACGCCACTCATAGCTTCAGTATGCCGTTCTTTGCTGTTGCATCGATCCTGCTGGTCGGTACCTGCCTGATGCTTTGGCTGGGCGACCCCGCCAAGCAGCAGACGCCTCACGGCCAAGGTCAGACAATCTGACCGCTCAGCTGCGACGACGCATGCCGTATTGACCCAGCAGCCCGATCACCAGAAACCCTCCGGCGACTCCCAAGGTCGCCGGCGCTCCCCAGCGGGCCGCGATCAGCCCCGCCGCCATGCCGCCCAAAGCTTCGAAGCCGAAGCGCATGGCAATGTAGAAAGCGATCACCCGACCACGCAAATGGCTGGGTGCGCCACTTTGCAGCTGCATGTTGGTACTGACATTGCTCAGGGTGATGCCGAAACCTAAAACGCCCAGCGCCAGCAACGCCAGTGGCAGCGCATCCGCCATCCACAAACCGATCAGTGCAACCGCGCACAGCAGCGCTCCAGCATCGGTGAACTGGCGCAGGCGAGGCAATGCACCGCCAACCGCCAGCACCAGCGTGGCCACGAAAGCCCCCGCGCCTGCCGCCCCCCACAACCAGCCAAGCACACGCGCATCGCCAGCGAACACAGCCCTGGCCAGGATCGGCAGCAGTGCCGCGTAGCAGGATGCCAACAAGTTGACCATGATCACGTTGACCAGCAACTGGCGAACGTTGCGCGTTTGCCACAGATACAACAGCCCTTCGCGAAACACTTGCGCGGTTGAGCCACTGGCCTTTGGGCCGGCGGTGCCGCGCACTTTCAGCAAGCCACCCAGCAAGGCCATGAAAGCCACGGCAGTGAGGGCGAAGCAGGCCGCCTCGCCGGCCAGGGCAATGAGCCCACCGGCCAATGGCGGGCCGACGAACCGTGCGGCATTGATCAACATGGCATTGAGCACCAGCGCGTTCGGCAGGTCGGCCGGGTCGTCGACAAAACTGCCGATCAGCGCCTGACGCAGAGGGGTTTCCAAGGCATTGAGCATGCCAAGCAGCAATGCCATGGCAGCAATGAACGGACCATCGATCCAGTTGCGCCAGGTTGCAAACGCCAGCACGAGCGACTGCGCGATCAGGATAAGTTGCACGATGATCAGCAACCGGCGCTTGTCATGCCGATCGATCCAAGCTCCGGCCAACGGGCCGATGAGCAATTGCGGCGCGAGCGAAAGGAAGGTGATCAGCCCCAGCAGTACAGCAGAACCGGTCAGATGATAGGCCAGCCAGGCTAATGCAACCTGCTGAACCCACTTGCCCAGAGTGGAAACACCCTGGCCGGCGAAATAGATCTGAAAGTTGCGATGAGCGAGCGCCCGCACGGCGGCGGGCCAACGTTTGCGATGCGGTGACGATGAATCGGACAAGTCTGCGAACCCTCAATAGAACCCGCGACCGACACCGACCCAACAGCCGCTGCACACCCCATCGCAAGGTGCGCAGCGCATGCGGGATCAGCCTGGCAGCAGGCAGCCTTTCTTTTTCAAGGACTCCAGGACCCAAGAACGGTCGTTGGTGCCTTGGGCAATTTGTTCCATCTGTGTGGTTTCGGCAGTGTGCTTGGCGGTGGCGCGAGCATAGACCTCAGCAACGTGGTCGTAAGGCACACACAGCAGGCCATCGTCATCACCGATCACCAGATCGCCTGGCTCGATCACCATACCATCAATGGCAATCGGCACGTTGATCTCGCCCGGGCCGTCCTTGTATGGACCACGGTGCGAAACGCCAGCGGCAAACAACGGGAAGTCACCCGCGCCGATGTTGGCTGCATCGCGAATGGCGCCGTTGATGACGATACCGGCCAGGCCACGCTTGACCGCGTAAGCCACCATCATTTCACCGATCAGGGCGTTGGTCAGATCGCCACCGGCGTCGACCACGATCACATCGCCCGGCTGAGCGATATCGATCGCGTAATGCAGCATGAGGTTGTCACCTGGTCGCGCCTTGACTGTCAAGGCCGGGCCGCACAGCACACCTTCGCGATGCATGGGTCGCAGGCGGGCACCACCTGCGGTCATGCGGTTCATCGAATCGCTGACGTTGGCAACCGGAACCTCACGATAACGTGCAACCCACTCATCACCGACTTTACGTGCGCGCTCAAGCACTTGGAAGCCAATGCTCATGTGACATACCTCTCTTGGTGTTATTCGATGTCATCGGCCGCTGCCGAATCTGTTTTTTAGAATGTCATTTCATTAAAAGCGTTGCAATGCATTTTTAACGGCTTCTTTTGGCAATTGTCGGCGCACATCTTAATTTTCTTGCAACAGCATTTCATTATGATAGGGTTTAGCCCATTGCCGCAGATGCGCGGCAGGCTGCGCCCGAACCGCCCCCTGACAAGAACAAGGTATCCACGATGTCCCGTACCATTCTGCTGACCGGCCCTGAGCTTGCTGCCGAGGCCATGAACCTTGCCGCCGAACAGGGCGTCAGAATCGTCCCCACTACGCCCTACCTACCCGCCGAAGAACTGGAAGCGATCATTCGCGCTGAACAGCCCGATGCCATCGTGGTCCGCCAGGGCAAACTGACCCGCGCCATGATCGACGCTTCTGCCAACCTGAAAGTGATCGCCAAGCACGGCGTGGGCTACAACACCATCGACCTCCAGGCCGCCGCCGACCGCAGCATCCCGGTATCGATCGCCTTGGGTGCCAATGCCCAGTCGGTGGCCGAGCTGGCCTTCGCCCTGATGTTCAGCGTGGCACGTCAAACCGCACTGCTGGATGCGCGCATGCGTGACGGGCATTGGGACAAATCCTCGGCCAACGGCATGGAGCTATCAGGCAAAACCCTGGGGCTTATCGGTCTGGGCTCGATCGGCAGCATCCTCATGGACCTGGTGGCGCCACTGCGCATGAAGGTCAAGGTCTTCGACCCCTACCTCAAGCAACTGCCGGAGCGCCCGCACGTCGAGCGTGAAGAGGATTTCGATCGCCTGCTGGCTGAAAGCGATATCATCAGCCTGCACTGCCCGCTGACCGAGACCAACCACAACCTGATTGGCGCTGCCCAGCTCGAGCGCATGCGCCCAGGCGCCATCCTGATCAACACTGCCCGTGGTGAGCTGATCGACACCAACGCCCTGGTAAAAGCGCTCAGCGAACGCCGCATCGCCGGCGCCGGCCTGGATACCTTCAGCCCCGAGCCGCCGCCTGCCGACAGCCCGCTGTGGGGCTTGCCGACACTGGTCGCCACGCCGCATGTCGGCGCCAACACCACCGAGGCCCGCGAACGGGTAGGCCTGGTAGCGCTGAAGCAGGTTCTCGATGTGTGGGCGGGCAATGCTCTGGACCCGCGTTGTGTGGTCAACCGCCACCTCTTCGCCAGCTGATCGCACCCCCTCGCGTGCCTCTCGTGAGCGGGGCACGTTCACACGCCTCACTCCAGAAAAAAAACAATTGGAGAGCACCATGACTTCAGCAACATCGCTGCCGGATGAACTCGAACGCAGCACCATGCGCCGTATCGCCTGGCGACTGCTGCCCTTTCTGATCGTTTGTTATCTGATCGCGATCATCGACCGCGGCAACATCGGCATGGCTTCCCTGCAGATGAACGAGGATCTGCAGCTCACGGCAAAGGTGTTCGGCTTCGCCAGCAGCCTGTTCTTCTTTGCCTACTTCCTGGTCGAAGTGCCCAGCAACCTGGCCATGCAACGCTACGGGGCACGCATCTGGATAGCCCGCATCATGATCACCTGGGGCCTGATCTCGGCAGGCACAGCGTTCGTTCAGGGTGCCAATTCACTGTACGTGATGCGCTTTCTGCTGGGTGCTGCCGAGGCTGGTTTCTTCCCGGGCGTGCTGCTGTACCTCACCTACTGGCTGCCGTCCAGCTACCGCGCGCGCATGGTGGCGCTGTTCATGGTGGCGATCCCTGCCGCCAACTTCATTGGTTCGCCACTGTCAGGCCTGCTGCTGAACCTGGATGGCTGGATGGGCATGCGTGGCTGGCACTGGCTGTTCATTCTCGAAGGCATTCCAGCCGTACTGCTGGGTATCGCCTGCCTGTTCGTGCTCACCGATCGCCCCGAGCAGGCCAAATGGCTGAATGAAGAGCAGCGCGGCTGGCTCACCCGCCGCCTGGCTGATGAAGCCGCGAAGAAGACCGCCATCGGCCATATTTCGCTGTGGAAACTGCTGCGCCACAAAGATATCTGGGTACTGGCACTGATCTACTCAGGCGCTTCAGCTGCAGGAAGCACCATGAGCGTGTGGGCCCCGCAACTGCTGAAGACCTTCGGCCTGAGCTCGATGGAAATCGGCCTGGTGAATGCCATCCCTTATGGTGTTGCTTCTGTGCTGATGATCATCTGGGGTCGCAGCTCAGACCGCAGCGGCGAGCGTCGCTGGCACACGGCTATGACCATGCTGCTGATCGCGGCGGGCCTGTTGATGACCTTGTTCACCTCGTCCCTGCCGGCGACGGTGATGATGCTGGCAATGGTCCTGGTGGGCGCCTACTCGATGAAAGGGCCGTTCTGGGCGCTGGTGTCGGGCTGGCTGTCTTCCTCGACTGCTGCTGCGGGGTTGGCAGCCGTCGGCGCCATGGCCAACCTGATTGGCGGAGGTATCATGGTCAATGTCTACGGCGCCATTCACGATGCCACCGGCAGCTACTCCTTGGCACTGATGCCGTTGGCCGCACTATGCACCGTAGCCGGTATCGCTGTACTGGTAATCGGCCGCACGCGCCAGCGCGAGCAAGCTGAAACAGCCAGCGCCATTAGCGCAAAGTAAGCCAAACAAACTGCACCTCGATGCCCACTTTCCTACCTTAGGAATGTGGGCATCGTCATTTCACGCCATGGCCGACGTATCTTTCAGCGAGGGCGACGCCCCCCTGCCCTCCAGTACCAACCGCCTCAAGGAGTTGATCTGAATCTGCGCTGACTGGCACTTGCCAGCACCAATGCACAAGCGATCAAAGCGACACCGGCTGCACACAGGAATCCATAGAATTGAGGTTCTGGCACGAACTCCATGAACGAGGAGAGAAACTGCCCGGCAAAGATCGCCATCGAAAGCCAGGCCAGATTGCGCCCCCTCTGGGCAACATGGCTACGTTCGATGGTCATGTGGTTGAGCAATGGCACTGTCAAGCCAAATCCGAGACCCAGGCAAAGCCCACCCTCGACCATCAGCATCAGCCCATCTGCGGTCACAAATGCCAGGTGTGCCAGCGTATAAAACGCAAACCCGAAAATCAGTGTCCCGTGTTCGCCCACTTTGCGAGCAGCGATGGGCATGATGGCGGCTGCGCCAACCGCGACCAACGACACGTACGACAGAAAGTACCCGACCTGGGCTTCGTCGAGGCCAGTGCCATGCAGCCGGAGTGGGAGCGTGATGATGGCGGTGAAGAATACGATCATGGAGAGCGTGGCTGAGAGGTAAACGAACTTCAGTGCCGCCGAGAGAGATGAAGTGATTTCACCTGCTCCCATCGTGGGCCTGATGACGGAAGGCTGAGGCACGTACACCAGCACCAGCGCAAGCACCCCCCACGCGCAGAGGTAAAGCGCGAAAGGCCATTGCCACCCCACGTTTGCCAGAAGACCGGCGACAAAGAGAAAGACCACGCCACCCAACTCGATGGACATGCCTTGCTTGGCAATCATTCGCAGCCGAGCCTCACCTTCGTAGAACTCTGAAATCAGTCCTGTCCCGGCGGCCATGATCATGGCTGTCGATCCTCCTAAGAGGAGCCTGTCGATAAAGACCCATATTCCGTGAAACATGAAGCCCACGATGCCCAGCAGGCCATAGGCAAAGAGGCCAAGGCACAAGCTTTTGTACAGCCCGATCCGGTCGATGATTTTGCCTGCGATGGGGCCAAAAACGATGACGCCCAGCGACGGAATGGTCACCAGCCAACTGGCAGCGCTGCCGACCCCTAGCTGTTGGGCGATGGTGGGCAGCCCCGGCACGATGACGCATCCGACCATGATCGTCAGTGAGGCGACGACCAGTAGCACGAGCGATCCGGGGCGAGAAATCAGTGGGCTCATAAGGTTATCCGTACAATGGAACAGCAATCCGCATATCGGTACAGAGAGTGTTAGGTTATTCTGCCGATGTCAACGAGAGGATTGCCGAATGACCAAGGGGATAGAGGTGTCGTCAGAAGCAGAGGGCGCTGGAAAGCAGGTCATCGCACGGGCCGCTGCGGTGCTGAAAACGCTGGAAAATCAGCGGGAAGGATTAAGCCTGAGCCAGGTTGCCAAGGCGTCTGGGCTACCGCGCACGACCGTGCATCGCATCGTGACCGCGCTGGAAGCTCAGCAGATGGTGATCACCGGCAGCGCGGGGATACGCCTGGGCCCTGCGCTCGTCCGGCTTGCGGCGTCCGCTCACACGGATCTTGTGGCGATTGCCCGGCCTTATGTCGAGAGTCTCGGGCGCCGCACCCGTGAGACGGTCGACGTTTGCGTTTACAGAGGGCTTCACGCTATTTCAGTCGACCAGTACCCCTCTGATCAGGAGTTACGCGTCGTTTCCCCCGTGGGCACAGCGTTTCCCATCCATTGCACTGCCCACGGCAAAGCATTGCTGAGCACGTTTTCGGACGAGTTCTTGACTCAGATGCTGACAGAGCCGCTTGAACGTCGCACGGCCTCTACCCTCATCTCGCTCAGCGAACTGATGGGAAGCGTGAACCTCGTTAGGCAGCAAGGATGGGCCATTGATCAGGAGGAGCACGCTCGGGGCGTTTGCGGTATTGGCGTGAATATCCGCAGCGGGCTGTCGGAACATTACGCGATCTCGCTGGCCGTCCCAGCACTGCGCTTTCACGACAACCTGGAAGGGCTAAAAGCGGCATTGCTTCAATGCAAGGCAGAAGTTGAAGCAGTAATTGGCGTGTAGGCCTTGGCGAGAATGCGAGAATGGGACAAATTTATTTTCAGCTAAACACGTTAAATAAATCTGTCCCCTTCTCCCCTTTCAAACCCGAGCTTTAGGCAATGCCTGAAAAATCCTTCGGAGCTTTAGATGTCAGAGCGCTTAAAATGATCCCTGATAAGATCAGCAAGGGCAGAAATAGGACTACTGGCGTTATCCACCATCTGCAAACGCACCGCGAACTTGGGCAATGTCGGTAGCCCACAGTCCGGTAATGACAGTATGAGTCCTTCGGGAGCGAGGCTTCGCAGCCAAGGCGTGACCGCAAGCCCGCTGCGAACCATGGTCAATGTAGTATCGGCTGAGGTATTTTCGAACACCATTCTTCCGACAATATTTTCTTCGCCCAGACGCTGCAAAACGGTATCGCGAAAAGCACAATTCGCGGTCAGAAAGCACAGGGCTAAAGGCCTCTGTACTGCTGTCGCCTCGTTGCCCAACCATACGAGTTGATCCACAGTCAGCCGTTCGCCCAATTCGACGTTGATCGGGCCTTGACTGAGTACCAGATCGAGTTTGCCGTTGGCGAACGCTTGGTCGAGATCCATCGAAGCTGCGCTGAAAATCTTTACCTCGGCCCTCGGAAAGGCATTACTAAAAGCCCTGAGCAAGGGGGCAAGCGGGGCTCCGGCCATGTCGAAAGGGAGCCCAAGGCGCACCGGGGCAGCTGACTCCCTATCGCCAATGGAGGCACAGAATGCGTCATGCATCCGTAGCAGACGACGAGCATCTGGCAGTAGCGATTGCCCCTTCAACGTCAAACGGCTGCCCTGTGTATCACGCAGCAATAATTGGCAGGCGAGGAATTCCTCCAGGCGCTTGATCCGCTGGCTAACCGCTCCTTGTGTGAGGTGCAGGTTGACTGACGCAACGCTCATGCTCCCAGTGTCCGCCACTTCGACAAATGCTCTGAGCAGCGCCAGATCAAGGTTGTGGGTTTTGTTCATATCTAGCCATTAGCGATGTTAATGCCGGCATTATAATTCGTCGCTACTCAAAATCCACGCCACTCTTTAATTTGCAAGGCTCAGACTGACACACGGACAAAGGCATGAGCATGATCAACCCCTTGGATAGCATCAATCTACGAAATGAACTAGATACACTCACAGAATACTGGAAGCCCCGAGTCCTCGGGCGTGTTAACAACCAGTTCGTCAAGATTGCAAAACTGAAAGGGGAATTCGTCTGGCATGCCCACGAACATGAAGACGAAATGTTTTCAGTGATCTATGGCACACTTCGCATTCAACTCGAAGATCGCACGATTGTCTTGCACGCAGGGGAATTTTGCGTCATCCCTAAACAGATCCGACACAAACCGATCGCTGAGGATGAGTGTGCGGTCATGCTGATTGAAACGGATACCACACTTCACACCGGCGGCGAACGCTCCCCCCTTACAGTCTCGATAGTTGATCAGTTATATCCAGCTTGAGCCAATGACAGCGCCAAGGCTTTGGCGTTCGAGATAAGACATTGAACCAGAACTTAGTTATACGCATCAATCATGTCGGGTGACCACTTCGATTCCTGATCGTCTACCCGTGAGAACAATGTCTTAGGTGAATGCTCATGGCCGCTAAGGGTCGATGGCGGTCAGTCATGACCGTCTGCAATCGACCCAAAGCAGCCACTGAGCTGACATTCGCCACAAGCTGTCACATGCAAGGAAATGCTGACTCTGTGGGAGCGGGCGTCTCACAAGGCAGCCCTCCCTTTTGCCCCTCAGTTGCTGCCGTTGCGCTTCAGGGTCATCTTGAATGAGAACTTTCCATTCACATCGGGCTTGTCGTCAGTGGTAGTGGCTTTGCCATTGGCGCCGCCATCGATCGAAAGCGCGTAGTCCTTATGCATGACCATTGCCGCCAGCCCAAGCACGTCGACGGTGGCAATCGCAGCAACGGCAACTGCAGCTGCGCCGCCACTGCCAGCCGTGCCGTCGATGAACGGCCGCTACTGGTCAACGCAATGCTGCCAGTGCTCATCCGAACTCCCTCAGGCCTGCCGTTGGATCAGGTCGGCGAGTACCGTTTCCAATTCGGTGGTGCCGCATATCGCCGTGCCTGCGAAGTTGATCCAGCCTTGATTGAATCCATCGAGCATCTGCATGCGCGGCAATGGGTTGTGCATGCCCTGGCTGTGGAAAAGCTGCTCCCAGGTGTCACGCGGTACGCTGTGTGCCTGCACGTCACGACCCAGCAGTCGCCCGAGCGTGGCTGCCAGACGTTGTGGCGAGATGCGCCGCGGCCCTTCCAGCTCGACGATGCGTACGCCCTGCCAGGACTCTTGCAAAAGCATGGAGGCAGTGCAGCCGACATCGGCAGTGGCGACCATTGGCACGGCTTTGTCCAGTGGCTGCAGGAAGCTGTGCAGCACGCCCTCGTCGCGCGCCGGAGCGATGTCCCACAGGCTGTTTTCCATGAACCATGCGGCGCGCAGGAAAGCGACCGGCATAGGCAACTGGCCGAGTTGTTGTTCCATGTCACTGAGTTGGCTGAGCAGGTTGGACTGGCTGGCCTGGGCGCCGATGGTCGACAGGCATACGACTTTGGCCGGCTGAGCTGTCTCCAGCGCCGAGCGAAGGGTCGAGACGATATAGCGTGATTCGTGGAAGTCTGGGCTCGGGTCGAAGTTCGGTGGCAGCAGCACGAACACCGCCTCGGCACCTTTGAAAGCGCGGGTCAGCGCGGCAGCGTCACGCATATCCGCCAGAGCCAGCTCACAGCCTTGGCGCAGCCATTCGCCGCCCTTGGAGGCATCGCGCACTACCGCGCGTACGTTCTTGTCGGCAGCGAGCAGGTTGCGGGCCACGGTGCCGCCTACCTGGCCGGTGACTCCAGTGATCACATACATGGGGATAACTCCTATTGCGACCGGCGGTTGCCGGGTTCGCAAGCAGTCTCTCCTCAGGCGATTTATCAATCGATAACATGGAAGTCATTTTATTGATGACACAAAGGCATTAAATATGAGCTTCGATGAGCGCACTCTGAATGGCATGAGTGTGTTTGCCGCCATCGTCGACACCGGCAGCTTCGCGGGTGCAGGTGAGGTGCTGGACATGTCCCAACCTGGCGTCAGCCGGGCGTTGGCCCGGTTGGAAAAACGCCTCGGCATTCGCCTGTTTGATCGCACTACGCGCTCGGTAACCCTGACCGACGAGGGTCGGCGCCTGCATGAGCAGGTACTGCCTTTGCTGACTGCATTGGAGGAGGCGGCCAGCTCGGTCACTGCTGGTGCTCGGGTGGTGCGTGGGCGCTTGAGGGTCAATGTCGATCCTTTCTTCGCCCGCCTGATCCTCGGCCCGCGGCTGGGGGCGTTTCTCGATGCCCATTCGCAGTTGGAACTGGAACTGATCACTCGCGACCGACTGGGTGACATGGTCGCCGACGGTTTCGACCTGGCGCTGCGTTTCGGTGAGCCGCGTACTTCCAGCCTGGTCGCGCGCAAGTTGCTGGACACGCGCATCCTTACAGTCGCGGCGCCTTCCTATCTGAAACGGCATGGTCGCCCCCTGCAGCCGCAGGACTTGAACCGACATCGCTGCATCCAGTTTCGCGATCCTGAAACCGGGCGGCCGTTCGACTGGGAGTTCCATCGGGGTAGTGAGCGCCAGGTGGTGGATACCCGTGGACAGTTACTGGTCAACGATGTCGGCAGTCTGCACAGCACCTGCCTGGCGGGATACGGCATTGCCCAGATCATGGCGCTGGGCAGTGACTTGCTGCTGACGGATGGGAGGCTGGTGGAATTGTTCGCGGACTGGCCGGACGAGCGTTTCCCGCTATACGCCCTGTATCCTTCGAGGCATAACCCGCCGGCCAAGGTGCGGGCTTTTCTCGATTTCGTCTTGCAACTGGTCGCGGCCTGAAACGACTGCCGAATCTTTGGCAGGCGATCAGCGCGCCGGCGGTAGCGCTACGCCGATAAGCACGAAGTGAATCGCCCCGGCCGTCCTAGTCACTTTCAAGCCTCAAACAGATGTCCATTGAGCCGCAGCGTGACTGTCCGCTCGTGGCCGTTAGCGACCGTTGCTCTGATTAGTCATCCTAGTCCTTCACCACGTGGAGGACTTGTCGTGAACATCATCGCTAGCTGCAGCCGTCAGCCCTGGAACAAAGGAAAACTGGTCGGGCAGAAAACCCCACTCCGACTGAGCGATATCTGGGCCATCCGAGTAAGGCTTCAGTCAATACGCCCGCATCGTCATCCACCCGCGATGCTGCTGCGTCCGCTGCGGAGCCACACCGCTGATGCTCAGGGCACGCGCCAATCCGTCGTGCCGCTGCTACCTGGGTGTGGCTAGTACGGCTCGAACCTGCCCAGCAGAGCCATTGCCTTGTTGGCTTCGATACACGCCTTTAGAATGGCGGGCCCTCGCAAGGAAGGAAATACCATGTGGTTCATGAAGAAAAAAACGCTCAGTGACGAGCAAGCGACTGCGCTCCATGAGCAGGCCTGGGCGGCGTTTCGCGAGCAGGATCTGGACACCGCGCAGGAGTGCTTCCAGACCCTTGCCAAGGCGTGTCCCGGCGACGCACGCTGGATGAATGGCGTTGGCGCGGTGAGCCTGGCACGTGACGATCGCGCCGATGCCCATCGACACTTCCAGATGGCCGCCGATCGGGATTATCCCGGCAGCCACTACAACCTCGGCATCATGGCCTACCAGGACGGTGATCACGACGTCGCCCGCCGACACTTCCAGAGGGCTGCCGAGCACAATTATCCGGGCAGCCACTACAACCTCGGCAGCATGGCCTTCCAGGAAGGTGATCACGATACCGCCCGCCAATACTTCCAGAAAGCCGCCGAGTACGATTGTCCCCGCAGCCACTTCTACCTTGGCAGCATGGCACACCAGGATGGCGATCACGATGCCGCCGTCGAGCACCTCAACAACGCCGTGCGCCACGATCATCCGGAGGCGCTGAACCTGCTCGGCGACGTCCATCTGCATGCCGAGCGCTATCCGCAGGCTGAGCAGGCCTACCGGCGCGCGGCCGAGCTGGGCCATGTCGACGGCTATAACAATCTTGGCCTTCTGTACTTGCAGCTCGAAGACTATCAGCAGGCCAAGCAGGCGTTGTTGCAGGCCCTACAATCCGACCACGTCTACGCCCAGCACAACCTGGCTGTGGCCTATCACCGCCTGGGCGAGCTCGAAGAAGCCGAGCGCTGGTACCTGATCTCCTTCTCTCTGCACGGCAACCTGCAGTCGCTGGAGAATCTTGGGCATGTATATGTCGACAGTGGGCGTGAGATCGAGGGCCAGGCGCTGATCGCGGCCTCCGACAAGCTCTACGAGGATCAGCCTCTCAACGATTACGAGCAGGCGTTGATCGACCGGTTGCTGGCCTGAGCCGCGATTAACTACGACCATCCTGTCTGGCAGACAATCAAAGTGCAGCTGCTGTTTGAAGAGCCGATGGTTCCCATCTGCCATCCCCGGCTAAGAGGCGTAGCTCCAGCAAGCATGCCGTTGCTGCACAAACTCGGAAGTAACTTCAGTTGGGCTCAGTACACGACGCATGAACGTCCACTTTGGGTCGAAAGCAGACGGTCATGACTGACCGCCATCGACCCATAGCGGACGCTCACTATTGGCTGCATCCGGCCCCATGCCGTCAGTCGCTTGCTGGCGTGTACCAATGGGCTGCGGCGTCAGCATGTACATGTTTTTGCTTATGGGGAATGAAGGGTGTGTCGAGCGTGCCCAAGGCTATCGAAACCCAGTCGGCAAACTCCCCGTGCGATCGTGACCAGAACAAGGTCGAACCACACTCCATGCAGAACTCACGCACGACCTTCTGTGAAGAGACATAGGCTTTGATCTGGCTGGAACCTTCTAATACTCGAAGCGCGCGGCGAGGAACGCTGCCGTACGTAGCGAACAACGCTCCGTGCCCTTTTCGGCACTGGCTGCAATGACAATGACTTACTGCTTTAGGAGGACCGATGAGCTCGAATCTGACCTTCGCACATAAGCAACTCCCCGGATAGATCTCAGCCATACGCCCGTCCGTGCACGCAAAAGAACGCCAGCTTAATTTTCCCCATCCGATCAGTCGACTGCCTGCTCTTGGCCGATTGCGGCCCGTCACGCGGTCGCTATCTGCCAAAGGCAGACATCCGCACCTGGAAAAAGTCTTCATCGAATAAGGCGTGCCCTCACAGCCTGCCCCTTCATGCACTTCACCCGCCGGCATCAATGGGTGCCCGCCTACATGTGCAGTTCAATTGTCCCTAAAAAGGGAACAATCATTCCCATTTTAGCCTAATTGTCTTGAATCAGCCCCTTCGTCAGAATGGCATCAATACCGCAGAGAACGCCACCGGCAAAGCGCGGTGCCCCATTTAAAACCCATAGCGTTTAACCATCCTGAAGAGATCACGACCATGTCCAAACGCGAACTGCTGAACCCAACCAACTCCGCTCTGATCCTGATCGACCACCAGCCGCAGATGGCTTTCGGTGTCCAGTCGATCGACCGTCAGACGCTGAAGAACAACACCGTCGGCCTGGCCAAGGCCGCCAAGATCTTCAACGTGCCGACCATCTACACCTCGGTCGAAACCGAAAGCTTCAGCGGCTACATCTGGCCAGAACTCCTTGCAGTGAATCCGGGCGCCGAGCCGATCGAGCGCACCTCGATGAACAGCTGGGAAGACGCCAAGCTGGTCGAAGCCGTGAAAGCCACCGGCCGCAAGAAACTGGTCATGGCCGCGCTGTGGACGGAGGTGTGCCTCACCTTCCCGGCCCTGGAAGCCATGGAAGCCGGCTACGAGGTGTACATCGTCACCGACGCCTCGGGTGGCACCACTCAGGAAGCACACGACATGTCGGTGCAGCGCATGATTCAGGCCGGCGCGATTCCGGTGACCTGGCAGCAAGTACTGCTCGAATACCAGCGTGACTGGGCTCACAAGGATACCTACCAAGCGGTCATGGACCTGGTTACGGAACACAGCGGTGCCTACGGCATGGGCGTCGACTACGCCTACACCATGGTGCACAAAGCCCCCCAACGTAAGGTGTCCTGACCGTCAGCCGTGACACCCGCCGCTTGAGGTTATATCTCAAGCGGCTGGTTTCGCGCTGACTCGTCGTCCCTGCCTTCAGCGATCCGACTGTAGTCGAGCCGAGAAGAGGTGCCGCCATGAGTCCAATTGAGAGCTTCGCAGTTAATCATCCATTGTCGCTGCTCGCATTGAATGTATTTGGCGACCAGATTGGATTACCAATCCCGTCATTCCCTTCACTCGTGCTTGCAGGCGCCTTCGCTAGCGAACACGGCGCGCCCGATCCTGCCTTAGTCATCGCCATGGCTGTGATCATGTGCTTGGTGGCGGACAGTATCTGGTACTGGATGGGCAGCCGTTTCGGCGAAGTTTTGACCAGACGAATCTGTCGGGGCTCTCCCAAGATGGGGGCGGCCTTCGCTCAAGGCAGGAAGGCTTACCTGAGATATGGACCGGTAGCGTTGGTCTTCGCCAAATTCCTACCTGGCGCAGGCGCCGTCTCAACCTTGTTGGCCGGCCAAATGGCTATGCCTAAATCGCACTTCGTCGCCTACAGCATTCTCGGTTCGCTCCTTTGGTGCAGTAGCGCTCTGGCCCTCGGCGCAGGTTTTGGTCGGCCGATCCTGTATGCCTTCGACAGCTTAAAGGACTACCTACTGGTGGGTCTGGCCACTGTGGGAATGGGTGGGCTCACCCTCATCGTTTTCAGAGCAGCTCTGTCTGCTTTGAAGCACGCGATGCGAAGCCCGGTTACGAAATAGCGCGAGGCAATCGCCCATTTTTTAACGGTGATCCAAGACGTCATCGTCACGATAGAGGTTTATTCTCAATGTCTAAGTCTGAACTCGCGCAGAAAGAGAGCTCCTTCGCAGGTATATCGGTGCCACTCGGGCTGCTTTTTCTTCGCGTCTCTGCCGCCCTTTTACTTCTGCAGATCCACGGGTTGCCCAAGTTGCTGAACTGGAGCACAGAGCTGCAGCGTATCGAGGATCCGTTTGGTCTAGGTCCGACGTTGACGTTGGCCATGGCAGTCTTCGCTGAAGTGCTCTGCCCCATCTTGCTGATACTCGGCATATTTGCACGCCTTGCTTGTCTCCCTGTCTTGGCCGTCCTCGGTGTTGCTCTCTTAATGGTGCATCCGGGATGGACGTTGGAGGAAGCACAATTCGCCTGGTTATACACTGTATTGTTTGCCGGTTTGGCTATCACCGGGCCAGGTGCGTGGGTTTTCAAGGCACCGGCCTTTACTCCAAAACCCAAGATTGTCTGACCGTCAGGTGCAGTCGTCTTTACGTCACAAAAGTCATACCTAAGATACCGCTGCAGTCTCCGGAATCCGGAGCTCAGCGGCGAGAAAGTCCAAGAATGCCCGTGTCTTGAGCGGGACCCGTCGAGCTGTGGGATAAACCGCATGAATTGAAATAGGCGGGGCTTCCCAATCTTTCAGCACCTGAACCAACCTCCCCTCGGCCAACGCCTTGTCCACGATAAACAACGGCAACAAGGCAATACCCATATCCGCCTCTGCACCCTGCGCAAGCAAATCGCCATTGTTGGCGTGCAGCGGTCCGGTCACGTGAACACGCTGGATTTCTTTTCCGTTGCTCAGTTGCAAGCTAGCGCCGCTCTGCAGATACCCATAATTGAGGCATTGGTGGCAGGCCAAGTCCTTAGGCGTTTCAGGAAAGCCGTGCTGAGCTAAATAACCTGGTGAAGCAACCAGTACCCTCGGTGCGGGAGAGAGCTGCTTGGCTACTAGGGAGGAGTCAGCGAGACTCGCGATGCGGATCGTGACGTCGAAGCCGCCCTTGATAGGATCGACCTGCTGATCACTCAGCACAAGCTGCAGCTCTACCTTCGGATAGAGCGCATGAAATTGAGGGAGCAGCGGGCCCAGACGGCATAGACCGAAGGACATCGGAGCGTTCACCCGTAATACGCCTTGGACTTGCGCCAGTCCACTCCGTGCTCGTTGCTCCGCCTCATCCAACGAAGCCACCACTTCTCGACACGCTTCGTAGTATTCGCAGCCTGCTTCTGTCAGGTGCAGGCTGCGGGTCGTGCGATGCAGCAGCTGCACCCCGAGTGCTTCTTCCAGCGCCTGAATTTGTTTACTGACCTTCGAGCGCGGTACATGAAGAATCCTCGCCGCCGCCGTGAATCCGCTGGCGTCAACGGTGGCTATGAAGGTCCGCATGCATTCAAATCGGTCCACTTAATTGTCCCTTTTTTTTGAATCAATGATTCTTGTTTTTGCCTAATTGTCCATATTCGGTACGCACTTCAGAATGTCACCCATACCGCAGAGAATGCCGGTATCCACGACAAAGGCGTTGAACGAGGTCTGCATACGTTCGGGGTCAACGGCATTCTCAACCAGTCACTGACGTGTGCTCACAAGACATTCGCGCTTAACAGCGCAGCAGAAACAAGAAGGATGCGGAAGCTAGACATTCCAGGCTCTCAGAGGAAAGGTGAGCCTAGAGCGTATTTAGCTAGCAGCCAGAACTCTTGAAAAACTGTGCTCCGAGGCGCATTCAAAGGAGCTGTGTGCTCTGTGATCAGAACCTCGAGTCGCCTCTTCGACCGCTTCGAGCAAAGCTTCTGCCGCGATGGTCTCACTGGCTTGCTCCATGCGGTGTTTGCGACATCTCTTTTCGTACAGGGCCTAGGCAAACATGGGTGCCAGAACACCTGGAGTCTGCGCGCCGAAGACAACAGTGCCGTTAATGCGAAAGGAGGGAATCACTCGCCCGGCCCAACCTGCGACTGAGGTTTCGGTTTCCTGAAGCTCGCCACCAAATGAGTCACTAAGCAGGAAGGACTTGATGTCGCGAAAAGCCACTGCTTCCTGGCTCAGTAGCTTTTCAATAACAGCATCATCACCGATGTCCTCACCGCAGCAATACAAAGCCTCGTAAACTCGTTGCACGAATGCCTCGGCTGGTCTCTCATTTCGCTGCAGCCACAACACGGCAGCAAGGGCGGGACGGGTATCAGGAACGCTGCGGATTTTGCTAAAAGCAGGCTCAATTCCCAGCTTTTGCATCTCGGTCGTCACGAGAGACTGGTGGATCAGAGCTTGTGTGCCGAAGCGGCGCTCCAAGAAATCAGCGTACGACATCCCTACTGCTGTTCGGCTCAGAAAAGACCGACACGGTTGGAAAGTAACGTCATAAGCCTTTCCGGCCTGGTTCATCGCTATCGCAAGCCGACGCACCGCAACCCAACCCCAAGGATCGAGAAACTCAAACGCTAATATGGGTGAAGTATCCATGCTCGATACCCTGAAGGATTTATTCACCTTAAGGGTAAGGAGTTATTCAAGACAGCAGAAGTCCCACGTCACGCAATAGAGCATTGCGTCAGCTGCTATGCAATATTCAGTAACTCTTTCATGAATTGCGCGAAGACCCGAATACGGGTGGACTCGCGATTTATAGGCAGGTAAATAATATTGATGGAGGAATTCACGGACGTTGGATTCACCTCATACTCAGGCATCAAGCGGGTCAGCCGTCCATGTTGCACATCCTCTGCAACCAGCCAATCCGCTAACAGCGCCACGCCCTGCCCTGCGACTGCCGCCTGTCTGAGGATGTCGGCATTATTGCTTTGCATTCGGCCTTGTACCGCCACGGGTACCGTCTCGTCTTCGACTTCAAAATGCCAGTCCCTCATAGGACCTCCGTAATCGAAGCGCATGCACGAGTGATCCAATAACTCACTAGGTTGCGTTGGGGCGCCATGCTGTTCCAGGTAGGCAGGGCTGGCCACTAACCAACGCTGAAAATGACCAACCGTCGTGCAGATTACCTCTTCGCTGGAAACGGTTGAGCCGAGTCGGACCGTTAGATCTATCCGATCCTTATACAGGTCGACCATTTCATCGCTAAGGTTCAGGCTCACTTCCAGTTCAGGATGGGCAGCTAGGAAACGCCCAAGGTGCGGCGAAATCAAGCGCCGACCAAATTCCACTGGAACGCTAACCCGCAGCTTGCCTTTCGCTTCACTTCCCCTGTCGGTAACCATGCTATCCGCGGCAGCGAGAGCGTCGAGGATGGTGACGGCGTGATCGAAATAGGCCTGGCCAAGATCGGTAGGGCTGTTCTGGCGTGTGCTACGCGTAATGAGTGTCGTGCCAAGATCCGCCTCCAAAGCAGCGACCTGCCGTGCTACAGACGAAGTTGCCACGCCTAGCTTTCGCGCTGCTGCAGAGTACCCTCCGCAACGCACGGTCTCTACGAACATGCTCAACGCGAGAAACTTATCCATGTATTCGACTCAGCTGATGATCCAGAGAAGAAAGCCACTGTCGCCATCGGTCAACGGGGCAGGCAGTTCCAATCATAGCCATTTGCTTGGCTTCGAGATATGACAGCCGTGCTGTCGCTGGAGCGTAAGCGTCCGGCTAACTCACCTTCCGAAGTCCAGCATTAAGGGCCATGGTGTTCGCGTATTTTAAGCGGGCGCGATGACCCTTATCTCTCAATGCCTGATCGCCCAAAGTCGCCCCTTAGTCGTTGTTTTTCGATTGATCACGTCAGGGCAGCATTCGCTCGGCTGCCCAACTCTGGCTAGAAATCGGTGATTGTTGTATCGGCAACGGTTTCGGCGAAACCGACGCCGAGCAGGTGTGCCGGGGTTTCAAAACCTGCGCGCCGTTCCCCGCTCAGCACTCGGCGAGCCGCCTCAACCGCCGCCAGCGGTGTGTAGGTGTACCCGTTGACGGTCTCGATCACCGAGCGGGCCACACCGCTATCTCCATCCACGACCTCGGCCACGGCCAATGCTCGATGCGCCAGACGCTGCTCTTCACTCGGGCCTTCCGACAATAGCGAGAGGTCGCCCTCGGGAAAGGCGGCATCCGGGATGTGCACATACACGGCTATGTTAGGAATACCTGTGGAGCGCCAGCCCGTAACCAGATCCCCGAATGACAATGGCACACACAGCTTTGGGCCAGCGCCAAAATCAAACTCGCGGGGAGGCTGGTCGGGGACTGCCACGAGTTCCCCTTCAATACGCGCCAGAACCCCTGCGCCGATGATCTCACTCACGCTTGATGCCGAGCCGCGAGACATGGGGCCTGCCACTTGCAGCGCCACGTTCAACGATTGGGGTTGTTCAACCCTGGCTGCGACATGCAGAGCCAGGCAGTCGGTCGGCACCACGTCCCAGCCAACGCCAGAAGCGTCACTGCGGCTGCCTTTGAAGTCGGGTATGAAAGCAGCACCCAGTTCAGCCGAGATTACGCAAAAGTCTTCGGGCTACCGCCCTCACGAGACGCTGCGCGCATTCAGCACGAGAGTAAAGTTTCAAGGGCCTGATCAGATCAAATACCGGCGAGGAGTGGGGTTCTCCCGTCCGCCAGACGTTGTCCACCACGATGTGCTGAATGCGCCAGGTTTCACCCTGCCTGGCAAGCTTCACGTCGCAGGGTTTCGTATCGGTCGTGATGACTCCTGAGCTTCAAGTCTGACTGGGCAGGTTCTTCCCCAATTCAAAATCCGCCTGATCAATCCGATACGTCCTCCCTTTGGGCCGCGACACCTAGTGCCTTCATGCTCGAGGTGATCGCGGTTTTTTTCCTCTATGGTTCGGATCAACGCTTACCGACGTGCTTCGCGAGGAAGATCACAAGTGCCAAGCCGGGGATCGCTGCAGCAGCGTAAGCGGTAGTCGCCCAGCCAAAGCTCTCATAGAGTGGGCTCGCGACCATCGAACCCAATGCACCACCGACAAAGATGCTGGTCATGAACACTGCGTTCAGACGTGCCCGGCTGTTGGGGTCCAGGGCGTAGACTTCACGCTGGCCAAGGACCATGTTCATTTGCACGGCGAAATCCAGAGCGATCGCCGCAGCGACCAAGCCTAGATAACCCAGCCCGGGGATCCCGGCGACGAGCAACGCAGCCGGTGCCATGACCAAGGCTACCAGTGTACTTACGTGACCATGACCTGCATCAGCCAGACGCCCTGCGATCGGGGCTGCAATGGCGCCCACGGCACCCACAAGAGCGAAGAGCGCTACACCGTTCTGGGTAAAGCCGTAGTGACGGATCAACTCGATCGGTACGACAGTCCAGAAGAAGCTGAAGCTTGCAAACAGTAACCCCTGATACAGAGAACGCTCACGTAGCACAGCATATTGCTTAGCCAGGCCGAAGACGGAACCAATCAAGCGGGCGTAGGTGGTGTGATGATTCGGCATGCGCTTAGGCAGTAGTGCCGCCACCAGTGCAGCGATAACGACCATCAGCACGGCGGCACTGAAGAACACGCCCCTCCAGCCCACATACTCCGACACCAGGCTTGAAACAGGGCGAGCCAGCAGGATTCCGAGCAACAGACCACTCATGATGTTACCGACCACTCGGCCTCGACTGCTCTCAGGCGCCATGTGAGCGGCCAGCGGCACCAGGATCTGCACAGCGACAGAAGTCAGTCCGATCATCAGCGAGGCAATCAGGAACAGCGACGGCGAGTCAGCGAAACCTGCTGCTGCGAGGAACGCGCCTACCACCAGGGTGAAGCCGATTACCAGACGCTTGTTTTCCATCAGATCGGCCAGTGGAACCAAGAACAGCAGTCCAGCGGCATAGCCGAATTGGGTCAACGATACGATCAAGCTGGCATGTTCAGGCGAAAGGCCAATGCTTGGGGCAATCAGCTCAACGATGGGCTGTGCGTAGTACAGGTTGGCGACTACAGCGCCACAGCAAAACGCGAGAAAGATGACCAACGCTTTAGAAAGTGTCGGGACTGTATCGGCATGCACCGACGGTGAAGCAATTACTTCAGGGCTGCTCGCTGACATGGCGACATCTCCGAATGGGTTGAGAAAGTTCAGGAACAAGCCTATGCGTGAGGCACAGCCATGAGAATACGAACTTCCAGCAAAAAAGTTATGCAAGTTGCGCAAAACTGACAGCGTTGCGTGATGAGCAAAGCTTCGTTGCGCGATGTACCTATACCCCTATAAGTCGTGCTCCTCTAGGCTCACGCCTTCAACTAATCGGCGCCCGATAAGCCGAGGTTGAAGATGAGGAGATCTTCGATGAGTTCGGCTCGATTGGCGTCCGCCATCTCAAGCCCCTGCAGCTTTGGGCGTCAGTCGTCGCTCTCAGCAAAGAGCGAGGTGGGTATCAATGGCACGTAAAAAACTTTGGTTATCTGCAGCTGTTGCGCTCGGGGTGGGAGGGCTGGCCTTAGCGTTCGGGCTGATGTGGCGCCCTGCGATCGACCCGATCGACAAGCCTATTGAATTCGATCCGGCGCAAATCGCTCGCGGCGCCGAAGTGGTGACAGCCGGCGATTGTGCAGTGTGTCATACGCGCCCAGGCGGCAAGTACCTCGCAGGTGGCCTGCCATTGGTGACGCCGTTCGGCACGCTCTACAGCACCAACATTACCCCGGACGCCACGACCGGCATAGGCAAGTGGCCGTTCGATGCATTTGTACGTGCCATGCGCGAAGGCATCTCCAGAGACGGCCATTTTCTCTACCCTGCCTTCCCCTACAAACACTATCGTCTGCTCAGCGACGACGACCTGGCCGATGCCTATGCGTATCTGAGAAGTGGCCCGCCTGTATACGAGCCGGCGACCCCCAATCGCATGAAGTTCCCCATGAACATTCGCCCGCTGGTCTCAGGCTGGAACTTGATGTTCCTGCACACGGCGCCATTCGAGCCGGCAGCGCAGCATTCGCAACAGTGGAACCGCGGGCGCTATCTGGTCGAAGGCGCGGGGCACTGTGGCGGGTGCCATACGCCCTTGAATTTCCTTGGCGCTGAGAAAGACAGCCAGGCGCTTTCCGGCGGGGTGGTCGACGGATGGGAAGCCCCATCCTTGCTTGGTCTGGCGAGCCGCCAGACACCTTGGTCGCAGGCACAACTGGTGGAGTACCTGCAGGCCAAGGTTGTAGACAACCATGGCACCCCGGCCGGTCCAATGCGCCCGGTCAGTCAGGAGCTCGCTCGTCTGCCACAGGCCGATGTCGATGCCATCGCGGAGTACTTGCTGAGCCTGCCCGCGAGCGATGCCAAGCCGATCCCTATCCGCGCCAGCAGCACGCTAACCGCTGAGTCAGCTCGTCTGGGCCATGATCTGTTCCAAGGCGCCTGTGCCGGCTGCCACGGCGGCGCGGCGCCCATGCGCGCGATCGACGGCAGGCCGGCACTGACCGCCACGTCAGCGGTCCAGGCCGATAAACCACGCAACTTCATCAAGACAGTGCTGGAAGGCATCGCGCCTACGCCCGGCGAGCCGGGTCCAGCCATGCCGCCGTTCGCCGCGAGCCTGACCGATCAGCAGCTCACCGCCCTGGCCGAGTTCATCCGCCATCAGGCGAGCCCGGACAAACCGTGGCGGGATGTAGATGCAACCATTCAGGCGCTGCGCCAGGAGACCCCATGAGCAACGTGACTCTCAATGTAAACGGCCAGGTACACAGCCTGGATATCGACCCGGACATGCCGTTGCTCTATGCCCTGCGCAACCAGCTCGAGCTCAACGGCGCCAAGTACGGTTGCGGACTGGGTCAGTGCGGCGCCTGCACTGTCATCGTCGACGACAAGCCGGTGTTTTCCTGCGTGACCCCCTGCGCGGGCCTGGAAGGTCGCAAGGTGCGCACGGTCGAGAGCTTGGGCACGGCCGAGCACCCCGGCCCCTTGCAGCAGGCGTTCATCGATACCCAGGCTGCCCAGTGCGGTTACTGCATCGCCGGGATGATCATGCGGGCCCAAGCGTTGCTTGAGAAAAACCCCCGGCCCGACCAGGCCACGCTGCGTGCGCACATGGCCACGAACCTGTGCCGCTGCGGTACTCACCTGCGGATCATCGAAGCCATCACACGCGTCATTGAAAACGGTGGTATCCATGGCTAAAAGCGAATTCGGACGTCGCGCCTTCCTTCAGGGCAGCAGCCTGCTGATGGCCTTCACACTGATGCCGGCAGCCCGCAAGGCGTTCGCCGATACGGAGGTGGACACGCTCGGTACCGTGGTGCTGGCCCCGGGCCTGCCGGGTAGCCTGCGCACCAACCCCTATCTCGACGCCTGGATTAAGGTCGGTGCCGATGGCATCACGGTTTACACCGGCAAGGTAGAGCTGGGCACCGGGGTGAAGACTGCGCTGCTGCAGATCGCAGCGGAGCGGCTGGACGTTGCGCCAGCTGCGGTTAACTTCCTAACGGCGGATACGGCCCTGACCCCTAACGAAGGCTACACGGCTGGCAGCCATACAATTTTCGACAGCGGCACGGCGCTATTCAACGCGGCTGCACAGGTTCGCCAGATGCTGATGGAGTCTGCCGCTCGACAGTGGGGCTTGGACGTCGCATCGCTGAAAACGGGGGATGCGATGATTACCGCGCCGTCTGGGGCACGCATGAGCTATGCCGACGCTGTGACTGGGGTGGACCTCCATCAGTATGCCCAGGCCAAGTCACCAGACTTTTCACCTGAACAGTTCAAGCTTATCGGCCATGCGGTGCAGCGGCTCGACATTCCTGCAAAGGTCACCGGCGCCGCAGCGTTCGTCCAAGACATGCGTTTGCCGGGCATGGTCCATGCCCGCGTGATCAGACCGCCGCGCCCTGGCAGCCAGCTCACCGGCTTTGATATGCCCGCCATCGAACGCCTACCAGGTGTGGTCAAGGTCATCCGGGACGGCAATTACCTCGCAGTGGTAGCGAAAGATGAGTGGCAAGCGATCAAAGCCATGCGCGCCGGCTACGAGGCAGCGACGTGGGCCGGTGGCGACGTGATCCCGGACCAAGCCGTGATTCACCAACTGCTGCCCAAGTTGCAGTCCAAGCGCTATCCCATCAAGCATGAGGGGACCCCAGCCCCTTCAAGCGGCAAGACGTATAGAGCGCGGGTCACCAAGCAGTACCTGATGCATGGCTCCATCGGCCCCTCCTGTTCGATAGCTTGGTTCAAAGACGGCATGCTAACGGTGTGGACCCACACCCAGGGAGTGTTCCCGCTGCGTGCCGGTATCGCCGAAATGGTCGGCCTGCCGCCCGCCGCCGTACGCTGCATCCACGCCGAAGGCTCGGGATGCTACGGACACAACGGCGCCGATGACGCCGCGGCCGATGCGGCTCTCATCGCCGTGCGCATGCCAGGTGTACCCGTGCGAGTTCAATGGATGCGCGAACAGGAAAACCTTTGGGAACCCTACAGCTCGGCCATGCTCACCGAGCTGCAAGCCAGCCTGGGCAGTGACGGGCGGATCAATGACTGGAAGTACGAGTTGTGGACCACCCCGCACAACGAGCGCATCACCAACGCCGGACGCCTGGTGCCGGCGCGGATGCTCGCTCGCCCGTTCACCTCGATGCCCTCCGTTCCGATTGCCCAGCCCGAGGGGGATGGCGACCGCAACGCGATCCCGCTGTACGAAACCGGTGCGGCTAGTATCGACATGAACTTCATCACCCAGATGCCGTTCCGGACCTCGGCGATGCGCTCGCTGGGGGCGCATATCAATGTCTTCGCCATCGAGGCCTGCGTGGACGAGCTGGCAGATCAGGCGGGTGTTGATGCCGTCGCGTTCCGCCTCAGCCACCTAACCGATCCGAGGGCCCGCGCGGTGATCGAACGGACCAGGGACGAATTCGGCTGGCCACGTCGGTCACCGGCTCCGGGAGCCGGCATCGGCATGGGCTTCGCTCGCTACAAAAACATCATGGGCTACTGCGCGGTGGCTGTGGAAATCCAGGTGCATCCGCAAACCGGCGAGATCGAGATCCAGCGGGTGATCACCGCAGTAGACGTGGGTCAGATCGTCAACCCCGATGGACTTCGAAATCAGGTCGAAGGCGGTATCGTCCAGTCGAGCAGTTGGACGCTTTACGAGGCAGTTAGTTACGACGCCGGTGGGGTGCGCAGCTACGACTGGAGCGGCTACCCGATCCTGCGGTTCCCGCAGCTTCCCAAGCACGTAGAAGTACACATGATCGATCAGCCTGGCCAGCCGTTCCTGGGCGCAGCCGAAATCGTCCAAGGCCCGATGGCGGCGGCGCTGGGTAATGCTGTGGCCAATGCCACCGGCCACCGCCGGTTTGCGTTACCACTTACCCGCAAGGCCTGAGCAATGAGTAGGTCGCCGACGTTCTATCAAGTGCTTAAAGAGGTAATGGCAGATGCAGCATCTTGATGTGAGGGTACTCGAGCAAGCACTGGCCTGGGCTGACGAAGGGCAAAGCCTGTGGTTGTGCACCGTGCTGTCCACCTTCGGTTCGGCGCCGAGATCGCCTGGTGCAATGCTGGTGGCCACACAGTCCGGCGCGCACTGCGGCTCGTTATCGGGTGGATGCGTCGAAGAAGAATTCCTCCAAGCGCTGGGCCGTGGCGAGCACGCGGCCCCCGCCCAGGTTGTCAGTTACGGACGTACCGCTGAAGAGCGTAGCCGCCTGCAACTTCCCTGTGGCGGCAGCTTGGATGTGTTGGTCGAGCATCGAGGACCGACACCGGAATGGAAGGCTCACCTGAACAAGTTGCTCGACGCGATACGTGGGCAGCACCGGCTGACGAGGATAATCGAACTTGAAAGCGGCCTGTTCAGCTCCCGGCGTTACGCTGACGGAGCCGACGCCGTGGCTCGGCGTGGAAGCCGTCTGGAAATTAGCCTAGGTCCTGCACTTCGTCTGCTACTTGCCGGCATGTCACCCGTCGCCCAGGCCTGTGGTCAGTTCGCCAAAGCCCTCGGGTTCGAAGTGATTGCCTGCGATCCGCGGGAGGAAGCGGCCGAAATGCCAATCGAAGGGGTACCCCTGATTCCGCTGTTGCCCTCGCTGTACATCGCCAATGGAGGTTGCCACGCTGCGACAGCCGTCGTTGCGCTCACCCATGACCCGAAAATCGATGACCTCGCCTTGATGGAAGCTGTGCACACCCCGGCCTTTTATATCGGTGCAATGGGTTCTAAACGTACTTCGGAGAAGCGAGCAGAAAGGTTGCGGCGAATCGGCGGCCTGTCGTCTACGGACGTAGGCCGTTTGCACATGCCCATAGGCTTGGATATCGGTTCCAGGACCCCAGCCGAGATCGCCTTGTCAGTCATGGCTGACGTGCTGCGGGTTTATAGAGGTAAAGCTCGTACTGCGCTTTAGGGCAGAGTTCCCAAGTTTTGCGAGTTGCGCAATGCACTTGCTCCGGTTTTGCGGATTAACAATTTTCGGTCTGGGTATTAACCTAACTTCATCAAACAGAAGCAACGATGCTTCACCTCTTGAATTTATTGAATTTACTTCAAAAGGAACTGAGTAATGACCAGCAATCTGTTCAATCCCATACGTGTTGGCGCGTTAGAACTTCCTCATCGCATTGCGATGGCTCCGTTGACCCGGTCTCGCGCTGGTCAACCTGGGGATGTCCCAACACCAATGGCTGCGGAATATTATGGCCAGCGGGCAAGCGCGGCTCTAATCATTACCGAGGCCACGCAAATCTCTCAACAGGGACAAGGTTACGCGTGGACTCCGGGTATTCATACCCCTGAACAGATTCAGGCCTGGAAACGTGTGAGCGATGAAGTTCACCAACTCGATGGACGCATCTTCATGCAACTTTGGCACGTTGGCCGCGTTTCGCATCCCAGCTTCCAGCTGGATAACGCTCTGCCTGTGGCACCGAGTGCCATCGCAGCGCCTGGCAAGACCTTCATTGTCGACGAACATGGTAACGGGGTGTGGGGAGATGTGCCGGCACCGCGCGCGCTGGAAACCGAAGAAATCGCCGCAATCATTGATGACTACCGCATCGCCGCGCTCAATGCCATCGAGGCCGGTATGGACGGCGTGGAAATCCATGCAGGCAATGGCTATCTGCTCGACCAATTCATCAACAGCAACAGCAACAAGCGCAATGATCCATACGGTGGTACTTATCAGAATCGGGCGCGCCTGCTCCTAGCGGTCGTTCAGGCCGTTGCGCAAGAGATCGGTGCAGAACGCGTCGGTGTGCGTCTCACCCCGATGGGACGTTTCATGGGCATGGGAGACGACACCCCCATCGAGACCTTCACCTACATCGTGGAGTCGTTGAACCGCTATGGACTGGCGTATCTGCACCTCGTAGAGCCTGCCGTCGTCGGCACGGTGAAGGACGAAAACTTCGACCCGCGCTGGGATGAAATCATCTTGAAGCTGCGTGACGCCTGGAACGGTGTGTTGATCATCGCAGGCGGTTATGACGCGGCCTCTGCGGAGAAAGCGATTCGAGAAGGACGCGCGGACGTTGTGGCCTTCGGTCGACCGTTCTTGGCCAACCCGGATCTACCACGCCGGATTCGAGACGGTTTGGAACTCAATACCCCTGATCCAACCACCTTCTTCGGTGGCGACGAACGCGGCTACATCGACTACCCCGTACACGCGTAACTAGATCGACAGACTGGCTGGATGCCCCAGCCAGTTCTGTACGGGGCCAATTGTCCCTAATTTTGGAACAGTAAAATCGAAAGTGCTCATATTGTTGCCAAGTTGCTCTGCACTTATGATTTCTCCATCGCAAGCCACTTCGGCAGACTTTAAATTAGGAGCAATAAAATGAACCCTCTGAAATATACCACTGCAGTAGCCGGCCGCGTATTGTTGGCTGTTCTTTTCTTGCTTAGCGGCTTCAGCAAGCTGGCCTCACCAGAGGGAACAATTGCTTACATCGAATCAAGTGGTTTGCCTTTCCCATTGCTGAGCTACTTGGCCGCACTTGGTGTGGAACTTGGTCTCGCCACACTGTTGATCATTGGTTTTCAAACGCGCATTGTCGCTGTGGGCATGGCTCTATTCACGGTAATGGCAGCGTTCGCTTTCCATAACAACCTGGCTGATCAAGGCCAATTCATTAACTTCTTTAAGAACATTTCCATTGCCGGCGGCTTGTTGCAGATCGCAGCTTTTGGCGGCGGTGCGCTGAGCCTCGATGCGCTGGTGGCCAACATCAAAGCTCGGGCTGCGAAAGCCCAACTCAATCGCGTCTAACCTTTCACGCCGCGAACAGCGCAGGGGGAAGTCATGACTACATCCAAACAACGTGCCCCCTGGCTTCCGATTTGGGCTGGTCTCTGTGCCAGCCTGGTCGGCATCGGATTGGCGCGATTCGCTTATACACCACTCATCCCGGCACTTATTGAAGCCCATTGGTTTGCCAGCTCTGCAGTCGTTTTCCTTGGCGCTGCAAACCTAGCTGGCTACCTGATTGGAGCTTTGATTGGTCGGCCAATGGCCGCCAGATGGTCAAGCGCAACCGTGCTGCGTGTCATGATGGTCATGGTCAGCTTGGCATTCCTTGGCTGCGCCTGGCCGCTGTCGGTGGGTTGGTTCTTCTTCTGGCGTCTGCTTTCGGGCATCGCCGGTGGCGTGATCATGGTGCTGGCAGCAACTGCTATCCTGCCCCATGTAGCTGCCAACCGAAGGGGCCTTGCAAGTGGTGCGATTTTCCTTGGTATCGGATTGGGAATCGCAGGAGCCGCAAGCCTGGTTCCTTGGCTGTTGGCCAAAGGGCTTCAGCAAACCTGGCTTGGCTTAGCGGCCCTCTCCTTCGCGCTCACTGTTAGCAGCTGGGCGGGGTGGCCGGCCGATCATCCTCACCATCAAGCGACACCGACCACACCTAAAGCTGCCACTTCATCCGCCGTAACGGTTTTGTTTGGACAGTACGCTTTGATGGCGACTGCGCTGGTTGCACCCATGATGTTCTTGGTGGACTACGTTAGCCGCGGTCTTGGTGCAGGAACCCATGCAGGAGCTTTGATGTGGGGCCTGTACGGTATCGGTGCCATTGCAGGTCCCGTGCTTTATGGGCTGTTGGCGGATCATTTGGGCGCTCGGACAGGCATTCGGATCGTCCTGATTGCCCAACTTATCGCCGTAGGTGTACTGATTGAGACCCATGATCTGCGCCTGCTAGGAGCAGCAGCATTGCTCATAGGTTCATTCCCACCAGGGATCGTTCCTCTGGTCCTTGCTCGAGTGCACGATCTGGTAGAGGGGTATACCCAGCAAAACGCGACTTGGAGCCGCGCTACAGTTGCTTTCGCAAGCTTCCAAGCCATTGCGGGATATGGTTACTCAGCGCTATTCGCAAGCAGCAACGGCCATCATGGCGTGCTGTTTAGCGTCGCTGCAGGTGCATTGATTCTGGCTCTGCTGCTCGACCTGATATTAGTCTGTCCCCCTTTCCCCCGCCGTTTTCCCCCACTGCCGGAAAGCGAGGCAACACCGGGGCGAAAATGCCCATGAAGGCAAAAACCAGGGCTGTGAGTACAGCACTGGTCGGCACAGCAGCAGGTTACCGGTTAGCTGCCAGCAGCCATCGCCTCGATCTCCACGAGCATTCCATCCAGCGCCAGCCGTGGCACAGGAATCAAAGTGCAGACCGGATGCCTGACGGCAGTTGACCGAGCCAGCCATTGCCTTACAATCGCGCCCCCGAAAATCAGCAGGCTTGTCGAAACGGAACTTCAATGCAAAGGGTGATGATCATTGGTCAGCCGGGGTCTGGGAAGAGCACCCTGGCGCGCAAGCTAGGCGAGCGCACGGGTTTGCCGGTCATGCATATCGACACGATTCACTGGCAGCCAGGATGGGTCGAACGCAGCCGTGAGGAGAAAACCCGCCTCTGCCATGAGGTCGAGGCCCAGGAGTGCTGGATCTTCGAAGGCGGGCACTCGGCCACGTGGGATAACCGGCTGGCGCGCGCTGACCTGTTGATCTGGATCGATCGTTCAGCGCCACTTCGATTCTGGCGAGTGTTCCTCAGAACGATGCTGAACCGCGGTCGTTCTCGGCCAGACTTGCCGGACGACTGCCCGGAAATGCTGGCCAACCTGCCGGCGTTCTTCAGATTCATGTGGCGGACGAAATCCTCCTCTCGAGAGGCAATGAAACGGCTCGTGGCAACGGCGCCGCCTAGTTGTCGCGTGGTATGCCTGCGGTCCAATCGGGATACCGAAACGTTTCTTGCGAATGAGATCGCCCCCTGGCGCTGACCGGCAAAGATCACGCACACAGAGAATGGGGACAGATTTATTCTTAGCTAAACGAATACGTTTATTGTCGCTCAGCGCGGTGAACAGGTTGTGCCGGCAGTACAAGAAGGAGCAAGCCGCTCGATCAAAGGCAATCCATTTACCTGCGGTCGGGCGAATAAATATCCTTGCATCAGATCTATCCCCAGCGCCGTCAGTGCTTGGCACTCAGCGTCAGTCTCGATCCCCTCGGCGATCAGCGTGATGCCCAGCCGGTCGGCTACCAAGACGATACCGGCAACAATGGCCTGGCGAACCGGATCCTGGCTGATTCCCCGAGTGAGTGCCATATCCAGCTTGAGTACGTCCGGCTGGAATTCTGCAAGTAGATTAAGCCCTGAGTAACCCGAGCCGAAATCATCTATCGCGGTGCTGAAGCCCTGTCGGTCGTACTCGTTGAAGATTGCTTTCAAATGTTCGGTATCTTCGATCCGCTCGCCTTCGGTCACTTCGAACATAAGCCGATTGGCGGGGAAGTCGAATGTCTGCGTGGCCTCTAAGGTGGCTCGGATACAGGTGCTGGCACGGTAAACGGCGTTGGGCAGAAAATTGATGCTCAATTTACAGTCTTCGTGCAATCCCAAGCCAAGCGCAGCTGCTTGTTCGATGGCCTTCACCCGACAGGCCTGATCGAAGCGATACAGATTGTCGGGTGTCACCTTGGCGAGAATGTCCGCAGCACTTTCACCGTTCAGACCGCGAACCAGTGCTTCATAGGCGAACGGTTTGCCTGAAGGGACATGAATAATAGGCTGGAAGGCCATTGTAATCTCGAAACCCAGACTGGCCATGTCGCGACATTGAGAGCAGCCAATGGCTTGAAATGGCTTAGGGAAAACAGGCTTGCTCATAGGTTATCGCCGAGGTAGATAAACAGGGGGGTTAGAATGCTTGGACAGCCACCAATAGCCAATCTATCCCGACTTGTCTCGCTTACGCTCAGGTGCCGAGTGTTGCGACTGGCTGCACAGCTTCTCGCGGGTTTCATCCTGCAGTCGGGTCGTTCCGTCCGTTGGCTATCAACGCGCTGTGCAGTGCATTTCCGCAGCCTGATAGCCCCACACCACGGTGGCCTCGCCATGGTGCTCCCATAAACTCTCATTTTGTCCCTGGTAGCGCGCGCCGCTGGCGGCCTGCTGTCTGTACATCAACGAACTGCGGTCACCGAACTCGACGATGGCCGTGGCCGGCTCGGTGCGGAAGAAGCTGGCAACCACTTCCTTGGCTGGGTTGCCGTCACACTGGTAGAACACCGGGCCGGTGGCCTCGACCAGCCGATAGCGGGCCTGCAGTTCGGCGATGCGCATGCGGTAGCTATCGGCGATGCACGTGGGCGGATCCGCGCTTTTCCAACAATCGTTGCGCCCCTTGATCCAGCCCCGTTGCTCGGCCTTGAGCACCGGCGGATGTTCATTGCCGGCCTTCTGCTGCGCGGCTGTGTAGACCTCGGCCATTTGCCGATCCAGTGCCGAGAGCGGCTCGCTTTGGCAGATCTGTTGTTCGATGCTGCCGGCCTCGACCTGAGCGCAGTTGAAAGCAGGTCCCGCAGCTTGGGCGTGCGACAGAGGCAGGGTGAGTAGCAGGGGAAGCCAGTGCTTCATGGGAGCCACCATTAGCGATTAGGAACACTGGGCTCAGTCTAGCTCTGTGCTCAATAGCTGAAAAAAATCTGTCCCATTCACTTCCTGGCCCAATAGCTTCCCTCGCGCGGAGGGTCAAAACAGCCTACTGCACCCTTCGGCCCTATCGCTCGGTGGATGATAGTGGCGTCCCTCGATACAGACATGGCTCAGTTCGAAATCACCATCTTGGCCCTATGTGACTAGTCCAAGCGTAGCTACAGTGGGCTCCGACAACCACTAACCCACTACGAGTCAATCGCCATGAACAATCGCCTTGATTACTTCACGCTGTCTCCCCAAGCGTCCAACAAACTGGTGGAGCTAACCTTGCAACTGAGCAAGAAGCCGGTACTGGCCGATCTTGCCCACCTGATCATGCTACGGGCTTCGCAGCTCAACGGCTGTGCATTCTGCGTGGATATGCATGTGAAAGAGGCGAAGATCCATGGCGAGCGCGAGCTGCGTCTTCACCACGTCGCCGTTTGGCGTGAGTCGCAGTTGTTTTCGCCAAAAGAGCGGGCGGCGCTGGAATGGACTGAGGCCCTTACCCAACTGCCGCCTCATGGTATTTCCAGCGACCTGTATGCAAGCACGCGCGAGCAGTTTTCCGACGAGGAACTGTCGGACCTGTCGTTCCTGATTGTCGCCATCAATGGCTGGAATCGCCTCAATGTGGCGTTTCAGGCAATCCCGGGTTCATCAGATGACATGTTCGGCTTGAACAAGGCCAATCTCAACTGAGCAACTTGCCGATCAACGCGCCAAGCTGCTCGCCTGGAGCAGTCGTGGCGCAGTTGGTGAAGCTCAGAAGCAGACCCGACTGACGCTGCGATGAGGCAGCCCAGGCCGATAACGCCTGTACCGACATGCCCTTGGCCAGCACCTGCTTAGCCAGGGCAGTGTCGCTGATATGGTCCGGCAAGCGCAGCACCAGGTGCATGCCGCCTGGCGAGCGGTCCACCTGCAGACCGTCAGGCAAATGCCGCTCCAGTGCATCGATGGTCAGTGCCCGTCTCTCGTTATAAAGCCGGCGCATACGCTGGATATGCCGAGTGAAGTGTCCCTCGGCTACGAACTCCGCCACCAAGGCCTGGGTAATTGACGGGGACCCGGCAGAGAACAAGGCTCGGCCGACGCGCTCGAACGCTGCCACGTGCGCTTGAGGCACCACCAAATACGCCAGGCGAATACCGGGAAACAGCACTTTGCTGAAGGTTCCGGCATACAGCACTCGCCCATGACGATCCAGGCTGGCCAGCGCTGGCAGTGGACGGCTCACGTAGCGATACTCACCATCGTAATCGTCCTCGACAATCCACCCACCGGTGCGGGCGGCCCAATCCAGCAGCAGCTGTCGGCGCGGTAGCGACAAAGCCATGGAGAGCGGGCTCTGATGACCCGGTGTCACCATGGCGACCTGAGCAGGCCGAGCACCAGCGATGGCCTGTTCCACATTCATGCCATCGGTATCCACCGGCACCGCTTCCAGTTCCAAGCCGAACTGGCGAAGTACTTGCCGCGTGGTGGGATAACCTGGGTCCTCCACCCAGGCGCGCTCGCCCGGCTGCAGCAAAGTATGAGCGATCAGCGCCAGGCTATTGCGCCAACCGCTCGTGATAAATACCTGATGGGCGCCGCAATCGATACCTCGGGACACATGCAGATAAGACGCGATGGCGCTGCGCAGCGCCGCCAAGCCATGGGGTGCCGGATAGTCCAGATCTGCCAGACCCATCCCGCGTAGATAGCGAGCACCGAGGCGCGCCCATATCTTGCGCGGAAAAGCATCCAGTGCCGGCACTCCCATCTGGAAAGGCAAAAGCTGGGGTGGACGCCAGAGCGAATCAGGGGAGTCTTCGATCACCTGGCTGCTGCTTGGTAATACGGTGGCCGCCGACGCGGGCCTCTGCAAATCGGGATTGACCACGGTGCCTTTCTGCCCAAGCGCCAGGAGGTAACCCTCGCTGGCCAGCAGCGAATAGGCGAGTTCGATGGTGCCACGGGCCACTCCCAGATCCTTGGCCATGGCGCGCGCCGACGGCAAGCGGTCGCCGGGGGAAAGAGTCCCAGCGGCAATGGCAGCCAGCACGCGGTCGTAGAGTTGACGATACAAAGGCACGCCGGGTTGCTCTTCCAACGGAGTGAAAGGCGGCTTGGGCGAAGTCGTCATGGCCTAGTTCATATCCTGTTTCTTGGCTCAATCAAGTGGGTCAACGGTAGTCCACTATAGCGCCATCACCCACACATTGGAGCCAACCCATGACATTCACTTTGCACAACTACGTGCCAAGCATGCTCGACCTGGCCGACACGGCCCTGCGCCCCCTGGACAGTACCCATGACCTGCGCAGCGCATTCCCGATCATGCAGCAATTGCGCCCTCATCTGACGAGCGAAGCCGACTTCCTCAGCCGCATCGAGCGTATGAGCCTCAATGGCTATCGTCTGATTGGCGCCTACGACTCAGGCGTTCTCGTGGCACTGGCGGGTTACCGTCTCCAAGAAAACCTGGTCTACGGCAGCTTCCTGTATGTCGATGATCTTGTAACCGCTGCAGCTCAGCGGGGTGGCCAGTGGGGTTCGCGCTTATTGCAAGCCTTGGAGCGACTGGCCCGCGCCAGCGGTTGCGCACGCCTGGTGCTGGACACGGGCTTGGCCAACGCCCGCGCGCAACGATTCTACTTCCGTGAAGGCCTGCTCACTGGTGCGCTGCGCTTTCAAAAGCAGTTCGATACGCCATAACCCGCACACACTTCCCAGGAGACAAACATCATGACGTCGTCTCAACAGTCCTTTGCTCCTTTGCGCATTCTTCGCCTGGTCGCCAGCCCCAATGCAGACGCTTCGGAAAGTCTGAAACTGTCCCAGCAGATCCTGTTTGCCCTAGCTTGTCAGGCCGGCAGACGGGGTATTCAGTTGTCCAATCTAGACCTCACCACCTTGGCCCCCGTCGATGCGCCTTACGCCCAGGCCTTGGCCAATCGGCTCGGGGTTGGAGCCAATGGGCAGGATGGTACATTGAAGCGTTCCGACGAATTGATCGACCAACTGCAGGCATGCGACGTACTGTTGATCGCCACTCCGATGCACAACTACAGCGTACCGTCGCCACTGAAGGCGTGGATCGACCAGGTGGTACGTGTGGGCAAAACCTTCCTGGGCACGGCCCAAGGCAAAGTCGGCACACTGGCTGATCGTCCTGTTTACGTCGCTATAGCCAGCGGTGGCTACATCTCCCGTCAACCCGACTTTCTACGCCCTTACCTGTCCGCAGTGCTCGCCACCATCGGCCTCAATGAGGTGTATTACTTCACCGTTGAAGGTACGGCCAAGGGGGTGGAGTCACTGACTTCCGGAAGAGAAACAGCCTATCGCCAGGTGCGCGCGTTCTTTGGTAAGGGCGGGCATACAGTGAATCAACACACAGTGGGCCAAGTCTCGAGTCCGCTTTAAGCGACCAGAGCTGGACGCTACCGATGCCAATCCGCCGGCTGCGCAAAGAACGCCTGCGCATTCCTCTCCAGGCTCTCCAGGTGATACCCGCCCTCCTGCACGATCAGACACGGCAGGCCCAAGCCGCGAATACGCTCGCCCAGCATGGCGAACCCTTCTGTGGTCACCGCCACCTTGGTCTGCGGATCCAGCTCGTAGATGTCGAAGCCCAGCGACAGCACCAGCACCTCGGCGCCGAAGTCCTTCACAGCCGCCAGGGCCACATCCAACTGCGCCAGGAAGTCGGCCTCGCTGGCGCCATGGGGCATCGGCAGGTTGATGTTGTAACCCTCCCCCGCCCCAACGCCGCGCTCATCCTCGTATCCCGCCACGCCGGGATAGAAGTTGGTCGGGTCGCCATGGGTCGAGACGTACAGCACGTCGTTGCGATCGTAGAAAATCTCTTGGATACCCTGACCGTGGTGCATGTCGGTGTCGAGAATCGCCACCCGGCCATAACGGCCGCGCAGCACTTGCGCGGCCACCGCGGCGCTGTTGAGGTAGCAGAAGCCACCGGCGGCATCGAAGCGCGCATGGTGACCTGGGGGGCGACACAGGGCGTAGGCGGCCGGTTCGCCGTCGAGGATCGCCTTGGCAGCGGCCACCGCGCTCTGCGCCGACCAGTAGGCCGACCGCCAGGTGTTTTCGCCAATCGGGCAACTGCCATCGGCCAGGTAGCGCCCGGCCTGGGCAAGAATGCCGCGCAGGGCGTTGGGCTCACGCACGAAGATGTTCGACATCACTTCGTCGCCCCAGTCTTCGGGCACTTCCTTCCAGCGTGCATGGGCTTCTTCGAGGAAGGTCAGGTAGGCTTCGCCGTGTACGGCCTTGAGCGGCGCGAGACCGGCGTCTTCGGGCTGACGAATGTCCATGCCGAGGTCCTTGGCCGCCTGCAGCAGGCGCTGGGCACGCTCCGGGACTTCCTGGGGGGTGCGCATGGCGCCGCGCGAATAGTAGCTGCGTGGGTGGTGCAGCAGCTGTTCGGGGTGGAAGTAGCAACGCATCAGGCATCTCCTCGTTCGACTTGGCCAGCGCGGGCCAGCACGGCATTGAGCAATACATCGGCGCCCTGGCGGGCATCGTCTTGCAGGACGTCTTCGGCTTCGTTGTGGCTCAGGCCGCCGACGCAAGGGATGAACACCATCGCCGTCGGGCAGTAGCGGGCAAGCAGGATGGCGTCGTGGCCGGCTCCGCTGACGATGCGCTGCTGACTGTAGCCCAAGCCGTCGACGGCCTGCTGCACCGCCGCCACGCAGTCGGCATCGAACGGTGTCGCCGGGCTGACCCAATGACGCTCGATGCGCACCTGCAGGCCTCGCTCGCTGGCGATCGTTTGCAGCGCCTGATCCAGCTCACGCTCCATCGCCTCGATAGCCTCGTCGCGGTGATGGCGCAGGTCCACGGTGAAGCGCAATTGGCCAGGGATGGTGTTGCGCGAGGACTTGGCGATCGACAGCTCGCCCACCGTGGTCAGGCCCTGCGGGGCGAAGTCGGCGGCCAGTCGCTCCACCGCCTGGATCATCTGTGCAGCGCCGTACAGGGCATCCTTGCGCAGTGCCATCGGGGTGGTACCGGCATGGGCGGCCATACCTTCGACGCTCACGTCGAGCCAACGAATGGCCTGGCCGCCGCTGACCACACCGATCGACGTGGCGTTGTCTTCGAGGATCGGGCCCTGCTCGATATGCGCCTCGAAGTAGGCATCGACCTGGCCGCCCAGTGGGCGATCACCGGCGTAACCGGTGCGCTGCAGCTCGTCGGCGACACTGATGCCATCAGCATCACGAATCGCCAAGGCCTGCTCCAGGCCGAGGCTGCCGGTGAACACCGCCGAGCCGAACATGGCCGGGGTGAAACGTGCACCCTCTTCGTTGGTCCACACCGCGATTTCCAGCGGCTTGCGGGTGGCGATGCCAAGGTCGTTGAGGCGGCGCACCACCTCCAGGCCGGCCAGTACGCCGTAGACACCATCGAAACGACCGCCTTCGGGCTGGGTGTCGAGGTGGCTGCCGATCATCACCGGGGCGGCGTCAGGGTCGCTACCGGCTCGGCGGGCGAACAGGTTGCCGATGGCATCCACCGACAGGCTGAGCCCCGCTTCGCGGCACCAGTGGCTGAACAGCTCGCGGCCAGCCTTGTCTTCGTCGCTGAGCGCCAGGCGGCAGCTGCCGCCACGGGCGGTAGCGCCCACTTCGGCCATGGCCATGAGGCTCGCCCAGAGGCGGTCGCCGTTGCTTTTCAACATCGATGGGGTCTCCTTGAACGGGGCTGGATCAGGCCAGCTCCAGGCGTTGACTGTGGGCATGCTGGCGCGCCAGGGCCAGCACACAGACCAGCGAGATGCTGGCAATCAGCGTGTAGAACAGCGCCATCGGCCACCACTGGCCGACGAAGCTGTGGGCGAGCCAGGTACCGATCAGCGGGGTCAGGCCCCCGGCGATCGCGCCGCACACCTGATAGGCCAGGGAAATAGCGGTGTAGCGCACGCGGGTAGCGAACATGCCGCTGACGTAACCGGCGATCACGGCGTAGAACGACGCCATGCACGCTGCTGCCAAGGCAATGCCGAGCACGATCATCGGCCCTTCACCGCTGCTGACCAGGACGAACATCGGATACGGCGAGGCCATTGCCAGCACCGCCACCCATGCCAGAAAGCGTGTGGCGCCGAGTTTTTCCGAGCACCAGGCGGCCAGCGGCTGGACGCAGAACTGGATGATCGCCACGAAGAACAGGCATTCGAGGATCAGTGAGCGCTCCAGGTGCAATTGCTGGGTGGTGTAGCTGATCATGAAGGTATTGGTGAAATAGACCCCGGCGATGCCCAGGGTATTGGCCCCGATGCACAACAGCAGCGGACGCCAGGCGCTGCGCAGCACCTCGAACACCGGCGCCTGCTCCTGGCGCTGGGCCTTGTGCGCGGCCTCGCGGCTGGCGAGGAACTCAGGGGATTCATTGACGCCCAGGCGGATCGCCAGGCCGACTAGCAATAACAAGGCGCTGGCCAGGAACGGCACGCGCCAGCCCCAACTCATCAGCTCGGCTTCCGGCAGGCGGGTCACCGCGCCGAAGGCCAGCAGCGACAGGATCAGGCCCGCCGGGCTGCCCAGTTGGGCGAACGAGGCGAAGAAGGTCCGACGGCCTTTGGGCGCGTGTTCACCGGCCATCAGCACCGCCCCACCCCACTCCCCGCCCACGGCGATGCCCTGGACGATGCGCAGGAGAATCAACAGCACCGGCGCGGTGGCGCCGATCTGCGCGTAGGTCGGCAGTAAGCCGATGCACACGGTGACCACGCCCATCATCAGCAGGGTGATGACCAGGGACTTCTTGCGCCCGATACGGTCGCCCACGTGGCCGAAGATGATGCCCCCCAACGGGCGGGCGAAGAAGCCCACAGCGAAGGTACCGAATGCCGCCATGGTGCTGAACAGGCTGTCGTCCGAGGGGAAGAACAAGGCGCCGAACACCAAGGCGGCGGCGGTGGCGTAGATGTAGAAGTCATACCATTCGATCATGGTACCGATGAACGCGGCGGCAGCGGCACGGCGCGGCTGGGACGAAGCGTCTGGCTTCATGGTGGCTCCTTTGCTTGTTTTTCTGGCAGGAGTGGACAGGTCATTGGGCGCTCTGATGGCGCTTGTTCGAGCACAGACAAACCCGTCTCGATAAGAACGATTTATCGGCTCCAGGCTATGATTAGTCAATTTTCTATTTATTATTCGCACTATTAGCCACGCTTATCATCGAGCCCCAACCATGTCCGACCGCCTGCTCAACGATCGCCTCGACTGGAACCTGCTGCGCACCTTCCGGGTCATCGGCCAGGAACTGTCCATCAGCCGCGCCGCCGCACGCCTGCACCTCACTCAGCCCGCGGTGAGCCAGGCGCTCAAGCGCCTCGAAGAACAACTTGGACGTCAATTGATCGCCCGCCGCGGGCCACGCTTCGTGCTCACCGAGGTGGGTGAGCAACTGTTCGCCCTGGCTGGCGAGGTGTATGGGCAGATGTCCCAGATCGGTGGCCTGTTGGAGCACCCGGCGGACGAAGTGGTGGGCAAGGTGCGCCTGCTGATGATCAGCCGCATCGTCAACGAGCGTCTCGACGAGTTCCTCGCCGGCTTTCATCGCCAGCACCCGCGGGTGGAGTTGCAGATCGACGTGATGCGCAGCTCGGACATCGTCGCGGCACTGCAGGAAAAGACCGCCACCGCCGGGCTCAGCCTGAACCGCAAGGCGCAGACCCGCCTGGAACAGCGGTTGTTCCAACGCCAGCGGTACGCGTTCTTCTGCGGTCGTCACCATGGCTTGTTCGGCTGCCAGGAAGGCGATTTGCAGAAAGAGAACTTCGTCAGCTTCAGCAGCGACCAGATCGGCGGCATGCTCTCTCCGCTGACCATCTTCCGCGACCAGCAGGGGTTTTCCGGGCGTATCGTGGCCTCGTCACCGAGCCTGGAGGAAGTACGTCGCCTGGTCATCGCCGGCTTCGGTATCGGCTGCCTGCCCGAGCATGTGGTGGCCGATGACGTAACGGCGGGCTTGCTGTGGAAGCTGCCGCCCCATGAGGGCATCGCCGATGTCGACATCCATTTGCTGTGGAACCGTGATCAGCGCATGAGCCGGGCGGAAAGTGTATTCATCGAGGCGCTGCGGGGCAGTTTGCAGTGAGCCTGTCGCACCAGACATTGCGACAATTCGCCCTTACGACCCAAATGTTTTGAACGCCGAAAAACATTGCACGTTTTGTTGGGAACGTGCAGTAAACGTCGGTCATCCATTCAACTGAACTCCCCCGCTCGCTGCTCCGTCACCTGAATGAGCCGGCCCGTACCGGATATCCACTCATCGAGGGACACGATCATGGACAGCAGCGACCGCAACACCCCGGACTCAGCACCGCCCGGCAGCACCCAGGACCATCTGCACGGCATCGCCGACGAGGCCGGCGCCTTGCTCGACGAGACCAAGGCCCAAGGCGCCGAGCAGTACAGCCACTACCGCGATGCCGCCGCCGAACAGCTTGACTCGCTCAAGCAAGGCGCACAGTCGGCTGCCCGGGCGCTGGAAGACAAGGACAGCCTGGGCTTGTCCCAATACCTGGCACAAGCCGCCGAATGCCTGGGCAGCTTCGCCGAACAGATGCGCCACCAGAGCGCTGAAGACTTGCTGCACAAAGGCTCGCGCCTGGCCCGCGACAATCCTGGGTTGTTTCTGGCCGGGAGCGTGGCGATCGGCTTCGGCCTGTCACGCTTTCTCGGCGCCAGCGCCCGGCACGCCACGGCGACCACCGGGTCCACCCCGCCAGCGGCCTACGGGGCGAGCGAGCCCTATCACTCCACCCCGCCCACGCCAGACCGCTCCAGCGATGTCTCGACCCACGCGCCCTTCACACCGGTCGATCCCGAGCCGGTCGATCCAGCGAAACCTGGCACACACAGCCCAACCGCCGACACCCCGCTGTACCGTGATCCGCTCAAAGGAGGTGAATGATGAACAACGACCCACTCCAACCCATCCCACCGCGCCCCGCTCCCCATGTCGATGACCAACTGGGCGTCGGTGGCCTGCTGCGCCAACTGATGCGCGAAGTGCCCGAACTGTTCACCAAGGAACTGGCCCTGGCCAAGGCGGAACTGCAGCACAACCTCAACACCCTCAAGGCCGGCACCGCGGCCGTCGCCGGGGGCGCCATCGTGCTGTTGGCCGGGTTGATCATCCTGCTGCTGGCGGCGGTGTATGGGCTGGCCACGGTGGTCGAGCCCTGGCTCGCGGCACTGTTGGTCGGAGGCATCACGGTGATCGTCGGCTTCCTCATGCTGCAGGCGGGCAAGAAGCAGTTCGAGCCCACCCACCTGGCGCCTGACCGCACCCTGCACGCCATGCAGCAAGACAAGGACACGCTGAAGAGGAAGCTGCCATGAGCACGTCATTCGAACACGAAGCGCAAAAGAGCCCCGATACCCTGGAACAGGAAATCAACGCCAAACGCGACCGCATCAGCGACCTGGTCGACGCTCTGGAGCAACGGCTGAGTCCAGGCCAACTGGTCGATCAGGTGTTGGCCTACACCAAGGGCAACGGCGGCGAGTTCTGCCACAACCTGGGTACGACGCTGAAGAACAACCCGGTGCCGACTACCCTCACCGCACTGGGCCTGGCGTGGCTGGCCATCAATCAGAATCGCCCATTCAACCCAGGTCCGGTGCAACACGGCCCTGGGCTGGGGGACAAGCTCGGCGAGGCTGTGAACAGCGTCAAGGGCGCTTTCGCCCAGGCCGGCGACACGCTGCACGCAGCCACCGACAGCGTGCGCGACAAAGCCCACGACCTTCGCGACAAAGCCAGCGAACTGGGGCATGACGCCCGGGATTCGCTCAATGGTTCGGCCGACAGCTTGCGCCAGGGGGCTCAGGTTGCCGGTGACCAGGCGAGTGCACTCAAGGGCCAGGTCGAGCACTTGCTCAAGGAACAGCCTCTGGTGCTGGCGGCGCTGGGCATTGCGCTCGGCGCGGCATTGGGTGCTGCGCTGCCTTCGACACGCAAGGAGGATCAGCTGCTCGGCGCAGCCAGTGATCGTGTCACCGACAGCCTGAAGAGCAACGCCCAGCAGGCCAAGGACACGCTGCAACAGGGCATGGAGCAGGCCCGCGACAAGCCCGACCCGAGCGCGGGTGCGCGACCGGCGCAAACCGACCTGTCCGCGGGCCTGGGCTTTGCCGACTGAGCGCCTGTGGTGCCCAGGTGCCGCAACGTTCGGCACTTGGGCGCCACGTCAGGCGCTTGGGCACGCCTCACCGCACCTCAGGCGAAACGCTCTACCTGCGCCGGGGTGCGGCGCATCAACACCTTGCCGCCACGGATCGACACCAGTGCATGCCCCTGACTACGGATCATCTCGTAGTCGTCGGGCGCCGACAGCACCAACAGGTTGGCCGGTCGCCCGACTTCGATCCCGTAGCGCTCACCCAGGTTGAGGGTGCGCGCACTGTTGTCGGTGATCAGGTCCAGGGAGCGCTGGATGTCTTCATAGCCGAGCATGTGGCAGATATGCAGCCCGGCTTCGAGCACGCGCAGGATGTTGCCGTTGCCCAGCGGATACCAGGGATCGACGATGGAGTCCTGGCCGAAGCAGACGTTGATGCCGGCGCGATCCAGTTCCGCCACGCGGGTCACCCCACGGCGCTTGGGCCAGGTGTCGAAACGGCCTTGCAGGTGGATGCTCTCGGTTGGGCAGGAGATGAAGTTGATGCCCGAACGCTTGAGCAGGCGGAACAACTTGGAGCAATAGGCATTGTCATACGAGCCCATGGCCACGGTGTGGCTGGCGGTCACCTGCGCGCCCATGCCGCGTACCCGCGCCTCTTCGGCAAGCACTTCGAGGAAGCGCGACTGCGGGTCGTCGGTCTCGTCACAGTGCACGTCCACCAGGCAGCCGGTCCGCTCAGCCAGGTCCATCAGGAACTTGATCGACGACACACCCTGGTCGCGGGTGTTCTCGAAATGCGGAATGCCGCCGACCACATCGGCCCCGAGCGCCACGGCCTCGGTCATCAGCGCACGACCATTGTCATAGCTCTCGATACCTTCCTGGGGGAAGGCGACGATCTGCAGGTCGACCAGGTGACGCACTTCTTCACGGACTTCGACCATGGCCTTGAGCGCGGTCAAGGTCGGGTCGGTGACATCGACGTGGGTCCGTACGTGCTGGATGCCATGGTCCACCAGCATGCCGATGGTCTTGGTAGCGCGGCGCTTGATGTCGTCGTGGGTGGTCAAGGCCTTGCGCTCGGCCCAGCGCTCGATGCCCTCGAACAGCGTGCCGCTCATGTTCCAGGCCGGTTCGCCAGCGGTGAGCGTGGCATCGAGGTGAATGTGCGGTTCCACGAAGGGTGCGGTGACCAGGTTCTGGCCGGCGTCGATGTCGCTGTCGGCTGTGGGTACGGCGACATCCTGTTGGGCATGGATGGCGGCGATGCGTTCGCCGCTCAATTCGATGCGGTACAGCCCAGGTTTGCCGCGCAGGCGGGCGTTAATGATGTTCATCAGGCGTTACTCCTTGTCGTTCGCTTCGGTCATGCGCCAGATCAGCAGCGCCACCGAGGCGTTCATGCGAAACAGCGGGTCGTCCAGCGACAGGCCGCTCAATTGTTCGATACGTTGCATGCGTTGGTTGATGGTATTGCGATGCAGCCCGAGACGCTGCGCAGCCCTTTGGCCATTGCCGTTCTCGTTGATCAGCGCGTCGAGGGTGTGGACCAGCGTATGGGGGTGTTTGCGGCCGGTCTCGATGAGCGGGCCGAGGGTCTGGGCGACGAAGGCGTCGATGACCGTGCGATCGCCGATGCCCTGCAACAGGCGCAACACGCCCAGCTCGCTGAAGTCGCACAGGCCGCTGGCCGGGCGCAGGTCCTGGGCCACCTCCAGCGCCTGGCGCGCCTCGTTCAGCGCTCTACGGTAGTGGCCGCAGTCGCTGACGGTGGACGAAAGCCCCATGAATATCTGCATTTCCCCGGCAGGCTCGGCCAACTGACCATGCAGCGCGGCCAGCAGCGCGCGCAGGTCGGTCTGCTCGGGTAACAGCAGGACGAACAGGTCGCCCGGCAACTGCGCGCTGAGCGCCCCCGGCAAACGGCGGCACCAAGCCTCCAGGTGCTCTTCAAGGGCTTGCCGGGCCTGTTGCCACAAGCGCTCGCCCTGCTCCGGCCCATGTCGCTCGAACAACCCGCTCACCGCCGCCAGGCGCAGCGCCACCAGACGTCGTGGCTCGTCCAGCGGCAGTTGCAGGTGCGCCGCGCGCTGCCGGGCGATGGCCAGGCTGGGGTAATCGCCACTGAGCAGTTGGCCGAGAATGTCATGACGCGAACGACGGGTCTGGGCCATCTGCACAAGCGCCGTGCCGATCAAGTGAGTGACCACCACCATCTTCAGCGCATAGGGCTGCTCGATCAGCGGCAGGCCCAATTGCTCACAGCGCTCGATCACCTTGGGCGGGATGCGCTGGATGTAGCACTCGCCAGTGAGGATCACCAATCCGGCGATACCCACCGCTTCGCCATCCTCGACCAGTTGCAGCAGGTTGGCCTCCTCGCGCGGGTGGTTGATGCCGGTGACGAACACCAGTTCGCCGCCCATCACCCACTCGGCGATGCCTTCGTTCTCCGCCACGTAGGGCCATCGCACGGTGCGCTGCAGATTGCGCGCACCGGCGCGCACCGCCATGGCCTCGAGCCCCGGCAGGGCCAACAGCTCTTCGAGGGCCAGGCTCACGATTCAGCCGGCTGCCGGACCACGAAGCGGCCCTGGCCGGTCAGCTCGAGCAGTACGATGTAGCACAGCGCCGAGGCGCCGATGCCGACCAACGGCGCGACCCAGGGCGACCAGTAGGCCAGCACCGCGCCCACGGCATAGGCGACCAGGCCGATGAGGTTGTAGCGTGGCAGGCGTACCGAAGCCAAGGCTGGGTAGCGACCGCGATGGCGGTAGGTGAAGTCGGCCATGATCACCCCGCCCACCGGCGGAATGATCGACCCCAGCAGCACCAGGAAGGGAATCAGCATTTCGTACATGCCGCCCACCGCCAGAACGATGCCGACGCCGGCGGCAGCCAGGGTCATCGTGCGCCGGCGCTCGCTGCGCAGAAGGTGACAGGCGGCCGCCGAGACGTTGTAGATGGTCGGACCCTGGATGGTCCAAAGATTCAGGCAGAGCATGATCACCGCCGCGAACGACAGGCCCTGGAGGATCATCACCTCGACGATGTCGGCCTGCTGGTAGACCATCGCGCACCACGCCCCGGCCACCACCATCAGGCCATTGCCGAGCAGGAAGGCGACGATGCTGGCGATCACCGCGATCCGCCCGCTACGTGCCAGGCGGGTCCAGTTGGTGGCCTGGGTGGCGCCACTGGCGAAGGTGCCGAAGACCATGGTCACCGCCGCCGAGAAACTCATGGCCTCGTGCGGCACCAGGGCAGCCAGTTGCTGCAAGCCGCCAACGTGCTGGGTGGCGATGATCATGGAAATTACCAGCAGGACGAACATCAGCGGCACCGAGACCCGCGAAAGCAGGTCCAGTCCTTTGAAACCGATGATCGCGGTCAGGCTGAAGCCAAGGCCGAACAGCACCATCAGCGGCACCGTGAAGCCCTGACCCAGACCGAGCATCTTCACCAGCACGATGGCGACCGTGGCGGTGCCCCAGGCGTACCAGCCCAGTTCGGCAAAGCCCAGGATGAAGTCAGACAGCCGGCTGCCCGCCTCACCGAAACAGAAGCGCCCCATCAGTACCGTGTTGAGGCCACTGCGCGAAGCGATGAACGCCAGTGCCGCGGCATACAAGGCCAGCAAGGTATTACCGATGGCGGCGATCCACAGCATGTCGACGAAGTTGAACGCCATGCCGAGCTTGCCACCGGCGAACATGGTGCCGGTGAAGAAGGTGAAACTGAACAGGACCATGGCGATGGGCAGCAGGCCCTTGCGCGCGCTGGCAGGCGCTTCGGTCAGTGGGAATTCGCTGGGGGCAGTCATTTCGAGTGGTGCTCCGGGTGGAAGGTGGAGCAGCTAGAGCAATAAGCGGGCCGAGTGGCGATTGGTTGAACAACGGGGCAAAAGCGGGCGTTGGGCATGATGATGTATGTGCAGAGTGCACTTATCTGACTTTGATATGGGCTTCTGGGTGTGCTTTTTACCCTATTTTGAGGCGCCGCGCACCAAGGTGGTACACACGGCGAGCGGCTTCGGGGAATGTCGCGCAGAGGCAACACACCATGAACCAACGCGGGGGATGGGACCGGCTACGCCTGTGCCATCCACCCGGGTCTGCATCAGCGCTCAGGCATCGCGCAGCAATGGCGTGAGCAGATCGCGCACCGCGTCCGGCACCGCCACGGCACGCTCCAGGTCGCGGTCTACGTAGGCATGAATGAAGCGCCCGGCCGCCCTGGCCTGGTCCTCGCCCTCGACGAACACCGCCAAGGCGTAGTGCACCGAACTGTGCCCCAGGCGCTCCACCGCCAGGCCCACTTCGAGCCGCTGCGGAAAGGCGACACCGGCAAAATAGTCACAGCTCGAGCCCACCACGTAGGCCACCACGCGATCGCCGCGGATATCCAGGCCGCCGCGCTCGATCAGCCAGGTATTCACCGCACTGTCGAAGTAGCCGTAGTACACCACGTTGTTGACGTGGCCATAGACGTCATTGTCGTGCCAGCGCGTGGTGATCGGTACGAACTGACGGTACTCACCGCGTTGCGGTGGTTGCCTGGCCATACTCAGTACGCCGCATGGTAGATGGCCAGGGCATCGGCCTGGCTGACTTCGCGCGGGTTGTTGACCAGTAGCCGCTGCTGCTTGAAGGCATCCTCGGCCAACGGTTCGAGCCAATGCCGCGGTACACCCACCTCGCGCAGGCGGTTGGGCAGCCCGCAGCGCGGAACCAGTTCGGCCAGTTCGTCGATCAACTGTTGGCTCTGGGCGTAGGCATCGCCAGGGCGCAGGCGCGGGCCCAGCAGGTCGCTGGCCAACACGGCGTAGTCGGTCACCGCCTCGGGCCGATTGAACGCCAGTACATGGGGCAGTACCAAAGCGTTGGCCAGGCCATGGGGTACATGGAAGTGGCCGCCCAATGGGTAGGCCAGTGCATGCACGGCGGCCACCGGCGCGTTGGCGAACGCCTGGCCGGCCAGGCAGGCACCAAGCAGCATGGCCTGACGCGCCTGCAGGTTGCCACCGTTGTGCACCGCCTGATCGATATTGCTCGCCAGCAGACGCAGGGCCTCGCGGGCCAGCATCGCCGACAGCGGATTACGCTTGAGCTTGCTGGTGTAGGCCTCGATCGCATGGACCATGGCGTCGATGCCGGTCGCGGCGGTGATGGCCGGTGGCAAGCCCAAGGTACGATCGGCGTCGAGCAGGGCAAGATCCGGGAGCAACAGCGGTGAGATCACCCCCATTTTGGTCGTCTCGCCGGTGGTGACCACGGCCACGGCGGTCACTTCCGAGCCGGTGCCGGCAGTGGTGGGCACCTGGATCAGCGGCAATCGCTGGCCCTCGGCGCGGTCGATGCCGTACAGCGCGCTCAGCGGTTGCCTGCATTCGGGGTGAGCGAGCAACGCCACCAGTTTCGCTACGTCCATCGAACTGCCGCCGCCAAAGCCGATCACCAGGTCGGCGCCGATATGCCGGGCGCGGGCGGTGGCCGCGAGAACGCAGGCTTCGGTCGGATCGGCGTTGACTTCAGTGAACAGCGCCACGCTCACCTTGGCCTGGGTGAAGCCGGGGACGATGTCGTCGAGCATGCCCAGACGCGCAATGCCTGGGTCGGTGACGATCAGCACGCGTCGGGCGCCACGCGCTCGACACAGCTCGGCCAGGCGCCGCGCCGCACCGGATTCGCTGATCAACTGCGCAGTGGTGTTGAAGGTGAAGGGCTGCATGGGCATTCCTCTTGTCGTTATCCATGGCAGGTGCTGCCGGCCCCCTGTCTGCAGGGGGCCAGCCGTGGCTACAGGCCGAACTCTTGCTCATCCATCGCCATCAGGCAGCCAGCGCCGCCTGACAACGCCTGGCGATGCCCATCGGCACGGGGCAACAGCCGTCGCCAGTAAAACTCCGCGACCTTGAGCTTGGCCCGGTAGAACGCCCGTTCCCCGCTGCCCGCGTCCAGGGCCGCCTGGGCGCAGGACGCAGCGCGCAGCCACAGCGCCGCCAGCAAGACATAGGCGCTGTAGGCCAGGAAGTCGACCGATGTAGCGCCGATCTCCTGCGGGTCGCGGTGGCACGCGGCGATGACCTCACGGGTCAGCGCTGCCCACTCGGCCAGGCGCTGCGACACCACTGCCTGCATTTCACCGAGGGCCGGGTGTGCTGGCTGCGTCGCCAGGTCATCGATCAGGCGATGCAGCTCCGCGCCGCCATCGCCGAGCACCTTGCGCCGGATCAGGTCCAGTGCCTGGATACCGTTGGTGCCCTCGTAGAGCTGAGTGATGCGGCTATCGCGCATCAATTGCTCCATCCCCCATTCGCGGATGTAGCCATGCCCGCCATACACCTGCACACCGAGACTGGCGACCTCCTGGCCGACATCGGTGAAGAAGGCCTTGACGATGGGAATCAACAACGCTGCCCGACGCGCCGCTCGCTGGCGGCTCTCGGCATCCGGCGCGGCATGTTCGAGGTCCAGCTCGCGGGCTGTGCAGGCCGCCAGCAGGCGACAACCTTCGACCAGGCTCTTCTGGGTCAACAACATGCGACGCACGTCCGGGTGATGCAGAATCGGATCGGCCGGCCGCTGCGGTGCCACCGCCCCCGCCAGACCACGGCACTGCAGGCGCTCGCCGGCATAGGTCAAGGCGCCCTGCAGCGCCGCCTCGGCGATACCCAGCCCCTGCAGACCCACCTGGAAGCGCGCGTCGTTCATCATCGTGAACATGCACGCCAGACCCTGGCCGGCCTCGCCGACCAGCCAGCCTCGGGCGCCGTCGAAATTCATCACGCAGGTCGCCGCGCCCTTGATCCCCATCTTGTGTTCCAGCGCACCGCAGCTCACCGCATTGTCGCCCGGCTCGCCCGGCACCTGGCGTGGCACCAGGAACAGGCTGATACCCCGCACCCCAGGCGCGGCATCGGGCAGGCGGGCCAACACCAGGTGCACGATGTTCTCGGTCAGGTCCTGATCGCCGCCACTGATGAAGATCTTGCTGCCGCTGAGGCGGAAGCTGCCATCGGCCTGGGGCTCGGCACGGGTGCGCAGCAGCGCCAGGTCGGTGCCGGCCTGGGGTTCGGTCAGGCACATGGTACCGGCCCAGCGGCCACTGACCAGCGGCCCCAGGTAGGTCCGCTTGAGGGCTTCGCTGCCATGTCGGTACAAGGCGAGCACCGCGCCCTCGGTAAGCCCGGAATAGATCCGGAACGACAGCGAAGCGCTCATGAGCATTTCGTGGAAGCTCGCCGCCACCATCTGCGGCAGGCCCTGGCCATCGTACTGCACAGGGCCGGTCATGCTCGCCCAGCCTTGTTCCACATACTGTTGATAGGCGGCCTGGAAGCCCTGCGGCGTGTGCACCTTGCCGTCCTGCAGGCGGCAACCCTGCTCGTCGCCATTGCGATTGAGCGGGGCCACCACTTCGCTGGCGAACCGTGCGCCCTGTTCGAGAATCCCGTCGAGGGTTCCGCGGTCCAGTCCCAGGTCCAGCTGCTGGCAGTGGCCGACCACATCGTAGACTTCATGCAGCACGAAACGCATGTCACGCAAAGGGGCGCGATAGCTCATACCCGGCCCTCCTTCACATCGGCCAGGTTCTTGCCGGCGGCCACCAGCCGGTGAATCAGCGAAGCCGGGCGCCAATGTTCGCCGAACAAGCCCTGCAAGCGCTCCAGGCGACCGAGTATGGCGCCCAGCCCCTGGGCGTCGGCCCAGTGCATGGGGCCGCCGACCACGACGGGGAAGCCATAGCCGTTGAGGTACACGCGGTCGATGTCATGGCTGTTGGCGGCGATGTTCTCCTCGAGGATCTTCGCGCCTTCATTGACCAGCGCCAGCAGGCAGCGCTCGACGATTTCGCTGTCCTCGATCGCGCGACGGCGCAGTCCCAGGTCTTGGGACACCTTGAGCACCAACGCATCGACCGCCGGATCGTGCAACGCCTCGCGGCTGCCAGGCGCATAGCGGTAGTACCCCTGGCCGCTCTTCTGGCCGAAGCGCTGCAGGGCACACAGGGCATTGTCGACCTGTACCAGGGGCGCCTCCATGCCCTGCCCGGCCAGTTGCCGGGCCCGCCACTCCAGGTCGATGCCGACCACGTCATACATGCGAAACGGTCCCATGGCCATGCCAAAGGCCTGCAGCGCCCCATCGACCTGCTGCGGCAGCGCACCTTCAAGCAACAGCTTGCGGGCCTCGGCGACGTAGGTGGCGAGCATCCGATTACCAATGAAACCGTGGCAGTTACCGGCCACCACCGCTTCCTTGCCCATGCGCCGGGCCATGTCCATCGCGGCATCGAGTACGGCGGGCGAGGTGCGCTCGCCACGGACCACCTCGAGCAGCTTCATCACGTGGGCCGGACTGAAGAAGTGCAGGCCCAGCACCTGCTCGGGGCGGCGGGTGACGGCAGCGATGGCGTCGATGTCCAGCGCCGAGGTGTTGCTGGCGAGGATCGCCTGGGGCTTCAAGGTGGCATCCAGGGTGCGGAAGATCTCCTGCTTGAGCGCCAGGTTTTCGTACACCGCTTCGATCACCAGGTCGACTTCGGCGATATCGGCATAGCCGTCGACGCCGCGCACCGCACCGCGCCAGGCCTCGGCTTGGGCCTGGTCGATGCGCGCCTTGGCCACCTGCTGCGCCCAGATCTGCTCGATCATGGTCAGCCCGGCGGTGACGGCCTGTGGGTCGTTGTCCAGCCACAGCACGGGAATGCCCGCCTGGGCCAGGCTGATGACGATGCCGCGGCCCATGGTCCCGGCGCCGATCACGGCAGCCTGTTGCACGTCGAAGGGATTGCTCACGGACGCTGCTCCTGTTGTTAGGGGATTGCCGTCACCCTAGTCAGGGCCCTAGTATTTTTGAAATTTTCTTTGCGTATGCCATGTATTCAAGCCATGAATATCTCGACCTTCGACCTCAACCTGCTGCGGGTTTTCGACATGTTGCTGCGTGAGCAGAACGTTTCGCGAGCTGCCGAGCGCCTGGCCCTTACCCAACCCACGGTGAGCAACGCGTTGGCGCGTCTGCGCGACCTGCTCGGCGACCCGCTGCTGGTGCGGGTCGGTCGCCGCATGCGTCCGACGCCCCGGGCACTGGCCCTGGAAGGCCCGATCCGCGCGGCGCTGTTGCAGATCGAGCAGACCCTCGGTGGTGCAGAGCGCTTCGAGCCGCAACATAGCCGTCGGCAACTGCGCATGGCCCTCACCGACTTCGCCGAGCAGTTGTGCATGCCCACACTCTTGAACTTGCTGCAGGATCGAGCCCCGCACCTGCGCATCGACGTCGTGCACCTCACGCCCAATTTGCCCGCCGATGCCCTGGATCGTGGCGAGCTCGACCTGGTGCTGGGCCGCTTCGACGATGTCCCGGCTCGTTTCGAGCGACGCCCGTGGCGCACCGAGACCCTGCAGGTCGCGGTCCGCCAAGGGCACCCGCAAGTGAATGGCGAACTCGACCTGAAGACTTTCCTGGCTGTGCGCCACCTGTGGGTGCATGGCGGGCAGACCCGTGGCATGGTCGATCAGTGGCTAGCCGAACAGGGCCTCGCCCGCCAGATCGCCTACACCACGCCCAACTACCTGCAGGCTGCACATCTGGCGGCCAGCTCCGACCTTGGCGTGGTCCTGCCCACGCAGCTGGCCCGGCACTTCGCCCGGCTGTTGCCCCTGCAGGTGTTCGAACTGCCGTTCGCCCTGCCGCCCTTCCAACTCGAACTGGTGCACTTGGCACACCGTCAGCACGATCCCGCACTGGCCTGGCTGGCCGAACGGATCATGGACATTCGCTAGGCCATAGCACATCGGCATGGCGCACATGCTGCTCTGGTATTGGCTGGGCGCCGGGCCGGCTCTTTAGAGTTCCGGCTCTTGAGCCCGTTTTCCACATAACAAGAAGGACGTCCCATGCCCCCACCATTCCGCCTGCTCGCCCTCGCCTTGCTGGTGCCTCTGGCCAGCCATGCCGCCATCGCCAGCAAGGACGCCACCCCGACCACCGAGCACGCCAATCAGCAATGGTTGCAACGCCTGCCCTTCGCCGACCGCGGCGATTTCGACGCGGCCCAACGTGGCCTGATCGAGCGATTCGACAGTCGCATCGTCAACGCCCAGCAGCAAACGGTGTGGGACCCGAGCCGCTACGGTTTTCTCGGCGGCAATGCACCGGCCACGGTCAACCCGAGCCTGTGGCGCATCGCCCAGCTCAACACCATCGCCGGGTTGTTCAAGGTCAGTGAGCGTATCTATCAGGTCCGCGGCCTCGACCTGGCCAACATGACCCTGATCGAAGGCGACACCGGCCTGATCGTGATGGACCCGCTGCTGTCGGTGGAAACCGCCCGAGCCGCCCTGGACCTGTATTTCAAGCACCGCCCCAAGCGTCCCGTGGTCGCGGTGATCTACACCCACCCGCACGTGGACCACTTCGGCGGCGTGCGCGGCGTCATCGACGAAGCGGACGTGCACGCCGGCAAGGTCCAGGTGATCGCGCCGCAAGGCTTCTTCGAGCACGCGGTCAGCGAGAACGTGTTGGCAGGGCCGGCGATGAGGCGCCGGGCCCAATACATGTACGGCGCCCCCTTGCCTCGCAGCCCCCGCGGCCAGGTCGATGCTGGCCTGGGCAAAGGCGTGCCGACCAATGCCACCGTCAGCCTGATCGCACCGACGCGGGAAATCAGCAAGCCACTGGAAAGCCTGCGTATCGACGGCGTGGACATCGAGTTCCAACTCACCCCGGGCACCGAGGCCCCCGCCGAGATGAACCTGTGGTTCCCTCAGTTCAAGGCCCTGTGCATGGCGGAGAACGCCAGCCATGTGCAACACAACGTGTTGACCATTCGCGGTGCCGAGGTGCGCGATGCCAAGGTCTGGGCGCACTACCTCGATCAGGCCCTGGTGCGCTATGGCGACCAGGCCGACGTGGTGTTCGCCCAGCATCACTGGCCAACCTGGGGTGGCCAGGCCATTCGCGATTACCTGGCCGACCAGCGCGACATGTATGCCTTCATCGACAGCCAGACCCTGCGCCTGATCAACCAGGGCTTGACCCCGACCGAAATCGCCGCGCAACTGACCTCGCTGCCGCCACGGTTGGCCAACACCTGGTACAGCCGTGACTACTATGGCTCGCTCAGCCATAACGTGCGGGCGGTGTACCAGCGCTACATGGGCTTCTATGACGGCAACCCGGCCAACCTCGACCCGTTGCCGCCCAGCGCCGCCGGGCAGCGTTACGTTGCCGCCATGGGCGGAGCCGAGCAGGTGCTGAAGCTGGCGCGCAAAGCCTATGCCGAAGGTGATTACCGCTGGGTCGCGCAACTCACCAACCACCTGGTGTTCGCCCAGCCGGACAACGGCGCCGCCCGCGAGCTGCAGGCCGATGCCCTTGAGCAGTTGGGCTACCAGACCGAGAACGCCACGTGGCGCAATGCCTATCTCAGCGGTGCCCAGGAACTGCGCAATGGCGTATCCAGCGCCACCGCCGGCGGCAGCGCCGACGACCTGGTCCGGGCACTGACACCGACGCTGTTCTTCGATTACCTGGGCACTCGTGTGGACGCAGCGAAGGCGGCCGATCAGGACCTGACCATCAACTGGCGGTTCACCGACCTGGACGAGGACTATGCGCTGACCGTGCGCAACGGCGTGCTGACCCACCGAGACCACCAGCGTCATCGCCAGGCGGATGTGCAGGTCAGCATGTCCAAGGCGACGCTGGACCGCATCGCCTTGAAACAGACCGGCTTCCTCAAGGAAGCCACCGCAGGCGGCATCACCATCGACGGCGCACGGGGCAAGTTCCTGCGTTTCATGGGCGGGTTGGAAGAAGCCCCGGCGCGGTTCAATATCGTCACGCCTTGATCAGGCTCGATGAGTTTGCGTCACCTCGAACAACGCCGCCATCGCGACCCGTGTGGAATCACCGGGACCGCGATGGCGGCGTTGCCATTGACACCGACAGCCTGTCTCGCGCCTCAGCGCACGCTGCGGCTACGCAACCCACCGGGGGAGAAATGCGACGCAGTGGTGGCCACGTTGAAGTCGAACGGCCGCGGCTGCTGGTTGGTCAGCCCCGACAGCTGGTAGCGGCCGCTGCGCAGGTCGTAGATGACCTCCATGGCGTTCACCGGCGCCTCGCCCACCACGTGGTAGTAGCTGTGCGCCTGGGCCGTGCGCCACAGCGCTCCGCGAGCGTCGAAGAAATCCGCCTCGAGAATCGCCCAGCTGTCTTCGTCGACGTAATAGCGGCGGCTGGCATACAAATGCTCGGCGCCAGGCTTGAGGGTGCCGAGCACCTCCCACACCCGGTGCAGTTCGTAACGTGTGGGCGCCGCAGGCACATGTCCAGGGCCGATCAACTCGGCATAGGGCAAAGCAGGCGAAGCCAGCCGATAGCTGTTGTACGGAACATAGAGGGTCTTCTTGCCCAACAGCTTCCAGTCGTATCGGTCCGGCGCACCACTGAACATGTCGCGGCTGTCGGCGGTACGCAGACCACCGGTACCTGGGGTGATGCTGTCGTAGTCCACCCCAGGGGCACGACGCACCCGGCGCATGGCGGCACTGTACAGCCACGACAGGCGCGGCTGGGCCACCTGGTCCAGGGTCTCGTGCATCACCAGCGCCTCACCGGCCAGGCGCGTCGGTGCGGTCATCTGGTGACTGAAGTAGTACAGCACCTCGCTGGGATGGTCGGGCGTCCAGCCTGGCAATGCGTCGGGCCGGGCAAAGGCCTGGCGCGCGCTGGTCAGCACGTACTGCCCGGGACCGCGCGGAATGAGGCTGTCCGAAGCTTGGGAATAGCTGCCATTGCGTGGGCGCGTGAGATGGTTCCACAACACTTCCAGGCCATTGCGAGGCTGCGGGAAGGCAACCACGCCAACGAACTCGGACAAGCCGTTGCCATCGTCACTGAGGTGCGCGTGGGCAGCGTTGATGCTCGCCCAGTGCGCCACCTTGGCCGGTACCGCGACGCTGCGGTGGGTGGCATAGACCGGCAAGCGGTATGTGTCGGGGTAGCGTTTGAGCAAGGCCAGTTGCCCGGCACTGAGGTGTTGCTGATACTGCGCCGCATTGGCGGCGGTGATGGTGAACAGCGGCTGCTCGTCGGCGTAGGGGTCAAGTGGCGTGCCGTTCACCGAGAGCGATACCTGCCCGGCTTGCAGGCCGCCGCTCCAGGCGGGAATGACACCGTCCGCGCTGGCCGCGCGTTCGGCGCCGATGGGGGTCAAGGTGGCAGGTAAGGTTTCGGTCTGCGCAGACACGGCAGCGGCCCACCCGCAGGCGAGCAGTACAGCGATGGTCCTGTTCATGGCATTGTCCTCGATCAGTGACGCCCAGGCTCTTGTTGGAAAGCGGGCTTGCCTCGCCACGCCTCTTCCGGGTGATACTAGGAGCCACGCTCCGACCCCCACAAATAACGTGTTCGGATACGTGCCATATCAGTTCGGCATAGCCTGGAAGCACCCATGACGCTGAAGCAACTTCGTTATTTGATCGCCATCGTCGAGGCCGGCAGTTTCTCCTCCGCCGCCCGCCGCTCGTTCATCGCCCAGCCGGCCCTGAGCCGGCAAATCGGCTTGCTGGAAAGCGAGTTGGAAATGCAGTTGCTCGACCGCCAGCACGACGGTATCGCCCTCACCGATGCCGGCCGCCAGTTGTACGAAGTGGCCCGGCAGGTGGTGCAGAAGCTCGATTCGGTCAAGGACGAGCTCAAGTCCAGCCGTGGCGACCCCAAAGGCCATGTGGCCATCTCTCTTCCGGCCACGGCTGCAGCCCTGCTGCTGCCAGAGATTCTGCGCCAGGCCGAGCAGCGCTTTCCTGGCGTGACCCTGACCGTGTGGGATGGCTTGAGCCGCGAAGGTGGCCAGGCGATCGAGCTGGGCAAGGTGGATTTCGGCGTGGTGCCCAATGCCGAAGAACTCGAACACGTGACGGCCGAACCGATCTTCACCGAAGCCCTATATTGGGTTGGTAGCACGGCGCCGGGCACCACCGAGACCATCAGCCTGGCCGAGGCCGCCGCAACCCGCCTGGTGCTGCCACCCCGGGCGTTGCACCTGCGAAGGCGCATCGAGCAAGCGGCCATGGAAGCGGGCGTGGCCTTGAATGTCGCCTACGAACAGCAGTCCGCGCCGGGTATCGCCAGCCTGGTACGCGCAGGGTTGGCGGCGACCATCAGCAACTGGCCGCCCCTGCTCGAACTGCTGGCACCGATCAGCGCTCGGCGTATCGTCGACCCGGGCATCAGCCGCACCATCGCGCTGGCCCACTCCCGACACAAACCGCTGTCGTTCGCTGCCGGCTGCATGCGCGACCTGGTCCGCGGCGTGCTGGTGGACCTGGTGCGCAGCGGACAGTGGCAAGGCGAACTGATCACCGACGCCGAAGGCCTTGGGGACGCCTTCGGACGCGGCGAAGGTTGGCGTCTGGCCTGGTGATCAGCTCGGCGTATGAGGCATCGCAGGCTGCCCGGCGGCCTGCGGCGGCAACGCCCCCGAGGCCCCCAGGCGAGCCAACGTGCGCTGTGGATTGAGCGTCACCAGCCCGAGCAGGCCTGCCGACACCAGCACCGCACCACAGACCAGGAAGCCCTGGGCGTAACCGCCCGGGTGCGCAGCTCCGGCGCCCTGCACCAGCAAACCGGTGACCACCGGCGCGGCCAGCCCTGCCAGCGAAGCGACAGCGTTACCGATGGCCAGCACCGCGCCGCGCTGCCCGCTGGGCGTGAACTCTGCCAGCATCGCCGGCCCCACCGAGTACATCACCAGCGCCAGGCCGCCGCTGAAGGTCAAGGCTATCACCCGCTCGGTGGTGCTCAGCCCTGGCAGGATCAAGGTCGACGACAACAGACCGGCAACGATCAGGCATGCCGAGACGAAGACCCCGCGCGCGCTGCGCGAGGACCAGCCTTTGCGCATCAGGCGCTGCGACAACCAAGCCATGAACAAGCTCAGCGGCGTGGTCACCAGCACGAACATGACGAACAGCCGACCGGTTTCCAGGGCCCCGATACCCAGGCCGATCTGCAGGTAGCTGGGTACCCAGGTCAGGGTCAGGGCGAGCGACCAGTTGGCGGCGAAGTGGCACAGATAGTTGCCGAGCACGGTCGGGTCACTGAGCAGGCGCGCATAAGGCAGCGCGGCCTCCTGGGACTTGGGTTGCCCTGCACGCAGCCGGTCCAGCGAGCCTTCCTGGCCCAGTCGCCACCACAGCAGACACCAGACCCCGCCGATCACGGCCAGCACGATGAAGTTCATGCGCCAGCCGTAATGCACGCTGATCCACGGAATCATCGCCCCGGCCACCAGCAGACCCATGGCGCTGCCGGCATGCAACAGCGCCACCGGCAGGCTGCGGCGATCGTTGGGAAACCACTTGTACAGGGCATGGGTGGCCACCGGTGAAGCGGGTCCCTCGCCGATGCCGAGCAGTACCCGGCAAGCGACGATGGCCCACAACGAGGTGACGAACAGCATCGGCAGTTGCAGCAGCGCCCAGAACAGCCCCATGCCGAGCAACAGCGAACGGGTCGGCCGACGGTTGGCCATGAAGCCGCCGACGACAGCGGAGATGGCGAAGAACCAGTGCAGCGCACCGCCGATCAGGCCGAACTCGGTGGGGCTCAGGCCCAACTCTTCGCTCATGGGCACGGCGACCAGACCGATCACCACCTTGTCGAGGAAATTGACCAGCATCAGCAGCGCCAGCATCGCGGCGATCAGCCACGCGCTACGCGGATTGGGCAGCGTGGAGGGGGTGGACATGGTTATCGTTCCTTATTGTTTTTGTCTGTGATGAAGCGACTGCAAGCATCGGCTAGCCCGGCATGAGCACACCCTTGGCAATGGTATTTCGCTGGATCTCGCTGGTACCAGTAAGGATGCGCATCATACGGGTGGCGCGGAAGATCCACTCCACCGGATGCCCCTGCATCAACCCTGCTCCGCCATGGATCTGCACGGCTCGGTCGGCGATGCGGAACGCTGCTTCGGAAACGAACAATTTGCACATCGGCGCCTGGGTGCGGATGTCGCCACCGGCATCATTGAGCGCTGCCGTGGCGTAGACCATGCTGCGCGCCGCATGCAGTTCGGTGGCCATGTCGGCGATCTGATGATTGACCGCCTGGAACATGGCGATGGGCTGACCGAACTGCTTGCGCGTGCGCGCATGCTCGATCGACAGGTTCAGGGCCAGGCCGGCCATGCCCAGCAGCGTCGGGCAGTGCAGCAGACGGTTCAGGGTGATCCGGCCCATGGCCAGCTTGAAGCCGGCGCCCTCCTCGCCGATGAGGTTGTCCACCGGCACGCGCACTTCATCGAGCAGGATATCGCCATGGGCACCGCCGCCGGACATCACCGCATAGTCGCTCTGCACCTTCACACCCGGTGCCTTGAGGTCGACGAAGAATGCCGAGATACCTTGCGCGCCACGCCCAGGATCGGTCACTGCGAGCAGTACCGCCAGGTCGGCATAGCTGGCCCCAGAGATGTAGCGCTTGGCGCCGCTGAGCACATAGTGATCACCCTCGCGCCGCGCCTGGGTGGTGATCGCCGTGGCATCGGAACCCGCCTCGGCTTCGGTGAGGGCGAAGCACACGGCCTTCTCGGCGCGGCACACCGGCTGCAGGAACGCCTCGACCTGATGCGCGCTGGCGACCTTGAACAGGTGGCCGATACGCGGCGGTCCGGACAGCTCGCCGAGCACGTGCGCAGCCAGCATCGATCCGCTGAGATGGGTGGCCTCCTTCACCGCGCAGAGGTCGGCCACGTTCAAGCCGGCACCGCCGAGCGCCTCAGGCAACATCACGGTGTACAGGCCCTGCTCGCTCGAGCGCCGCCATACCTCGCGCAACACCGGCAGCGGATGCGGACGCGACCAGCTGAGCTGTTCGCGTTGCTCCAGCGGCTTGACCTGGTCACGGATAAAGCCGTCGATGGCTTCGATGATCTGGCGGGCTTTTTCACTGGGTTGGTACATGGTAGTGCTCCAAGTCAAATACGACGGTCGCTGTCTTTCCAGTAGGCGTCGCGCACCAGGCGGCGAACGACCTTGCCGTTGGGGTTCTTCGGCAGTTCGCCGACGAAGTCCACCGCACGGGGTTTCTTGAAGCCGGCCAGGGCGCGGCCACACCGCTCGATCACCTCGGCTTCGCTCAGTTGGGCGCCGGGTTTGAGCACCACCACGGCGCGCACCGCTTCGCCCCATTGCTCGTCGGGCACGCCGACCACTGCGGCCTCGAACACTTCGGGCAAGCTGTAGAGCACCTGCTCGACTTCGCTCGGGTACACGTTGAAACCGCCGGAAATGATCATTTCCTTCTTGCGATCGACGATGAACACGTAGCCCTGGGCATCGACCGTGGCCAGGTCGCCGGTGAGGTAGTAGCCGTCGTGCATCACTTCGGCGGTGAGCTCGGGGCCGCGCCAATAGCCCTGCATGATGTCGGGGCCTTTGACGACGATCTCGCCGACTTCGCCGACCGCCACGTCCTCGAAGGCCGCATTGACCACCCGCAGGTCGGTTTCGAAGTAACAACGTCCGCACGAGGCCAAACGGCGGTAGTCGCCATCCTCGACCAGGTGATCCTGCTCGGTCAGAACCGTGACCAGCGAGCAGGTTTCTCCCGCGCCATAGCCCTGGGCGAGGATCGGCCCGAACAGCTGGATGGCTTTTTTCACCAGGGCCGGGGCCATCGGCGCAGCGCCATACATGACCAGGCGCAGGCTGGACAGGTCGAAGCGCTCCACGCCGGGGTAATTGACCAGGCGGTTGATCATGGCCGGCACCAGGAACAGGCGCGTCACTCGCTCTTGCTGGATGGTTTCCAGCAGCAGGCGATCATCGTAGCGTTCGAGCAGCAGGTTGCAGGCGCCCACCGCCAGCAATGGCATGATCTGCATGCCGCTGGCATGGGTGATCGGCCCGACATGAGCCATGACGTCGCCTGGCGCTGCGCGCCGGGTCGGGCTGGCGATACTCTTGCGGATCAGCGCCTTGCGGTTGCCGAAGCTGAGCATCGCGGCCTTGAGCACGCCGGAGCTGCCCGAGGTGTAGTGCAACACCGCCAGGGTGTCGTCGGCCGGATCGAGGTTGACCGCCGCCGGGCTGCCGCGCTCGAGCAGCGCCGGATAGCTGACGTCACCCGCATCGCCGTCCAGGGCGACGATATGGCGCAAGCGCGGCAGCACCGCGCGACGCTCGGCGAGTGCGGCAGCGAAGCTGGCGTCGGTAATCACCACGACGCTGCAGGAATCCTCCAGCACCCGCAGCACTTCCTCAAGCGACAATCTCGCGTTGATCGGCACCTTGACCATCGCGGCCTTGTACAAGGCCACCTCCGCCTCGACCAGTTCGACACGGTTGGCGGCCAGGATCGCCACATGTTCGCCGGCAGCGACCCCCAGCGTACCCAACCCAGAGGCCAGGCGATTGCTGCGTGCTTCGAGCTGGCTGAAGGTCACGCGGGTGTTGGCGTCGGCAACGGCGACACGGTCGGGCCAGTACGTTGCGCTTCGACTGATGATGTTTCCCAGGTTCACGTTGTTATTCTCGTCGACAGTAAGACCTGGACGATGCTAAACAGCCGCCGCCGCGGTGGCGTAATACCAGATGTGGATGCAGGCCATGCCGAAATGCGCTGGGTCGGGCATCGGTTGAACGACGACCATTCATCCGGAAGATGGCCGGTCCAGGGAGTCCCCCAATCGCGATAGCAGTCAGCTATCAGGAAGGCGGCAAAGCAAAGGAGGACCGTATGAGCCTTGCGATGACCCTTTTCAGCCTGATCAGCGCCTGGCTAGCAGTGGCGCTGGCAATGTTGTGGGGAGTACTGCGAATCGCCCGGCGCCATCAACGCCCCGGGCCAACCCAGGCGGCTAACGCGAAGCCACCGCTGCGCGCGGCCGAGTCAGGCAGGCATAACCCAGCCCCAGCACGCTGAGCAGCAAGACACCGAGCAACGCCACCAGTTCGCGACTGTAGCGCGCTACCAGTGCGGGGAAGCCTTTGAATTCGCGATAGACCTGGATATCGGCGACGCCGTCGGCGTGGCTGATACCAATGCCACCCTGGCGGATCTGCGAGTAATCGGCGTCGAAATAGACCCAGACCTTGCAGGCACCGCCGGCCTCGATGGCGGGGATCTCCACCAGGGCGGTGGCGTTGTCCGGAATGCTGTCGTTGCCTTGGGCGTCGCGCACTTGCACCAGCCCTTTGGCGGGCAGGCGAATCTTGACTTCGCGCACGGGCGAGTCGCCGGTATTGTGCAGTTCGATCACCAGGCCGGTGCGATGGTCCACCAACCCGGCCTCGAAGGGTTTGGCGAACAGTTGGACATAGGGCGCTTGGGCGAGGTCGACCAGACGGTCCACTTGTTCAGGCTCCAGACGCCCTTGGCCAACCGCGCTGATGCGCGGACGCAGATGCTCATACTTGAGTGCGTCACTGGCACTGCTGATGCGCTCGCTGAATTGGCTGGGGTAGGTGAGATAGGCGTAGGTCAGCGACGCCTCCAGGCGCGGGCTACTGCGCAACACCGAGTAGACGACCAGCAGGGCCATGATGCCCAGCAGCACGGCTACAAGGAGTTTTCCCACTTTATCCCAGCTCAAAGGCGGTTTCCTTCTGGTCGTTTTTCAAGCGGCCCAAGGTTGCCAACTTAGCGACGCCGAGGCAAGGCCCAGGCGCTGGGTAAAGGCGACACCGCCCTCACCCAGCACTTTGCCGAGGAGTGTAGCTGGCAATCCGCCCGGCAACGCCGCCAATACCGCCGTTATCATGCCTGCCGTGCGGGATTTGGCGGCTGTGAGATCGAGCGCCGCGCGGGCGGCGCTCGATTCATGCACCACCTCACCCCCCAAGACAAGCACCTGGAGGCCTTAACCGAGCCGCCGCTAAATCAAATTCAAAAGCTCGCCCCAACACTGATCGAGACAAAATCACGATCACCCCGAACGCCGTAGTCGCCATCGCGGTAATCGGTGTAGGCGATGCTGAACGAATACTTGCCGGCCAGCGAGGCATCCAGTCCCACGCCGATCGACCGCGAGCCTTCGTTGAACGCCGAACCATCGCCAGGCGAGTAGCCCCTGACATCGTGTGACCAGGCCAGATTGGGACGCAGATCCACCCCTGGAATCAGGTTGGGGTAGCTCCAGGTCGCCTTCAGCCGGTAGCCCCAGGAGAACGGTGTGACGAAACCGTCGCCGTTGCAGTATTCGGGCGCGCGGGAAATCGCCTCGCACACGCTGTTGTCCTCCAACTCGCCACTGCCGTAAGCGCCGGAGCGGCCGTAGCGCGGGCCGAACCGACCCTCCAGGCCACCGACGTAAGTCGCGCCGATCTCGCCCGCCAGCACCAACTGGTTGGCCCCCATCACGCGACTGAAGGCGTGCAGGGCCGACACTTGCATCTGGGTGATTTCCTTGCGCCGATAGCCGTCGAACAACGCTTCGTCGGCCTCAGGACGCAGACCGTCGGCCAGCAAGGGGCTGCGGCTATCGACATTGAGCAACGACTGCAGGATATCGGTGCCGTTGAGCTGTACCGGCATGTTTGGCCGGTAGGTCAGCTCGCCTTGCAACGTCGTGCCGGTTCGCAAGGTGGTGGCGAAGCTCAGACCATACAGACGAATGTCCTCGGGGTATTGCGCTCGGTAGGCGGAAGTCCCCATACGCAGCGCGCCGGCCAGACTCTGACCGCTGGACGAGTTCAGGAATGCACCGCAATTGCTCAACGCCACGCCGAGGTTGGCGCAGAGTTGCGGGGCGAAATCGGTGTTGCTGAAGTAACGGCTGCTGACCGTGCCGAGAAACGGCGCGCGACTATGGTAATTGGCGGCATAGACGCCGAATTCAGTGTCCAGCTGCGCGACGTACCAGTGCAACGACAGCCCCCACTGCCCGCTGTTGCGTGCATCCTCGTCACCGCCCCGGGGCACCCGCACGCCCTCCTCGACCAACTCCACGCCAAACGGCGCCAGGGCTTGTGCCGCACGCTGGCCGCTCAGCTGCCGGCCGCCGACGTCGAGGCCAACGCAGCCATCGGGCATGAAGTCATTACCCGAGAAGTAGGTGCCGCAGTTGTCGAGCTGGGTCTGCTCCCAATCGAGCTGGTAGAAGGCATCGATCGACACCGCCTCGTTGAGGTTCTGGGTGATGTAGAACAGGTTGACCGGCACCAGGGCGTCCTTGACCTCGGCCCCTGGTCGACGCAAGGCCGCTTGGTTGAATGGGTTGATCACATTCAGCCCACCCTGGATGAACAGGCTCTCGCCCCAGTTCACCACTTGTTTGCCCAGACGCGCGGAGCCAGGCTCGCCGTCGATGTCATAGAGGTAATAACCGAAAGCATCGAGCAACTGCCCGCCGGCGGTCTTCGCCGACGCCTTGCGATTGTGGTCGTCGATGTCGACGAAGCGCTGACTATGATCGCGCTGGGCGGTGTCGTACCAATACGTGCCGCGCAGAAAAACGCCGAAGTCGCCGTGCCTGAGCTGGAGGTCATGAACGCCTTTGAACACCGCCGAGAACACATCGCCGGAGCGGTAGTTGCGGCGTCCGTCGTTGCCGTTGGCCGCTTGGAGCTGAAGCTTGTCGGGGTTTGCGGTGGAGACGCCGACGCCAAAGCTCAGCGCAGAGTCGAACTGGCCGTCGATCTCACCGATCTGGAAGGAAGCGCCCTGTGCACAGGCACTGAAAACGAGGCAGCAGAAAGCAGCCAGCGGCACACGATGGCCACTGCGCGCAATGGGTTCTATCACGATCAACCTCTTGGTTTTGTTTGAAATTGAGGTCTGTCTGGGCAGCGTCAGGGCAAGAGCACCTGCGTGCAGCCCGATATTAGGGAGGATGGCGAAAGGGCAACAAATAGCGTCTTCGGATCGCGCCCATAACGCTTCGGCATGGGGCAACGGGGGATCAGAACTTTTTCGAATTTTCAGGTCTATGTAGAGGCCTGGAGAAAATGGGCTAAGCCATTAATTTGCAAGAGGTTGTCATCGCCTATGAAATTCCATGTCCCCCGGATGGTGCTGTTTGGCCTGTTCGCGTTCGCGGCGGTGGGTTCGGCCTCAGCCACGCAGATGCAGGCTACGGGCCCTGCCTTGGTCATCCCCCCGGCCAAGGAGCAGGCTCCCGCCACACCATGGCCGAACCTGGCCAGCGTGGCCAACGACCACGCCGCACCGTTGCTGGCCCATGACGACCGCTATCGCCATGATCACCGCTGGGATCACCGCCGGGAAGAATGGCGCAGGGAACAATGGCGCCGCGAGCAGCATCGCCGCGAGATCGAGCGCCAGCGCGAGTGGCAGCGCCGCCATCACCGGGCGATGGATCACCACTATGACGATCCCCATCGGCATTACCGCCGATAGGCCCCGGGCTTCAAGCTGCGGCTTTGCAGGCGACCACCGCACTGCGCGAACGCCATGCCAAGCCCAGCACCATCACTAGCCCAAGCGCCGCCATCGTCGCACCGGCAAACGAGATCGCCGGGTAACCCAAGCCCGCATTGATCACCGCCCCGCCCAGCGCCGCACCCACGGCATTGCCAAGGTTGAATGCTCCGATGTTCACCGCAGAGGCCAGGTTCGGCGCATCTTTGGCGGCTTCCATCACGCGCATCTGCAAGGGCGGCACCAGCGCGAAACTCGCCGCGCCCCAGAGCAGAATCGCCAGTGCCGTCGGCACGGCCCAGCCGAGTACCAGCGGGAACACCAGCAGCACGGCGATCAATACCACCAGCGAGACGATCAAGGTGCGGTCGATCGAGCGGTCCGCCGCCTTGCCACCCCACATGTTGCCCAAGGTCAGGCCGACCCCGAACAGTACCAACATGCCCGTGATGAAGCGCGTCGACGCCTGGGCCTGGTCGTGCAGGATCGGCGCGATATAGGTGAAGACCGTGAACATCGCGCTGGAACCGACCACGGTCAGCGCCAAGGCCGCCAGGACTGGGCCACGGCCCAGCACACGGATCTCGGCCATGACACCATCACCTTTGGGCAGGGGCACGTTAGGCAAGGCATAAGCGAGGGTCGCCATCGCGACCACGCCGAGCCCTGCAATGCCCCAGAACGCGGTGCGCCAGCCGAACATTTCACCGAACCAGGTCGCCAGCGGCACGCCGCCGATGGTGGCCAGCGTCAGCCCCATGAACATCGCCGCCACGGAGCCGGCGCGCTTTTCGGGGGCCACCACGCTGGCCGCCACCACCGCACCCACGCCGAAGAACGCACCATGGTTCAGCGAAGTGACCACACGGGCCAGCATCAGACTCAGATAATCGCTGGCCACGGCAGACATCAGGTTGCCCAGGGTGAAGATGGCCATCAGGCCGATCAGCAGATAGCGCCGCGGTATCTTCACCGTGGCCAGGGTCATCAGCGGCGCGCCGATCAGTACGCCTAAGGCATAGGCGCTGACCAACAGTCCGGCAGCAGGAATCGACACCCCAAGGCCGGTGGCGATGCTGGGCAGCATGCCCATGGGCGCGAACTCGGTCACACCGATGCCGAAGGCGCCTATGGCAAGTGCTATCAGCGGTAGATTGATACGCATGGTAATAACTCCTTATCTATGCGGCGAATGCTACGATCGCCTTCGTGAAAGCACTAGACGGCGCTAACGCCAATCACCTTTGCGCATGAGGCACAAATGGACTACATCGGTCGATCGGGAGAAATGGCGGTTTTCGTGCGAGTGATGGATGCAGGGAGCCTGTCGGGCGCGGCGCGGGAACTGGGGCTGACGCCCTCGGCAGTCAGCCGCATCATTGCCCGCGCCGAGCAACGCCTGGGCAGTCGGCTACTGTTGCGCACCACCCGGGCGATCACCTTGACCACCGAAGGCGAAGCCTATTTACGGGGTGCGCGGCGGATCCTGGCGGACATGGATGAGGTCGAACAGGCCGTTGCCGACCAAGGAGTGCCAAGAGGCAGGTTGCGGGTCAGTGCGGCGCTGGGCCATGGCCGGCTGACGGTGGTGCCACTGGTGGCGGCGTTCAGCGCCTTGTACCCGGAGGTGGTGGTGGATTTGTCGCTGGGCGACGAAGTGGTCGACATCCTGGGGGGCGAGGCGGATGTCGGGATACGTTTCGGCGACCTGCCGGACAGCGCGTTGAGCGCCCGCAGGATCGGCGAAACCGGTCAGGTGATAGTGGCCTCGCCCGAATACCTTGAACGCTGCGGCGTGCCTCGTCAACCCGAAGACCTGCTGCGGCACAACTGCCTGCGCTTCAACTTTCGGCGAGCCTCCCCCGACTGGCCGTTCCGTCGCGATGGTGAGGCATTCACCCTCAAGATCAATGGCAACATCGCCTGCAGCAGTGGCGAGGCGCTGGCGCAACTGGCCAGGCTTGGAGCCGGCATCGCCCGTATCGGTGAATTCACCGTGGTCGACGAATTGCGCAGCGGCACCCTGGTCCCAGTGCTTCAAGATTTCAACCCCGGCGACAAAGAGCCGATCCATGCCGTCTTCGTCGGCGGCCCTTCGATGCCTGCCCGGGTGCGGGTATTCGTGGACTTTCTGCTGGCGCAACAGCCGCTCTGAACGCCTGCTCGCTGAACGTCAGCCTCAACGTCCAGGCGTCTGCCCGGCCAGCGCCTGGCGCAGGCTAGGCAGATCGCTGAAGCGCCGCTCCCGGGCCACCTTGCCGTGGTCGAGCTCCAGCCACTGCACGCTGTCGCGATCACCGCCATAACGCGGGGCGACGCTGCCTTCTCGATCCAGCAGGATGCGATAGCGCGCCGTGCGCATGGCAGGCACCAACACCGCCTGCGCCACCGATGGCAACCGTTCGATGTCGGCGACGAAGACCACACCACGCTCATCCAGATAACCGTCAGGGGTGTGTTCCACCGCGCTGTTGACCAGTTTCGCGCTGGACATACTGCGGGCGATCATCACCACCCGGGTGCTGGCGTTCAAGGTGAAGGCCTGGTCGAACTGATCGTGCAGTGTCCAACTGTCTTTCAGAGCTGGCTGGGCAAAGGCACAGGCGCCCCCCAGGGCCAGGATCAAGGCAAGGTAGGTACGCATGGCGGCTCTCGCATTGGCAGGTCACTGCTAACGACGGCTGGTGTCGGGTAAATGTTCACTCGCTGCCTTGCTTTTTCCTACCGAAAGATCAACGAATGATGCACAGCCCCGCCCGTGCGCGCGCCATCCCCAACTGCGATGGCCACGTTGCCCGCCGCCACCGACGCATCGCCACAGGCAAACACCCCGGGAACGCTGGTCTCGCGCATTGCATCGACCTTGATGAAGCGCCCCAGTGGCCCGTCCTCGAAGGCGCAACCCAATTCCTCTGGCAACGTGCTGGCCATGCGCGTGCGCGGCTGGGTGAATAGACCGGCAAATTCAATCACCCTGCCGCTAGCCAGGGTGATATCGGCGCGCTCCCCTGCCACCGCCACCACGGCCTCCTGTTCGACCCGAACACCGCGTCGCTGCAACTGCGCCAACTGGTCGTCATCAGGGGTGAAGACGCCATTGAGAAGCAATGTGGTCGGCCCCCAGTCGGGCAGCATCATGGCGTGATGCATGGCCAGCGGCGAGGCTGCAAGCACGCCGATGGGGCCACCACCCAGTTCATAGCCGTGGCAATAGGGGCAATGGAACACGCTTCGCCCCCAACGCTCCTGCAGTCCCGCTATCGCGGGCAACTCATCGGTCACTCCGCCAGCCAGGATCAATCGCCGCCCGCTGTGCTGCACGCCATCGGCGGTAGTGATGGCGAACCCATTGCCCAGCGTCTCTGCCGACACAGCTGATTGCACCATCCACTGCACCGTTGGGTAGGCCAGCAACTGCTCACGGGCCTCCTGCACGATCACCGCCGGGCTACGCCCGTCCTGTCCGAGAAAACCGTGGGAATGCTCGGCAAAACGGTTACGCCGGTTACCCGCATCGATCACCAATACCTTTCGATGTGCCCGTGCCAGCTGCATGCCCGCCGAGATACCTGCATAACTGCCTCCCACGATGATCACTTCAAACATGACATCAACCTCCTCTGGCACCAGGCCAGCCTCATGAACTCATGACACAACGTAAGTTACATGAACCCGTCCGTCAACGATCTTGTAACTTTTGTTGTTTCATGTGAGGCTGGCAGCAACCTCTGCCAGAGCCAAGTTCCGATGAGAAATGACACCCGCCTGTCTCGCATGCTGCATGTGCTGATCCACATGGCGCGGCACGAGAAACCCGCAACGTCCGAAACCATCGCGCAGATGCTCGGGACCAACCCGGTGGTAGTGCGCCGGACCATGGCGCTGCTCAAGGAACAGGGCTACGTGGGTTCAGTGAAGGGGCATCACGGTGGCTGGAGACTGGCCAAGCCGTTGGCGGACATCACCTTGCTGGATATCCATAGGGCACTCGGCGGGGCTTCGATATTTGCCATCGGGCTTTCGACCGACCACCCGGAATGCCTGGTTGAACAGGCGGTGAACGCAGCGCTGACGGACGCCTTCGATGCTGCGCAAGCGCTGCTGTTGGAGAAGCTGGGGAGCGTGACGCTGCAGGCGTTGGCGAAAGATTTCGAAGAGCGGTATCTCACGGTTTAATGCGCAAGCCCTCCGTCGACCGGGGGCGTCAAGGATGCCGAATCGATCAGCGAGGACTGCCGCCGCCCATGCTGTGGCTCAACGGTTGAACGAGTCGTCACAGAAAAGGGTCTGGAGAGAAGAGGCCCTGATCTTGCAGCAGGCAAGACGGATATCGAACGAGTGATTGCCAGCTGGGTGTGTGCATGCAGGACAAGAAAAAACGAGGGTTGAAAGCCAGGGCCACGATCATCTGCCTGCGCAGCGGCAAGGTGCTTCTGGTGCGCAAGAAAGGTGGCAAGTGGAATTTTCCGGGAGGCGTCATCGAAACCGGTGAAACACCGATCGCGGCCGCAGCCAGGGAGCTTCGGGAGGAAACGTCCATCGAAGGGCATGGCCTGCTTTCGCTCTGCACCTTGAAAGTCGGCACGACCGTGCACCACATATTCACCACCCATTTTCACGATGACGAGAAACCCGTGGCCTCCAACGAAATCGTGGCGTGCAGATGGGTGCCCAGGGACAAGCTCAGTCCGTCGATGCTCAAGGCCACCGCAGCAGGCCTGATTTCGACGCAGCTCCCGGCACTGCTGCCCTGAAATCGTGCCGCGACAAGGCTGACCATCCAGCGCCCGGTCTCTCAGCCCGGTGATGCAGCGCCCGTGGCCTGCTGCTCCAAGTGCACCTGCAAGGTCGGATCGAGGCGCAGCGCAGCGGCCAGTTCATCCAAGTAGGCGAGCCCCGCGCCTTGCTGGTCACCCACCAGCATCACACTGGCCAGGTACATTTCCGCTGCCATGGCCGGATCTTTTGCCGACTGAGCGACCTCGGCAGCATCCAGAGGCTTGCTGACTTCTTCATCCAGCCATTGCTGCAACTGTGCATCGCTGGTGTGACGCTTGATCTCGGCGTAGATCAACTGTTGTTCCTGCTCGTCGATACGGCCATCGGCCTTGGCCGCGGCAATCAGCGCACGCAAGATGGCATGGCTATGATCTTCAGCCTCGGGGCCGGACAATTGATCGACGGTCAGCAGCGCCTGTTGCGGGGCTGTCGCCTGGCTGCGCTGCCAGCTTTGATAGGCCTTGAACGCCATCATGCCCAACGACGCCAAGGCAGCGTAATTGATGCCTCCAGCGGAGCGGCCCTGGCCAGCACCACCTGCGCTGCCCGCACCGCCTCTTAACAAGCCGCCCAGTAGATCCCCCAGGCCGCCGCCGGCAGTGTTGGCGCCACCAAGCAGGCCACCGAGCAGATCGCCCAGGCCACCTTGCGATGAAACGCCGCCGCTCCCTTGTTGCGCTTGCCTGCCCTGCCCGGCCCGAAGCAGCTGTTCGAGTAGATCGCTGGTATTCATGGCGTCGTCCTCAGTCCGTAGCCGTTGTCCAGACCAGCAAAGATAGCCCCCTCAAAGCGAGGTGCCATGCTGGGCTGACCGGCGGGGTGAGATGAGTTGGCCAGCGTTGGCCGGTCATCGCCGCGCTCGGGCTCTGGGGTGTAGTCGTACGGGAAGCGATGTGCCTGGTCTCGCCGTTCTCTGATCGCTCAGATCAACGGCGTCAGGGCAATCACCGCTACCGGGAGCGCCACTGCCGCCAGCACAGTCTGGCAGGCGATGATACCGGCCATCAATGGCGCGTCACCGCCCAGTTGACGCGCCATGATGTACGACGATGAGGCCGTCGGTAGCGCCTGGAACAACAGCGCAGCGATGGCGGCCTTGCCGTCCAGCGCGAACAGGTGGCATGCGTACAGGGTGACCACCGGCATGATCAGGAACTTCACCACCGACGCATAGCCCACCGGGCGCAACCACTGGCGCACGCTGCCCAGTTCGAGGGCCGCCCCCACGCACAGCAGACCCAGCGGCAAAGAAGCCTGACCCAGGGCATTGAGCAGCGGCTCTATCCCAGGTGGCAGTCCGGTGCCCAACGCTTGCAAGGTGATGCCGGCGAAACAGGCCACTACCAAGGGATTGATCGCCAGTTGCCGGAGTACCTTGCCCAATGACATGCGGCCCGCAGAGCCATACCAGGCGAACACCAGCACGCAGAGAATATTCACAGTGGGCACGATGGCCGCGTTGGCGACCGCAGCCAGGGCGATGCCTTGGGCGCCGAACAAGCCGGCCGCCGCCGAGACGCCGACGTAGTTATTGAAACGCACGCCTCCCTGGAATACCGAGGTGAACGCGGCATCGTCGCCCTTGACCAAGGCCCTGGTAACGATCACCAGGATCGCCACTGCCACGGTCGACAACACCAGCGCCGAGATCATGCCTTTGACTGGCACGCCATCGAGTTTGGCAGTCGCCAGCCCATGGAAGAACAGAGACGGCAGCAGCACGTAGTAGCCCAGCCGCTCGGCCTGCGGCCAGAAGCTGTCGGCCACGAACTGGCGATGCTTGAGCCAGGCGCCCAATGCAATCAGCAGCGCGATCGGCAACAGAGCCATCAGCAGCGCGTAGGTCATCGATTGCCCTCTGTTTGTCGATGAAGGCTTCACGATACGGGGGGCAACCTACGAAGAAAATCGTTTTAAACTTTCGTGATCCACGAGTTTTTCTCATGGATCGTCAGTGCGGCGCATGGGCCTGAACCGCCTCCGCCAACACCGCCGCCAGCTTGCGCACGGGGCGGTCTTCGCGTTCGAGCAACACCAGGCGCCGCGTCTTCTGTGGCGTGCCAAAGGGCTGCGCAGCCAGTTGTGGCAGGCTGGCTAAACGTTCCCTGGCCATGGGTACCACGGACACGCCGAGGCCGTTGCCGACCATCTGGATGATCGCTTCCTGGCTGTCGAGCTCCATGCTTGTCTGCACCCGCAGGCGCATCTTGCGTAGCTCGCGTTCGATGGTGCGCCCAGCCCAGGCGCGTCGCTCGAAGCGGATGAAGGGCTGCGATTGCAGCAGTGGTTGCAGTTCCTGACCGGCATAGCTCGCGGGCGCAATGATCCAGAAGCCGTCTTCATAAAGCACGGTGCTGACCAAACCGTAGGGGTGCGGCCTCACCGGCTCGGTGGTGATGGCGACATCGAGCTCACCGGCCTCTACCCGCGTCGACAGCTCAGCGGACATGCCAGAGCTGACGGTGAGGCGCAGGTGCGGGTGTTCTCGACCAAGGGCCGCGAGCGCCGCGGGCAACACACCGGCCAGCACGGTCGGTACCGCGCCGATGCGCAGGCGGCCACGCAGCTCGGTGTCACCGCCGATTTCGCTGGCGATGCTGTCGTACAGGCCGATGATTTCCCGGGCTCGCTCCACCGCAACGTGCCCGGCGTCGGTCAACACCGGCAAGCGTCGGGAGCGGTCGAACAATGTGGCGTTGAAGTCCTCCTCGAGCGCACGGACCTGCAGGCTGACAGCGGACTGCGTGAGGTGTACGGCCTCCGCGGCACGCACGAACGAACCGTGCTGGGCGATGGCGAGCAGTGTACGAAGGGCGCGCAAGGACATTGTTGTGGGGCTCGCTCTGGCTTCGGAATGGGGCGTAAAGCGTTCGCGCCCCAGCTCCCACGATACCCAAATGGCGTTGCACTGGGATACCCATGACGCCGAACAGGACCGACTGCAACGTCATCCTGGTTCTGCTTCCACTATGGCTTGATGGCGATCTTCAGCACACCGTCGCGCTGATGCGCGAACAGGTCATAGGCCTCGACGATGTTATCGAGCGCGTAGTGATGGGTGACCAACGAGCCGAAGTCGGCACGATTCGATTCGATCACGCTCATCAACCGGCGCATGCGCTCCTTGCCGCCCGGACACAGCGCGGTGTTGATCTTGTGATCGCCCAGCCCCGCGGCGAAGGCCGCCAGCGGAATCTTCACGTCACTGGAATAGACGCCAAGGCTGGAGAACGTGCCGCCCGGCTTGAGCACCTTGATCGCCTGCTCGAAGGTGCTGGGCAGGCCCAGGCACTCGATGGACGAGTCCGCGCCCCTGCCCTTGGTGAGCTTCATGATCTCGTCGACTACGTCGCATTGGTTGAAATTCAAGGTGATGTCGGCGCCCATGCTGCGCGAGATGCCCAGCCGGTGGTCGTTGCCATCCACCGCGATGATGGTCGATGCTCCCAGCAACCGCGCCCCGGCGGTGGCGCACAGGCCGATCGGGCCCTGGGCGAAGACAACCACGGTATCGCCAATGCGGATGTTGGCGTTTTCCGCGCCCTTGAAGCCGGTGGACATGATGTCCGGGCACATCAGCACCTGCTCGTCGGTCAGGCCATCGGGAATCGGCGCCAGGTTGCCCTCGGCGTCCGGTACCAGCACGTACTCGGCCTGGGTGCCGTCGATCAGGTTGCCAAAGCGCCAACCCGCGGTGGCCTTGTAACCGTGGCAGCCGCACAGGCCGCGCTCGATCAGGTAGCTGCCGTCCTGCGAAGGCACGCCGTCCTGGGCGGCATAGGAATTGAAGTTGGGACAGATCGCCCCGGCGATCACCCGCTGACCCTCGGTGTAGCCCTTGACCGCGCTGCCGAGCTTCTCGATCACCCCCACCGGCTCATGGCCGACGGTGAGGCCCTTGGCGACCGGGTATTCACCCTTGAGGATATGCACATCGGTGCCACAGATAGTGGTCGTGGTCAGGCGGATGAGCGCGTCGGTCGGGCCGACCTCGGGGATGGGTTTGTCTGCCAGTTCGATTCGACCTGGCTCCACGAAAACCGCTGCCTTCATCGTTGCCATGTTGGTAGCTCCTGAATGAATAGCTGTCCTGTGTCGCGTGGCCCAACCCGCTGAACACTCACCGGGGATACGGCAGGGCTGCCGCGGACGCCTCAACGAGCTTAGGCCATCTTCCGAAAGGCGTTATGCGACCGTGCGTCGCCCTCCTGGGCCTCTGAAGATTCCGGATGCGCTCAACGCAACCCGCGCTTCGCAGCCCACAGCCCCACGCCAATCCCCAACAGCGCGATGCCGACCCCAGCCGCCACGATCCCGCCCCACCCCGCACTCGCGTAAAGCCAAGCCGCCAATACCGATCCCCCCGCCCCACCCAGGAAATAACAGGTCATGTACCCCGCGTTAAGCCGATTTCGCGCCTCCGGTCGCAACGCATAGATCGCATTCTGGTTACTCACATGCACCAGCTGCACGGCCAGATCGAGCACCAATACCCCGATTATCAGCGCGCCCAGCGAGCGCTCGGCAAATCCCAGCGGCAACCAGGCAAGCAGCAACCCGAACAAGCCCAACCAGGTACCGATCGCTCCTTTGCCTTTATCCGCCAGCCGCCCGGCCCAGGAGGCCGCCAGCGCCCCAGCGGCACCGACCAGCCCGAACAGGCCGATGAGCCCATCCGAATAGCCATAAGGAGGCGCAGCGAGGAGGAACGCCAGTGGCGTCCAGAACAGGCTGAACAATGCGAACGACACCATGCCCAGCAAGGCACGTACACGCAGCACCGGCTCTTCCACGAACAAGGTCAGCACCGACCATAGCAAGGCTCCATACCTGGCTCTGGTCTGGGCGCGGTGTTGTGGCAAAGCCCGCCACAGGGCCAAGGCACACAACACCATCGAAGCCGCAGCCACCCCGTACACGGCTCGCCAATCCAGCCATGAAGACAACCCACCCGCCACGGTGCGTGCCAGCAGGATACCCAGCAGCAGACCACTCATCAGCGTGCCCACAGCACGCCCGCGTTGTTCTGCAGTGGCCAGGGTGGCACCGAACGGCACCAGCACCTGAGCCACGACCGAGCAAAAACCCGTAATCGCAGTGCCGATCAGCAGCCACGGCAAACTCGGCGCCAGGGCACTGAGGATCAGCCCTAGGCCAGCCAGCAAGGTCAGTAAGACGATCAGGCTGCGCCGCTCGCACAAGTCCGCTAGCGGCACCAGCAGGAGCAGGCCGGCGCCATAACTGAGCTGCGCGGTGGTGACGAGGCTGGCGGTCGCCGCTTCGGTCGTTCTGAATTGCGCAGCGATGGTGGGCAACAGCGGCTGCGCATAGTAGTTGCCGGCCACGGCCAGGCCCGTGGACACGGCCATCAATCCTAACAATGGCGTCGCAAGCGCCTTGCTGGGAAGACGCTGGGATATCGCGTTCATGATTCATTCCCTGAGTGAATTTGCCTCAGCTTCGCTTCAAGCCAATCATGAATCCAATGTATTGTTCTCATGCAATCCATCTTGAATAGAGATAGATGATGAATCTCAGACAGATCGAATTCGCCTTGGCCGTGGCCGAGGAATCCAGCTTCACGCGCGCCGCACGCCGCTGCCATACGGTCCAGTCAGCGCTGAGCCATCAGGTGGCACGCCTGGAGGAAGAACTCGGCGCCCCGCTGTTCGAGCGCACCTCGCGCCAGGTTCGCCTGACCCCGGCCGGCGAGGCGTTTGTGCGCCAGGCCTACCTCACGCTGGAAGCTGCACGGCGGATTCCCGACGAAGTGGCGGCCGCCACCGGGCAGGTTCGTGGTCAGCTGTCGGTCGGCAGTATCAGCGCCTTGGGCAGCCTCGATATCGTCGCGCTCATCGCGCAGTTCCACGCCCGTCATCCCCAGGTCGAAGTGCGCTTGAGCCAACGCGGCAGCGAGATGTCCCTCGAACACTTGCGCCAAGGACGGCTGGATGTGGCATTGGTCGGCCTGTGGCCGGATGAGCGTATAGACGACCTGGCGTACCTGCCCATCAACCGCGAACGCCTGGTTGCCCTCCTGCCGCCAGAACATGCACTGGCCAAGCGCAAGCGCTTGAAGCTCGAGCAATTGTCGACGTTGCCGCTGGTGGACTATCCGCAGGACAGCAGCGCCCGGCGTCAGACCGACAAGGCGTTCGCCGCCGCAGGCCTTGCCCACCAGGTACGCTTCGAAGTGAACCACGTGGAATTGATGGCCGACTTCGTCATGCGCGGCCTGGCTGTCGGTTTGGTGCCGGAGTCGGTGGCGGAGCGTTTGCGCGGTGTCGTGGCCGTACCGGTGCAGGACGCGCCGCAGCGCGTTCTTTACGCGGTCTGGCCCAAGGTGCCATCGCCTGCAGCGAGCGCGTTCGTGGCCTTGTTGCGCACGGGTGACGGCAAGTCTCTCTGATCCGCTGTGCGTCCATGTTTGCAGCGTCAGACGGGACGCCATCGATTGCACTGATGATTACTATCGAAACGCTCACATCGGTACGGGCCAAGGCCGCCCCTATAATCCCAACGAAATTTCCCCCCGCTCTACCTGCCTGTTACAGGCACACCCCTTCGGAACCCGATACCATGCCAAGCCCCACTCAGGCCCATCGCCTCCCCGATCCACCCCACCGAAGCGTCGCACAGCAATGGCTGGCCATTCTCTCGGTTGCCGTGGGCGCCTTCGCCCTGGTGACCAGCGAGTTCCTGCCGGTAGGTGTGCTCAACGATGTCGCCGCCGACCTGGGCATCAGTGCCGGCCACGCCGGCCTGATGGTGACCCTGCCCGGGATCATGGCCGCGCTCGCCGCCCCGCTGCTGTCGGTGGGCATCGGTGCGCTGGACCGCCGCTACCTGCTGGTCGGCCTGACGCTGATCATGATCATCGCCAACGCAGTGGTAGCCTACGCCAGCGACTTCAACCTGCTGTTGTTCGGGCGCGTGTTGCTAGGCATCAGCATCGGCGGTTTCTGGGCCACGGCCATCGCCCTCAGCGGCCGCCTGGCCCCCAAAGGCGTGGGCGTGGCGCAGGCCACTTCGATCATCATGGTCGGCGTGACCCTGGCCACCGTGCTCGGCGTGCCCGTCGGCACCTGGTTGAGCGGCCTGATGGGCTGGCGCATGACCTTCCTGGTCACGGCGGCGCTGGGCATTCCGGTGCTGTTGGCGCAGGTGTTCCTGCTGCCGCGGCTGAACCCGGACAAGGCCATTCGCATCAGTGACCTGCCGGCCTTGTTCATCAATCCGCAAGCACGGGTCGGCCTGATCGCCGTGCTGCTGATCGGCCTGGCGCACTTTGCCGCGTACACCTATGTCGCGCCGTTCTTCAAGGAGCGCGCAGGTTTCGATGGCCCGACCATTGGCTCGCTGCTGTTGCTGTATGGCGTGGCCGGGGTGCTGGGCAACGTGTTCGCCGGTTTCGCCGCCAACCGCAGCGTGCGCCATACCCTGCTGCTGGTCGCGCTGATGATCGCCATCAGCACTGCGCTGTTCCCTTACTTCGCCACCGGCATGACCGGCGCAGCGATGCTGATCGCGCTCTGGGGCTTCGCCTTTGGCGCCTTCCCGGCATGCGCCAGCATCTGGATGTTCGTCGTCGCGCCCAAGGACGTGGAACGCGGTATGCCGCTGTTCGTGGCGATGTTCCAGGTGATCATCGCACTGGGATCGTTCTTCGGCGGACGTATCGTCGACCAGATGGGCAGCTCGGTATTGTTGAGTCTGGCCACTGCCTTGGTCGGTTGCGGAATGATCACGGTGCTGGTGTTGGGGCGTAACGTGAGCAACAACCTGGCGGCGCAGCCCAGCTGACGTGCGGGTTTGCCCGAGAGCGAGCGTTGCGACTAAGCTGGCGACAGGGTTCAAGGAGGATCGTTTGGATGTCGCATGCAACGCTCGCATTGACTCTGCTGTTTGCCGCCACTTTGCTCGAAGCAGCGCCGCTGCACATCCCAGGCCCTGCCCAACTCAGGACTCAGGTCGAAAGCCTCAAGCCTGGCCAGTTTCTCTGGTACCCGCAGGTCTCGCCGGTGGGGCCGGTAACCGTGGTGGTCAGCCTCACCGAACAGCGAGCCTACGTCTATCGCAATGGCATCGCCATTGGCGTCAGTACCGTGAGCAGCGGCAAACCAGGGCGGGAAACCCCCACCGGGGTTTTCAGCATCCTGCAGAAAAAGGTCGAACATAAATCCAGCCTCTACAACGATGCGCCCATGCCCTACATGGAGCGCCTGACCTGGGACGGCATCGCCTTGCATGCCGGCCACCTGCCAGGCTACCCCGCCTCCCACGGGTGCGTGCGCCTGCCGTTGGACTTTGCCAAGAAGCTCTACGAAGTCACCGGATTCAGTTCCACCACCGTCATCGTTTCCGATAGCCATAGCGCCCCCGTGGAGGTCACCCACCCCGGCGTGCTGGCGCCCACCGTCAGCGATGGCAAGCCCCAAGGCCCGCTGGTGTTGAGCAACCAGCAGTTCTGGAACGATCCGGATCCAACGGCGGGACCGCTTTCCATCCTGATCAGTCGCGCCGACCTGCGTGCCTACGTCTATCGCGCAGGCCAGTTGGTGGGCTCGGCGCCGGCCCTGTCGCTCGAGAACAGCCACCATCGCAGCGGTATGGCAGTGTATTCCCTGCTGCAAAAGCCCTCGGCCTTGCCAGTCGAGGCTGCCCTGCCTCTGCGCTGGTCGGCGGTTGCGGTGAGCAATCCGGAGTACGGCGATACACCTTATGAACAACTGGGGGAGCTGACCCTGGCCCCGGACTTCCGACAACATCTACGCGAGGCGATGGACGTCGGCACGACGCTGGTGATCACCGACTGGGCGTCCACCCGGGAGACGCGCAGCAACGGGAAATTCACGGTCATCACCGGCGAAGAAGGTGAAGAAGCTAAGCCATTGGTCAAAAAGTGATCGGCAACTCACTAAAAATCCAGCAAAGTAGCGGCTTTTCGCCTGCAATCTGCTAATCCTCAGTGCAGAGTTCAGGCTGTTTTCCAATGGGGCAATTCATGTCGATGCTCGAACCCTTGTGGGGAGCCATGCGGCTCTCGGCGGCCAGCCTTGGCCTGCTTTTTCTCGGTGCGTGGTCTGCCGCCCACGCCCAATCGCTGCCAAGCGCCGCGGAACTTCAACGCTTGGCGCCCAATGCCAACCTGTCAGCCCTCACTCTGGCGCTCACTGCCTACGAGTGCGCCAGCCAGAGCGATGGAGACAAGCTGCTCACGGTGATCGATTACTCCAAGGCCTCGCGTGACAAACGCCTGTGGGTGTTCGACCTGCAGGCCAGGAAGCTCCTGTTCGAGGAGTGGGTTGCCCATGGCAAGAACAGCGGCGCCGATGTGCCGACGACGTTCTCCAACGTCCCGAACAGCTACCAGTCCTCCATCGGCTTGTACGAAACCGGCCAGACCTACCGCGGCAAACACGGCCGCTCACTGCGCTTGCAAGGATTGGAGCCGGGCTTCAACGACAACAGCATGTCGCGGGCCATCGTCATGCATGCCGCTGCCTATGCCGACCCCAAGGTCGTGCCCGGACTCGGCCGCCTGGGGCGCAGTCAAGGCTGCCCTGCCGTTCGGCCAGCCATTGCCGGCAAATTGATCGATACCCTGCAACGTGGCAGCTATGTGTTCGCCTATTACCCGCAGCAGGAGTGGCTGAAGAAATCGCAGTTCCTCAATGCCCAGAGCTGCCCGGCGGCGAATCAGACGGTTGCCAGCAAGTAGTTGGTGGGGGATCGCGGTGGGCCAGGGGGTATGACTGGGGATTTGCAGTGCGCCCCCACTCAATCCAGCTTCAACCCACCAAAGCGCCGATAAAAACTCTCGTTCACATCCGGCAACGGCCCATCCGCCGTCTCCAGCGCACTGCCCAGATACGCCTCCGCCTTGGCGCACACCAACCGATACAGATTCCGGCACAACTGCCGCGCCGCCCGGCCCTCCCAATCCCCGGGCAGCAACTCCTCGGGCAGTTGCGGATCACGCAGCAACAACCGGCGGTATTCATGGATCAGCAGGGTGCGCGCCAGGAAGCAGTCCCGGGCATCGAGCTCGGCCTGCTCTTTCAACCCCTGCCACAACGGCCGGAACAACTGGATGAACTCGCTGTACTGCTGCCCCAATTCGTCGATACGCCAGCTCTCACGCACTTGCGCGCGCATGGCCTTGGACGCCAGTACCTCCTGGGTATGGGTTTCGAAGACGATGCTGTCATCGCTGGCTTCCAACTCTCGCAGGGTCGCCGCGAGGTCCGCACGATCGGCGCGAGGGCAACCCAACAGGTTGGGCGCCATGGCGCCGAAGCCCTGCCATTCCAGCTCTTCGCGCACCGCCTTGCGCTTGGCGGCATCGAGCTGCGACAGCAGCACCAGGGTCCAGGCGCCATCCCAGGCCGGCTGGCTGGGGCTGTAGACACGCTTGAAGGCTTTTTCGAAACGCCGCCGGCCGGTACCGGTGAGGCTGTAGTAGCTGCGCCGGCCCACCTTGTCGGCGGTCAGCCAACCTTCTTTGGTCAAGCGGAAGATCGACGTACGGATCAACCGTTCGTTGATGCCGATCGGCTCCAGCAGGTTGATCAGGCTACCCAGCCACACCGTGCCGCCGTGGGGCTCGATGGCATCACCATAGAGGGTGATGATCAGCGAACTGGCGCGGATCGGGGTCTGCTCCTGGAAGCGGGTGATCAGGGTATTCAGCGGGGCGAGGTTGCTCATGGAGGAACTGTGCGCGGAGAAAGTCCCGACTATACCTGTGCGGCGGGTCGCCTGGCCATGGTGGGACGCAGGCAGGTTCATGCGCCTGCCTCGCCCTTGGGCCGGAAACCGTCGTCACCCATGCGCGGGCGCTGGGCCTCGGCCTCGGTAAGCGGCGAGCACTCGACCATGCTGGCCATACAGCGCTCGCTTAGGCGCTGATATTCGGCAGTGCCGCGCTGCTTCCAGCTCAGCTCCTGCTCGCTCAGCGGGCGCTTGACCTGGGCCGGGGCGCCCATCACCAGGCTTTGCTCCGGGCACTCGAAGCCAGCCTTGACGAAGGCCGTGGCCCCGACGATGCAGCGTGGCGCGATATGGGCGCCGTCCATTACCACCGCATTCATGCCGATCAGCGCATCCTCACCCACCCGGCAACCGTGCAGCACCGCGCCATGCCCGACGTGGCCGTTGCGCTCTATCACCGTGTCGCCGCCTGGAAAGCCGTGCATCACGCAAGTGTCCTGCAGGTTCGCCCCCTCCTCCAGGACAATCCGCCCAAAATCGCCGCGCAGCGAGGCCAATGGGCCTACGTAACAACCTGGGCCGACGATCACATCACCGATCAGGACGGCGCTCGGGTGCACGTAGGCGCTGGGGTGGACGACCGGGGTCAGGCCATCGAGGCGGTAGCAAGGCATGGTCAATCTCCGAAAATGATTCTATATCTTCAGCAATCTTGTATCGCAATACATCCCGACGTCAATCCAGCCAAAGCCCTTAATTTTGCTGGAAAACCCAGATGAACCGAAAATACCTGACAACTCTAGAGATACATTTATGCATAGTTGATGTTGATTTTTTGTATCGCATAATGATTATACTGATCCCACCTGGGCACGCTCGGCGCTGCCCCCTGCAGACAACTCCAAGAAAAGCCGGCCAACCTGTGCCGTGCGTGCAGCCAGAGGAACCCGACATGCCACGCTTCATCGCAGTACAGCCGCCCGAACACGGCGTTCGCCTGGTTACCCTGCACCGGCCGGAAGCGCTCAACGCTCTGTGCACCGAACTGCTGGCCGAACTCGCCGCCGAACTGAGCGCCGCCCAAGACTGCGAGCACACCCGCGCCGTGGTCATCACCGGCAGCCGCAAGGCCTTCGCCGCCGGCGCCGACATCCGCGAAATGGCCGAGCGGGATCTGGTCGGCATCCTCAACGACCCTCGCATCGTCCACTGGCAGCGCATTACCGCGTTCAGCAAACCGCTGATCGCTGCCGTCAACGGCTACGCGCTCGGCGGCGGCTGCGAACTGGTGATGTGCGCCGATATCGTGATCGCAGGCACCGACGCCCGCTTCGGCCAACCGGAAATCAACCTCGGCATCATCCCTGGTGCCGGCGGCACCCAGCGCCTGCTGCGCGCCGTGGGCAAGCCGCTGGCCATGCAGATGATCCTCAGCGGCGAAGCCATCACCGCCCGGCATGCCCTGCAGGCCGGCCTGGTGAGCGAAACCACCGAGCCCGAGTTCACCGTCGAACGCGCCCTCGAAGTGGCCCGCGCCATCGCCGCCAAGGCGCCGCTGGCGGTGCGCCTGGCCAAGGAAGCAGTGCTCAAGGCCGGCGACACCGACCTGGCCAGCGGCCTGCGCTTCGAGCGCCACGCCTTCACCCTACTGGCCGGCACCGCCGACCGCGACGAAGGCATCCGCGCCTTCCAGGAAAAACGCCCGGCGCACTTCAAAGGTTGCTGAGCCCTTCCCATCGACTGACCGAGCGAGCCCGCCATGACTTTCGAGCACATTCTGTTTTCCATCGAGGACGGTGTCGCCCTCCTCTCGCTGAACCGTCCCGAGCAACTCAATAGCTTCAACACGCAAATGCACCTGGAAGTGCGCGAGGCCCTCAAGCAGGTACGCCAGAGCGACGAAGCCCGCGTACTGCTGTTGACCGGCGAAGGTCGCGGCTTCTGTGCCGGCCAAGACCTGTCCGACCGCAATGTCGCACCGGGTGCCGATATGCCGGATCTGGGCGAGTCCATCGAGAAGTTCTACAACCCTCTGGTGCGCACCTTGCGCGATCTGCCGCTGCCGGTCATCTGCGCCGTCAACGGCGTGGCAGCCGGGGCCGGCGCCAACCTCCCTCTGGCCTGCGACCTGGTGCTGGCGGCTCGCTCGGCGAGCTTCATCCAGGCGTTCTGCAAGATCGGCCTGGTGCCGGACTCCGGCGGCACCTGGTTGCTGCCACGCCTGATCGGCATGGCGCGAGCCAAGGCCCTGGCCATGCTCGGCGAGCGCCTGAGCGCCGAACAGGCCGAACGCTGGGGGCTGATCCATCGGGTGGTCGACGATGCCGCGTTGCGCGACGAGGCACTCAGCCTGGCTCGCCATCTGGCCAGCCAGCCAACCTACGGCCTGGCCCTGATCAAACGCAGCCTCAACGCCAGCTTCGACAACGGCTTCGACCAGCAACTGGAACTGGAGCGCGACCTGCAGCGCCTGGCCGGGCGCAGCGAGGACTACCGCGAAGGCGTGAGCGCCTTCATGAACAAACGCACCCCCGTCTTCAAGGGCCGCTGACCATGAACGCACTCGACAGCAACGCCCAGGTCGCCGTGATCGGCGCTGGCGCCATGGGTGCCGGCATTGCCCAGGTGGCGGCGCAGGCCGGTCATCCAGTGAAGCTCTACGACAACCGCCCCGGCGCCGCGGCCCAGGCCATTGCCGGCATCGATCGCCAACTCGGCCGCCTGGTGGAAAAAGGCAAGCTGCAGACCGAGGCTCGCGAGGCGATCGTCGCCCGCCTGGAGCCAGTGGAAGCGATCGAAGCCCTGGCCGATGCCCGCCTGGTCATCGAGGCTATCGTCGAGAACCTGCAGGTCAAGCAAGACCTGTTGCGCCAGCTGGAAAACCTGTGCGCCGCGGACTGCATCCTCGCCAGCAATACCTCATCACTGTCGATCACCAGCCTGGCTGCCGGCCTGCAGAGGCCGCAGCAGGTCATCGGCATGCACTTCTTCAACCCGGCGCCGCTGATGGCCCTGGTGGAGATCGTCTCGGGGCTGGCCACCGCGCCCTCACTGGCCGACACGCTGTACGAAACGGCCAAGGCCTGGGGCAAGAAGCCGGTGCACGCCCGCTCCACGCCAGGCTTCATCGTCAACCGCGTGGCCCGGCCGTTCTACGCCGAAAGCCTGCGCCTGCTGCAAGAAGGCGCAGCCGACTGTGCGACCCTCGACGCCCTGCTGCGCGATGCCGGCGGCTTTCGCATGGGCGCCTTCGAACTGACCGACCTGATCGGCCACGACGTCAACTATGCGGTGACCTGCTCGGTATTCGAGGCCTTCTATGGCGACTTTCGCTTCCAGCCGTCGCTGGTGCAGAAGGAGTTGGTCGACGCTGGACGCCTGGGGCGCAAGAGCGGCCAAGGTTTCTATCGCTACAGTGACGACGCCGAGCGTCCCGCGGTTGCCGAAATGCATAGCCAGACGCACGCAGGAGCCTGCGTGATCGAAGGCCACCTTGGCGTCATGCAGCCGCTGGTGCAACGTCTGAAGGACAGCGGCGTGACCATCACCGAACGCGCCGGTAGTGGCCTGATCCGCGTCGGCGACGCGACCCTGGCGCTCTCCGATGGCCGCCTGGCCAGCCAACGCGCCGTCGAGGATGGCTTGCGCAATCTGGTGCTGCTCGACTTGGCCCTGGATTATCAAAGCGCTTCGCGCATCGCCATCAGCTGGTCCGCAGACACCGCACCCGATGCTCGCGACCAGGCCGTGGCGCTGCTGCAACAGGCAGGCCTGAGGGTCACCGCTGTCGCCGACCTGCCCGGGCTGGTGGTGCTGCGCACGGTTGTCATGCTCGCCAACGAAGCAGCCGACGCTGTGCTGCAAGGCGTCGCCAGCGCCGCCGACATCGACCTGGCCATGTGCGCCGGGGTCAATTACCCGCGAGGGCCGCTGGTCTGGGCCGAACAGATCGGCATCGGCCACAGCCTGCGCGTACTGGACCATCTGCAACGCAGCTACGGCGAAAGCCGCTACCGCCCATCCCTTCTGCTGCGCCGCCTGCACGCCGAGGGTGCGGCGACCGTCACCGAGAGCGCAAAACCATGACCGACCTGCAACGCACCCCCGAGGCGCTGGCTCAGGCCTGCGCCGACGCCATGTTCACCCGCGACCGCGCTACCCAGGCTCTGGGCATCCGCCTGCTGGAGACCAGCCCTGGCCAGGCCCGTTTGAGCATGCCGGTGCGCGCCGACATGATCCAGGGCCACGGCACTTGTCATGGGGGATTTCTGTTCGCCCTGGCCGACTCGGCCTTTGCCTTCGCCTGCAACAGCCACGACAAAGCCACGGTCGCCCAGGGCTGCAGCATCGACTACTTGGCTCCGGCACTGCTCGACGACGTGCTTTACGCCAACGCCGTCGAGCTGAGCCGCAAAGGCCGCACCGGGGTTTACGACGTACGCATCGAAAACCAGCGCGGCGAGCTGATCGCGCTGTTCCGGGGCAAATCCTACCAAGTGCGCGGCACGGTGCTCGCGCAGGAGACCACAGATGAGTGACCACAAGCCTTTCGACGCCTTGATCATCGATGCCGTGCGCACGCCGATCGGCCGCTACGGCGGCGCCCTGAGCCGGGTACGCCCGGATGACCTCGCCGCCGTGCCGATCAAGGCGCTGATCGAGCGCCACCCGGAACTGGATTGGCAAGCCATCGACGACGTGATCCTCGGCTGCGCCAACCAGGCCGGCGAAGACAACCGTAACGTCGCGCGCATGGCCAGCCTGCTGGCCGGGCTGCCGACCAGCGTGCCGGGCACCACGCTCAACCGCCTGTGTGGCTCGGGCCTGGACGCCATCGGCAACGCCGCCCGCGCCCTGCGCTGCGGCGAAGCCGGGCTGATGCTGGCCGGCGGCGTCGAGTCGATGTCGCGGGCGCCGTTCGTCATGGGCAAGTCGGAACAGGCCTTCGGTCGCAGTGCCGAGCTGTTCGACACGACCATCGGCTGGCGCTTCGTCAACCCGCTGATGCAGGCCGAGTTTGGCATCGACTCGATGCCGGAAACCGCCGAGAACGTCGCCGAGCAATTCGCCATCTCGCGTGCCGACCAGGACGCCTTCGCCTTGCGTAGCCAGCACAAAGCCGCCGCGGCCCAGGCCAGTGGCCGCCTGGCCCGGGAGATCGTGGCGGTGGAGATTGCGCAGCGCAAAGGCCCGCCCCTTCGCGTCGAGCAGGATGAGCATCCCCGCGCCGACACCACCCTCGAACAACTGGCCAAACTCGGCACGCCGTTCCGCCAGGGCGGCAGCATCACCGCCGGCAACGCCTCTGGCGTCAACGATGGTGCCTGCGCACTGTTGCTGGCCAGCAGCGAAGCGGCACGCCGCCATGGTCTGAAGGCCCGTGGCCGCGTGGTCGGCATGGCCGTGGCCGGGGTCGAACCGCGGATCATGGGCATCGGTCCGGTGCCGGCCACGCGCAAGGTGCTGGAGCTGACCGGCCTGTCGCTGGCCGACATGGACGTCATCGAGCTCAACGAAGCCTTCGCCGCCCAGGGGCTGGCCGTGCTGCGCGAACTGGGACTGGCCGACGATGATCCACGGGTCAACCCCAACGGCGGAGCCATCGCCCTGGGTCACCCCCTGGGCATGAGCGGTGCGCGCCTGGTCACCACGGCCTTGCATCAGCTGGAGGAAACCTCCGGCCGCTACGCCTTGTGCACCATGTGCATCGGCGTCGGCCAAGGCATTGCCATGGTCATCGAACGCCTCTGACCAATGGCCTGTTACTGAACGCGACGCCGCCGGTTATGCTGCGTCCATGACACTCACGGTAAGCCGTCCGGCACATCGGGCGGCCGACGTACAAGAACAATTCGAGTGAAGCCATGAACATGTACCATGATGCCGATCGTGCCCTGCTGGACCCGATGGAAACCGCCAGTGTCGATGCCCTGCGCCAGCATCAGCTGGAGCGCTTGCGCTGGAGCCTGCAACACGCCTATGACAACGTACCGCTGTACCGTAAACGCTTCGACGAATGCGGCGCCCACCCCGACGACCTGAAAACCCTCGACGACCTGGCGAAGTTCCCGTTCACCGGCAAGAACGACCTGCGCGACAACTACCCTTACGGCATGTTCGCCGTGCCCCAGCAGGAAGTGGTGCGCCTGCATGCCTCCAGCGGCACCACCGGCAAGCCGACCGTGGTCGGCTACACGCAGAACGACATCGACACCTGGGCCAACGTGGTGGCCCGCTCGATCCGCGCCGCTGGTGGGCGCAAGGGTGACAAGGTCCATGTGTCGTACGGCTATGGCCTGTTCACCGGCGGCCTGGGCGCCCACTACGGCGCCGAACGCCTCGGCTGCACGGTGATCCCGATGTCGGGCGGCCAGACCGAGAAGCAGGTCCAGCTGATTCGCGACTTCCAACCCGACATCATCATGGTCACGCCCTCCTACATGCTCAATCTGGCCGACGAGATCGAACGCCAGGGCATCTCCCCGCAGGACCTCAAGCTGCGCCTGGGCATCTTCGGCGCCGAGCCTTGGACCGACGAGCTGCGCCGTTCCATCGAGCAACGCCTGGGCATCGATGCCCTGGACATCTATGGCCTGTCGGAAATCATGGGCCCGGGCGTGGCCATGGAGTGCATCGAGACCAAGGACGGCCCGACCATCTGGGAAGACCACTTCTACCCCGAGATCATCGACCCAGTGACCGGTGCCGTGTTGCCGGACGGGCAACTGGGCGAGCTGGTGTTCACCTCGCTGAGCAAGGAAGCGCTGCCGATGGTGCGCTACCGCACCCGCGACCTGACCCGCCTGCTGCCGGGCACGGCGCGACCGATGCGGCGCATCGGCAAGATCACCGGACGCAGCGACGACATGCTGATCATCCGCGGCGTGAACGTGTTCCCGACGCAGATCGAGGAGCAGGTTCTTAAAATAAAACAGCTTTCAGAGCTATACGAGATACATTTGTATCGCAATGGAAATCTGGACAGCGTCGAGGTGCACGTGGAACTGCGTGCCGAGTGCCGCGGGCTCGACGACGCGCAGTGCAAGCTGCTGACAGCCGAGCTGAGCAAGCAGATCAAGACCTACATCGGCATCAGCACCCAGGTGCGCCTGCAGCCTTGCGGCACGCTGAAGCGCTCCGAGGGCAAGGCGTGCCATGTGTTCGACAAGCGGTTGGCTGGCTGAGCGTTTGGCGAAGGTTTTTTAGGGTATGTGAGATCGAGCGCCGCCCGCGCGGCGCTCGATTTCTGCCCCCCTAAACATCCCAACCCAAAGCGATACACAAATTCTATTCGATACACACAATTATGTTTGACGTTTAATTTTGTATCGCTTACAAATGACTCATGCTTTCGCAGGAGTCGAGCCATGTACGCACAGCTAGTGGAAACCGGAGTCAAGCGCGTCAAGTCGCTGGAAGAAATGTCGCCCGAAGAGCGCAACTTTCAGGAAAAGATCGACGCCGAAATCAAGATCGAAGCCAAGAACTGGATGCCCGAGGCCTACCGCCAGACCTTGATCCGGCAGATCTCCCAGCACGCCCATTCGGAAATCGTCGGCATGCTCCCAGAAGGCAACTGGGTCACCCGCGCCCCGAGCCTCAAGCGCAAGCTGCAACTGATGGCCAAGATCCAGGACGAAGCCGGCCACGGCCTGTACCTGTACAGCGCCATGGAAACCCTCGGCGCCGACCGCGACGAAGAAGTCGCCAAGCTGCACAGCGGCAAGGCCAAGTACTCGAGCATCTTCAACTACCCAACCCTGAGCTGGGCGGACATGGGTGCAGTGGGCTGGCTGGTCGATGGCGCCGCCATCGTCAATCAGGTGGTGCTGCAACGTACCTCTTATGGCCCGTATGCCCGGGCGATGATCCGCATCTGCAAGGAGGAGAGCTTCCACCAGCGCCAGGGCTACGAAATGCTCCTGACCATGATGCGCCACGGTACCCAGGCGCAGAAGGACATGGTCCAGGACGCCATCAACCGCCTGTGGTGGCCGGCGCTGATGATGTTCGGCCCCAGCGACGAACACTCGCCCAACAGCGCTCAGTCGATGGCCTGGAAGATCAAGCGCCAGACCAACGACGAACTGCGCCAGCGCTTCATCGACCAGACCGTACCGCAACTGGAACTGCTCGGCTGCACCGCGCCGGACCCGGAACTGAAGTGGAACGCCGAACGCGGCCACTACGACTTCGGCGAGATCCAGTGGGACGAATTCTACGAAGTCATCAAGGGTAACGGCCCGTGCAACCAGGAGCGCGTCGCCACCCGGCGCCAGGCCATCGAGGATGGCGCCTGGGTACGCGAGGCGGCCGTGGCCTATGCACGCAAGCAACAGAACAAGAACGCCGCCTGAACGGCGACCGATGCGGAGATCGAGTATGTCAACCTGGACCCTCTACGAAGTGTTCGTGCGCAGCAAGCACGGCCTGAACCACAAGCACGTCGGCAGCGTGCATGCCGCCGATGCCGCCATGGCCATCGAGAATGCCCGTGAGCTGTACACCCGCCGCAGCGAGGGCGTGAGCCTGTGGGTGGTGCCCTCGGCACTGATCACCGCCTCCTCGCCCGACGAGAAAGACCCGCTGTTCGCGCCCTCGGACGACAAGGTCTATCGCCACGCCAGCTTCTACGAACTGCCCGACGAAGTCGGACACATGTGAGGTTGGCCATGCACAAGCACGATCTGATCCCTTACCTGCTGCTGCTCGGCGACAGCGCCCTGATCCAGGGCCAGCGCCTGTGCGAGTGGTGCGGCCACGCGCCGGCGCTGGAAGAAGAGCTGGCCCTGATGAACGTCGGTCTCGACCTCGTCGGCCAGGCCCGCAATTGGCTCGAGTACGCCGCCGAGCTGGCCGATGATGGCCGCGACGCCGACGCCCTGGCGTTTCGCCGTGATGAGCGGGCGTTTCGCAACTTGCTGCTGGTCGAGCAACCCAATGGCGATTTCGCCGTGACCATGACCAAGCAGTTCTTCTACGACGCCTGGCACTTCGCCGTACTCCAAGGCTTGAGCGAGTCCTGCGACGAACGCATCGCCGGTATCGCCGCCAAGGCGCTGAAGGAAGTCACCTACCACCTGCGTCGTTCCAGCGAGTGGGTGCAACGCCTGGGCGGCGGCACCGACGAAAGCCGTCAGCGCATGCTCGCCGCCATTCCGGCGCTGTGGCGCTTCACCGTCGAATTGACCACTGGCAGCGACAACGAAGTGCAACTGGCCGCGGCTGGCATCGCTGCCGACCCGGTGGCGGTCGGCGCGGCCTGGCTCGAACAGGTCACGGCCATTTTCGATTCGGTCGAACTGCCCCTGCCCAAAGCCGCCAGTCATTTCTACCTGAGCGGCCGCCAGGGCCTGCACACCGAGCACCTGGGCCTGCTGCTGGCCGAGATGCAGTTCTTGCCAAGGGCCTACCCCGATGCAACCTGGTGAATTGATCGCCGGTGATCGCGGCGCCCGTGCAGCCCGTGGCGACGACCTGGCACGGGCCTGGGCGGTGCTGGGCGAAGTCATGGACCCGGAAGTACCGGTGGTCAGCGTGGTCGACCTGGGCATCGTGCGCGACGTCGACTGGCGCGCCGGGCACCTGCACCTGGTCGTTACCCCAACCTATTCCGGCTGCCCGGCCACCGAGGTGATCGAGGGCGATATCCGCCAGGCCCTGGAGCGCGCCGGCTTCGCCGCCCCGGAACTCGAACGCCGGCTGACGCCGGCCTGGAGCACCGACTGGATCAGCGCCGAGGGCCGTGAACGCCTGCGCGCCTATGGCATCGCTCCGCCGCACGGCAGCGCCAGCAAGCGCAGCCTGCTCGGCGAAGCGCCCGAAGTGTGCTGCCCGCAATGCGGCAGCGCCCACACCGAACTGCTCAGCCAGTTCGGCTCCACGGCCTGCAAGGCGCTGTACCGCTGCCGCGAGTGCCTGGAGCCGTTCGACTATTTCAAATGCATTTGAGCCGTGGAGATCACCATGAGCCAGTTTCATAGCCTGACCATCAAGCAAGTGCGCAACGAAACCCGCGATGCTGTATCGATCGCCTTCGACGTGCCCCCGCACCTGCAGCAGACCTTCCGCTTCACCCAGGGCCAGTACCTGGTGATGCGCACCCGCCTGGACGACGAGGAAGTCCGCCGCTCCTATTCCATCTGCAGTGCTGTGCAGGACGGCGAGTTGCGGGTGGCGGTCAAACGTGTACCGGGCGGGCGCTTCTCGGCCTTCGCCAATGAAGTGCTCAAGGCCGGCCAGCAGCTGGAAGTGATGCCACCTGCAGGCAGCTTCTTCGTGCCGCTCGACCCGGCGCGCCAGGGCAACTACCTGGGCGTGGCAGCCGGCAGCGGCATCACGCCGATCCTGTCGATCGTCGCCAGTACCTTGGCCAGCGAGCCGCACAGCCGCTTCACCCTGCTCTACGGCAACCGCTCGAGCTCCGGCGCGCTGTTTCGCGACAAGCTCGAAGACTTGAAGAACCGTTACCTCGATCGCCTGAACCTGATCTTCGTGTTCAGCCGCGAGCAGCAGGACGTCGACCTGTACAACGGCCGCATCGATGCCGACAAGTGCGGCCAGTTGTTCTCCCGCTGGCTCGACGTACCGGGCCTGGACGCCGCGTTCATCTGTGGTCCCCAGGCGATGACCGAAACCGTGCGCGACAGCCTGCAAGCCAACGGCATGGCCAAGGAACGTATTCACTTCGAGCTGTTCGCCGCCGCCGACAACAGCGCCCGGCGCGAAGCGCGTGAAGCGGCGCGTCAGGTGGACTCGGCGCTGAGCCACATCACCGTGATCAGCGACGGGCGGGCATTGAGCTTCGACCTGCCACGCAACAGCCAGAACATTCTCGACGCTGGCAACGCCATCGGTGCCGAACTGCCCTATTCGTGCAAGGCCGGTGTTTGCTCGACCTGCAAATGCCGGGTGATCGAGGGCGAGGTGGAGATGGACAGCAACCATGCCCTGGAAGACTACGAAGTGGCTGCCGGCTACGTGCTGTCGTGCCAGACCTACCCGGTGAGCGACAAGGTGGTCCTGGATTTCGACCAGCTTTGAGACCTCATCGCAACACCCGCGTGACCTCAACAAAACAACTACAACACTCCGAGATCGCAACCCATGACCCCCGAACGCATAGAGAGCATCGCCAACCACCCCGACTTCCAGCACCTGGTCCGGCGCAAGCGCCGCCTCAACGGCAGCCTGACCCTGGCCATGCTGGTCAGCTACTACGGCTTCGTGCTGCTGGTGGCCTTCTCGCCCAGCACCCTCGGCCAGTCGCTCAGCGGCGGCGTGACCACCGTCGGCATGCTGGTCGGCGTGCTCATGGTGCTGCTGTCCTTCGCCCTCACCGGCCTTTACGTGCACCGCGCCAACAACGTGCTCGACCCGCTCAACGACAAGGTCAAGCAGGAGTGCGCGCAATGAACTGGACTGCCATCTCGATGTTCATGGTGTTCGTCTGCTTCACCCTGCTGGTGACCCGCTGGGCCGCCCTGCGCACCCGCTCGGCCAGCGACTTCTACACCGCCGGCGGCGGCCTGACCGGTATGCAGAACGGCCTGGCGATCGCCGGTGACATGATCAGCGCCGCCTCCTTCCTCGGCATCTCGGCGATGATGTTCATGAACGGCTACGACGGCCTGCTGTATGCCCTGGGCGTACTGGCCGGCTGGCCGATCATCCTGTTCCTGATCGCCGAACGCTTGCGCAACCTGGGCAAGTACACCTTCGCCGACGTGGTCTCCTACCGCCTGGCGCAGACCCCGGTACGCTTGAGCTCGGCCTTCGGCACCCTGGCCGTGGCATTGATGTACCTGGTGGCGCAGATGGTCGGCGCTGGCAAGCTGATCGAACTGCTGTTCGGCATCGACTACCTGTACGCGGTGATGCTGGTCGGCGTGCTGATGGTCGCCTACGTGACCTTCGGCGGGATGCTCGCCACCACCTGGGTGCAGATCATCAAGGCGGTGATGCTGCTCTCGGGCACCACCTTCATGGCCTTCATGGTGCTCAAGCACTTCGGTTTCAGCACCGAGGCGATGTTCGCCAATGCCGTGGCGGTACATGCCAAGGGCCAGGCGATCATGGCGCCGGGCGGCTTGCTGTCCAACCCGGTGGATGCGATTTCCCTGGGCCTGGGCATGATGTTCGGCACTGCCGGCCTGCCGCATATCCTGATGCGCTTCTTCACCGTCAGCGACGCCAAGGAAGCGCGCAAGAGCGTGTTCTACGCCACCGGCTTCATCGGCTACTTCTACCTGCTGCTGATCGTCATCGGCTTCGGCGCCATCGTCATGGTCGGCACCGAACCGGCCTACCGCGATGCCAGCGGCGCGATCATCGGCGGTGGCAACATGGTCGCAGTGCACCTGGCCCAAGCGGTGGGTGGCAACCTGTTCCTCGGCTTCATCTCGGCCGTGGCGTTCGCCACGATCCTGGCGGTGGTGGCGGGCTTGGCATTGTCCGGAGCCTCGGCGGTATCCCACGACCTCTACGCCTGCGTCGTGCGCAAAGGCCAGGCGAGCGAGCGCGAAGAAATGCGCGTGTCGCGGATCGCCACCCTGGTGATCGGCCTGCTGGCGGTGCTGCTCGGCCTGGCGTTCGAGTCGCAGAACATCGCATTCCTGTCCGGCCTGGTGCTGGCGGTGGCCGCTTCGGTCAACTTCCCGGTGCTGCTGCTTTCGATGTTCTGGAAGGGCCTGACCACCCGCGGCGCGGTGTGCGGCAGCATGGCCGGGTTGGCCTCGGCGATCGTGCTGGTGGTGCTGGGCCCGGCGGTGTGGGTCAACGTGCTGCACAACGACACGGCGCTGTTCCCCTATAGCAACCCGGCGCTGTTCTCCATGAGCCTGGCGTTCATCGCTGCCTGGGGGTTCTCGGTCACCGATGGTTCGGCGCGCGCGACCGAGGAACGGGGTCGCTACCTGGCCCAGTTCATCCGCTCCATGACCGGTATCGGCGCCGCCGGCGCCAGCAAGCACTGATCCATGAACCTGTCGGGTATAACAACAATGAACCGCACGCACCTCACATCGGCCGCTTGCCTGGCCACTCTCGCCCTGCCCCTGCCGGCCTTGGCGGACTTCATCGGCGACAGTCACGCCAAGCTGGAACTGCGCAACCACTACATCAACCGCGATTTTCGCCAGAACAACGCGCCACAGGCCAAGGCCGAGGAGTGGGGCCAGGGCTTCACCGCGAAGTTCGAATCGGGCTTCACCGAAGGCCCGCTGGGCTTTGGCGTGGATGCCCTCGGCCAGCTCGGCATCAAGCTCGACTCCAGCCGTGACCGCCGCAACACCGGCCTGCTGCCCTTCGGCCCGAACAGCCACGAGCCCGTCGACGACTACAGCGAGCTGGGGTTGACCGGCAAGCTGCGGCTGGGCCAGAGCACCCTGCGCCTGGGCACCCTGCAGCCGAACCTGCCGGTGGTGGTGTACAACGATACCCGCCTGCTGGCCTCGACTTTCCAGGGCGGCCTGCTGACCAGCCAGGACATCGACGGCTTGACCGTCAACGCCGGGCGCCTGAGCCGGGTCAACCTGCGTGACTCGTCCGGGCGCGACGACATGGGCTACGGCGCCGCCGTCAGCGACCACCTCGACTTCGGCGGCGCCAGCTACGCCCTCAGCCCCGAAACCAGCGTCAGCTACTACTACGCCAAGCTGCAGGACATCTACCGCCAGCAGTTCGTCGGCCTGGTCGATACCCGCGCCCTGGGCGAAGGCCTGAGCCTGCGCAGTGACCTGCGTTACTTCGACAGCCGCGAAGATGGCGCCGAACGCGCCGGCAGCATCGACAACCGCAACTTCAACGCCATGTTCACCCTCGGCGTGCGGGCCCACAAATTCACCGCCGCCTGGCAACAGCAGTCCGGCGACAGTGCTTTCCCGTTCGTCAATGGCGGCGACCCGTTCACCGTCAACCTGGTGACCTACAACACCTTCACCCGCGCCGGCCTGGATTCCTGGCAACTGCGCTACGACTACTCGTTCGCCGCCCTCGGTATCCCTGGCCTGACCTTCATGACCCGCTACACCGACGGCCGTCATGGCGAAACTGCGACCGTCAGCAATGGCCGCGAACGCGAGCGCGACACCGACCTGACCTACGTCATCCAGAGCGGCCCATTCAAGGACGTCAGCCTGCGCTGGCGCAACGTCACCTTCCGTTCCGGCAACGGCCTGACCAACGCCGTGGACGAGAACCGCCTGATCATCGGCTACACCCTGGCGCTGTGGTAATCGCGCCCCTGGAGGAGAATCACATGTCTATTGCCCCTACCCTGCAGAGCTTCATCGGCGGCCGCTGGCTCGGCCAACACGGTGCGCAAGCCCTTCGCAGCGCCCTGGACGGCCATGTCCTGGCCTACAGCCACGAAGAGCGCCCGGACTTCGCCGAGGCGGTCGATTTCGCCCGCGCCCGTGGCCTGGCCGAACTGCTGGCCATGGACTTCCAGCAACGCGCACAACGCCTCAAGGCCTTGGCACTGTATCTGGCCGAGCGCAAGGAGCAGCTATACGCCCTGTCCCATCACAGTGGCGCGACCCGCGCCGACAGTTGGATCGACATCGAAGGCGGTAATGCCACGCTGTTCTCCTATGCCGGTATCGGCAGCCGCGAGCTGCCGTCGGGGAATCTGGTGCACGAAGGCCCGGCCATTCCCCTGGGCAAGCAGGGCAAGTTCGCCGGCAGCCATATCCTGGTGCCGCGCGCAGGCGTGGCGGTACACATCAATGCCTTCAACTTCCCGATCTGGGGCATGTTGGAGAAGTTCGCCCCGACCTTTCTCGCCGGCATGCCGTGCATCGTCAAACCCGCCACCTCGACCAGCTACCTGACCGAAGCTGTGGTTCGCCTGATGGATGAGTCGGGGCTGTTGCCAACCGGTAGCCTGCAATTGGTGATTGGCAGCACCGGCGACCTGCTCGATCGCCTGCACGGCCAGGACGTGGTGACCTTCACCGGCTCGGCCGACACCGCCGCCAAGCTGCGCGTCACGCCCAACCTGATCCGCAACTCGGTGCCGTTCACCGCCGAGGCCGACTCGCTCAACTGCGCCATTCTCGGCCCGGACGTCACCCCGGACAGCCCGGAGTTCGACCTGTACATCAAGGAGGTGGTGCGCGAAATGACCACCAAGGCCGGGCAGAAATGCACCGCCATCCGCCGCGCCATCGTGCCGACCAAGCACATCGACGCCGTTGCCACCCGCTTGCGCGAGCGCCTGAGCAAGGTGGTGGTCGGTGATCCATCGGTCGAAGGCGTGCGCATGGGCGCTTTGGCCTCCCACGATCAGCAGCGCGACGTCGGCGAGCGCGTGCGAAGCCTGCTGCAAAGCTGCGAGCAGTTGTTCGGTGCCAGCGATGGCTTCGCCCCACGTGGCGAAGGCGTGGCCGAGGGGGCGTTCTTCGCCCCGACCCTGCTCCAGGCCCGCGACCCGCACGCCGAGGGCGGTGCCCACGACATCGAAGCGTTCGGCCCGGTCAGCACCCTGATGGCCTATGACGACCTGGACGAGGCTCTGGCCCTGGCCGCACGCGGCAAAGGCAGCCTGGTCGCCTCCCTGGTCACCGCCGACCGTGCGGTGGCGGCCAAGGCCATCCCGGTCGCAGCCGCCTGGCACGGCCGTCTGCTGGTGCTCGACAGCGAAGCCGCCCAGGAGTCCACCGGCCATGGCTCGCCGCTGCCGCAACTCAAGCACGGTGGCCCTGGACGTGCCGGTGGCGGTGAGGAGCTGGGCGGCCTGCGTGCGGTCAAGCACTACCTGCAACGTGCGGCGGTACAAGGATCGCCGAGCATGCTCAGCGCCGTGACCGGTGAGTACGTGCGCGGCGCCGAGGTGATCGAGACCGAGGTGCACCCGTTCCGCCGACACTTCGAGGAACTGCGCATCGGCGAGTCGCTGCTGACCCATCGCCGCACCGTGACCGAAGCCGACCTGGTCAACTTCGGCTGCCTGTCGGGCGACCACTTCTACATGCACTTCGACGAGATCGCGGCCAAGGCATCGCAGTTCGGCAAGCGCATCGCCCACGGCTACTTCGTGCTGTCGGCAGCGGCCGGGCTGTTCGTTTCCCCGGGCGAAGGTCCGGTGCTGGCCAACTATGGGCTCGATACCCTGCGCTTCATCAACCCGGTGGGCATCGGCGACACGATTCAGGCGCGGCTGACTTGCAAGCGCAAGATCGACCAGGGCAAGACCAGCCCTCTGGGACAGCCCCAGGGCGTGGTGGCCTGGGACGTGGAGGTGACCAATCAGCTGGGGGACATCGTTGCCAGCTACGACATCCTGACCTTGGTACTGAAGAAGGGCTGATCGACGGCGTTCTGTTCTGGCCTCTTCGCGGGCTTGCCCGCGAAGAGGTCTGCAGAGACGATCTCTGTACGCATTTTTGACGATTTCATCACAATTCCATTGCTAGCTTTGCCCGCCTCGGCCGCACGCGCCTTCGCGCACCACCGCGGCCCTCTGGATATGGATAAATCGTGTCGACTTCCTCCCCTTCCCGCCGCAAGGTGGACTGGGCCGGCCTGGGCTGGCTGCTGCTGTTCTTCTGGTACTTCTCCGGCGTCACCCAGGCGCTGATTCTGTTCAGCGGCACCAGCGGCTTCGCCGGTTTCCGCGACGCCTTCTTCCTCAGTAGCCTGTGGCTGGCACCGGCACTGCTGCTGCCACGCTTCACCCGTGGCGTGGCGGCGGTGATCGGCGTGGTGCTGTGGGCTGCGTCGCTGGTCGGCCTGAGCTATTTCGGCATTTATCATCAGGAGTTTTCCCAGAGCGTCATTTTCGTGATGTTCGAATCGAACAGCGCCGAAGCTGGGGAATACTTCAGCCAGTATTTCAGCCTTGGCCTGTGCTTGGCCCTGGTGCTCTACAGCCTGGTGGCGATACTGCTGTGGCGTCGCGTGCGGCCCCTGCGCATGCCGGCACTGCCGCGCGTGGCGCTGGCCGTGGTGCTGGTGGCGGCGAACCTGGTGTATCCGTTCTACAAACAGATGGTCGGCCAGGACCGCAACTTCGCCGATGCCCTGGATAAGGTGCAGCAGCGCATGGAACCGGCGGTGCCATGGCAGTTGGCGGTCGGCTACGCCCAGTACCGCCAGCAGCTTGGCAACATGCAGAAGCTGCTCGACCAGAATGCCGCGCTGCCGCCGCTGAACCATCTCAAGGACAGCAGTGGCACCGCCCCCCGCACCTTGGTGCTGGTGCTGGGCGAGTCGACCACCCGCGAACACATGCACCTGTACGGTTACGGGCGCCAGACCACGCCCAATCTCGATGCCCTGGCGAGCGCCGACCATCAGCTCACGGTATTCCAGGATGTGGTGTCGCCGCGGCCCTACACCATCGAAGTGATGCAGCAAATCCTCACCTTCGGCGACGAACAGCACCCCGACCGCTTCCTCGATTCGCCATCGCTGATCAACCTGATGAAACAGGCGGGCTACAAGACCTTCTGGATCACCAACCAGCAGACGATGACCAAGCGCAACACCATGCTCACCACCTTCTCGCAACAGACGGACGAGCAGTACTACCTGAACAACCAGCGCAACCAGAATGCCCGCCAATACGACGATGTGGTCCTGGCACCGTTCGACAAGGTGCTGGCCGACCCGGCGCCGAAAAAGCTGATCATCGTGCACCTGCTGGGCACGCACATGGACTACCGTTACCGCTATCCCCAGGAGCTCGCCCAGTTCAAGGACCGTCAGGGCGCACCGTCGAGCCTGTCCGACGATCAGGTGGAAACCTACAACGCCTATGACAACGCCGTGCTGCACAATGACCTGGTGGTGTCGAACCTGATCAAGCACTATGCCGCTACCGCCCCGAACGGCTTCCTGGTGTACCTGTCGGACCATGGCGAGGACGTCTACAGCAGCGGCAAGCACGATCGTCTGGGCCGCAACGAGGGCGCCCCGACCCGCCCCATGTACACCATTCCGTTCCTGGTCTGGACCTCCCCGAGCTGGCAGCAGGCGCACCCGCGAAACCTGCAGGCGGTAAGTTCGCGGCCCTACAGCAGCTCGCACCTGATCCACACCCTCTCCGACCTGGCCGGTTTGAGCTATGACGGTTTTGAACCCGCCAAGAGTCTGGTAAGCGAGCAGTTCGTGGCCGCGCCCCGCTGGATCGGCGACCCCTATGCGAAGAATGGCTTGCGTGAGTTCGACCAGTTGCCGGCAAGCGATGCTCAGACCGTCCGGCAGTTGGCCAAAGCGCCCTAGCCCCCAGACACCCTCGCACACCCTGCTCAAGTGCCTTGTCCGCTGGCTACCGCCTGCTGGACAAGGCCCTGCCAGATGCCGACCGTCGGCTTTCCCCTGGCACAGATGCATCAGCGGCAATGGCGTGCCAAATACCTCCTATTCTCAATAGCTCTTCGCCAATACCACCTGTACAGAGGAGCAGGACCATGAGCTACGTGACGACGAAGGATGGCGTGCAGATCTTCTACAAGGACTGGGGGCCGCGCGATGCGCAAGTCATCCATTTCCACCATGGCTGGCCTCTGAGTGCCGACGACTGGGATGCGCAGATGCTGTTCTTCCTCGGCCAGGGCTTTCGCGTAGTGGCCCACGATCGCCGTGGCCACGGGCGCTCGAGCCAGGTCTGGGACGGCCACGACATGGACCACTATGCCGATGACGTCGCGGCAGTGGTCGAGCATCTGGGCATTCAGGGCGCGGTGCATGTCGGGCATTCGACCGGCGGTGGCGAGGTGGTGCGCTACATGGCCCGCTACCCTGGCGACAAGGTGGCCAAAGCGGTGCTGATCGCAGCGGTGCCACCGCTGATGGTACAGACCCCGGCGAATCCTGGCGGTCTGCCGAAATCAGTCTTCGACGACTTCCAGGCCCAGGTAGCGACCAACCGGGCACAGTTCTACCGTGATGTACCCAGCGGCCCGTTCTACGGCTACAACAAACCAGGCGTCACCCCTTCCGAAGGCGTCATCGCCAACTGGTGGCGCCAAGGCATGATCGGCAGCGCCAAGGCCCACTACGACGGCATCGTCGCGTTCTCGCAGACCGATTTCACCGACGACCTCAAAGGTATTAGCCAACCGGTGCTGGTCATGCATGGCGATGCCGACCAGATCGTGCCCTACGAGAATGCCGGGCCGCTGTCGGCCAAGTTGCTGCCCAACGGCACGCTCAAGACCTACGCCGGCTATCCGCACGGCATGCCGACGACCCATGCCGACGTGATCAACGCCGACTTGCTGGCGTTCATTCGCAGTTGAGGCCAGCGGCCTCATCGCCGATCTGCCGGCGATGAGGCCAACACTGGAAACCCATCCGTCCCAGGATTAACATGTAGCGTTTAAGCGCGGCGCTTTGTCGCGCCTCCTCCTCCTGCCCTCCTGAACCCCATGCCTTTCGAACTCACCGTAGAACCGCTTACCTTACTGATCCTGGCCTTGGTCGCCTTCGTCGCCGGTTTCATCGACGCCATCGCCGGCGGGGGCGGCCTGCTCACCACCCCGGCGCTGCTCACTGCCGGGATGCCGCCGCACCTGGTACTGGGCACCAACAAGCTCAGCTCCACTTTCGGCTCGGCCACCGCCAGCTTCACCTACTACAAGCGCAAGCTGTTCCACCCGGCGCAATGGCGTCCCGCGCTGTTCGGCACACTGGCCGGTGCGTTGATCGGCGCGGTGGTGGCGCATTACATGCCCGCCGAGTGGCTGAACAAGATGCTGCCGGTGGTGGTCTTCGCCTGCGGCATCTACCTACTGTTCGGCGGCACGCCCAAGGCGCCGCTGGATGCCGACGCACCGATCAAGAAGAAGTGGCAGGCGCCGCAGGGCTTCACCCTCGGCTTCTACGACGGCGTGGCCGGCCCAGGGACCGGTGCATTCTGGACGGTCAGCACCCTGCTGCTCTATCCCATCGATCTGGTCCGCGCCAGCGGCGTAGCGCGCAGCATGAACTTCGTCAGCAACATCGCGGCGCTGACCGTGTTCATCGCCTCTGGGCAGGTGGACTACATCGTCGGCCTGTGCATGGGCCTGTCGGTGATGGTGGGCGCGTTCTTCGGCGCGCGCACGGCCATCAGCGGCGGCAGCAAGTTCATCCGTCCGGTCTTCATCAGCGTGGTGCTGGCGCTCACCGTGCGCCTGGCCTGGCAGCACTGGTTCGGCCAGGCCTAGGCAAGGGCGCTTAGCGCGGCAGCTGCGGCTCAGGCTGGCCCAGGCGACGGGCCACATACAAGTCGATCAGGTAGCGGGCGATGGAGCGCCCCGCCGGCAGCGGCGGCAGTTCGCGCACGTTGAACCACTTGGCATCCTCGATCTCGTCCGGCTGCATGACGATCTCACCGCCGGCGTACTCGGCATGGAAGCCCAGCATCATCGAATGTGGGAACGGCCAGCATTGGCTACCGACGTACTGGATGTTGCGGACCTCGACCGCCACTTCCTCGCGGACCTCGCGGACCAGGCAATCCTCTGCCGACTCGCCGGGCTCGGCGAAGCCCGCCAGGGTGCTGTACACCCCCGTGACGAAGCGCGGCGAGCGGGCCAGGAGAATCTCGTCGCCATGGGTCACGAGCACGATCATGCTCGGCGAAATGCGCGGATAGCTACGCAGGTCGCAGGCCTGGCAATACATCGCCCGTTCCCAGTGGATCTGGTGCATGGCTTGGCCGCAACTGCCGCAGAAGCGGTGCTCGCGCGCCCAAGTGCCGATCTGCGCTGCGTAACCCAACACCTTGTAGGTGTCGAAGTCGCCTTCCAGCATGAACGCACGCAGCCCACGCCAGCTGCAGCCTGACACCTCGCCGGCAGCCCGCAGCTCGAGCAGGAACACCGGCTCACCGTCGAGATGGCCGATGCCATGCTCGCTCAGTACATCGAGCCCCCTCTCCTTGAGCCATTGGCGTGGAAACAGCGCACCATTGCCATCGACCAGGAACCCCTCGGGGCTGCGGGCCACGGCCAGGCCGCCGGGGGTTTGCGGGTCGAGTACTGCGGTAGTCCAACGTGCTGACATAAAACGGCTTCCTGACTGCGCGTCCCCCGCGCGGTCAGTCGGCGAACGTCGGTTTCTGTTTGCTCATGTGCGCCGCCACTGCCACGCGCAAGTCCTCGGACTGCAGCATCGCGGCGTTCCAGGTGGCGATGTAATCCAGGCCATCGTCGATGCGATGGTCACGCATGTAGCTCAGCATCTGCTTGGTGCCGGCCACGGCAATCGGTGATTTTGCGGCAATTTCCCGGGCGATGGCAAAGACCCCGTCCAGCAGCGCGGCCTGATCATCATAGACCCGGTTGACCAGGCCGATGCGCAACGCCTCGTCGGCCGCCACCTGCCGCCCGGTGAAAGCCAGCTCACGCATGATGCCGTCGCCGATGATGCGTGGCAAACGTTGCAGGGTACCGACATCGGCCGCCATGCCCATGTCGACCTCCTTGATCGAGAACTGCGCATCCTGGCTGCAGTAGCGCATGTCGCAGGCCGAGACCAGGTCGATGGCGCCGCCGATGCAGTAGCCCTGGATGGCCGCCAGCACCGGCTTGCGGCATTTGTCCACGGCGGTGAACGAAGCCTGCATGCGCAGGATGGTGCTGCGCAGCAGACGTGCATTACGGCCTGCATCCTTGCCCAGCTGCCCGGCCAGGCTGGCCAGCATCGTCAGGTCGATACCCGAGGAGAAGTGCTTGCCGGCGCCGCTGAGCACCACTGCGCGGACTGCATCGGTGTCGTCGATCCAACGGAAGATGGCGATGATTTCCTCCCAGAAGGCGGCGTTCATCGAGTTGATCTTGTCCGGGCGGTTGATCTGCACATGGGCGATGCTGTCGATCAGTTCGACCTTGAACGCACTGTAGTCAGACACGGGCGGCACTCCTGTGGGAAAGATGGTCTGGCAAGGATGTTAACCCATGCTGCAGGCCGCGCTTGTGCCAAAAACGGGTTCTTTTTGGATTGTCGGGGAGCTTGGGTTGGCATTTAGATCGTGAGCTGATTCATTGTGTGTAGTGGCGCTACCGGCCCCTTCCGCCTTTACGGCGGGCAACTTTTTTCTTGACAAAAGGGACCCGCCGTAAAGGCGGAAGGTATGACTCACCCACATGGGTTACAAATCAGTTCACGCACATAGGTAACAGTTTTTAACTGGCATGGTCGGTTTTT
>NZ_SMTE01000153.1 GCF_004357765.1 Pseudomonas putida | reverse complement strand
TTCCTGATCCTGGATCCACAGGTCGGCAAACACCCCGTAGCGGTCGAAAATGTTTTGCCCGTACTCCGAATACGACTCCAGATACGACGTCTGAATCTCCTTGCCGATGAACTCCACATACGGCGACGTGAGGTATTCCTTGATGTAGGACATCAGCTTGGATTCTGTCTCCGGCGGGAACTGCTCGCGCTCGATCTGCTGCTCGAGCACGTACAGCAAGTGCACCGGATTGGCCGCCACCTCCGTGCCGTCGAAGTTGAACACCTTCGAGAGCACCTTGAAGGCAAAGCGTGTCGACAAGCCCGTCATGCCCTCGTCGATGCCGGCCAAGTCGCGGTACTCCTGGTACGACTTCGCTTTCGGGTCGACATCCTTCAGGCTCTCGCCGTCATACACGCGCATCTTCGAGAAGATGTTGGAGTTCTCGGGCTCTTTTATGCGGGTGAGCACCGCGAACTGCGCCATCATCTTCAGCGTGTTCGGCGCGCACGGCGCAGCGGCCAGCGAGCTGTTGC
>NZ_SMTE01000152.1 GCF_004357765.1 Pseudomonas putida | reverse complement strand
GTGCACGTGCTGGTGAACAACGCTTACCTGGGCCTGATTCGTCAGGCGCAGCGTGGCTTCGACATGGATTACTGTGTGCAGCTGGCGTTCGAGAACATCAATGCCACCGACGCCGCGACCTATGGCGTGGACCACGTCGCCGTGGTCGAAGGCCTGGGTTGCAAGGCCATTCGCGTGTTCGAACCCGGCGAGATCGCACCGGCCCTGCTCAAGGCGCAGAAGATGGCCGAGGAGTTCCGAGTGCCGGTGGTCGTCGAGGTGATCCTCGAGCGTGTCACCAACATTTCCATGGGTACCGAGATCAACGCGGTCAACGAGTTCGAAGACCTGGCCCTGGTCGGCAACGACGCGCCGACCGCCATCTCGATGCTGGACTGATCGACTGCCGCCCCCGGTGCACCGGGGGCCTTCATCGCAAGGAGACAACCATGCCACGTTTGGCTGCCAACCTGTCCATGCTGTTCACCGAACAGGACTTCCTGGCCCGCTTCAAGGCGGCCGCCGATGCCGGTTTCAG
>NZ_SMTE01000151.1 GCF_004357765.1 Pseudomonas putida | reverse complement strand
AATAATAACTTTTTTTTATATAACAAAATTATTAATTACTCATTAAATTTTTTCAAACCATTTACCATTTAATAATTTATATAAATCATTAATATTCCTTTCATGAACTTTTTCCATTTTTTATATAATTCCTTACTTCAAAAAATCTAAAAACTACTATTTAAATACAATAATAACACCAAATATTATTTTTACCCAAAACTTTACTACTTCAAAACTTTTAACAAAAATACATAAATCATTAATATTAATACCTACTTTACAATCCCATTAATTAATAATACACATAAATATAATAATATTAAATTATACAACTCTTTTATACAAATCATTATTATCAATAACTATTTTAATCATTACATTTCAAAAACTCATACAAATTATTAATAAAAACAAAAATTTCTATTTTTTAAATAAATCATTTTCTTTTACTAAAATCAAATACATAAATATAACTAATAAAAATAATATTTTACAAAAAACTTCTTTTTTGTCTTATAAAAATTATTATAAATCT
>NZ_SMTE01000150.1 GCF_004357765.1 Pseudomonas putida | reverse complement strand
ATTTAAAAAAAAAATTATTAATATTACATATATTAAAAAATAAAAACATGTAAATAAAAAAAACAACACACATTAAACACAAATTATTTAAATAAAAAAAAACTACATAAAAACAAAAAAAACAAAAAATAAAACTTAAAAAAAAAAAACTTCTTTTTATCTTATTTTTTATCTTATCTCTTTTTTTTCTATTTAATTTCAATTCATTATTATATTCTATATTCTTCTATTTTTTAATTTCCTTTTTTATTTTTCTACAACCAAAAAGCCCAACCAATACCTAATCAAACTCTTTTTATTCCCATAAATATTAAATAACAATAATTTATTTAAATTAAATATACTTTATTCAAAAAAAAAATACCTTCAACAAAAACAAAATCCAAAAATATAATTCACCCCATTTTTCAAATTTCATTAAAAAATACTCTAATTAAACATATCAATACTCAAATTATTAAAATATTAAATATTATACCCCTCTATTTCTTTATTAATTTTGTCTAATTACTTTATTC
>NZ_SMTE01000149.1 GCF_004357765.1 Pseudomonas putida | reverse complement strand
GGAAGCCAGGATGTCGGGACGCGCTTTGGCATCCGGCCTGGACGTATCGTCCGCACTCGCGCAGGGCGGCGCGGTTCGCGGTCGCGGCTGGCGCCGCTCCTGCAGGGTCGCCCTGCTCAGCCGTCGAACCAGAAGACGATGCGTTCGGCGCCCAGGGCCTGTAGTTCGCGCAACTCGCTCACGAAGTCCGCGTCCAGGAATTCGCGATAGGTGGCCTCCGCGCAGTTGTCGCCGCTGCGCGGAAGCGCAACGGGGCGTCGTAGTCGAACGCCAGCAGTTCTGCCAGGCTCAACCACGACTGCGCCGCCGCGTCGCCTTCCTGGCGCTCGCACTCGGCCGCGATTTCGCGGCTGACGTCGACGGGCAAGCCGCGCGGCTCGCTGATCGGGACGACGTTGAAGGAGTTGCGGATGCCGGCGAGGAAGCTGAAGCGCCAGTAGTTGCGGTGGCTCAACAGTCCTGAGGTGCTCAGTGGACGATAAAGACCTTCGTTGTCCCGGCGCTCGGCGTACAGGTCGATGT
>NZ_SMTE01000148.1 GCF_004357765.1 Pseudomonas putida | reverse complement strand
AACATACACTCTAAGAGAATTCCCGGAAAAATTTACAAAAAAATAGAATGAAATTACATAAATTATCACCTCTTTCAAAAAAACAGTCAATCTATATTTTCCAAAAAAATTAAATCAAAATCAAAATCACAAAATAGAAAAAAAATACCATAAACATTATACAACTTTCCATTACATTACATTATTTCATATAAAATCCGCATTTACCAAATTTCACGACAAAAATTACATACATCTGCATCCCTAAAAATCATATTAACTGCATAAATTTCCTACATCTAATATCCAAATCTTATAACTTTGAAATAACCGCCCCTCTCGATAAATCGATCTCTTACTTTCTCATAAAAATGAACCCTTAAATACTTATACCTATCACCTTTAGAAAACTACACGTCCTCGCCTTCAAACGATTACATACCCTCACCTTCAAAAACCTACACGTCCTCGCCTTCAGAGAACTACATCTCCTCGCCTTCAGAGAACTACACATCCTCGCCTTCAGAGAACCGCATATCGTCAC
>NZ_SMTE01000147.1 GCF_004357765.1 Pseudomonas putida | reverse complement strand
TTATTTTTTATGTATATTTTTTATTGTTTTGTGGTTTGGTGTTGTTTGGAGTAGATTAAAAAAAAAAAAAAAAAATAAATCGATTAAATTTTAGATTTACATTTGTTTTTGCATTTTTATGGTTTAAATTTTGTAGATTTATTTTTGAATTTTGTTTTTGTGTTGATTTTAGGTTTTATTAATTTTTATTTATAATATTTTTGTGTTGAATTTTTAGATTTAAATTTTTTTTTAAAATATTGATTAGAAAAAAAATATAAAAATTTAAGTGTAAATTATTTTATTTATGTTATTTTAGAGTTATGTTTAGTTATAATAATTGTTATATTATGTTTTAAGTTTGTGTTTAATTTTGTTTTTGTTGATTGAATTTTAGATATATTTGTTTATGTATTTTTGTAATTTTTAGTTTATTTTTTTAATTTTGAGTTTAATTTATGTATGTTATTTAGTTTATAATATGTTTTAAATTAATTTTTAGAAGTAGGTTTGTTGTTGAATTTTTTTTTTGTTTTTTAAGATTT
>NZ_SMTE01000146.1 GCF_004357765.1 Pseudomonas putida | reverse complement strand
GGGCATTGCTCACTACCGAAGGAGAGATTCACAAGAAGCAAAGGCGAACAAGGATGCAAACCACTCAATTCAATCCACTGAATAGCTCAGTGGCGTTGAGTTGACCTAGTCAACTGCGAGCCTCAGTGTCGTTGATCAACTAAGCTCGAAATCGAGTTGAGTGGATTTAAATTGACGTTGATTTATGTACAAGTTCACCATATCATTCATCCTCTTCATCCAGATCCAGTAACTCTCCTTCAACTTTACCGTTGCACTGGTCAACAGGAACAAGCAATACATCCAGATCATCAATCACCCCAGCTCGTAACCACGACCGCAGCACTTGGCACATTCCAATCATATCAGCATCAAGTCGACTTCGCAGCGACGTCACCATTCGCCCGGCTGCCGAAAATAGCCTCTCACACTCCGCTGACATAGCCTGAATCGTCAAGAAATCCAGCGCCATTCGCGACAGGCGAGGATATCGCCGCCTACGTTCGTGCCAGTACGACAAGGGATCACGGACATCGCCGTCTCCGT
>NZ_SMTE01000015.1 GCF_004357765.1 Pseudomonas putida | reverse complement strand
GCGAGGACGTGATCGATGCCACCGACTTTCTTCAGGGCCGAGTACAGCGGGTTGATGGCAGCCCCCGGAATGCCGAACGCAGTCTCTACGCCTTCACGGCGCATGACCAGAACGGCTGCATCGATTGCTCTCATTTTGCTCATGATTTGTGCCTCATCGATTTTGTAATTGTATACAACTTGCGTTGCGCCAAAGTGTATTCACGCCTGCCGGCTCAGGTCAATGGGTTTTCATCGGAGAGAAAATGTTTCGCTAGAGCGCGGTGGAAAACGGCCGTTTGCGTGATCGCATACGTTTGTTTGAAATTATTGTATACAAAAACTATTTCTGTTGTGTTCTATTGAGTGATCGGTTTTCAACTGCCCTCAGGGCTTCTCACAACAAGAAGAGGACCTTTGCATGAACGCTTTGAACCTGGATGTCGCGGTCGGACTGATCTCGGCCGCGTTGGCGGCGGGCCGCAAGATCAACGCAGCGCCGTTGACCGTGGCGGTACTCGATGCCGGTGGCCATCTGCTGGCATTGCAGCGTGAGGACGGTGCCAGCCTGATCCGCCCGGAGGTGGCCATCGGCAAGGCCTGGGGAGCAATTGCTCTGGGCAAGGGCTCGCGCTTGCTGGCGCTGGATGCGCAGCAGCGGCCCGCGTTTTTCGCGGCGTTGAACGGTTTAGGTGAGCGGCCGGTGGTGCCGGCGCCGGGCGGTGTGCTGATTCGTAGTCAGGACGGCAAGGTGCTGGGGGCGGTGGGGATCAGTGGCGATACATCGGATATCGACGAGCAGTGTGCGATCAGTGCCATCGAGGCGGCAGGCTTGACGGCGGATGCTGGCGTAGCGGCTTGATTCTGTAGTACCGAGGGTGTCTGCCGGTAGAGGTGTGGGGGGCGGGTATCGAGCGCCGCCCCCACACACATCTTCCGCGGCCAGCGCTGCCGACCCTCAGGCAGCCTCAGGCTCACAGCCCTTGAGCACCATGCGAATGATGGTCTCGGCAGCCGCTTCGTAATCGCTGTCGGCCAACTTGGCCTTGCCGGTCACCGCTGAGATCTGCCAATCGAAATCGGCGTAGGTCTGGGTCGCGGCCCAGATGCTGAACATCAGGTGATGGGCATCGACATGGGCGATCTGTCCCCGGTCGATCCAGTGCTGGATGCACTCGATGTTGTGCCGCGCCTGCTCGTTCAACTGCGCCACCTGGCTCGGCGACAGGTGCGGGGCACCGTGCATGATTTCGCTGGCGAACACCTTCGAAGCGTACGGCAGATCACGGGAGATGCGGATCTTCGAGCGAATGTACGCGCTCAACACTTCCTTGGGGTCACCGTCGGCATTGAACGGCGTCGACGCCTGCATGATCGGCGTGATGATGCTCTCCAGGACCTCACGGTAGAGGTTGTCCTTGGACTTGAAGTAGTAATACACGTTCGGCTTGGGCAGGCCGGCCTTGGCCGCGATGTCGCTGGTCTTGGTGGCGGCGAAGCCCTTGTCGGCGAATTCCTCGCTGGCCGCGCGCAGGATCAGTTCCTTGTTGCGCTCGCGAATGGTGCTCATTGTCGGGGATCTTCCTCGTGTCTGGCCACCTCTAAGGGTGATCGGGCATGGTAGCACCGGGCCCGACGGCGGCTCAAGGCAGCGGCTTTGGGCTAGAATCCGGCCCATTCACTTCTTTTGGAAATGGCAAACATGGCAGGAAGCAGTCTACTGGTACTGATCGACGACATCGCCACGATGCTCGACGACGTGTCGCTGATGACCAAGGTAGCGGCGAAAAAGACCGCAGGCGTGTTGGGCGATGACCTTGCACTCAATGCCCAGCAGGTCACGGGTGTGCGCGCCGAACGGGAGATCCCGGTGGTGTGGGCGGTGGCCAAGGGCTCGTTCGTCAACAAGTCGATCCTGGTGCCGGCGGCGCTGTTGATCAGCGCCTTCATTCCCTGGGCGGTCACACCGTTGTTGATGCTGGGCGGGGCTTACCTGTGTTTCGAGGGCTTCGAGAAGCTGGCACACAAGTTTCTGCACAGCCAGGAAGAAGACCAGGCCCAGCATGCGGCGCGCAGAGAGGCACTGGCCGATAGCAAGGTCGACTTGGTGGCGTTCGAGAAGACCAAGATCAAGGGGGCGGTGCGCACCGATTTCATCCTCTCGGCAGAGATCATCGCGATCACCCTGGGCACTGTGGCCGATGCGCCGTTGAGCCAGCAGATCATCGTCCTGACGGGGATTGCGATCGTCATGACCATTGGCGTGTATGGCCTGGTAGGCGGCATCGTCAAGCTCGATGATCTGGGCTTGTGGATGAGCCAGAAAACCTCGAAGACGCTTCAGGCAGTCGGCAACGCCATCCTGCGCGCCGCCCCTTACATGATGAAGGGACTGTCGGTGATCGGTACCGCGGCGATGTTCCTGGTCGGTGGGGGGATTCTGGTGCACGGAATCGCACCGCTTCATCATGCCATCGAAGCGTTCAGCGAAGGACGGGGTGGCATGCTGACCAGCGGCCTGCTCAATGGAGTGGCCGGTGTGCTGGCCGGGGCCGTGGTGCTGGCGGTAGTGGGGGTTGCAGGCAAGTTGTGGCGGGCGCTGCGGCCTGCAAATTGAGGGGGAGGGCTGGGGCTGCAAGGCAGCCCCAGGCATTGCGTCAGAAGTGAACCTTGACCAGCAGGCTCGCGGTGTTCTGGTCGGTGGTGAACGCATCGGAATCCTTGATCCCGTACTTGTTCTTCCAGTAGTCGTACTCGATACCTACGTACAACTGCTTCTCGCCCAGGTGCAGGGCCTTGCCCAGGTCGTACTTGATCTGCGGGTTGAAGTGCAGGTTGGCCTGGTAGGTGCCGTGACGGTTCTCGTCGTTGTCTACCACCCAGTCCATGAAACCATCGATCAGTACGTCGGAGGAGCCGACCGGGATGGTGTAGGACCAAACCGGGGTGATCTGCCAGACGTTATCACCGGCGCGGCTGCCATCGGTGGTGCGCTGGTAGAAGTTCAGCTGGAAGTAGTCGAAGCCTGGGATGTCCAGGTCGAAGCCCGGGCCGATCAGGTAGGACTCGGAATCCCCCTCGCCGAATTCGTAGGTCATCGCCAGCAGCACGTCCTTGACCGGGCCGAACTCGAGTTTCTGGTCGAAGATCTTGCCGAACGACAAGCGGGGGCTGAACTCGCCGTAATAGGTGTTCGGGCCGTTACCGGCGTCCTTCTTGCCCTGGTAGAAGATCTTGTCGATGAAGAAGAAGTTGTCGCCGTATTTCCAGCCGTCGGCGTGCTCGAAGGTGAAGGTCTGCTGGGTCTCCGGATTGACCTTGAAGTTCTTGCCCCAGAGGTAGGTCAGGCTGTTGTTCTGCCACTGCAGCAGGTCGCCGGCGAAGGTGGTGCCGCAGGCCAGCAGGCCGCCCGCGAGAATGAGGCTGTTGAGGGTACGCATTGTAGAAATCGCTCCTGGGTGATCAGTTGTCAGCGCTTTGTGATGGCGCTGTTTTTTTGTCTTTGTAGTCAGCTTTTTTCGATTGGCCACAGCTGTTTGGCAAGAGTTGCGCCAACTTTCCGGGTTAGCGGCAACCGTCCTGCTCGACGTCGTTCTGCACCGATGAAAAGGGTCTTTCAGGCTGGCAACACATCCACCAACCGCCCGTATTCATTGACCGAGCGGTCAGCTAACGCGGGCAGAATCCCTCCTGCCCTGATCGAGGGGGCGCGCAGATTACTCACTTGCGCGCCTGGCCTCAAGTGCTCCGTCCTGGAGCACGCTGGAACAAAGTTGGGCGTTCGGTCAGTTTCCTAGAAGTGCACTTTCACCAGGGCGCTGGTGACGCTCTGGTTGCTGTCGATGTTGCCGCGGCTGTCGATGCCGTACTTGTCCTTCCAGTAGCTGTATTCGATGCCCACGTACAGTTGCTTGGCGCCCAGGTCGAGGGCTTTGCCCAGGTCATACTTGACCTGTGGGTTGAACTGCAGATTGGCGTGGTAAGTGCCACGGCGGGTCTGGTCGTTGTCCACCACCCAGTCCATGTAACCGTCGATCAGGATGTCGGACTTACCCACGGGAATGGTGTAGGACCAGGCCGGAGTGATCTGCCAGACGTTATCGCCCGGGCGGCTGCCCTCGGTGTTGCGCACGTAGAAGTTGAGGGTGAAATAATTGAAGCCAGGGATCGCCAGGTCGAAGCCGGGACCGATCAGGTAGGCCTCGTTGTCGCCTTCGCCGCGTTCATAGGTCATGGCCAGCAGTACGTCCTTGACCGGACCGAAAGCGAGCTTGCGGTCGAAGATCTTGCCGAACGACAGGCGTGGGCTGAATTCGCCGTAGTAGGTGGTCACGCCTTTGCTGGCATCGGCTTGCCCGTTGTAGAAAATCTTGTCGACGAACATGAAGGTGTCGCCGTACTTCCACTTGTTGGCGTGCTCGAAGGTAATGGTCTGCTGGATACGTGGGTTGACCTTGAAATCCTTGCCATACAGGTAGGTCAGGCTTTCGCCGTGCCATTGCAGCCATTCGCCGGCGTGGGCGGGTAGGGTGGCCAGCAGGCTGCTGCCCAGCAGCAGGGACGAGGTGATGCGCTTCATGTCGTGGTTCCCAGACTTATCGTTGTTGGCATTTTTTGTGCGCGAGCCAGCCCCGTACGGCCCATCCAAGTGGGTCGATGATGTCGAAACGGGGGTAGGGCGGGGCGACCGGAGTGGTCGCCCCTCCGGCTCAATGTTGCTGACAGACCTCGTTGTGCGCGGCGCGGTCGGCGCCACCGAGGATGTTGAACAACACGTTGAGCACCAGGGCGCTGATCGTCGCCATGGCGATACCGCTGTGGGTGATCGGTTCCATCCACTGCGGCATCTGCGCGAAGAACTCCGGACGGACTACCGGGATCAGGCCAAAGCCGACACTCACCGCCACCAGCAGTTGGTTGCGTCGATCACTGATGTCCGCCTCCTGCAGGATCTTGATGCCGGTGGCGGTCACCATGCCGAACATGGCAATGGATGCGCCGCCCAGTACGGCTGGCGGGATCGAGGCGATCAGGTAGGCGGCCTTGGGCAGCAGGCTGAGCAGGATCAGCAGACCCCCGGCCATGACCGTGACGTAGCGGCAGCGCACACCGGTCATCTGTACCAGGCCGATGTTCTGGGCGAACGAGGAGTGGGTGAAGGTGTTGAAGAAACCTGCCACGAACGATGCACCCGCGTCGCACAACAGGCCGCGACGCAGCATCCCTGGCGTCACTTCGCGGTCGGTGACCTTGCCCAGGGCGAGGAACATGCCGGTGGACTCGACGAAGATGATCACCACTACCAGGCACATCGAGAGGATCGGCGCCAGGCTGAACGTCGGCATGCCGAAGTGCAGTGGCGTGACCACTTGCAGCCATGGTGCCTGGCTCAGCCCGGAGAGGTCGACCATGCCGATGGAACCGGCCAGGATGTAGCCCAGGCCCATGCCCACCAGTACCGACACATTGACCCAGAAGCCGCGCATGAAGCGGTTGATCAGCAGGATCACCGCCAGCACCAGGCTGGCTACCAGCAGGTAGATCGGCGAGCCGAAGGTCTCTGCCTCGGCGCCACCACCGGCCCAGTTGACCGCGACCGGGAACAGCGACAGGCCGATCGAGGTGATCACCGTGCCAGTGACCAGGGGTGGGAAGAAGCGTACGACCTTGGACATGAAGGGTGCGATCAGCATGCCGAAGAAACCGGCAGCGATGGTCGCGCCGAAGATCCCCTGCAGGCCTACGCCGGGCATGCCGGCCATGGCCACCATGCTGCCGACGGCGGCAAAGCTCGCACCCATCATCACCGGCATGCGGATTCCGACCGGGCCGATACCGAACGACTGGATGATGGTGGCGACCCCGGCGACGAGCAAGTCGGCGTTGATCAGAAAAGCGACTTCTTCACGGGAAAGACCGGCGGCCTGGCCGATGATCAAAGGGACGGCGATGGCGCCGCCATACATCAGCAGCACATGTTGCAGGCCAACCAGGAGCAATTGGAACAAGGGCAGGGGCTGTCGCGGGGGGGCGACGGGTATGTGCGCTTGGCGTAACTGGGACATGCAGCACCTCGAGTCTTGTTTTTATTCTCGGATCCAAGCGATCAGCGCGAGCTGCAAGCTGCAAGCGGCAAGCTTCAAGAAAGCTCGTGATCCGCTTGAAGCCTGCACTCGGTGCTGGCGCTCGATGCTTGCGTGTAGCTTGATTGCTTGCAGCTTGCAGTCAGTTGACCGGGGCGCCCTTGGCGATCCACTCACCGACCAGCTTGCGCTCCTCGGTGGTCATCTGGGTGATGTTGCCCAGCGGCATGATCTGGCTGGCGACCGCTTGCGCCTGGATGCGCGCGGCCTGGGCCTGGATCTGTTGCGGGGTGTCGAACATCACGCCGGCAGGGGCGGCGCTGAACAGTGGGCTGGTCGGTTTGGACGAGTGGCACACGGTGCAGCGTTCCTGGATGACGCTGTGGATCTTGTCGAAGGTATCGCCGCCAGCCTGGGCAGTGGCCTCGGCCGGGGCCTGGGCGGGTGCGGCAGGCGCTTGGGCGGCCTTGGCGGCTTCCTCGGCGCGCAGCTCGGCGGCGGTCTTGCCGCCAACGGCGGTGGCGGGCAGCGGCTGGTACTCGATCTTTGCCGCAGCCTGCTCAGGCGCCATGGGCAGCGGCTTGGGACCGGTGACATAGGCCAGGCAGATCATCGCCAGGGCGCCGACGGGCAAGGTCCAGGCGTACTTGTTGCTGTCGTGGCGGGTGTTGAAGTAGTGACGGATCAATACCGCTGCCACCGCGATGCCGGCCAGGATCAACCAGTTGTACTGACTGCCGTAGGTGCTCGGGAAGTGGTTGCTGATCATGATGAACAGCACCGGCAGGGTGAAGTAGTTGTTGTGGCGCGAACGCAGCAGACCCTTGGCCGGCAGCACCGGATCGGGAGTGGTGTTGTTCTCGATCGCCGCCACCAGTTGGCGCTGGGCCGGCATGATGATGCGGAACACGTTGCCGACCATGATGGTGCCGATGATCGCACCGGTGTGCAGGTAGGCACCACGACCGCTGAACACCAGGCTGAAGCCGAAGCAGGCAGCGATGATCAGGACGAACAGCACGGCGCCGAGCAAGGCAGGTTTCTTGCCCAGCGGCGAGTCGCACAGGAAGTCGTAGATGAACCAGCCGGCGACCAACGATCCGATACCGATGGCCACGCCTTCGGCGCCGCTCAGGGTGCTGCCGGGAGCGAGCAGGTAGAGGGTCGGGTTCCAGTAGAACACCACGCACAGCAGGGCGATCCCGGACATCCAGGTAAAGTAGGCTTCCCATTTGAACCAATGCAGGTTCTCGGGCATTTTCGGCGGCGCCAGCTTGTACTTCTCCAGGTGGTAGATACCCCCGCCGTGGATGGCCCAGAGGTCACCCGATAGCCCATCGCGCGGGCTGCTGCGGTTGAGGTTGTTTTCCAACCAGACGAAGTAGAACGATGCACCGATCCAGGCGACACCGGTGATCATGTGAACCCAGCGAATGCTCAGGTTCAGCCATTCGTGAAGGTGTGCTTCCACAGTATGTACCTCATGCCAATCACCAAACGATGATCGACCTTTTCTTATTGGTGGGGATTGAGGATCAGCATCTGTTCCTCGGTGAAGTAATGCTCGTCGCAGTTGTTGCCGGAACCACTGCGATCAACCACCAGGAAGTCATCCCGCTTTTCGATCGTCAGCACCGGGTGGTGCCAGACGCCGCGATGGTAATTAACGCCCTGCCTGCCGTTGCTGCGGAAGGCTCGGACCAAACCTGATACAGGTGCATCGCCAACTGGCGCGACCACGATCAGAAAGGGGTTGCCGAGCAGCGGAATGAAAGCCTGGCTGCCCAGCGGATGGCGTTCCAGCATGCGTACCGTCAATGGCATCTCCAACGCATCGGCGCGGAAGATGCTGATGATGGCCTTGTCCTCGGGCTCGGCGGTCTCGACCGTGGCGAGCTTGTGGAAGCGCATGGTCGAACCGTTGTTGATCATGAAGTGATCGCTGCCATCGGTTTCGATCACGTCACCGAAGGGGGCGAAGGCTTCTTTGGTCAGGGGCTCGATCATCAGGGTGCGCATGCGGGTCTCTCTTTTATGTTCGTTGTTCTTCAATAGGGTGGACCGGCTGGCAGGCCAGGCCCTGGGTGCGTTCGCGTCACGCACTCGGGCCATGCCTGCGCCTGGCCCTCAAAGCTGCAGCAGGCGGAACAGGGCGATCAGGTTGATCTGCGCCAGGGCTTCCTTGAACTCGGCATCGGTATCGTTGTGGATGCGTTTTTCGAAGGCGGCGAGGATCTGGTGCCGATTGCTGCCCTTGACCGCCATGATGAACGGGAACTGGAATTTGGCCTTGTAGGCATCGTTCAGTTCGGTGAAGCGGGCGAACTCCTCGGCGGTGCACTGGTGGATGCCGGCGCCAGCCTGTTCATTGGTGCTCGACTCGGTCAGTTCGCCCTGGATCGCCGCCTTGCCGGCCAAGTCCGGGTGCGCATTGATCAACGCCAGTTGCTCGCCGTGACTGGCGCTGAGCAGGATGTCGCTCATGCGCTGGTGCAGCGCCTCGATCTCGTCCAGCTCGCCCAGATGGCCCAGGTCGTAGGCTTTCTCGGCGACCCACGGCGAGTGCTCGTAGATGTCGGCGAAGGCGCGGACGAAGGTGTCACGGTCCAGGGTCGATGGTTTGAGGGTCTTGAAGGCGGTCATCAGGCGTTCTCTTTCTTGTACGGGTGGGTGGCGTGCCAGTGGCGGGCGATGTCCACGCGACGGGCGAACCAGACCTGCTCGTGGCTCTTGGCGTAGTCGATGAAGCGCTTGAGCGCGGCCAGGCGAGCAGGGCGGCCGACCAGTCGGCAGTGCAGGCCGATGGAGAGCATCTTCGGTGCTTCGCTGCCTTCGGCGTACAGCACGTCGAAGGCGTCCTTGAGGTACTGGAAGAATTGCTCGCCGCAGTTGAAGCCCTGCACCTGGGTGAAGCGCATGTCATTGGTGTCGAGGGTGTAAGGGATCACCAGGTGCGGCTTGCCGGTCGGGTTGTTCGGCTCCCAGTAGGGCAGGTCGTCGTCGTAGGTGTCGCTGTCGTAGAGGAAACCACCTTCTTCCATCACCAGGCGGCGGGTGTTCGGGCCGGTGCGGCCGGTGTACCAGCCCAGCGGGCGCTCGCCGGTGAGTTCGGTGAGGATGCGGATGGCCTCGAGCATGTGCTCGCGCTCCTGGGCCTCGTCCATGTACTGGTAGTCGATCCAGCGGTAGCCGTGGCTGCAGATCTCGTGGCCGGCCTCGACCATGGCGCGGATCACGTCAGGATGGCGCTGGGCGGCCATGGCCACGGCGAAGATGGTCAGCGGCACGCCACTGTCCTTGAACAGCTTGAGCAAGCGCCACACGCCGGCGCGGCTGCCGTATTCGTAGAGCGACTCCATGCTCATGTTGCGCACGCCTTGCAGCGGCTGGGCAGCGACCATCTCGGAGAGGAAGGCCTCGGACTCCTTGTCGCCATGCAGGATATTGCGCTCGCCACCTTCTTCGTAGTTCAGCACGAAAGACAGCGCGATGCGGGCATTGCCCGGCCACTGCGGGTGAGGTGGGGTGTTGCCGTAACCAATCAGGTCGCGAGGGTAGTCAGCGCTCACTGCTATCTTCCTTCTTGTGCGTTAGTGCGGGGTGGGCGAGCCGCGTCGGGATGTCGCACCACCGGATGGGCTGATTGTATACAACTTCTAAAATCTTTTGTAAGCCTGTTTTTCCGCATTTCTGCCCTTTTGTCGCCTGAAGGGCGGCTTCGAATGCATTGCAAGAAACCTGCCTGATTGGTCAGCTAATGAGAATGGCGCGCTCACACTGCCTATATTTGCCGCGAATGGCCGGTTTGCAGGGCGTGCGACAGATGGGATCAAAAAATTGTGTACAATATTTCGACGAAATGTCTTAATGAGGTCATTCCCGCTCGGCGCATGCCCTGTGCTGGTGCGAAGGCTGTGTATTTTTTGCCCACAGATTGAACAAGAGGCGACAAGCAAATGGGACGTTTGACCACACACGTATTGGATGCCGCTCACGGCTGCCCGGGCAGCGCGATCAAGGTCGAGCTGTATCGTGTCGAAGGCCAGCAGCTGGAACTGGTGAACACTGCCCTGACCAACAGCGATGGCCGCGTCGATGCGCCGTTGCTGCAAGGTGAGGATTACCGCACCGGCGTCTACCAACTCCAGTTCAGCGCCGGCGCTTACTACCGCGCCCGTGGCGTGCAGTTGCCGGAGCCGGCGTTTCTTGATGTTGTCGTGCTGCGTTTCGGCATCGATGAGCAGCAGGACCACTACCACGTGCCGCTGCTGATTTCGCCGTACAGCTATTCGACCTATCGTGGAAGCTAGTTGGTCGCTAGAAGAATCTTCGTAGGTCCTTGGCCCGCTCTCACACTGGCGGGCTTTTTTTCGTCTATGGGTTTTGTGGTGTCTGTGCTGGCCTCTTCGCGGGCAAGCCCGCTCCCACAGGTTCATCGCAGTCCTTCGGTCTGGTGTCATCCTGTGGGAGCGGGCTTGTCCCGCGAAAGAGCCGTTACAGGCAATGGAAACGAACGAAGGGCGCCGAGACGCCCTTCGTGTGTGTGGCTGGGTTCAGAGAAACACGAACTTGGCGATGAAGATCGCGCACAGCACCCACAGGCTGGCGGAGATTTCCTTGTACTTGCCGGTTCCTGCCTTCAGCGCCACATAGCTGATGAAGCCCAGGGCAATGCCGTCGGCCACCGAGAAGGTCAGCGGCATCATGATCACCGTGACGATCGCCGGGATGCTGTCGGTGGCTTCATCCCAGTGAATGTGCGCCATGCTGCCCATCATCAGCATCGCCACATAGATCAGCGCACCGGCAGTCGCGTAGGCGGGGATCATGCCGGCCAGCGGTGCAAAGAACATGGCGGCGATGAACAGGATCCCGACCACCACCGCGGTGAGGCCGGTGCGACCGCCCGCCGCCACACCCGCGGCACTTTCGACATAGCTGGTTACAGGCGGCACACCGACCACGGCACCGAACACGCTCGAGGCACTGTCGGCCTTCAGCGCCCGTGAAAGGTTTTCGATGCGTCCGTCCGGAGCCACCAGGTTGGCGCGCTGCGCTACGCCCATCAGGGTGCCGGCGGTATCGAACATGTGCACGAACAGGAATGCCAGCACCACGCTGATCATGCTGACGTTGAACACGCCGGCCACGTCCATGGCCATCCAGGTCGGCGCCAGGCTCGGCGGCATCGATATGACTCCGCCGAACTTCACCAGCCCCAGGCCCCAGCCGGCCAGGGTCACGCCGATGATGCTGATGAGGATGGCGCCGAACACCCGCTTGTAGCTGAGGATGGCGATCATCAGGAAGCACAGGGCAGCCAGCAGCGGGCCAGGCTCGTGCAGCGAGCCGAGCTTGATCAGCGTGGCCGGGCTGTCGACGATGATGCCCGCGGTTTTCAGGCCGATCAGTCCGAGAAACAATCCGACGCCGGCCCCCATGGCATGGCGCAGGCTGACCGGAATGCTGTTGAGCAGCCACTCGCGCACTTTCGACAAGGTCAGGAACATGAACAGCACGCCGGAGACGAATACCGCCCCCAGCGCCGTTTCCCAGTTGTAGCCCATGGTGCCGACCACGGTATAGGTGAAGAACGCGTTCAGGCCCATGCCCGGCGCCAGGCCTACTGGCCAGTTGGCGTACAGGCCCATGAGCAGGCAGCCCAGCGCTGCGGCGATGCAGGTGGCGACGAAGGCCGCGCCGTGATCGATGCCGGCGTCGGCCATGATGTTGGGGTTGACGAAGATGATGTACGCCATGGTGATGAACGTGGTCACCCCGGCGATCAGTTCGGTGCGTACGGTGCTGCCGTGTTGCTTGAGTTTGAAGATTCGCTCCAGCCAGCTCGTTTCGAGCGGTGGGGAGAGATCCAACGTCGGGGCTTCTGATTTGCGGGTTTCCACAGCGTTACTCCTCAAGTCTTTCTTGTTGTTTTGGAACCATTGGCCTGCGCTACGCACTTGGTGGCTCCACGAGGGAAGGCAGACGCCCGACCGATTTGTTGACTTCTTGGTCAGGAAGTTGCTCGTTGGATTATGCTTTTGTGTACAAAGAATGCAAATAATGTTTTATCTTTTGTTCGCGCAAACCTTGGTACAACGGCTATATAAGTAAAAGGTGGCCTGCAGAAAGGGTTCCGCCTGTGTACAATGGCGCCATACCTTGGTCCTTCATTTTTCATCAGGACTTGCCAACCACCCTCCGACAGGCATTACAGTCGAGGCTGGACTGGCGGATCCTTTGTGCTCGAGAGCCCATGAACGAACAGCTGCAACCTCTGAAGAAACCTGCGCGCACTGGCAAGGCCGGCCGTAGCGGTACCCAGGACGACATCGTCTATGCGCATATTTTCGAGGCCATCCTCGAGCAGCGCCTGGCACCTGGCACCAAGTTGAGCGAGGAAGCGCTGGGCGAGATCTTCGGCGTCAGCCGCACCATCATCCGTCGCGCCCTGTCGCGCTTGGCCCACGAAAGCGTGGTGCTGCTGCGCCCCAATCGCGGCGCGGTGGTGGCCAGCCCAACGGTCGAGGAAGCACGCCAGGTGTTCTTCTCGCGGCGCATGGTCGAACGCGCCATCACCGAACTGGCCGTACAGCACGCCACCCCCGAGCAACTCAACGAGCTGCGCCAGATGGTTCGCGAAGAGCGGGACAGTTTCTCCCGTGGCGATCGAGGCGCGGGCATTCGGCTGTCCGGCGAGTTCCACCTGAAGCTGGCCGAGGCGGCGGGTAACGCTCCGCTGGTGAGCTTCCAGCGCAGCCTGGTGTCGCAGACGTCGTTGATCATCGCCCAGTACGAAAGCGGCAACCGCTCCCATTGCTCGTACGACGAGCACATGCAGTTGATCGACGCCATCGAGGCGCGCGATGCGCAGCAGGCGGTGAGCCTGATGATGCACCACATGGACCACATCGACAGTAAGCTCAATCTCGACGAGGAAAGTGCCTCGGACGATCTGCACGCGGTGTTTTCGCACCTTTTGCAGAAAAAGCCCAAGGTCTCCGCCAAGGGTTGAACGTTTGCCGGCGATGGGGTTCGAAGCGGCCCCTTCGTGTCACTGGTCATCAGCTGAAGGTCTGCTAAATTCTTGTGGGCAAACCTTCATCAAGCAGTTGGGCTTGCGCATTAATTGCGGACAACTACTTGAGGAAGGTTCCATGACCATGTCTCTGGGTACGCGCATGGGTGCCGAACTGATCGGCACCTTCTGGTTGGTTCTCGGTGGTTGCGGCAGCGCAGTGCTGGCAGCCAGCTCCCCGGTCGGCATCGGCGTGCTCGGTGTCGCCTTCGCCTTCGGCCTCACGGTGCTGACCATGGCGTTCGCCATCGGTCATATCTCCGGTTGTCATCTCAATCCTGCCGTGTCGTTCGGGCTGGTAGTGGGTGGGCGCTTCCCGGCCAAGGAACTGCTGCCCTACGTGATCGCCCAGGTGATCGGCGCGGTGCTGGCTGCCGGGGTGATCTACTTCATAGCCAGCGGCAAGGCCGGTTTCGAATTGTCGGCGGGGCTTGCCTCGAACGGCTACGCCGAGCACTCCCCAGGTGGCTACTCGCTGGTCTCCGGCTTCGTGAGCGAGGTGGTGATGACGGCGATGTTCCTGGTGGTGATCATGGGCGCTACCGATACCCGGGCGCCGGCCGGCCTGGCACCGATCGCCATCGGTTTGGCCTTGACCCTGATCCACCTGATCTCGATCCCGGTGACCAACACGTCAGTCAACCCGGCGCGCAGTACCGGGCCGGCCCTGTTCGTCGGTGGCTGGGCGCTGCAGCAGCTATGGCTGTTCTGGCTTGCACCGTTGATTGGCGCCGCGCTTGGCGGCGCCTTGTACCGAGGGTTGGCCCGTCAGCCTTGACGCTGATGTACCTGACGACCGGCGGCGTAGGTTTCACGCACCGTACGGTCGTCGCCCAGGGTGGTCAGCACGAACAGGGTTTCCTCGATGCTGTTGGACTGCTGGATGCGGTAGTCCAACAGCGGCGTAGCCTTGTAGTCCAGCACCACGAAGTCGGCATCGTTACCTGGGCGCAGGCTGCCGATGCGGTCGTCCAGGCGCAGGGCGCGGGCACCGCCGAGGGTGGCCAGGTACAATGACTTGTAAGGATGCAGACGTGCGCCCTGTAGCTGCATGACCTTGTAGGCCTCGTTCAAGGTGTTGAGCAGCGAGAAGCTGGTGCCGGCCCCAACGTCGGTACCCAGGCCCACATTGACCTTGAAACGCTCGGCCTGGGGCAGGTTGAACAGACCGCTGCCGAGGAACAGATTGGACGTGGGGCAGAAGGCCACGGCCGAGCCGGTTTCGGCCAGACGCTGGCATTCTGCGTCGCACAGGTGCACGCCGTGGGCGAACACCGAGCGCTCGCCGAGCAGCTCGTAATGGTCGTAGACGTCCAGGTAACCATTCTGTTTCGGGAACAGGGCCTTGACCCACTCGATCTCCTTGAGGTTCTCGGACAAGTGAGTGTGCAGGTAGAGGTCCGGGTATTCCTTGAGCAATTGGCCGGCCATGGCCAATTGTTCCGGGGTGCTGGTGGGGGCGAATCGTGGGGTCACGGCGTAGTGCAGGCGGCCCTTGCCATGCCAGCGCTCGATCAGCGCCTTGCTCTCGGTGTAGCTGGTTTCGGCGGTGTCGGTCAGGTAGTCGGGGGCGTTGCGGTCCATCATCACCTTGCCGGCGATCATGCGCAGGTCCAGGCGTTCGGCCTCCTCGAACAGGGCATTGACCGACTGCGGATGCACGCTGCCGAACACCAGGGCGGTGGTGGTACCGTTGCGCAGCAGCTCGTTGATGAAGATGGCCGCCACTTTGTCGGCATGGTCCTTGTCGGCAAACTGCTTCTCGCAGGGGAAGGTGTAGGTGTTGAGCCAGTCCAGTAGCTGTTCGCCGTAGGAGCCGATCATCCCGGTCTGTGGGAAATGAATGTGGGTATCGATGAAGCCAGGGGTGATCAGCGCATTCTGGTAATGCACCACCTCGATGTCGGCGTCCAGGGTCGGCAGCAGTTCGCTGGCGGCGCCCAGTGCGCTGATGCGGCCATCGTCGACCACCAGCAGGCCGTCTTCGTAGTACTCATGGGAAGCGTCCAGGCCCACCTCGGCCGGGTCGGCGATGCTGTGCAGGATGGCGGCACGGTAGGCTTTGCGGGTAGCGGTCATAACTCACTCGTCAAATGGCTTGGCTGCGCCGGGAGGGCGGCAGCAACTGGGCAATGGGGCCGGCGTTGGCGCCAGCATCGTGCTGGCCGAAGCAGGCGTTGTAGGTGGCGATGATTTCCCCGGCGATGGACACGGCGATCTCGATCGGCAGCTTGCCCTTGACCTCTGCCAGGCCCATGGGGCATCGCATGCGCGCCATCACGGCATCGTCGTAGCCGCGCTCGCGCAAGCGATGCTCGAACTTGACCCGTTTGGTCTTCGAGCCGATCAGGCCGAACCAGGTGAAATCGTTGCGCTTGAGGATGGCGGCGGTCAGCTCCAGGTCGAGCTGATGGTTATGGGTCATGACGATGCAGTAGCTGCCGGCAGGCAGCTCGGCCACTTCGTCGACCGGGTCGTCGCTGACCACCTGGGTCACCCCCTCGGGAATGAGCGCGGGAAACTCCTGCTCGCGCGAATCGATCCAGCGTACGCGGCAGGGCAGCGCGGCGAGCAAGGGTACCAGAGCGCGCCCCACATGGCCCGCGCCGAACACTGCAATCTGCGCCTGCACCGCGGCCATCGGTTCGAACAGCAGCACGGTCACGCCGCCGCAGCACTGGCCCAGGCTCGCGCCCAGGCTGAAGCGCTCCAGGTGCGGGGTGGTGCGGTGTTCGGCGAGCATCTGCCGGGCGATGTGCAGGGCCTTGTATTCCAGGTGCCCGCCGCCGATGGTATCGAACAGCGCCGTGGCGCTGACGACCATCTTCGAGCCCGCGTTGCGCGGCGTCGAACCGCGTTCCTCGATAATGGTCACCAGGACGCAGGCTTCGCCACGGGATTGGTGGTCGGCGAGGGCGTTGATCCATTGGTGCATGATGCAACCTCTCTAAGTCACGCTGCGGACCCTGTGGGAGCGGGCTTGCCCGCGAAGAGGGCGGTGAGCCCAGCATTGCATTCGCGGGCAAGCCCGCTCCTACAGGGTTCCTCGCTGTCAGTGGGTCACGGTTTCCAGTTCCGGCTCGGCCGGTTGCTGCAGGGCCTGGGCCTTGCGCATCTGCTCACAGCCCCACAACACCCGCTCCGGCGTCGCCGGTGCGTCCACCTGCGGCTGCACGCGGTAATCGGCGATGCTCGCCACGGCATCCTTGATCGCGCACCAGGCAGCGATGCCGAGCATGAACGGCGGCTCGCCCACGGCCTTGGAATGGAACACCGTGTCCTCGGGGTTCTTGCGGTTCTCCACCAGCTTCACCCGCAGGTCCAGCGGCATGTCGGCCACGGCCGGGATCTTGTAGCTGGCCGGGCCATTGGTGACCAGCTTGCCCTTGGCATTCCACACCAACTCCTCGGTGGTCAGCCAGCCCATGCCTTGAATGAAGCCGCCCTCGACCTGGCCAATGTCGATGGCTGGGTTCAGCGAGTCGCCGACGTCGTGGAGGATGTCGGCGCGCAGCATCTTGTACTCGCCGGTCAGGGTATCGACGATCACCTCGACGCAGGCGGCGCCGAAGGCGAAATAGTAGAACGGTCGACCACGCGCCTGGTTGCGGTCGTAGTAGATCTTCGGCGTGCGGTAGAACCCGGTGCTCGACAGCGAGACTTGGGCGAAGTAAGCCAGTTGCACCAACTGCTCGAAGCTGACGATCTGGTCGCGCACCCGCACATGGCCGTTGCGGAACTCGACGTCCTCTTCGGTGACCTGGTAATGCCGGGCGGCGAACTCGGTCAGGCGCCGCTTGAGGATCTCGGCGGCGTTCTGCGCGGCCTTGCCGTTCAGGTCGGCACCACTGGAGGCGGCCGTGGGCGAGGTGTTGGGCACCTTGTCGGTGTTGGTGGCGGTGATCTGGATGCGGCTGAAGTCGACCTGGAACACTTGCGCCACCACTTGTGCGACCTTGGTGTTCAGACCCTGGCCCATCTCGGTGCCGCCGTGGTTGAGGTGGATGCTGCCGTCGGTATAGATGTGGATCAGCGCACCGGCCTGGTTGAGGAAAGTGGCGGTGAACGAGATGCCGAACTTGACGGGCGTCAGCGCCAGGCCTTTCTTCAGCACCGGGCTGTTGGCGTTGAAGCGACGGATCGACTCGCGGCGCTCGGCATAGTCGCAGCTGGCCTCCAGCTCGGCGGTCATCTCTTCGAGCATGTTGTGCTCGACGGTCTGGTAGTAGTGAGTGACGTTGCGCTCGGTCTTGCCGTAGTAGTTGGCCTTGCGCACGGCCAGTGGATCGCGTCCCAGGTGGCGGGCGATATGGTCCATTACCTGCTCGATGGCGACCATCCCCTGGGGTCCACCGAAGCCGCGGTAGGCGGTGTTGGAGGCGGTATTGGTCTTGCAGCGGTGACCGTGCACGGTGGCATCGCCCAAGTAGTAGGCGTTGTCGGAGTGGAACATGGCGCGGTCGACGATCGAACCGGACAGGTCGGGCGAGTAGCCGCAATTGCCGGCCAGGTCCATGTTGATGCCGTGCAGGCGTCCTTCGTCGTCGAAGCCGACGTCGTATTCGACATAGAACGGGTGGCGCTTGCCGGTCATGGTCATGTCTTCGACCCGTGGCAAGCGCATCTTGGTGGGCTGGCCGGTCAGGCGCGCGATCACCGCGCACAGGCAGGCCGGGCTTGCCGCCTGGGTTTCCTTGCCGCCAAAGCCGCCGCCCATGCGGCGCATGTCCAGCACCACCTTGTTCATCGGCACGTCGAGCACTTCGGCGACCAGCTTCTGTACCTCGGTGGGGTTCTGCGTGGAGCAGTAGACGATCATGCCGCCGTCCTCGGTGGGCATCACCGAGGAAATCTGCGTTTCCAGGTAGAAGTGCTCCTGGCCGCCGATGTGCAGGGTGCCTTGCAGGCGGTGCGGCGCACTGGCCAGAGCGCTGGCCGAATCGCCACGCTGGTGGGTGTGGCTGTCGAGCACGAAGTGTTGTTTGCGCAGCGCTTCCACGACGTCCAGCACCGGCTCCAGGTCCTCGTACTCGACGATGGCTGCCATGGCCGCGCGGCGCGCGGTGTCCAGGTCGCGGGCGGCGACTGCGAGCACCGGCTGGCCGAAGAATTCGACCTTGTCGATGGCCAGCAACGGGTCGCCGGCCACCACAGGGCCGATGTCCTTTAGGCCGGGGATGTCTTCGTGGGTGATGGCGATGCGTACGCCCTCGAAGGCATAGCACGGTGTGGTGTCGATACGCAGGATGCGGGCGTGGGCGCGGTCTGCGGTGCGCGCATACACGTGCAACTGGTTGGGGAATTCCAGGCGATCGTCGATGTACACCGCCTCGCCGGCCACGTGCTTGTCGGCACTGTCGTGCTTGAGGCTGCGCCCGACCCCGGTGGCCAGGTCCTGGCTGAACAGTTCGGCCATCTCGGCCTGGCTCTTGGCTGCGTGATGGTTAGACATAAGCGGTCACCCGGGTCTCGATGTGCGGTGTTTGCTGTTCGATGAAGTACTTGCGCAGCAGGTTCTGCGCGGTCAGCAGGCGGTACTCGCAGCTGGCGCGGAAATCGCTGAGCGGGGTGAAGTCCTCGGCCAGGGCCTGGCAGGCGCGTTCGATGCTGGCCTGCGTCCACGGCTTGCCGCGCAGGGCGGCTTCACAGGCACGGGCGCGCTTGGGAATCGCGGCCATGCCGCCGAAGGCGATGCGCACGCCGCTGACCACGCCGTCTTCGATGCTCAGGTTGAAGGCGCCGCACACCGCGGAAATATCGTCATCCAGGCGTTTGGAGACTTTATAGGCGCGGAACGCCCAGTCATTGCTGGCGCGAGGAACGATGATCTTCTCGATGAACTCGCTGTCCTGGCGGGCGGTGATGCGGTAGTCGATGAAGTAGTCTTCCAGCGGCATCGTGCGCTGACGCTCACCCTGGCGCAGGACGATCTGCGCATCCAGGGCGATCAGCAAGGGTGGCGAGTCGCCGATCGGCGAGGCGTTGCCGATGTTGCCACCGAGGGTGCCCTGGTTGCGGATCTGCAGCGAGGCGAAGCGGTGCAGCAGGGCGCCGAAGTCGGGGTATTCGGCGTCGAGTGCGGCATAGCAGTCGGTGAGCGGGGTGGCCGCACCGATCTCCAGGTGGCTGCTGGTCGTTTCGATGCGCTTGAGTTCGGCGATGTGGCCGACGTAGATCATCACCGGCAAGGTCTTGTGCATCTGGGTGACTTCCAGCGCCAGATCGGTACCACCGGCCAGCAGGCGCGCCTCCGGGTGCGAGCTGTATAGCTCGGCCAGGTCGGCGACGGTCAGTGGCACCAGGCAGCGCTTGTCACCGCTGTTGAGCTCGTCGGTCTGGGTCGGGGCGATGGCTTTGAGGCGGCTGATGGTCTGCGCTTGCTGGGCGTCGAATTGGTCCTTGCAGGGCTGGCGGCAGCTCTGTTCGGCTGCGTCGAGGATCGGTCGATAGCCGGTGCAGCGGCACAGGTTGCCGGCCAGGGCTTCCTGGGCGCGGTGCAGGTCATGGCTGTTGCTGTTCTTTTGCAGGGCGAACAGCGACATTACGAAGCCCGGTGTGCAGAAGCCGCATTGCGAGCCATGGCAGTCGGCCATGGCGCGTTGCACGCTGTGCAGTTCACCTTGATGCTTGAGGCCTTCGACGCTGATCAGCTGCTTGCCGTGCAAGGCCGAAACGAAGGTCAGGCACGAGTTCAGGCTGCGGTAGCGCAGGCTGTCCTGGCCCTGTTCGTCCTGGGTCAGTTCGCCCACCACCACGGTGCAGGCACCGCAGTCGCCGCTGGCGCAGCCTTCCTTGGTGCCGGGTTTGCCCAGGTGCTCACGCAAGTACTGCAGCACCGTCATGTTCGGGTCCAGGGCGTGCTCTCGGCGCAGCTCCTGGTTGACGAGAAACTGGATCACGGGGATGGCCTCGCAATGGTTTTATTGTTGTTGAGCGGACTCTAAGCAGAGCTGACGTCTTGGTCAATATTTTTCTGACTCAAAGGTCAAGAAAATGCCCGAGCCCTTGCCCAACGGCCTGTTGCTGTCCCTTTACCAAGCATAGATCGCGCCGTAATCACCCGCTGCGCGCCGGTCGAATAAAGCGCGAAGACCCTCTGCGCGCGTGCTGGCCAAGTGCGCTACAATCGCTCCTTTAGTGCCCAGTCCAATGATTTTGAAGGAAAACCATGACGTTCAAGGCGCCGGACAGCCTCTCCGAGCAGATCGCCGACTACCTGGCCGAGCGGATCATCCGTGGCGAACTCGCGCCCGGTGAGCGCATCCAGGAGTTGAAGGTTACCCAGGCCCTCGACGTCAGCCGTGGCTCGGTGCGCGAGGCGCTGTTGATCCTCGAACGTCGTCATCTGATCGCGATCGTGCCGCGCCGAGGCGCCCATGTGACCGAGCTGAGTGAGCACAAGGTACGCAGCCTCTGCACCTTGATGGGTGAGTTCTACATTCTGCTGGGCAATGCCGTTGCACAAAAATGGCGCCTGGACTCCGATCTGCGCCCCTTCCTGGACATCCAGCAGCGCCTGCAGCACGCCTGTGATCGGCAGGACATAAAAGCCTTCGTCGCCGACAGCTTCGCGGTGATGCGCGCCGCTTATCCGTTCGCCGACAACCCATACCTGCAGGAAACCGTCGAGAACCTGCAACCGGCCATGAGTCGTGCCTATTACCTGGCTCTGGACCAGCGCCAGGCGAACATGGTCGATTACCTGGAACTGTTCGCCCGCCTGCTCGACGCCGTGGTCGCTCGTGACCTGCCGCGCATCCGCGAGGTACTCAGCGCCTACAGCCAGCGCAGTTGCGAACTGGTGCTGGCCGCGCTGGCCCGAGGCTGACCGATGCGCCTGAAGTGCATACGGCTGGCCGGGTTCAAGTCGTTCGTCGACCCGACCACGGTCAATTTTCCCAGCAACATGGCCGCTGTGGTGGGCCCTAACGGTTGCGGAAAGTCCAATATCATCGATGCCGTGCGCTGGGTGATGGGCGAGAGTTCGGCGAAGAACCTGCGCGGCGAGTCGATGACCGACGTCATCTTCAACGGCTCCACCAGCCGCAAGCCCGTCAGCCAGGCGAGCATCGAACTGGTGTTCGACAACAGCGAAACCACCCTGGTCGGTGAGTACGCGGCCTACGCCGAGATCTCGATTCGCCGCAAGGTGACCCGCGACGGGCAGAACACCTACTACCTCAATGGCACCAAGTGCCGGCGCCGGGACATTACCGACATCTTCCTGGGCACCGGACTCGGCCCGCGCAGCTATTCGATCATCGAGCAGGGCATGATCTCCAAGCTGATCGAGGCCAAGCCCGAGGAGCTGCGCAACTTCATCGAGGAAGCGGCGGGCATTTCCAAGTACAAGGAGCGCCGCCGCGAGACCGAGAGTCGCATCCGTCGCACCCAGGAAAACCTGGCGCGCCTGACCGACCTGCGCGAAGAGCTCGAGCGCCAGCTCGAACGCCTGCACCGCCAGGCCCAGGCTGCCGAGAAATACCGCGAGTACAAGGCCCAGGAGCGCCAGCTCAAGGCGCGTCTGTCGGCGTTGCGCTGGCGCGACCTGGACGACCGCGTGCGTCAGCGCGAAGCGGTGATCGGTGATCAGGGCGTCGCCCACGAGGCCTTGGTCGCCGAGCAGCGCAACGCCGATGCCAGCATCGAACGGCTGCGCGACGGCCACCACGAATTGTCCGAGCGCTTCAATCAGGTCCAGGGCCGCTTCTATTCGGTGGCCGGTGACATCGCCCGGGTCGAACAGAGCATCCAGCACGGCCAGCAGCGCTTGCGCCAGTTGCAGGACGATTTCAAGGAGGCCGAGCGCACGCGCCTGGAGACCGAATCGCACCTCGGTCATGACCGCACCTTGTTGGCCACCCTGGGCGAAGAGCTGCAGATGCTCGAGCCCGAGCAAGAGTTGACCCTGGCTGCCGCCGAAGAAGCCGCAGCCACCCTTGAAGAAGCCGAGCAGGGCATGCACGGCTGGCAGGAGCAGTGGGACGCCTTCAATAGCCGCTCCGCTGAGCCGCGGCGCCAGGCCGAAGTGCAGCAGTCGCGCCTGCAGCAGTTGGAGGCCAGCCTGGAACGCCTGGCCGAGCGCCAGCGCAAGCTCGCTGAAGAACAGGAGCAGATGGGCGCCGATCCGCAGGATGCCGCCATGCTCGAACTGGCCGAGCAGTTGGCCAGCAGCGAGTTGGCGCTCGAAGCGTTGCAGGTGTCCGAAGAACAGGTGGTCGAACGTCTGGAGGCGCTGCGTGAACAATTGCAGCAGGCCACCCGCGCCCAGCAGCAGGCTCAGGGCGAGGTCCAGCGCCTAGGTGGGCGCCTGGCTTCGCTGGAGGCCTTGCAGCAGGCAGCCCTGGAACCTGCCGCAGGCGCTGGTGACTGGCTGCGTGACCAAGGCCTGGCGCAGCGTCCGCGTCTGGCCGAGGGGCTACGGGTCGAGCCGGGTTGGGAACTGGCCGTGGAAACAGTGCTCGGTGCGGATCTGCAGGCGGTGTTGGTAGACGGGTTCAGCCGCCTCGATTTCACCGAGCTGCAGCAGGGCGAGTTGCGCCTGCTGCTGGCCCAAGGCGAGGGGCCGCGCCAGCCGGGCAGCCTGCTCGACAAAGTCGAGGGGCGTACCGACCTCGCGCCCTGGTTGGCCCAGGTCCGGCCCGTCGAGAATCTGGCCCAGGCATTGGACCTGCGTGAATCGCTGGTCGAGGGTCAGAGCCTGGTCAGTCGCGATGGCTACTGGGTAGGTCGGCACTTCTTGCGCGTCAGCCGTGGTGGCGATGCAGAGGGTGGGGTATTGGCCCGTGGCCAGGAGATCGAGCGCCTGAGCCAGGAACAGCGTGAGCAGGAGGCCGCGCTGGCGCAACTGGAGGCGCAGTTGCAAACCCTGCGCGATCAGCAGCTCGACCTGGAAGAACAGCGTGAGCAACTGCGCCGCCGTACCCAGGAGGAGGGGCGTCAGCATGGTGAACTCAAGGCCGGCCTGTCAGCTGCCCAGGCCCGTGCCGAACAGCTCCAGTTGCGCCTGCGCCGTCTCCAGGAAGAACAGCACGAGCTCCAGGAGCAGCGCGCGCTGGAGCACGAACAACTGGGCGAGTCACGCCTGCTGCTGCAGGAAGCCTTGGACCTGATGGCTCAGGACACCGAGCAGCGTGAACAATTGATGGCGCGCCGCGATTCCTTGCGCGAGAGCCTCGACCGCGTGCGCCAGGAAGCCCGCCAGCACAAGGATCATGCCCATCAGTTGGCCGTGCGCCTGGGTTCGTTGCGTGCCCAGCATGATTCCACCCGCCAGGCCCTCGAGCGCCTGGAACAGCAAGCCGCACGCCTGACCGAGCGCCAGGAGCAGTTGAGTCTGAACCTGGAGGAGGGCGAGGCGCCGCTGGAGGAGCTGCGCATGAAGCTCGAAGCCCTGCTGGAGCAGCGCATGGGCGTCGATGAGGAAATGCGCCAGGCCCGCCTGCACATGGATGAAGCCGACCGCGCCTTGCGCGATGCCGAACGCCGCCGCACCCAGGCCGAACAGCAGGCCCAGTTGCTGCGCGGTCAGTTGGAGCAGATGCGCCTGGAGTGCCAGGGCCTGGACGTGCGCCGCAAGACCCTGCAGGAGCAACTGCTGGCCGACGGCTACGACCTGCAAGGAGTGCTCGCCACCCTGGAAGCCGAAGCCAGCGAGCAGGGTACAGAGCAAGAGTTGGAACAGATTGAGGCGCGGATTCAGCGCCTGGGGGCAATCAACCTCGCCGCTATCGAAGAGTACGAGCAGCAGTCCGAGCGCAAGCGCTACCTCGATGCCCAGGACGCCGATCTGGTCGAGGCGCTGGAGACCCTGGAAAACGTCATCCGCAAGATCGACAAGGAAACCCGCAACCGCTTCAAGGATACCTTTGATCAGATAAATGCCGGATTACAGGCACTTTTTCCAAAAGTTTTCGGTGGCGGCAGCGCTTACCTGGAACTGACGGGCGAAGATCTACTCGATACAGGGGTGACGATCATGGCGCGTCCGCCGGGCAAGAAGAACAGCACGATCCATCTGCTGTCCGGCGGCGAGAAAGCACTGACCGCATTGGCGCTGGTGTTTGCCATCTTCAAATTGAACCCCGCACCGTTCTGCATGCTCGACGAGGTCGATGCCCCGCTGGACGATGCCAACGTCGGGCGCTACGCCCGCCTGGTCAAGGAAATGAGTGAAAGTGTGCAATTCATTTACATCACCCATAACAAGATCGCCATGGAAATGGCGGATCAATTGATGGGGGTGACCATGCATGAGCCTGGCTGCTCACGTCTTGTGGCCGTGGATGTGGAGGAGGCGTTGGCCATGGTCGACGCCTGAGGCGAGTACTTGTGCACAATTGTGCAGGGAAATGCCCCGCCACGAGCGACAGACGGTGTAAAGTTGTCTTTGGTCGTGCTAGCTTAATGTCACTCGTTTTTTGCGTGGGTAAAACGCCTGTCAGAACATAGAGTTGGCGCCACGTGTTAAAGGGCTTTGAACCCTTTGTTTTCAAGCATATTTTTATAGAGGCACGGGATTACATGGAAATCGGTCTGCGCGAGTGGCTGATCGTCATCGGCATCATTGTCATCGCCGGTATTCTTTTCGACGGCTGGCGCCGTATGCGCGGCGGTAAAGGCAAGCTGAAATTCCGCCTGGATCGCAGCTACTCCAACCTGCCTGACGACGAAGGCAGTGCGGAGGTGCTGGGCCCAGCCCGGGTACTGGAAACCCACAAAGAACCCGAACTCGACGAAAGCGACCTGCCTTCGATGAGTGCCCCGACGCGTGAACGCGAACGCGAGCGCGAACCCAAGCCTGCCAAGGCGAGCAAACGTAGCAAGCGTGCCGCCGATGCGTCCCAGGGCGACTTGAACCTGGCTGCCGAACCCCGCGAGCCGGATCTGTTCGCCGACAGCGAAGAAGACTTCGCTGCCGACAACAACCGCCACAATGGTTTCGCCGCCTCTGGCAATGCCGCCAAGGAGCTGCCCCCGGTCGAGGAAGTGCTGGTGATCAGCGTGATTTCCCGCGACGAAGGCGGCTTCAAAGGTCCGGCGCTGCTGCAGAACATTCTCGAGAGCGGCCTGCGCTTCGGTGAGATGGACATCTTCCACCGCCACGAAAGCATGGCCGGTCACGGTGAGGTGCTGTTCTCCATGGCCAACGCGGTCAAGCCGGGCATCTTCGACCTGGACGACATCGACCATTTCAGCACCCGTGCGGTGAGCTTCTTCCTGGGGCTGCCAGGCCCACGTCATCCGAAGCAGGCCTTCGATGTGATGGTGGCTGCGGCGCGCAAGTTGGCCCATGAACTCGACGGCGAGCTCAAGGATGACCAGCGCAGCGTGTTGACCGCGCAGACCATCGAGCACTACCGCCAGCGCATCGTCGAGTTCGAGCGTCGGGCACTGACTCAGAAGCGCTGATAGATCCAGACGAAGAGCAGCCTGGGGGCGTGCTGGTCGGTTCGGGGCTGTGGTTGTCTGTAACCGCCCCTTCGAACCCCAGCCACCATCCCCCAGGCTGCTCTTTTGCTTTGCAAGAGACCCTGAAAACATGAACGCCGAATCCCGAATCCACGAACTGCGTGCCGAGCTCGACCAGCACAACTATCGCTACTACGTGCTCGACGAGCCCAGCGTGCCCGACGCCGAATACGATCGGTTGTTCAACGAGCTCAAAGCGCTGGAGGCCGAGCATCCGCACCTGATCACCCCGGACTCGCCCACCCAGCGCGTGGGCGGCGCCGCCCTGGCCGCATTCAGCCAGGTGCGTCACGAAGTCCCCATGCTCAGCCTCGGCAACGCCTTCGAGGAGGCCGACCTGCGCGAGTTCGGTCGCCGCGTGGTCGAAGGCCTCGATCAGCCTGGTGCGGTCGATTTCAGCTGCGAGCCCAAGCTCGATGGCCTGGCGGTCAGCCTGCTGTACCGTGATGGCCTGTTGGTGCAGGGCGCCACCCGTGGCGACGGCACCACCGGCGAGGACATCAGCGCCAACGTGCGCACCGTGCGTAACATCCCGCTCAAGCTGCACGGTGAAGGCTGGCCGGCGGTGCTGGAAGTGCGCGGCGAAGTGTTCATGAGCAAGGCCGGCTTCGACCGGCTGAACGCCGCCCAGGCCGAAGCCGGTGGCAAGACCTTCGCCAACCCGCGCAACGCCGCCGCCGGCAGCCTGCGCCAACTGGATTCGAAGATCACCGCCAGCCGCCCACTGGAGTTCTGCTGCTATGGCGTGGGCCAGGTGTCCGCAGCCATTGGCGACAGTCATATCGAAATCCTCGAGCAGCTCAAGGCCTGGGGCCTGCCCATCAGCCGCGAGCTCAAGCATGCTGCCGGCATCGAGCAGTGCCTGGAGTACTACCGCGATATTGGCGAGCGGCGTAACAGCCTGCCCTACGAAATCGATGGCGTGGTGTTCAAGGTCAACAGCCTGGCTGCCCAGCGCGAGCTGGGCTTCCGTGCCCGTGAGCCGCGCTGGGCGATCGCCCACAAGTTCCCGGCCATGGAAGAGCTCACCGAAGTGCTGGACGTCGAGTTCCAGGTCGGGCGCACCGGTGCGGTGACTCCGGTAGCCCGTCTCAAGCCGGTCAAAGTGGCCGGCGTGACCGTGTCCAACGCCACCCTGCACAACATGGACGAGATCGCCCGGTTGGGCCTGCGCATCGGCGACACGGTGATCATTCGCCGCGCTGGCGACGTGATCCCGCAGGTCATGCAAGTGGTGCTCGAACGCCGTCCGGAGCATGCCCGTCCGGTCCAGGTGCCAAGCGAGTGCCCGGTATGTGGATCGCAGGTCGAGCGCACTCAGTTGGTCAAGCGCAGCAAGGGTAAGGAAACCACCAGCGAAGGTGCGGTGTATCGCTGTGTCGGTCGTCTGGCCTGTGGTGCGCAGCTCAAGCAGGCGATCATTCACTACGTGTCGCGGCGTGCCATGGACATCGACGGTCTGGGTGAGAAAAGTGTCGAGCAGTTGGTGGACGAAGGCCTGATCGGCTCGCCCGCAGACCTCTACAAGCTCGAGTTCGAGCAGGTGGTCGGCCTCGAGGGTTTCGCCGAGGTGTCCAGCCGCAAGCTGCTCGATGCCATCGAAGCCAGCAAGCGCCCGACCCTGGCCCGCTTCATCTATGCCCTCGGCATCCCCGATGTGGGAGAAGAGACCGCCAAGGTTCTGGCCCGCTCGCTGGGCAGTCTGGCGCGGGTGCAGGTGGCCTTGCCCCAGGTGCTCACCTATCTGCCGGACATCGGCCTGGAAGTGGCCTATGAGATCCACAACTTCTTCGAGGACGACCACAACCGCAAGGTCATCGAGCAGTTGTTGGCCAGTGGCATGCAATTGCAGGACGAAGGCGACTTGGCGGCCGAGTTCGCCGCCAGCACCACCCTTGCCGGCATGATCGCCAAGCTCGACATCGCCTCGGTCGGTCCGACGGGTGCGGAAAAACTGGTGGCCAAACTCGACAGCCTGGACAAGATCATCGCCGCCGACGGCATCGACCTGCGCCAGGCGTTGGCCGCCAAGCAGGCCGAAGCCGTGCGTGAATTCTTCAAGGATGAGGCCAACCAGCGATTGGCGCGAGCGATCGAAGCCCAACTGCTGGACTTTGGCATGCACTGGAGCAGCGAGAAGAAAACCGCCGAAGGCCTGCCGTTGGTTGGTCAGACCTGGGTGCTGACTGGCACCTTGGAGCGCATGAGCCGCGATATCGCCAAGGAGAAGCTGGAAAGCCTGGGGGCCAAGGTGGCGGGCTCGGTCTCGGGCAAGACCCACTGCGTGGTCGCCGGTCCTGGCGCCGGTTCCAAGCTGGCCAAGGCCAGCGAGCTAGGGGTCAAGGTACTGGATGAGGATGCCTTCGTCGCGTTCCTGGCGGAGCAGGGTATCTCGGTCTGAGTGGCTTCAGATCAATGGCCAAGCGGCATCAAGGGATGCCCAACCGTTCATGCTGCAGGAAAGGTCGTCAGGCTTTGGTAGCAGTGAAGATCCTGTAGGAGCGGGCTTGCCCGCGAAGCGGACACCTCGGTCCATGGCACCGGCCTTGCCGGTGATCGCGTGCAGACCCGCTCAGGGCGGCAAGAGAGTTGCTCCCCAAGGACCGGATGACGCCCGGCATGGGTGCAATCCAGACAAGTCATTGAGAAACGATGATTTTTTCTGGCCGCAGCGGTTGTATCTTCGCCCCAGAACGGTACAATGGCGCGGCTCGCTGCTTAGTGAGCCGCGTAGTGGTGGCCCCATCGGTCCCCCCGCATTGATTACCCGTTAACCTGGTCAGGCCCGGAAGGGAGCAGCCATAGCGGGAACATCGAGTGCCGGGGTGTGGCTGGTGGGGCCGCCTCCATTACGCAATTCCTTGAATTCTCAAGGATTTCTCGCTCAAAAATCTCGAAGTGTGACAGCGTTTAGGTACATCTGAGTGGTGCACCATGAGCGGTATCATATCTGTGGAGAGCTTGTTTCCCAAGCTCAGTCTCTACTTGGATTGTTCAGAAACGCCTCATTGAGCGCCCTGCCACAAAGAACTAGAGCGTTTTGAAGCTCTACGGTGCCCTCTAGCACCTCGCGAACCCAGTACTCTTGGTAGGGCTTACCTTTGTGTTGGAAGCTGCGAACCTTCCCTCCTCGATTTTCATTTACAAACGAAATGGAGGCGCTGTGGGTGATCAGTTGCCGATGCTTCACTGTATTCATGAATGCGTTCGCATATGTGAACCACTCCGATGATACAGCCGCGCTTAGTTCGGTTTTTAGCTGTCCAGTTGGGAGTGCTCTCGCTACGTCATGAACGTAGAAGTTACCCTTGAGGGGTGTGGCTATCGCGAGAATATTAACTAGTTGACCAAAGCTGTCATATGAGTTTCGAGTGGTGCTGATGCAGGCGATAAGATTGGCTTCGCTTTCGAGTTTTGCCTCATAAAGAGCTTCTTGGTTTTCGTTCAAGTCAAAAAGCTGTCTAGCGAACTCAATTCCGTGAGGGTCGTTTTTCACGTCGAACACTTGGAACGCGTCACGAGCAAGGCACTTGTGATAATCAAAAATTTCACATGAGCGCCCAATGGAGCTGATGATTTCGATAGCCTCTTTGGTGTCGTGCAGCTCAGCCCTTATCACACCATCTCTCAGTTCTTTAAGACTCCATGCGGTGGACATTTCTTTCCTCCGGTTTAAAGATTGCTGGGCATCAAACGCTCAGGTGTCACAGTAGGGGCTGGAATACATGCTACCGATAGCACCGAGTGTTTCGCTTGGATGCTCTCAGAGATACACCTGATTGATCGGGGGTTGGCTTGCATGGAAGCCTGTAGCTGCGAAGCTACGGGTGCGGAGACATCTACCGTGTGCCAGCTCCAGAATCCAACCCCGACGGCACATAGGGCGTAGAGCATTGGGAAGAGGTGCTCTGTAAACCACGGAGCCAGGAACACGACTTTAATGCACGAACTCACCCGAGAGTAGTTAACCACTACCCTGTGGGGCGTAACAACTGTACCAGATCCCGTGCTTGAGAGGAGCCGATCTTTTTCGATCCACGTATAGGGCAAACTGAAATCGACCTTCATCTCAGGGCGTAGGCTCGGGAAGAAACCGTGAGCTTCGTATCTTTCCTTATGCCGTGAGCCGCTAGCCTTAACCTTAAATTTTGTCACACCATCAACAGAGTGATCCGTTCTGAAGTGTTCCCAGGCATGAGCGTAAAGCTTCCTCCTGTAAACCAGCTTCGTCACCCTACAAAACGTAGAGTCGAAGAATTCCTCAAAGCTCTTACCGGGCTTACGCCAATCCGGAGGAAGATGTTGGATGTAACGGCAGAAGAAATAGAGGTTCGCTGCGGCTAGCACAAACCAGAGGTTATGGGTGTTAGCGGTGAACTTGATGGAGTTGCCTAGCAGCGAAAGGGTGCTCATCTCTGCTTCGAAATACCACAGCACAAGCAGCATGGTGGAAAATACCATCAGGAAGCTACGTGCCTTCTTAAAACTCCCTTCATCAAAATCCGATCCCATACCCTACGCAGCCCTTAGCATCTGGAAGGCGCCCATAGTAGCACTTGGCCTACCGTGGGCGGTGTCCTTTCCCATATCAGCAAAACGACGTTACCCCAGGCTTACGCAGTATCCAGTATGATGGCTTTAAGCCACTGAATACGGAGAGAGGGTTGCATGAAGGCAGGAGCGGTAGCGGCTGTACTAGTTGCGGTACTTATGAGCGGTGAAGCGACAGCGGCACACAATGACGGAACCATTCTCCTACAGACGTGTAAGGCTCACCTTGCCGGCAAGCTCACATTCGACACGGGAGTCTGCTTGGGGTCCATGGCAACCATAGGCGATCTGATAGGGGCAATTAACCTCATGGTGGGACCGTCGCACAGGATATGCCCCCCACCAGAGGCCACCATTGACCACTTGGTGAGGGTCACGGTCGAATACCTTGAAGACCATCCTGATAAGCTGAATCGGAACGCCACCAACCTTACTGTCATGGCGCTCCAGACTTCGTTTCCTTGCAAGTGACCTGCCCGCCGCTGACAGCGGAGTGTATGGGGTGAGGGGCTATTCGTACGCAGTCAGGAAAAATAACCCTGAGCTGCCTGCGCTAGGATCAGTCGGTTCTACCCGAATGTCTTAGCGGCCCCCTCTCCGGGCCAGCGGGAACGCTAGGATTCTATAAATAACTTGGAAGGGCCTAGCACCGCCTGAGAGGCGGGCCTGTGGGCTCTCCAGACGCTACATCTTAGCCACTCGCTGCACCGTACTCAGGGCACAACCTACAGTGGTGGCTGTCTTGCGGAGACTCATGCCAGAGGACAGGGCATGCTTGATGCGAGCATGAAGATCCTCATCAGCTTGCCTGCCTTTATACACACCCATTTCCTTGGCTTTAGCGATGCTTTGGCTCTGACGGCGGCGACGATCTTCGTAATCTTTACGAGCTACTACAGCCAGTATATCCAGCAACATGCCATTGACCGCTGCAATCATCCCTTTAGTGAAGTCATCCATGCCGGCAGCCGGTTTCAGAACTGCATGACTGGTGGCCAGATCGAGCGATACCACAACCACCCTCTTAGCTGCGATGATGGCTTTTAAACTTGCCCAGTCATCTGGCGAGAGGCGAGACAACCTGTCCACTTGCTCAATAAGTATGCAATCCCCTTCGTGGCTGTCCTCTAGCAGCCTGAATAGCTCAGGACGATCAAGCTTGGTGCCCGACTCATTCTCAACGTAGAAAGCTGCGATCTTCTGTCCATGCTCACTGGCGAAGTCAATCAGCGACTGCTTAGCACGGGTTGCATCCTGCTTGCCGGTGGATGCACGGAGGTAGGCCCGAATGAACATGGTGATAATCCTGTATCGTTTTGGGTGTACCGATTATGTGTGTACCGATTTGATTGGTCAATAGATCTTATATAGGTACATGCGGATACCTGAATCACCGTACCGGCTGATCTATACCCAAATCGGTCGAGGCTCCTCAGTCTCACTCTCTCAGCTTACCCGGTGGCGCGATCATGCAGCTCAAGGCTATGTATCATCCGGGTGTTGATTGGCGATTTGACATATGTGGTATCAGCCCTTCCGAGGATGGCGATTAGAAGTCGGCATACCAGTGCCTGCATTTGCAGGGTGACATTCGTAGGATCTCCATCAGGCTTGTTGCCACCGTAAATTGAGAATCCTAAAGGTTCATCGAAGAATAGGGCTTCGTGCATGGTATCGTTACGGACGGTTGATAGAGACGAAGCTCCTGCTTGACTCATTGCCCATTCGGGTATGGGGATGGCGAATTTTTCACACATCCATTGGATCCGCCGCGCATGAGGCACGTGTAGCTTGGTTTCCTCCTTGACGTCGAGAAGCTTGAAACAGCCATCTAATGCCATGTAGAGGTACTGAAACCGTTCAAAAGGAAGGTTCTGAGGATATTGTGCCAAGAACAAAGCATGAATGACTGCGGCGATTCGCTTAGGGGTACGAGGCGCATCGCGTTCCCGCTCTAAGAAATTGAGTGCCAAATGCACAGCATCGATCAGGTTGCAGCGGTAAAGAGCGAAGTCAACGAGCTTGTGTGGCTTAACGGGAGTCGCATCAAGAAAGCCTGCCTCTGTAGCCGTCAGGCGCATGCCAGTGAATAAGGATAGGCACCAGACTACAAAGTCGAGGTCGTATTGGTTCTCGCTTTTGCTGAGGGTTAAGACATGAGTCTTGGGCAGCCCGAAGACGCGACTGCTATAGGGCATTGGTCGGAGAGTACTGCTTACGAAGTCCAATCGCTTTTGTGGTCCCGGGTAGAGCCAGCCGTCGATGACGTTTGCATCTTCAACGATAGAGGAAACGGTTTCCTCATGGTTGGGAAGCGTTCGGATGGAGAACTGTTCACTCTCGATATCGCAACAGATCGGGTAAAAGCCGAATTCTGTGGCGATTCCGCTGGTTGATGCGTGGACCAGTTTTTCAGTCATGGGTCGGATCGCTCATGGGGCTGAGCCCAGTGTAGCGTCAATCCAAGTGACTACAGGCCTTCAAGCAGCTCAGACAGGGACAGGCCAAGGCCGTCAACCCTTGTGCCATAAGGCTTGCAACGATTACCCTGCATGCCTGAATGCTACCCGGTCAGGCCCGGAAGGGAGCAGCCATAGCGGGAACATCGAGTGCCGGGGTGTGGCTGGTGGGGCCGCCTCCATTTCCGGTCCTCGAAAAATCGAGGCTGTCCTGGTTCTACCCCGCTTTATTGCCCTTTCTGTATTCTGAATAGGTGCCTGGGTTGGCCCTACCGCTACGGTATGTCCTCAAGGCAAATCAGCCCCCACAGGTGCGGCCCACCAGTCTGTCAGAATCGCCGCCCTTGCAGAATTACTGACCTCCCTACGATAAACCCAGCCCAGGCGAAACAAGTTGCGCGTCAGTGCAACAGTTGGGTATTCGCCGCATGAGCAATCTGGGTTTGTTCGAATGTGCACTTTGGATGGAGATAGCTGGAGGGTGGGTCAGGCTTGATCTTGTTCATGGTGTAGCCCCAGTTTTTTTCGAAAAGGATCTACCGATCCGCTCCTTCTCACGGGAGCAGGGTGGCAGCCAAGTGTGGGGTGAGAACCGGTAAACATGGGAAAGCCGGCCAGACCAAGGTCTGCCCACACAGGGCCGCCATTACTGGCTGCTGTCATGTTTACGGAGTTCTCACACTCCATCGTCCGAAAACGACTCGGGAACGTTATCTTTCCGGGCCATCGCATGACAACTTCAAGACGTCGATGTGGTTTGTAGGATACTTCCTTAGCTATGACTCATGCACGATCAAGCCCTAGATTCAGAAAACCCTGACATTCACCCCAAGGGCCCCCACCTACTAACAATGCCTGCTTCACAAGCCCGAGTCCCCGCGCTGGACGACCCCATCCCCCCGTTAGTTTCCGGCGCCACATGTTTCAGAATGTGACATGGCTAGGGAGCGACATCAGATCGATATCGCTGAGTTGATCGACAAGGACGTGCGCAATGGAAGACCTACGAGGGTTGCCGAGCCTCATCGTGGCCTCGGTGGGGACCCCAGGCAAGGCGCGAAACCTGCCTGCCGAGAGAAATGGGGACGAGAAATGCGAGAAATGGGGACAGATTTATTTTTCGCTGTATCCTGAATAGGTGCCTGGGTTGGCCCTACCGCTACGGTATGTCCTCAAGGCAAATCAGCCCCCCACAGGTGCGGCCCACCAGTCTGTCAGAGTCGCCGCCCTTGCAGAATTACTGACCTCCCTACGATAGACCCAGCCCAGGCGGAACAAGTTGCCTCAGTGCAACAACTTCGTATCTGCTGGAATGGAGATCTGACTGTTCCCAAGCGTTTGCCTGAGATGTTGATGGGTGTGGGGTGGGTCGGGAGCAATCTTTTTCATGGTGTAACTCCTATGTCTACCCAGGAGCTACCACTGTTCTCCCTCTCACAGGATAGGGCGGCAGCCATGCGTGGGGTGAGAGACCGGTAGACACAGGAAAACCCGGCCAGGCTTGAGCCTGCCCACGCACGACTGCCATAGCAGAACGGCTCATGGTCTAACTCGTCAGGCTCTCACACCCGGTCATCAACGCGACGACCCGGTGACGTTAAGGCTGGAGCGGTTTTCAGACAATATAAGCGCTTCTGATAGGCGAGTAGGATAAGTCGCTAGGAAGGGACCGATGAAGAGCGATTCGGCAGATTCAGAAAACCCTGACATTCACCCCAAGGGTCCCCACCCACTAACAATGCCTGCTTCACAAGTCCGAGTTCCCGCGCTGGACAACCCGCACCCCCCTTGTTAGTTTCCGACGCCACATGTTTCAGAATGTGACCGTGGCTAGACAGCGACATCAGATCGATATCGCTGAGTTGATCGACAAGGACGTGTGCAATGAAAGACCTGCAAGGGTTGCCGAGCCTCATCGTGGCCTCGGTGGGGGCCCCAGGCAAGGCGCGAAACCTGCCTGCCGATGTTCAATGCATCCAGTATCTGTTCAACCTGATCACGCCTAGGCTGGGGATGCCGCTGCCTGAAAATGGCCGTACCGACAGCCGATTGGTGCAATGCATCAGCCAGTATCAATTTCGCCACCTGAGGTACGCGCACCCGGACGGGGTGGTGGACCCGGGTGGGCGAACCTTCAACAGCCTGATCGAAGAAGCGATCCGAGTGCCGGTCAAGCTGCACCCCACGCTGCGCCTGCCGACCTTCACCAATGCCCTGGGTAGCGTCTATGGCAGCAGCAATGGCCCCGACATGATCCAGGCCACGGTCAATCACTATCTGGCGCGGGCACGGGCGATCATCGAGGCGCAACGACGCAATCGGCAGATGGTGCTGCAAGCCACCTGTGACGGCGGCACGACGTTGAGCGACAGCGACTTCGAGAACGCCGCCAGCCAGCTTGGCCATGGCATCACCGCCAACCTGGTCAAGGCCTTCGCCACGGTCGAGTCGGGCGGACGCTCCGGCTTCGGGCCGGCCAACCTGCCGGTGATCGCCTTCGAGGGACATATCTTTCGCCGCTACACGCGGCACAAGTACGACCGAACCCATCCCTTGCTTTCCTATCCCTACAAAAAGAAAGCCGGACCGCAATGGCAAGCCAACAACAAGGATCAGGCCAAGGCGTGGGAAACCCTGGCCACCGCGTTCGCTCTGGATCAGGAGGCAGCCTTAAAGTCGGCATCCTGGGGAATGTTCCAGATCATGGGGTTCAACTTTGCCGATTGCGGTTACAAGCATGTGTTCGACTTCGTCACTGCAATGAAGCTCAACGCCGGTCAGCAACTCAAGGCCTTCCTCGGCTTTTGCAGCAAGAACCCGGCGTTCATCAAGGCGGCGACCAACAAGGACTATGCGGGCATGGCGCGCAGTTACAACGGCGACGACTACGGCGACTATGACGTCAGAATCAAACGCGCCTATGAAGCGCTCGAAGGGAAGAAATGACATGCTGAAGACGTTTTCCGCTCAGGTGGTGGCTATGGCCACAGTGCTGCTGTGCGGCGCCGCGCCGGTATTGGCTGGCACCCCAGGATTCAAGTCGGGCCAGTACGAGACGCTGATGCTGGCGGTCACCCCTGATCATCGGATCGAAGGCTACTACTCCGAAGAGCTGGGGCAGGGCGTTACTCGCCATTGCACTTTCTATCTGCAGGGCAAGATCGACGACACGGCCTCCACTCCGGTTACCACCTGGCTCGACGAGGCCTTTCCAGGCACCGTGGCGCCGGTTGAGAATGGCGTGACCTTGACGGTGGAAAGAGGCCGTGAGCACCCAGGCTGCCCAAGCGTGCTGATGCCGGAAATCACCACGGGCCTAGAGCTGAGCCAGACCGCCAGCAAGCCGTGGATCGGCCTGGTGACCATTGCCGCCGACAAGGCCTACCTGTTGAAAGCCGCAGGCGGCAGGACCGCGAAGCGGCCCTACATCGTCAAGGAAGATGTGGTTGGCGTACTGGCTTACAAGGAGGGTTGGGCCCGGGTCGAGTACATCAATCCGCATGGCCGATCGTTCATCGGCTGGATCCGTGACGATCAGTACATCCACCAGGCGGCGCCGGGAAACTGAGCTCCAGGCTTGGACGTCAAGAGCGATGGACCAGTGTCCAGATCAATCCCATGGTAGGAATGTCGATGGCATACGCAATGAAAACGACGCCGAGGGCGATGGCGGCCAAGGACCAGTAGACTTCGTGCTTGTTGGCATGTAGCGGCATTATCTTTCTCCCCAGAAGGAAACCCGCTTTTTCAGCGTAGCACCGCAAATGCGCGGGTTTTCCCGGCTGGAGGCGAGCGAAGGCGCCGTCTATCGCATCAGGCTACAACTAATAATCAGTTGTATTCCTTTGTCGAAACGAGGTGCCTTCCCATGCACTTCAAGGGTGTGCCAGCGACATCTTCTCCGAATATCCCGAAGCGCCATATCGCTGGACGATTCGCTCAAGTTCTCCGGATTGCTTCATCCGTACCAGCGCGCGCAACACCCCTTGGGAGGGGATCGTCGGGTCGTTGCGTACCAGGCACCCCAGCATCTGCTCATCAAGCACCGCGATGACCTGCAGGCGCTGTTCAGGCGGCCCGTGTTGGTTGAACCACTGCAAAGACAACTGATTGCTCACCGCAAGCCGGTAGCGGCCGGCCTGGAGCTTTTGCAATGCCAGCAGTTGGTTGCGGCTGTCCTCACGTTGCAGTTGCCCCTTGGCGAACAGAGGGTCGAGAGTGTCATAGACGTACCCCAGCACCGTGCCGACCGTCTGTGGCGGCAGTTGTTCGGGGCGAGTAGGGGGGATGTCGAAGGCGCGACCTACCAGCAGGTCGCGTTGATGGATCAGAGGAATGCTCCAGATAAAATGGCCAGGGCGCGCGTTGAACCACTTGGGGCTAACATAGCAGCGCACATCGATGTCGCCATCTTCCATGGCTTGTTGCAAACGCAGGCGGGCCATCAAGTGGTATTCGGGACGAGCACCGGCTTCCTGGGCCACGGCTTGCATCAGGTCGAACAGCATGCCCTCCACCGGTTGGCCGTCTTCGAAGCGGATCAGCGGCATGCTCCAGCTCTCGGCTACGGAAAAACGCAGCACGGGCTGCTCTGCCTGGGCGGGGGCAATCAACAGCAGCCATAACAGCAGCAGTTTTCGCAAGGCATGTCCTCCCTGAGCCGCGTGCGCCAGTTCATTAGCTTAGACGAGCCGCGCAGGGTGCAATTTCGGCCCCGCTCCGCTAGCATTAGCGATCTTCCGCTCGATCAGGCTACGATGGTTTTTCGATGAGTTATCAGGTTCTTGCACGTAAATGGCGCCCGCGCTCGTTCCGCGAAATGGTCGGCCAGACCCATGTGCTCAAGGCCTTGATCAATGCCTTGGACAACCAGCGGCTGCACCACGCCTATCTGTTCACCGGTACCCGGGGCGTCGGCAAGACTACCATCGCCCGCATCATTGCCAAGTGCCTGAACTGCGAAACCGGTATCACCTCCACGCCGTGCGGCACCTGTTCGGTTTGTCGCGAGATCGATGAAGGGCGCTTCGTCGACCTGATCGAGATCGACGCCGCCAGCCGCACCAAGGTCGAAGACACCCGCGAACTGCTCGACAACGTGCAGTACGCACCGAGCCGTGGCCGGTTCAAGGTCTACCTGATCGACGAAGTGCACATGCTTTCCACGCACTCGTTCAACGCCTTGCTCAAGACGCTGGAAGAGCCGCCGCCCTACGTCAAGTTCATCCTCGCCACCACCGATCCGCAGAAGCTGCCGGCCACCATCCTGTCGCGCTGCCTGCAGTTCTCGCTGAAGAACATGAGCCCGGAGCGCGTGGTCGAACACCTCAGCCACGTACTGGCGGCCGAGAACGTGCCGTTCGAGGCCGATGCGCTGTGGTTGCTCGGGCGTGCCGCCGATGGTTCGATGCGCGATGCCATGAGCCTGACCGACCAGGCCATCGCTTTCGGTGAGGGCAAGGTGCTGGCCGCCGATGTGCGCGCCATGCTCGGCAGCCTCGACCATGGTCAGGTCTACGGTGTGTTGCAGGCGTTGCTCGAAGGTGATGCGCGGGCGCTGCTGGAGGCCGTGCGCAACCTGGCCGAGCAGGGGCCGGACTGGAGCGGCGTACTCGCCGAGATGCTCAATGTGCTGCACCGCGTGGCTATCGCTCAGGCGCTGCCCGAGGCCGTGGACAACGGCCAGGGCGATCGTGAGCGCGTGCTGGCCCTGGCGGCGGCGCTGCCGGCCGAAGACGTACAGTTTTATTACCAGATGGGCCTGATCGGCCGTCGCGACCTGCCCCTGGCACCGGATCCGCGCGGTGGCTTCGAAATGGTCCTGCTGCGCATGCTGGCGTTCCGCCCTGCGGATGCCGAGAATGCGCCGACACCGGTGCTAAAGCCGGTGGGGATCAGCCAGGCCACAGCTGATCCTGCGAAACCGGTGGCAGCGATAGCGCCGGTGGCCGAGGTGCCAGCCGTTGTTGCGTCCGAGCCTGTGATTGAAAGCATTCAGGCGGTAGTGCCCGAGCCCGAGCCCGTCGCAGAATCAGAGCCGGAACCAGCGCCGGAACCAGAGCCGGCGCCCGAACCGGTGGCTGCACCGCCAGCGGTTGCGTCGGTGCAGGAGGTTGTCGATCTGCCCTGGGAAGAGCCTGCTGTGGCGCCCGTGGCAACTCGTCCGACGCCAGCGCCCGCCGAGATCCCGGCGCCTGTCGCCAGCCAGCCGGACCACGACGAGCCGCCGTTCGATCCGTCCGCCTATTCCCCGGCCGGCATGGAGCGCGATGACGAGCCGCCTATGGACGAGGATTACTACGTCGGCGAGAGCGACCCGGTCGGCTTCAGCTACCTGGACGAGTTGGCCGAGCATGTCCAGGAAGAAACGCCCGCCGCCGCGCCCGAGCCGCTGCCGGCAGCGGCCCCGGCGACCGGTCTGGCCCTGCAATGGCTGGAATTATTCCCACAGTTGCCAGTGACTGGCATGACAGGCAACATCGCGGCTAACTGTACGTTGATAGCGGCCGACGGTGACGACTGGTTGCTGCATCTGGACCCGGGCCAGGGCGCGCTGTTCAATGCTACCCAGCAGCGCCGTCTGAACGAGGCCCTCAACCAGCACCTGGGGCGCACCTTGAACCTGCGTATCGAGCTGATCCGCCCGGAGCAGGAGACACCAGCCCAGGCCGCCTCGCGCAAGCGCGCCGAACGCCAGCAGGATGCCGTGGCCTCGATCGAGCAGGATCCGTTGATCCAGCAGATGATCAAGCAGTTCGGTGCCAAGGTGCGGCAGGATACTATTGAGCCTGTAGAGGCCCTGGTCAGCCAGGGTCAGTAACGGATAACCATGTGCCCAGCCCCTTGTCGGGCTGCACCCAATGACCCAATCGAGGTATACCCCATGATGAAAGGTGGCATGGCCGGCCTGATGAAGCAGGCCCAGCAGATGCAGGAAAAAATGGCCAAGATGCAAGAAGAGCTGGCCAATGCCGAAGTGACGGGCCAGGCCGGTGGTGGCTTGGTCAGCGTGGTGATGACCGGTCGTCACGACGTCAAGCGCGTCAGCATCGATCAGAGCCTGATGTCGACCGACGAAGACGACAAGGAAGTGCTGGAAGACCTGATCGCCGCGGCTTTGAACGATGCAGTGCGCAAGGTTGAGCAAAACAGCCAGGACAAGATGGGCAGCATGACCGCCGGTATGCAATTGCCGCCAGGCTTCAAGATGCCGTTCTAAGGCGTTTTGCTTTGTGAAAGCCGCCGCTGGGGTTCAGGGGCGGCTTTTTTGATGCCTGTAGTAAGGAATTTGGCGCCTGTGAGATCGAGCGCCACCTCAACCCCCAAGACAAGCACCTAGTGGCTCGCACGCTCCAGGGCATGGTCGAATTTCCGGCAGGTTTGCTTGCCGAAAAGTGTCAACCATGTCCCCGCACACCTGTCCACCCTGTGTCCGGTCCAGACACCTAAGGAAAGTGGCGCAAAACTGCTTGCTCCCACTTAAAGCCCCTACGCTGCGCTCTCGATTTCACTAGTATCAGCTTTCGTTCGACAACTCGACCGAGCGTCGATGGGCCGCGCCAGTTGCAGCTTCAACCAAGGCGCGAAGCTGGCCCTGGGTTTCGAAGACATCGATTGCCGCTGCTGTCGTGCCGTTCGGCGAAGTGACTGCCACGCGAAGGTCGGTGAAATTGGCATGGGGTTGATGTTGCAGCGTTGCCGCGCCAAACGCGGTTTGTGCGGCCAGGCTGCGAGCCAGTTCCGGCTCGAGGCCTAGCTTGATGCCGGCCTCTGCCAATGCTTCGCTGAACAGGTGGTAGTAAGCCGGTCCACTGCCGCTGATGGCGGTAACGGCATCGAGCTGCTGCTCTTCGCTCACCCAATAGGCTGCGCCCACGGCCTCGAACAGGCGACTGATGACGGCTTGGCGTGAGGCATCGAAATGCTCGGTGGCGTACAGCCCGGTGCAGCCGGCACCGACCAGCACCGGAGTATTGGGCATGGCGCGTACCACCGGGCAACGCTGGCCAACGGCATTGCTCAGGGTGCGTTCGGTCACGCCCGCTGCGACGGAAACCACGGTAGCCTGCTGGCATTGATGATCAGTCAGTCCGGCCAGGGCTGCGGTGGCGTAGGCGGGCTTGACAGCGAGCACGATCAAGTCGAAAGCGCGGTGCTGCGGGACGTCTTCAAGACGGATGTAGCGACCTTGCTCGGCGTCTGCGGTGAGTCCTGGGTCGACGATGCTCAAATGATTGACCAATCCCGCTTGCAGCCAAGCATTACCCAGTGCGCCGCCCATCCGCCCATAACCAATAAAAAGCACGTTCATTGCTGCCTCGGTGTGTTTGTTGTTTTATCGGCGAATAGATTACGGTTTTTTTCAGACAAGGTGCAACTAGGTGCAACTTGCACTTTGTCGCGCTTGATTGTTAATCAAGAGATGCGTTGGTGACCGTGCAGTCACTGCGCACCAATTTGGTGAGTTCGGGTTTTTCTAGCTTTTTTGTGAATCAAAACAGCGCATTTTTTGGTCCATTACAAAATATTTGGAGATTAATCGTTTAATCAGGGTTGCACCTTTTTTTGCGCTTTGAATAAGATCCGCTCCGACACGGTGCAACCCGGTTGCTCTTCGCGCCAATTCACCTTGTGCTCGCCGACATAAAATCAAGAAACGGAGACTCGAATGACGCCTTCCAGCGCAACCCCCCCTGCAATCCAGGGGCGTGGCCGAGCCTTGGTCGCCAGCCTTACTGGCAGTTCGATCGAATGGTTCGACTACTTCCTCTACGGCACCGCCGCCGCCCTGGTTTTCAACAAACTGTTCTTCCCTACCTTCGATCCGGTGGTTGGCCTGTTGCTGGCTTACCTGTCGTTTTCCCTGACATTCTTTGTCCGACCCATCGGTGGCGTGCTGTTTGCCCATATCGGCGACCGTATCGGGCGCAAGAAGACCTTGGTCATCACGCTCTCGTTGATGGGCGGCGCGACCGTGCTCATCGGTTGCCTGCCCACTTATGAACATATCGGCGTCTGGGCGCCGATCCTGCTGATCAGTCTGCGGGTGATTCAAGGTCTGGGCATCGGCGGCGAATGGGGTGGCGCGCTGCTGCTGGCCTACGAATATGCGCCGGCCAAGCGCAAAGGTCTGTTCGGCAGTGTGCCGCAGGTCGGCGTGACCGTGGGCATGCTCCTGGCGACCATGGCCGTGAGCCTCATGGCCACCTTGCCGGACGACCAGTTCATGAGTTGGGGCTGGCGTGTGCCGTTCATACTCAGCGCCGCTCTGGTGTTCCTGGGCCTGTGGATCCGTCATGGTCTGGATGAAACCCCGGAGTTCAAGAAGGCCAAGGAAACTGGCAACGTGGCCAAGATGCCGCTGGTCGAGACGCTGCGCGACCACTGGCGTGAAGTACTGATCGCTGCGGGCCTGAAAGTCGTCGAAACTGCGCCGTTCTACATCTTCTCCACCTTCGTGGTCAGCTATGCGGTCAGTACCCTGGGTTACGACAAGGTCAGCACCCTCAACGCGGTCATGATCGGCGCGGCGGTCGCGTCGTTGATGATTCCCGTAATGGGTTGGTTGTCGGACAAGGTCGGGCGCAAGACCGTGTACATCGGTGGCATCCTGTCCATCGCCGCGTTCATCGTGCCTTACTTCAAGTTGCTCGATACTCACACCGCTTGGGGGCTGCAAGTAGCCACGGTGATCGCCTTCGGTGTGCTCTGGGCGCCGGTGACCGCCGTGCTGGGTACCATGAGCTCGGAAATCTTTTCGACCCGTGTGCGTTATACCGGCATCACCCTGGGCTACCAGTTGGGCGCAGCCCTGGCCGGCGGTACCGCTCCGTTGATCGCTACCTATCTGCTCAGCCGCTACGACGGCAGCTGGCAGCCGGTCGCCCTGTACCTGCTCGGCACCGTGGTGATCTCGCTGATCGCCGTGCTGTCGGTGCGTACCGGCAAAGCCGACAAACCCGATACTCGAGGCGCTGTGCGGGTCTCCTGATCCAGTAGGGTTGTCATCCCATCGACAAGCCGGCTCTTCCAATCAAGGACGGGCCGGCTTGTTGCCGTCTGGGGCTAGCGATTTGACGCACAAGGCAGTGCTGGGTATAAACCGCCTCTTATTGATATGTCAGGCCTTTCCCCATGAGCTTCAGCCCTCTGATCCGCCAACTGATCGACGCCCTACGCATTCTGCCTGGCGTGGGTCAGAAAACCGCCCAGCGCATGGCCCTGCAACTGCTCGAGCGTGACCGCAGTGGTGGCGTGCGCTTGGCCCAGGCCCTGAGCCAGGCCATGGAGGGGGTCGGGCACTGTCAGCAGTGCCGGACCTTGACCGAGCAGACGCTGTGCCCGCAATGCGCCGATCCCCGCCGGGACGACACCCAACTCTGCGTGGTAGAGGGGCCGATGGATGTCTATGCGGTGGAGCAGACCGGTTATCGCGGGCGTTACTTCGTGCTCAAGGGGCATCTGTCGCCGCTGGACGGCCTGGGCCCGGAGGCGATCGGCATTCCACAACTGATGGCGCGAATCGAGGAGCAGGGCAGTTTCACCGAGGTGATCCTGGCCACCAATCCGACGGTAGAAGGCGAGGCCACTGCGCACTACATCGCTCAGTTGCTGGCCGAGAAGGGCCTGGTGGCCTCGCGCATCGCCCATGGCGTGCCATTGGGCGGCGAACTGGAGCTGGTCGACGGCGGCACGCTGGCGCATGCCTTTGCCGGGCGCAAGCCGATCGCGTTGTGACAAAGGGCCGCAGAGCGGCCCGGAAAGCGACTCAGTATTCGCTCAGGGAAAACTCGGTCAGGCAGAAGGTCGGTACCCCGGCCGCCTGCAGGCGGCGCGAGCCTTCGAGCTCGGGGAGGTCGATGATCGCTGCCGCCTCGAACACCTGCGCTCCGGTGCGGCGCACCAGGTTGACGGCTGCCAGCAAGGTGCCGCCGGTGGCGATCAGGTCATCGAAGATCAGCACCGAATCACCTTCGCACAGGCTGTCGGCGTGCACTTCCAGGAACGCTTCGCCATATTCGGTCTGGTAGCCTTCGGAGAGTACATCGGCAGGCAGCTTGCCTTGCTTGCGGAAGAGAATGAGTGGTTTGTTCAGCTGATGGGCGATGATCGAGCCGATCAAGAAGCCCCGCGCGTCCATTGCACCGATGTGGCTGAACTCGGCTTCGACATAGAGTTCGATGAACTGATCGGCCACGTAGCGCAGCCCACGCGGCGACTGGAACAGCGGGGTGATGTCGCGGAAGATCACGCCCGGTTTGGGAAAGTCCACTACCGGGCGGATGAGGGCTTTGAGGTCGAAGGCGTCGCTGTGCATCGTTGCGGGTATCCTGGAAAAACGAATGCGCCAGTATACCCTGTTCGCAGCGGGCTCAGGACTCCATTGCGCCACCGGCCAGTGCGCACAGCTGGATCGGGTCGAGGATGTGCACTTCCTTGCCTTCGGCACTGATCAGGCCATTCTGCTGGAAGCGGGTGAACACCCGCGACACGGTTTCGACCGCCAGACCCAGGTAGTTGCCGATCTCGTTGCGCGACATGCTCAGGCGGAACTGGTTGGCCGAGTAGCCGCGGGCGCGGAAACGTGCCGAGAGGTTGACCAGGAAGGTGGCGATCCGCTCGTCTGCGGTCTTTTTCGACAGCAGCAGCATCATTTGCTGGTCGTCGCGGATCTCCCGGCTCATCACTCGCATCAGCTGGCGGCGCAGCTGGGGCAGTTGCACCGACAGTTCGTCGAGGCGCTCGAAGGGGATTTCGCAGACCGAGGTGGTTTCCTGGGCCTGGGCCGACACCGGATAGGCCTCGGTGTCCATGCCTGACAGCCCCACCAGCTCACTGGGCAGGTGGAAACCGGTAATTTGCTCCTCGCCGCTGTCACTCAGACTGAAAGTCTTGAGGGCGCCGGAACGTACGGCATAGACCGAGCCGAAATTGTCACCCTGGCGGAACAGGAACTCGCCTTTCTTCAGCGGGCGTCCGCGTTTGACGATCTCATCCAGCGCGTCCATGTCTTCCAGGTTGAGCGAGAGAGGCAGGCACAGGGGCGCCAGGCTGCAATCCTTGCAATGGGCCTGGTTGTGCGCGCGCAGTTTGACTGGCTCGGACATTTTCAATCGATCCTTGTGGGAAAACACACATTAGCCGTAAGGGTAACCCACGGCATGGGTCGGAAGCCAGCGCGCGCGATTGTGTCGCGGCCTGGCAGCGCTTCAGCGCTGGTGTCTGCGCAGCGCATTGCCTGCCCATAGTGGTCTTGGCAAGACGTATTGTCCATGTGGTTATTCGTCTCGGTCCTAGATGACTCGTGAGAAGCGCTGTCGGTTCTGTAGGGCCAAGTAGGCATCGAACAACATGCACACCGAACGAACCAGCAGTCGCCCCGCCGGCAGGATGCGGATGCCTTCGGCATCGAGATGGATCAGGCCGTCGCGTTGCATGCTTTGCAGTTGTGGCCAGAGGTCGTTGAAGTAGCCGCGAAAGTCGATGTTGAACGCCTGTTCGATGGGCTCGAAAGCCAGTTCGAAGTGACAGATCAACTGCTGGATCACCGCGCGGCGCAGGCGATCGTCGTCATTGCACAGCAGGCCGCGCTGGGTGGCCAATTGGCCGTTGGCGAGTGCCTCCTGGTAGGTGTTGAGGTCGCTGCTGTTCTGGCAATACAGATCGCCGATCTGGCTGATGGCCGAGACGCCCAGGCCGATCAGGTCGCAGTGCCCGTGGGTGGTGTAGCCTTGGAAATTGCGCTGCAGGGTGCCTTCCTCCTGGGCCACGGCCAGTTCGTCGTCGGGCAGGGCGAAGTGGTCCATGCCGATGTAGCGGTAGCCGGCCGCAGTGAGTTGTTCGATGGTGTTGCGCAGCATCTCCAGCTTGGCTGCGGGCGGTGGCAGATCGTTGCTGTCGATGCGCCGTTGCGGCATGAAACGCTCGGGCAGGTGGGCGTAGTTGAACACCGACAGGCGATCGGGTTGCAGGCGGATCACTTCGTCGACGGTGCGGGCGAAGCCTTCTACGGTCTGCTTGGGCAGGCCGTAGATCAGGTCGAGGTTGACCGAGCGGTATTGCAGGGTGCGCGCCGCTTCGATCAGGGTGCGGGTCTGTTCCAGGCTCTGCAGGCGGTTGACCGCTCGCTGCACGGTCGGGTCGAGGTCCTGTACACCCAGGCTGACGCGGTTGAAGCCGAGTTCGCGCAGCAGACCCATGGTCGGCCAGTCGGCTTCGCGTGGATCGAGTTCGATTCCATAGTCGCCGTCATCGTCCTCGCACAGGTTGAAGTGGCGGCGCAGGCAGGCCATCAGTTGGCGCAGCTCGGCGTGGCTGAGGAAGGTCGGGGTGCCGCCGCCAAAGTGCAGTTGCTCGACGCGCTGATGCGGGTCGAGGTGGCAGGCGATCATCTGGATCTCCTGCTCCAGGCGTTGCAGGTAGGGCGCGGCGCGACCGCGGTCCTTGGTGATCACCTTGTTGCAGGCGCAGTAGTAGCAGATGTTGGCGCAGAACGGCACATGCACATACAGCGACAGGGGACGCACCGCCCGGCGGCTCTCGCGCAAGGCGTGGAGCAGGTCGAACGAGCCCACCTGGCTGTGCAGTTGCACGGCGGTCGGGTAGGAGGTGTAGCGTGGGCCGGCCGAATCGTAGCGACGAATCAGGTCGGCATCCCAACGTAGGTCGTCGAGCATGGAGGCGGTCCCCGGAAAGAGATGCAATGTCCGGAGTCTAGGGCCGCCGGTAACTGGCTGTGTTGACTTGTATCAAGGGGTATCGGTGCGCCGAGCGGCCCGCTCAATGCCCCATGAGCCAGTGTTGGTGGGGGCCTGGCAGGGTCCAGAGGCCAAACAGGATCACCAGCAACCCCCCGGCTACCCGTACGCTGCGTCGGCGCAGCAGCGTATTGACGCGTTCCGCTGCCAGTCCGGTGGCCAGCAGCACCGGCCAGGTGCCCACGCCGAACGCCAGCATCAAGGCCGCGGCATGCCAGACATTGCCCTGGCTGGCGGCCCACAGCAGGGTGCTGTACACCAGTCCGCAGGGCAGCCAGCCCCACAGTGCCCCCAGCAACAGCGCGCGGGGCATGCTCGATACCGGCAGCAAGCGCGTGGCGACGGGTTGCAGGTGCCGCCACAGCCCCCGACCCAACGCTTCGATGCGGGTCAGCCCGCTCCACCAGCCGGCCAGGTACAAGCCCATGGCGATCAGCAGCAGCGCCGCCACCACCCGCAATGCCAGTGCCGCCGGGCTGCTGGCCACGGCCCAGCCGGCAACGCCCAGCAGTAGCCCTGCGCTGGCATAGCTGAGAATGCGACCGAGGTTGTACGCCAGCAGCACGCGCAAGCGGCGGCTGCGTTGCTCGGGCGCAATGGCTAGGGTTAGCGCACCCATGAGTCCACCGCACATGCCCAGGCAATGGCCGCCACCGAGCAGGCCGAGGATCAATGCCGAGCCGAGCAGAGGGAGCAGATCAGCCACGGGGCGGTGGTTCCTGGTCGTCAGCTTCGGCGGGGTCGGGCTTGACCGCCGCCTGGTGGCGCGGATCCTGGTCGTCGAACAGGATGCTGTGGGCAGGGCTGTCCAAGTCGTCGTACTGACCGCTGTCCACCGCCCAGAAGAAGATGTACACGGCCACCCCGACGAGCAGCAGGGCGGCCGGGATCATCACATAGAGCGCGGGCATGGCGTGTTCCTTCCAGGCAGCGGTGTTTCGCTCGGGCACGGCGTCGTGTCAGCGGGCAGACGGGTCAGGCGCAGGGCATTGAGCACCACGATCAGCGAACTGACCGACATGCCGATGGCCGCCCACACCGGGGTGATCCAGCCGAGCGCGGCGAACGGCAACATGAGGCCATTATACAAGGTCGCCCACAGCAGGTTCTCAAGGATGTTGCGGCGGGTGCGCCGGGCCAGGTCGAAGGCTTGTGCCAGGGCCTGCAGGCGGTTGGACAGCAGCACCGCGTCGGCGCTGGTCTTGGCCAGGTCGGTGGCGCTGCCCATGGCTACGCTGATGTCGGCAGCCGCCAGTACCGGCACGTCGTTGACCCCATCGCCCAGCATCAGCACTTTGTGGCCCGCGGCCTGCAACGCCTTGAGGCGTTCGAGCTTGTCGTCCGGGCGCAGGCCGCCGATGGCATGGTCGATGCCCAGTTGCGCGGCCACTTCGGCGACCATCGGTGAACTGTCGCCCGACAGCAGCAGCGTACGCCAGCCCCGGGCCTTGCAGGCGGCCAGCAGGACCGGCGCATCCTCACGCAGGCGGTCGTCCAGGCCGAACCAGGCCAACGGACCGCTTGCGTCACCCAGCAGCAGCCATTGGCCGCGGGGCTCGGGCAGCGGTGGGGGAGTAGCGCCACTGAGCGTACACACGAACGCAGCCTGGCCGATACGCAACTGCAGGCCGTCCACCCGTCCTTCCAGGCCCAGGCCGGGCACGTTGCGCACGGCCTCAGCCGGCAGGCTCGCCTGGCCAAAGGCGCGGGCGATAGGGTGCTCGGAGCGGTTTTCCAGGGCGGCGGCCAGGGCCAGGCAGCGTTCGGCGGAGACCGTGTTCAGTGGGCGGATGCTGCGCAGGGCCAGGCGTCCCTCGGTGAGGGTGCCGGTCTTGTCGAAGATGACCGTGTCGATCTGGTTGAGACCTTCGAGCACATGGCCACGGGTCACCAGCAGTCCCAGCTTGTGCAAGGTGCCGGTGGCGGCGGTCAAGGCCGTGGGCGTGGCCAGCGACAAGGCACAAGGGCAGGTCGCCACCAGCATCGCCAGGACGATCCAGAACGCCCTGGCCGGCTCCAGATACCACCACCCCAGGCCGATGAGCACGGCGGCGAGCAGGCTGAACAGCAGAAACCACTGCGCGGCCCGATCGGCGATCTGCGCCAGGCGTGGTTTTTCCGCCTGGGCACGTTCGAGCAGGCGCACGATGGCCGACAGCCTGGAGTCCGGGCCGAGGGCTTCGACTTCGATGTCCAGGGTGCTGTCCACGTTCAGCGTGCCACCGGTGACCCGCTCGCCGGCCTGGCGCGGCAGTGGCAGGTATTCGCCGGTCAGCAACGATTCGTCGACACTGGAGTGGCCCTCGACGATTCGGCCATCGGCCGGAATCACTGCGCCGGGCAGCACGCGTACGGTATCCCCGCGCTGCAGTTCGCGCAGCAGGATGCGCTCGGCGCTGCCGTCGCCGGCCAGGCGTAGGCACGAGGCCGGCAACAGGTTGACCAGTTGTGCGGTGGCCGCCGCGGTGCGTTCGCGGGCGCGCCGCTCCAGGTAGCGGCCGGTGAGCAGGAACAAGGCGAACATGCCCACGGTGTCGAAATACAACTCGCCAGTGCCGCTGATGGCGGTCCAGATTCCAGCGCCGAAGGCCAGGGCGATGGCCAGGGATACCGACACGTCCATGGTCAGGTGGCGCGTGCGCAGGTCGCGTGCAGCGCCCTTGAAGATCGGCGCGCAGCTGTAGAACACGATCGGAATGGTCAGAAACAGCGCCACCCAGCGCAGGATGGTATGCAGCTCGGGCGACAGGTCGATGTTGAATTCCGGCCAGGTGGCCATGGTCGCCATCATCGCCTGGAACCACAGCAATCCGGCCACGCCAAGGCGGCGCAGGGCGCTGCGGTTTTCCTCGGCCAGGCGCTCGGCAGCCTGGTCGGGCTGGTAGGGGTGGGCGGCGTACCCAATCTGGCGCAGTTCGGCCAGGAGCGTGGACAGTGGCGATTGGCGGTCGTCCCAGTTCAGCAACAGGCGGTGGTTGGACAGGTTCAGCCGGGCTTCGGCGACGCCGGGCAGGTTGCGCAGGTGCTTTTCGATCAGCCAACCGCACGCGGCACAGCTGATGCCTTCGACCAGCAAGGTGGCCTCGGCCAGGTCGCCGGTGTGGTGTACGAAGCCTTGTTGCACGTCGACGCGGTCATACAGCGCCAATTCGTCCTGCAACGGCCGGGGCAGTGCCTCGGGGTTGGCGCTGGTGTCGCTGCGGTGCTGGTAGTAGTGCTCCAGGCCGCCAGCGACGATGGCCTCGGCCACTGCCTGGCAGCCCGGGCAGCAGAATGAGCGGGGCTCGCCGAGCACCACGGCGGTGAAGTGGCTACCGGCCGGAACCGGCAGGGCGCAGTGGTAGCAGGGCGTGGGGTGGGTCATTACTGGCGCTCGGCACCTTGCAGCGCTTCATCGCCCAGCTGCAAGGTCACACCATGCTCGACCTTCTCTTCCTCGAACAGCCGCCACACATGATCGTCCTGGCTGCCCAGCAATTCGACGAAGCGCCGTCCCTCGACCTTGTCATCTAGTTGCCCGACATAACGCCCAGCCTCGACGCGGCTCAACGCTACCTTGCGGTCGCGCTCAGGTTGGGTCGGCGAGATCAGGTTCAGCTCCAGGCTCTGCGGGTCGCTGTTGCCGGTCAGGCGCAGGTCCACTTCGCCGGTCAGTTCGTCGAGGTGCACGCTGGCCTTGAGGTTGAGGGTCTGGGCCAGCAGTTCGCGGTCCAGCGAGCGATTGATGCCCTTGCCGGCCTCGTAGTAGTTGTCGTTGACCAGGTTGTCCGGATTGCGCACGGCGATGCTGACCATGGTCAGGCTCAGGCATACCGAGGTGGTCAGGATGCCAATGATGATCCAGGGCCAGAGGTGCTTGTACCAGGGGCTGGCGGCGGTGGCGGCAGGCATTGTGCGTGTTCTCTCTCAGCGGATCTGTGGGCCGATGAATCGGCTCTTGGCTTCAACCTGGCTGTCACCGTCATCGACGCTCTTGAGGATGAAGGTGATTTCATTGGTGGTCGAGGGCAGTTTCTCGGGCGCGACCGACAACTGCACGGGCAGGCTGACGATGTCGCCGGCGGCCACGCTGATCTCGCGCTGGCCCTCCAGGCGCAGGTCCGGCAGGCCGGCGGCATCGAGCACGTAGACGTGGTCGCGCTGGTCCTTGTTCATGACCTTGAGGCTGTACACGTTCTCGATCCGCCCCTGGGCGTTCTCGCGGTACAGCACCCGGTCCTTGCTGACGTCGAAGCCGACCAGCGAGCGGGTGGCGAAGGCCGTGGCCAGGGCGCCGATCATCACCAGCAGCACCACTGCGTAACCGATCAACCGTGGACGCAGCATATGGGTCTTCTGCCCGGACAGGTTGTGCTCGGTGGTGTAGCTGATCAGGCCGCGGGGATAGTTCATCTTGTCCATGATGTTGTCGCAGGCATCGATGCACGCCGCGCAGCCAATGCACTCGATCTGCAGGCCGTCGCGGATGTCGATGCCGGTCGGGCAGACCTGTACGCACATGGTGCAGTCGATGCAGTCACCCAGGCCGTTGGCCTTGTAGTCGAAGTCCTTCTTGCGCGGGCCACGGGTTTCGCCCCGGCGCGGGTCGTAGGACACGATCAGGGTGTCCTTGTCGAACATCACGCTTTGGAAGCGGGCGTACGGGCACATGTACACGCACACCTGCTCGCGCAACCAGCCGGCGTTGCCATAGGTGGCCAGGGTGAAGAAACCGACCCAGAAGTAGGCCCAGCCATCGGCCTGGCCAGTGAAGAATTCGCTGACCAGTTCGCGGATCGGCGAGAAGTAGCCGACGAAGGTCATGCCGGTGACGAAGCCGATCAGCAACCACAGGCTGTGCTTGGCCAGTTTGCGCAAGAACTTGTTGCCGCTCATGGGCGCTTTGTCGAGCTTGATGCGCTGGTTGCGGTCACCCTCGGTGACCTTTTCACACCACATGAAGATCCACGTCCACACGCTTTGCGGGCAGGTGTAGCCACACCAGACCCGCCCGGCGAACACGGTGATGAAGAACAGGCCGAAGGCGGCGACGATGAGGATGCCCGACAGCAGGATGAAGTCCTGCGGCCAGATGGTGGCGCCGAAAATGTAGAACTTGCGCTCCGGGAGATTCCACCAGACTGCCTGATGCCCGCCCCAGTTCAGCCACACGGTGCCGAAATACAGCAGGAACAGCAGTGCACCGCCAACCATGCGCAGCCTGCGGAACAGGCCGGTGAAGGCGCGGGTATAGATTTTTTCCCGAGCGGCGTAGAGGTCGACGGAATCCTTCCCTTTGCTGGCAGGCGGGGTGACATCATGTACCGGAATTTGCTTGCTCATCATCAAGTCCCACGGCAGTGGAAAAACGCCGTGGCCAGTGCTTGCCGGCCACAGTCTGGCGCATGCGGTTAGCGCTCTGCGGTCCATGATACGCCGGTGATGGCACCGCGGGGTGGAGCTGCGACCTTTAGTCGCGTTGGGTTGGCGGGGTCAATCGTGTTATGGCGGGTGTCAATTGATCCAGGTCAGCTTGGACTGTTTTTACCGGCCTCTTCGCGGGCAAGCCCGCTCCTACAGACAATCATCGTTCCTGTAGCAGCGGGCTTGCCCGCGAAGGGGTCAGGCCTGCCTTACTCGGCCTTGGCCGGTTCCGCCTGATGCGACAGGCTGTACACGTAAGCGGCCAGCAAGTGCACCTTGTCGTTGCCCTGCAATTGTTCCTGGGCCGGCATCTGTCCCTGGCGGCCATAACGGATGGTCTGTTGCAGCTGGGCGAAGCTCGACCCGTAGATGAACGCCTGCGGGTGAGTCAGGTTCGGTGCCCCCATCGCCGGAGTACCTTTGCCTTCGGGCCCGTGGCAGGCCACGCAGTTGGCGGCGAAGATCTTCTGGCCGTTCTCGACATCGGCCTTGGCACCTTCAGGCAGGCTGCGGTTGTCGAGCTTGCTGATGACGAAGGCGGCGACGTCGGCCACACCCTGCTCGCCGATCACTTCGGCCCAGGCCGGCATCACGCCATGGCGACCGCCCATGATGGTGGTCTTGATGGTTTCCGGCTCGCCGCCCCAGCGCCAGTCATTGTCGGTCAGGTTGGGGAAGCCATAGGCGCCCTTGGCATCGGAGCCGTGGCACACCGAGCAGTTGGAGGCGAACAGGCGACCGCCCATCTTCAGTGCTTGCGGGTCCTTGGCCACTTCCTCGATGGGCATGGCGGCGAACTTGGCGAAGATCGGTCCGAAACGGGCGTCGGCCTTGGCCATTTCCTTTTCCCACTCATGCACGCCGGTCCAGCCTGGCTGGCCGTTGGAGAACTCGGTCTGCTTGTCGTTATCCAGGTAGCTGTAGCCCGGCAGCATGCCTTTCCAGTTACCCAGGCCCGGGTACAGCACCAGGTAGCCGAGGGCGAAGATGATGGTGCCGACGAACAGCCAGAACCACCAGCGGGGCAGGGGGTTGTCGTATTCCTCGATGCCATCGAAGGCATGCCCGACGGTTTCGTCGGTGACCTCGTCGCGCTGGCCCTTGCGGGTCGACAGCAGCAGCCAGGTCAGCGAGAAGATGGTGCCCAGGGTCAGGACGGTGACGTACAGACTCCAGAAGGTTGTCATTGTTGTTTGCTCCCAGAAGCGTTTGCTTGCGCTTGCTCGACGTGGCGGGTGGCCTCGGGGTCATCGGCGAACGGTAGCTGGGTCGCTTCGTCGAAGTCCTTCTTACGCCGTGGGTTGAACACCCACAGCGCCAGGCCCACGAAAGCCACCATCACCAGCACGGTGCCCAGGCCGCGAATCATCCCGATATCCATCAGCGTCACCGTTTGCTCTTGATGATGGTGCCAAGACCCTGCAGGTACGCGACCAGGGCGTCCATCTCGGTCTTGCCCTTGACCGCGTCGCGGGCGCCGGCGATGTCCTCGTCGGTGTAGGGCACGCCGAGGGTGCGCAGGACTTCCATCTTCTTCGCGGTGTCCTTGCCGTCGAGCTTGTTCTCTACCAACCAGGGGTAGGACGGCATCTTCGACTCCGGAACCACGTTGCGGGGGTTGTACAGGTGCGCGCGGTGCCAGTCGTCAGAATAGCGACCGCCGACCCGTGCCAGGTCCGGACCGGTGCGCTTGGAACCCCACAGGAACGGGTGATCCCAGACGCTCTCGCCGGCCACCGAGTAGTGGCCGTAGCGCTCGGTCTCGGCGCGGAACGGGCGAATCATCTGCGAGTGGCAACCGACGCAGCCCTCGCGGATGTAGATGTCACGCCCTTCGAGTTCAAGGGCCGGGCGCGGCTTCATGCCTTCGACCGGTTTGTTGGTGACGTCCTGGAAAAACAACGGGACGATCTGGGTAAGGCCACCGACGCTGACGGCGATGACCATGAAGAAGGCCAGCAGGCCGATGTTCTTCTCGACGGCTTCATGCTTCATCAGTGCGCTCCCACGACGACGATCTTGGCGGCTTCCTCGGCTTGCGCCGGATTGGCGGCACGCACGGTACGCAGCACGTTGTAGGCCATCAGCAGCATGCCGGAGGCGAAGAACGCACCGCCCAGGGCACGGACGATGTAGCCGGGGTGGCTGGCCTGCAGGGCTTCGACGAAGGAGTAGGTGAGCGTGCCGTCATCGTTGATGGCGCGCCACATCAGGCCTTGGGTGATACCGTTGACCCACATCGAGGCGATGTACAGCACGGTGCCGATGGTGGCGAGCCAGAAATGCGCGTTGATCAGGCCGACACTGTGCATCTGCGCGCGGCCATACAGGCGCGGGATCATGTGGTAGACGGCGCCGATGGAGATCATCGCCACCCAGCCGAGAGCACCGGCATGCACGTGGCCGATGGTCCAGTCGGTATAGTGCGACAGCGAGTTGACGGTCTTGATCGCCATCATCGGGCCTTCGAAGGTGGACATGCCGTAGAACGCCAGCGACACCACCAGGAAGCGCAGGATGGGGTCGGTACGCAGTTTGTGCCAGGCACCGGAGAGGGTCATCATGCCGTTGATCATGCCGCCCCAGCTCGGCGCCAGGAGGATGATCGACATCACCATGCCCAGCGACTGCGCCCAGTCCGGCAGGGCGGTGTAGTGCAGGTGGTGCGGGCCGGCCCAGATGTACAAGGTGATCAGCGCCCAGAAGTGAACGATCGACAGGCGATAGGAGTAGATCGGCCGTTCGGCCTGCTTGGGCACGAAGTAGTACATCATCCCCAGGAAACCGGTGGTGAGGAAGAAGCCCACGGCATTATGGCCGTACCACCACTGGATCATCGCGTCGGTGGCCCCGGAGTAAGCCGAGTAGGACTTGAACAGGCTCACCGGCAACGAGATGTGGTTGACGATGTGAAGCATCGCGGTGACTACGATGAAGGCACCGTAGAACCAGTTGCCGACATAGATATGCTTGGTCTTGCGCTTGACGATGGTGCCGAAGAACACCAAGGCGTAGGTGACCCAGACGATGGCCAGGAGAATCGCCAGTGGCCATTCCAGCTCGGCGTATTCCTTGGTGGTGGTGTAGCCCATCGGCAGGGTGATCAGCGCACCGACGATCACCGCCTGCCAACCCCAGAAGGTGAAGGCGGCCATGCTGTCGGAGATCAGCCGGGTCTGGCAGGTTCGCTGCACCACGTAGTAGCTGGTGCCGAACAGCGCGCAACCACCGAAGGCGAAAATCACCAGGTTGGTGTGCAGCGGGCGCAGGCGACCGAAGCTGGTCCATGGCAGGTCCAGGTTGAGCTGGGGCCAGACCAGTTGCGAGGCGATGTAGACGCCCAGGCCCATGCCCAGGATCCCCCAGACCACCGTCATGATGGCGAACTGGCGGACGACCCTATAGTTGTAAGCGGTCGGACTGATTACAGTGCTCATTCTAAGGTTCCACGGTTTTGGTATTCTTGTTGGTTGGGACTTGGCGAGTGTACACAAATAAACGGTTGTAATGTGTACCGTTTTTCGCCTTTTTCTGATCGATCGGTCAAGCTTTTTCTGCCGGCGACGTCAGGCCCTGCGTCGCGTCTGCTTCGCCCATTGGAAGCGCAGTCGCTGTGGCAACAAGCTTAGTTCCGTTCGGAGGGGGTGCAAGGAGGGAGGTGCTGCGGGAGGGATGGGGCCGCAAGGCGCAGCCCCTGGTTTGTTGCAGGACAGATTATTCGGCGGTGACGGCACCTTGCGACAGGCTGTACACATAAGCGGCCAGCAGGTGCACCTTGTCGTTACCCTGGATCTCGGCCTGAGCCGGCATCTGCCCCTGGCGACCGTAGCGAATGGTCTGTTGCAGCTGAGCAAAGCTCGAGCCGTAGATGAACGCCTGGGGGTGGGTCAGGTCCGGTGCGCCCATGGCCGGCGTGCCCTTGCCTTCGGGGCCATGGCAGGCCACGCAATTGGCGGCGAACAGTTTCTCGCCGTTCGCTGCGTCTGCCTTGGCACCTTCGGGCAAGGGGCGGTCATCGAGCTTGTTGAGCACGAACGCGGCGACATCGGCCACGCCCTGCTCGCCGATCACTTCGGCCCAGGCCGGCATCACCCCATGGCGACCATTCATGATCGAGGCTTTGATGGTCTCGGGTTCGCCACCCCAGCGCCAGTCGTGGTCGGTCAAGTTGGGGAAACCGTAGGCGCCCTTGGCGTCGGAGCCATGGCACACCGAGCAGTTGGAGGCGAACAGGCGGCTGCCCATCTTCAGCGCCTGTGGGTCCTTGGCCACTTCCTCCACAGGCATCGCGGCGTACTTGGCGAAGATCGGCCCGAACTTGGCGTCGGCCTTGGCCATTTCCTTTTGCCACTCGTTGGCGCCGGTCCAGCCGTTCTCGTAGCCCGGAAGGATGCCTTTCCAGTTGCCCAAGCCTGGGTACAGCACCAGGTAACCGGCGCCGAACACCAGGGTGCCGACGAACAGCCAGAACCACCAGCGCGGCAGTGGGTTGTCGTACTCCTCGATGCCATCGAAGCTGTGGCCCATGGTCTGGTCGGTGCTGCTGTTGCTCTGGCCCTTGCGGGTCGACAGCAGCAGCCAGGCCAGGCCGATCAGGCTGCCGATGGTCAGCACGCTGATATAGGTACTCCAGAAGGTGGTCATTGCCGATTCTTCCTCATGGCAGGTTCTTGCCCGGCGGGGGGCAGGCGGTCGTCGACGAAGGGCAGTAGGCGTGCTTCGGCGAAGTCATGATCGCGGCGGCGGTTGAAGACCCACAGCGTCAGGCCGATGAAGGCGACCAGCACCACCAGGGTGCCCAGCCCGCGGATCATGCCGATGTCCAGTTCCATCGCATTCACCTCTTGTTCTTGATGGCGGTGCCCAGCACCTGCAGGTAGGCGACCAGGGCATCCATTTCGGTCTTGCCCTTGACCGCGTCGCGGGCGCCGGCGATGTCCTCGTCGGTATAAGGCACGCCGAGGGTGCGCAGGGTACGCATCTTGGTGTCGGTATGACTGTTGTCGACCTGTTGCGCGACCAACCACGGGTAGGACGGCATCTTCGACTCCGGCACCACGTTGCGCGGGTTGTACAGGTGGGCGCGGTGCCAGTCGTCTGAGTAGCGGCCACCGACCCGGGCCAGGTCCGGGCCGGTGCGCTTGGAGCCCCACAGGAACGGGTGGTCCCAGACGCTTTCACCGGCAACCGAGTAGTGGCCGTAGCGCTCGGTCTCGGCGCGGAACGGGCGGATCATCTGCGAGTGGCAACCGACGCAGCCCTCGCGGATGTAAATGTCGCGGCCTTCGAGCTGCAGGGCGGTATAGGGCTTCATGCCTTCGACCGGCTTGTTGGTGACGTCCTGGAAGAACAGCGGGACGATCTGGGTCAAACCGCCGATGCTCACGGCAAACACCATCAGCAGGGCCAGCAGGCCGACGTTTTTCTCGATGACTTCATGTTTCATCAGGCACTTCTCCTCAAGCCGGCTGGGCAGTGGCGGTGGTGTCCAGGGCGACCGGTGCACGCACCGTGCGCCAGGTGTTCCAGGCCATCAGGAACATGCCGCCGAGGAAGATCGCGCCGCCCACGAAGCGCACCACGAAGCCTGGGTGGCTGGCCACCAGGGTTTCCACGAACGAGTAGGTGAGCGTGCCGTCGCTGTTCACCGCGCGCCACATCAGGCCCTGGGCGATGCCGTTGACCCACATCGAGGCGATGTACAACACAGTGCCGATGGTGGCGAGCCAGAAGTGCGCGTTGATCAGCCCGATGCTGTACATGCGCTCCTTGCCGAACACCTTGGGAATGGTGTGGTACAGCGCGCCGATGGAGATCATCGCCACCCAGCCGAGGGCGCCGGCGTGTACGTGGCCGATGGTCCAGTCGGTGTAGTGCGAAAGCGCGTTGACCGTCTTGATGGCCATCATCGGGCCTTCGAAGGTGGACATGCCGTAGAACGCCAGCGATACCACCAGGAAGCGCAGGATCGGGTCGCTGCGCAGTTTGTGCCAGGCGCCGGACAGGGTCATCATGCCGTTGATCATGCCGCCCCAGCTCGGTGCCAGGAGGATCAGCGACATCACCATGCCCAGCGACTGCGCCCAATCGGGCAGTGCGGTGTAGTGCAGGTGGTGCGGACCGGCCCAGATGTACAGGGTGATCAGTGCCCAGAAGTGGACGATCGACAGGCGATAGGAGTACACCGGGCGCTCTGCCTGCTTGGGCACGTAGTAGTACATCATCCCCAGGAAGCCCGCGGTGAGGAAGAAGCCCACGGCGTTGTGGCCGTACCACCACTGCACCATGGCATCGGTGGCGCCGGCATACAGCGAGTACGACTTGGTCAGACTGACCGGCAGCTCCAGGTTGTTGACCACGTGCAGCATGGCCACGGTGAGGATGAACGCACCGAAGAACCAGTTGCCGACATAGATGTGCTTGGTGGTGCGTTTCATCAGTGTGCCGAAGAACACGATGGCGTAGCTCACCCAGACGATGGTGATCAGGATGTCGATCGGCCATTCCAGTTCGGCGTATTCCTTCGAGCTGGTGTAGCCCAGCGGCAGGGTGATGGCCGCGAGCAGGATCACCAGTTGCCAGCCCCAGAACGTGAACGCGGCCAGACCCGGTGCGAACAGGGTGGTCTGGCAGGTGCGTTGCACCGAATAATAGGAGGTGGCGAACAGCGCGCAGCCGCCGAAGGCGAAGATCACCGCATTGGTATGCAGCGGTCGCAGGCGGCCGAAGCTGGTCCAGGGGAGGTCGAAGTTGAGTGCGGGCCAGGCCAGTTGGGCGGCGATGAAAACGCCGAGCCCCATCCCGACGATTCCCCACACCACCGTCATGATGGCGAATTGGCGGACCACCTTGTAGTTATAGGCGGTACTGCTGGTTGTGTTCATGTATGGGTTTCCATCCACGGTTGTTTTGGCAGGCGTTACAGCGAGGCAAGCATGATTAATGGGCAAAGTGCCGGTATTGACAGGGATCAATGGGCGCAAGTCGGAAATGTCCCAGGCTTGCGCTGCGATGCGCCGCAGGTTCACGCGCATGACAATGCGCCGTGCCTGATCCTGGCACATGGCGCGGGGGCGCCGATGGACAGCGAGTTCATGGAGGACATGGCGCGAAGGCTGACGCAACAAGGCGTTGCGGTTGTTCGCTTCGAGTTCCCGTACATGGCCGAGCGGCGTTGCGGAGGCGGCAAGCGCCCGCCCAATCCGCAGAAGGTGTTGCTCGAGCACTGGCGCGAGGTGTACCGCCAGGTGCGACCCCTGGTCGCAGGGCGCCTGGCGATCGGTGGCAAGTCGATGGGCGGGCGCATGGCCAGTCTGTTGGCGGACGAACTTGGCGCCGATGCACTGGTGTGCCTGGGCTATCCGTTCTATGCCGTGGGCAAGCCGGAGAAACCTCGGGTCGAGCACTTGGCGGCATTGCGTACGCCAACCTTGATCGTGCAGGGAGAGCGCGATGCGTTGGGTAATCGTGAGGCGGTGCAGGGGTATACGCTGTCACCTGCGATCGAGGTGAACTGGCTGGCGGCGGCGGACCATGATTTGAAGCCGCTGAAGGCTTCGGGATTCAGCCATGCGCAGCATTTGCAGGCGGCGGCTGAGAGGGTGGCGGGGTTCCTGACAGTCTGATACTGGCTTCTTCGCGGGACTAGCCCGCTCCTACAGGATCTTCACAGCAGTCCGAGCCGCGCCGGTCCTGTGGGAGCGGGCTAGTCCCGCGAAGAGGCCGGGACAGGCTACCGCTTAGTCGCGGTACTCGCACAGATAGGCGGTGTCAACGGCCACTTTCAGCTGGAACTTGCTGTCGGCCGGGACGTTGAACTGGCTGCCGGCTTTGAAGGTTTCCCAATTGTCGCTGCCTGGCAGCTTCACGGTCAGGGCGCCGGAAACCACGTGCATGATTTCGCGCTTGGCGGTACCGAACTCGTATTCACCCGGGGCCATCACACCGACAGTGGCCGGACCTTCTTCGCCCGCGAATGCGATCGACTTGACGGTGCCGTTGAAGTACTCGTTGACCTGGAACATGGGCGACTCCTGAACAGGGGATGAAAAAGGCTGGCCAGTATGCCCAAGGCCATGGGAGCCGTCATCTGCTTTCAGGTGTCACCGACTTCGAATGCGGGCAGGCACAACGGCAGCAGTCGCGCGGTGTTGCGCGCATCCTCCAGAGCGCGGTGCTGTTGCCCGCAAAACTGCATGCCGGCCAGTTGCAAGGCGCCATTGAGTCCTGCCGGACGTTGCAGGTGGCGGGCCTTGGCAAAGCGTTGCTTGAGATTGATGTGCGCCACGCTGCGCAGCAGGCTGTCGACCTTGTGCCGCTGCCATTCCTGCACGAGTTGCTGGCGGTCGTAGTCACCCCAGCTGACCCAGGCGTGCAGCTGCCCCTGGTGGTGACCGAGCCAGCGCTCGAAGGAGGCCGATACCGTGACGAAGTCGTCGGCAGTATCGACATCCGCCTGACTGATGTGGGTCAGCTCGCGGCAGAACGGCGTCAATTGCGGTCGCCGGCGTGGCCGCACGAAACGCTGGAAGTGCTCGACTTCACGGCCTTCGCGCGTCACCAGGCTGGCGCCGATTTCAATGATTTCCATCTCCGTCACCGGCCAGCCACCCTCGTCGGTGGTGGCTTCCAGGTCGATCACCAACCAATGGCCCATACCCGGCTCCCATGCAGATCCTGCTAGAGCGTAGCCAAATCCCGGCGCCACGACATCCCTGTGGCAGATTGCCGCTATTTTGGCCTATCCAGCAGTTGTGCCCGCCTGGGAAAACGCCTAGCTTAATCGCACCCTGGCATGAACCGTGATGAGTGTCCGTCTTGACTCCAGCGCCCGGCCTCAAGGCCTTGTCCACCCTGTTGATGCTGGCAGCTGCATGGCTGGCGGCACCGGCCTGGGCCGCCGAGACGATCGAGGTCAAGGTCGGTGCCGCGCATTTCCCACCCTACACCGTGCGACCCGAACAGGGCGCCGATACCGGCCTGCTACCGCAGTTGATCGACGCACTCAATACCTTGCAGGTCGACTACCGGTTCGTTCTTGTCCCCACGTCCATCCAGCGACGCTTCGGTGATTTCCAGCAGGGGCGTACCGACATGGCGATTTTCGAAAACCCGCAATGGGGCTGGCAGCAGATTGCGCACCAGAGCGTCGACATGGGGCTGGAAGATGCGGAAGTGTTCGTGGCCAGGCAGCGCGAAGGTCGTGACCAGCATTACTTCGATGACCTGCACGGCAAACGCTTGGCCCTGTTCAACGGTTACCACTACGCCTTCGCCAACTTCAATGCCGACCCGGCCCATTTGCGCCAGACCTTCGGTGCGACCCTGACCTATTCCCACGACAGCAACCTGTTGATGGTCCAGGCCGGACGGGCCGACATCGCTTTGGTCACCCGCTCCTACCTGAGCGACTTCATGACGCGTAACCCCGGCAGCCTCAATCAGTTGCTGACCTCCGAGCGCGTCGACCAGGTCTATCACCATTACGCATTGCTGCGTCCCGGTGGCCCCATCAGCGCCAAGGCCTTTGCCGAACTGCTGCGCAACCTGCGCGACACTGGCCAGCTGGCGCGGATCTTCCAACCCTACCGCATCAGCGTGCAGGCTCCGGTCGACTAAATTCCCTTGGCATGGCCACGTTTTCCAAGTGAATCCATCTTTTTCCTGACCTGTGAGCCATGACCATGCCGTTCGATGCCGCTTCGCAGCCCCTGTCCGCGCCCCGCTGGCATGACCTGGGTGCCGATGAGACTGACCGCCAGCTAAGCCTCACCCTCGAAGGTCGACCTTTGATACAGGTCCGCCTGCAGCCCGGCGACCCCTTGCTCGTCCAACTCGTCAGTCTCTGCCCCGAGCGACCCCATCAGGCCCTGTGGGCAGCCTGCTATTGGTTGCTTGCCCGCGACCCGCAACGCCAACGCCTGGCCTGGCGTCTGCCAGAGGGCGCAGGGCAGGCCGTGTTTACCCAGGCACTGCTCAGCGGATTGTTACAGCAAAGCGAAACGCCCGAGGTGTTTCTGTGCGAACGCACGATGTTCTGGCAATTGCCGCAGCCTTGGCTGGGCGACTCGACCAGCGGTGTGTATCCGCAGCAGATGCAGATCAGCAACGGCAAGCGTCATCCCCGGCGTGCGCCTAAGCCGGTGGGCGAGGTGTACCGCCGTTTCGATGCCCGACTGGGCAGTTGGGTGTCGTTGCGCACCTTGGAGATCGACCGTGACCTGGAGCGCTTCAACCGTTGGCAGAACAATCCGCGCGTGGAGCAGTTCTGGCAGGAGGGGGGCTCGCTTGAGCAGCACCGTGAGTACCTCGACAAGCTCGCGGCCGATCCGCACACCCTGACCTTGATCGGCTGCTTCGATGACCAGCCGTTCGCCTATTTCGAGGCGTATTGGGCCAAGGAGGACCGCATCGCGCCGTTCTACGGGGCCGACGACTACGACCGCGGCATCCACATGCTGGTGGGGGAGGAGTCGCACCGTGGGCCGCATAAAGTGGCCAGTTGGCTGTCGGCGTTGGTGCACTATCTGTTCCTCGACGACCCGCGTACCCAGCGGGTGGTGGCCGAGCCACGGGCGGACAATGGCAAGATGATCGGTTACATGCACGACCAGTGCTTCCATTGCGACAAGGAGTTCGACTTCCCACACAAACGCGCGGCGTTGATGATCCTTGGACGAGAGCGCTTCTTCGACCGTTGCACGCTGGTCTAGCGACAGTGGCTGGCGGGCCGCGCGCAGGCCCGCCGCCAGACAAGCGGTTCAGCCCTGGCGGCTGGCCGTCTTGCGGCAATGCACCAGGGCATCGCGGATCATGAAGTTGACCAGGGTCGGGGAGACGCCGAGTTCCTTGGCGATGTCCTTCTGCGGCACGCCGTGCAGGCGGTACATCTCGAAGGCATAGCGGGTGCGTTGGGGCAGGTCGTCGAGGGCGTCGGCGATGTGTTCCAGGGCCGCCAGGTTGATATGGGTGGTCTCGGGCGATGCGTTCTGGATCACCACGTTCAGCCCCTCTTCTTCACTGCCTGAGTATTTCAGCTCCATCGCCTGCTTGCGATAGTGGTCGATCGCCAGGTTGCGCACGATCTGGAACAGGTAGCTGAGCTGGGCCTTGAACGACGAGGTGATCTGCGGCGCGGCGCCAAGCCGGAAGAACGCATCCTGGACAACATCCTCGGCGCGGGACCGGCAGCCGGTGATGCGTGCCGCGATCTTGACGAGGATGTTGCGGTTGTCGACGAACGCTTGCAGCAACGGTGAATCGCACTTACTTGTGGATAGTTGTTCCGCCATGGAAATCACCTAGTCTCTGGTAGGAAAGGGAGCACCCTCGACAGGGAAGCTTCCTACGACGAGCGACAAACTAGGCAATATGATAATGATTGTCAAATGCGAAAAGTAATGAATGTCTATTCGTTTCGGCTCTAAGCGCGGCGAGCTGGCGCCCCGAAGCCGGGGCGCCCTGTTCGATCAGCGTTTGCCGAGAATCCTGCCCAGTACCTCAGGTTGCGGCGCCCCTTGCTGGGTTTGCAGGTTGCCGTTCTCATCCTGATAGAAAATCGCCGGAGTGGCCTGCAAGCCCAGCTCCTCGAGCAACGCCATGTTGCCTGCGAGCTTTGCCTGGACGGCTGGCGGTATCTCGTTCAGCGCCTTGAGGGTGCTGGCCTTGCCGGCTTTTTCGTGCTGCTGCAGCGCCTTGGCTGGATCCTTCGCCGCCAGCAGTGCTGCCGACTTGCCGGGGCTGTCCTCGCGAATGATGCCGACCATGATATGGCGAAGCTGCACCTTGCCCGACTCGACCCAGGGCCGCGCCTGCTCCCAGAACATGTTGCAGTAGGGGCAGTTCGGATCGCTGAACAGGTACACCACCCGCGGTGCATCGGCCTTGCCATCGGCGATCCAGGCGGCCTTTTCCATTTTTGCCCAGATAGCCTTGCTCATCGGCGCGTATACCAGTTTCTGCAACGGCTCGGCACTCAGGTCGCGGCCTTGCTCGTCGAACAAGCTCCCGACCAGCACGTGCTTGCCGTTGGGCGTCAGGTAGAACGCGATGCCGTTGTTGCGGTACTCGGCGGCGTAGCCGCGCAAGCCATCGGGGGCATCGAAGCTGCCTTTGATCACGGCGCCTTTGGCCTGCAGTTGCTGGATCGCCTTGGGCAGTTCTTCGGCCTGCAGGGGCGGTGCGGCCAGCGCAGCCAGGGTCAGGGGGAGCAGTGCAGTGAGTCGCATGTCAGTTTCCTTGTACGGCAGGGGCGGGCGCTGCGGCCCGTTCGAAAGGTTCCAGGGCATGGCGCAGGCTGCCCCGGGAGAGTTCGCCCAGGTGACTGCCGATCAGCCGCCCGTTGGCGTCATAGAACAATGTGGTGGGCAAGGCCATCGAGCCGACGCGCTGAGCCAGTTGGCCGCTGCCGTCGAACAGCACATGGCTCAGGCTCAGGCCAGTGGTGGCGAGGAAGGTGCTGACGGTTTCCGGGGTCTCGCCTTGGTTGACGAACACGAAGCGCACGTGCGGATACTCGCCCTGGGCTTTCTGCAGCACCGGCATTTCCCGCCGACAGGGTGGGCACCAGCTGGCCCAGATATTGATGACCAGCGGCTGGCCACGGTACGTCTGCAGCGCCACCGGCTGTCCGCTGGCCGTGCGCAGGCTCAGGTCGGGTAGTTCGGTACCTTTGCTGTACAGGTGGCTTCCCAGGCTCGTCAGGCCCCAGAACAATGCACCGCTGAACAGCGCCCAGCCTAGCGATCGGCGCAGGCCCGGTTGGCGCCAGCCCTGCCACGCGGCGCCCAGCACCAGCCCGGCCAAGCCCGGCCAGAGCAGGAAGCCGCCGTCGCGGATGTCGATGATTTGCAGCGGCTCATCACGGTACATCGGCCAATAGGCCACCACGAAGCCCAGGCGGGCGCACGCCAAGCCGATCAGGAACAGGTTGAACAGCGCCGACTCGGGACTTTCGCCACCACGTCGGGCGACCCACCAGCCGACCAGGCAGGCGATGCCCAGGGCACTCAACAGCAGTAGATGGTTGAGGGCCATGGTCAAGGGGCCCAAGGTTACCGTCAGCATCAGCCCTGGCTCCGCGTCTGAGTCCAATGGTCGAGGAAAGACCGTGCATCCACCTCCCCGGTGATGCGTCGGGCCCGTCGCTCTTCACCCTGCGGATCGATCCACAGGATGCTGGGCGGCCCAGGGACCTGGTAGCGTTGCAGCAGTTCGCGGCTGGCCGGGGCATCGGCGGTCACGTCCAGGCGCAGCAGACGCACCCCGGCGAGGCTGGCCTGGACATCGGGTCGGGCGAACACGTTCTTTTCCATCACCTTGCAGGCCACGCACCAATCGGCATAGTAGTCGAGCATCACCCACTGGCCCTGGGCCTTGGCTTCGTCCAATTGGCGTTGCAGGTCCTGCGGCTGGCTGACAGTGACGAAGTGGTCTTCGCGCTGTTGCAGCGCCGCCGGTGCCGTTCCGGCGAACGGGCGCAACGGTTGCCAGAGGTCGTCGCCCCCAGCAGCGGCGCCGACCAGTAGCAGGCCGCCCCAGAGCGCGCCGAGCAGTGGCACCGCACGCAGCGCGGGCAGGCGCTGCAAGGCTGGCCAGGTGGCCCAACCCAGGGCGATCAACCAGGCGCCGCTCAAGGCCAGCAGCAGGGGGGCGTCGAGCAGGCTGCGCACGGTATACAAGGCCATGGCCAGGAACACGAAGCCAAACACGCCCTTGACGCGGTTCATCCAGGCACCGGGGCGGGGCAGGTAGCGGTTGCCCAGGGTCACCAGCAACAGCAGCGGTACGCCCATGCCCAGGCCCAGGCTGAACAGCACCAACGCGCCTTGCAGCACATCGCCGCTTTGCGCGATGTACAGCAAGGCGCCGGCCAGCGGTGCGGTCATGCACGGCCCCAACAGCAACCCGGAGAGTGCCCCGAGCAGCGCTGCGCCATAGACGTTGCCACCGCGAGTACCTTGTCCGGCGCGGTCCAGCCGGTCGCGCAGGGCAGCTGGCAATTGCAGTTCGAAAGCGCCGAACATCGGCAGCGCGAGCACCACGAACAACGCCGCCAGGCTAGCCAGCAACCAGGGCTGCTGTAGCCAGGCTTGCAGGCTGGCGCCCAGCAGCGCGGCGATCACCCCGAGGCCGGCATAGACCAGCGCCATGCTCAGCACGTAGACCCCGGCCAGCAGCCAGCCGCGGCGGGCACTGGCACCGTTGCCAAGCACCAGGCCGGCGAGAATCGGCAACATCGGCAGCGAGCAAGGGGTGAATGCCAGCAGCAGGCCGAGACCGAAGAAGGCCAGCAGGCTCCAGGCCAGGCTGGCCTGTTGCAGGTCGCTGGCCAGGGCCTGGTCGCTGGCTTGTTCGCCGGCTGGGGCGACGGGCGCCGCGGCACTGCCGCCCAGGTCGATCACCGTGGTCTGCGGTGGATAGCACAGCCCGGCATCGGCGCAACCCTGCCAACCCAGGCGCAATTGGCCCTTGGCGTCGGCCGGTATCAGCAGTTCGAGCTGGTCACGATACACCGCGCTGTCGCCGAAGAACTCGTCGTGGTGGTTGAGCGCCGCTGGCAACGGCGGACGCTGCGCTTCGGTCAGCCCATCGAACTTCAAGCGCTTCTGGTAGAGGTAGTAGCCTGGTTTGATCTGGAAGTACAGGCGCATCTGGCCATCGGCCTGGCGGTCGTGGTTGAGCACGAAGGCTTCCTGGACCGGCAGGAAATCGGGTTTGACATCGAATGGATTGGCCTGCAGCGGGCCGGCCAGGAGGAAAGTCAGAAAGAGTAGGATGACGCGCATGTCTTCGCCTTGGCAGAGCTGTAAGTGTGGCCATCCTGGCCGTCGCCGATTAACCCAAGGTTAACCCGGTCTGACAGCCGTGGCGCAGGCGGTGTAGGGCCCGCTGGCGACCGCTACCCGGTGGCTGCGACAAAGGTTCATAATCCCCCCTTAATCCGCCCATAGTGCAATGCCCCTCACCTCATCCTGGGAGCTTTCACCATGCACGTTCTGCTCTGCGAGGACGACGACCTGATCGCCAGCGGCATCTGCGCCGGTCTCACTGCCCAGGGCTTGACCGTGGACCGGGTGGCCACGGCCGCCAGCGCGCGGGCCATGCTTCAGGCCGCGCAATTCGATGTGATGATCCTCGACCTGGGCTTGCCCGACGAGGATGGCCTGAAGCTGCTGCGCCGCCTGCGCCAGCAGGGCGAGTCCTTGCCTGTTCTGGTGCTCACTGCCCGCGACGCGGTCACCGACCGGGTCGATGGTTTGCAGGCCGGTGCCGACGACTACCTGCTCAAACCGTTCGACCTGCGTGAACTGGCTGCGCGTCTGCATACGCTGTTGCGCCGGGTGGCTGGACGAGCGGTGAATGTCATCGAACATGGACCGTTGCAGTACGACCCCAGTAGCTGCGAAGCGACCTTGGCCGGTCAGCCGGTCGACCTGTCGCGACGGGAACAGGCCTTGCTCCAGGCACTGTTGCAGAACCCGGGCCGGGTGCTCTCCAGCGAACAGCTCAAGGATTGCGTCTATGGCTTTGGCGACGAGGTGGAGAGCAACGCCCTGAACGTCCATATTCACCACCTGCGACGCAAGCTCGGCAACGGTATCGTCGAGACTGTGCGGGGCCTGGGCTACCGCCTTGGCCCAGCCCAGGCCCCGGGGCAGGTGGCCCCATGAGCCTGCGTGTACGCCTGAGCCTGATCCTCGGCAGCGCCTTCGTGATCATCTGGGTGCTGACGGCGGCCTGGATGCTGCGCGACCTGCGCCAGCAGATGATGTTTTCCCTCGATCAGCGTTTGGTGGCGTCGGCACGCATGGTCGCCGGCCTCATCGACCAGCTGCCGCAACCGCTGGCAGCCAAAGGTGAGGATGCGCATTTTTCCGCCGACCAGTTCAGCGTGCCGGATGGCATGGCTTGCCAGGTCAGTTCGCTGCGCGGCGAGATTCTCGCCAGTAACCACAAGCATGATGGCGCCATGGACGACGAGCGCAGTGGCTTCCGTGACCAGACCATCGACGGTGCATCCTGGCGGACTTTCACCTTCAATCATGGTGATGTGCGTATCACCACGGCCGATCGCCACCAGGAGCGCGAAGCGCTGAACCAGTCGATCCTGCTGGCGGCCTCGGCGCCGGTGCTGATGGCACTGCTGGGTAGCCTCGGTATGCTCTGGATCGGTCTGGGCAAAGGCCTGGAGCCGCTCAATCGCATGCGCGATGCGTTGCGTCGCCGGCGTGCCGATAGCGTCGAGCCATTGCAGGTGACCGGCCTGCCCAGCGAACTGCAACCGCTGCTGGAGACGCAGAACCAACTGTTCTTGCGCATCGCCCAGACCCTAGAGCGCGAGCGGCGCCTGACCGACGACGCCGCCCACGAGCTGCGCAGCCCGTTGACCGCGATCAAGACGCACCTGCAGGTGGCCCGCATGACCGACGGCAGTGTCCGCGAGCAGGCTCTGGAACATGCCGAGCAAGGTGCCGATCGCATGCACCGGACCTTGGAGCAATTGCTCATGCTGGCCCGGGTCGAGGGTAGCCTGTCGTTCGAGGATGGCGTGCAGTGCAGCGCCGAGCAGGTGGTGCGCCAGGCGGTCGAGGATGCTGGCGGTGGCGATAATCGGCGAATCGTCTTGCACCTGCCCGAGCAAGCAGCGCGTATCTACCTGAGCATGCCGGCACCGCTGGCGGTGGCGGCGCTGCGCAATCTGCTCGACAACGCCTTGCGCCATGGTGGCGACAGTGCGGTGGAACTCGATGTGCAGATGGCCGATGGGCAGGTCGGGTTCGTGGTTCGCGATCATGGGCCTGGCATTGCCGAAGCGGATCTGCAGCACCTGACCGAGCGTTTCTGGCGCCATGGTCAGAGCGGCGGTTGCGGGCTGGGGCTGGCGATCGTGCAGGCTATCGTCCAGCGCTGTGCCGGCAGTTTGCGTTTCGAGAGCCAGGGTGACGGCCTGAGGGTGCTGTTGCAGATGCCAGCTCGCTCGGCCAGCTGAGCGCAGGGCGCTGTCGGGGGAGCGGTTGCTGAGAATCATTATAATTTGTAAGATTGCACGCTGATATCACTCAGTCCCGCAACCCTGCACACCGACGTCGGGCAGGGCGACGCCAGGTGCCATCGTGGAACATTACTATCGCGAATTGGTGAGTTTTCTCTCGTCGCGCCTGGGTAGCCGCCAGGCGGCCGAGGATGTTGCCCATGATGCCTACCTGAGAGTGCTGGAGCGTACCGACAGCCAGCAGATCGAGCACCCGCGGGCGTTTCTGTACCGCACTGCGCTCAACCTGGTGGTCGATCGGCACCGCCGACACCAGGTTCGTCAGGCCGAATCTCTCGATGTGCTCGATCTCGACGAGCAATGGCATGGCCCAGCATTGACCCTCGACATGCAGCGCGATCAGCGACTGGCCTTGATGCAGAAGGCCCTCGATGAACTCAGTGGCGCGTGCCGCGACTGCTTTCTGCTGCGCAAGCTCGATGGCCTGTCGCACCAGCAGATCGCCGACCGCTTGGGTATTTCCCGCAGCCTGGTGGAAAAGCACATCGTCAATGCCATGAAGCATTGCCGCTTGCGTATGCGCCAGTGGGAGTCGTGAAACACGCTACGAACGCGAAGCGAAAATTAGTCTGCCAACAACTTGCGTTCTGCCTGTTTGACGACAACTATCAATGAAGACCCCACCGGAGACTGCCGGTCGGCAGCCTGCACGGGCGCAGTTCAGGTCAAGGAGTTTCGCTCACACCCACTGCCCAGGCCCGATCATGACGAACAAATCGTTGCGCATCCTCATAGCCGAAGAACACCCGGACCAGTGCCTGCAACTGGAGAAGATGCTCAATCGGCTGGGCTATTACCGCATCGCCCCCGTGGCCAGTTTCGAGGAGTTGCAGCGCCTGGTGCATTGCGCTCTGCAACCGTTCAACCTGCTGCTTGGCAGCATCGAACTGGGTAACCATGCCGGTGTCGACATGGCACGTTTCTGCCGGGTCAACACGCAGATACAGCATGCCTTGCTGTATCGCCCGCAGCATGTGACGGTCCCGGCCGTGCCGCCTGGGCAGCGCCAGGCGGTGAACGTTAGCCTGCCGCAGGTGCCGGATAACGAAGCCCTGGCGTCGTTCATGGCGATCATCGATGCACCACTGCTGATCGGCACGCTCGAACTGCCGCCCGCGGTCTCTGGGCGGGCGGGACATCTGCATTCGGCAGCGCGCCTGGGTCAGACGGTATTCCACCGCTAAGACGAGTCCATTGGCCAAAGGGCCGACGGCATTTGCTATCCTCTGGGCCTTTGCCGATCTTGCGGACCCTGCCATGCCTGTCATCGATACCGCCCGCCAGCCCCGGTTCAGCCGCGGCGACCACCGGACCTTGGGTCTGGCGGCCCTGGGCGGTGCCCTGGAAATCTATGATTTCATCATCTTCGTTTTCTTCGCCCTGACGCTCAGCCAGCTGTTCTTTCCGCCACAGATGCCGGAGTGGCTGCGTCTGCTGCAGAGCTTCGGGATCTTCGTCACCGGCTACCTGGCAAGACCGCTGGGTGGCATCCTCATGGCCCATTTCGCTGACCACCTGGGACGCAAGCGCGTCTTCAGCCTGAGCATCCTGATGATGGCGCTGCCGTGCCTGTTGATCGGGGTGATGCCCACCTATGCCGACATCGGCTATGCCGCGCCGCTGATCCTGCTGGCCCTGCGTATCCTGCAGGGTGCTGCGGTCGGCGGCGAGGTCCCCAGCGCCTGGACCTTCGTTGCCGAGCATGCTCCGCCCGGTCGGCGCGGTTATGCCCTGGGCTTCCTGCAGGCGGGGCTGACCTTCGGTTACCTGCTGGGGGCGTTGACGGCGACCTTGCTGGCGCAAGTCTTCACGGCGCAGGAGATCCTCGACTACGCCTGGCGCTACCCGTTCCTGCTGGGCGGCGTGTTCGGCGTGATCGGCGTGTGGCTGCGCCGCTGGTTGAGCGAGACGCCGGTGTTCCTGGCGCTGCGTGAACGTCAGGACCGGCCGGTGGCCTTCCCGTTGCGCCAGGTGCTGGGCGAGCATCGTCAGGCGCTGATTCCCGCAGCCCTGCTGACCTGCGTGCTGACGTCGGCGGTGGTGGTGCTGGTGGTGATCACGCCGACGGTGATGCAGCAACGCTTCGGCATGAGCGCCGGACATACCTTTGCCCTGAGCAGCGTCGGTATCGTGTTCCTCAATATCGGCTGCGTGCTCGCCGGGCTGCTGGTCGATCGCGTGGGCGCCTGGCGAGCGCTCATGCTCTACAGCGTGCTGCTGCCTATGGGCATCGGTGCGCTCTACGCAAGTCTGGTCGGACAGTGGGGCGCGACTTGGCTAGCCTACGCACTGGCCGGCCTGTCCTGCGGTGTGGTGGGGGTGGTGCCTTCGGTCATGGTTGGCTTGTTCCCGGCGCAGATCCGGGTGTCGGGGATCTCGTTCACTTACAATGTGGCCTATGCGTTGTGGGCCAGTACCACGCCGCTGGCGCTGATTGCCTTGATGCCTTGGAGTCCTTGGGTGTGCGTTGGCTTCTGTTTGATCATGGGGGCGGTCGGATTGTTGACGGCCTGGTACTTCGGGCGCCGTGAGTCGCTGGCATTCGGCGCCGAGCCGATGTCGATCATGTGCGTTGAAAAATAGGGGTAGGGCTCAGCTTGGCGATTGCTGGGGAGCGTAGAACGAGCGCTAGAAGCGCCACGGCGAACACCCACGAAAAAGCCCCCGGCTCTCGCGAGTCGGGGGCTTTTTCGTGGCGGCAGCCTTACATGTTCGGGTAGTTCGGCCCGCCGGCGCCTTCAGGGGTCACCCAGGTGATGTTCTGGGCCGGGTCCTTGATGTCGCAGGTCTTGCAGTGCACGCAGTTCTGCGCGTTGATCTGGAATCGCTTGCTGCCGTCTTCCTGGCTGACCACTTCGTACACACCCGCAGGGCAGTAGCGCTGGGCCGGCTCGTCGTACAGCGGCAGGTTGCTGGCGATCGGCACGTTCGGATCGGTCAGCTTCAGGTGGCAGGGCTGTTCCTCCTCGTGGTTGGTGCTGGAGAGGAATACCGAGCTGAGCTTGTCGAAGCTGAGCTTGCCGTCGGGCTTGGGGTAGTCGATCTTTTTCGAGTCCGCCGCGAGCTTGAGGCAGGCGTAGTCCGGCTTGGTGTCGTGCAGGGTGAACGGCAGCTTGCCACCGAACCAGTTCTGGTCGACGTAGTTGAACGCACCACCCAGCAGGGGGCCGAACTTGTGCAGTGCAGGGCCGAAGTTGCGGCTGGCGAACAGCTCCTCATACAGCCAGCTGGCCTTGAAGGCACTGACGTAGCCATTGAGCAGGTCGCCACCCTCGCTGCCGGCGATCAGGGCGTCGGCCACGGCGTCGGCGGCGAGCATGCCGGACTTCATCGCGGTGTGGCTGCCCTTGATCTTGGAGAAGTTCAGGGTGCCGAGGTCGCAGCCGATCAGCGCGCCGCCGTTGAAGACCATCTTTGGCAGCGAGTTCAGGCCGCCCTTGCAGATGGCTCGGGCGCCGTAGCTGATGCGCTTGCCGCCTTCGAGGTACTGGCTCATCACCGGGTGGTGCTTGAGGCGCTGGAATTCATCGAACGGCGACAGGTATGGGTTGGAGTACGACAGGTCGACGATCAGGCCGACCACCACCTGGTTGTTTTCCAGGTGATAAAGGAACGAGCCGCCAGTGTTTTCGGCGCTCATCACATCCAGCGGCCAGCCGGCGGTGTGCACCACCAGGCCTTGCTCGTGTTTGGCCGGGTCGATTTCCCAGATTTCCTTGAGGCCGATACCGTAGTGCTGGACATCCGACTCGTTGTCCAGGTCAAAGCGCTTGATCAACTGCTTGCCGATATGGCCGCGGCAGCCTTCGGCGAACAGGGTGTACTTGGCGCGCAGTTCCATGCCCGGGGTGTACAGGCCGTCCTTGGGGTTGCCTTCGCGGTCGACGCCCAGGTCTCCGGTGACGATGCCGCGCACCACGCCGTTTTCATCGAACAATGCTTCCTGGGCGGCGAAGCCTGGGTAGATTTCCACGCCGAGGTTCTCGGCCTGCTGGGCCAGCCAGCGGCACAGGTTACCCAGGGAGATGATGTAGTTGCCCTGGTTGTGCATGGTCTTGGGCACGAACAGGTCGGGGACCTTGGTCGAGCTGCCGGCATCCTTGAGCACGTAGATATCGTCGCGCTTGACCTCGGTGTTGAGCGGGGCGCCGAGTTCTTTCCAGTCGGGGAACAATTCGTTCAGGGCGCGGGGTTCGAACACCGCGCCGGAGAGGATATGTGCACCAACTTCCGAACCTTTTTCGACCACGCAGACGCTGATCTCGCTACCGGCTTCGGCGGCCTTCTGCTTCAGGCGGCAGGCGGCGGACAGGCCGGCGGGGCCTGCGCCGACGATGACCACGTCGAATTCCATGTATTCGCGTTCCACTGGTTCTCTCCTACTCATCAAGGCTCGTGCTGTTGCTTGGTCTTATTGGGTGCTGGACGTTCGTGCGCGGCTCGGCATCGGGGCCCGCGGCGGGGCCTGGCTGTAGCTGCGAAAAAGACGGACTACACCGTTTTTGTCCTGGCGCGCATTATATCTACACCACGTGGCGGGTCCAATACAAACGTTTGTTTGAAATTGCCGCAGGCCAGTAAAATCACAGGAAGGCGGCTGGAGGGTGACCGATTTGCCGTATTGACCGGATGGGGTGTTACGGTCAAGATACGAGCGGTTTTACGCTCGCCGTAGGCTGATCGTCGGGCGCAGGTGTACCCCTAAAGACCAGGCGTGGAGCAGGCTGTCTGGGCCAGAACGTGTTTTGTAGTGGAGTCTACACGCCACGACAGAAAATGACCCGCGGGTTTTTGCCGCGGCGGTCGAACAGAGACTGTTCGGTCACGTGAAGGTCGCTCCGTCCGGTTCGTTTTTAGAGGTGCCCTTGTACCCACGCGCATCGCCAGGGCATGGCCCCAGGCGACATTCTATTCACCGGAGAGTAACGAGGAATCCATGAAGGTTCTTGTAGCTGTCAAACGAGTGGTCGACTACAACGTCAAGGTTCGCGTCAAGGCGGATAACTCCGGCGTCGACCTTGCAAACGTCAAGATGTCCATGAACCCCTTCTGCGAAATCGCCGTGGAAGAAGCCGTACGCCTGAAAGAGAAGGGCGTGGCCAGCGAGATCGTCGTCGTTACCATCGGCCCGACCGCTGCCCAGGAGCAACTGCGTACCGCCCTGGCTCTGGGTGCTGACCGGGCCATTCTGGTCGAAGCTGCCGAAGAGCTGAATTCCCTGGCCGTGGCCAAGGCACTGAAAGCCGTTGTCGACAAGGAACAGCCGCAGTTGGTGATCCTCGGCAAGCAGGCCATCGACAGTGACAACAACCAGACCGGCCAGATGCTGGCTGCGCTGACCGGCTTCGCCCAGGGCACTTTCGCCTCCAAGGTGGAAGTGGCTGGCGACAAGCTCAATGTCACCCGTGAAATCGATGGCGGCCTGCAGACCGTTGCACTGAACCTGCCAGCCATCGTCACCACCGACCTGCGCCTGAACGAGCCACGCTACGCGTCGCTGCCGAACATCATGAAGGCCAAGAAGAAGCCGCTGGAGACCGTGACTCCAGACGCGCTGGGCGTATCGCTGACCTCCACCAACAAGACCGTGAAGGTTGAAGCCCCGGCTGCCCGCAGCGCTGGCATCAAGGTCAAATCGGTGGCCGAACTGGTCGAGAAGCTGAAGAACGAAGCGAAGGTAATCTAAATGACTATCCTGGTTGTCGCTGAATACGAAGCCGGTGCCGTAGCCCCGGCCACCCTGAACACTGTCGCCGCTGCCGCCAAGATCGGTGGTGATATCCACGTTCTGGTCGCTGGCCAGAACGTGGGCGGCGTCGCCGAATCCGCGGCCAAGATCGCTGGCGTGGCCAAGGTGTTGGTCGCTGATAACGCGGCCTACGCCCATGTGCTGCCGGAAAACGTCGCGCCGCTCATCAAAGAGCTGGCCAGCGGTTACAGCCACGTGCTGGCCCCGGCCACCACCAATGGCAAGAACATCCTGCCGCGCGTTGCTGCGCTGCTGGACGTCGACCAGATCTCCGAGATCATCTCGGTCGAGTCCGCCGACACCTTCAAGCGCCCGATCTACGCCGGTAACGCCATTGCCACCGTGCAATCGAGCGCTGCGATCAAGGTCATCACCGTGCGTACCACCGGCTTCGACGCCGTGGCCGCCGAAGGTGGTTCGGCTGCCGTCGAGGCCGTCGGTGCCGCCCATGACGCCGGTATCTCGAGCTTTGTCGGCGAAGAGCTGGCCAAGTCCGATCGCCCAGAGCTGACCGCTGCCAAGATCGTCGTCTCCGGCGGTCGCGGCATGGGCAATGGTGACAACTTCAGCCACCTGTACAGCCTGGCCGACAAGCTCGGCGCTGCTGTCGGTGCCTCGCGCGCCGCGGTCGACGCGGGCTTCGTGCCCAACGACATGCAGGTCGGCCAGACCGGCAAGATCGTCGCCCCGCAGCTGTACATCGCCGTCGGTATCTCCGGCGCGATCCAGCACCTGGCAGGCATGAAGGACTCCAAGGTGATCGTGGCGATCAACAAGGACGAAGAGGCGCCGATCTTCCAGGTGGCCGACTACGGGCTGGTCGCCGACCTGTTCGAAGCCGTTCCGGAGCTGGAAAAGCTGGTCTGATCCGGCTGCTTCACTTATAAAGAAGCCCGGCCCTCGTCATGAGGGCCGGGTTTTTTTTGCGGTATCGGCACGGGCCTCATCGCCGATGAATACGAACGAGGAGTGAAGGATGGTGTTATCCAAAGCGGGCAGGGTGCTGGCATGCATGACTGCGCTGCTGTCTCCCCTGGCGCTGGCGGCAGGCAAGTGCGAGCGCCTGGTGGTCACCGGCAGCCCGGATGCGCCGCCGTACTCCTGGCAGGACCCGAAGGACCCGCGCCATCTGATCGGGGCCAATGTCGACCTGTTGCGCCAGGTGGCCAGCGAGCTCGGTATCAAGGTCGAGGTGCTGCACGCCGGCAAGCGCGACCAGGCCCTGGAGGAAGTGCGCAGCGGGCGCATCGATCTGTTGCTCGATACGCCCATGCAGGTCGAGCAACTCACCGCGCTCGACTACATTCATCCACCGTTGCTGCTCAACGAATACCTGGTATGGACCCGCCATGATGGGCAGGTGGTGTTCGACGGTCCTGCAGACCTGGCCCGTTACCAGGGCAGCCTCTCCGAACGGGCGCGGTTGACGCCGGCGTTCGACGCGTTCGCCAAGGCCCAGCTGCATCTGGTGGTCGCGCAGAACCTGACCCAGGCGTTCCAGAAGCTGGTGTTGGGACAGGTCGATTATGTGCTGGCTGGTCGCTATGCGGGCATGGCGATGACCCAGGGCCTCGGTATGAGCAATGACCTGATCGCCCGTGGTCTACCGGTGGACCGTCCAGGCTTGTATCTGGCGGTTTCGCATAATTCGGCCTGCAACGACAGCTGGCTGCGTGGGCAGTTGGCGAAAAAACTGACAGAATTGCCGATCTCCGGTACGTCCGACGCCGTGTTGCAGCGCAACGTCGAGCGCTGGAAAGCGCAGATGCAGCTTTCCCCGGACGCCCCCAAACAGTAGGAAGTGTGTGTGAGAACCCAATCACTGATCCTTGCCGCGGCCATGTTCGGCCTGGCCGGCTGCGCCAACGACCCGGCGCCCAACGAACAGATGCGCATTGCCGAGCAGGCGCTGGAGCAGGCCAAGGCGGTCGGCGCCACCGAGGACAACCCGGCATTCAAGATGGCCAGCGACAAGCTCGATCGGGCCAGGAGCAACATGCTCGGAGAAAGCTATCGCGACGCACGCATGCGTGCCGAGCAAGCCGAACTGGACGCTCGCCTGGCCGAGGCCCAGGTCCTCAATCAGAAGAGCGATGAGCAGCTCGCAGTGTTGCAGTCGCGGATCAAGCGTTTGCGCAAGCAGTTGGAGGTGCAGCCATGATGGGTGCCAAACCAATGGCCGCGCTGGCCCTTGTGGTGCTGACGGCGGGCTTGCAAGGCTGTGCCAGTCAGCGCAGCGAGGCGGCTCTGGACGAGGCTGCGGCCAGCTTCCAGAAGGTCAAGGACGATGCCGATGTGCTGCGCAGTGCGCCGCGTGACGTCATCCGCGCGGGTGAGTCGTTGTCCCGCGCCGAGCGCTTGTCGAGCTATGTGGGCACGGGCAGTGATGTGCGCCACTACGCCTATCTGAGCCAGCGCTACAGCGAGATCGCCAGCGAGCATGCCAAGTTGGCCCTGAATCAGGAGCGCCGGGCCAAGCTCGACCTTGAGCGTCAGCGCCTGCAGTTGGCGCTGCGCGAGGCCAAGCTGGCCAGCGTGCAACAGCAGGGTAAATGGGTCGAGTCGCAAATCGCCGCACTGGCTTCCGAGCAGGCTGATCGTGGTCTGGTCATGACCCTGAGCGATGTGCTGTTCGACACCGGGCGTGCCGATCTGAAGAACTCGGCCAGCCGTACCGTGCTCAAGCTGGTTCAGTTCCTTCAATTGAACCCGCGTCGTGTGGTGCGTATCGAGGGCTACACCGACAGCACCGGTGCGCCGGAGGACAATCTCAAGCTGTCCCGTGACCGCGCCCAGGCCGTGGCCGACATGCTGGTGGATCTGGGTATAGACGAGAAGCGCCTGCAGGTCGAAGGCTACGGCGACCAATATCCTATCGAGGCCAACGCTTCGGAGCGGGGCAGAGCACAGAACCGTCGTGTGGAAATCGTCTTCTCCGATGACAAAGGTAGACTCGCGCCGGCGCGCTGAAGTCGTCAGGGTGTCTCGGCGTGTCATTCGTCTCGTTCGTTAGTGGTTGACTGTACGGTTGGCTATTCTGCAATCTGTGCCAGTACACTTTGCAACTGTTACGGTATCCTCTACCGTCAGTGAGCCACACAAGAACAACGAGCCTGTCTGCGCGCCGAGATCTCGCCATGACCAACCTGCTGCTCTACCAGCGTATTGCCCAGCAACTTGCCGATGATATCCGTCGGGGTGTCTATCAGCCCGGCGAGCGAGTGCCTTCGGTACGCAAGATGAGTGCCCAGCTCAACGTCAGCCACGCCACGGTCTTGCAGGCTTACGCCAATCTGGAAGATCAGGGGCTGATCCGGGCACGCCCGCAGTCGGGCTACTACGTGCACCAGACGCCGGCCCTGACCGCGCAGACGCCCGACATCGCGCGCGTCGAGCGGCCCGGCCTGGTCACCCGTGCCAGTATCATCCAGCAGGTGCTCACCGAAGCTCGTCGAGATGGCGTGTTCCCGTTCGGCGCGGCGGTGCCCCACGTCGACTATCTGCCGGTGCGTGCCCTGCACCAGCAGATCGCCAAGGTCACTCGTTTCCACAGTCCGCGCGCGTTCAGCTATATGTTCAGCCCGGGATTCGAGCCGTTGCGCCGGCAGATCGCGATCCGCATGCGCGATGCTGGCGTGTTGGTCGATCCGCGGGAAGTAGTGGTCACCCATGGTTGCGTCGATGCCTTGCAGATGTCGTTGCGTGTGCTCACCCGGCCTGGCGATCTGATCGCTGCCGAATCGCCAACCTACTATGGCTTGCTGCAGTTGGCTGACCTGCTCGGCCTCAAAGTGATCGAGATTCCCAGCGACCCGTCCACGGGCATCAGTCTGGAGGCGCTGCAACTGGCGGCCAACCAGTGGTCGATCAAGGCGTTGGTGCTGACCACGCGCTTGAGTAACCCGCTGGGCGGCACCATGCCGGAGGAACGACAGAAACAGTTGTTGCGGCTGGCCTCGGACTACGACATCCAGGTGGTCGAGGACGATATCTACGGCGAGCTGATGTTCGAGCAGGGCAAGACCAAGGCGCTCAAGGCCTTCGACCGGCTGGATCGGGTCATCTACTGCTCGAGCTTCTCCAAGACCTTGTCGCCCGGCGTGCGGGTGGGTTGGATGATTGCCGGGCGCTATCAGGAAGAGATCCAGCGCCTGCAGACCTTCACCACTCACTCGGCGTGCAGCGTGACGCAAATGGGTGTAGCGGCTTACCTGGAGAACGGCGGCTACGACCGGCATCTGCGCTACATCCGCCAGGAATACCGCAAGAACCTCAGTGCCTATCAGTTGGCAGTGCAACAACATTTCCCTGAAGGCACGCAGATGACCCGGCCCACGGGCGGCTTCATCCTTTGGGTGAGCCTGCCGGGGCGGGTCAACACTCAGGAGTTGCATGTGCGTGCGTTGGAACAGGGCATCAGCATCGCGCCGGGGCTGATCTTCAGCAATACCGAGCAGTTCAACCACTGTATCCGCCTCAATTGCGGGATTCCCTGGAATAAGGAGGCCGAGCGTGCGGTGATCACCTTGGGCCTGTTGGCTCAGCAATTGTGCAGGGAGTCGACAGGTTCGCCGTTGTAGGCTTGCCAGCGGGCCGCGGAACGGAGAGCATACGCACTTTTCCAGTCTGCCCATCGGTAACCATGAATCTGTTGCGCGCTTTTGCTTTTGCCGTATGCCTCGTGCCAGTCTGCCTGTCGGGTGGTATGGCGGTGGCTGCGCAACCAGCGGCGCAGGCGGCTCCATCCAAGGTCAAGCCTGCGCAGAAAACGGTGCAGAAGAAGAGCCAGGCGGTGCCCAGAAAAGCGGCGAAACCTGCCAGCGCCAAGCGCAAGACTGCCAAGCCCGTCAGCAAGGCGGTCGCCAAGCCGCTGCCCAAGCCCAAGCTCGACCTCAGTCTGCCGGTGGAAATGGTCAATGATCTCGAGCCCAGCCTCGGCAGCAAGACCGGGCGTCGCAAACCTTTGCTGCCATCGATGTTTCCCAGTAAGCCGGTAGAAGACGACAGCCCCTTCCAGCTCAATGGCCGGCTCATCAGCAACGAAATGCAGCTTCAACTGCGCAACGACAGCCGCCGTGATGTGGAAGGGGCGGCGATCGAGTTCGAGTACCGCCAATAGTCTGGGGCAACTGACTGCCGGGTCATGGCAGATTTCATCCGTGTGGCAATTTCAAACGTATGTTTGAGCGGTTACTATCCAGGGACGTTCGTCCCGTTCTGTTCCAGGGAGTCCTGATCTTGGTGAATCACCATGAATTGCCGTGAAGGTTGCGGCGCCTGCTGCATCGCGCCGTCCATCACCTCTGCCATGCCCCGTATGCCCCAGGGCAAGCCGGCGGGTATGCGCTGCCTGCATCTGACGGCGACAAACCTCTGCGACCTGTTCGGTAAGCCTGAGCGCCCGGCGGTATGCGGTGGTTTCAAGGCAGATGTCGAGGTGTGTGGCAGCGACCGCGACGAGGCGATCAGGATTCTTGGTTGGCTGGAGCAAGTGACGGCGGCGTAACGGTTGGCTCTTCGACAACAAGGATAAAGATGATGAGATCGATCAAGCGTATTGCACTGCTGTGTGGCATCGGCGTTCTTCTGGCGCCGGTGGCCTGGGCCGAGGACTGGCAGGTGGCCAAGGACGAGGAGGGTATCAAGGTGTCCCTCAGTGAAGTGGCAGGCTCCAAGTACAAAGCTTATCGCGGCGTGACGCTGATCAAGGCGCCGCTGGCCAAGGTCCTGGCGCTGCAGGAAGACGTGGTGGGGGCCTGTGCCTGGATTCACGAGTGCAAGTCGCAGAAGCTGCTCAAGCACGAGGGTGATCAGAGCTGGACCTACACCCAGTTCAATACACCATGGCCGGTGACCCCGCGTGACTCGGTGCTGCAGGTGAGTACGGTCAAAGAGGCTGATGGCAGCGTGGTGCGCAATCTCAAGGAGCTGCCGACCTATATCCCGGAAGAGAAAGGATTCGTGCGCGTGGCCCAGGTCGAAGGTTTCTGGAAGCTGGTACCCAGGGGCGATAGCACCGAGGTGACCTACCAGGTCCACACCGAACCGGGAGGGAGTGTGCCGTCGTGGTTGGCCAACAAGTTCGTCGTCGATGCGCCGTTCAATACCCTCAAGGCGTTGCGCGAGCGGGCCGAGAAGAACTGAGATTCATTGGGGGCTTTGCTGGCTTCTTCGCGGGCTTGCCCGCGAAGAGGTCCGTATAGGCAAATAAACAAGGTTCTTCCCGGATTGGTTTAGCGGCAGCTCGGTGGGAGGCACTAGGTGCTTGTCTTGGGTGCTGAGGTGGCGCTCGATCTCAAAGGCGCCAAATACCTTACAGGCATTAAAAAGGCTGCCCGAGGGCAGCCTTTTTGCTTTCGGCGTCAAGCGCTTACTTGCGGTCTTTCAGTTCGACGATGTCGCGATGCAGTTCGCCGGTGTACAGCTGGCGCGGGCGGCCAATCTTGTACGGACTGGAGAGCATTTCTTTCCAGTGCGAGATCCAGCCGACGGTACGCGCCAGGGCGAAGATCACGGTGAACATGCTGGTCGGAATGCCGATCGCCTTGAGGATGATCCCCGAGTAGAAGTCGACGTTCGGGTACAGCGAGCGCTCGATGAAGTAAGGATCGGTGAGGGCGATCTCTTCCAGGCGCATGGCCAGTTCCAGCTGCGGATCGTTCTTGATGCCCAGCTCGCCCAGGACTTCGTCGCAGGTCTGCTTCATCACGGTGGCGCGCGGGTCGCGGTTCTTGTACACGCGGTGACCGAAGCCCATCAGCTTGAACGGGTCGTTCTTGTCCTTGGCCTTGGCGATGTACTTGTCGATGTTCGAGACATCGCCAATTTCATCGAGCATGGTCAGCACGGCTTCGTTCGCGCCGCCGTGGGCCGGGCCCCACAGTGCAGCGATGCCGGCAGCGATACAGGCGAACGGGTTGGCGCCCGAGGAGCCTGCCAGGCGCACGGTGGAGGTGGAGGCGTTCTGCTCGTGGTCGGCGTGGAGGATGAAGATCCGGTCCATTGCCTTGGCCAGCACCGGGCTGATCGGTTTGATCTCGCACGGGGTGTTGAACATCATGTGCAGGAAGTTTTCCGCGTACGACAGGTCGTTGCGCGGATACATCATCGGCTGGCCCATGGAGTACTTGTAGACCATCGCGGCCAGGGTCGGCATCTTGGCGACCAGGCGCACCGCGGAGATTTCGCGGTGTTGCGGGTTATTGATGTCCAGGGAGTCGTGATAGAACGCCGACAGGGCGCCGACCACGCCGCACATCACCGCCATCGGGTGAGCGTCGCGACGGAAGCCGTTGAAGAAGGACTTCAGCTGCTCGTGAACCATGGTGTGGTTCTTCACGGTGCTGACGAACTGGGCCTTCTGCTCGGCATTCGGCAGTTCGCCGTTGAGCAGCAGGTAGCAGGTTTCGAGGTAGTCCGATTTCTCGGCGAGTTGTTCGATCGGGTAGCCGCGGTGCAGCAGCACGCCCTTGTCGCCGTCGATGTAGGTGATCTTCGACTCGCACGAGGCGGTCGCCATGAAACCTGGGTCGAAGGTGAAGTGACCAGTGGCCCCCAACCCGCGGACGTCGATTACATCAGGACCAACGGTGCCGGTTAAAATGGGCAGCTCGACGGGGGCAGCGCCCTCGATGACCAACTGCGCTTTTTTGTCAGCCATGTGGCCTCCTATTAATGCTTGAAATCATCAGACAGACCCCCCACGCAGGGCCCGCACCACTATAGAGGGATAAATTCGAATGTCAATTTGCCTAAAGGCTGGTTGAAACCGCCTCGCAGCCTTGATTTTTCGCGAATTTCTCGCCCGTTTACGCCTTTTGTTCATTAAAGGCAATGCGCTATTTGGGCTAGCCCCTCACGTTGTCATGAGCAGCCTAACTGTCTATACTCGGCAGCCGACCGCCAAGGGCTTGCAAGCCCGAACTGCTGGGGGTCGCCGTTCTCTGGGTGGTGGGTACCTGACCAGTACACTTACCAACAACTTTGCCCTGATTCGCTAGGGGCTCTTCAGTGTGAAAAAAGCCGTGAAAAGCCAACGACCTGTAAACCTAGACCTAAGGACCATCAAGCTTCCTGTCACTGCGTACACGTCCATTCTGCACCGTATCTCCGGCGTCATCCTGTTCCTGGGCCTTGCCATCATGCTTTATGCATTGGGCAAGTCGCTGGGTTCCGAGGAAGGCTTCGGTGAGGTGAAGGCGTGTCTGACCAGCCCGCTGGCCAAGTTCGTGACCTGGGGCCTGCTGTCCGCCCTGCTTTATCACCTCGTGGCAGGTGTACGCCACCTGATCATGGACATGGGTATCGGTGAGACGCTGGAAGGCGGCAAGCTGGGCTCGAAAATCGTGATCGTCATCTCCGTGGTGCTGATCGTTCTGGTGGGAGTTTGGGTATGGTAACCAATGTCACGAACCTGTCGCGTTCGGGCCTCTATGACTGGATGGCGCAGCGCGTATCGGCGGTCGTTCTCGCGGCTTACTTCATTTTCCTGATCGGCTACGTGGTCTGCCACCCAGGCATCGACTACACCCAGTGGCATGGTCTGTTCTCCAACAACGCGATGCGGATCTTCAGTCTGCTGGCCCTCGTTGCCCTGGGCGCTCACGCCTGGGTCGGCATGTGGACCATCGCCACCGACTACCTGACGCCGATGTCGTTCGGCAAGTCGGCGACTGCGATTCGTTTCCTGTTCCAGGCGGTATGCGGCGTTGCGATGTTCGCTTACTTCGTCTGGGGTGTGCAGATTCTCTGGGGTATCTGATCCATGGCTAGCATTCCTACTATTTCCTTCGACGCCATCATCATCGGTGGCGGCGGTGCCGGCATGCGCGCAGCGCTGCAGCTGGCTCAAGGCGGTCACAAGACAGCCGTTGTCACCAAGGTCTTCCCGACCCGTTCGCACACCGTATCCGCCCAGGGCGGCATCACCTGCGCCATCGCTTCGGCCGACCCGAACGACGATTGGCGCTGGCACATGTACGATACCGTCAAGGGTTCCGACTACATCGGTGACCAGGACGCTATCGAATACATGTGTCAGGAAGGCCCGGCTGCGGTCTTCGAGCTGGACCACATGGGTCTGCCGTTCTCGCGTACCGAAACCGGTCGTATCTACCAGCGTCCGTTCGGTGGCCAGTCCAAGGACTTCGGCAAGGGTGGCCAGGCTGCCCGTACCTGCGCAGCCTCCGACCGTACCGGTCACGCGCTCCTGCACACCCTGTACCAGGGCAACCTGAAGGCCGGCACCACCTTCCTCAACGAGTACTACGCCGTTGACCTGGTGAAGAACCAGGACGGCGCGTTCGTCGGTGTGATCGCGATCTGCATCGAAACCGGCGAAACCCTGTACATCAAGTCCAAGGCCACCGTGCTGGCCACCGGCGGTGCGGGCCGTATCTACGCCTCGACCACCAACGCTCTTATCAACACCGGTGACGGTATCGGCATGGCCCTGCGTGCAGGCGTCCCGGTCCAGGACATCGAGATGTGGCAGTTCCACCCGACCGGTATCGCCGGCGCCGGCGTTCTCGTGACCGAGGGCTGCCGTGGTGAGGGTGGCTACCTGATCAACGCCCACGGCGAGCGCTTCATGGAGCGTTACGCGCCGAACGCGAAAGACCTGGCTGGCCGCGACGTGGTCGCCCGTTCCATGGTCAAGGAAATCATCGCCGGCAACGGTGTGGGCCCGAACAAGGACCACGTACTGCTGAAGCTGGACCACCTGGGCGAGGAGGTGCTGCACAGCCGCCTGCCAGGTATCTGCGAGCTGTCCAAGACCTTTGCCCACGTCGACCCGGTGGTCGCACCGGTACCGGTCGTACCGACCTGCCACTACATGATGGGCGGCGTTGCCACCAACATTCATGGCCAGGCCATCACCATGGACGCCGAAGGCAAGGATCAGATCATCCCAGGCCTGTTCGCCGTAGGTGAAGTGGCGTGCGTATCGGTTCACGGTGCCAACCGCCTGGGCGGCAACTCGCTGCTCGACCTGGTGGTCTTCGGTCGTGCTGCCGGTCTGCATCTGGAAAAAGCGCTGAGCGAAGGCGTGGAGTACCGCGATGCCAGCGACACCGACGTCGACGTTGCCCTGAACCGCCTGAACAAGCTCAACGAGCGTACCACTGGCGAAGACGTCGCCAGCCTCAAGCGTGAACTGCAGAGCTGCATGCAGAACTACTTCGGTGTATTCCGTACCGGCGCATACATGCAGAAGGGTATCGAGCAGCTGGCTGGCCTGCGCGAGCGCATCGCCAACGTCAAGATCAACGACAAGTCCCAGGCCTTCAACACCGCGCGTATCGAAGCGCTGGAGCTGCAGAACCTGCTGGAAGTCGCCGAAGCTACCGCCATCGCGGCCGAAGCCCGTAAAGAGTCCCGCGGCGCGCACGCCCGTGAAGACTACGAAGACCGTGACGACGAAAACTGGCTGTGCCACACCCTGTACTACCCGGGTGAGAAGCGCGTGGCCAAGCGTGGCGTCAACTTTGCGCCGAAGACTGTTCCAGCCTTCGAACCAAAAGTCCGGACTTACTAAGGGTGGCTGCTATGTTGAAAGTCGAAGTTTATCGTTACAACCCGGACACCGACGCGGCGCCCAAGATGGAGTCGTTCGACGTCGATACCGGCGGCAAGGACCTGATGGTGCTGGACGTACTGGCACTGATCAAAGAAAAGGACGAAGGTTTCTCGTACCGTCGCTCCTGCCGTGAAGGCGTTTGCGGTTCCGACGGCATGAACATGAACGGCAAGAACGGCCTGGCCTGCATCACCCCGCTGTCGGGCGTGGTCAAGGGCAACAAGCTGGTTCTGCGTCCGCTGCCAGGCCTGCCGGTCATTCGTGACCTGGTGGTCGACATGAGCATCTTCTACAAGCAGTACGAGAAGGTGAAGCCGTTCCTGCAGAATGACACGCCGGCCCCGGCCATCGAGCGCCTGCAGTCGCCTGAAGATCGCGACAAGCTGGACGGTCTGTACGAGTGCATCCTGTGCGCCTGCTGCTCGACTTCCTGCCCATCGTTCTGGTGGAACCCGGACAAGTTCCTGGGCCCCGCCGCACTGCTGCAGGCCTATCGCTTCCTGGCCGACAGCCGTGACACCAAGACCCAGGAGCGCCTGGCGTCCCTGGATGACCCGTTCAGCGTATTCCGCTGCCGCGGGATCATGAACTGCGTGAACGTTTGCCCGAAGGGTCTGAACCCGACCAAGGCGATCGGCCACGTACGTAACATGCTGCTGCAGAGCGGCACCTGATTCAAAGCGTTGTACCTGCAAGATGCCAAGGTGCGGGTGGTGAGCCCGCACTGAGGTAAAACCCGAGCAAGGGCCCACAAAGCCCGCGCTCATTACCTATGAAGATGAGACCAGCAGGGGCTTCCGGGCTGGTACCCGGAAAATCAGCAGGATCCAGGTGGCGTGGTTCAGTCGCTTTGCTCGGACTTATCCAGGTTTGCTGTGGCTCTCGCCGATCAGTCCCCTAACCGAGGGTGACCAAGCATGCAAGAAAGCGTGATGCAGCGCATGTGGGATAGCGCCCACCTTTCAGGTGGTAACGCTGCATATGTGGAAGAACTCTACGAGCTCTACCTGCACGACCCTAACGCTGTGCCAGAAGAGTGGCGCACCTACTTCCAGAAGTTGCCCGCCGACGGCAGCACCGCTACCGATGTATCGCACTCGACAATCCGCGACCATTTCGTACTGCTGGCAAAGAACCAGCGCCGCGCCCAACCGGTATCTGCCGGGAGCGTGAGCAGTGAACACGAGAAGAAGCAGGTTGAAGTTCTGCGACTGATCCAGGCCTATCGTATGCGCGGCCATCAGGCTGCCAAGCTCGACCCGTTGGGGTTGTGGCAGCGCCCTGCGCCCGTAGACCTGTCGATCAATCACTACGGCTTGACCAATGCCGATCTTGATTCGACTTTCCGTGCCGGCGACCTGTTCATCGGCAAAGAGGAAGCGAGCCTACGTGAGATTTTCGAGGCGCTCCAGAAGACATATTGTCGCACCATTGGCGCCGAGTTCACCCACATCACCGATTCCGAGCAGCGCAGCTGGTTCCAGCAGCGCCTGGAAAGCGTGCGCGGTCGTCCGGAGTTTTCCGCCGACGTGCAGACCCACCTGCTCGAGCGCGTGACCGCTGGCGAAGGCCTTGAGAAATACCTGGGCACCAAGTACCCAGGCACCAAGCGTTTCGGCCTCGAGGGTGGCGAAAGCCTGATCCCGATGCTGGACGAAATGATCCAGCGCTCCGGTTCGTATGGCACCAAGGAAGTTGTGATCGGCATGGCCCACCGTGGCCGTCTCAACGTCCTGGTCAACACCTTCGGCAAGAACCCGCGCGAGCTGTTCGACGAGTTCGAAGGCAAGAAGATGAACGAGCTGGGCTCCGGTGACGTGAAGTATCACCAGGGCTTCTCCTCCAACGTGATGACCCCAGGCGGCGAAGTCCACCTGGCCATGGCGTTCAACCCGTCCCACCTGGAAATCGTTTCGCCAGTGGTGGAGGGTTCGGTACGTGCTCGCCAGGACCGTCGCAACGACACCGTCGGCGACAAGGTGCTGCCGATCTCGATCCACGGCGATGCTGCATTCGCCGGCCAGGGCGTGGTCATGGAAACCTTCCAGATGTCGCAGACCCGCGGTTTCAAGACCGGCGGTACCGTGCACATCGTGATCAACAACCAGGTTGGTTTCACCATCAGCAACCCGCTGGACTCGCGTTCCACCGAGTACGCCACCGACGTTGCCAAGATGATCCAGGCGCCGATCCTGCACGTGAACGGCGATGACCCGGAAGCGGTCCTGTTCGTGACCCAGCTGGCCATCGACTACCGCATGCAGTTCAAGCGTGACGTGGTCATCGACCTGGTCTGCTACCGCCGTCGCGGCCACAACGAGGCCGACGAGCCGAACGGCACCCAGCCGTTGATGTACCAGCAGATCAGCAAGCAGCGCACCACCCGTGAGCTGTACGCCGAGGCACTGATCCAGGCCGGCCGCATCGACGCCGAGCGCGCCCAGGCGAAGATCGACGAGTACCGCAACGCCTTGGACAACGGTTTGCACGTGGTCAAGAGCCTGGTCAAGGAGCCGAACCGTGAGCTGTTCGTGGACTGGCGTCCGTACCTGGGCCACGCCTGGACCGCGCGCCACGACACGCGTTTCGACCTCAAGACCCTGCAGGAGCTGTCGGCCAAGCTGCTCGAGCTGCCGGAAGGCTTCGTCGTCCAGCGTCAGGTCGCCAAGATCTACGAAGACCGTCAGAAGATGCAGGCCGGTGGCTTGCCGATCAACTGGGGTTACGCCGAGACCATGGCGTACGCCACGCTGCAGTTCGAAGGGCACCCGATCCGCATGACCGGCCAGGACATCGGTCGTGGCACCTTCTCGCACCGTCACGCGGTGCTGCACAACCAGAAGGACGCCAGCACCTACGTGCCGCTGCAGAACCTGTTCCCGGGCCAGCCGAAGTTCGAGCTGTACGACTCCTTCCTTTCGGAAGAAGCCGTTCTGGCATTCGAATACGGTTACTCGACCACCACGCCGAACGCGCTGGTGATCTGGGAAGCCCAGTTCGGCGACTTCGCCAACGGTGCCCAGGTGGTGATCGACCAGTTCATCACCAGCGGCGAGCACAAGTGGGGCCGTCTGTGCGGTCTGACCATGCTGCTGCCTCACGGCTATGAAGGCCAGGGTCCGGAGCACTCCTCCGCGCGTCTGGAGCGTTACCTGCAGCTGTGCGCCGAGCACAACATCCAGGTCTGCGTACCGACCACGCCGGCACAGATCTACCACCTGCTGCGTCGCCAAGTCATCCGTCCGCTGCGCAAGCCGCTGATCGTACTGACGCCGAAGTCGCTGCTGCGCCACAAGCTGGCCATCTCGACCTTGGAAGAATTGGCCGAAGGCTCGTTCCAGACCGTCATTCCGGAAATCGACGCGATCGATCCGGCCAAGGTCGAACGCCTGGTCATGTGCAGTGGCAAGGTGTACTACGACCTGTTGGAAAAACGCCGTGCCGAAGGCCGCGAAGACATCGCGATCCTGCGTATCGAGCAGCTGTATCCGTTCCCTGAGGACGATCTGGTCGAAATCCTGGCGCAGTACACCAACCTCAAGCATGCGGTCTGGTGCCAGGAAGAACCGATGAACCAGGGTGCCTGGTACAGCAGCCAGCACCACATGCGCCGAATCCTGGGCCGCCACGACAAGGCGCTGGTCCTGGAATACGCCGGCCGCGACGCTTCTGCCGCGCCTGCATGTGGTTACGCATCGAAGAGCGCCGAACAGCAGGAAAAACTGCTGCAAGACGCCTTTACTGTCTAACGCCTTCGCGCACCTGAAACCGAATTTAAGGAAACACTGATAATGGCTATCGAGATCAAAGCCCCAACCTTCCCGGAATCGGTTGCCGACGGCACCGTTGCCACCTGGCACAAGCAGCCGGGCGATGCCGTCAAGCGTGACGAGCTGATCGTCGACATCGAGACCGACAAAGTCGTCCTGGAAGTGCTGGCCACCGCCGATGGCGTGCTGGGCGCAATCGTCAAGGGCGAGGGCGACACCGTCCTGTCCGACGAAGTGCTGGGTTCGATCGTTGAAGGCGGCGCCGCTGCCGCCGCTCCTGCTGCTGCCCCGGCCGCTGCTGCCCCGGCTGCCGCTGCTGCTGCCGACGCGGGTGAAGACGACCCGGTCGCCGCTCCAGCTGCGCGCAAGCTGGCTGAAGAGAACGGCATCGACCTGGCTACCGTTGCCGGTACCGGCAAAGGCGGTCGTGTGACCAAGGAAGACGTGGTGGCTGCCGTCGCCAACAAGAAAGCCGCGCCGGCCCCGGCTGCCAAGCCAGCTGCCGCTCCTGCCGCTGCAGTCGTCGCCGCTGCCGGCGATCGCACCGAGAAGCGTGTGCCGATGACCCGCCTGCGTGCCAAGATCGCCGAGCGTCTGGTCGAAGCCCAGTCGAGCATGGCCATGCTGACTACCTTCAACGAAGTCGACATGACCGAAGTCATGGCCCTGCGTTCGAAGTACAAGGACCTGTTCGAGAAGACCCACAACGGCGTACGCCTGGGCTTCATGTCGTTCTTCGTCAAGGCCGCCACCGAAGCACTGAAGCGCTTCCCGGCTGTCAACGCCTCGATCGACGGCAACGACATCGTCTACCACGGTTATGCCGACGTCGGCGTTGCCGTGTCCAGCGATCGTGGCCTGGTGGTACCGGTCCTGCGTAACGCCGAGTCGATGAGCCTGGCCGAAATCGAGAACGGCATCGCCACCTTCGGCAAGAAGGCCCGTGACGGCAAGCTGGCCATCGAAGAAATGACGGGTGGTACCTTCACCATCACCAACGGTGGTACATTCGGCTCGATGATGTCGACCCCGATCGTCAACCCGCCACAGGCTGCCATCCTGGGTATGCACAACATCATCCAGCGCCCGATGGCGATCAATGGCCAAGTGGTCATTCGCCCGATGATGTACCTGGCGCTGTCCTACGACCACCGTCTGATCGATGGCAAGGAAGCCGTGACCTTCCTCGTCACCATCAAGAACCTGCTGGAAGATCCGTCCCGCCTGCTGCTGGACATCTAAACGCGCAGCTGCAAGCTGCAAGCGGCACGCTTCGAGTGAAGGCGTGCCGGCCTTGCGGCTTGCAGCTTGCCGCTTGAAGCTAAAAAGGAATCTTTTATGACCCAGAAATTCGATGTAGTGGTGATTGGTGCAGGTCCCGGCGGCTATGTTGCCGCTATCAAGGCCGCACAACTTGGTCTGAAGACTGCCTGTATCGAGAAGTACACCGACGCCGAGGGCAAGCTGGCCCTGGGCGGTACCTGCCTGAACGTGGGTTGCATTCCTTCCAAGGCGCTGCTGGACAGCTCCTGGAAATACAAGGAAGCCAAAGAGAGCTTCAACGTCCACGGCATCTCCACTGGTGAAGTGAAGATGGACGTCGCCGCGATGGTGGGCCGCAAGGCCGGCATCGTGAAGAACCTGACCGGTGGCGTCGCCACTCTGTTCAAGGCCAACGGCGTCACCTCGATCCAGGGCCACGGCAAACTGCTGGCTGGCAAGAAAGTCGAAGTCACCAAGGCTGACGGCACCACCGAAGTCATCGAAGCCGAGAACGTGATCCTGGCTTCGGGCTCGCGTCCGATCGACATTCCACCGGCTCCGGTCGACCAGAACGTCATCGTCGACTCCACCGGCGCTCTGGAATTCCAATCGGTACCCAAGCGCCTGGGCGTGATCGGTGCTGGCGTCATCGGTCTGGAGCTGGGTTCGGTCTGGTCCCGCCTGGGTGCCGAAGTGACCGTTCTGGAAGCCCTGGACACCTTCCTGATGGCCGCCGACACCGCGGTCTCCAAGGAAGCCCAGAAGACCCTGACCAAGCAGGGCCTGGACATCAAACTGGGCGCTCGTGTGACCGGTTCCAAGGTCAACGGTGAAGAAGTCGAAGTCACCTACACCGACGCCAATGGCGAGCAGAAGATCGTCTTCGACAAGCTGATCGTCGCGGTCGGCCGTCGTCCGGTCACCACTGACCTGCTGGCTGCCGACAGCGGTGTGAACATCGACGAGCGTGGCTACATCTACGTCGACGATCACTGCGCCACCAGCGTTCCAGGCGTCTATGCCATCGGCGACGTGGTCCGTGGTCTGATGCTGGCACACAAGGCCTCGGAAGAGGGCATCATGGTCGTCGAGCGCATCAAGGGCCATAAAGCCCAGATGAACTACGATCTGATCCCATCGGTCATCTACACCCACCCGGAAATCGCGTGGGTCGGCAAGACCGAACAGGCCTTGAAGGCAGAGGGCGTTGAGGTTAACGTGGGCACCTTCCCGTTCGCGGCCAGCGGCCGTGCGATGGCAGCCAACGACACCGGTGGTTTCGTCAAGGTCATCGCCGATGCCAAGACCGACCGCGTCCTGGGTGTTCACGTGATTGGCCCATCGGCTGCCGAACTGGTGCAGCAGGGTGCGATCGCGATGGAATTCGGCACCAGTGCCGAGGATCTGGGCATGATGGTCTTCAGCCATCCGACCCTGTCCGAAGCGCTGCACGAAGCAGCGCTGGCTGTGAATGGCGGCGCCATTCACGTAGCCAACCGTAAGAAGCGTTAATTATAAAAACCACGGCGGATCGCCCGTCGTGAGTCTTGCGTGCATGGCTCACCGCGGAACGTCCGCCGGACCGGATCACAAGGGATAACCCAGGGTCAACGGTCACAGGTGGTGCGGCGCCAAACTTGGCGCAGCACCGAAGCGCAGTACCTAACGAAGACGGTAAAAAGCATGAATCTTCACGAGTATCAGGGTAAGCAGCTGTTCGCTGAGTACGGCCTGCCAGTTTCCAAGGGTTTCGCTGTCGACACCCCTGAGCAAGCGGCAGAAGCCTGCGACAAGATCGGCGGTTCGGAGTGGGTGGTAAAAGCCCAGGTCCACGCCGGTGGTCGCGGTAAAGCGGGCGGCGTCAAGCTGGTTCGCAGCAAAGAAGACGCCAAGGCGTTCGCTGCGCAGTGGTTGGGCAAGAATCTGGTCACCTACCAGACCGATGCCAACGGTCAACCAGTTTCCAAGATCCTGGTCGAGTCCTGCACTGACATCGCCAAAGAGCTGTACCTGGGCGCTGTAGTGGATCGTTCGAGCCGCCGTATCGTGTTCATGGCCTCCACCGAAGGTGGCGTGGACATCGAGAAAGTCGCTCACGAAACCCCCGAGAAGATCCTCAAGGCTACCATCGACCCGCTGGTCGGCGCTCAGCCGTTCCAAGGTCGTGAGCTGGCGTTCCAGCTGGGTCTGGAAGGCAAGCAAGTTCAACAGTTCGCCAAGATCTTCGTCGGTCTGGCCAAGCTGTTCAAGGATCACGATCTGGCCCTGCTGGAAGTGAACCCGCTGGTGATCAAGGCCGATGGCGACCTGCACTGCCTCGATGCCAAGATCAACATCGACGCCAACGCCATGTACCGTCAGCCTAAGCTGAAGACCTTCCACGATCCGTCGCAGGACGACGCCCGTGAAGCCCACGCTGCCAAGTTCGAACTGAACTACGTTGCCCTCGAAGGCAACATCGGCTGCATGGTCAACGGTGCCGGCCTGGCCATGGGTACCATGGACATCGTCAACCTGCACGGCGGCAAGCCAGCCAACTTCCTCGACGTTGGCGGCGGCGCTACCAAAGAACGCGTTACCGAAGCGTTCAAGATCATTCTGTCCGACAGCAATGTCGCGGCCGTACTGGTCAACATCTTCGGCGGCATCGTTCGCTGCGACATGATTGCCGAAGGCATCATCGGTGCAGTGAAAGAAGTCGGCGTCAAGGTTCCGGTGGTCGTTCGCCTCGAAGGCAACAACGCCGAACTGGGCGCTAAAGTACTGGCAGAAAGCGGTTTGAACATCATTGCGGCCACCAGCCTGACCGACGCTGCTCAACAAGTTGTCAAAGCTGCGGAGGGCAAGTAATGAGCGTCCTGATCAATAAAGACACCAAAGTCATCTGCCAGGGCTTCACCGGCTCGCAGGGTACTTTCCACTCCGAACAAGCCATCGCCTACGGCACCAAGATGGTTGGCGGCGTGACTCCGGGCAAGGGCGGCACCACTCACCTGGGTCTGCCAGTGTTCAACACCGTGAAAGAAGCGGTAGAAGCCACCGGCGCCGACGCTTCGGTCATCTACGTTCCGGCTCCTTTCTGCAAGGACTCGATCCTGGAAGCGGCCTTCGGCGGCATCAAGCTGATCGTCTGCATCACTGAAGGCATTCCTACCCTGGACATGCTGGATGCCAAGGTCAAGTGCGACGAACTGGGCGTGACCCTGATCGGCCCGAACTGCCCCGGCGTGATCACCCCAGGCGAGTGCAAGATCGGCATCATGCCAGGTCACATTCACCTGCCAGGCAAGGTCGGTATCGTCTCGCGTTCCGGCACCCTGACCTATGAAGCAGTCAAGCAGACCACCGACGCCGGCTTCGGCCAGTCGACCTGCGTCGGTATCGGTGGCGACCCGATCCCAGGCTCGAACTTCATCGACATCCTGAAGCTGTTCCAGGAAGATCCGAAGACCGAAGCGATCGTCATGATCGGTGAGATCGGCGGTTCGGCCGAGGAAGAAGCTGCAGCCTACATCAAGGCCAATGTCACCAAGCCTGTCGTTTCGTACATCGCCGGTGTTACGGCACCTGCGGGCAAGCGCATGGGCCACGCTGGCGCCATCATCTCCGGCGGCAAGGGCACTGCGGACGAGAAATTCGCCGCCCTGCAGGACGCTGGTGTGAAGACCGTGCGTTCCCTGGCTGACATCGGCAAGGCTCTGGCTGAGCTGACTGGCTGGGAAGTCAAGAAGTAACACTGCAATACCCCCCACGCGCACAGAGGCCACCTTCGGGTGGCCTTTGTCGTTTCTGGGGGGGGAGGTTGGCCTAGCTTTTTTCGATGGGCTTAATAGGAATTTTCTGAGAGACGGAGCTGCTGAGTCCTTCAATAATGACGCTCGTCTTCGGTTGCACAGACGACAAACATAGTCATACATCGGACAAGCGGGTCCGTTGCAGTGCGTTTGTCCAGTAAAACGGTTAATCTACGCGTTCACTCTGTGCCCGTGCCCCAAAAGGGAACGACACGCTAAACGGGTCTGGCTCACCAAGCCGGGCAGCATTTCCCCCACCCATGGGGAAATCCCCTCTCGAATCCCGATTTCAGCAGTGTGGTACTACCCTAAATGAAAGTTCTGAAAGGCCAGGATATCCTGGCGCTTGGCTTTATGACGTTTGCGCTTTTCGTCGGTGCAGGCAATATCATCTTTCCGCCCATCGTCGGCCTGCAGTCCGGTCCCCACGTGTGGATGGCCGCACTCGGCTTCCTGGTGACCGCGGTCGGCTTGCCGGTCATCACAGTGGTCGCCCTGGCCAAGGTCGGTGGCGGTATGGATGCCTTGAGCAGCCCGATTGGCAAGTTCTTCGGTGGCTTGCTGGCAGCAGTGTGCTACCTGTCGGTCGGTCCGCTGTTCGCTACCCCGCGCACCGCGACCGTGTCCTTCGAGGTGGGTGTCGCGCCGTTGACCGGCGAAAGCCCGACCGCGCTGTTCATCTACAGCCTGGTGTACTTCGCCGTGGTACTGGCGGTGTCCATGTATCCTGGCAAGTTGCTCGACACCGTGGGGCGCTTCCTCGCGCCATTGAAGATCATCGCCCTGGCGGTGCTCGGCATCGCGGCCTTCATGCTGCCGGCTGGGACCGTCGGCGAGGCGCAGCCGGCCTATGCCGCCGCCGCGTTCTCCAAGGGCTTCGCCGATGGTTACCTGACCATGGATACCTTGGGTGCCCTGGTATTCGGTATCGTCATCGTCAACGCCATCCGTTCGCGGGGCGTGGAGTCGCCGAAGCTGATCACCCGCTATGCCATCATCGCCGGCCTGATCGCCGGTGTCGGCCTGGCGCTGGTGTACATCAGCCTGTTCCGCCTGGGGTCGAGCAGCCATGAAATCGCAGCCGGTGCCACCAACGGCGCGGCGGTATTGCATGCCTACGTGCAGCACACCTTCGGCTCGCTGGGCAGCGGCTTCCTGGCCGTGTTGATCGCTCTGGCCTGCCTGGTGACGGCCGTTGGCCTGACCTGTGCCTGCGCCGAATATTTCAGCCAGATGCTGCCGCTGTCGTACCGGACACTGGTGGTGATTCTGGCCGGCTTCTCGCTGTTGATCTCCAACCTGGGTCTGACCAAGCTGATCATGTTCTCGATTCCGGTCCTCACCGCGATCTATCCGCCGTGCATCGTGGTCGTCGGGCTGAGTTTCGTCAAAGACCTGTGGAACTCACCATCGCGCATCCTTGCACCGGTGATGCTGGTCTCCTTGCTGTTCGGTATCGTCGATGCCATCAAGGGCAGCGACATCGCCCACGTGCTGCCGGACTTCATGGCGCACTTGCCGCTGAGTGACCAAGGCCTGGCCTGGCTGGTGCCTTCGGTGGTGACCCTGGTTGGCGCTGTGGCGTGCGACCGTATGCTTGGCAAGCCACGCGAAGCGTTGGCCTGATGTGTTGAAGCCAACGCTAGCTGTCGGCCACAAGCCGTAGGGCAGCTAGCGAGGGTCTCGATGCGAAAAACCCCGTATCCGCAAGGATACGGGGTTTTTTTTGGTTCTTCACGGATGAGCGGAGGGGCTGTGGGGACATCCGAGGCGCCCTTGGAAATTTCTCGCCAGGTCTGTGCCTTTTGCTTTCATCAAACGTCGAAAGGCGGTCACTCGTCGATATGTGCGCCTGACCCTCGAGGATCCTGCATGAACTTCATCCAAAGCAACCTCCACAATTTCCTGGCCGTCTGCTGGTTCGCCCTGTGTTGGGGCGGGTATACCCGTTACGCCATCTGGAAAGGCCGCGACACGGCATGCCTGGCCAGCGTCCTGCATCTGTATCGAGAGGACTGGATGCGCCGCATGCTGCTGCGTGACAACCGTATCGCCGACGCCAGCGTGATAGGCAACCTCGAACGTAACGCTTCGTTCTTCGCCTCCAGCACCCTGATCATCCTGGCGGGTATCCTTACGGTGCTGGGCGCATCCGACCGGGCGCTGTCGTTGCTGGCGGACCTGCCTTTGGTGCAGCAGGCTTCGCAGGGTATGTCGGAGATCAAGTTGCTGTGCCTGGCCATGGTATTCGTCTATGCCTTCTTCACCTTCAGCTGGTGTATGCGTCAATACAATTTCGCTGCAGTGCTGGTGGGGTCTGCACCGATGATTGGCGAGCGTTTGGTCAATGAGCTGGAGCGCAAGGCATTCGCCTCGCGGGCGGCGCGAGTATTGTCGCTGGCGGCTAACCAGTTCAACTTCGGTTTGCGCTCTTACTACTTCGGCATGGCCATGTTGACCTGGTTCATCAGCCCATGGTTGTTCATGGTGGTGAGTGTTGGGGTAGTGCTGATCCTGTATCGCCGTGAGTTTCATTCCGATGTGCTGGAAGTGATGGTATTCACGCCGACGGAACATGTATCGGATGTACCGCGCGATACCGCGGGTAGCAATGCCTGAAACGTTTAACCGAAATACCCGAGGCATAAAAAAACCCGACCTGAGTCGGGTTTTTTGTGCGGCGCTCTGTTACTGCTTGGCAGGCTCGGCCGGGGCAGTTTCTGGAGCTGGCGTTGCCGGAGCAGCTTCCTCGGCAGCTTTTTGCTCAGCTTCAGCCTGATCTTTGGCGGCTTCGGCGTTTTCCTTGGCAGCGTCGTTCATTTTATCCTGAGCTTCACCCATCTTCTCCTGGGCCTGCTCGGCGTGTTCCTGTGCGTCCTGGGCTTTGTCTTCGCTCGCTTTATCGCAAGCGGCCAGACCCATGGCAGCGGCCAGCATCAGAGCAAAAGCAAAAGGTTTACGCATGGGGTGTTTCTCCTTGGTGGAATAATTGACTTGATCCTTGGAGCTATAGGATACGGCATTAGTTCCGGAAAAATTACAAATATATAACGTCCTATCCTATATAGACTTTTTTCAGGTTTTATGCAGCTTCGTAAGCAGGGTCCGATGCAACCAGGGAAGTGTCCGCATGAATACAACAAGTTTGATGGCCATGGCCGAGCGATTTCTCGGTGCACTGAAACATTGTCAGTTACTGCGCATGCGCGTAGCCCACGCCGATGCCGACGGCATGACCCTGGTGCTGCCATGGTCGCCGCATATCGTTGGCAATCCGCAGACCGGCGCTGTGCATGGCGGCGCCCTGAGCACCCTGATGGATACCACCTGCGGCATGGCCACACTGTGTGCGCTGCCACGTTTCGAGGTCTGCCCGACCCTCGACCTGCGTATCGATTTCATGCACCCCGCGCAGCAGGGCAAGGATATCTTCGCCCATGCCCATTGCTATCGGGTGACCCGAGATGTGATCTTCACGCGCGGCAGTGCCTACCAGGATGACCCGGCGCGCCCAGTCTGCCAGGTGGTCGGCACCTTCATGCGCCTGGGCCAGGACGTGCGCGGCGGACTCGGCTTTGGCGCGCGGCTCAAGGAGGATGACGCATGATGGACGCAGCGTTACGCCAACAGCTCAACCAGGCCCATGCCAAGGGTGACTACCGGCCACTGCTGGCGTTGATCCCCTATGCGGGTCTGATCGGTATCGAATGCCAGCGCCAGGGCGACGACCTGCTGTTCCGCCTGCCAGCCAGTCCGGACAACGTCGGCAACCCGTTGCTGCCGGCCCTGCACGGAGGCGTGATCGCGGGGTTCATGGAGCTTGCCGCCGAACTGTATCTGTTGATCTACAGCGACAGTGTGAGCATTCCCAAGATCATCGATTTCTCCATCGACTACCTGCGCGCCGGCCACCTGAGAGACACCTACGCCCAGTGCCAGTTGTGGCGCCAAGGCCGGCGCGTGACCAATGTCGCCGTCACCGCCTGGCAGGGCGAATCCCAGGAGCCGATCGCCACGGCACGGGCGCATTTCAAGATCGAGCCGCAAAAGCCCTTGAAATCGTCGGGGCAGCCCCCATCTGCATGACATCCCGCCGTTAAAGCAGGCCGCTGCGGCCGCAGGCGATCACTGCCATCAGATTGGAGTTTTGAAGACCATGAGTGTGGAGACTCAAAAAGAAACCCTGGGCTTCCAGACCGAGGTGAAGCAACTGCTTCACCTCATGATCCATTCCCTGTATTCGAACAAGGAGATCTTCCTTCGCGAGCTGATCTCCAACGCTTCCGACGCCGCCGACAAGCTGCGCTTCGAGGCCCTGGCCAAGCCCGAGCTGTTTGAGGGCGACACCGATCTGAAGATCCGCCTGAGCTTCGACAAGGACGCCGGTACCGTGACCCTCGAGGACAACGGCATCGGCATGAGCCGCGAAGACGTCATCACCCATCTGGGCACCATCGCCAAGTCCGGCACCGCCGACTTCATGAAGAACCTGACCGGTGACCAGAAAAAGGACTCGCACCTGATCGGTCAGTTCGGCGTGGGCTTCTATTCGGCGTTCATCGTCGCCGACAAGGTCGACGTATACAGCCGCCGTGCCGGTCAGCCGGCTGCCGAGGGCGTGCACTGGTCGTCCAAGGGCGAAGGTGAATTCGAAGTCGCCACTATCGACAAGGCGCAACGCGGCACCCGCATCGTCCTGCACCTGAAAAAGGATGAGCAGGAGTTCGCCGATGGCTGGCGCCTGCGCAACGTGGTCAAGAAATACTCCGACCACATCGCCCTGCCGATCCAGCTGCCCAAAGAGCAGGCGGCCGCCGAAGGCGAAGAGCAACCGGCCGAAGAGTGGGAAACCGTCAACCGCGCCAGTGCGCTGTGGACCCGTCCGCGTACCGAAATCAAGGACGAGGAATACCAGGAGTTCTACAAGCACATCGGTCATGACTTCGAAAACCCGCTGGCCTGGAGCCACAACAAGGTCGAAGGCAAGCTCGAATACAACTCGCTGCTCTACGTCCCCGCCCGCGCGCCGTTCGACCTGTACCAGCGCGAAGCGCCACGTGGCCTGAAATTGTACGTGCAGCGCGTGTTCATCATGGACCAGGCCGAGTCGTTCCTGCCCCTGTACCTGCGCTTCATCAAGGGCGTGGTCGACTCCAACGACCTGTCGCTGAACGTATCTCGCGAGATCCTGCAGAAGGATCCGATCATCGATTCGATGAAATCGGCGCTGACCAAGCGCGTACTGGACATGCTGGAGAAGCTGGCGAAGAACGAACCTGAACAGTACAAGGGCTTCTGGAAGAACTTCGGCCAAGTATTGAAGGAAGGTCCGGCCGAAGACTTCGCCAACAAGGAAAAGATCGCCGGGCTGCTGCGCTTTGCCTCCACTCAGGACGACAGCGGCGAGCAGGTCGTCGCGCTGGCCGATTACCTGGCGCGCGCCAAGGAAGGCCAGGACAAGATCTACTACCTCACCGGCGAATCGTACGCTCAAGTCAAGAACAGCCCGCACCTGGAGGTCTTCCGCAAGAAAGGCATCGAGGTCCTGCTGCTGACCGATCGCATCGACGAGTGGCTGATGAGCTACCTGAGCGAGTTCGACGGCAAGCAGTTCGTCGACGTCGCCCGCGGCGACCTGGACCTGGGCAACCTGGACTCCGAAGAAGACAAGAAGGCCCAGGAAGAAGTCGCCAAGGAAAAAGAAGGCCTGGTCGAGCGCCTCAAGGGTGCGCTGGGTGAGGCTGTCGCCGAAGTGCGTGTTTCCCATCGTCTGACCGACTCCCCGGCGATTCTGGCGATCGGCGAACAGGACCTGGGCGTGCAGATGCGCCAGATCCTCGAGGCGAGCGGTCAGAAAGTGCCGGACTCCAAGCCGATCTTCGAATTCAACCCGACCCATCCGCTGATCGAGAAGCTGGACAACGAGCAGAGCGAAGACCGATTCGCCGAGCTGTCGCACATCCTCTTCGACCAGGCGGCGCTGGCGGCCGGTGATAGCTTGAAAGACCCGGCGGCTTACGTTCGTCGCCTGAACAAGCTGTTGGTCGAACTGTCTGCTTGAGTAGAAATGGAAAGCCCGCTTCGGCGGGCTTTTTTCATGGCTGCCTGTTGAAAGAACCGCGCCTAAGGAGTGCTTGATGAGCAAGGTAATCGTCGAATCGTTGATCTATCACCTGTCCGGCAAGACCTACGAGAGTCGCCTGGTCTATACCCCCGGCTCGATGCCGCAGCCGGGCCTGGTGATGGCTCCGAACTGGATGGGTATCAGTGAAGGTGCCGAGCGCATTGCCAAGGAAGTGGCGGAAAAGGGCTATGTGGTACTGATTGCCGATCTATATGGGCAATCGGTGCGTCCGTCCAATGCCGATGAAGCCGGTGCGGCGATGATGCCGTTGAAGAATGACCGTGGTGAACTGCGCAAGCGCATGCAGGAGGCCCTCGCGCAGTTGCTGGGGCAGTCCAAGGCATTGCTCGAGCCGGGCAAGGTCGCTGCGTTCGGCTTCTGCTTCGGCGGCTGCTGTGCCCTGGAGCTGGCACGTGACGGTGCTGATCTGAAGGCGGCGGTGTCGTTCCATGGCACCCTGGATACGCCGAACCCTGAGGACGCCAAGCGCATCAAAGGCTCGGTGTTGGTGCTGCATGGTGCGTCCGACCCGTTGGTGCCCAAGGAGCAACTGCCGGCGTTCGAGGACGAGATGAATGCTGCCAAGGTCGACTGGCAGCTGCTCAGCTATGGCGGTGCGGTGCATTCGTTCACCGATCCGAACGCCAATGTGCCGGGCAAGATGCAGTATGACCGCCGCACGTCGGAGCGAGCGTTCCGCTCGATGCACAACCTGCTGACTGAAGTGTTCCAGCGCTGATGCAACCAGGGGCCGCAAAGCGGCCCCTGTTCAGCGAGGCAACTCGATTCTCGAAGACTCTCCTGGAACGCCAGGCCAATCCCCCGCAGCCCACCTCGCCCTGGCCTGTTCGATCAACTCCGGATCGCTGGCTACGAAGTTCCAGTTCATCCTCCGCGGCCCATCCAGCGGCGCGCCGCCGATCAACACCAACTGACATTCCCCCTCGGCATACAGGCTGACTGGCTCGCCTTCAGGCAGCACGATCAGGCTACAGGCTTCGATCTCCTCGTCATTGAGCACCAGTTCGCCGTCGAGCAGGTACAGTGCCCGCTGTGGATGTTCGCAAGGCACCAGGAGCGTAGTGGCAGGTTGCATCTGCACATGGGCGTACAGGGTAGGGGAGAGCACCGGTACGGGCGACTCCAGGCAGAAACCATTGCCGGCGATCATGCAGATGCGTACCCCCAGGTTCTCGCTGACCGGCAAGCTCGCCGCCGGATGATGGCTGTAGCTGGGCTCGCCTTGTTCGAATTCCCGTGGCGACGCCAGCCATACCTGCAGGCCATGCAGGCGAGAGCCGTGGGTCAGGGCGTCGGTTGGGGTGCGCTCGACGTGCGCGACCCCCTTGCCGGCTGTCATCCAGCTCACATCCCCGGGTAACACATGTTGCGCCGAGCCCAAGCTGTCCTTGTGCAGGATCGTCCCTTCGAACAGGTAGGTCAGGGTCGACAGGCCGATATGGGGGTGTTGGCGGATGTCCATCCCATGGCCGGGTGCGTAATCGGTTTCGAGCATGTGATCGAAGAACACGAATGGGCCGACACTCCGGCACTGGGCCGAAGGCAGCGGGCGCAGGATCGGTTGGCCCTCGACCGATTCGACACGAGGGTGGATGACCAGTGGGCTGCTCATGGTGGGCTCCAACAGGGAGGAAATGCACCCAGCATAGCGGGTTGCCAGGCAATGCTGAACCGTTGCGCTTGGGCTTGGGTCTACCTTGTTCAAAGCCACCACAAGGAACGCTCCGATGATCGTCAAAGCACTGGCTGGCATGCTGTTGTGCGGTTGGATGTGCCAAGCCGCACAGGCCCGCGAGTACCGCTACAGTGACGCCCACCTGCACTACGTGGACTTCTTCCAGGAAACCGAAGGCATGCCTGCGCTGATTCAGGCCATGGATGAGGCTGGCGTGGAACAGTCGATGATTTCCGGTATCCCGGTGGCCAAGAAGTGGCACGAGGACGAACCCAAGCGCCCACGCTATTACGCCGGAGACGATGCCGATGCATATTGGTACAGCGCCACCGATGTCTATGTGGCGGCCGCACTGGAAAAGCTGCCTGAGCAACAGCGCCGGCGCTTTCACCCGTTTCTGAGTGGTTTCAATCCGGTGGACAAGAACGCTGTCAGCCATATCGAGCGGATGCTCGATTTGTACCCTGGCCTTTGGCAGGGCATCGGCGAGGTGTTCACCCGCCATGATGACCTGACCGCCCTCACCAGTGGTGATACACCGCGCGCCAACAATGAGGCCATGACCCGCATCTACCACCTGGCCGCTGAACGTGACCTGCCGGTATTGCTGCACTCCAACATCACCTCCAAGCGTGAGCGCAATCCGTTGTACCTGGCCGAGATCGAGGAGCCTCTACGTAACCATCCGCATACTCGCTTCATCTGGGCTCATGCCGGGAGCAGCCTGGAGATCCATCGGCACCAGACGCAGATGGATTTCCTGCTGCCGGTGTTGACTCGCTTGCTGGAGGATTATCCAAATCTGTATATCGATTTGTCCTGGAGCGTGCTCCAGCCCTACCTGCTGGATAAGCAAGGTGAGCCGCGCAAAGAGTGGCTGGCGCTGGTCGAGAAGTACCCCGAGCGTTTCATGCTGGGTTCCGACGTGGTGGGGCGTTTCGCTAGCGTGGGCGAGCAGATGCGCGGGTTCGAGCCGTTTCTGGACGCGTTGCCGGAAGACGTGGCGATCAAGGTCGCGCGGGAGAATTTCCTGGCGGTGCTGCCCGGCAACAAATGATGGTGGTCTGTGCCGGTGCTTTCGCGGGGCACTGACCCATACAAACGAAAACGCCCCGAACCAGTCGGGGCGTTTTCGATTACCGCATCAGCGTCTTACTTGCCTTCCCAGCGCTTGAGCACCAGGGTGGCGTTGGTGCCGCCGAAGCCGAAGCTGTTGCTCATGACCGTGTCGATCTTGGCGTTTTCTTCGGTCTTGCGCAGGATCGGCAGGTCGGCGACCTCTGGATCCAGCTCGTCGATGTTGGCGGAGCCGGCGATGAAGTTGTTTTCCATCATCAGCAGGCAGTAGATCGCCTCGTGCACGCCGGCGGCGCCCAGGGAGTGGCCCGACAGGCTCTTGGTCGAACTGATCTTGGGCGCCTTGTCGCCGAACACTTCGCGAACACCCTTGATCTCCGCGACGTCACCGACCGGAGTCGAGGTGCCGTGGGTGTTCAGGTAGTCGATCGGGGTGTCGACGGTGGACAGCGCCTGCTGCATGCAGCGGATGGCGCCTTCGCCGCTCGGTGCGACCATGTCGTAGCCATCGGAAGTCGCGCCGTAGCCGACGATCTCGGCGTAGATCTTGGCGCCACGGGCCAGGGCGTGTTCCAGCTCCTCGACCACCACCATGCCGCCGCCGCCAGCGATGACGAAGCCATCACGGTCAGCGTCGTAGGCGCGCGAGGCCAGTTCCGGGGTGTCGTTGCGCTTGGTCGACAGGGCGCCCATGGCATCGAACAGGAACGACTGGCTCCAGTGCTCTTCTTCGCCGCCGCCGGCGAAGACGATGTCCTGCTTGCCCCACTGGATCTGCTCCAGGGCGGTACCGATGCAGTGTGCCGAGGTGGCGCAGGCCGACGAGATCGAGTAGTTGATGCCCTTGATCTTGAACGGGGTGGCCAGGCACGCCGATACGGTGCTGCCCATGGTGCGGGTCACACGGTAGGGGCCGACGCGCTTGACGCCTTTTTCACGCAGGGTGTCCAGCGCTTCCATCTGGTTCAGGGTCGAGGCGCCGCCGGAACCGGCCACCAGACCGGTACGGGGGTTGGAAACCTGTTCTTCGGTCAGGCCGGCGTCCTTGATCGCATCCTGCATCGCCAGGTAGGCGTAAGCCGCGGCGTGACCGACGAAGCGGTAGACCTTGCGGTCGATCAGTTCTTCGAGGTTGAGGTCGATGGAGCCGGAAACCTGGCTACGCAGCCCCTGTTCCTTGTATTCCGGGTTGTAACGGATACCCGGACGGCTGTTGCGCAGGTTTTCGGTGACGGTAGCTTTGTCATTGCCCAGGCACGAAACGATGCCCAGACCAGTGATAACGACGCGGCGCATGCGAATAACCCTTAGAAATTGTCAGTGGAGGTGAACACGCCGACCCGCAGGCCTTCGGCAGTGTAGATCTCGCGGCCGTCGACGCTGACCGAGCCATCGGCGATGGCCATGTTCAGCTTGCCCTTCAGGACGCGCTTGATGTGGATGTTGTAGGTGACTTTCTTGGCGGTGGGCAGTACCTGGCCAAAGAATTTCACTTCGCCCGAACCCAGCGCTCGGCCACGGCCTGGCAGGCCTTGCCAGCCGAGGAAGAAACCGACCAGTTGCCACATGGCGTCGAGGCCCAGGCAGCCTGGCATCACCGGGTCACCCTCGAAGTGGCAGGCGAAGAACCACAGGTCCGGGGTGATATCCAGCTCGGCGACCAATTCACCTTTGCCGTACTTGCCGCCTTCTTCGCTGATGTGGGTGATGCGATCGACCATCAGCATGTTCGGGGCGGGCAGTTGCGCATTACCTGGGCCGAACAGCTCACCGCGACTGCAGCGCAGCAGGTCTTCCCGAGTAAAGGCGTGTTGTTTGGTCATGCGAGCTCCTCAATAACCCCCTGTGGCAGGGGATGAATCTTCCCGGCCGGCCCGGCGTACAGATGAGCCCGGGGCGGCAGCCTACAGGTAGACTATTGCGTTGTGGTGAAAGTCACAGCGCACCTGCCAAAAGAAGTACAGGTGTGCACTGAAACGTCTATTTTCAGGGCCGAAATAGGTCCTGTCCAGTCTTTAAGACTGCCGCACTTTATCATTTATCGCCAGTCGCCGCTGCCTGGCCGGGAAGCCAGCGCTGCAGTATCCGCTGCAATTCGCTACGGCGAAAGGGTTTGCTCAGGTAATCGCTCATGCCGGCGGCCATGCAGCGCTCCCGATCGCCCTGCAGCGCATTGGCGGTCAGCGCGATGATCGGTAGTGCCTGGCAGCCGGGCAATTGGCGAATCCGCCGGGTGGCTTCGTAGCCATCCAGATGTGGCAGGCGGCAGTCCATCAAGACCGCGGCAAAGTGTTGTTGACCGACCCGCTCCAGCGCTTCGAGACCATCCTGGGCCACCTGTACCTGCAAACCGAGGCTGCGCAGCATGGCTTCGATCACGCTCTGATTGACCGGATTGTCTTCTACCAGCAATACCGGGCCATGCTCGGCCATGGCCGGCGCACCAGAGATGGCCATGGGCAGCGCAGTAGGGCCGGGGTTGGCCAAAGCCAGTGGGATTTCCAGGGTAAAGGTCGAGCCCAGGCCCTCTCGGCTTTCGCCACGCAGCTTGCCGCCCATGCGCTCGGCCAGTGTCCTGGCGATCGACAAGCCCAGGCCGGTACCCCCGTAGCGGCGCGAGATCGAGCTGTCGGCTTGCTGGAAGGCAACGAACATCATCTCCAGGCGTTCGCTATCGATGCCGATGCCGGTATCGCACACACTGCAGGTGAACCACAGCGACTGGGGCTCGAGCCGTTGCCAGTGAGCTTTCACCTCGACCTGGCCATGCTCGGTGAACTTCAAGGCATTGCCGATCAGGTTCAGCAGGATCTGGCGTATCCGCGTCGGGTCACCGACCACTGCCGGTTGCTCCGCCTCGGTCGGCAGTTGCAGGTGCAGTGCCAGCCCCCGCTGCTGGGCGCTGTGCTGGAACGACTGCACGCAGCTGGCGATCAGTTCGACGAGATCGAAGTCGATCCGTTCGAGCTCCAGGGTCGTGCGCTCGATGCGCGAGAAGTCGAGGATGTCGTTGATCACTTTGAGCAGGTGCCCGGTCGACTCGCTGGCCACGGCCGCGTAATCGGCTTGCTCGCTGGTCAGCTGGGTCGTCTCGAGCAATTGCAGCATACCCAGGACACCGTTCATCGGCGTGCGCAGTTCGTGGCTCATCATGGCCAGGAATTCGGACTTGGCACGGTTGGCCTGTTCGGCCTCCTCGCGTGCCTGGGTCAGTTGAGCGATGGCCTGTTTCTGTTCGGCACTGGCCTGTTCCAGGGCGGCGGCCAGATTGTTGATGTGGCGTGCCAGGTGGCCTAACTCACTGTCGTCGACCACCGGTAGCGGGGTGTCGTATTCACCCTGCTGGATGGCCTTGACCGCATGCCCCATGTCGCTGATCGGTTTGGCCAGGCTCAAGGCCAGGCGGCGGGCGAGAAGGAACGTGAAGAGCAGGGCGAACAAGGCGAGGATGCCGGCCTTGATGACGATTTCCTGCTGCCGCTGGCTGAACGCATCGTCGGACATGCCAACGATCACCCGGCCGAGGTAGTCGTCGCCGATGGCCGGCGTCGATACCTTGCCCGGCTGCAGGAAGTCGCTGTCCAGGCGGATCTGCTGCAGGCGGATCGGCGCCTGGAACACTTCCACGCGTTGGGCGCGGTTCGCGCTCTCGTTCGACTGTTCGACATACACGAGGATATGGTTGCGGCTGTCCTGTACCTCGAGGAAGCGCACATGGGGGATGCTCAAGGTGGCACGCATCAACCCCTCGAGGACCTCGTTGTTGCCCGAAATCACCCCGTATTCGGACGCCGGCGCCAGTTGGTTGGCGATCAGTTGCCCGGTGTGGTTGAGCTCCTGGCGTAAGTCCTGGATGCGTACGAAGGTGAAAAAACTGATCAGCAGCAGGGTCAGCAGCAGCGCAGGCCCCAGGCTGATGATCTGGGTGCGGGTGTGGATGTCCCAGCTAAGGCGTTTGCTCATGGCAGGGGGGCTCCATCGGCCAGGGCCTTGGCGGCGGCATTCGAATCGATCGGCTCCAGGCCCAGGGCTCGGGCGACTTGTTGATTGCCACTGACGCCGAAGCGCGTCGGGTAGAGGCTGCGCGGCCAGCGTGCGGGGGGCTGATCGAGCAATCGGTCGAGTACTGCCAGCCAGTCGTCCTGATCGCTGTAGGTGCTGGCCAGGGCGCCAGCGCGGACGAATCCGACGTTGGGGCCGATCAGGGCCATCTGCCGGCTATAGCTGCTGAGCAAGAGGTTCTTCGCCGTCTTCGAGTTGTACAGGTCCGGGTCGTCGAGCCCCAACAGCACGTCGCTGTTCGCCAGCAGGTCATGCAGCGGACGGCTGTCGCGCAGGTCGGGCCAGTCCTGGGCGACGATTTCCAGGCCCAGTGGCCGGGCGGCCTGGCGCAGTTCGTCGAGCAGGAACTGGCTGTGTTGACCGTACAGCACACCGATGCGCTGGGCCTGCGGGAGCAGATAGCGAGTCAGGCGCAGTTGCCGTGCCAGGGGTGGGTCGCTCCACAGCAGCGTCAAGTGCCCGGGACGCGACTTTCCCAGGCGTTGCTGCGCCTGTACCCGGCTGATGCGCATGGCCAGGGCGGGTGGCCCGGCGGTTTCGCCCAAGCGCCAGTCCAGCGCGGCATTGTCGAGCAGTACCAGGCGAGTGTCGGCCTTGAGCTGACTGGGTCGCGGCAGCTCCGCCAGAGGCATGAAACGCACCTGGTCGTGCTGACGCCGGTCGGCCAGGGCGGTGACGAAGCTGCGGATGCCCGCCTGGTCCTCTGCTCCGACCAGCAGGATTTCGCTGGCCGACAGCGTGCCCAGTGGCCATAGACAGAACAGCAGCAGGTGCAGCAGGCGCAGCATCAGAATTCCAGCTCCGCACTGATGCTCAGGCGGTGGCGGCTGTCGTAGCGATTCTGTACCAGTGTGGTCGGCTCGTCGTCCAGGCGCTGTTGCCACAGTGCGGCCAGCTCCAGATTGCTGCCCTGGATCCGGAAGCGCTTGGCCACGCGCAGGTCGACGCGCTCGTAGCGGTAGCCATTGAGGGCATCGCTGCCGTAATAGAACAGTGCACTCGACCAGTTATCGTCCCATTCGCGCATCCACCCGGCCGAGCCGCTGTTGCGCGCGGTGAGGCGACTGTCGTCGGCGTTACTGGCCCAGGCATCGACGTAGGCGTAGGTCAGGCGCAGGCGGTCGCGCCGCGTCGCCCGCCAATCCAGTTGGGCTTCGCTGCCGCTGAAACGGGCCTTGTTGCTGTTGCTGGCTATGTACTGGTTGTTCTTCAGGGGCTCGCTGATCATTCCTGTGATCTCGTCGTAGAACAGCTTTACATCCATGTTCAGGTCGATGTCGCTGAACGAGCCGTTGTAACCCAGCTCGCGCGAGCGCATGCGTTCCTGATCGAGGTCGCCCGGCCCACGGGTCTTGACGAAGTATTGACCATCGTGGAGACCATACAGGTTGGGCGTGAGGTTCTTGACCGTGTAACTCCAGTTGACGTTGTTCTCGAACATGTCCGGCGAGCGGATGGCTTCGGAATACACCGCGCGCAAGCCATGGCGCGGGGTTATCAGGTAGTTCACCGCCATGCGCGGGGTGAGTGAGCTGCCGGACAGGCGCGAATCCTCGAACATGGCGCCGCCCTGGACGATCCAGTGCTCGTCGGCACGCCACTCCAGTTGACCGAACAGGCGCCAGGTCTGATCGTCGATACTGCCGTTGAAGTAGGTCTGCGAATCGGCGCGATCATAGCGATAATTCATGCCACTGAGCAGCCGCAGACTATCGGTCAGGCTGAGCGTATCCTGGATTTCCAGGTCGTAGCGGGTCTCGCGGGTGCTCTGGTCGACGTCGCCGCAGATGGTCTGCTTGCCATTGAGGTCGCTACCCGGGTTGTTCCACTGTTGGCTGATCGCGTCGATCAGCCCTTGCTCGACCGGGTTGCTGCCGGCAGGTGGCGCGCCGGCATTGCGGGCAACCTTTTCGGCGAGGTTCGGGTTCATTTGCCACAGCCGGGTCAGTTCGGGGCTGAACGCCAGCGCGGCATCGCAGGCGCGCCAGACCTGCTGGCGGTCGAAGTGCTGCGCCGAGCCTTGCACATAAAGGCTGTGTTCGGGATTGAAGTCGATGTTCCAGCGTACCGAACCGGCGTAGTCCTTGGCGTTGACGTCGGCGTCGTTGCCGGCCTGATAGTTGCCGAACACCGGTTGGTAGGTGTAGGGCCGCTGGTTGCTGCCTTCCTTGGCCGCCAGCTGCCATTCCAGGGTCTGGTCTGGGGCCAGGTTATGGCTGACACTCAGGTTGACGCGGTTCAGGCGGCGGCTGTCGCGGTAGTCGTTACCGAACTGATCCTGGTCGAAACCGTCGTCCTGTTGGCCCGACACCGAGAGGCGCAGGTCGCCGCCGTCCCAGCCGAAGCCGTGGCTGAGGTAATAGTCGTTGATGCCATCCTCGCCCCGGGTGAGCTTCATGCGCGTGCCATGGCTGTCGGCCGGATTGCGGGTCAGGATGTTGACCACCGCCATCAGGGCGTTGGCGCCGTAACTGACGGTGTTGGGGCCGCGGAAGACCTCGATGCGCTCGATGTCCTCCATGGCGACCGGAATGTCGCTCCAGTCCACCGTGGCCAGGCCGGCGCGATACACGGAACGGCCGTCGATCAGCACCTGCATGCGTCGGGCTTCGCTGACGTTGCTGCCGTGGTAGTTCACTGTCGCCTGGTTGCCGGCCCCGTAGCCGATCATCATGCCCGGTACCAGGCGCAACAGCTCCGGGATGTCACGCGCGCCGCTGGCGCGGATCAGTTGGCTGTCGAGCACGGTCATGCTCCCCGGCACCGCCGCCGGGGATTGTTTGAGCCGCGTGGCGGTCAGAACCTGGGGCAGGTCGGTGTTGTCGATGAACAAATCATCGGCCATGACCGGGCCGCCGAGCAGCGCGGTCAGTAACAGCAGACGAGGATACGGGGGCGTGCCAGGAAACACGGTACGGCCTTGTTTCGGTTGTGAGTCAGGCATGTTAACCGACCCGACGGCTTTTGCCAGTGATCGCTGTTGTCGGCTTGGCGCAGGGCGGGCGACCCGTATAATGGAGCGGTCGCCACTTAACTTTTGGCTTTAACGGACTGGATATGACTGAACAGCAACCTGTTGCGGTTCTGGGAGGCGGCAGCTTCGGCACCGCCGTGGCGAACCTGTTGGCCGAGAACGGCGTACCGGTGCGCCAATGGATGCGAGACCCCGAGCAGGCCGAGGCGATGCGTGTCAATCGCGAGAACCCGCGCTACCTCAAGGGCATTCGCCTGCTCGACGGTGTCGAACCGGTCACCGATCTGCTGGCCACGCTGCAGGCCAGCGATCTGATTTTCGTCGCCTTGCCTTCCAGTGCTCTGCGCAGCGTACTGGCCCCGCATGCCGAGCTGCTGCGCGGTAAGTGCCTGGTCAGCCTGACCAAGGGCATCGAGGCCCACAGCTTCAAGCTGATGAGCCAGATTCTCGAAGAGATCGCCCCCCAGGCGCGCATCGGCGTGCTATCCGGGCCCAACCTGGCCCGCGAGATCGCCGAGCACGCTCTGACCGCCACGGTGGTCGCCAGTGAGGACGAAGACCTCTGCCAACGGGTGCAGGCCGTGCTACACGGGCGCACCTTCCGGGTCTACGCCAGCAGCGACCGATTCGGTGTCGAGCTGGGCGGGGCGCTGAAGAACGTCTACGCGATCATCGCCGGCATGGCCGTGGCCCTGGGCATGGGCGAGAATACCAAGAGCATGCTGATCACCCGTGCGCTGGCGGAAATGACCCGTTTCGCCGTCAGCCTGGGCGCCAACCCCATGACTTTCCTGGGTCTGGCCGGAGTCGGTGACCTGATCGTCACCTGCTCCTCGCCCAAGAGCCGCAACTACCAGGTCGGTCATGCCCTGGGCCAGGGCCTTAGCCTGGACGAGGCGGTCAACCGCCTGGGCGAAGTCGCCGAAGGGGTCAATACGCTGAAGGTGCTCAAGGCCAAGGCCGAAGAGGTTCAGGTCTACATGCCGCTGGTGGCCGGCCTGCATGCCATCCTGTTCGAAGGTCGTACGTTGAACCAGGTGATCGAGCGCCTGATGCGCGCAGAGCCCAAGACCGACGTCGATTTCATTTCAACCAGTGGTTTCAATTGAGCCGCGAGCGGCTCTGAACCGAGCAAGGAGCGATACATGAACGATTCTCCGGAGCGCGCCCAGCGCGAGTCCATCATCCTGCGGGTACTGTGGATGGTGGTCTTCGTGGTGGTCTGGCAGCTGGCCGAGTTATTGCTCGGTGGCCTGGTGCTGGTGCAACTGATCTACCGCCTGGTCTATGGCGCGCCGAGTGCCGGACTGATGAACTTTGGCGACAGTCTCAGCCAGTACCTGGCGCAGATCGGCCGCTTCGGCAGTTTCCACAGCGACCAGAAGCCCTGGCCGTTCGCCGACTGGCCGGCGCCGCGCGCCCCTGAAGGCGAAGCGCCGCACGCCGTGGCGCCAGCGCCGCATCCGGCGCATGACGAGGAGCCCAAACTATGAAGCTGTGGATCCTGCGTCACGGCGAGGCCGAGCCGCGGGCCAACAGCGATGCCGAAAGACGGCTGACCGGCCACGGTCGCGAACAAGTGCTGCACAGTGCCGCACAGTTACTTGGACAACCCTTGCTGGCGATCATCGCCAGTCCCTATGTGCGGGCGCAGCAGACCGCGGCACTGGTACATGAAACCCTGGGTTTCGCCGAGCCGGTCCTCACCGTCGCCTGGTTGACGCCGGAGAGCGATCCCCGGCAGGTGATCGCTGAGGTCGAGCGCTTGGGCCTGGAACAGGTGCTGCTGGTCAGTCATCAGCCATTGGTCGGCGGCCTGGTCGGCCTGCTCGAGCATGGTCACCTGCAGCAACCGGCGGCGATGAGCACAGCCAGCCTGGCTGAATTGGAGGGCGATTGGCCCCTGGCTGGGCTGATGACCTTGCGAGCATTGCACCATGCCCCGTGAGGCAACCGCCGGCGGATGACCTGATAGCCCTTGGCGATGACCTTTCCGGACGTTGCCTGGGGCTTGATGACTACCGACAATGGGCCATCATTCCAGTCGCGGACCCGGTGCCATGTCGCAGCAGATCTTCTTCGCTCACGCCAACGGCTTCCCCTCGGCCACCTATGGCAAGCTGTTCGCTGCCCTGGCACCGGACTATCAGGTGCTCCACCTGGCGCAACACGCCCATGACCCGCGTTTCCCGGTCGATGACAATTGGCAGAATCTGGTCGATGAATTACTCCACCACCTGAGCCAGCAGGATGCGCCTGTGTGGGGGGTGGGCCATTCCCTGGGCGGCGTGCTGCACCTGCACGCCGCGCTACGCCGACCGGAGTTGTACCGGGGCGTGGTGATGCTCGACTCCCCGCTGCTGACGCGGGCCGATCAATGGTTCATCCGTACCGCCAAGCGCTTTGGTTTCATCGACCGTATCACCCCTGCCGGGCGCACCTTGGGACGCCGCGAAGCCTTCGTCGATCGCGACAGCGCGCGCGACTATTTTCTCGGCAAGACCTTGTTCCGTCACTTTGACCGCGATTGTCTGGAAGCCTACCTGGAACACGGCTTGGAACCGACCGATGACGGCTTGCGCCTGCGCTTCGATGCGGCCACGGAAATCAGCATCTACCGCAGCATTCCCCATGCCAGCCCGGCGCCCGCCAGGCAACTCCAGGTGCCCCTGGCGATGGTCCGAGGCGAGCGCAGCCGAGTCATCCGTCGCCACCATGCGCTGGCGGTGCGTGGCATGGCCAGGGGTGAGTATCACAGCGTACCGGGCGGGCACATGTTTCCCTTGGAACGCCCCGTGGACACCGCCAGCCTGATCAAGGGCCTGTTCGACCGTTGGAGCCAGGCATGAGCGCCCATGTCGAGGAAATCCGCCTGAGCCTCGGGCATATCGAACTGGCCGCGCATCTGTTCGGGCCGCCCGACGGCCTGCCGGTGATCGCGCTGCATGGCTGGTTGGACAACGCCAACAGCTTCGTGCACCTGGCTCCCCGCCTGAGCGGCTTGCGCATCGTCGCCCTCGACCTGGCCGGGCATGGCTATTCGGCCCATCGCCCGGCGGGGGCGGGGTACACCCTTGCCGACTATGCCCACGACGTCCTGCGGGTCGCCGAACAACTGGGCTGGCAACGTTTCGCGCTGCTCGGCCATTCCCTTGGCGCGATCATCTCGGTGCAACTGGCCGGCGCCCTGCCCGAGCGGGTCAGCCATCTGGCGTTGATCGATGGGGTGGTGCCACCGACCGGTAGCGAGACCGATGCGGCCGAGCGCCTGGGGATGGCTCTGCAGGCTCAGCTTCGCCTGGATGGCAAGCGCAAGTCGGTGTACCGCTCGGAAGAGGAGGGGGTGCAGGCGCGCATGAAAGGCATGGTGGCGGTGTCCCATGACGCCGCACAATGGCTGGCCCAGCGAGGCCTGATGCCGGTCCCCGGTGGCTACAGCTGGCGTAGCGACAGTCGCCTGACCTTGCCGTCGCCAATGCGCCTCAGCCAGGCCCAGGCAATGGCCTTCGTGCACCGGGTGCAATGCCCGACCTGCCTGGTGGTGGCGGCCGAGGGCATGCTTGCACGCAACACCGAGCTGCTCGAGCAGCTACCCTTTGAGCAGGTGACTCTTCCTGGTGGTCACCACTTGCACCTCAACGATGAGCACGGCGCGGCCCTTGTCGCAGACTGTTTCAATCGCTTCTTTGGCTTTGCTTGACTTGCGCCGGACAAGTGTCGAGGCTTGCTGGGTTGAACAGGGAGACAACCATGCACATTCCAGACCTCCTGGAGCTAGATCTCGGCGCTGACCGCCGCACGGGTGGCCGATGAGCGCACCCGTTTACAGCCGCACCCTCCTGACTACCTGCCTGATGTTCGCCGCTATTTCGGCGTGGGCCGGCAACCTGCCGGTTCCGGTCGATGCAAAAGTGGTCGACCAGCGCCCTGCCGTGGAGCAGGAACGGGTGTACCCGATGGGGGCATTGCGCAAGATCAGTGGCCGTCTACGTGTCGACGACAAGGTCGAGAGCCGTGGCCAAGTCAGTTCGGTCACTTACGAGCTGCCAGTCGAGCGCACCGCCCGTGAAGCGTTCCACAGTGCCCGCGAGGCACTCCAGCGCGAAGGCGGCTATCCGCTGTTCTGGTGCCAGGGCCGCGATTGCGGCGAGGCCAGCCTGTGGGCCAACGAGGTGTTCGGCAATGCCCGACTCAATGGTGGCGACGAGCAACAGGCGTTCATCCTGCTGCGCCGTTCGGCTGAGCAACCGGACACCCTCGTGGCGCTGTACAGCGTCACCCGTGGAAATCGCCGTGCCTATCTGCATGTCGAAGAGTTCGTCTCCGACAGCCCCCTGGGGGAGATCATGCCCACCGCGGCGACGGTGCTACGTGAAATGCGCGATACCGGCAAGCTCGACTACCCTGACCTGAAGGCGCCGCAGGCAGCCTGGGTGAACCTGCTCGGGCGCAGCCTCAACCTCGACAGCACCCTGCGCGCCAGCCTCAGCGGCGCCGAAGCCGGTGCCTGGCTCGAGGCACTGGTGAAGGCCGGGGTACGCAGCACCAGGCTCGAGGTGGGAGACGCCAAGACCGAAGGTTTGCACCTGGAGTTGATTCGTTGAGCGGGCACTGACATGGTCAATAACGATCGGCTGTTGATCCAGATTCTCCTGCTGACCCTGCTGGGTGCGGCACTGTGGGTGATGGCACCGTTCATGTCGGCACTGCTGTGGGGGGCGATCCTGGCCTTCGCCAGTTGGCCACTGATGCGCTTGCTCACCCGTGCATTGGGGGGGCGTGAGACATTGGCGGCGGGTTTGCTGACCACCGCCTGGATCCTCATCGTGGCGCTGCCGCTGGTGTGGCTCGGCTTCAATCTGGCCGACCATATTCGCGACGCCACCGCCTTCGTGCGCGATATCCAGGTCGATGGCCTGCCCGATGCACCGGCCTGGCTGGCCAACATGCCGTTCATCGGCGAGCGGCTGGTGCAGGGGTGGGAGTCGCTGGACCAGCAGGGCGCGGCCTTGATCGCCTCGATCAAGCCGCACCTTGGACAGGTCGGTAACTGGTTACTGGCGCGTAGCGCACAGATCGGCAGCGGTGTGCTGGAGCTGACCCTGAGTCTGGTGTTCGTGTTCTTCTTCTACCGCGATGGCCCACGCCTGTCGGCGTTCGTGCTGCGCTTGCTGCATCGTCTGGTGGGAGAGCGCGCCGATTATTACCTGGACCTGGTGGCCGGCACCGTGCAGCGGGTGGTCAACGGTGTGATCGGGACAGCGGCTGCCCAAGCGTTGTTGGCGATGATCGGTTTCCTCATCGCCGGCGTGCCGGGGGCCATCGTGCTGGGCCTGGTGACCTTCATGCTCAGCCTGATTCCCATGGGCCCACCGCTGGCGTGGATTCCCGCGACTGGGTGGCTGGTCTGGAAAGGGGATTATGGCATGGCGGTGTTTCTCGGCATCTGGGGCACATTCGTCATCAGTGGCGTGGACAACGTGCTCAAGCCCTACCTGATCAGCCGTGGTGGCAACCTGCCGCTAGTGATCGTTCTGCTCGGCGTGTTCGGTGGGTTGCTGGCTTTCGGATTCATCGGTCTGTTCATCGGGCCGACCTTGTTGGCGGTGGGCTACAGCCTGTTGCTGGATTGGAGTCGTAACGCGCAACAGGAACCGCCCCGCGTCTGAATCGGGCATGGCCTCATCCCTGGCGTGCCGGTGATGGGGCCACCGCAGATCGTTCACTCTCGTCAGAGGTCTGGACGCCCGGTCAGCGTTCAACAATAGGGTCCGATCTTTACGCGTTCTTTATTCCCACCCGGGTTTCGCGATCTCGTCCCTTTACGCCCCTGTCCTCGACAATTTCCCTAAAGCGGCCAACGCCGTACCCAAGGGAATTTGTTCATGCACAGTTACGACTACGCACTGTTATTGGCGTTCTTCGCCATCGTGCTGCTACCGGCCCCGTGGCTTGGGCGTTTCTACTACAAGGTCATGGAAGGCCAGCGTACCTGGCTGACCCCATTGCTCGGCCCAGTGGAGCGCGGTTGCTACCGCCTGGCCGGCGTGCATGCCGACCGGGAACAGAATTGGAAGCAATACGCCCTGGCCTTGCTGGCCTTCAATCTGGCCGGGTTCACGGTCTTGTTCGGCGTGCTCATGTTGCAGGGCGAACTGCCGCTCAACCCTCAGCATCTATCGGGCCTGACCTGGTCGTTGGCCTTCAATACCGCGGTCAGCTACGTCACCAACACCAACTGGCAGGCCTACAGCGGCGAGGCCTCGGTCAGCTACCTGAGCCAGATGCTGGGCCTGGCCGTGCAGAATTTCGTCAGCGCGGCAACCGGCCTGGCGGTACTGGTCGCGCTGTGCCGGGGCATCGCCCGTCGTAGCGCGGCCACCCTTGGCAACTTCTGGGTCGACATGACCCGCGCCACGCTCTACGGTTTACTGCCGCTGTGCCTGCTGCTGGCGCTGTTGCTGGTGTGGCAGGGCGTGCCGCAGACCTTCGCCGACTATACCCATGCCGTGACCCTGCAAGGCGCCGAGCAAGTCCTTCCGTTGGGACCGGCCGCCAGTCAGATCGCCATCAAGCAACTGGGCACCAATGGCGGCGGCTTCTTTGGCGTCAACTCGGCGCACCCGTTCGAAAACCCCACGGCCTGGAGCAACCTGTTCGAGGTGGCGGCGATCATCCTGATCCCGGTGGCCCTGGTCTTCACCTTCGGCCACTACGTCAAGGATCTGCGCCAGAGCCGGGCGATTCTTGCCTGCATGTTCGGCCTGTTCCTGCTCGGTGGAGCAACTGCGTTGTGGTCGGAGTACCAGCCCAATCCCGCGCTGGCCAGCGTCCAGGTCGAACAAAGTGCGCCGCTGGAGGGCAAGGAAAGTCGCTTCGGCACCACCGGTTCGGTGTTATGGACGGTGGCCACCACCGCCGCGTCCAATGGCTCGGTCAACGCCATGCACGACAGCCTCAACCCGCTCACCGGTATGGTCGCGATGGTCAACATGATGGTCGGCGAAGTGATCTTCGGCGGGGTCGGCGCCGGGCTGTACGGGATGTTGCTGTTCGTGCTGGTCGCGGTGTTTCTGGCGGGCTTGATGATCGGTCGCACGCCCGAATACCTCGGCAAGAAGCTCCAGGCGCGGGAGGTGCAACTGTTGGTGGCGACCTTGCTGGTGATGCCGGTTGGCGTGCTGCTGCTCGGCGCCGTCGCCGCCAGTCTGCCTGGCCCGGCGAGCGCCGTGAGCAACCCTGGCGCCCATGGCTTCAGCCAATTGCTGTACGCCTACACCTCGGGCGCGGCCAACAACGGCTCGGCCTTCGCCGGTTTCGCTGCCAACAGCGAGTTTCACAACGTGATGATCGGTCTGGCCATGCTGATCGGGCGTTTCGGCTACATCCTGCCGGTGCTTGCCCTGGCCGGCAGCCTCGCGACGAAACAGCGCGTGCCCCAAGGGCTGAACAGCTTCCCCACCCATGGTCCGCTGTTCACCACATTGCTGCTGGTGACCATCTTGCTGGTAGGTGGCCTGACCTTTCTGCCGGCACTGGCCCTTGGGCCGGTCGCCGAACACTTGAGCCTGGGTTTCTGAGGAGCCGATCATGAACATGCCCATCCCCGATGCCAACGTCACGCACGGGGCCAAGGACCAGACCGCTTTTTCCGCGCTGTGGCGCGCGGCCCTGGTGCAGGCTTTCGTCAAGCTCGACCCCCGCCAGCTCAAGCGCTCGCCGGTGATGCTGGTGGTGGCCCTGACCGCCGTGGCGACCACCGTATTGTGCCTGGTCCCCGGCCATGAGGTGAGCACCGGCGTCGCTGTGCAGATCACCTTGTGGCTGTGGTTCACCGTGTTGTTCGCCAACTTTGCCGAAGCCTTGGCCGAGGGCCGTGGCAAGGCCCGCGCCGATAGCCTCAAGGCCGGCAGCCAGGGGTTGCTGGCCCAGCGCCGTCAGCACGACGGCAGCTTCCAGAGCGTGGCTGCCAGTCAGTTGCGCAAGGACGATGTGGTACGAGTGGTAGCCGGCGAGTTGATCCCTGGCGATGGCGAGGTGCTCGAAGGCATTGCCGCCGTCAACGAAGCTGCCATCACCGGTGAATCGGCACCGGTCATCCGCGAGTCCGGAGGCGATCGCTCGGCGGTCACCGGCAATACCCGCCTGGTCTCCGACTGGTTGCTGATCCGTATCACCAGCAACCCCGGCGAATCGACCCTGGACCGCATGATCGCTCTGGTCGAAGGCGCCAAGCGGCAGAAGACTCCGAACGAGGTCGCCCTGGACATCCTGTTGGTCGGCTTGACCTTGATCTTCCTGATCGTGGTGGCCACCTTGCAGCCGTTCGCCCACTTCGTCGGCGCCAGCTTGCCGTTGATCTTCCTCGCTGCGCTGCTGGTGACGCTGATTCCGACCACCATCGGCGGCCTGCTCTCGGCCATCGGCATCGCCGGCATGGACCGCCTGGTCCGGCTCAATGTCATCGCCCGCTCCGGTCGGGCAGTGGAGGCTGCCGGCGATGTGCATACGCTGCTGCTCGACAAGACCGGTACCATCACCTTCGGTAACCGACGCTGCAGCGCGGTCTACCCGGCACCGGGAGTCGCCGTCCGGGAGCTGGGGGAGGGCGCCTTGCTCGCCTCTCTGGCCGATGACACGGCCGAGGGCAAGTCGATTGTGGATTACCTGCGTCAGCAACAGCATTTCGTCGAGCCCTCGGCGGAGCAGTTCGAAGCGGTGGCCTTCAGCGCCGAAACGCGGCTCTCGGGCATCGACATGCAAGCGCATCGTTACCGTAAGGGCGCCGTCGACGCCGTGCTCGGGTTCATCGGGCTGTCCCGCACGCAGATGCCAAGTGCCCTGGCGCGCGAGGTGGAACGCATCGCCCAGGATGGCGGCACGCCGTTGCTGGTCTGCATCGATCAGCGCCTGCTCGGCGTGATCCACCTCAAGGATGTGGTCAAGCCGGGCATCCGCGAGCGCTTTGCCGAGCTGCGCAAACTGGGCATTCGCACGGTGATGGTCACCGGTGACAACCCGCTGACCGCCGCTGCGATTGCCGCCGAGGCGGGCGTGGATGACGTGCTGGCCGAAGCCACTCCGGAGAAGAAGCTGGCGCGCATCCGTCAGGAGCAGAGCGAGGGGCGCCTGGTGGCGATGTGTGGTGATGGCGCCAACGATGCACCGGCGCTGGCCCAGGCCGATGTGGGGATGGCCATGAACGATGGCACCCAGGCGGCTCGAGAGGCGGCCAACATGGTCGACCTGGACAGCGACCCGACCAAGTTGCTGGATGTGGTGCAGGTCGGCAAGGAACTGTTGGTGACACGCGGTGCGCTGACCACCTTCTCGATCGCCAATGACGTGGCCAAGTACTTCGCCATCCTGCCGGCCTTGTTCACCGCCATCTACCCGCAACTGGGCGTGCTCAACCTGATGCACCTGAGCAGCCCGCAGAGCGCCATTCTCTCGGCGATCGTCTTCAACGCGCTGATCATCATCGCGCTGATACCCCTGGCGCTGCGTGGTGTGCGGGTACATGCGGCGAGCGCTGCGCACTTGCTGCGGCGCAATTTGCTGATCTACGGCGTCGGCGGCCTGCTGGTGCCGTTCGCTGGAATCAAGCTGATCGACCTGCTGCTCACTGCCTTGCACCTGGTCTGAGGAGGCCAACATGATGACTTTGCTACGTCCGGCGCTGAGCCTGCTGGTACTGATGACCCTGATCACTGGCGTGGTGTATCCCTTGGCGGTGACCGCGCTCGCCCAGGTCGCCTTCCCCGGGCAGGCCAATGGCAGCCTGGTTCGCGATGCCCAGGGCCAGGTGCGCGGTTCGGCGCTGATCGCCCAGGATTTCCAGGGCGATGGTTGGTTCCATGTCCGACCTTCGGCGGGCAACTATGCGACCGTGGCCAGCAGTGCCAGCAACCTGGCGCCGAGTAACCCGGCCTTGGCCGAGCGGATCAAGGGCGAGGCCGCGATGTTGTACCAGGCCTCCCTGGGGCCGGTACCCCTGGCGTTGCTCACCACTTCGGGCAGCGGGCTGGATCCGCATTTGCCACCAGAGGCGGTGGCCTACCAGATTCCGCGGGTCGCAGCGGCCCGGCAGATGTCGGTGGCACGCTTGCAAGCCATGCTGGAAGAGGCCACCCTCCACCCATTGATCGGGCCGCCGGTGGTCAACGTACTGGTGTTGAACCAGGCCTTGGACAACTTGAGCCATTGATGTCGGGGCCCCTGATTGCCGGTCTTCGCAAAGGATGAATCATGAGTGACTCCACCCGCGCCGATGCGCTGTTGGCCACCTTGCCGCGCAGCGGTCGCGGCAGGCTGAAGGTCTTTCTCGGTGCAGCGCCTGGGGTCGGCAAGACCTACGCCATGCTCCAGGCTGCGCACGCCCAGCAACGGCAGGGCGTGCAGGTCCGGGTCGGGGTGGTCGAGACCCACGGCCGCGCCGAAACCGAAGCCCTGCTCGCCGGACTGCTCCAGCAACCGCTGCTGCGCAGCGAGTACCGCGGCGTCACCCTCGAGGAAATGGACCTGGACGGCTTGCTCAATTCGGCCCCGGCGCTGGCCCTGGTCGATGAGCTGGCCCACACCAACGCCCCTGGCAGCCGCCATGCCAAGCGCTGGCAGGACGTGCAGGAACTGCTCGCTGCCGGCATCGACGTATACACCACGGTCAACGTCCAGCACCTGGAAAGCCTCAATGACAAGGTGCGTGACATCACCGGGGTGCAGGTACGCGAAACACTGCCGGACTGGATCCTGCAGGAAGCCTATGAGCTGGTGCTGATCGACCTGCCGCCGCGTGAGCTGCTCGAGCGCCTGCGCGAGGGCAAGGTCTACGTCCCGGAGCAGGCGCGGGCGGCGATCGACGCGTTCTTCTCGCAGACCAATCTTACCGCCCTGCGCGAACTGGCCATGCAGACCGCGGCGGCCCAGGTCGATGCCGACCTAGCCCATGGCTACCGTCAGCGTGGCGAGGCGGCGCCGGCCCTGCGTGGGCGCCTGCTGGTGGGGGTGGATGGCGACGAGCAGGCCGAACGCCTGGTGCGTCATGCCAGCCGTGTCGCACAGCGTCGGCACCTCCCCTGGAGCCTGGTGCATGTCGACAATGGCCGGCTGCGTGACGAGAGCGCCCGCCAGCGCCTGCAGGCTGCCCAGCAATTGGCCGAACGGCTGGGCGGTGAAGTGGTGGTGCTGCGTGCCGGCGAAGCGGCACATGGGTTGCTGCAGCATGCCGCCGAGCGCCGCGCCAGCTTGGTGCTGGTCGGCCAGTCGCGTGACCGCCTGCATCGCCGCCTGTTCGACACGGGGGTCGCGGCGCGGTTGCTGCGCGAGCGCCATGGCCTTGAGATCAACGTGCTCGACCGCGACGCCCAGGTGCCGGTTGTGCGCGCTTCGGTCAGCCGGATCTGGGAGTGGCGTCACTACCTGCTGGCATTGCTCGCCACCGCACTGGCTGCCGGCCTGGCTTGGGCGGTTGCCAGCGTACTGGCGCTGCCCAACATCTCGCTGGTATTTCTCGCCGCGGTGCTGCTGGTGGCAGTGCGCAGCAGTCTCGGCCCGGCGCTCGCCTGTGCGGCGATGTCGTTCCTGGCCTATGACTTCCTGTTCATCCCGCCGCATTTTTCGTTCACCATCCAGCGAGAAGAGGACGTGCTGACCCTGTTGTTCTTTCTGCTCGTGGCCACCTTGACCGGCAACCTGGCCGCTCGCCAGCGCCGCCAGTTGCAAGCCCTGGGCGAGACCCAGGCGCAGACCAGTCAGCTACTGGACCTGTCGCGTCGGCTGACGGTGGCTACCGATCGCCAGGCGGTGTTCAACGCCGCCGGCCAACACCTCGGTGGCTGGCCGGATGTCTACGCCAGCCTGTTCGAGCGCGATCGCGAAGGCCAGTTGCAGTTGGCCAGCGGCGACGCCCAGGCGCTGAGCGATAACGAACGCGCTGCCGCTGAATGGGCCTGGCAGCATGGCCAGGCCGCAGGCCTCGGCAGCGATACCTTGCCCAATGGCCGCTGGTGGTGGTGGCCGCTGGCGGTCGACGATCAGCCGCTGGCCCTGCTTGGCGTGCGGCCGCGATCCGGCGAGCAGTTGGGCGCGCAGCGTCGGCGTCTGCTCATGGCCCTCGGCCAACCTCTGGCCCAGGCCTTGGCTCGTGCGCGTCTGGCCGAGCAGTTGGAGGCCGCCCGTCTGCACGGCGAGACCGAACAGCTGCGCAGCGCCTTGCTGGCGTCGGTGTCCCATGACCTGCGTACGCCGCTGACCGCCATGCGCGGCAGTATCGACAGCCTGCTGGCGCTGGGCGAGGCGATCCCTGTCCACGACCGCCGTGAGCTGCTCGAAGGCACGCGCAACGAAGCCGAACGCCTCGACCGCTACATCCAGAATCTGCTCGACATGACCCGGCTTGGCCATGGCGGACTCAAGCTCGCCCGCGACTGGGTGGCCCCCGCCGACATCGTCGGCAGTGCCCTGAATCGTCTACGCGTGGTGCTGGCACCGCTGCGCGTGCACAGCGAGGTGCCGACCGAGCTGCCTCTGCTGTTCGTGCATGCCGCGCTGATCGAGCAGGCCTTGGTCAACGTGCTGGAAAACGCCGCACGCTTCTCGCCGACCCAAGGCCGCCTGCGCTTGCAGGTGTCGGTGCAGGGCGAGCAATTGCACATCGCCGTCTGCGACGAGGGGCCGGGCATTCCCGTTGCCGAACGAGAAAAGATCTTCGACATGTTCTATACCGCCGCCCGCGGCGATCGGGGCGGGCAGGGCACAGGCCTTGGCCTGGCGATCTGCCAGGGTATGATCGGTGCCCATGGCGGGCAGATTCTGGTGGGCGATGGCATCGATGGCCACGGCACCTGCATCACTCTATGCTTGCCGCTGCCTATGCAACCCGACGCCGAAAGCGAAAGCCCATGAATCCATCCGCCACCCTCCTGGTCATCGATGACGAACCGCAGATCCGCAAGTTCCTGCGTATCAGCCTGAGCTCACAAGGCTACAAGGTGATCGAGGCCGCCACTGGCGGCGAAGGCTTGGCCCAGGCCGCATTGGCCAAACCCGATCTGGTCGTGCTCGACCTCGGTTTGCCAGACATGGATGGCCAGCAGGTATTGCGCGAGCTGCGTGAGTGGAGCGCGGTACCGGTGATGGTGCTGTCGGTGCGTGCCAGCGAAGTGCAGAAGGTAGATGCGCTGGACGGCGGCGCCAACGACTACGTGACCAAGCCGTTCGGTATCCAGGAGTTCCTCGCCCGGGTGCGAGCATTGCTGCGCCAGGTGCCTCAGGCAGGCGGCAGCGACGTGGCGGCGAGCTTCGGGCCGCTGCGGGTGGACTTCGCCTTCCGCCGAGTGACCCTCGATGGTGTCGAGGTGGCGCTCACACGCAAGGAGTATGCACTGCTGGCACAACTGGCGGGGCATCCAGGGCGGGTGATCACCCAGCAGCAGCTGCTCAAGGACATTTGGGGGCCGACCCATGTCGACGACACCCACTACCTGCGCATCGTGATCGGCCATCTGCGGCAAAAGCTGGGGGATGACCCGACTGCGCCACGGTTCATCATTACCGAGGTGGGGGTGGGGTATCGATTGGTGGCGCCGGGGGGGTGAGCGCTCGGTGAAGTCGCTGCCCGTCGAGATTGGCGCAGATGTGCGACATCTGTGCGGTTGACAACTGTGCGATAAACAATTTGTTACGTATTAGATAGCCTGCTACCATTTCTAGTCCGTGAGATACGATGTCATTCATCTGAATGACTGCATGAGAGCTGTCGGAACAGAGCAGGACGCGTATACCTGCCACCAGCAGCGCTTCACGGTCTAAGTGATTAGTCATAGGTAGACCTGCATGTTGTTAGCCAAACAAACCTCGCGAAGGAAGTTCCTGCTTTCTTCGTTGATTGCCTTGCCCGCCATGGGCATCACCGTCAAAGGTCTGAGCGCGGCGATGGCTGCGCAGATGGTGGCGCCGAGCCTGGACACCTATACCCCCACCTTCTTCACCCCGGCCGAGTGGACCTTCGTCATGGCCGCCTGCGACCGGCTGATTCCCGCCGATGGCCGTGGCCCAGGCGCGCTGGAAACCAACGTGCCGATCTTCATCGATCAGCAATTGGCCGGGGACCTGGGCAGCGAGATCTACCTCGAAGGGCCGTTCGACCTGAACGCGCCAGCCACCTTGGGTTATCAGTTGCCGTACACCCCGCAGCAGATCTACCGCAAGGGCATCGCCGCACTCGAGCACTGGTGCCAGGCCACCCACGGCCAGCACTTTGCCCTGCTGCCGTTGGACAAACGCGACGACGTGCTGAAGAAGCTGCAAGGCGGCCAAGTCGATTTTGCCGCCCACGGCGAAGACGTGCTCAAGGCCAAGCTGTTCTTCAACGAGTTGCTCAATCACAGCCGTCAGGGCTGGCTGGCCGACCCCATCTACGGCGGCAACAAGGGCATGAAGGCGTGGATCGCCATCGGCTTCCCTGGTGCCCGTGCCAGCTACCTGGAATGGGTGGCCCAGCACAACGTCCCGTACCCACTCGGCCCGGTCAGCCTGACCGGCCAACGCGGTTGATTTCTCGCCCCGATACAGCATTCAAGGTTTTTTATGGCACACATTACCAATGACGAAGTCGACGTCGCGGTCGTCGGCCTGGGCTGGGCCGGCTCGCTGATGAGCATCGAGCTCGCCCAGGCGGGCTTGAAGGTACGCGCCTTCGAGCGCGGTGAAGACCGCACCAATGCCGACTTCGCCTACCCCAAGCCGGCCGATCAATACGCCTATGGCGTGCGCAACAAGATCATGGTCGCGCCCAAGGACGGTGCACTCACCGTGCGCCACAACATGCACAGCACCGCCTTGCCGACCCGCCAGTGGGGCGCGTTCGTACCGGGCACCGGTGTCGGTGGTTCCGGCCTGCACTGGACCGGCGTGTTGATCCGCCCGACGCCGACCGATATCAAGCTCAAGACCTATGCCGAACAGGCCTATGCGCCGGGCATCCTGCAGAGCGACATGACCCTGGGCGATTACCCGTTCACCTGGGACGAGATCGAGCCATTCCTGGACAAGTTCGACAAGATCTGCGGTCTGTCGGGCAACACCGGCAACCTGCGCGGTCAGATCATCGAAGGCGGCGACCCCTTCGAGGGGCCACGTTCCAATCCCTTCCCGCTGCCGGCGCTCGAAGACACGCTGAACAACAAGCTGTTCGCAGATGCCGCGCGCAAGCTCGGCTACCACCCGTTCCCCAACCCGTCGGCCAACGTCTCGCGGGCCTGGAAGAACCCCTACGGCAATCAGATCGCACCGTGCAACTACTGCGGCTACTGCAGCAAGTACCCGTGCCTGAACTACTCGAAGGCCTCGCCGCAGACGGCAGTGATGGACGCGCTCAAGCGCATGGACAACTTCGACTACCGGGTCAACGCCAATGTCCTGCGCGTCGAGTTGCACCCCGACGGCAAGACTGCCAAGGGCATCACCTACGCCGACGCCCAGGGCAACGAAGTGTTCCAGCCAGCGAAGATCGTGGTGCTGGCGGCCTTCCAGTTCGTCAACGTGCGCCTGATGCTGCTGTCGGGCATCGGCCAGCCGTACAATCCGATCACCCGCAAAGGCACGGTCGGGCGCAACTACGCGTTCCTCAGCAATGGTGGCGCCACGCTGTTCTTCAAGGACAAGCACTTCAACCCGTTCGCCACCGCCGGTGCTACCGGGCAGATGTTCAACGACGTCTCGCCGGGCAACTACGATGGCCCATCCCTGGGCTTCATCGGCGGCGCCAAGATCCACAGCTCGCAGGCCACCGGCACGCCGATCGGCACCGCGCTGCCAGCCGGTACCCCGGAGTGGGGCCAGGGCTGGAAGGAGGGCATGCAGGACTGGTACGGGCATTCGATGAAGATCAGCATCTCCACCGGTTGCATGTCGTACCGCGACCACTACGTCGACCTTGACCCGACCTACAAGGATCCCTGGGGTCAGCCGCTGCTGCGCATCACCTTCGACTGGAAGGAAAACGAGCTCAAGTTGCAGCAGCACCTGCGCAAGATCGTTCTGGACATCACCAAGGAACTGAACCCCGACAGCTACAGCGAGAGCTTCTTGAGCATGGACTCGCACTGGGACATCACCAAGTACGTGTCCACCCACAACGTCGGTGGCGCGATCATGGGTGACTCGCCGGAAACCAGCGCACTGAACCGCTACCTGCAGAGCTGGGACGTGCACAACGTGTTCGTGCCAGGCGGCAACGCCTTCCCACAGAACTTCCAGGCCAACCCCACCGCCCTGATCGGCGCGCTGACGCTGTTTTCGGCCCAGGCCATCAAGGATCAGTACCTGAAGAACCCTGGCCCGCTGGTGCAGGCGTGAGGAGCGAGACGATGAAAGCCAAATCCCGTTCCGTATTGCTGATCCTGCTGGCGGTCGCCGTGATCGCAGCCGTGCTGGCATGGATCGTTGCCGGCCTGCTCAACCGCTCGGGCGATCCTGAGGCCAAGATGACCCAGGCCGTGACCCCGGCCTTGATCGAGAAGGGCGCTTACCTGGCGCGTGCCGGTGACTGCGTGGCCTGCCACACCAGCCATGACGGCGGCAAGCCGTTCGCTGGTGGGTTGGGCATCGCCTCGCCGATCGGCACGATCTATTCGACCAACATCACGCCGGACAAGAAAACCGGCATCGGCGCCTGGACCTACGGCGAGTTCGAGCGTGCGGTACGCCGCGGCATCGGCCACGACGGCAGCGCGCTGTACCCGGCCATGCCGTTCCCGTCCTATGCCAAGGTCAGTGATCAGGACACCGAAGCGCTGTATGCCTACTTCATGCAAGGCGTAGCTGCGGTCGAGCAGCCGAACAAGGCCAACGACATTCCCTGGCCGCTGTCGATCCGCATGCCGCTGGCTTACTGGCGCGCAATGTTCTCGCCAGCGCCGCAGCCCTTCGTGGCCGGTACCAGCGATGCTCAGCTGGCCCGTGGCGCGTACCTGGTGCAGGGACTCGGTCACTGCGGCTCGTGCCACACCCCACGCGCCCTGACCTTGCAGGAAAAAGGCCTGGACGAGACTACCGGCAGCTACCTGACCGGCGCCGAACTCAACGGCTGGAACGTTCCGGCACTGCGCGGCATGCCGCACTGGAGCGAGCAAGAGCTGGTCGAGTACCTGGGGAGTGGGCGTAACGCCAAGGCCTCGGTGGCCGGTGAGATGACCGACGTGATTGCCAACAGCACCTCACATATGAGCGATGCCGACTTGCAAGCGATCGCGGCGTACCTGAAGGCACTTTCTCCCGCCAAAGGCCCGGCCTACCAGCATCAGGCCGAGCGCAGCGCGGCGACCACGGCCAAGCTGACCGCGGCGAAAGACCTCACCTTGGGCGAGCGACTGTACCTCGACAACTGTGGAGCCTGCCACTTCGTCTCCGGTGAAGGTGCGCAGCGGGTGTTCCCACGCCTGGATGGCGCGTCGGTGGTCAATGCCGGCAATGCCGATGCTTTGCTGCACGTGATCCTGGCCGGTGCGGCGACGCCGTCGACCGAGCGAGCACCGTCGGTACTGCCGATGCCGGGCTTCGCCGAGCGCATGGATGATGCCGAAGTGGCCGAGCTGGCGACCTTCCTGCGTCAGGGCTGGTCGAACCAGGCTTCGGCGGTGACCGAGCAGCAGGTCCGAGCGGTGCGCAGCGCATTGCACCCCTGATGACGGCCTGATACCCAAGGTCCGGCGCCGTTGCAGGTGACGCTGCCGGAGCCTTGGGCAGATATCGTGGTCAGGCGCTGACAGAGGCCTGCGGCGCCGGTCGTTGCCTGGCCGATGGGTGTGCCAGGCCAGCGTCGTCGAGCTGACCCTGCAACTGGCGAAACTGCTCGACGATGGCATCGATCAGCTGCTCATCCTTGACCGGGTCCAACCCCTGGTACGGCTTGCCGTTGTAATCGCCGGCATAGGTCAGCACCGCTTCCACACGCTCCGCATTCTCCTCATAGACCTGCCTGATCACCTGGGCCTCCCGGTCCTTGCCATCGACGCAACCGAGTGCATAGTGGATGGCCAAGGCAGCTCCGAATGCGAGCGCTGGCGTCGGGATGCCATGTTTCTCGGCAAGGTCGATGCTGCTGAAGATGCGTTCGTTACGCTGTAACTTGCGCAACGGATCGCGTCCGACCCGCGCACAGGGGTCACGGAACGACGTCTTGCAGCGCTCCAGGAAGGCATTGGCGAAATCGCCGACGGCCTCGGCCATCTCGGCGTTCTCTGCCACCAACGCCGGACCCACTTCCTCGCGGACCAGGCGCTCGGCCAACTCGCTCACGCGGGAGTCGCCCATGGCCTGGCCGACCCAGGCATAGCCCAGCTGGCTGGCGTACCAGGCGACGATGGCATGCGGGCCGTTCCACAGGCGGTTCTTGATGACCTGGATCTGGGCGATATCGCTCACCGTCTTGACCTGGCGCAAGCGCTCCAGCAGATCGCTGCCGCGCTCGACATACAAAGGCATGTCCGGCTCGCTGTTGAACAGGATCAGGTGCAATTGGCTCAGGGCGCTGCTCGACTGGGCAAAGGGCCGGAAGCGGCCGATCAGACGCTCGTATTCCGGTAGTGGCTTGGAGGGCGGCGTCGTGGCTGTCGGCTCTTCCTCGAGGCTGTTCTGGAACATCTGCGACTTGATGCGCAGCTGGCGTACCAGGGCGTCGTTGCTGAGCTTGGAGACGATGCGGCTGACGACGGTTTCAGCGAAGTGGGTCTTGTGCAGGATCTGTTCGCCGATCTCCGGCGTGCACAGTAGCGCCAACTCCGCTTGCACGTGCCGGCGCACGAATGAAGCGCCGCCGATCTTGTTCAGTACGATCAGGATGGTCAGCTCGCGGCCACGGCGCTCGAAGCGCTGCAGCAGCCCCTTGGCAATGACCTGTGCCTGGCTGCGTATGGCTTGCTCGGGCAGGCTCAAGCCGATGATTTCAGCCGCGGTATACATGTCGATGACCGCATCGTCGTCGTCCATGTCGATCATCCGGACATTGTCGATGGTCTGGTCGAACGAGGTGGCGCCATAACGTACGCTGTAGCTACCGAACGCCGAGACGGTTTCCCGCAGCATGCGCGAGCGGCTCGCTGCGATGATCTCGCAAGGACGGGTATAGCCATCCCAGTGGGAGAACACCTGGGTCAGGTAACCGCCGCCGATGGCGCCGAAACCATGGATGCCGACGCGAAACTGGTTGAGCGACTGCGGGAATGGTTCGTTCAGCGCCGGCATGCCCAGGTGTGGCACGCACTCGCTCAGGTCGGCCAGGAACTCGGTCATGCTGTGATACGCCTTGAGCGCGCCAGCCTTGACTTCGGCTGCAGGCGGCTTGATGTCCTCGATCAGGATCGCTTGCCCTTCGGCGCGCAGGGCCGACAGCATGCCGTTTTCCGAGTCTTCGACCATGAAGCACTGGTCCGGCTCGCAGTTCAGTGCACGGGCGGCGCGCAAGAAGATTTCCGGATGAGGTTTGCCTTGGCTCACTTCGTCTCCGCAGACGGTGATGTCGAAGTACTTGAGCACATTGGCGTTGATCAGGTACTCCTCGGCGATGGCGCGGCGGCTGGAGGTGGCCACGGCCAGGGTCAGGCCGGACTTGCGCAGGCGTTCGAGTACTTCCAACAGGCCCGGCTTGATCGGCACACCGTGATTGCGCACGTATTCCAGTTCGAGCTCGTCGGCGCGTTTGCGCACTTGCGCGTAAGGGAAGTCGTCGCCGTTGTGCGCCTTGGCCAGGGCTTCAGCCCTTTTTGCGCTAAGGCCCAGCGAGCCGATCAAGGTGTGCTCGCCCAAGGCCTTGCCGGCGATTTCCAGGGACGCTTGTTTCAGCGTCCTGAAGCGCAGACGCTCGGTGTCGAACATGGTGCCATCCATATCGAAGATGGCGCTGAAAATACGTTTGCCTTGAAAAAAGATCATGTGTGGTTGCCCCTTGTGTTGCGAGAAATGAGGCTCGCCTTCAGATATGCGAATGGCGAGGACGGCACGAGCAATGCAGCAAGGCAGTCAAGTGGGGGGCAGTCGATCCAGAGGCGCACGCTTGGGCGTGACGCAAAAGTAAGGCGGGGCGGAGCGGGGGGTGCAGAGGAGGTTTGCAAGCTTCGCGGCGATGCGGGCGCCACGTTTGCCTTTGAGGTCACGCCCACTGGCTGCAGCTTGGTTTGCAGACAGTGGGCGAAAATAGCGATGGATACGTGTGATTCCAAGCATGAGGTGCTTTTTTTCCTGTTTCGTTACCGATTCCTTTTTACCCTTGCACGTATGCGCAACGGATTGCAAGGCGCTGGAGCGGGGTCAGTGACTGTCGCAAGGCGCGCCATAGAGCTGTAGCCCAAGGGTGCTGGGCGCTGCCGAAGAATGCCTTGGCTGTGATAATTCTTCGTTTTTTTGGCTCTTCGCGGATTGGTGGGGGCAGGGTTTTGGTTTTGGGCTCTCTGGGTTCTCTGGGGGCTCCGGGGGTGGGGCTTTGGGGTTGTGTGGCTGATCCGAGGGATGTAGCGGCGCTACTGGCCCCTTCCGCCTTTACGGCGGGCAACTTTTTTCTTGGAAAAAGTTGCACAAAACCGCTTGCTCCCACATACGGCCCCTACGCTGCGCTTCGGGGTCCCCTCGCTCCGGCGGCTTGCGGGCCCGCGCGGCCTACGACTTGCTGCGCAAGTCTACATCTCGCGCCTCCGGCTAACGCCGGAGGGTGCTACGCACCTGACCCTCCAGCCACCTCCACTCGGCCTCCTGAGGTCGCGGGTAGATCAAAAGCAAGATCAAGATCAAGATCAAGATCAAGATCAAGATCAAGATCAAAAGCCAGGGCAATGGCAGGCGAATCGCTGCGCTCTCGCTTTTCCCTTTACCTTCGTTTTGTGGTGCAGCGGATAGTGCGATCTGTCCTTCGAAGATAACGCCCGTGCAGGCGCCGCCCCTAACTTTGCGACGTCAGGAGGCCGAGCGTAGGCGTCTGTAGGGCCAGGTGCGCAGCACCCTTCGGCGTAGCCGAAGGCGCGAGATGTAGACTTGCGCAGCAAGTCGTAGGCCGCGCGGGCCCGGAAGGCGCCGTAGCGAGGGGACCCGTAGCG
>NZ_SMTE01000145.1 GCF_004357765.1 Pseudomonas putida | reverse complement strand
GAAAGATAAGGTAAAAACTAATTGGTAAAAGGCAAGTTATCTAGGCAGTTTGATAAAGGAGGGTAAAGGAAATAAGTTATGAAAGTAAGTAGGAAATTAAAGTGTAAGAAATGTAAATTAGGCGGATTTTAAGAGTGTTTGGATGATTATATTTAAGGTTTTCAATAAAATATTTACTATTTTAAGGAAAAATTGTTTAAAATTATTATATACAAATGGAAGTTTGGTAATTTATTGGAGGCTTTTAATACATTTTTAATGAAAGGTTTTTTTGTTATAAAATTTGAAAGTAAAGTAAATTGTCAATTATAAAATTATAAAGAAAAAAGTTTTTAATTGTGGTGGTTATTTTTTTTTTAGTGTTTTATTTAATTTGGAGTGTTTTTTAGTTTAATAGTTTTTAAGGTGGTGTTGCGGTAGTTACCAATATAGAATAAAAAGACGAAGTTGACAGAACCTGATTACAGATTTATTAGAATATCGGGATATATGCTATATATGCCTGCCATTCAGCGAGCGATACAATATTATCAGC
>NZ_SMTE01000144.1 GCF_004357765.1 Pseudomonas putida | reverse complement strand
TTATAATAAAAAAAATAAACTTCAAAAAAATAATTCAAAATTCTTACAAAATAAAACCATACAATACCAAACACAAAATAAATCTTCCAAAAAACAAAACTTTTTTCAAATAAACCAATTCATTTAAAACCCCACAAATCCACTCTTTTTCCTATTCAAAAATCAACCTTTTATCTCTATATTTTCACATCAACAATTCTTTACAAATAAAAAAATATCAAAAAAACTTCTTACTTCCCAAACAAATCTTCCTACATCTATATATAAACACTAATTTATCAAAAATACGCAAAAAAAACATTTTAAATTATTAATTCATTACCAAAAATAACTTAAAATCAATAATTCATTATCTAATAAATTTTTCCATTCTAATACTCTATCTAAAAATTATCAATATTTATCAAATCTATTCCTATCTAACAAAACACTATTAAATCAAATAACAAAAACATTATTAAAAAAAAAATAACTTTTCCCAAACAAAATAATTATTACTATCTACTCCAATAACAAATCATTAATTTAACTAAATA
>NZ_SMTE01000143.1 GCF_004357765.1 Pseudomonas putida | reverse complement strand
CTTTTGAGGAGCAGCTGTCAGGTGCAGCACCATTGTCCGAGGCCGAGCACACGCTTTGGCGGCGTAAGGGGCCTGTGGGAAAGCTACATAACCTTGTGGTGGACGTCAGAAGATCGGACCAGCTTACTTACCTGCTACGAAGTATACAACGCTCCGAATTCGACATGTCCTCCGATCCAAAGATACAAGCCAGCACGCCTCTCGATCTGATCATCGACAATGACACCCGTTGGCTCTCCCAGCTGTATATGATCCGGCGCGCCCTTACTCTTCGACCGTTTCTCGAGCAGCTCATTCTGAAACATCGCCAACAATGGGAGCAGGAGAATAGGTCAAAGAGAACGGGCGGTATTAGAAAGTCAGCTAAGGAGCCTCGGATTTGCATGGAGGTAAACCAATTGACGAGCAACGACTGGGTAGTCCTGGAGCATCTTGCCAAGCTGCTTGGTTTCTACGAAGATGCTGTCAGGACTCTAGAGGGCGATGGCCAACTGCGCAAGCGAAAACGAGGATGGGTTGGCTCGTACGGAAATGTGTGGG
>NZ_SMTE01000142.1 GCF_004357765.1 Pseudomonas putida | reverse complement strand
GCTCCATTTCGCGTTCGAACATCAGCGCTTCCTTCTTGCTCCTGGTTGCGGTCGCGCCGGCTTCGTTGGCGCCTTCCATGTCCTTCAGGCGCTTGCTCGAGGTCTTGACCGTCTTGAAGTTGGTCAGCATGCCGCCGAGCCAGCGGCTGTCGACGAACGGCATGCCTGCGCGAGCCGCTTCTTCAGCCAGGATCTCGCGCGATTGACGCGTCGTACCAACGAACAGAATGGTGCCCCGGTTGGCTGCCAGTTGGCGCACGTACTTCAGTGCGTCCTGGTACATCGGCAGCGTCTTTTCCAGGTTGATGATGTGAATCTTGTTGCGATGGCCGAAGATGTAAGGGGCCATCTTGGGGTTCCAGAAGCGGGTCTGGTGGCCAAAGTGGACACCGGCTTCCAGCATTTCGCGCATGGTTACGGACATGAAATTCTCCAGTCGGGTTAGGTCTAAAGCCGCCTCAGACATTCTTCGCATGCGATACGAAAAACACCCGCGGTGAAGCGGCTCGCGATTTCAAG
>NZ_SMTE01000141.1 GCF_004357765.1 Pseudomonas putida | reverse complement strand
TTCGTACAATCTTCATTATACATTTTAATTAATTAAATTATTTCTTTATAAATTCCAATACACAGATTTTATAAATATATTTCCAAACATTCCTTTAACATATCATCTAAAAAAAACAATTCTTCAAATTCTATAAATTTTTTTAAAATACTCTTTTCTTTAATATCATTCAAAAAAATTTCAAATTACCTAATATTCCACCAATCAATAAACCAAAATTCAAAACTTTTCTTAAATATAAAAAAAATACACCAAAACAAAAAAACTATAAATATAAAATATAAAAAAAAAATAAATATTTTCTTTTTTATCATTTCTCATCTTTATTCAATAAACTCAACTTCATCTCATTCATCAACTCTATATAATAATAACCTTTCTATCAAACATAAATTCTATTACAAATCATAAAACTTATAAATAAATCTATATTCTATTCTATCATTTTTTTTACTTACAATTCAAAAATTAATCCTTACCTTATTTAATTTAAAAAAAAAAATACATAAATCAAATAAAAAATCAAAAAAATTCACTATCAATT
>NZ_SMTE01000140.1 GCF_004357765.1 Pseudomonas putida | reverse complement strand
GTTTGGTATGGAATGAATTTATAATTATGGAATTGATTTGATTATTAGATTTTTGATTATAAGTTTATAATCTTAGTTTATTTTTATTTTGGGTGGAGTAGATTTATTAATTTTTTGATTTTAGTTAGTAAGGTAAGAGTTGAATTAAGAAATAGATTTTAGAAGTTAAAAAAGGGTATTTTGAGTAATTTTAATAATAGGGTTTATTGATATTTTTGGTATAGTAGATGTTATTATATATATAATTATATTTAATTTGATGGAATTGTTTGATTTTAAAGGGGGTTTTTGATAATTTTGTATGTGAGGAGTTATTTTTTGGTTTTGTTTAGTTATTAATAATTTGATTATTTTTAAATAATAGTAGATAGAAATAATATTTGTAAGGAGTTTTATTGAAATTAAGAAATATAAGTTTGTTTGTTATTTATATTAGAATAAATGAAGTTTTTTGAAAAAATTTGATAGTGGAGGAAGATTTTTTAAGGATAAGAGATATAGGGTTAAAGAGAGAGTTAAATGAGGATTTTTTGTGTATAATTTT
>NZ_SMTE01000139.1 GCF_004357765.1 Pseudomonas putida | reverse complement strand
ACTTTCAAAATAACAAAAAAAAAAACAACAACTAAAATAAAAAAATCAAAATCAAAAAAAAAATTCCTCACTTCTTTCTCTCATTCAAAACCATACATAAAACTTTCATCTCACACAACTCCTAAATAATAAAAAAAAAAAAATAAATTCTTCTTTCTTTTTTAATTACTTTCCTCACATATATATAAAACCAAATCCTTTCTATTTTTAATTTTCAAAAAAATTACTAATCCTTAACTTTTCGAAAAATCCCTCATCAATAATTATAAATAATCTATTTTTCTCAATCTCTATAACTTATTCCTACAAAACCAAAATCAAAAACATTAAAAATAAAAAATAAAACCATCTAATTTAATTCATTCTCAATAACCACAAAATAATCATCTTAAAATAATCCTTTTATTAACAAATACTCCTATTATACTCATAATCTCTAAAAAATAAAAACCAACTATATAACATCTACATCAAAAATTCAAATATTATATACATCATCAATCCAATCCTTTATAAAAACTACCCATAATAACAAACTTACAAAA
>NZ_SMTE01000138.1 GCF_004357765.1 Pseudomonas putida | reverse complement strand
AGAAAGAATTTGTAAATTTTTATTGGAATATATTAATATTTGATAGAATAATATTAATAGTAGTATATTTAGATATTAGTTTAAAAAAATTTATATTTTATTATTTAAATTTTAGATTAATAATTAATATTAATTTGGTATATTTTCTATATTTAGAGGAGTATGTTTATGTTTTTTTTTTTATGAATATGATATTTTTTGGGTATTTTTAATAATATTAAGTTTTATTTTTATTTTGGTATTTTTAATTTTTGGAATTTTAGTTTTGATTAGTAAGGGATTAGAGAAATTTTTTAGTTATGAATTGGGAATAGAATTAATAGGTGATGTTTGGTTATAATTTTGAATTTGTTATTATATGTTTGTTTTTATTTTTGTTGTTTTTGATGTTGAAATGGTTTTTTTTTATTTTTGGGTAATGAGTTTTGATGTATTAGGGGGATTTGTATTTATAGAAGTTTTTATATTTGTGTTTATTTTAATTGTTGGTTTAGTTTATGTATGGTGAAAGGGGGAATTAGAATGGTTTTAATTTTTGATTATTTAGAT
>NZ_SMTE01000137.1 GCF_004357765.1 Pseudomonas putida | reverse complement strand
GTCGGTGGCTTGCCCGCCGCGATTGGCGCGTGCCCATTCCGTCTGGACATCGGGCTTGCGAAACTTGGCAGGCAGGCGCGTGAAGACTTCGGCTTCACGCACCGCCGGTGGGGAAAGCAGGAACATGGACATCACGCCGCCGTGCGGGCACGTTCCTCGCTCACCGCGAGCACATTGGCCGCCGCGCCCTTGCCCATGTTCAAGTAGGCCGCGTCGCTCACGCCACCGATGTGCGGCGACAGGATGATGTTCGCAACGCCCTGGAACGGGTGCGGTGCGGTCATCGGTTCCACGTCGAAGCTGTCGAGCCCCGCTGCACGGAGTCGGCCGTTGGCCAGCGCTTCCACCAGCGCGGCTTCGTCAATGAGGCCGCCGCACGCCGTGTTGACCAGAATCGCGCCGGGCTTGAAGCAGCTGAACGCGTCGCGGTTCAGCATCTTGCGGATCTCGGCGGTCAACGGGCAGTGCAGCGAGACCACGCCGGACCGCGCGTACAACTCACCGAGCGCCACCAGCTGGACGCCTGCCGGCGCCTCTTTCGTGTACGGG
>NZ_SMTE01000014.1 GCF_004357765.1 Pseudomonas putida | reverse complement strand
ATGGTCCTTGTGGGAGCGGGCTTGTCCCGCGAATGGGGCGACGCGGTGAATGGCACCGGCTTCGCCGGTGTTCGCGGGACAAGCCCGCTCCCACAGGTTCTACGCTCGAATCAAGGCCGGCGCAGTCCCTGTGCGGGTTCACCCGCGAAGGGCTGCAAAGCAGCCCCAATTGGCTTAACTGACTGGCATTAGCCCAAGGGCCGGTTTTCTTGTGAAGAACTATCAGAACGAGGCGTTGGCCAGACCGTCCAGGTAGCGCTCGACGTCCAGTGCGGCCATGCAACCAGCACCGGCGGAGGTGATCGCCTGGCGGTAGACGTGGTCGGCCACGTCGCCAGCGGCGAACACGCCCTCGACGTTAGTGGCGGTGGCGTTGCCTTCGCGGCCGCCGTGAACCACCAGGTAACCGTCCTTCAGGGTCAGTTGGCCTTCGAACAGCGAAGTGTTCGGGGTATGACCGATGGCGACGAACACACCGTCGACCTTGATTTCGTCGTTGCTGCCGTCGTTGTTCTTCAGGCGCGCACCGGTAACACCCATGTTGTCACCCAATACTTCGTCCAGGGTGGCATTGAGCTTGAGTTCGATCTTGCCTTCGGCCACGCGGGCGTGCAGCTTGTCGACCAGGATCTTCTCGGCGCGGAACGTGTCGCGACGGTGCACCAAGGTCACCTTGCTGGCGATGTTGGCCAGGTACAGGGCTTCTTCCACAGCGGTGTTGCCGCCGCCGATGACCGCGACCGGCTTGTTGCGATAGAAGAAACCGTCGCAGGTGGCGCAGGCCGATACGCCCTTGCCCATGAACGCTTCCTCGGAAGGCAGACCCAGATAGCGGGCGCTGGCGCCGGTAGCGATGATCAGCGCGTCGCAGGTGTAGGTGCCGCTGTCGCCTTGCAGGGAGAACGGTTTGTTGGCCAGGTCGACCGCGTTGATGTGGTCGAAGACGATCTCGGTCTCGAAGCGCTCGGCGTGCTCCTGCATACGCTGCATCAGGGCAGGACCGGTCAGGCCATGGGGATCGCCCGGCCAGTTGTCGACCTCAGTGGTGGTGGTCAGTTGGCCACCGGCCTGCATCCCGGTGATCAGCAGCGGCTTGAGGTTGGCACGGGCAGCATAGACCGCTGCGCTGTAACCGGCAGGGCCGGAACCAAGGATGATTACCCGCGAATGACGTACTTCGGACATGTCGAACTCCTGTCGAGCCGGCGGCGCATGGCCGGCATCGGTGTACCGGCTGCGCCGACTGGTATTAAAAAGGACCCACGCAGCACTTGGGGAAGGCTACAACGCGCCGGTCCAAAACTAAAAAGATGAGCGCACTGTAACGAGGTGGCAGAGATTAAGGAAATATCCTCCGACAATCCACCTCATAGGCATCCTCTATCTGCCACTCAGACCTGAAAAATCACGCCGCGGTTTGTTACAGACGATGTCTTCATGAACCGCCGCCTTTCGTCGGCGCAGCAAACTCGGTAAGGTCAGCGCGTTTCCTCACGTTTTGCGGAGTATCCCAATGCAAGCCCCCGTCCTCTCCGGCCCGCAATACCTGCGCGAAGGCCTGAAACTGGTGCTGAGCCCGAATCTGCGGCTGTTCGTCCTGCTGCCGCTGGCGATCAACCTGCTGCTGTTCGGCGGCCTGATCTACTTCGCCGGCCATCAGTTCAGCCTTTGGGTCGATAGCCTGATGCCGAGCCTGCCCGACTGGCTGAGCTTCCTGACCTACATCCTGTGGCCATTGTTCGTCGCCTTGGTAGTGCTGATGGTGTTCTTCACCTTCACCCTGGTGGCCAACGTCATCGCTGCGCCTTTCAATGGTTTCCTGGCCGAGAAGGTGGAAGTGGTGGTCCGTGGCCAGGATCCCTTCCCGGCCTTCAGCTGGGGCGAACTGGTGGCCATGGTGCCCCGCACGTTCGGCCGCGAGATGCGCAAGCTCGGCTACTTCCTGCCGCGCGCCATCGGCCTGTTCATCCTGTCTTTCATCCCTGTGGTCAACGTGGTCGCGGCGCCTTTATGGCTGGTGTTCGGCGTCTGGATGATGGCCATCCAATACATCGACTACCCGGCGGACAACAACAAGATGAGCTGGCAGGACATGCTCGCCTGGCTGCGCAGCAAGCGCTGGCAGTCGCTGGGGTTTGGTGGAATCACCTACCTGGCGCTGATGGTGCCGCTGGTGAACGTGGTGATGATGCCGGCTGCCGTGGCGGGGGCAACGCTGTTCTGGGTGCGCGAGCGCACGTAGTAACTATCTACAGTTCAGCCTGCAGTCGTCTGGTTTCCAATGGCCACGCACCGCAATGTCGCGGTACTGACCCTGGAGATTGAGCATGGAATTCACAGACGTGAAATCGAAGGACTTCATTGAACTGGCAGGTGTCCCAGAGCACCGGCAAGGTACCGTCATCGCCGAGCACCGTGTGAAGTGGCGCCTGCGCGAAACGCTGGAAAACAGCGGCATCACCTACCCCTACGAGCATATCTTCTTCACCACCTGGAACGAGGATGGTGTGGTCAACTACAGCAAGTCGCTGGTGCAATTGCTGACCGAAGCGGTGGTGGACAGTGAACCACCGTCCATCGGTATGCACGGTGGCCTGTTCGGCCGCATGGCAGTCACCAGCAGCGATGAACTGCTGAACATCGACCAGCAAACCGTCGACGAGGCCATCCAGATCGTCTACAGGCACATCAAGGACACCGAGCAAGCAGGCTGATGGTAGGGCGCAAGGAGGCGTATTCGCGCCTCCTTCGATCACTGACTGAGTCGGCTGGAAAACTGTCCTACCGCATCGACCACCTTCTTCGCCCCCTCCTGAATCTCGACGATCACCCCACCGGTATCGGCCGCCAGTGCCAGGCCTTGCTCGGCCTGACGCTTGCTGGTGTCGATGATGCCAACCGCCGCCTGCGCCAGTTGCTCATTCTGCTGCACCACCCGGGCGATTTCCTCGGTGGCTCCGCTGGTGCGCGACGCCAGTTGCCGCACTTCGTCGGCAACCACGGCGAAACCACGGCCCTGCTCACCGGCGCGCGCAGCCTCGATGGCGGCATTGAGCGCCAGCAGGTTGGTCTGGCCGGCGATATCGCTGATGGTCTTGATGATCGCGCCGATCACCTTGGACTGCTCATCCAGCGCCTGGATGCCCTCGGCGGCATCCTGCATCGAGCGCTCGAGGCCGCGCATCACCTCGACAGTCTGAGTCACCACTTCGGTCGCTCGACGCGCACCGTCATCGGTGGTCAACGAAGTGCTGTAGGCGACATCCGCCGCCTGGGCCACAGCCTGTTCCTGGTTGACCTGGTCAGTGATGACGGTGGCGAACTTCACCACCTTGTACAACACATCATGGGCATCGAAGATCGGGTTGTAGGAAGCCTCCAACCACACCGTGCGACCGTGCGCATCGATGCGTTTGAAACGGTCGGCCACATATTCGCCCCGACGCAGCTTGTCCCAGAACGCCTGGTAGTCGGACGAGCTGGCCTCTGCCGCCTCGCAGAACATGCGGTGATGCTTGCCACGCACCTGCTCCAGGGTATAGCCGATCGCTTGCAGGAAACGCTCATTGGCAGCAAGCACGATGCCATCGAGATCGAACTCGATCACTGCAGTGGAGCGCATCAGCGCCTTGATCAGACTTTCATGTTCGCGCGACGTTTCGATCGTACGGGTCAGATCGCTGGAGTGCAGCGAGAAGTGCTTGATCCGCCCGTCGATATCCTTCACCGGCTGCAGGATCGAGCGCAGCCAGGCCTCCTTGCCATTGCCGCGCAGCAAGCGAAATGCGCCATTGAGATGCTCGCCACGGGCAATGGCGCCTTTCATCCGCTGATAGAAATCGAGCTTCTTCACGTGGGCAGGCACGATCTCTTCGATAGAGCGCCCAAGCAATTGCTCGGCGCGGTAGTGCATCTCGGCCTCGAAGTTGTGGTTGACCTGCTCGATGCGCCCCAAGGGGTCGAGCTGCAACACCAACATTTCACTGTCGAGGCTGCTCTTGACCTGCTCGATGGCCATCAATTCTTCACGCAGTTGCCGGTTTTCTTTCTTGAGCTTGCTGTTGAACATCACCGCTCTCCTGGAGCGCATCAACCGATTCGGATTCAAGTTCATCGGCCATGGGCCAGGCCTCTTGAGCACGGCGCAGGGAAATATCCGGGCACCGCGCATGCCGGAAATCAGGCGTCATTGCTACGGCATATGGCTGTCACATTCGCGCAACGCAGCAGGCGGAGACTTCTCCCATGAATACTCCCAGCCTGCGCATCACCCTGGTCAGCGAGACCTTCCCACCCGAGATAAACGGCGTGGCCAATACCCTTGGTCACCTCAGCGAGGGCTTGCACCTGCGCGGCCACCAAGTGGAGATCATCCGGCCGCGCCAAGCGGGGGAGACTGCCAAGGGCGACGACCCGCAACTGATGTTCTGCCGGGGGTGGGGATTGCCAGGCTACCCTGGGCTGCAATGGGGCGAAGTGTCGATGCACAGGTTGCTGCGCCGCTGGCGCCGGCGACGTCCGGATGTGCTGTACATCGCCACCGAGGGCCCGCTTGGGCTCAGCGCCCTGCGCGCTGCCCGACGCCTGGGCATTGCCGTGGTCAGCGGCTTTCACACCAATTTCCCGCAGTATTGCGGCCAGTACGGACTGGGCCTGCTGACCCGCCTGCTCACCCACTACCTACGTTGGTTCCACCGCCGCACCGCGACCACCCTGGTGCCGAGCCAGAGCCAGTGCCTGGAACTGGAACGGCGCGGCTTCGAGCGTTTGGCCCTGTTGGGACGCGGTGTGGACACCTGCCTGTTCACCCCTGCCCGTCGCAATCAGGCCTTGCGCCAGGGATGGGGGTTGGAGCCGAATGACGTTGCCGTGATCTATGTCGGTCGACTGGCGGCGGAAAAGAACCTCGGTCTGCTGCAACCGAGCCTGCAGGCGCTGCAGCGCGCCTCTCCCCACAAGCGCCTGCGCCTGGTACTGGTCGGGGACGGCCCGCTGCGCGCCGCACTCGAGCGATCACTGCCTGAGGCGGTATTCTGCGGCGCCCGGCGCGGTGATGACCTCGCCGAGCATTACGCCAGCGGTGACCTGTTCCTGTTCCCCAGCCTGACCGAGACCTTCGGCAACGTGGTGCTCGAAGCGATGGCCTCGGGGCTTGCTGTCGTGGCCTACGACCAAGCCGCTGCCGCCCAACACATCCGCCATGGCCACAACGGCGCGCTGGCCATGCCGGGTGACCCGGCTGCTTTCGTCGAGGCCGCCTGCTGGCTGCTGGAAGAAAACGAGACCCTGCGCCGGGTCCGCCTCAACGCCCGGCAACATGCCAGCCGCCAAGGCTGGCCGGCCATCGTCGAGCAGTTCGAGAATTACCTGCACACGGCTTGGCGCGCGACGAAAGACAGCGACGACCGGCCTGCCGAGATAGCGCTGGCAATCAAGCCAGGCTCGGCAAGCCAGGGATAGGGGTGAACGGGTCAGCCGAGCGCTTTCTCGATGGCCTGAACCACCGCCGGATCATCAGGCGTCGTGCGTGGAGCGAAGCGCGCCAGCACACGACCATCCTTGCCGACGAGAAACTTCTCGAAGTTCCAGCTGATGTCCCCCGGAAACTCCGCCCCCTCACCGGCCAACAGGCGATACAGCGCATGGCGCTGCGGACCGTTGACTTCGAGTTTGCCACCCAGCGGGAAGGTCACCCCATAGTTGAGGTTGCAGAAGGTGCGGATTTCCTCTTCGCTGCCCGGCTCCTGGCCAGCGAACTGGTTGCACGGCAGTCCGATTACCGTGAGGCCTTTGTCCTTGTATTGCTGGTAGAGATTTTCCAAGGCCTTGTACTGCGGCGTCAGGCCGCACTTGGAGGCGACATTGACCACCAGCACCACCTGGCCCTTGAACGGTGCAAGGGGCAGATCCTCGCCGTTCAGCGCCTTCAACGTCAGGTCGTGAAATGCACTCATGTTGTGTTCCCCTTTCAGCTTCCCAGAGACCGCGGGGCAAAATCCGCCCACTAAAAAGGCGCCCGTTCAAGCCATCCACCTCCCGTTGGGAAGGCAAGTCGGCTTGCCCGAGCGCCTTGGCGACTGTCTGAGCTTAGCGCAGAAAATCAGTGGTGATGGCCACCTTCACCGTGGATGTGACGGTGAGCGATTTCTTCTTCGCTGGCGTCACGAACGTTGACGACCTTGACCTTGAAGTTCAGGCGCTGACCGGCCAGCGGGTGGTTGCCGTCGACAGTGATGTCGTCGCCGTCGATGTCGCGGATGGTGACGATCTGCATTTGGCCATCCGGCGCCGAGGCATGGAACTGCATGCCGACTTCCAGTTGGTCAACGCCTTCGAACAGGCTGCGGTTCAGGGTGCTGACCAGCTCGGCCAAGTACTCGCCGTAGGCTTCTTCCGGCTCAACGGCGACTTCCAGCTCGTCACCGGCCTGCTTGCCTTCCAGGGCCTTTTCCAGACCTGGGATGATATTGCTGGCACCGTGCAGGTAAACCAGCGGCGCGCCACCGGCGGAGCTGTCGATGGTCTCCCCGGCGTCGTTGGTCAGGGTATAGTCGATGGAGACTGCCTTGTTGGCGGCGATCAGCATGGGGCAAGACCTTTTGCAAAAGAATGTAGAACGGACAAGTGTAACCAAGGCATCGCCCGATTGCGACCGTAGCTCGATCGAGCAACGGTCCATCAGTCGGATCGTCGGCTTCCGCCAGGACGAAGACGGCCATTGGGTGGTCGAGCTCGATTGCGGCCATTCCCAGCACCTGCGTCACCAACCGCCGTGGCAGGCACGCCCCTGGGTGCTCGACGCCGGACAACGGGCGCAACGCATCGGCCAGCCTTTTGCCTGTGGCTGGTGCGCACAGGGGGCAGATGGCGCTACCCTTGGCCGTTGACTCCTTGCACCGCTTATTTCGAGAAGCACGCATGCAAACATTTTTCATTGCGCCGACCGACTTCGGTGTCGGTCTGACGTCGATCAGCCTCGGCCTGGTCCGCACCCTGGAGCGGGCTGGCCTGAAGGTCGGCTTCTTCAAGCCGATTGCCCAACCGCACCCCGGAGACACCGGCCCCGAACGCTCCACCGAGCTGGTCGCTCGAACCCACGGCATCAAGCCTCCCCCGCCCCTGAGTCTGGCCCAGGTCGAGCGCATGCTCGGCGACGGCCAACTGGACGAGCTGCTGGAGGAAATCATCCGCCTTTACCAGCAAGCCTGCGTGGACAACGATGTGGTAGTGGTCGAAGGCATGGTCCCCACCCGGCACGCCAGCTATGCCGCCCGGGTCAACCTGCACCTGGCCAAGAGCCTGGATGCCGAGGTGATCCTGGTCTCGGCAGCGGAGAACGAGGTGCTCAGCGAACTCTCCGGACGGGTAGAGCTTCAAGCTCAGCTGTTCGGCGGTCCGCGTGACCCGAAGGTGCTCGGGGTAGTGCTGAACAAAGTGCGCACCGATGAAAGCATGGCCGATTTCGCCACACGCCTGCGCGAACACTCGCCGCTGCTGCGCGGCAACGACTTCCGTCTGCTTGGCTGCATTCCGTATCAAGCCGAACTGAACGCGCCGCGCACCCGCGATGTGGCCGAACTGCTCGGCGCCCAGGTGCTCAACGCCGGCGACTACGAACAACGGCGCATGAACAAGATCATCATCTGCGCACGTACCGTGGCCAATACCGTACCGTTGTTGACCCCAGGCACCCTGGTGGTGACCCCGGGCGATCGTGACGACATCATCCTCGCAGTGAGCCTGGCCGCCATCAACGGCGTGCCCCTGGCTGGCCTGTTGCTGACCAGCGACAGCAAGCCTGACGCACGCATCCTCGAACTGTGCCGTGGCGCCTTGCAGGCAGGGCTGCCGATCCTCTCGGTCAGCACCGGCTCGTACGACACTGCCAACCAGCTCAATTCTCTCAATCGCGAGATCCCGGTGGACGACCGCGAACGCGCTGAATTCATCACTGACTTCGTCGCCAGCCACCTGGACGCCGCCTGGCTCCACCAGCGCTGCGGCACGCCACGCGAGCCGCGCCTGTCGCCGGCAGTGTTCCGCTATCAACTGATTCAGCGGGCGCAGCAAGCCAACAAGCGCATCGTCCTGCCGGAAGGTGCCGAACCGCTGCTGGTGCAAGCCGCTGCCCTCTGCCAGGCCCGTGGGATTGCCCGTTGCGTGCTGTTGGCCAAACCCGAGGAGGTCGAAGCAGTGGCCCGTGCCCAGGGCATCAGCCTGCCGGCCGACCTGGAGATCCTCGATCCCGAACGCATCCGTGGCCGCTACGTCGAGCCCATGGTCGAATTGCGCAAGAGCAAGAACCTCAACGCACCAATGGCCGAGCAGCAGCTGGAGGATCCGGTGGTGATCGGCACCATGATGCTGGCGCTCGACGAGGTCGATGGTCTGGTTTCAGGACTGGTCCATTCGACCGCCAACACCATTCGTCCGGCCTTGCAGTTGATCAAGACCGCACCGGGCAGCAGCCTGGTGTCTTCGGTTTATTTCATGCTGTTTCCCGAACAGGTGTTGGTGTACGGCGACTGCGTGATGAACCCGCACCCAAGCGCTGCTGAACTGGCGGAAATCGCCCGACAGAGCGCAGAGTCGGCTCGCGCGTTCGGCATCGTGCCGCGAGTGGCGATGATCAGCTATTCGAACGACTCGGCCAGTGACGAGGAAGTGGAGAAGGTGCGCGAAGCCACCCGTCTGGCGCAGAGCAGCCAACGGCAACTGCTGATCGACGGCCCGCTGCAATACGACGCCGCGGCCAACCCGCAGGTCGCCCGCCAGCTAGCCCTGCAAAGCAAGGTGGCCGGCCAGGCGACGGTATTCGTGTTCCCGGACCTGAACACCGGCAACACCACGCACAAGGCCGTACAACGCAGTACCGACGGCGTCAGCCTGGGGCCTATGCTGCAGGGGTTGCGCAAGCCGGTGAACGACCTGCCACGCGGGGCGCAGGTCGACGACATCGTTCATACCATCGCCCTGACGGCGATTCAGGCCAGCGTCGCCGACTGAAAATGAAAACGCCGGCAAGGTTGCCGGCGTCAGGACAACAGCGCCGCTCCATCAGCGGCGTTGCTGATTCAGCTCAGGGGTACTGCTGCACCTGCCCCTGCTGATCATACTGCTGGCCAGGGATCGGCTTGAGGTTGACTTCGACGCGGCGATTCTGCGCGCGACCATTGGCATCGGCGTTGCTCGCGATCGGTTGGTCCGGGCCCATGCCACGTACGCTGACGCGCGAGCCATCGACGCCCTGGGAGGTCAGGTAGGTGCTGACCGCCTGGGCACGGCGCTGGGACAGATCCATGTTGTGTTGGCGGCTGCCGGTGCTGTCGGTGAAGCCGACCACTTCGATGGTGTTCTGGTTGAACTGCTTGAACGAGTTCGCCAGGTTGTTGAGCGGGGTGTAGAAGCTCGGCGCGATGTTGGCCGAATCGGTGGCGAAGGTGATGTTGCCGGGCATGATCAGCTTGATCTGGTCGCCTTGGCGCTGCACTTCGACACCGGTATTGGCCATCTGTGCACGCAGTGCCGCTTCCTGCTTGTCAGCGTAGTAACCGTAACCTGCGGCGGCAGCGCCCACCGCGGCAGCGCCGATCAGGGCGCCCTTGCCACGGTTGTTGTGATCGATGGCAGCACCAGCCACTGCCCCGGCCAACGCGCCCAGACCACCGTACTTAGCGGTTTTGCTCATGCCCGAGGAGCCCTGGGAGTCGTAAGGATTCTGGCTGGCGCAACCGGTCATCAGGGCGGCGGCGGTTGCGACGATAATCAGACGACGCATGGTGAACATGGACAAGCTCCTACTGAAATTCATTATGTGCGGCGGATCGAGAACGGATCATTGCCAGGCTTGGATTGCGCGAGCAAGGAAAAATTCCATGAAGCCTTTGTCATGCAGCTTACGCGCGCACGAAAGGGTTCTCCCGCATCTCGTCACCCAGGCGGGTATCGGCGCCGTGGCCAGTGACCACGGTGGCCTCTTCATCCAGCCGATACAGCCGCTCCTTGATCGAGCGCACGATGGCCCGCTGATCCCCACCCCACAAATCGGTGCGGCCGATGCCGCGACGGAACAGGGTGTCGCCGGCGATCAGCAGCTTGGCGTCGGCGAACCAGAAGCTCATCGATCCGGGCGTGTGACCCGGCGTGTGCAAGGCCACACCGCAACCGCAGGCCAGTTCCTCGTCATCACCCAACCAGCGATCGGGCGGCGGTACCGGCGTGTACGGCACACCGAACATCTGACACTGCATTTCCAGGTTGTCCCACAGCGGCTGGTCGTCCTTGTGCAGGTGCAAGGTCGCGCCGGTCAACTCCTTGAGTCTGCCGGAGGCGAGGAAGTGGTCGAAATGGGCATGGGTGTGAATGATGCTCACCAAGGTCAGGCCGTGGGCCTGTAAACGGGCGAGAATCTTCTCCGGATCACCGCCCGGATCGACGACGATGGCTTTCTTGCTGAGTGGGTCGCCGATCAGCGTGCAATTGCACTGCAACGGGCCGACGGGGAAGGTTTCGCGGATGAGGAGGGTCTGGGGCGGCATGGGGTTACCGGGGCAAGTCATGACGACAGGTAGATTAACAGGAGCTTGCTGTCTGATTCGAGGGGCGCTCGATCTGATGAGCAGAGGAATACCAAGCCAACCACTCACGGCAAATACAACCTGAACAACCCCCCCCCCAGCGCCCCGCCATTACTGATTTCAATGCGCCCCTGCACCCCATCGCGCTCATGCAGTGCCGCGATGCGCGCTGCGAAGTACAGGCCCAGGCCGGTGCTGCCGCTCTGGGCGTCGATGCCTTGCACATAATCCTGCTGGCGCTCGAGCATACGCTGTGGATAACCCGGACCATCGTCGTTGACGCTGACCACCAACTGTTCGTCCTGCTCTTCAATGCCAATCAGCAAGGCATGGCCGGCGTAGCGAATGGCGTTGGTCAGTACGTTGGCCACCACCGAGGCGACCAATTCACGATCGAAAAAGCCCAGCGGGCTTTGGGTGTCGATGCGCCAGGTGGCGAGAATATCGCGATGCTCCAGCACTTCCTGGTGCGCGGCCAGCTGGGCCTCGATGAAATCCTCCAGCTCATGGTAGTCCGGGCACACCGGCAACTGGTTCACGCCCAGTTTGTACAGGCCGAGCATCTGCACCAGCATGCCATTGAGGTGGCGGAACTCGTGCTCGATCACCCCCTGCTCGGTTCCCTGGCGCAGCCCTTCAGGCAGCCGGGCGAGGAACTGGTCATGGGCCTGGATCAGCGCAGACAACGAGTTCTTCAGATCGTGCACGGTGGAGGCGATCACCGTGGAAAAATCCAGCCCCTGGTCAACCCCGCTCATGCGCCGAACACTCGAATGTGCAGCTTGCGGTAACGATCATGTCGGTTATCGCTGGCCGGAATACCGGCAACGCTTTGCAGGCAAGCGCGACACTCCTGCATCAGCTCGGCCGACGGCGCTTCGCCGCCGATGCGCAACAACGCCTGGGCAGTATTGAGGGCGATACTGATGTTCTTCGGCTGCAGCGCCAATGCCTTGCGGAACAGCTCCAGCGCCTGGTCGAGCTGACCAAGCTGGTAGCTGCGCACGCCCTGGCGATTGAGGTCGACCGCCTCGGTAACGGCACCGAGCACCGCCGGATCGTCAGTGAGCTTGGCTACGCTTTGCATGACCTTGGGGTCATCACCGTAGGTTTCAACGCAACCCTTGAGAATCGCGCCACCGGCGGAGTCCTGGCCCAAAGCCTGCAACTGCTTGGCCACGGTCAAGGCCGCATCGACGGAGAAGAACTGCTCCATCTTGTCCAGGCGCTGCATGGCCTGTTCAGTGAGCTTGGCAGCGGTCTCGGCGTCGCCGGCCTGCTGCAGGCTGGCCGCCTTCATCAAGCGTGCCCGCACCTGCAGGCCCTGGTCTTCGACGTTCTCCTTGGCCACTTCACCGAGCACGGTATTGATCTCGACCCGCGTGCGCGCGTCGAGACCGAAGCCAGCATTCTTGTTCATCAGCGCCTGGACCAGCCCGAGGTTGCTCTCGGCATCCTTGTAGCGCGAGCTTTGCCCTTGGTTCACCGCATGGCGGTAAGCCTTGGAGGCGCTTTCGAAATCCTCGTTGTCCAGCGCCAGTTTGCCCAAAGCGGCCTGGCGACGCACTGCCAGTGGTGACAGGCGCACGGCTTCTTCGAGCATGTGCTGGGCACGCTTGGTTTCGCCTTGGGCCACCAGCACCTCGGCCATGCCATCGTAGAGCGCCGGCATGATCGGAAACGCCTTCAGCGCCTGCTCATACACGCCCTGGGCCTGATCGTGCTGTCCACGCTTGTGCAACAAGCCACCCAGTGCCGAGTACACCCAAGGCTGGGGGCGACTGGCGAGGATCGACTTGAGGAACTTCTCCAGCTCATCGAAACGGTTGAGGTCGCGCAGCGCGTCGGCTCGGTAGCGCAGGCACAGCGGCGCGAAGCGTGGGTCCTGCTTGCACAGTTCGGCGCAGGCGGCCAGAACCTCGGCCGGACGACCGCGATCCAAAGCCTGGAGAATGGGCTTGAGCAAGGTCTTGCGCTGGGTCAGTTTCTCCAGGCGCTGGGCCAGGCCGACGCGGTTGAATGGCTTGGTCAGGTAAGCGTCAGGTTCGTGTTCAAGGGTACTGAGCACGATCGACTGACTGCTCTCGGCGGTGACCATGATGAACACGCACTCATGGCTGATCAGCTTGTCGAGGATCAGGTCCTCCAACACCTGCTGGCCGTTTTTCTTGCCATCACCGAGGTGGAAATCCTGCAGGATGAAGTCGTAGCGCTTCTGCCCGCACATGCGCAGCGCCTGCTCACCGCTGTCGGCGGTGTCGACGTCGCGCACGCCCAGTTCACGCAGCATGGACCGGGTCGAGGTACGGAAGTCGGTGAAATCGTCGACGATCAGAAAGTTTTTTTGCCCGTACTGCAGCATCAACACGACCTGTCTTGAGGTGATGGGAAAAGGGGTGCGTGGCGAGATATCCCGCCAACTGCTTTATCGGCAGTTGGCCTGGAAAGATGAGCGGCGGCTGGTGCCTTGATCATAAATGGCATATTGCCATTGTTTGTCGGCGACCCCAACCCTCAGGGCAAAAGCCCCAGCGACTGGGCCCGGGCCACCGCCTGGGTGCGTCGCTCCACGCCGAGCTTGCTGTTGATATGGCTGGCGTGGGTCTTGACGGTGTGCAGCGAGATGAACAGGCGCTCGCTGATCTGCTGGTTAGAGCAACCCTGGGCGATCAACTCGAGCACGGCGCGTTCGCGTCCGCTCAGTGCTTCGCCGTGGGCGCTCTCGGCCTGCGGCGGCTCCGGCAGGAGTGCCAGCAACTGCGCCTGAACCGGACAGCCAGGGCTGGCCAGCAACTGTTCACGCAGCCAGACCGGATGCTCTTGCAGCAAGGATTGGAAGGTTTGCAGTACACCTCCCCGGGCGGCCTCGAGGGCCTGCGGCAACAATGTGCCGGCCTGAGCGACTTGCCCCAAGGCGAGCCGCAGCGCGATGGACTGGCACAGTGCATGTGCCGCCAGCAACGTACCACCGCTGGATAGACCGCGCTCGACCAACAACGCCAGCCGCCGGGCCGCCGCGTCGACATGCCCGTGGGCGCGCTCCAGCAAGGCCTGCTGCAGTTCGATATGCAGGGGCAGGAGGGGGTGGAATTCCGGCGCCGCTGCCGGCTGCTCGCCGCCGTAGGTCTGCCCCAGGCGCAGCAGCCACGACTCGGCCAGGTCGGTGCGTCCCTGGGCCAGCCAGAGCTCGCACTTCACCAGGGTGATCATGGCCAGGTAGAAGATCGGTGGTACGTCCCAGATATGCATCAAACGCTCGGCCTCGGCCAACTCGGCGAAGGCCTCGGCGAACTGCCCCTCGCGGCCGTCGAGCGAGGCGATCACGCAATGCCCAATGAGCACGCTGATGTCTCGGCAGGCACGCGCCTCGCTGAGCCCGGCACGCAGGCGCGCACGGCCCTGGTTGTTCTGCAGGCGGGCCACCAGCAGGTAACCTTCGTAGAGTGTCAGCCGAGCACGCACGGCGTACAAACGCTGCGCCGACAACCCCTGCAGCCGCTGCTGCCCCTGGCGCACTTCGTCCAAGGCACGCAGCACCTCGCCACGGGCATGCAGCACCCGCGCCCGGTCATAGTGGGCCAGCGCCTCGAACAGCGGATTGCCGACCCGCTGGGCCAGCTCCAGCGCCTCGCGGTTCCAGCCGCGGGCGCGCCAGAAATCGGCGTCGGCAATGGCCAGGTTGGACAACGTCGAGAGGCACACCAGGCGCTGTCCGTAGCGTTTGTCCGGCAAGCTTTGCAGAGCTTCACCACAGTAGACCAGGGTCCGCTCGCGGTCGCCGCGCCCGCGAGCGATGACCCCGCTGAGCGCTAGCCACTGGGCCAGCATCGACCGCTGCGCAGTGGCTGAGGGTGCGGGCAGGAAGCGGCTGAGATAACCCGCCAACTCTTCGGCCGCATCCAGCTGACAGGCCAGGCCGAGGGCCCAGCTGTACAGCACGATCAGACGCGGGGTGCTGATCAACAGACTGTCCGGCAGGTCCATCTTCCAGCGCAACAACATGCCAACGTTCTGCTCGGCCAGTAACTGCTCCTCCGATAGACTCTGGACCAGGTCTGCAGCCACATCGAGATGGCCGGCGCGCAAGGCCTGCTCCACGGCTTCATCCAGTAGCCCTTGACGCTCGAACCAACCACAGGCGCGCAGATGCAGGCGCGCCAAGGGCTCGCTGGCCTGACGGCTGCGCAGCAGGTCGGAAAACAAGTGATGGTAGCGGAACCAGTTGCCATGCTCGTCCAGCGGCACCAGGAACACCTGGTGAGCCTGCAGGTAACGCAGTATCTCGCGGCTGTCGCCACGTTCGCGCACGGCATCGCACAACTCGGCGCAGAAACGCTCCTGGCACGCGGTATCGTCGAGAAACGCCTGCACTTCCGGCGGCAGGAGGTCGATGACCTCTTCGAGCAGGTAGTCGCGTATCAGGCCCTCTCCGCCATGCAGAGCCTGGGGCAGGGCTTGTTCATCACCGCCTTCGCTGGCCGCCAACTGCCAGAAACGCAGTCCCGCCACCCAGCCATCGCTGCGTGAGATCAGGTTGTCCAGGGCCTGGCCACGCAGGCCGGTAGGCTGGCAGCCGATCACTGCCAAAGCCTCGTCGGCGGTCAGCCGCAGGTCCTGCTCATTGAGCTCGGCCAGTTGGCGTGACAGCCGCAGCCGCGCCAGGTGCCAGTCGGGACGCTGGCGGCTGGTGACCAGCAGCACCAAGCCGGGCGGCAGGTGGTTGAGGAAGAACTGCAGGCAGCGATCGAGTACCGCCCCCTGGGCCAGATGGTAGTCATCCAGCACCAGCAGCAATGGCGTTTCCGGTTGCAGGTACACCGCCAGCTCATCGAGCAGGCTATCGAGCCACTCCTCGAAAGCGAACGGCTGATGACGCTGTCGCATTTTCAGCAGGCCCATGGCCTGGCCACCCAGCGCCGGGCAGTATTGCTGCAGGCCTTCGAGCAAGCGTTCGAGAAAGCGACCGGGATCTGCGTCGCGCTGGCTCAGACCAAGCCACAGGCTGCGCCAATGTTCGGGCAGCGCCTCGCAGAACTCGATGGCCAGCGAGCTCTTGCCGAACCCTGCGGGGGCGTTGACCAGCAACAGACGTCCACCCAACCCGGCCTGCAATCGCTGGCACAGGCGTGGGCGCGCCACATGACCTTCAGGCAGTGGCGGCCGAAAGAAGCGCCCGTCCAGCAGGCCCAAGGCCTGGCTGGCGAATCCATGCGTACGGGACAGATCTGTCATGGCCGGCTCGTTCTGGTTGGCAAACTACGGCGGTAAACGGATTGTTCCGAGACTAGCCGGTAAAACGGCACATTTGAAGATGATGGGAGCCAGTCGCTGGCAAAAGACTACGACAAAAAGCAACAGACGCGTTCTATCGCGGCTAGATCAGGGGTTTGGTGGGGTATTCAGGGGGGTGATGGCGGGCGTGGCGGTTGAAGAGCGTGGAGGTGTGCGCGGGGAGTTTGCAGTGCTGCGGGTATCGAGCGCCGCCCGCGCGGCGCTCGATCTTCTAGGCGCTGAAGATGTGAAGACAGCCCCGCCTCAACGCACTCCTTCCTGACGCAACGCTGCCGGCTGGAAGTCGCTCTTGCTGGCGCTGAAACCGAAATCGTAGGCCCGTTTTTCTTCGTTCTTCATGCCCAACGCCAGATACCGACCGGATTGCAGATCGTAGATCGCCTCGAGGGTATACCAGGGCACCTGCACGTTGTAGTAATCCTGGGCATGGGCCTCGGACACCCGCCACAGCTGGCCACGACCGTCGTACTGGTCGATCACCGCGGCTTGCCAGGTGTCTTCGTCGATATAGAAGTCACGCTTGGCGTAGATATGCCGCTGTCCCGGCTTCAACGTCGCCACCACATGCCAGACGCGGCGCAGCTCGTAACGGGTCAGGTCCTGATTGATGTGTCCGGCCTTGAGGATGTCGGCGTACTTCAGGGTGGGGGAGTCCAGCTTGTAGGTGTTCGAGGCGATGTACAGCTCTTTCTTGCCCTCGAGTTTCCAGTCATAGCGGTCCGGCGCGCCGTTGTACATGTCCAGGTTGTCCGAGGTACGCAGGCCATCGGCAGCGGTCCCTGGTCCGTCGTACGAGACCTGGGGCGCCTGGCGCACCCGCCGCTGGCCGGCGTTGTAGATCCACGCCTTGCGCGGCTCCTTGACCTGGTCAAGTGTCTCGTGCACCAGCAGCACCGTCCCAGCCAGCCGCGCCGGTGCGGTGACCTTCTGCTTGAAGTAGAACAGCACGTTACCTGGGTCATTCGGATCGTAGTCCTTCATCCGGTCGCGGAATACGAACTGGTCCTGAAAGTTAACCAGGCTGTAGGAGCCGTTCTGCTGTGGCGTCGCCTGGGTCACCAGGCGGGATACGCTGCCTCCCCGGTAGCGGGTAATGTGGTTCCAGATCACCTCGATACCGCTCTTGGGGATGGGGAACGGAACCGCGGTGCGGAAGTTGCTCAGGCCGTTACCTCCTTCGACCAGAGTGGTCTTGGTGGCGTTTTCCTTGATGGCGGCGAACACGTCGTCAGGCACCGTCGAACCACGGTGGGTCTTGTACACCGGAATCTTGTAGGTCTGTGGATAACGCTTGAACATCGCCACCTGCCCTGGCGACAACTTGTCCTTGTACTGATCGACGTTCTGCGCAGTGATGGTGAACAGCGGCTGCTCGTTGCCATAGGGGTCGGACAGGAAGCCCTTGGCATCGACGCTGCCCGCGTTCTTGGGCAGCGGAGCCCAGGCACTGATGCTGCCGTCGGCATTGCCGGCCTTTTCCGCGCCCATCGGCGTCAGGGTGGTGCCCAACTTGGCCGCCTCTTCGGCGGATACCGCGGCCATGACGCTGGTCGCCAGCAGGGACAGGCCCAGCACACCGACTTGCAGCAGACTTCTGGTCTTGTTCATCTCGTGTCGTCCTGGATCAGTGTTCTTAGAAGTTCACGCCGAAGCTGAGGGCGACGAAGTCGCGGTCATCCACGGTGCTGTACTTGCCGTCGAAGAAGTTGGTGTACGACAGGCTCGCGGTGTAGGTGTTCTGGTACTCCGCATCCAGGCCGAGGCTGATCGCCTTGCGCCCTTCCTCGAAGTTGCCGCCCGGGCCCGGCGAGTAACCATCGACGTCGTGCGACCAGGCCACGCTGGGGCGCAGGTTGACCCCGGCGAAAACGTTGTTGTAATCCCAGATCGCGCGCACCCGGTAACCCCAGGAATCGGTGGTGGTGTAGCCATCGTTCTCGCAATAGCGCGACACGTTGTTGGCGTCGCCGGTGCCCAGGGTGCTGCTGTTCAGCGCCTCGCACTGGCCGTTCGGCAAAGGGCCCGGGCCGAATACCGGATCACGTCCGTAACGAATCTTGCGGGTGCTCTCCAGGCCACCGACATGCGTCCAGCCAATCTCGCCGACCATGGTCAGGCGCTCTGCACCCATGACCTGGTCGAAGAAGTGGGTGAAGGTGGTCTGCAGCTGAGTGATTTCCTTGCGCCGGTAGCCAGGCTGGTCCGCCCCAGGCGTACCGGGCAACACCGATACGTCGGGGTTGAGCGGGGTCAGGCCGGAGTACAGGATGTCCGTCGTATTGATTTGCACAGGAGCGTTCGGCCGGTAGCTGATCTCACCGCTCCAGGCGGTGCCAGTCGGCAGCGTGGTCGAGAAGCTCAAGCCGTAGAGCCGAATGTCCTCGGGATATTCGACGTAGTAGCTGGAGTTGCCGGCGACCACCAGAGGCATCAGCGAGGGTAGCAGGTTGGCCAGCACCGAAGGGGGTACCCCAGCGCCAACCAGTGCCGCAGCCAGGTTGTTCGGGTCGAAGTACTGGGCATCGGCACCGTGCCCGCTGAAGATCGGCGCGCGGCTGTGGTAGTTCATGAAATAGCCACCGAATTCGGTGTTCAGCGGCTCGAACATGTAGCGCATGGCGACGCCGAACTGGCCGCTGTCGCGGGCATCGCGGTCGGCACCACGGCGCACGATCACGCCTTCGTCGGGCGAGCCCCAGGACACGTTCTGTGCTCCAAGTGTGCCAAGCACCGGCGCCGACAATGGGCCCAGCGCACCGCTCAGGGTCGATTGCTTGGCCAGCACCGCGAGGTTGTTGTTGCAACCGTCGGCGATCACGTCAGGCTGGGAGAAGAAGGTGCCGCAGTTGTCGACCACCGTCTGGTCCCATTCCAGCTGATAGAAGCCCTCGACCGACAGATTGTCGGTGACGCTCTGCTGGAGGTAGAACATGTTCACCGGGATCAGGCCTTCCTTGATCTCCGCCCCTGGGCGACGGAAGGCCGAGACATCGATCGGGTTGATGGCGTTGATGCCTCCACCGATGAAGGTACTCTCACCCCAGCTCACCACTTGCTTGCCAAGGCGAACGGTGCCCGGCAGATCGGCGATGCTGTAGTTGTGGTAGACGAAGGCATCGAGCAGCTCGGCTCCGGACGACTTGGCGCCCTCCTTGCGGTTGGAATCGCTGATGTCCTTGAACTCGCGGTTTTCGTCCTTGAGTTCGAAGTCGTACCAGTACTTGCCACGGACGAACACACCGGTGTCGCCGTACTTGAGTTCCAGGTCATGGATGCCTTTGAAGATCTTCGAAAAGGTCTCGCCCTTCTTGAAGTTCAGATGGCCGTCGTCCGAGGTCTGCGAAAGCCCCTTGCCACCGTTGTTGACGCCTATCAGGTTCTTGTTGGGGTTGGCGGTGGACCAACTGGCGCCGATCGAAAGCGAGGAGTCGAATTGCGCTTCGATCTCTCCGATGTTGAAGCTGACGGCAAAAGCTGGACTTGCGAGCGTGGAAGCAAGGCTGACGGCCATGGGCAGCTTGGCCCGGCGCCAGAACAGGTTTGCAGATTTCATCGACGCTACTCCATGTACTTTTTTGTTATGGCAGTGAGTCCTTTCAGAAACGGCCCGTGCGACCGGTGTGCAGGCCTGCGCCCGCAGCGACAAGGCTTGCGCGTGTCGCCCTCCCCCATTCCTGAAAATCACCTGATCCGACTATAGCCAGCAGGCCCAGGTGCTTGATCCCTCTAAAGTGTGATTTGCACAGCCACTGCGACAGGTGCCGACGCAGGCCGGAAGCTGCGGGTGAATTGCGCGAAAGCATGGCTCATTCTCTTCATTTGGCAAGGGAAAACCGCTCTAGTTCAGGGGTTGCGGAGCAAAGCCCGCAACCCGATCACCCTTCACAAGGTCGAGAGGAATGCGCTGTTGCTGGCCTGCCACTGGGTGATGTCCAGGCGAATACGCTTCTTGTCCAACTTGCCTACGCTGGTCTTGGGAATTTCAGTAACAACGGCGATCTGGCTGGGAATGGCCCACTTGTTGATGTGACCTTCTTCGACATAAGGCTTCAGGTGCTCCTTCAGTGCCTTGGCATCCACCGCCTGGCCGTCGCGTACCACCAACAGGGCGAACGGACGCTCCCCCCACTGCGGGTCGGCCACGCCCACCACAGCCACTTCACGGACGGCCGGGTGGCGGCTGATCAGATCCTCGAGATCCAGCGACGACACCCACTCGCCGCCGGTCTTGATCACGTCCTTGATGCGATCGCGAATATCGATGTAGCCCATGCCGTCAAGGGTGGCGACATCACCAGTGTGCAGCCAGCCGCCCTGCCAGAGCTGCTCGCTCTTCTCCGCCTCCTTGAAGTAGCCCATGGTCAGCCACGGAGCCCGTAGCACCAACTCGCCCTGGGTTTCGCCGTCGGCCGGCAGGAAATTGCCGTCGCCATCGACGATCGCCGCTTCCACCAACGGCACGGGGACGCCCGCCTTGATCCGATAGGTGACGCGCTCGTCTTCGCTGCCAGCCTGCAATTCGTCGTTCAGGTGCGCGGCCGAGATCAGTGGGCAGGTTTCCGACATGCCGTAGGCGGCGGTCAGCTGGATGCCGCGGGCCAGCGCGGCCTGGTACAGCGAACGATTGAGCGCGCTGCCGCCAATGATGATCTTCCAACCGCCGAAGTCCTGACCCTGGGATGAAGGACAGTTGAGCAGCATCTGCAGGATGGTCGGCACGCAATGAGAGAAGGTCACCCGCTCCTCGCGCCACAGCTTGACCAGCATTTCGGGCTCGTAGCGCCCAGGGTAGACCTGCTTCATGCCGAGCATGGTGGCCGCATAGGGGATGCCCCAGGCGTGCACGTGGAACATCGGGGTGATGGGCATGTACACATCGTTGCTGCCTAACAGCCTGACGCTGTCGATGCTGCCGGTGACCGAGGCTTCGGCGAGGGTGTGCAGCACCAATTGGCGATGGGTGAAGTACACGCCCTTGGGGTTGCCGGTGGTGCCGGTGGTATAGAAGGTAGTGGCCACCGAGTCTTCGTCGAAGTCGGGAAAATCGTAGCAAGGGCTGGCGCCAGCGAGCAGTTGCTCGTATTCGCCGATCAGATCGGGCAGGTCGGCGGTCTTGCTCTCGCCATCGGTCAGCAGCAGGGTTTTCTGCACCGTGGTCAACTGCCCGGCAATCGCCTGGTAGAGACCGACGAAGTCGCTGTTGACCAGCACCACGCGGTCCTCGGCGTGGTTCATGGTGTAGAGGATTTGCTCGGGCGACAGACGCACGTTGATGGTATGCACCACCGCGCCGATCATCGGGATGGCGAACATGCATTCCAGATAGCGGTGGCTGTCCCAGTCCATCACCGCCACCGTGTCGCCGGCCTTCACACCTGCCTCGGTGAGTACGTTGGCCAGGCGGGCGATGCGCTCGTTGAGCTGAGGGTAGGTCAAGCGTATCTGGTCGCGGTAAACGATCTCGCGGGTCTTCTCGTAACGGCTGCCAGACATCAGCAGTCGTTTGATCAGGAGTGGAAAGGTGTAAGCCCCTTCGGCTGGCTTGATGATGCGGGTCTGCAACATAGGTATTCCTTCTCTGAAACGCATGCCGGTCAAAGTCTGCAACTACTGTAGACCGCCAATGTGACGACCAAATCAGCCAAAGGAATGATTTGCCCGCCTGAGGTATGAGCGGCAAGCGTTGACGAGTGACAGCCGCGGGCTAGACACTGCGCTGACAACCACTCAGCCAGCAGCCGGAGCCTCCCATGCCCACCCCGCGTCGCGCCGTCTTTCTCGATCACCAATCCCTGGACCTGGGCGATCTCGACCTCTCGCCTCTGCGGCAGCAGTTCGACGAGTTCGAGCTGTTCGCCGCCACCCGCCCCGAGCAGGTGGCCGAGCGTCTTCAAGGTGCGGTCGCGGTGGTCAGCAACAAGGTCGTGCTCGATGCCCAGACATTGGCGGCCAATCCACAGCTCAAGCTGATCCTGGTAGCGGCCACTGGCACCAACAACGTCGACCTGGCCGCCGCTCGCGCCCAAGGCATCACAGTGTGCAATTGCCAAGGCTATGGCACCCCGTCGGTTGCGCAGCACACCCTCGCGCTGCTGTTGGCCCTGGCCACGCGCCTGGTGGACTACAACCGGGCGGTGGCGGCGGGGGAATGGGCCAAGGCCCAGCAGTTCTGCCTGCTGGATTTCCCGATCGTCGAACTGGAAGGCAAGACCCTTGGCCTGCTCGGCCACGGCGAACTGGGTGGCGCGGTGGCGCGGCTGGCCGAAGCGTTCGGCATGCGCGTACTGAGCGGGCAGATCCCCGGACGCCCAGCCCGCGACGATCGCCTGCCACTGGACGAACTGCTGCCCCAGGTCGATGCGCTGACCCTGCATTGTCCGCTGAACGACCACACCCGGCACATGATCGGCAGTCGCGAGCTGGAGCTGCTCAAGCCGGGCGCGCTGGTGGTCAACACCGCCCGGGGCGGCTTGATCGACGAACAGGCCCTGGCCGACGCCCTGCGCAGCGGCCACCTGGGCGGTGCTGCCACCGACGTGCTCAGTGTCGAGCCTCCGACTGCCGGCAATCCACTCCTGGCCGACGATATCCCACGCCTGCTGATTACCCCGCACAGCGCCTGGGGCGCGGTGGAAGCACGTCAGCGAATCGTCGGCCAGCTCAGCGAGAATGCCCAGGCGTTCTTCGCCGGCCAGCCCCGCCGCGTAGTCAGCTGAGTCCAAAAGCAGCCTCTGCTACACTGCGCGACTTTTTCCAGGAGGCATCGTCCATGGACCCGCGCAGTGAAGTGTTGCTCCGCCAGGCGGAGCTGTTCCAGGGCCCGCTGCTGCTCGCCGGTGCGCCGGCCGACGGTCTGCTCGGCCAGTTGCCAGAGGCCCAGGCCTGGGTCTGGCACGCGGGCGACCAGGCCATGCTCGACAATCGCTTTGCCGGACGCTGCCACTACGGTGTCGAGCCGCCGGCCATGGCGCTCGACGCCGCCGTACTGTTCCTGCCCAAGTCACGTGAGCTGGCCGCTTATCTGATCAACACCCTGGCCGCCCGCCTCGGCGGGCGCGAGCTTTACCTGGTAGGCGAAAAACGCGGCGGTATCGAGGGTGCGTCCAAGCAGCTGCAAACCCTGGGCAAGCCGCGCAAACTCGACAGCGCCCGTCATTGCCAACTGTGGCAGGTGACTGTGGACCAGCCCCCGGTGGCCAAGCCGCTGGAAAGCCTGGCAGAACGCTTCGAGCTGGACCTTGCCGACGGCCCGCTGCAAGTGATCAGCCTGCCCGGCGTCTTCAGCCACGGCCGCCTCGACCGCGGCAGCGCACTGCTGCTCGAGCACCTCGACGAGTTGCCGGTCGGTCATGTGCTGGACTTCGGCTGTGGCGCCGGGTTGCTCGGCGCCACGGTCAAGCGCCGTTATCCACAGAGTCGGGTGACCCTGCTGGACGTGGACGCCTTCGCGGTGGCGGCCAGCCGCCTGACCTTGGCCGCCAACGGTTTGCAGGGTGAGGTGATCAGCGGTGACGGCATCGACGCTGCACCGACTGACCTGAGCCTGATCCTGAGCAACCCGCCGTTCCATACCGGGGTCCACACCAATTACCAGGCCTCGGAAAACCTGCTGAAAAAATCCGGACAACATCTGCGAAAAGGTGGCGAAATACGCCTCGTTGCCAACAGCTTCCTGCGCTACCAACCGCTGATCGAAGGTGCCCTCGGCAACTGCCAGACCTGCGCCGAAGCCGACGGCTTTCGCATCTACCGGGCCACACGCGGATAAAAACAGGGCTTGCCGAAATCGTTTCGGCTAGGCAGAATCCGCTCCGTCCTAGGGGAGTAGTCTCCCGCGAGCGCCCTGCTCGCCCGGTACGCGTCAACATACTTGGCCCACAGGCCATGGCGCGTGCGACCCGAGGTCCGCACAGACGGACCCAGGGTTTGACAAGACCTATGACACGCACACCTTACCCGGGGCGGGGAGGTCGTACGTGTCATAGCCGTGTCGACCCGCCCCCGTAGGAAACCTGATGCTGGAATCTCTGCTCGTCCCCACCGCAATCGTCGCTCTCGCTGAAATCGGCGACAAGACGCAGTTGCTCGCGCTCATCCTCGCTGCCCGCTTTCGCAAGCCTTGGCCGATCATTGCCGGCATCATCGCCGCCACCCTGGCCAACCACGCTGCCGCCGGCGCCGTAGGGGCGTGGGTCAGCGGGTTCTTCAGCGAAACGATGCTGCACTGGATCCTCGCTGCAAGCTTCACCGCCACCGCGCTGTGGACCCTGGTGCCGGACAAGATGGACGATGACGAGAACCCAGCGCGCCGCTTCGGCCCATTCCTGACCACACTGATCGCCTTCTTCCTGGCCGAAATCGGTGACAAGACCCAGGTGGCCACGGTGATGCTGGCTGCCCAGTATCCGCACCTGATCATGGTCATCATCGGCACCACCCTGGGTATGCTGATCGCCAATGTTCCCGTGGTCCTGGCGGGCAATTTCGCCGCCGAGAAATTGCCACTGGCGTTGATTCGCCGCCTGGCCGCCGCAGCCTTCTTCGTACTGGCGGTCGTCGCTGTGTACTCGGCGATGAAGGCAAGTGGCTGGGTCGGCTGACACCGCCATCAGGACTGCCCGGCAGCCCTGTTCCGATGTCAGTGGACAGGGCATGCTAGAGTGGCCTGCCGATGCCTAGGAGCTACAGGATATGGAGCTACACATGCGTGCGATTCTTCCTCTGCTGCTGGCGCTGAGCCTGCCAGCGGTCGCCGCGCCGATGCACGGCCAGTTCCTGCCTGCCGACGACCAGTCGCTGCGCCAGGAGGCGCCCACCGGCCAGCAACTGCTGCAGGTCACCGACTACTCGGTGGTGGTCGGCGCCCAGCGCCCGTCCGATCAGCAACCGATCCCGATCACCTCCTCGTTGCAGATGCGCCTGAAGGGCAAGCCGCTGAGCAAGGGGGCGACCATCAGCCAGGTACTTCTGACCTTCGATGGCGAAGCCGGCAAGAGCCTGAAAAAGCCCGTCTACGACGAACGCACGAGGACCCTGAGCCTGAACTACCCGGTCAGCGACTACCGGGTGATCATGGACCTGTTGCGCCACGAGACCCTGTACGTGCAATTCCTGACCTACGCCAACGGCCACATCTGGGCCGACCTGCATACCGGCACCGTACGTACGCGTTGAGGCCCGCCGCCCCTGGGGAGTACACTGCCGGCCTTCGAAATTCCGTGATGGTCCAGTTGGAGCCGGCAATGCGCAAAGACAAGAAGCAGGTGATTGGTGACGAGATCAGCGATGACTACGTCAAGACGTTCCTTCAATTCGAACCGGCCGACGGCGTGACTTCGCCTTCGCTGCACAAGCTGGTCAAGGCCTACCGCGGCCTGCGCGTCGATGACTTCGAGCGGTTCGTCGGGTTCTTCGTCGAAGCAGGCTATGACCTGGACGGCAAGGACGAGCACGGCAAGACCTTCGTCCAACTGATCGAAGACCAGCGCAACGCGCCGGAGTACGTCGAGATCATCGCCAAGGCTCGCGGCTGATCGGTCGTCTGTACTGGCAAGCCAAAGCCACAAAAAAACGCCCCTCGGGGCGTTTTTTCGTTTCGGGCCGAATCAGGCGTAATGCTTGGCCGGGCTGTTTTCCACAAGCTCCAACGCCACGTCGTTCTCGGCGCTGATCTTGTTGTACAGCGCCGCATCGGTCGCCAGGGTCTTCTCGCGTGCCGGGAAGATTTCCTTGAGCTTGGCAGCCCAGGCACCCTTGGCCTGCTCGGGGAAGCAACGCTCGATCAGTTCGAGCATGATCGAGACGGTCACCGAAGCGCCTGGCGAAGCACCAAGCAGAGCCGCCAGGCTGCCGTCCTGGGCCGAGACCAGTTCGGTGCCGAACTGCAGGATGCCGCCCTTCTTCGGGTCCTTCTTGATGATCTGCACGCGCTGACCGGCCACTTCCAGGCGCCAGTCCTCGGCCTTCGCTTCTGGATAGAAACGACGCAGCGACTCCAGACGCTGCTCCATGGACTGCATCACTTCGCTGACCAGGTACTTGGTCAGGTCCATGTTGTCGCGCGCCACAGCCAGCATCGGGCCGATGTTGCCCATGCGCACCGACAGCGGCAGGTCCATGAACGAGCCGTGCTTGAGGAACTTGGTGGTGAAGCCGGCGTAAGGCCCGAACAGCAGCGATTTCTTGCCGTCGACCACACGGGTATCGAGGTGCGGCACCGACATCGGCGGCGCGCCGACCGCAGCCTGGCTGTAGACCTTGGCCTGGTGTTGCTTGACGATTTCCGGATTGTCGCAACGCAGCCATTGGCCGCTGACCGGGAAGCCGCCAAAGCCTTTGCTCTCTGGAATACCCGACAGTTGCAGCAATGGCAGGGCAGCGCCACCGGCGCCGAGGAATACGAAGCGGGCGTCCACTTCACGGCTGCCGCCGCTGTTGACGTCCTTGATGCTGACGGTCCAGCCGCTGCCGTTACGGCGCAGGCCGACGACCTTCTTGCTGTATTTGACCTGAGCGTCCGGAGCATCGCCCAACAGCTTGAGCAGCTTGTTGGTCAAAGCGCCGAAGTTGACGTCGGTGCCCTTGAGCACGCGCGTGGCGGCAATGCGCTGGTCAGCCGGGCGACCCGGCATCATCAGCGGCATCCAATCCTTCATCACGGCCTGGTCTTCGGTGTATTCCATCTCGGCGAAGGCATGGTGCTGCTTGAGCAGTTCATAGCGCTTCTTGAGGAAGGAAATACCCTTGTCACCCTCGACATAGCTCAGGTGCGGGACCGGGTTGATGAAGGCACGAGCCGAGCCGAAGTTGCCTTTCTTGCTCAGATAGGCCCAGAACTGGCGCGAGACCTCGAACTGGGTATTGATGTGCACGGCCTTCTTGATGTCGATGCTGCCATCGGCGGCCTGGGGCGTGTAGTTCAGCTCGCACAGACCGGCGTGGCCGGTGCCTGCGTTGTTCCAGGGGTTGGAGCTTTCCGCGGCCCCGGAGTCCATCGCCTCGACGACCTCCAGCTTGAGGGTCGGGTCGAGCTCCTTGAGCAGTACGGCCAGGGTGGCACTCATGATGCCCGCGCCTACCAATACCACATCAACCGATTCGTTCTGCGCCATTTAACGCGTCTCCACAATCTACAGCTACCTAATTGACAGCATAGGATCACTGGGGTCGCCAGGGATCGCCATGTCCGACTCTTCGCAGTTCTTGCAACTTCCGCGGACACGCCAATCAGTCTTCGGGTTCATCTATTGAACGCCGTTTGCCACGGATGCGGCAATTCGACTTATGGTCAAGGGTGCCCTGCGTGCGTTATGGGAAGGGTTCAGTCACCCATCCGCGATGAGCGATCCTGCCGCCTGTTCAGGGCTGTTCGGGACACATCTGTCGCTTTTGCACATGCCAGACTGTTCATTGCTCGCCACACTCTCGTGAAGTTGTGAAAAACCGTTTTTTCACGCTCTTTTGGAGACGTGAACCTCAAAAGGGGACTGCGCGATGGCAACCCACAGGTTCATGCAGTGCGAAGGGCCGGAAAAGCAGGCACGACAGCCGATGCAAGACCTGAGTGGAAGGCTCTCTGTGGGCGAAGCGGTGAAGGTGCCGGGGTCAGACGGCGAATGCGGGGCCCGATCAGGAGACGTCCTTATAATCGGGGGGAGATTATAACGATGTCGCGGACAGAAAGGTCGGAAATCGTGGTTTTTATTGCAGCGTTTGTCCGGTTATCGGACTGCAACCCTGCATGCGTCGTTGTGCCCGGTTGCAAAAACCCGCCGCAGACCCACCTCGTGACCGATGACTGGGCGTCGCGAGGCTAGGTATACTGTTCGCCTTTGCCGTCTTTTCTGGAGAAACGCGCATGTTGCAACGTCTGTTGTTCGGTGTGCTCGCCGTGGCCAGCCTCAGCCTGGTCGGTTGTGCCCACAGCCCGCAACAACTCAGCCCGCAACCCCAGCTCACCGCTCAGCTCGCCCCGGTCGGCCATGGCCAGCCTGTGGTGGTCCGCGTGGTTGACGGTCGTGCCTCGCAAGCCCTCGGCACCCGCGGTGGCATGTACCCGGAAACCAGCACCATCAGCGTCAGCGGCAACGACGTGGTGCCCAAGCTGCAGGCCCAGGCCGAAGCAGCCGTGCGCCTGCTGGGCTTCACCCCGACCGCCAACGCCGGCAATGCGCCGCAGCTCACCGTCACCCTGGCCGAGCTCAAGTACCAGTCGCCCAAGGACAACCTGTACGTGACCGAGGCCACCATCGGGGCCACCTTCCGTGCCGACGTGTCCAACGCCAGCCGCCGCTACAGTGGCCGCTATGGCGCTTCGCTGGACCAGCGCTTCGGCATGGCGCCCAACCAGGAAACCAACACCAAGCTGGTGAGCGACGTGCTCAGCGACGCCCTCACCCGCCTGTTCAAGGATCCGACCATCGGTCAGGTCCTGGCCGAATAAGCGCGTCCTGGATGAGCCAAAAGCCCGCTGCCTGGTATCAGGGAGCGGGTTTTTTATGCCTGTCGTGAGGTATCTCACAGCCCCCACAAACCCCACGACAGGCATTTCCGCACGGCAATCGCGGCCTAGGCCGCTTCTATATGGAAGTCGAGCACGCTGACACCGGTACCGGCATCCACCTCGGGCAGGTCGTCGTGGGCATGCCCTCCCAGCGCACAATAGACCAACCACTGGCGGTCCTGAACATTGATGGCGAAACCGTCGATCAACGCCTGTTGCTCATCGTTCTGGGCGACGAGGTAAAGGCGGTCCTGGTTTTCGGCGTGCAGCATGACAAGCTCCGTCTGATCGAAAGGCCGACAGGGTGGCCTGTTCTGATGACGAGCGTGTGACACATGAAATTAGATGACAGTTGGTCGCCAAGCCGGAGCATGGGCGTCGGCTTTGGGTAGAATGCCAGCCTTCCGATGTTCCGACCGAGGTTGCTCGATGTCCTTGCACGTGCTTTGGGGGTTCCTGGCCGCCCATCCGACCAAGCTGATCAATCTGCTGGCATTAGTGCTGACCTGCCCAGGCGGTTTGCTGCTGCAAAGCGCACGGCGCCGCGAGGCGATGGCCCGCGAACGACTGGCGGTGGACGAAGGTGTGGTGGACGCAGTCGATCAACGCGTGCCGCGCTACTACTACATCCTCGGTTTCTCGTGCCTGGCCATGGCTCTGCTGCTGTCCTGGTTCAGCACCTGGGTCTGAACTGTGGGGCCGCGTTGCGGCCCCTGGCGGTTCAAGCCACTGGCGCCTGCTGCCTGACCTGGTACTGATTGCGCACCGGGGTCGCGTATTGCAATACCAGGTAAGGCCGTTGTTCGACCGGACAGGCGTCCAGGCGGCGCTGCCACTCTTCTCTGGCCTTGGCCAACTCGTCTGCCGGGAACAGCTTCTCGGCGCTCGGCACCTGCAGGGCTTCGTCCTTTTCGTCCCACATCGCGTAAGCCAGGTAGTGCACCGGGAACAGCCGGTAACCACCGAGGATCTGCCGATCGATTTCCTGTGCCAATTGCTTGGTGTCCTCGTAGTACTCGGTCACCGGCGGGGCGAAGTTGATGTGCACCCGGCCCTTGTAGCCGGTAATGCCTTTGGCGATGCTGTTGTCGTCCTCACCCGGCGCCTTCTTGTAGGTACCGGTGGTGGCGCGGATATACAGCTCACGAGCCTTGGCCAGGTCGCAGGGGTCGTATTCGTAGCTGATCGAAACCGGAATCAGGTTCAGACCCTGGATCACCGCGCCGAATGCTTCGTCCTTACGGCTCATGTGGAACATCTTGAGGATCGCCGAATCGGTACGATCGTCGCCGTCCTTCGCCCGCCCTTCGGCCTGGGCGATCCAGATCGACACGCAGTCGTTGCGGATCGAGTGATTGATGTAGGCCGACAGCAACTGATAGGCGGCGAGTTTCTCGCGGCGGCCGCTGATCGAACGGTGCACGATGAAGCTCTTGTTCAGGCGCATCATGTCACTGACGAAGGGCTTCTGCAGCAGGTTGTCACCGATGGCGATCCGCGGCGTGGGCAGACCGGCGTGGTACACCGCGTAATTGACGAAAGCCGGGTCCATGACGATGTCCCGGTGGTTGGCCAGGAACAGGTAGGCGGTGCCCGACTTGAGCTGCTCGACGCCCGAGTAGGTCACCCCGTCGGTAGCGCGGTCGATGGTCCGGTCGACGTAGTACTCGACTTTGTCCTGCAGGGTCGCGACGCAGGTGACACCAGCGAACTCTTGGCGCAGGCGGCGGGCGATCAGCGGCTTGAGCAGCCAGCCGAAGGCACCCGCAGCACGCGGGAAGCGGAAGTGGGTGAGGATATCGAGGAATGCCGGGTCACTGAGCAGGCGCGCCAGAACGGCAGGGACCTCAGCGTCGTCGTACGGTCGGATGGCATCGAATTCGCCCATCATGCTCTCTTGTTGGAAACGGCTAGGGTAATAATTCAGGGAGGGCCCAAGAAACGGCTCGGACACGCACAGGCCCTGAAGACAGATCGGCAATTATACGCACAAGTCAGCGCGGAGGCCGCGATGCTGGAAACCGACTTCTACGATTGTCCTTATTGTGGCGAGCGGGTGGAAACCACGATCGACCTTTCCGGCGGCGATCAGCAATACATCGAGGACTGCCAGGTATGCTGTCGACCGGTCCTGTTCATTCTGCAGGTCCACGGTGACGAATGGATGCTCGATGTCAGACGTGAGGACGATGCCTGATGCGCAGAATCTACGAACCGGAAAACCTGCTCGAAGCGCAGATGCTGATGGGTATGCTCGCCAGCGAGGGCGTGGATGTCCACCTGATCGGCCGCGACCTGATCGGCGCTGTCGGCGAGCTGCCGGTGCACGGCCTGCTTGGCCTGGCCGTGCCGGACGAGCAGGCCGACTACGCACGGCAGCTGATCGATGCGTACAATGATGCCCAGCCGCTTGCCGGCGACGAACCGGAGCATGTTCCCGGTACCTTGATCTGCTAGGTTCTCAATTCGCCCATGTGTGGACGCTACGCCCTGTTTCGCTGGCCCCAGGCCCTGGCCAATCTGCCAGGCTTTCCCGAAGGCCAGCCTGCGCAATGGAACATCTCGCCCGGTGCCTCGGTGCTGATTCAACGCCAGATCGACGGCCAGCCGCAGTTGGCCAAGGCGCGCTGGGGGCTGACCCCGGCCTGGCTCACCGACCTGTCCCGCACCCCGGCCCATGCCCGTGCCGAAACCCTGGCCGAACAGCCCATGTTCCGCGAAGCCTTGCGCCAACGGCGCTGCCTGATGCCTGCCAACGGCTTCTACGAATGGCGCGGCTCGGTACGCAAGCGCCCCTACTGGCTGACCCCAGGTGAAGGTTCGTCACTGTATTTCGCTGCCGTGTGGGAAGCCTACCCGGTGCAGGACCAAGTCTGGCTGAGTTGTGCGGTGGTCACCCAGGCAGCGATGAACCAGCGTCGCCCTCTGATCCTCGATGAAGCCGGACAAGCGGCGTGGCTGGATCCCGACACTCCGCTGTCACGGCTACACGAGCTGCTCGCCAGCCCGCCTGCAACGCTGCGCGAGCGGGCCCTGGCGCATTTCGTCAACGACCCCAAGCTGGATGCCCCGGAGTGTCTGACGCCCGCCTGAAGGTTGGGGGCGTCTTGCCGAAATAAATCTTCCGTGCGGCTATAGCCGCCCCAGGCGACTGCGCCTAGGATACCGCCATGCAAAAAAGGGAGTGTTTTTCATGCGTAAGTCATTTGTTGTCAGCGTCCTGAGCGCCAGCATCCTGCTGGCCGGCTGCCAGGCGGTGAACACCACCAGCGGCGGCGCCGTCGGGGTCGAACGCAAGCAGTACATGTTCAGCATGCTTTCGACCGATGAGGTCAACCAGATGTACGCCCAGTCGTACACCGAAACCCTCGGCGAGGCGAAAACCAAAGGCGTGCTGGACAAATCGAGCAGCGATGCCAAGCGCGTCCAGGCCATCGCCACCCGCCTGATCGCCCAGGCGCCGCAGTTCCGTCCGGATGCCGCGCAATGGGACTGGGAAGTCAACGTGATCAAGAGCGACGAGCTCAATGCCAATTGCGGCCCTGGCGGCAAGATCATCGTTTACACCGGCCTGATCGACCAGCTCAAGCTGACCGATGCCGAGATCGCCGCAGTGGTCGGCCACGAGATCGCCCACGCCCTGCGCGAGCACAGCCGAGAAGCCATGTCCAAGGCCTATGGCGTGGCCATGGCCCGCCAGGGGGCCGGCGCCCTGCTTGGACTGGGAGATGACACCCTGGGTCTGGCGGATCAGGTGGTCAACTATGCGATGACCCTGCCCAACAGCCGCTCCAATGAGAACGAAGCCGACCTGATCGGCCTGGAGCTCTCCGCCCGCGCCGGCTATGACCCGAATGCCGCGATCACCCTTTGGAACAAGATGAGCGCAGCGTCCGAAGGCGCACCGCCCGAGTTCATGAGCACCCACCCGGCATCGAGCAGCCGGATCGCCTCGCTGCAGGCGGCCATCCCGAAAGTGATGCCGCTGTACCAGGCTGCGAAGAAGTAACCCACCTCATCTGGCCGCAAGCCTGCCTGCGCCCTGCAGGCAGGCCTGCGCCTGTCACAGCCCTTTGACGGCGAAGATGCCGTTGGCGTTGCGCCAGTAGCCCTTGTAGTCCATGCCATAACCGAAGATGTAACGGTCGACGCACGGCAGGCCCATATAGCTGGCCTTGAGATCCGGGCTGGCCTTGCGGTCGTGATCCTTGTCGATCAGCACGGCGGTGTGCACGGCACGCGCACCGGCGTGCTTGCAGAACTCGATGATGGCGCTGAGGGTGTGCCCCTCATCGAGGATGTCGTCGACGATCAGCACGTCGCGGTCGATGAACGACACTTCCGGCTTGGCCTTCCAGAACAGTTCGCCGCCGCTGGTCTGGTTGCGGTAGCGGGTCGCGTGCAGGTACGAAGCTTCCAGCGGGAACTGCAGGTGGGTCAGCAGCTTGCCGGCGAAGATCAGGCCACCGTTCATCACGCAGAACACGACCGGGTTCTTGTCATGCAGGTCTTCGCTGATCTGCGCGCCGACCTTGGCGATGGCGGCTTCGACCTCGGCTTCGTTGTACAGGCAGTCTGCTTCGCGCATGACTTGGCGGATGTGCTCGAGATCAGCGGACATGGCGCTCTCCGGGGGGCAATTTGGAAAAGCGGGCAAAGGTACGCATCCGCTCGTCACAGATCAAGCGTTTATGGACTAACGTGCAGAATGACTGCACGACAGCACAGGCTGAATAGATTAATCTAGCGCGGTTTTTTTGCCCGCCTTTCGGAGCCCCCCCTATGCCCACTCGTGAGATCCGCCACCCGCTGATCCGCCACAAGCTCGGCCTGATGCGCCGCGCCGACATCAGCACCAAGAATTTTCGCGAGCTCGCCCAGGAAGTTGGCGCGCTGCTGACCTACGAAGCGACCCAGGACCTGCCCCTGGAAACCTACGAAATCGACGGCTGGTGCGGCAAAGTGCCGGTCGAGAAGATTGCCGGCAAGAAGATCACCGTCGTACCGATTCTACGCGCCGGCATCGGTATGCTCGACGGCGTGCTCAGCCTGATCCCTGGCGCCAAGGTCAGTGCCGTGGGCGTTGCCCGCAACGAGGAAACCCTCGAAGCGCATACCTACCTGGAAAAGCTCGCCCCGGAAATCGATCAGCGCCTGGCCCTGATCATCGACCCGATGCTCGCCACCGGCGGCTCGATGGTCGCCACCATCGATCTGCTGAAGAAAGCCGGCTGCCGTGATATCCGCGCCATGGTCCTGGTCGCCGCCCCCGAAGGCATCGAGGCGGTCGAGAAGGCCCACCCGGACGTACGGATCTACACCGCCTCGATCGACCAGCGTCTGAACGAGGATGGCTACATCATCCCGGGCCTGGGCGATGCCGGCGACAAGATCTTCGGCACCAAGCAGAAGGACGCCTGACCATGCAGGACGGCTTCAACGACCCGCTCTGGCGCCAGGTCGTTTCCGGCGCGCAGATGCTCTTCGTGGCATTTGGCGCCCTGGTGCTGATGCCGCTGATCACCGGCCTCGATCCGAACGTGGCGCTGTTCACGGCCGGTATCGGCACCCTGCTGTTCCAACTGGTCACCGGCCGACAGGTCCCAGTGTTCCTGGCCTCGAGCTTCGCCTTCATCACCCCGATCATCCTCGCCAAAGGCCAGTTCGGCCTGGCCGAGACCATGGGCGGGGTCATGGCCGCAGGCTTCGTGTACACCTTCATGGGCCTGATGGTGAAGATCAAGGGCACCGGTTTCATCGACCGCATGCTGCCGCCGGTGGTGATCGGCCCGGTGATCATCTCCATCGGCCTGGCCATGGCCCCGATCGCCGCCAACATGGCCATGGGCAAGGCCGGTGACGGCAGCGTATTGCTGCCGTACAAGACCGCCATGCTGATTTCCATGCCTGCCCTGCTGACCACCCTGATCGTGGCTGTGTTCGGCAAAGGCATCTTCCGCCTGGTGCCGATCATTGCCGGCGTGCTGGTCGGCTTTGCCCTGTCGTTCGCCTTTGGCGTCGTCGACACCGCGAAGATCGCCGCCGCGCCCTGGCTGGAGCTGCCCAACTTCACAGCCCCCGCGTTCAACTGGCAGGCGATCCTGTTCATCGTCCCGGTGGCGCTGGCCCCGGCCATCGAGCACATCGGCGGGGTAATCGCAGTCGGCAGTGTGACCGGTCGTGACTACCTGAAGAAACCTGGCCTGCACCGCACCCTGCTCGGCGATGGCCTGGCCACCACCGCAGCCGGTCTGTTCGGCGGCCCACCCAACACCACCTACGCCGAAGTGACGGGCGCGGTGATGCTGACCAAGAACTACAACCCGAAGATCATGACCTGGGCGGCGATCTTCGCCATCACGCTGGCGTTCATCGGCAAGTTCGGCGCGCTGCTGCAGAGCATTCCAGTGCCGGTGATGGGTGGCATCCTCTGCCTGCTGTTCGGCTCCATCGCCGCGGTAGGCATGAACACCATGATCCGCCACAAGGTCGACCTGGCCGAGGCACGCAACCTGGTGATCGTGTCCGTGACGCTGGTGTTCGGTATCGGCGGCGTGCTGGTCGGCAGCGGCGACGGCCCGGATGACTGGGGCCTCAAAGGCATCGCCCTGTGCGCCGTGGTCGCGATTGCCCTGAACCTCATCCTGCCCGGCAACGACAGCTGGAAGCACAAGAAACTCGACGACCAGGTGTCTTGAGCCCTCGTCTTCATCGCCGACAAGCGGGCTCCTACACGTGTAGGAGCCAACTTGCCGGCGATAAGGCCCGCTCAGACACTCAGACTTTCTCGCACATCCCCGCCAACACACTCGCCCACTGCGGGTGGTCGTTCAGGCACGGCACCAAGACCAATTCCTCGCCTCCCGCCTCGACGAACTGCTCGCTACCGCGCATGCCGATTTCTTCGAGGGTTTCGATGCAGTCGGCGACGAACGCCGGGCACATCACCAACAGCTTCTTCACCCCGGCCTTGGCCAGCTCATCGAGACGCGCCTCGGTATAGGGCTCGATCCACTTGGCCCGCCCCAGGCGCGACTGGAACGACACCGACCACTTGCCCTCGGCGATGCCCATCTTCGTCGCGAACGCCCTGGCGGTGGCCAGGCACTGGCCGCGATAGCACACCGCTCGCATCTCGGCGCTGGCATCCTGGCAGCAGTCGGCCGCCTGGAAATCGTGGGTTCCCGTGGGGTCGAGCTTCTTCAGATGCCGCTCGGGCAAGCCATGGAAGCTCAGCAGCAGGTGATCGTAGTCCTGCTCCAGGTAGGGTGCCGCACTGGCGGCCAACGCCTCGATATATTCGGGATGCTCGTAGAACGGCTGCAATACTCGTAGTTCCAGAGGCAACGAGCGTTCGGCCAGGGTCTGGCGCGCCAACTCCACCACGGTGGTCACGGTGCTGTCGGCAAATTGCGGATACAGCGGCGCCAGGGTGACCTTGCGCACGCCTTGAGCGGCAAGACGGGCCAACACTTCGGGCAGGGCCGGTTGGCCATAGCGCATGGCGATTTCCACCGGGCCATGGGGCCAGTGTTCGACCATTGCCGCCTGCAGGCGGCGGGTCAGCACCACCAGCGGCGAGCCTTCCTCCCACCAGATCGAAGCATAGGCATGCGCCGACTGCTCGGGGCGCTTGATCAGGATCAGCGATACCAGCAGGCGCCGCACCGGCCATGGCAGGTCGATGACGTAGGGATCCATGAGGAACTGATTGAGATAACGGCGCACATCGGCAACCGAAGTGGAAGCTGGGGAACCCAGGTTGACCAGCAACAGAGCGTGATCGGTCATGCAGCGTCCTATGTCAGAGGCGGCTGGACAAATTGTCCAGGGCCGATTGCAGATCGTTGAAGCGGAAGGTGAATCCTGCCGCCAGCAGACGTACCGGGCGCGCCCGCTGGCCGCCTAGCAGCAGGGTCGACAACTCGCCCAGTCCAGCCTTGAGCAGCAGGCTCGGCATTGGCACGAACGCCGGCCGATGCAAGGCGCGACCCAGGCGCTTGGCGAATTCGCGATTGCGCACCGGTTCTGGCGCGCAGGCATTATAAGGACCGCTGGCATCCTTATGCTGCAAGAGAAAATCTATCAAGGCGACCTGGTCATCTATATGGACCCAGGGCATCCATTGTCGGCCATTGCCCAACGGGCCGCCCAGTCCGAGCTTGAACGGCAGACGCAGGCGCGACAAAAAGCCGCCGTCGCTGGCCAGTACCAGGCCGGTTCGCACCAGGACCACACGGATACCCAAGGCCTGAGCGCGCTGGGCGGTTTCTTCCCAGGCGATGCACAGCTGACTGGCGAAATCCTCGCGGACCGGCGGCGATGACTCGGTCAACTCGCGTTCCCCGCCATCCCCATACCAACCTACTGCGGAGCCGGAAATCAGCACCTCGGGGCGCTGCTCGCGACGGCCCAACCACTCGAGCAAGTGCTCGGTCAGGGTTATCCGACTGGCCCAGAGCAGGTTGCGCCGGCCAGCGGTCCAAGGCCGGTCGGCGATGGGCGCTCCGGCCAGGTTGATAACGGCATCCACCTGGTCGTCGACGGCGATGTCTTCCAGCCGAGCGATGCCACGCACACCGCTGCCACACAGTCGCGCAACCTGCTCGGGGCGACGACTCCACACGGTCAGCCGGTGACCTTGGGCGACCCAGAACTGGCACAGGTGCTGGCCGATCAAGCCGGTACCACCCGTCAGCAATATATGCATTGGTGTGTCCTCGCAAGCTGCGGCCATGGTCTATTTTTAAGATCAAGGCACTTTTCTAGACCGAACGCTCTCGGATAAGGATAGGACATAGGCCAACCTGTCCTATTAAGCGGAATAACCTTATACAGACATTGATCATTGTACAGGTTTAACTGACAGCGTAGTCTGCGTAAAGCAAGGTTCGAAGAGGCCATCATGACAGTACCTATTGCCATCATCGGTGCCGGTATCGCCGGCCTGTCCGCCGCTCAGGCCTTGCAGAAGGCCGGGCAATCCGTTCACTTGTTCGACAAAGGCCACGGCAGTGGCGGTCGCATGGCCAGCAAACGCAGCGATGCCGGAGCCCTCGACCTCGGCGCCCAGTACTTCACTGCCCGCGACCGGCGCTTCGTCGAGCAGGTGCAGCAGTGGGTCGCCGCCGGCTGGGCCGAGCAATGGAAGCCGCAGCTGTACAACTACCGGGACGGCGAGCTGACACCCTCCCCCGACGAACAGACCCGTTGGGTCGGCGTGCCGCGCATGAGCGCGATCACCCGTGGCTTGCTCAAGGACGTCACGGTCAACTTCGGCTGCCGCATTGCCGAAGTCTTCCGCGGCAAGCAGTACTGGCATCTGCAGGACACCGAGGGCTGCAGCCACGGTCCCTACAGTCGGGTGGTGATCGCCGTGCCAGCCCCACAGGCGACACCGCTGCTGGCCGCTACGCCGAAACTCGCGGCGGTGGCCGCCGGTGTGCAGATGGAGCCGACCTGGGCAATTGCCCTGGGTTTCGAAACTGCCTTGGATACCCCCATGCAGGGTTGCTTCGTGCAAGACAACCCGCTCGACTGGCTGGCGCGCAACCGCAGCAAACCCGGCCGTGACGAACATCTCGATACCTGGGTGCTGCATGCGACATCAAGCTGGAGCAAGCAACATATCGACCTGTCCAAGGATGAGGTGATCGAGCAGCTCTGGGGCGAATTCGCCGAGCTGGTAGGCTGCGTCGTGCCCGCGCCAACCTTTGCTTTGGCGCATCGTTGGCTGTATGCGCGCCCGGCAGGCAATCATGAATGGGGCGCTCTCGCCGATGCCGACCAAGGTCTGTACGCCTGCGGCGACTGGTGCTTGTCCGGACGCGTCGAAGGCGCCTGGCTCAGCGGCCAGGAAGCGGCCCGCCGGCTTCTGGAGCATCTGGAATAACCATTTAGCGGTTTAACACCAAAATAGGGTTTGCTTGCTACGTCGGCTATGCTGAAATGTACTTGTACAAAAATTTATTAGTGTACAAGTTCATGGAGGCCGACATGCCAGATCCGACCGCTCAGCGCCGACCTCGCCTCGGCATCAGTGCCTGCCTGACCGGGCACAGTGTGCGCTACAACGGCGGCCACAAGTCATCCGACCTGTGCCGCTCGCAGTTGGAGGCCCACTTCGAGTGGGTGCCGGTATGTCCTGAAGTGGCGATCGGTCTGAGCGTCCCCCGCGACCCTATTCGCCTGGTGGGCGACCCTGCCCGCCCCGGCGTAGTCGGCACGCGCACGCCCGGCCCCGACCTCGCCGACAGCCTGCGCAGCTATGGCGAAGAGATGGCCGAGCGGCTCGACGATATCTGCGGCTACATCTTCATGCAGAAATCCCCATCCTGCGGGCTGGAGCGGGTCAAGGTCTATCAGGACGACGGCCATCCTGCCCATCAGGGCGGTCGCGGCGCTTATGCCGCCGCCTTTTGCGCCCAGCGCCCGGACCTGCCGGTCGAGGAAGAAGGCCGCCTGCACGATCCGGTGTTGCGCGAGAACTTCATCAGTCGCGTGTATGCCTATGCCGATTGGCAGCGCCAGTTGGCCGAAGGCCTGAGCCGCGGCGCCTTGATCCGCTTTCACGCACGCTACAAATACCTGCTAATGGCCAATAATCCCCAGGCCTATCGCGAGCTTGGCCGCATGCTCGGCAGCATGAGCCGGGACGATGACCCGGCAGTCGCCGGGCCCCGTTACTTCAGCCAGTTGATGCAGGCCCTGCGCCGCTGCGCCAGCCGCGGCACCCATGGCAACGTGCTGCAGCACCTTAGCGGCTACCTGCGCGACGCCCTCAGCGCCCAAGACAAGCACGAATTGCAAGATGTGATCGGCCAGTACCAGCAGGGCGTGGTGCCGCTGGTGGTGCCGCTGACCTTGCTCAAGCACCACCTGCGCAAGCACCCCGACCCGTACCTGCTACAGCAAGCGTACCTGCAGCCTCATCCTGAGAGCCTGGGCTTGCGCAATGCTGTCTGAGACTTTGCTGCCGATCGGGGAACTGGCGCGACGCACCGGGGTGAATCCAGTGACCCTGCGGGCCTGGGAACGGCGCTACGGTCTGTTGAAACCGACCCGAACCGCCAAAGGCCATCGTCTGTATTCCCAGGCGCAGCTCGAACGCGTGGAGGCCGTACTCGCCTGGCTCGCACGCGGCGCCTCGGTGGGGCAGGTGCGGGAACTGCTCGACCGACCGGTCGAAGAAGCTGCCCTAGGCGACTGGGGAGTACGTCAGCAGCATCTGATCGAGGCCATCGCCAACCTGTCGCAACGGGCACTCGACCAGCAATTCAATCAGATGACGGCCCTGTACCCCGCCATCACCCTCTGCGAACAACTGCTGCTGCCCCTGCAGCAGGCGCTGGACCTGCGCTGGAACACGTTCTTCAACGCCCAGCTCGAACAAGTGTTCTTCCAGACCTGGCTGCGCAGCAAGCTGGGGGCTCGCGTGTACCACGACAACCAAACCCTGCAGGGCCCCACGGTACTCCTGGCCGAAGACAGCGACCGGCCCCAGGACCTCAGCCTGTGGCTTTACGCGTGGCTGTTCAGCAACAACGGTATCGCCGTGGACGTGTTGGAGCGCCCCGTCGGCAGCGCCCAGCTCGAACGTGCGGTCGCCGCCTTGCAGCCACGCGCGGTTGTGCTGCACCTGGGTCCACGCCTCGATGCCAGGGCCCTGCAACGCACCTTGGCCGCCCTGACGGTCCCTACCCTGGTTGGGGGGGCCTGCCTGCCGCTGCACGAAGCGCAACTACGCCACCTCGGAGGGCCTCGATTGCACTTGTTCGACACACCGCAGTCCGCCTTGCGGACGCTGCAAACCCTGCATTCCTAGAGAGGCGCCATGCAACTGATCTGGCTACGCAGCGACCTGCGCATCACCGACAACACCGCCCTCAGCGCCGCTTGCGAACGCGGCCCCACTATTGCCTTGTGGCTGATCAGCCCCGGCCAGTGGCACGCTCACGACGATGCCCCCTGCAAGGTCGACTTCTGGTTGCGCAATCTGCGCGAGATGCGCCAAGCCTTGGATGCACTGAACATTCCGCTGCTGATCCGCAAGATCGACACCTGGGACGAGGCCGCCGCCACGTTGTTGGCCGTCTGTCGGCAGCACCGTATCGAGGCGGTGCACTGGAATGACGAATACGGCGTGAACGAACGCCGTCGCGATGACGCCGTGCGCACGCAACTGGCCGGTGCCGGCATCCAGCCCCACAGCTACCTCGACCAGCTCCTGCTGGCACCCGGTACGATCCTCACGCGCAGTGGCGGTTACTTCCAGGTATTCGGCCAGTTCAAACGAGCCTGCCTCGAACACCTGCACCGCAGTCTGCCGGCGCTGGCTGGCAAAGTCCGGCGCCAGGCACCGCTGGACATCGGCAGCGACCCGATCCCATGGCAGGTCGACGGTTTCGATAAACCCGCCGACAGCTTGCGTGAGCTATGGCCCGCAGGCGAACAGGAGGCGCAAGCACGGCTGACGCGCTTTCTCGACGAAGTCGTCGAGGATTATCAACGACTGCGCGATCTGCCCGCCAAACCGGGCACCAGCCAACTCTCGGCCTACCTGGCTGCCGGTGTGATCTCGCCCCGCCAGTGCCTGCACGCGGCGCTGAGCAGCAACCGCGGCGAGTTCGACAGCGGCAGCGAGGGCGTACAGACCTGGGTCAACGAACTGCTGTGGCGCGAGTTCTACAAGCACATTCTGGTGGGCTACCCCCAGGTCGCGCAGCACCGTGCCTTCCGCCCCCACACCGAGGCGTTGCCCTGGCGCGATGCCCCGGAGGACCTCAAGGCTTGGCACGAAGGCCGCACCGGCTTCCCGATCATCGATGCCGCGATGCAGCAGCTATTGCACACCGGATGGATGCACAATCGCCTGCGCATGCTGGTGGCCATGTTCCTGAGCAAGAACTTGCTGATCGACTGGCGCCTGGGCGAGCGGCATTTCATGCGCCACCTGATCGACGGCGACCTGGCAGCGAACAACGGCGGCTGGCAATGGAGCGCCTCCACCGGGACTGACTCGGTGCCGTATTTTCGCATCTTCAACCCGCAATCGCAGTCCGAGCGCTTCGATCCGGAGGGCAACTTCATTCGCCACTGGCTACCCCAACTGAATAGCTTGGACAGCAAAAAGATTCATGCGCCACTAATGCTTGCCGATAATTTGGCTAATACTTACCACGAACCTATCGTCGATCTTGCAAGTAGTCGCCGACGTGCACTGGCAGCGTTCAAAGGCCTGTCACACCGGCAGTGAAGAGGGGAACATGGTGAAGCATTCGCGAAGGTTCTGGGTCACAGGAGCCAGCAACGGACTGGGCCTGGCCGTGGTGGAGCGGTTGCTCGAACAAGGGCATCGCGTCGCCGCCAGCAGCAAGGACAGCGACACATTGGACAATCTGGCCGTCGGTCACGGCCAATCACTGCTGCGTCTTCCCGGACACCTGCCGCTGCCTGAGCTGGCCGAGGCCGCTCATCAGCAGATTGCCGACAACTGGGGCGCCCTGGACGTTTTGATCGTCAATGCCGGTACGTGCGACTACCTGTCCCATGGCCTGCCGGCCAACGAACTGTTCGAGGCCATCGCCAGCACCAACCTGACAGCGACCGAGCAGTGCCTGGGCGCTGCCATGGCCCTATTGGAGAAAGGCGATCAGCCACAGGTCATGGCAGTGTTCAGCCGCTACTCGGCGGTGCAGCTGCACACACCCTCCCAAGGGCCGAACGCCGGCAACTGCGCGCCGCAATGGGTGCGTCTGCAGCGCCCAGGACTGAAAGAACGAGGCATCGACCTGACGGTGGTCGCGCCGCAATCGCTGAAAGCACCGGTGGCCCCGGTACCTGCGATTCCCGAGCCGTGGACGGCGCAGACGGCAGCCGAAGAATTATTGCGGCGCTTGCCGCAGCGTGAAGCGGAGCTGGTACTGGAAGTACTGGAAATGCAGGACATGTGGCCGCTTCCCGACTGAGCGGCCACGGTGCCTGACGGTCAGAGCGCCAGGCGGTAATGCAGGGTGTAGGCCTCGACCCCATCGTTAGGTTGCTTGATCCCAGCGTTGGAATAGTGGATGGCGCGCACACCCAGCTCATGTCCACCGGCGAAACGCAGGCCGAAGCCGATGCGATCCTCGAACTGGAAGGACGAGCCCAATTCGTTGCTTTCCAGCTCAGTGCTGGAGAACGCCGCCACGCCGATACCTGCCTCGATGTAAGGCTTCACGGAGTCGCCAGCGAATTCGTAGACGAACACCGGTGCAAACGACAGGCTGTGGTTGCTGGCCGTCTCGTCACCGTCCCAGTAGGTATAGCCGGCATCCCAGTAGCCGGTGATACGGCCGACGCTGGTCTGCCACCAGCTCGCGTCCCAGTTCGACTGCAACCCGAGTCGATAGACCATGGTGGAGTCGCCGGTCTGGCCCACCGCGAACGTCACGTCAGCCGCCTGCGCCGACACCATCTGCCCCATTGCCAGGGCGGCAACCGCCGCCAAGCCGATCAGTTTCTTCATGAGAAACGCCCTTCTTCCTGATGCTGTTGTTAGTGTTCGGCCCGTTCATCGGGCATTAGCATAGAAATCGGCGCTGGAACGATAGTTCAGTAAAAAACCGCAGTTTTTCACATTTTTTTTACAAAGCCAGCGGCAGCACTGCAGCATCCGCTTGCCAGAGGGTGGGCAGCACGCTGCGAAGGGCCTGGGGATCGGCACTGCTCCAGAAGCGCACAGGCCGTGCAGGCGCCGCGGCGAGCAAACTGCGAGCGGCGAGCAGGCGCTCCAGCTGGCGGGCCACGGCGGCGCCCGTGTCGATGATGGCAACGTCGGCAGGCACCATGTCGGCCAACATCGGGCGCAAGAAGGGGTAATGGGTGCAGCCGAGGATCAACGTATCGCACCCGGCATCCAACAAGGGCTGTACATAGCTGCAAAGCAACTGGCGCAGATGCGCACTGGTCAGATCACCGGCCTCGATGCGCTCGACCAGACCTGGGCAAGGTTGGGTGACCACACGCACATCGCAGGCAAAGCGATCGAGCAAGGCGGCGAACTTGGCGCTCTGCAAGGTGCCGGTGGTGGCCAGCACGCCCACCACGCCAGAGCGCGTAGCCGCCGCCGCCGGCTTGACCGCTGGCTCCATGCCCACCAGTGGCCAGTCGGGGTAGCGTTCGCGAAGGTCAGCGACCGCCGCCACGGTAGCGGTGTTGCATGCCAGGACCATGGCCTTGGCCCCCTGGTCGCGGAAGAACCCGGCGATATGCCGGCATCGCTGGCGAATGTAATCCGGAGATTTTTCGCCGTAGGGCACATGGCCGCAGTCAGCCACGTAAAGCAAGGACTCGTTGGGCAGCAGGCGCTGGATCTCGGCGAGCACGGACAGTCCGCCTACCCCCGAGTCCATCACCCCCACCGGCGCCGATCGCTCAGCCATACTGACTGCCACAGACCGCGCACCCCGGGTCGCGCTTGACCCGCAGCTCGCGCATGCGGCTGGTGAGGGCATCGATCAGCAATAGCCTGCCCACCAGCGGCTCACCGAATCCGGCCAGCAGCTTCAGTGCCTCCAGCGCCTGCAGGCTACCGACCAGACCGACCAACGGACCGATCACGCCGGCCTCGCTGCACGTCAGCTCAGCCTCGCTGCCATGACCGTACAGGCAGTGGTAGCAAGGGCTGTTGTCGCGCCTAGGGTCGAACACCGAAAGCTGGCCTTCGAGGCGAATCGCCGCGCCGCTGACCAGCGGCTTGCCCGCTTTGACGCAAGCGGCATTGACCGCCTCGCGGGTGCCAAAGTTGTCGGAGCAGTCCAGCACCAGATCGACCGCCGCCACCGCGTCGGCCAGGGAGTCCTCATCCAGCGCCTGGCGATGCGGCACCAGGGTCACTTCAGGGTTGATCGCCTGCAAGCGCTGGATCGCCGAATCGACCTTGGCCATGCCGACACTGGCGCTGTCGTGAATCACTTGCCGCTGCAGGTTGGTCAGATCGACCGTGTCGAAGTCGGCCAGATGCAGCTCGCCCACGCCAGCGGCCGCCAGGTACAACGCCACCGGCGAGCCCAGCCCGCCCAGACCAACGATCAACGCCTTGCCCTGCTTGAGCCGCAACTGGCCTTCGATATCCACCTGGGCCAGCAGGATCTGCCGGCTGTAGCGCAACAGTTCCTGGTCGGTCAGCATGGCAGGCGCCCCAAGGTAATGCGTTCATGGCCACCCAAATCACGCCGGCTGACGACCTCGACGAAGCCGTGCGCAGTCAGCAACTGACGCACTGCCTCGGCTTGGTCGTAGCCATGTTCGAGCAGCAGGCGGCCTCCGGGCAACAGGTGGCCAGGTGCCTGAGCGACGATCAGGCGCAGGTCGTCCAGGCCGTCGGGGCCGGCAACCAGGGCACTGCTGGGCTCGAAGCGGACATCGCCGGCCACCAGGTGCGGGTCTTCGGCGGCGATGTAAGGCGGGTTGCTGACGATCAGGTCGAAGCGTTGCCCGACCAAGGCGTCGAACCAATGGCTGGCACCCACCTGCACGTTGTCCAGGCCCAGACGCTGACGGTTGCGCTCGGCCAAGGCCACGGCCGCATCGACCCGATCCACCGCGGTGACCTGCCAGGCCGGACGATCATGGGCCAGGGCCAAGGCGATGGCACCGGTACCGGTACCCAGGTCGAGCACCTTGGCCGCAGTAGCTGGTTGCAACTCCAGCGCAGCCTCCACCAGCAACTCGGTGTCCGGACGCGGAATCAAGGTGTGCGGGGCCACTTCCAGGTCGAGCTTCCAGAAGCCCTGCTGGCCGAGGATGTAGGCGACCGGCTCACCGGCGCGGCGCCGCTGCAGGTAGCCGGCGAAGGTCTCCGCCGCCTCGCGGCTGACGATGCGTTCGGGCCAGGTATGCAGGAAGGCACGCGACTTGCCGATGGCTGCAGCCAACAGCAACTCGGCGTCCAGGCGCTCGGTCGGCGAATCGGGTAGCTGCGCATTGCGCAGCAAGCTGGCGATGATGGTCATCAGTCCCCCAGAGCCGCCAGTTGATCGGCCTGGTATTCGGCCAGCAACGGCTCGATCACGGCATCGACACCACCGGCGAGGATGTCGTCGAGGGAGTACAGGGTCAGGTTGATGCGGTGGTCGGTCACCCGTCCCTGTGGATAGTTGTACGTGCGGATGCGCTCGGAGCGGTCACCCGAACCGACCAGCAGCTTGCGCTCGCTGGCGATGGCGTTCTGCGCGGCGCTGGTCTGCATGTCGTTGAGCTTGGCCGACAACCATGACATGGCGCGGGCGCGGTTCTTGTGCTGGGAGCGTTCTTCCTGGCACTCGACGACGATGCCGGTGGGCAGGTGGGTGATGCGGATCGCCGAGTCGGTCTTGTTGACGTGCTGGCCGCCGGCGCCGGAGGCGCGGTAGGTGTCCACGCGCAGGTCGGCCGGGTTGATCTCGATGGCCACCTGCTCGTCCGGCTCGGGCAACACTGCCACGGTGCATGCTGAGGTGTGGATACGGCCTTGGGACTCGGTCTCTGGCACCCGCTGTACGCGGTGCGCGCCGGATTCGAACTTGAGCTTGCCATACACGCTGTCGCCCTCGACGCGGGCGATGATTTCCTTGTAGCCGCCGTGCTCGCCCTCGTTCTCCGAGAGAATTTCCAGACGCCAGCCGCGTTTTTCGGCATAACGCGAATACATGCGGAACAGGTCGCCGGAGAAGATCGCCGCTTCGTCGCCGCCAGTGCCAGCACGGATTTCGAGGAACACGTTGCGCCCATCGTTGGGGTCCTTGGGCAGCAACATGCGTTGCAACTGCGATTCCAGAGCGAGCAACTGCTCCTTGGCTTCGCGCACCTCATCGATGGCCATCTCGCGCAGGTCGGGGTCGGCGTCCTTGAGCAGCGCCTGGGCACCTTCGAGGTCGTCCTGGACCTTGCGCCACTCTTTATAGGTGCCGATCACCGGCTCGACTTCGGCATATTCCCGGGAATAGGCGCGGAAGCGGGTCTGGTCGGAAATGACTTCGGCGTCACCGAGCAGAGCGGTGAGTTCCTCGAAGCGGTCCTGGAGCGTGTCCAGTTTGTTCAGCAGCGACGCTTTCATTGCGGGGTTTTGTCCGTCGAGCCCTCATTGAGGGCAAAGAGTTCCTGGGCCATGGCCAGCGCATCGACGCGCCCCTCGGCCGAGAGCTTTTTCAACTGCACGCTCGGCGCATGCAGGAGTTTGTTGGTGAGCCCCCGGGCCAGTTGCGCCAGCACATCCTCGGGGTTGCCGCCGTTGGCCAGCAGACGCTGGGCCTTTTGTAGCTCTTCATCGCGCAGGCGTTCGCTCTGCTGGCGGTAGGCACGCAGCACATCGACCGCCGCCAGTTCGCGCAGGCGCGCCATGAAATCCTCGGCGCCCACCGAGACCAGCTCTTCGGCAGCCTGGGCCGCGCCCTGGCGGCTCTTGAGGTTTTCCGCAACGACCTCGTGGAGGTCGTCGACGGTGTACAGGTAGACGTCGTCGAGATCGCCCACCTCCGGCTCGATATCCCGCGGCACGGCGATGTCGACCATGAAGATCGGTTTGTGCCGGCGCTGCTTGAGCGCACTTTCCACCGCGCCTTTGCCGAGAATCGGCAGCTGGCTGGCGGTGGAGCTGATGACGATGTCGCTGTTGGCCAGTTCCTGGGGAATGTCGGCCAACAGTACCGCATGCGCGCCGAACTGCTCGGCCAGGATGCTGGCACGTTCCAGGGTCCGGTTGGCCACGACGATGCGACGCACCCCCTGCTCGTGCAGGTGGCGAGCGACCAGAGTGATGGTTTCGCCGGCGCCGATCAACAGCGCCTGGCTGCGACCGAGGTCGCTGAAGATCTGTCGGGCCAGGCTGACGGCGGCAAACGCCACCGAAACCGGGTTCTCGCCGATGGCGGTGTCGGTGCGCACCTGCTTGGCGGCACTGAAGGTGGCCTGGAACAGCCTGCCCAGCAACGGCCCGATGGTGCCGGCTTCGCGGGCCACGGCATAAGCGGACTTCATTTGACCGAGAATCTGCGGCTCGCCCAGCACCAGCGAGTCCAGGCCCGAGGCGACACGCATCATGTGCTTGACGGCATCGTGCTCCTCATGGACGTACGCACTGGCGCGCAGCTCATCGAGGCTCAGCTGGTGATAGTCGGCCAGCCACTGCAGCACGGCGTCGGCAGCCAGGTGATCCTGCTCTATATAGAGTTCGCTGCGGTTGCAGGTCGACAGGATCGCCGCCTCGCGGCTGGCGGTGAGTCGACAGAGCTGCTGCAGGGCGTCGACCAGCTGCTCCGGGGTAAACGCCACGCGCTCGCGTACGTCTACCGAGGCAGTCTTATGGTTGATACCAAGTGCAAGAAAGGCCATGCAAGGTCGCTGGTTGGGACGTGAAGCCGATAATTGTCCTACTTCGCAGGTTTTAGAACAACCACCGTTCGCTATTGTCGTGATAGTGGTGGGTGCCTGGCATGAGAGGTGGGGTGGGGGCAAAATCGAGCGCCACCCCAGCTCTCAAACCAAACCCCAAGGAACCCGCCCCTCCTCAAAAGGTCGCAATTAACCAGACGCGCCACAGGTGGGTTTGCCCCCGCGCTTGTGTCATCATGCTCCGACCGCCGGTTAGTCCTCCTAAGCCTCCTTTATGAACAGACCCTACGCATTGCTGCTTGCCTTCGCCCTGCTCCAGGGCTGCCAGAGCCTGGCCCCGCACGAGGCCGAGCCTCCCGTCGCCGAGGCAGGCAAGGGCGCAGCCGACAAGCCTGTGGTGTACGGCTCGTTCAAGCAGGACACCCTCTACAGCCTGCTGGTCGCAGAGCTGGCCGGCCAGCGCAACCGCTTCGACATCGCCCTGGCCAACTACACCGACCAAGCGCAGAAGACCCAGGATCCTGGCGTTTCCGAGCGAGCCTATCGCATCGCCGAATACCTCGGTGCCGACGAGCCGGCCCTGGAAAACGCCCTCGTCTGGGCGCGCAACGACCCACATAACCTCGACGCCCAACGCGCCGCCGCCATCCAACTGGCCCGCGCCGGTCGCTACGACGACGCCATGACCTACATGGAGAAGGTGCTTCAAGGCCAGGGCGACACCCACTTCGACTTCCTCGCCCTGTCTGCCGCCGAAACCGACCAGAGCACCCGCGACGGCCTGATGCAGAGCTTCGAGCGACTTCTGGTCAAGTACCCGGACAACAGCCAGCTGGTATTCGGCAAGGCCCTGTTGTTGAACCAGGACGGCAAGGCCGAAGAGGCCCTCGACCTGCTCGAGTCGCATCCACCGCAAAACGGCGAGATAGCGCCGATCCTGCTCCGTGCGCGCCTGCTTCAGGCCCTCGACCGCGGCCCCGAAGCCCTGCCGCTGCTGCGCGAGGCGATTCGTGACAATCCCGATGACAAGCGCCTGCGCCTGACCTACGCCCGCACCCTGGTCGAACAGGACCGCATCGCCGACGCCAAAAGCGAATTCCTCAGCCTGGTCCAGCAGTACCCCGAAGACGACGAGCTGCGTTACTCGCTGGCGCTGGTCTGCCTGGAGAACAAGGACTGGGACGAAGCCGAGAACTACCTGCGCGAGCTGATCGAGCGCGACAGCAACGTCGATGCCGCACGCCTGAACCTCGGCCGAATCCAGGAAGAGCGCAACGACCCCGAAGGCGCCCTGCGCGAATACGCACGGGTCGGTCCTGGCCCGGATTACCTGCCGGCGCAGCTGCGCCAGGCCGACATCCTGATCGCCAACGGTCGTGGCACAGAAGCCTCGCGCCTGCTTGCCGAAGCCCGCGAGGCGCAGCCGGACTACGCCATCCAGCTGTACCTGATCGAATCGGAAAGCTACAGCAACAACAACAAGGACGCCCAGGCCGACCAGGTGCTGCAGCAAGGCATCAAGCGCTTCCCGGACGACCTCAATCTGCTCTACACCCGCGCCATGCTGGCCGAGAAGCGCGATGACCTGCCGCAGATGGAACATGACCTGCGCGCCATCATCGCCCGCGAACCGGACAACGCCATGGCCCTCAACGCCCTGGGCTACACCCTGGCCGACCGCACCACCCGCTACGCCGAAGCCAAGGCGCTGATCGAGAAAGCCCACCAGTTGACGCCCGACGACCCGGCCGTGCTCGACAGCCTGGGCTGGGTCAACTACCGCCTGGGCAACCTCGACGAAGCCGAACGCTACCTGCGCCAGGCGTTCGAACGCTTCCCCGACCACGAAGTGGCTGCCCACCTGGGTGAAGTGCTCTGGGCCAACGGCAAGCGCCGTGAAGCCCGCCAGGTGTGGAGCAAGGCCCTGCAAGCCCAACCCGACAGCACGGTCCTGCGCCAGACCGTGCTGCGCCTGACCGGATCAGAGACCCTCTAAACCATGTTCTTGCGCCATTGCATCACCTTCACCCTGATTGCCCTGCTCGCCGGCTGCGCCGGCTTCGGTAGCCGCGAAGCCCTCCAAGGCCACGGCGACCCCAAGCAGTGGCAAGCGCACAAGGCCCAGCTGAGCAGCCTCGACGGCTGGCAGATCAACGGCAAGGTCGGTATCCGCGCCCCCCGCGACTCCGGTAGCGGTACGTTGTTCTGGCTGCAACGCCAGGACTACTACGACATCCGCCTGGCCGGTCCACTGGGCCGTGGCGCCGCGCGCCTGACCGGCCGTCCCGGCGGCGTGGTGCTGGAGGTGGCCAACCAGGGCCGCTTCGAAGCCGACAGCCCTGAAGCGCTGCTCGAAGAGCAACTGGGCTGGCAATTGCCTGTGTCTCACCTGGTGTGGTGGGTCCGCGGCCTGCCCGCCCCCGATACCAAGAGCCAGCTGACGCTGGACGGCGATAGCCGCCTGGCCAGCCTGAACCAGGACGGCTGGCAGGTGCAGTACCTGAGCTATACCGAGCAAAACGGCTACTGGCTGCCCGAACGCATGAAACTGCACGGTGAGAACCTCGACGTGACCCTGGTGGTCAAGGACTGGCAGCCGCGCCAGCTGGGGCACTGATTCCATGCAGACGCTGACCCTGCCCGCCCCGGCCAAGCTCAACCTGTGGTTGCACATCATCGGCCGTCGCGCCGATGGCTACCATGAGCTGGAAACCGTGTTCCAGTTTCTCGACCATGGCGACGAGCTGCGTTTCGCCCTGCGCGAGGACGGTGTGATTCGCCTGCACACCGAGATCGAAGCGGTCCCCCACGACAGCAACCTGATCGTGCGCGCTGCGCGCAAGCTGCAGGAACAGTCCGGCACACAGCTGGGTGCCGACATCTGGCTGACCAAGGTGCTGCCCATGGGCGGCGGTATCGGCGGTGGCAGCTCGGACGCCGCCACCACTCTGCTGGGCCTGGCCCATCTGTGGCAATTGGACTGGGACGAAGACCGCCTGGCAGCCCTGGGCCTGACCCTGGGTGCCGACGTGCCGGTGTTCGTGCGCGGCCATGCGGCATTCGCCCAGGGTGTCGGCGAGCAACTGACCCCGGTCGACCCGGCCGAGCCCTGGTATGTCGTGCTGGTGCCGCAAGTGTCTGTCAGCACTGTAGAAATTTTTTCACATCCGCAGTTGACACGTGATTCCCTCCCCCTTAAGATGCGCCCCGTTCCCGAGGGAAACAGTCGAAATGACTGCCAACCGGTGGTAGAGCAGAGTTACCCGGAAGTTCGCAATGCGTTGAATTTACTGGGAAAATTCACAGATGCTCGATTGACCGGCACTGGAAGTTGCGTGTTTGGGGCCTTCCCAAGCAAAGCCGAAGCTGATAAAGTTCTGGCCCTTCTTTCAGCGACCCAAGCAGGGTTTGTGGCGAAAGGAAGCAATGTTTCGATGTTGCATCGCAAGCTGCAAAGTCTGATCAAGAAGTCGAGCTCATAAGAGTTCGCAGCAACAGATACAGGGGCGTCGCCAAGCGGTAAGGCAGCAGGTTTTGATCCTGCCATGCGTTGGTTCGAATCCAGCCGCCCCTGCCATTTTCCTTATACTCATCCAGGTATACCCTCAGCCTTCAGGTACTGCGCGTGTCCAAGATGATGGTCTTTACGGGGAACGCTAACCCCGATCTGGCTCGGCGTGTCGTACGTCAGCTGCATATCCCACTCGGTGACGTCTCTGTCGGTAAATTCTCCGACGGTGAGATCAGCACTGAGATCAATGAAAACGTTCGCGGTAAAGACGTCTTCATTATTCAGCCGACCTGCGCCCCGACCAACGATAACCTGATGGAACTGGTAGTGATGGCCGACGCCTTCCGCCGCTCCTCAGCATCCCGAATCACCGCCGTGATTCCTTACTTCGGATACGCCCGCCAGGACCGCCGTCCGCGTTCGGCACGTGTAGCCATCAGCGCCAAAGTCGTCGCTGACATGCTCACTGTCGTAGGTATCGACCGTGTACTCACCGTCGACCTGCACGCTGACCAGATCCAAGGCTTCTTCGATATCCCCGTCGATAACATCTACGGTTCGCCCGTACTCGTCGACGACATCGAAGACCAGCGTTTCGAGAACCTGATGATCGTCTCCCCGGACATCGGTGGTGTCGTGCGCGCACGTGCCGTCGCCAAGTCCCTGGGTGTCGATCTGGGTATCATCGACAAACGCCGTGAAAAGGCCAATCACTCCGAAGTGATGCACATCATCGGCGACGTCGAAGGACGCACCTGCATCCTGGTAGACGATATGGTCGACACCGCCGGCACCCTGTGCCACGCGGCCAAAGCCCTGAAAGAGCACGGCGCTGCGAAGGTTTACGCCTACTGCACGCACCCTGTCCTGTCGGGCCGCGCGATCGAGAACATCGAGAAGTCGGTACTGGACGAGCTGGTGGTGACCAACACCGTTCCACTGTCCGCCGCTGCTCAAGCCTGTGACCGTATCCGCCAGCTGGATATCGCACCGGTTGTGGCTGAAGCGGTCCGCCGCATCAGCAACGAAGAATCGATCAGCGCGATGTTCCGCTAAGCGGAACACGCGTTGACGAAAAGCGCCCCGCCCCAGCATGTGTTGGGGCGGGGCTTTTTTGCCATCCCCGTTGGCGCTGGTCGCAAACGCCCTCGGGGGGCTATTTTGGAGAAACAAAATGACTGATTTCACCCTGAACGCCCAAGCGCGTACTGACCTGGGGAAAGGTGCGAGCCGCCGCCTGCGTCACTCCGCTCACATCCCAGCCGTTGTCTACGGTGGTAACAAGGACGCTCAGTCCCTGACCATCCTGGCCAAGGAGATCACCAAGCTGTTCGAAGACGAAGCTGCCTTCAGCCACGTTCTGCAGCTGAACGTCGACGGCACCAAGCAAGACGTAGTGGTCAAGGCTCTGCAGCGCCACCCAGCCAAAGGCTTCATCATGCACGCCGACTTCGTTCGCGTCGTCGCTGGCCAGAAGCTGACCGCCAAGGTACCGGTTCACTTCATCAACGAAGAAGCCCCGGTCAAGAAAGGCGGCGAGATCTCCCACGTCGAGTCCGAGATCGAAGTTTCCTGCGAAGCCAAAGACCTGCCAGAGTTCATCGAAGTCGACCTGGCCAAGGCTGAAATCGGCACCATCATCCACCTGTCGGACCTGAAAGCTCCGAAAGGCGTAGAGTTCGTCGCTCTGGCCCACGGTGATGACAAAGCTGTTGCCAACGTTCACGCTCCGCGCGTTGCTGCCGAAGCTGCTGACGAAGGCGCTGCCGAGTAATCCACTCGCGCGCCGGTGTTGATCGGGTTACAGTGCGCCCCGCGCCCTGTACCCCACCAACTCCAAGGAAGAGCCCCTGACGTGACCGCCATCCAGTTGATCGTCGGCCTGGGTAACCCCGGCCCCGAATACGAACAGACCCGGCATAACGCAGGGGCTCTTTTCGTAGAACGCATCGCCAGCGCCCAGCGCGTTTCGCTGACCGCTGACAAAAAGTATTTTGGCCTGACGGCGAAATTCAGCCATCAGGGCAACGATGTTCGCCTGCTCATCCCCACCACCTACATGAACCGCAGCGGCCAGTCCGTGGCGGCATTGGCCAATTTCTTCCGCATCAAGCCGGAAGCGATCCTGGTGGCGCACGACGAACTCGACCTGCCTCCGGGCGTTGCCAAGCTCAAGCGCGGCGGCGGCCATGGGGGGCACAACGGCCTGCGCGACATCATCGCGCAGCTCGGCAACCAGAACGACTTTTACCGCCTGCGGCTTGGCATCGGCCACCCGGGCGACGCCAAACTGGTCTCCAACTTCGTCCTGGGCCGCGCGCCACGCGCCGAGCAGGAGAAGCTCGACGCCAGCATCGATTTTGCCCTCGGCGTGCTGCCGGACGTGCTGGCCGGCGACTTCGCCAAGGCCATGCGTGAGCTGCACAGCCAGAAGGCCTGATTTCCTAGAGAGGGGAATACCCATGGGTTTCAATTGCGGCATCGTCGGCCTGCCCAACGTCGGCAAGTCCACCCTGTTCAACGCCCTGACCAAGTCTGGCATCGCGGCGGAGAACTTCCCCTTCTGCACCATCGAGCCTAACAGCGGCATCGTGCCGATGCCCGATGCCCGTTTGGCAGCATTGGCGGAAATCGTCAAACCCAACCGCATTCTGCCGACCACCATGGAGTTCGTCGACATCGCAGGTCTGGTGGCCGGTGCGTCCAAAGGTGAAGGCCTGGGCAACAAGTTCCTCGCCAACATCCGCGAGACCGATGCCATTGCCCACGTGGTTCGCTGCTTCGAAGACGAGAACGTGATCCACGTTTCCAACAGCGTCGACCCCAAGCGCGACATCGAGATCATCGACCTCGAGCTGATCTTCGCCGACCTCGACAGCTGCGAGAAACAACTGCAGAAGGTCGCTCGCAACGCCAAGGGCGGCGACAAGGAAGCCCTGGCACAAAAGGCCATCCTCGAACAGCTGATCCCGCACTTCACCGAAGGCAAGCCCGCGCGCAGCCTGATGAAGAACATGAGCGCCGAAGACAAGGCGGTCATCCGCGGCTTCCACCTGCTGACCAGCAAGCCGGTGATGTACATTGCCAACGTCGCCGAAGACGGCTTCGACAACAACCCGCACCTGGACGTAGTCAAGGCCATTGCCGAGGAAGAAGGCGCGGTGGTGGTACCGGTGTGCAACAAGATCGAAGCCGAAATCGCCGAGCTGGACGACGGCGAGGAGAAGGACATGTTCCTCGAGGCTCTCGGCCTGGAAGAGCCCGGCCTGAACCGCGTGATCCGCGCCGGTTACGAGCTGCTCAACCTGCAGACCTACTTCACCGCCGGCGTGCAGGAAGTCCGCGCATGGACCGTCCGCGTAGGCGCGACCGCGACGCAGGCGGCGGGTGTCATCCACACCGACTTCGAAAAAGGCTTCATCCGCGCCGAAGTGGTGGCCTATGACGACTTCATCCAGTTCAAGGGTGAAAGCGGAGCCAAGGAAGCCGGCAAATGGCGCCTGGAAGGCAAGGACTACATCGTCAAGGATGGCGACGTGATGCACTTCCGTTTCAACGTCTGAGCCCAAACCTGTCAGTCCAAACCCCTTGAGGCCACCGCTTCAAGGGGTTTTGTTTTTCTGGCAGGCCAGCTCGCTTTATTGTTGATAATCATTATCAAGCTGGTATAGGGTGTTGCCCTCCCTTGGGCCGCTACGCACCGCACCCCATGTTCGCACTCGACGCCGTCAGCTTCAGCCTGCCTGAACGCACCCTGCTCCAGCCACTCGACCTGACCATCGAGCACGGCCATATGGTCGGCCTGATCGGCCACAACGGCTCGGGCAAGTCCACCCTGCTCAAGTTGCTGGCGCGCCAGCAGGCACCCACCGCCGGGCACATCTCGCTCGATGGCCAGCCGCTGCAGAGTTGGGGGCAACGTGACTTCGCCCGCCAGGTGGCCTACCTGCCCCAGCACCTGCCGCCGGCAGATGGACTCACCGCCCGCGAACTGGTGCGCTACGGCCGCTACCCCTGGCATGGCGCCCTGGGCCGCTTCAGCGACGAGGATCATGCCCAGGTGGAGCGGGCCATGGAGCTGACCGACACACGGATGTTCGCCGAACGCCTGGTCGATAGCCTCTCCGGCGGCGAACGCCAGCGGGTCTGGTTGGCCATGCTGTTGGCCCAGAACAGCCGCTACCTGCTGCTCGACGAACCGATCTCGGCGCTGGACGTGGCCCACCAGGTGGAAGTGCTGGCCCTGGTGCGTGAACTCAGCCAAGCGCTTGACCTGGGCGTCCTGTTGGTGCTGCACAGCATCGACATGACCGCGCGCTACTGCGACCGCTTCATCGCCTTGCACGGCGGCCGCCTGCTGGCCAGCGGCACACCGGCAGAACTGATGAACGCCGAGATGCTCCAGGCCATCTACGGCATTCCCATGGGGGTGATGGCGCATCCCGAAGGCAAGGCGCCGATCAGCTACCTGCGTTGACTCAGCGCGCCGGATCGAGCAGGGCGCTGCGCACCGCCCCCAGGCACAGGTAGACGCCCCATTGGGTGTGCGCATGCACCCCATCCACATCGGCGGCCATCTCGTCGTCGACATCGATCACCGGCACTTTCACCCCCTGCCGGGCGAAAGCGCGGCTGGCGGTCTGGGCATTCTTGAACTCCACCACCGTGTCCCGCCGTGCGCCACACAGCACGGTCGGCGTGCGCGGCTTCCAGTCGAGCAGGTCGTTGCGCGCCAGGGCCAGGCGCAACGGGTTGTCGGCATTGGCCATGAAGTCGTGGGTAAAGGCCGGCTGGCGCAGCTTGTCCATGGGCAGGCGATTCTGCCCGACCAGTTCGAAGATGCCCTCGGAGCCGGGCATAAGGCTCTCCACAGCGCTGGCATAGGGCTGCTGGAACAGCTCCTGGGGACGCTGGTAAAGGTTGCCGTAGACTTTCTCCATGCTCACCGTGGCATAAGCGAACAGGTACGGCGCCAGCGCATTGCTGCCACTGGCCGAGCCACTTGGCCAGGCATCGAGAAAGGTCTGCTGCAACGCATAGGGGCCGGACATCGGCGCGCTGGCCACCAGGTCGAACTCCCGGGCATCGTCCCGCTCGATGGCGCGCTGCGCCGCCATGGCCGCGTGACCACCCTGGGAGTACCCAGCCAGCATCACTTTGCCGGAAAACCTGGCCCCCAGACTCGCCCCGGCACGCCGGGCGGCGCGCAAGGCATCGATGACCGCGCTGGCTTCGGAGTCGCTGTGCAAATAAGGGTGGAAGGGATAATCCGACTTGCCCAGGCCCAGATAATCGGTGGCCGAGACGATATAACCCTGACTGGCGAAGAAACTCATCAACGGGCTGTTGCCATTGGCCAACAACAACTCGGCCTGGGCTGAATCACGGCGGGTCTCGGTGCCACGTGCCCAGCCCAGCAAGGGGGCCGGCCCCTGGCAATCGGCACCCTCGGGCAGCAACAGCATCTGTGAAGCCTTGGCCGGCTCCTGGTGCACGCCGACCGTGGCGTACACCACCTCGACCAGACGCACGTCGCAGCGCGGGGTGCCGACGTAAGCCTTGCGCTCACCCAACTGTTTCTCGATCTCGGCGCGGGAGAAATGCTTGAGGGTCGTCACGCTCAGCGGCGTGCCCCGGACAGGGCTCGCCTGCTGGGTCGCCAGTGCCGGCGCAGTCAGGCCGATACCGGCGAAGCCCAGCCCGATCAATACTGCCAGTTTCGTGCAATGCATCTTGGTTCCTTGTTACGGCCCCATTGCCCGGTGCCGGCTCAACAGCCCAGACAGCAGGCAATACAGGCGGTTGACGAAGTTACAGAGGGCTCTTGTGTGACGAAACGCATCTGGCGCGATTTAGTTCTCAATTTTCGCGGGGCTCGTTCGTCCTATTAAGGATGACCCCCGTATAGGCACCCCTAGGTGCCCCGTAATTAAGGATTGCCACGATGTCCATGCATCCACGCAGCTCATTCATTGAACTTCTGCGCCTTATCAAGCCCATGCGCGGCGTCCTGATGATATCCATCGTGCTCGGAATCCTCGGCGGCCTGAGTATCACCGGACTGCTGGCCACCATCAACGCCAGCCTGCACAGCGACAGCGCCGGCAACCTGGGCCTGCTGCTGGCCTTCGGCGGACTGTGCGTCATGGCCCTGGTGGGCTCGATTCTCTCCGACATCGGCACCAACTACGTGGGCCAGCACGTGATCGCCCGCCTGCGTATCGAACTGGGCCGGCGCATCCTGTCGGCACCCATCGACCAACTGGAGAGCTACCGCAGCCACAAGCTGACCCCGGTGCTGACCCACGACGTCGACACCATCAGCGACTTCGCCTTCGTCCTCGCCCCGCTGGCCGTCTCGCTCAGCGTTACCCTGGGTTGCCTGGCCTACCTTGCCAACCTGTCGCTGCCGATGTTCCTCACCACCGTGGTCGCCGTGCTCATCGGCAGCGCCGTGCAGTACCTGGCCCGGGTCCGTGGCATCAAGGGCTTCTTCGAAGCGCGTGAACACGAGGACGAACTGCAGAAACAGTACCGCGCCATCTCCGAGGGCGCCAAGGAACTGCGCATCAACCGTAGCCGTCGGCTGCGCCTGTTCGAAGACAAGCTCAAGGGCACCACCCAGCGCATCTGCGACATCCAGGTCCGCTCGATCAAACTGTTCGTGATCGCCAAGGGCTTCGGCTCGACCTTGTTCTTCATCGTCATCGGCGTCGCCCTGGCCTTCCAGGCGCTGTGGCCCAGCACCGACAAAGCCACGCTCAGCGGCTTCATCCTGGTGCTGTTGTACATGAAAGGCCCGCTGGAGCACCTGATCGGCACCCTGCCCATCGTCAGCCGTGCCCAAGTGGCCTTCAAACGCATCGCCGACCTGTCGGCGCGCTTCTCCTCGCCGGAACCGCACCTGATGCTGGCCGACACCCGCCCGGCGCCCACCAGCATCGACAGCCTGGAACTGCGCGACGTGCGCTACACCTACCCGCGACAGCCCGATACCGCGCCATTCGAGCTCGGCCCGATCAACCTCAAGGTCAAGCGCGGCGAGATCCTGTTCATCGTTGGCGAGAATGGTTGTGGCAAGACCACCCTGATCAAGCTGCTGCTGGGCCTGTACGTGCCGCAGCAAGGCGCCATCCTGCAGGACGGCCAGCCGGTCACCCCCGAGCACTACGACGACTACCGCCAGTTGTTCACCACCATCTTCTCCGACTACTTCCTGTTCGACGATCTGGTCCAGGCCGACGAAGAAGTACCGGTGGACGCTGAGCAATACCTGCAACGCCTGGAAATTTCCCACAAGGTGAACATCAAGGAAGGCAAGTTCTCCACCACCGATCTGTCCACCGGCCAACGCAAGCGCCTGGCGCTGCTGCAGGCCTGGACCGAGAAACGTCCGGTACTGGTGTTCGACGAGTGGGCCGCCGACCAGGACCCGACGTTCCGCCGCATTTTCTACAGCGAACTGCTACCGAGCCTGAAGGCCATGGGCAAGACCATCATCGTGATTTCCCACGACGACCGTTACTTCGATTGCGCCGACCATCTGCTCAAGCTCGAATCAGGCAAGGTGCTCGATGAAATGACCGCGGCCTGATCATGCCAACACCCTCCACACCAGCGCCAGGCATCAGCCGCCGCCGCTGCCTGCTCGGTCTGGCCGGGTTGGCCCTGGCGCCCTGCCTGCCGGCCCTGGCCCAGGCGCCACGCCTGGTGACGCTGGACTGGAGCATCGCCCAGACCCTGCTGGCGCTGGACGCGCCGCTGCTGGCAACTGCGGAGATCGAACGCTACCGCCACCTCGTGCGCGTTCCCGCCATCCCTGCCGGCGTCCTGGAGCTGGGCTTGCGCCAGGAACCGAACCTGGAACTGCTGGCCCAGCTCGCCCCCGACCGGATCCTCATCAACAGTCACCAGGGCACCCTGCGCGATCGCTTGCAGGCGATTGCGCCGGTAGAGGCCTATTCGTTCGTCAGTGAGCAGGGCCAACCGCTGCGTCAGGCCGCCGACACCACCCGGCAGATCGCCCGTGCGGTAGCGCGCGAGGCCCAGGCCGAAGCCTGCATCGAGAGCCTTCAGCAACAGTTGCAGCAGGCCCGCGACGTTCTGCATGGGCTAGGCGACCGCCCGCTGTACCTGATCAGCCTGGTGGACAACCGCCGGGCCATGGTGTTTGGCCGCCACAGCCTGTTCCACGACGTGCTCGAGCAGGTGGGGGTACGCAACGCCTGGGAAGGCGCCACCAACCAGTGGGGCTACGCCACCATCGGCCTGGAGCAGTTGGCCGCCACTCCCGATGCCGCCCTGCTCTACTTCAACAGCGCTGCCGGGTTGCAGGACAGCCTGCCCGACAACCCGATCTGGAACCGCCTTGGCTTTGTCCGTGAGCAACGCCTGGCCAAGCTCCCGGAGGTGCTGTTCTTCGGTGGCTTGCCCGCCGCCGCCGAATTCACCCGCCTGTTGCTCGAACACCTGCCGGAGACGCAGCATGCATGACACGCCCCTCGCGCAACCGCGCCAGCTGTTCTGGCCGCTGGTGCTGGTCGCACTGGTCGCCACCGGCCTGACCCTGGCCAGCTTCGGCAAACAGCTACCGGGGGCACTGTGGTTGCAGGCGATCCTCAACCCCGACAGCCAGGACATGCGTCAATTGATCCTGCATTACAGCGTACTGCCACGCATCGTCACTGCCTGGCTCTGCGGCTATGCCCTGGCGCTGGCCGGTACGGTACTGCAACAGGCACTGCGCAACCCGTTGGCTGAACCAGGCACCTTGGGCATCACCTCCGGCGCGCACCTGGCCCTGGTGCTGTGCACGCTGTTCGCCCCCGGTTTGCTGGAATGGGGGCGGGAATGGCCGGCCCTGGTCGGCGGCCTGGTGGCGGCAGCGCTGGTCATCGGCCTGGCCGCCCGTCAGGCGTTCTCACCCGTAGCGCTGATCCTCGCCGGGCTGGTGATCAGCTTGTGCTTCGGCGCTTTCAGCGCCGCCATGGCCTTGTTCAACCACGACTACCTGATGGGCCTGTTCATCTGGGGCAGTGGTTCGCTGGGCCAGTTGGACTGGACCAGCGTGCGTTTCATGCTGCCCTACGTACTGTTCGCCACCTTCGCGCTGGCCCTGCTGGCACGTCCCCTGGCCTTGCTCGGCCTGGACGACAACGGCGCCCGCAGCCTGGGCCTGAACGCCGGACGCGTGCGGGTGCTGGCGGTAATGCTGGCGGTGCTGCTGAGCGCGGTCACCGTCGCTGCCGTGGGCGTCATCGCCTTCGTTGGCCTGGCCGCGCCCACCCTCGCGCGCCTGCTGGGCGCCCGGCGCCTGCGCTCGCGACTGTTCTGGGCTCCGCTGATCGGCGCGCTGCTGCTCTGGCTCACCGATCAACTGGTGTTGCGCTACCCCATGGGCTACCGGGAAATCCCCACCGGCATCGCCACCGCCCTGCTCGGGGCACCGCTGTTGATCTGGCTGCTGCCGCAACTGCGAGCCGCCCGCCAGCTCAGCGTGGCGCGGCCAGCACTGCAGCGCCCACTGCAACGCCCTCGGTTGTGGCTGAGCATCGGTGCCCTGGCACTGATCGCGCTGCTCGGCGTGGCCTTGCTGGTAGGCCAAGGCCCCGATGGCTGGCACTGGACCGCCAGTGACCAGTGGCAGACCTTGTTGCCCCTGCGCGCCCCCCGGGTGTTCGCAGCATTGGCAGCCGGGGTGATGCTGGCGCTGGCGGGGCTGTTCATCCAGCGCCTCACCGGCAACCCCATGGCCAGCCCGGAGGTACTGGGTATCAGTGAGGGCGCCGCCGTCGCGGTGATCGCCCTGAGCTTTATGCTGGCCAGCCCCGACCGCGGCCTGCAACTGCTGGCCGGCACGGGTGGGGCGCTATTGATGATGGCCGTGCTGTTCATCCTCAACGCCCGCTCGCAGTTCATTCCGGAGCGCGTGCTGCTCAGTGGCATCGCCATCACTACCGCCTTCAGCGTGTTGGTCACGGTGCTGCTGTCCAGCGGCGATCCACGGGTTGGCGGGCTGCTCGCCTGGATGTCCGGCTCCACTTACCAGGTCAGCGCCCACGAGGCCGGCCTGGCGGTGCTTTGCGCCGTGCTGCTGGCCTGCCTTACACCGCTGCTGTTGCGCTGGCTCGAGCTGTTGCCCCTGGGCACGCCCACCGCCTTGGCACTGGGGGTCGACATCGGCTGGGCACGCGCCTGCGTGCTGGTGATGGTGGCCTTGCTCAGCGCCGCCGCCACGTTGATCATCGGCCCCTTGAGCTTCGTCGGCCTGATGGCCCCGCACATCGCCCGCCTGCTGGGGTTGCGTGGTGCCCCCCAACAGGCACTGGGGGCGATGCTGGTCGGTGGGCTGATCATGGTGCTCGCCGACTGGTTGGGGCGTAACCTGATCTATCCGTTCCAGATTCCGGCCGGGCTATTCGCCACCTGCATCGGCTGCCCGTACTTCATCTGGCTGATGCGCAAGGCATGAACCGCCCGCCCCTGCCCCCCAGTGCCGCCGAGCGCCTGCAGACGCTGGCCATGGACAGCCGTGTGCCGGCCCTCCAGCGCTTGAGCCTCGACCCCGCGCGCAGCCGCCTGCGCGCCAGCCAACTGCTGGAAAGCGCGACCCTGACCGAGCTGTTGGCCTGCTACAGCCAACGCTTTCCAGGCTGTGACCGCCGTGCGGTGATCTCGCTGTGGAGCAAGGGTTACTTCGAAGCGTTGTTCCCGCCGTTGCTGGCAGCCACCCTGAGCCTGGAACTGCGCTTGCCGATCGCCTTGGAAGACCTGGGCATCGACGTCAACGAACGCGGCACACCGATCCTGATCGTACTGCCCGACCCAGGGCAGGTCATGGACCACCCCGACCAAGCTACCCAGCAACTGTGCCAACTGTTTCACGACAACCTCACGCCGTTCGTCGAACATGTGGCGCGCTTCGGCAAGGTATCGGCGCGGGCCTTGTGGGGCAACGTCGCAGCCTACCTGGCCTGGGCCATGAACCTGCTGGTGCAGCAGCAATGGCTGGCGCCCAGACGAGCGCTGGAAGTCCGGGCACTGTTCAGCGCCCGCGAACTGCCCGATGGCCGGGCCAATCCGCTGCACAGCGCCTACCAGTTCGAAACTGCCGATGGCCAGCCCCGACGCAAGGTGTGCTGCCTGCGTTACCAACTGCCCGATCTGCCTTACTGCGCCGACTGCCCACTGACTTGCCGACCACCCCGTACAGCCCGTGCCGGCTGAGAGGGTTTAGGGCTTAGCCACGCGCAGCGATAAAAGTTTCCGGTTTATTGCGTGATTTGCGTCTCATTACTAATAACAAACACATCTCACTCTCACACCCTAGGCAAAGACACATGATTCGCAGTCCTTCTCCCTCGCAACCGACTCTGCTCTCAATGTTGCTGCGCCGGCGCTGGCAGCCTCTGGCCGCTGGCGCCTTCACCCTGGCAATGCTGTGCACACAGGCCCATGCAGCCCCCGTGGCGGTGAACATCCCGTCGCAACCACTGGGCAACGCGCTGGTGGCCCTGGGTCAGCAGAGTGGGCTGCAGATCCTCTACCAGAGCGACCTGGTCAACGGGCTGCGCGCTCCGGCCGTGCAGGGTGAAATGGAACCGACCGTGGCCTTGCAGCGGCTGCTCGACGGCACCGGCGTGCGCTACTCGGTCAGCGATGGCGTGGTCAATCTGTACCGCACCGACGACAACGCCCTGACCCTGCCCAACACCAACATCAACAGCGTCGGCGTACAGAGCGTCACCGCACCCATGGAAGGCGTGGTCGCCACGCGCTCGGCGGTAGGCACCAAGACCAACACCGCCATCAGCGAAGTGCCGCAGTCGATTTCGGTCATCACCCGCGACGAGATGGACAAGCGCGGCGTGCAGGACTTCAACTCCGCGGTGGCCTACACCCCCGGTATCCGCGCCGTCGATTACGCCGGTGGCCAGGGAGCGCCGGACATCTACCTGCGCGGCTTTCGCTCGTTCAACCTGTTCGGTATCTACAAGGACGGCCTGCGCAGCGGCTTCAACCAATACGACACCGACTTCGAAACCTACGGTCTGGAACGTCTCGACGTGATCAAAGGCCCGGCCTCGGTGCTGTATGGTCAGATGGCCCCTGGCGGCATGGTCAACCTGACCAGCAAGCGCCCCACCGACGAACCCATCCATGAAATCCAGATCCAGGGCGGCAGCTTCGACCGCAAGCAAGGCGCCATCGACCTCGGTGGCCGGCTCGACGACGAAGGCAAGTTCACCTATCGCCTGGTGGCACTCAAGCGCGACAGCGGCACCCAGGTCGACCATTCGCCGGACGACCGCACCTACGTCGCTCCGGCGCTGACCTGGAAGCCTGACGATGACACCAGTTTCACCGTCCTGGCCAGTTACCTGAAAACCCGCAAGGGCGGCGCCGAACAGAGCTTTCCGGTGAACGGCACATTGACCAATACACCGTACGGCCACATTCCGTCGAGCACCTACCTGGGCGACCCGCACGTGAGCAAGTACGAGGTCGAGAACACCTCCCTCGGCTACATCTTCGAGCGCCAACTGAACGACGACTGGAAGTTCACCCAGAACGCCCGCTACATGAAGGTCGACGTCGACTACATCAGCAACGGTGCCCGCAACAGCGGCCAACTCGGCAGCGACGGACGTACCTATACCTTCGGCTACCAGAAGCGGCCGAAGAAAACCGATACCTTCCTGCTCGACAACAACCTGGGCGGCCACTTCGAGACCGGCGCCATCGGTCACGATGTACTGGTCGGCCTGGACTACGGCCATTACTCGGGCCGCGAATCACGCCGTGGCGTCACCTCCAACCAGACTGTCGACATCTTCGACCCGGTCTACAATGCCAGCCCGACCTGGAGCAGCACGCTGCAGACCGATGGCAAGAGCGTCGTCTCGCAGAAGGGCGTGTATTTCCAGGACATCCTCAGCCTCGACAACTGGCGCCTGACCCTGGGCGGGCGCAAGGACTGGGTTGAAGGCCGCGAATACAGCTACCTGTACGATGTCCGCAGCGTACAGAAAGACCACAAGTTCACCGGCCGCGTGGGCCTGGCCTACCTGTTCGACAACGGCATCACCCCCTACGCCAGCTACAGCACCTCGTTCCAGCCGACATCGGGCGTGGCCCAGGACGGCAGCTACTTCAAGCCCACCGAGGGCGAACAGTACGAAGTGGGTATCAAGTACGAGCCGCCAGGCTACAACAGCTTCATCACCTTGTCGGTGTATGACCTGACCCAGAAGAACGTCACCACCACCGACCCGACCAACCCCAGCTTCCAGGTACAGACCGGCGAGCAGCGTTCCCGTGGTGTCGAGCTCGAAGGCAAGGCCGAGTTGACCCGCGGCCTCGACCTGATCGCCTCGTATGCCTACACCGATGCCGAAGTGACCAAGGCCAACCCGGTGGGCACCGGTGCCAACGCGTACAGCCTCAAAGGCAACGTACCGATTTCGGTGCCCAAGGACACCGCCTCGCTGTGGCTCGACTACACCGTGCAAGGCGGCCCGCTGGAAGGTTTGGGCATGGGCGTCGGGCAGCGTTATGTCGGCTCCTCCTACAACGCCAAGAACACCGTCAAGGTCCCTCACTACACCCTCACCGACGCCAGCGTGCGCTACGACCTAGGCCATTTGACCGACGACCTGAAAGGGGTTTCCGTGGACCTGAGTGCGAGCAACCTGTTCGACAAGCGCTACTTCACCCCCGGTTTCTATGAAGAAACCGTGTTCTACGGCAACCGCCGCACGGTCATCGGCAGCCTGACCTACAAGTGGTGAACCAACGCTGAAAAAAAGCTCCGTGACGGCAGACGCCGCACGGAGCTTTTTTTGGGGTTCTTCGTGGGAGAGGCTCGGCATGGCTTGAGGGCTATGGGTTGCGCGGATCGAGCGCCGCGCGGGCGGCGCTCGATCTGCGCAACCCCGCACCACCTAAGCGAACACCCCTCAGCCAAACACCTCCAACAAAACCTCGGCGATCAGCGCCTGGGCCTGCTCAGCCTCATCCACCAACGCACCCATGCGCACGAAGTCGTGGGTCATGCCCTCGTACACTTCGCAGCGCACCCGGACCCCGCTCGAACGCGCCTTGTCGGCATAAGCCAGGGCCTGGTCGTAGAGCGGATCGTGATCGCCCACCAGCATCAGCATCGGAGCGGCAGTGCCGGGCACGGCACCGAGCAACGGTGAGAAGCGCGGGTCCAGCCGGTCCTCGGGCTGGCGCTGATAATGCTGATAGAACCATTCCAGGGTACGCGCCTCGAGCAAATAACCCTCGGCGAACCGCTGCATCGAGTCGCCTTGGTCGGTGGCGTCGGTCACCGGGTAGATCAGCACTTGCAAGAGCGGTTGCACGTCAGCCAGGTCCGGGTTGGCCGCCAGCTGGTTGGCCAGCACCGTGGCCAGGCTGCCGCCGACACTGTCGCCTCCGAGGGCCACACGCGACGGGTCCAGAGCCAGCTCAGCGGCGTTGCCCAGCAACCACTGCAACGCCTGCAGGGCATCCTCGCAGGCCCCTGGGAAGCGCTGTTCCGGGGCCAGCCGGTAGGCCACCGCCAGCACCGCACAACGCGCCTGCTGGGCCAGGGCGCGGCACAGCGAATCGTGGGAGTCGAGACTGCCAACCACATAGCCGCCGCCGTGGAAATACAACAGGACCGGCAGTGCAGCATCATCCACCACGTCGCGATACAGCCGCGCTGCCAGCGGCCCGCCGGGGCCGGGAATGGTCAAGGCCTGCACCCTGTGCACAGGCTCCGGTCCCAGGTCGAGACGCTGCGAGGTCAGTTCGAACTCGCTGCGCGCCTGCTCCGGGCTGAGGTCAGCCATGGCCTGTACTTTGCCCTGGGACCGGCCCGCTTGGGCCAGCTCCAGGAATGCTGCGATTTCCGGGTTCAACGCCATACCACGTTCTCTCATCGAAGGTTTCACCGGGCGCGCTCCAGCGACTCGCTCAACAGCCCCTGCAGGGCATCGAGCAAGACCGAACTGTGCATCACCTCGAAATGCCCGCCCTCCAGGGTCGCCTGGGTGAACGGCTGTTGTCCTAACTGGGCAGCCAGACGCCGAGCGTCGGCTTCGCGCTGGCCGATCCACCAGCACAGCGGCTGGGCCTGCACTGTCGGACAAGCCGGCAATTGCCGTGACAGTTGTCTGAGGCGACGGGCCACGCAGAACACCTGGGTCAATTCCTCGCTGCCCAGACGGGCAGCGAAGCTCTGCGGGTCTGCGCCCTCGGCAAGAAACGCCTGTACATAGCTCGAAACCGCTTCGCGGTCTTCCTCGCTCGCTGCCACCGGGGGCAGGCTGCGCCCCTCGGCCATCAGCCCAAGGAACGCCTGCAGATCAAGCCGCCAGTCATCCTCTAGCGCTGGCCCGTGTGGATTGGGTACGTATCCGTCGACTAGGGCAAGCACGCTGACCTGCTGACCCATGCGCTCCAGTTCGGCCGCCATCAGCGTTGCCAGCGTCGCCCCCAGCGACCAGCCCAACAGCTGGTATGGCCCCTGTGGTTGGCGGGCGCGCACGGCGTGCACGTAGTCACTGGCCATCTGTTGCAGCGATGCGTCCTGCCACTGCGGATCGAGCAGCATCCGCGACTGGATGCCATAGACCTGACATTGGCCATCCAGACGCCGCGCCAACGGCTCGTAGTCGAACACCGTGCCGAACCCGGCATGCACGCAGAACAGCAGCGGAGCATCCGGTCCGGCAGTGTTCATGCTCAGCAGCAGTTCGGGACTGCTCGCCGCGGCATCCCGCGGTAGCAGTTGGGCGATGCTCGGTTTCTGCATCAGTTCGCGCAGCTTCAGGCTGAATCCCTGAGCCTTGAGCGCCCGGCAGCGGGCCACCAGTTGCAGGCTGAGGATCGAATCACCACCGAGCTCGAAGAAATTGTCGTCCAAGCCAACCCGCTCGACCTGCAGGACCTGTTGCCAGATCTCGGCCAAGGCCTGCTCCAGAGCCGTCTGCGGCGCCCGGAACGGACGTTGGCCGACCGTGCTGGGCGCCGGCAAGGCCTGACGGTCGAGCTTGCCGTTGGGCATCAGCGGTAGCTGCGTCAATGCACACCACTGGCTCGGCACCATGTAGTCGGGCAAGCTCGCCTGCAACTGCTGGCGTAGCGCATCCAACGCCGCCTGCTGCGGAGCCTGATCTGGCGTCAGTACCACATAGGCGATCAGTTGCTGGCCGCTGACGGCTTCAGCCGCCACCACCACCGCCTCGCGTACCCCAGGTTGCAGGCGCAGGCAGGCTTCGATTTCACCCAGCTCGATGCGGAACCCACGGATCTTCACCTGGTGGTCGATTCGCCCAAGGTAGTCGATGACCCCATCGGCGCGCTCGCGCACCAGGTCGCCCGTGCGGTACAGCCGTCCGCCGACGCTGAACGGGTCGGCGACGAAGCGCTCGGCGGTCAGGCCGGGCCGCTGATGGTAGCCGCGCGCCAGCGTGCCGCCGATGTACAGCTCGCCTGCGACGCCCACCGGCACTGGATTCAAGCGGGCGTCCAGAACGTGCAGCTCCCGCTCGCCCACGGCAGTGCCGATCGGCGCATAGCTGGCCTCACAAGAAGTGTCGGACGACGCCTTCCACAGCAGAGGTGTAATCACCGTTTCGGTGGGGCCGTAACCGTTGATGATGTATTGCGGGCGCAAGGCCGCCTTGGCCCGCTCGAAACTGGCCTGGGGCACCGCCTCACCGCCGAAGCAGTAGATCCGCATCGGCGGTGGGTTGCCGTCGCGCTCAGCCTCCTCGGTCAATTGCTGGAGGTACACCGGCGGGAATGCCGCCACCGTCACCTGGTACTCGTGCAGGGCCTGATAGGTGCGCTCGGCGGTCCACAACTCATCATCGCGGATCACCAGGCTGGCGCCGTGGCTCAACGCGGTCAGCCAGCGCTCCTGGGCACCGTCGAAGGCGAATGACATGAACAGCAGCTCGCGGTCGGCAGGGCTCATCTCGTAGCGCTGGCCAATGGCTGCGCAGTGTGCGGCCAGGGCTCCATGGGCAACGGCAACGCCTTTGGGCTGGCCGGTGGAACCGGAGGTGTAGATCAGGTAGGCGAGGTCATCGACCTGCACCTGCGCCGAAAGACTGTCGGTGGGCACCGCGCAAAGGTCGAGTTGGTCCAGCAACAACACCTGTCCCGAGGCTGGTGCCGGCACCTTGGTGGCCAATGCGCTATGGCTCAGCAGCACGCCGATGGCGGCATCTTCCACCAGATACTGCAGGCGTTCACGCGGGTAGCTGGTGTCCAACGGCACATAGACATGGCCGGCTTTGAGCACTGCCAGCATGGCCACGATCATCTGTTCCGAGCGAGGCAGGGCCAGGCCGATATGACTGTGGCCAGGCAGGCCCAGGCTGTGCAGATGGGCCGCCAAGCGACTGGCTTGGGCATCCAGTTCGGCGAAGGTCAACTGCCGGTCCTGGCACAGCAATGCCACGCTGTCCGGCTGGCGCATCGCCTGCTCGGCGATGCACTGGTGCAGCGGCAGGTGCTCGGCAGCGACCTGCCGCGTCCGGGGTGCCGGCATCGGCACCAGCGCCAACTGCCCCAAGGGTCGATGGGCATCCTCGCTGACGGCCTGCAGCAGATGTTCCATGTGGCCACGCAGGCGCTCGGCGTGGTCGCTTTCGAACTTGTCGCGCAGGTACAGGTACTCGATTTCCAAGGTGCTGCCGACGCTCACCGCCAGGTCCATGGCGAAGTGGGTGACATCGACCTTGCTCGGTTTCTCGAAGCGCAGACCGTGCTCGGTGCGGGACTGGAACGCCCGGTCCACCGGGTAGTTCTCGAACACGATGATGCTGTCGAACAACGCCTGGCCGCCCTGTCCCGCCCAACGCTGCAACTGCGACAGCGGCGTGTGCTCGTGCTCGCGTAGGGCCAGGTTGTAGGCCTGCAGCTCACGCAGCCATTCGCCTAGCGGTTGCTCGCTGCGCGGCGTCTGGATCACCGGCAAGGTGTTGATGAACAGGCCGAGCATTTCCTCGGAGCCAGGCAGTGCCGCCGGGCGTCCGGACACCGTGGCGCCGAAGGCCAGGGTGGTTTGCCCGGTGTAGGCCTGCAGCAACAGGATCCACGCGGCCTGCACCACAGTGTTGAGCGTGACCCGCTGGGCCTGGGCGAACGCCTGCAAGCGCTGGGTGGCGTTGGCATCCAGGCGGGTATAGGTCACCCCGTGACCGCTGGCCGATGCATCGCAAGGCAGGCTCTCGGCCAGCAAGGTCGGCGCCTCCAGGGCCTGCAGGCGTTCGCGCCAGAATACCTCGCTGCGAGCCTGGTCCTGGCGCGCCAGCCAGCCCAGGTAGTCGCGGTAGCGACCGGCCACGGCCGGCAGCGGCTCGCCCAGGTAGGCCTGCATCATTTCGCTGATCAAGCGCGCGCTGCTCCAGCCGTCCAGGAGGATGTGGTGGTTGGTCCAGATCAGGTGGTGGGTATCCTCGGCCACTCTGACCAGCAAGATCCTCAGCAACGGCGCCTGCTCCAGGTCGAAACCCCGGGCCCGCTCCTCGAGCCCCAGCGCCTGCAGCCGGGCCTGTTGCACATCGGCGTCGAGGTCACGCCAGTCCAATTCGCTGACGGGCACGGCCACCTGCTGTCGCACCACTTGCAGCGGCTCACGCAGGTCGTCGCGCCAGAGGAATCCGGTACGCAGGATGGCATGACGGTCGATCACCTGAGCCCAGGCATCGCGCAAGCGCGGCACCTGCAGGCCGTGCACCCGGACGTTGACTTGATTGACATACAAACCGGAGGACGGCGCATTGACCGAATGGAAAAGCAACCCCTGCTGCATCGGTGCGAGTGGGTAAATGTCTTCTACCGCGCGCGGCGTCAGGCCCAATTGGTCGAGCTGGGCCTGGTCCAGGCGTGCCAGGGCGACATCGCTGGGCGTCAAGCCACCGGCAGCGTCCGAGCAGCAATGCTCGATGATCGCCTGCAACTCGGCCAGGTAGTCGTCGGCCACACCCTGCAGGGTCGCCGCATCGAACAGCTCGGCGCTGTAGATCCAGTTGAGGGTCAACTGGCCTTCATGCACCTGGCCGTTGATGGTCAACCAATTGCTGATCGGCGCTTCGGCGCTCTGGTTGGCACCGGTGCCTTCGTTGGCCGGTGTCAGCAGGCCATCGTCGCTGAAGCTGCCGTCGAACTGGCCCAGGTAGTTGAAGGTCACCCGCGGCGTCGGCAGCTCGGCCAAACGCTCGGCCTGTTCGGCACTGCCCAGGTAGCGCAGTACCCCGTAGCCCAGGCCTTTTTCCGGCACGGCGCGCAACTGCTCCTTGATGGCCTTGATCGAGTCGCCCAGGCCCTCGACCGGTGTCAGTTGCAGCGGATACAGGCTGGTGAACCAACCCACGCTGCGACTCAGGTCGAGGGCGTCGTCCAGCGGCTCGCGGCCATGACCTTCCAGCTGGATCAGGCACGCGCGGCTGGCGCTCCAGCGGCACAAGGTACGGGCCAGGGCGGTCAGCAGCAGGTCGTTGATCTGGGTGCGGTAGGCGGTCGGGGCCTGCTTGAGCAATTGCGCGGTGCGCTCGCCGTCCAGGCGCACGGCGATGCTGCGGGCGCTGGCGTTGCTCGGCTCCCGGGCCGGAACCTGGCATGGCAACGATCCCGCCGCCTCGGTACCTTGCGCCAGCCAGAACGGCAGCTGCGCCTGCAGCGTCGACGAGCCGGCGTGCCGTTCCAGGCACTGCAGCCACTGCGGCAAAGACGCTGTGGATGCCGGCAGTAAGTGGCCCGGGCCACCTTCATAGAGCGCTTGCAGGTCTTCGAGCAGTACACGCCACGACACACCGTCCACCACCAGGTGATGGATCACCAGCAGCAAACGCTGAGTGCCGTCGGCCATGTCCACCAGCAACGCGCGTAGCAGCGGCCCTTGCGCCAGATCGAGGCTGCGCTGGGCCTGTTCGCAGTGGGCGCGCAGAGCTTCGCTGTCGGCGGCCTGGCGCTGCCAGAGCAAACTGCTGCCGGCAGGCACGGCGGCGAACTCGCCTTGCCACTGGCCCTGCTGCTGGCTGAAACGCAGACGCAGCGCATCGTGATGGCGCAGCAACGCTTCCAGGGCCTGAGCCAGGCGCTCGGCGTCCAGTGGCTGGCGGGCGGACAGTAGCAGCGACTGGTTCCAATGATGGGCTTGCGGCACCTGGCGCTCGAAGAAGCGTCGGGCAATCGGCAGCAAGCCGACACGCCCCTGGGGTGCAGGCTTGCCAGCCGCGGCAGGTTCAGACGTGGCGCTGACGACGCTGGCGGCCAATTGCTCGATGGTCTGCATTTCGAAGATCTGCCGCGAGCTCAGCTTCAGCCCACGACGCCGTGCCCGGGCGATGATCTGCAGACTGAGAATGGAGTCCCCGCCCAGTTCGAAGAAGTTCTCGTTGATGCCCACTTCCGGCAGCTTGAGCACATCGGCCCAGACCTCTGCCAGCAACTGCTCTTCAGCGCTGCGCGGCGCCACTTTGCTGCTGCGCAGTTCCTCGATGGCCGGCAGCGCCTTGCGGTCGAGCTTGCCGTTGGCCGTCACCGGCATGGTCGTCAGGGTCATCCACCGCGAGGGCAGCATATATTCAGGCAGGCATTCGCCGGCCCGTGCGCGTACCTGATCCAGGTCAGCGCCCTCGCTCAGCACCAGGTAGCCCAGCAGTTGGGCGGCCTGACCGCTGTCATCGAGCACGGCGACGGCATCCTGAACGCCGTCCAGACCCTTCAAGGTGGCAGCGATTTCGCCCAGCTCGATACGGTAGCCGCGCAGCTTGATCTGCTCGTCGATCCGCCCGAAGAACTCCAGGGAACCGTCCAGGCAGCGGCGTACCCGATCACCCGTGCGGTAAATGCGCTCGCCGCTGGCGAAGGGATTGGCCAGGAAGCGTTCGGCGGTCAGCCCTGGGGCCTGGTGATAAGCCGTGGCCAGGGTCGGACCGGCCACGTACAGCTCGCCAATGGCTCCGGCAGGCAAGGGGTTCAGGTCGGCGTCCAGCACATGCACACGCACCTGCCCCAGTGGCGTGCCAAGCGGCACCCGGACGCCGTGGGGCACTTGCGGCTGCACCTCGGTGGCCAGCACGCCCACCGTGGTCTCGCTGGGCCCATAGTGGTTGTACAACCGGCAGGCAGGCTTCAGTGCCCGTACTTGCTCCAGCAGCGGCCAGTCACAGGCCTCGCCACCGAGTATCAGGGCATGGGCCGGCAACACGTCGGCTGCCCGGGTCGCCTGCAACAGACCGCGTAGATGGCTCGGCACGATCTTCAACACGCCCACCTGGCGCTCGGCCATGGACTGGGCGAACGCATCGGGGTCGCGCACCTGCCGGTCACTGAACAGGTGCAGTGCCCGACCACTGCACAGCGCGCCGAACAATACGGTGTGGCCCAGATCGGCGGCCACGGTGGACACCATGGCCATGCTCGCCTCGGGCGGAATCTGCACACGCTGCAACAGGCCCTGCACATACTGATGCAACGCCGCATGGCTGACCTCGACGCCTTTGGGCGCCCCCGTAGAACCAGAGGTATAGATCAGGTAGGCGGTGCTGCCCGGTGCCACCGGACGCGGCTGACGGGCGTCCTGGCAGGCGCGCAGGGTGGCGATGGCCTCCCGGCGCAGAGTCGTCGAACCGTCGCCGACGGCGTCGGCCTGGGGTCCGATCAGCAGCGCCGCGCCGCTTTGCGTCAGGACCCGGGCCAGGCGATCGGCAGGAGTCGAGGGCTCCAGCGGCACATAGCTGAGTCCGGCCTTGAGCACGCCGAGCAAGGCCACCACCCAGTCGCAGCCGCGCTGCAACTGCAGCGCCACAGGTGTCGCCAGCGGCCAGCGCTGGGCCTCCAACCAGGCCGCGACACGCTCGCTGGCATGGTCCAGTTGCGCGTAGGTCAGCGCCTCGCTGTCATCGGCGATCGCCAAGGCCTGTGGGTTGCGCGCCACGGCTGCGGCGAAAGCCTGCAGCGGCGTGCCTGGCTCCAGGGCCTGCGTTTCGCTGCTGGCTTGCTCCGGCGCCAGCAGACGCAGATCACCCACGTGTTGCTCGGCACCGCGGCCCATGGCCTGCAGCACATGGGTGAGCTGAGCGATGATCTGCCCGGCCGCCTCGTCGCTGAAATGCTCACGGTGCCAGGCCAGCAGCAACCCTAGCCGGTTGCCCGGTTCGACCATCAGGCTCAATGGATAGTTGGAGCGCCCAGCCGTGCCCGAACCGCCCTCCCCGCGCTCCAGCGAGGGCAACAGGTTGACGCTCAGTTCGTGCTCGCGGGGCGGTACGGCTTCGGCCAGGGGGAAGTTCTCGAACACCAGGATGCTCTCGAACAGTCCGCGTCCGGCGTCGTTGCCGGTCAGCTTGAGAATGTCCTGCAACGCGCTGTGCTCGTGCTCGCGGGTCTGCAGAGCCTGGGCCTGAATGCCCTTGAGCCACTGCCCCAACGGTTGCTCGTCGACCACGGCGATGCGCGCCGGCAGGGTGTTGATGAACAGCCCGACGATGTTCTCCACCCCGTCGTGCTCAGGGGAGCGCCCGGACAGCGTGGTGCCGAAGATCACCTCATCCTGACCGGCGTAGCGGCCCAGCAACAACGCCCAGGCCCCTTGCACCACGGTATTCAGGGTCACCCCGGCCTGACGGCACAGCGTCTGCAGTCTGGCCGTGGCCGCCACGTCCAGGTCAAAACCGCGCTCGCCATAGCGCCCGGCCTGGGCCGGATTGGCCGCCTGGTGCGGCAATGGCGTCAGGCCCACGGCCTCGGGGAACACGCTGCGCCAGTAGGCCTCGGTACGGGTGCTGTCGTGGCGTGCCTGCAACCAGCTCAGGTAGTTGACGTAGTCGGTGCCGCCCTGGGCGGCCAGCACCTCGCCGGCGGCCAGCCGGCGGTAGGCGAGCAGGGTGTCGCGCAGCGCCACGCCCAGCCCCCAGCCATCGAGGTTGATGTGGTGATAGCTCCACACCAACCAGTGCTCGTCGGGGCTCACCCGCACCAGGTTGAACGACAGGTCGGCCGCCTGGCGGAATGCATAGCCGGCAGCGCGTTTGTCGGCCAGCAACTGGCGCAGCCGCGCCCACTGTTCGTCGCGGCTGCAGGCACTCCAGTCAAGGGTCGGCAAGGCCACCGGGAATTGCTTGAAGATGATCTGCACCGGCACATCCACTTCTTCCCAGCGGTAATCGGCGCGCAGGGCCTGGTGGCGGTCGACGGTATGCTGCAACGCCTGCCGAAACGCGGCGATCTGCAGGTCGCCGCGCAGGCTGAACACCTGCTGGTAGTGATACGGGTCCTGGGTGCCGCACTTGAGCGAATAGGCGAGGATGCCCTTCTGCACCGACGTGATCGGTGCGACCACCTGGATATTGGCTTTCTGGCGGGGGTTGCTGGAGGTCATAGGGATTTCCATAAGGCGTTAGAAGTCGCTGAGCAATTCATCGAGGGCGTCCTGGCTGAGCGCTACGCCCACCACGTCCGAAGGGGTCAGGGCACCGGCCTCACTGCCCAGGCAGTGGGCCACCAGCGCCCGCAGTTCATCGCCGTAACGCTCGGCCAAGGCCTGGATCGCCGCCGGCTCGAACACCTGGTCGCTGAAACTCCAGTGCACGGCCAGTTCGCCGTCCATCACCTGACCATTGAGGCTCAGCCAGTTGCCCAGCGGCGTATCGGGGGCCTGGCTGGCGCCGCTGCTTTCCCGGGCCGGGGCGAACAGGCCTTGGGCGTCGAGGCTGCTGTCCAACTGGCCGAGGTAGTTGAAGGTGATGCGTGGCTCGCCGAGGGCCGCCAAGGCCTGGCGGCTGTCGGCATCGCCCAGGTAGCGCAGCACACCGAAGCCGATGCCTTTGGCTGGCGCGGCGCGCAATTGCTCCTTGATGGTCTTGATGGTGCTCGCCATGTCGGCGGCAGGGGTCAGCCGTTGCGGATAGGCACTGGTGAACCAACCCAGGGTGCGCGACAGGTCGACATCGTCGAACAGCTCCTCGCGGCCGTGGCCTTCGAGCAGCACCTGGGCAGAGTCCTGCCCGGTCCAGGCACACAGTACCCGGGCCAGGGCACTGAGCAGCAGGTCGTTGACCTGACTGCGGTAGGCCGCCGGGGCCTGCTGCAGCAATTGTCGGGTGCATTCGGCGTCCAGCCGGGTAACCACGCTGCACGCATGTTCACTGGCCTGGCTGCCCTGGGTGTCGGCCCCCGGCAGCGGCCGCTCGGCGCCCTGCAGTTGCTGTTGCCAGTAGCCCAGCTCGGCCTTCACCTCGGCACTCCCGGCATAGGCCTGCAGGCGCTCGGCCCAGCGCTGGAATGCCCAGGTCTTGGCCGGCAAGCGCGGCGCCTGGCCGGCGGCGATCTGCTGGCAGAGACCGTGCAGGTCTTCGAGCAGAATGCGCCACGAGACCCCGTCGACCACCAGGTGGTGGATAACCAGCAGCAGCCGCTGGCTGCCGTCAGCCATGTCCACCAGCATGGCGCGCCAGATCGGCCCACGGCCCAGGTCGAGACTGGCCTGCGCGGCATCGCACAGGCGTTGCAGCTCATCGCCATCGGCAGCTTGGCGATGCCACGCCAGCGGCCCGCCGGCAGCCTCGCGGTAGTAGCCGACGCCACCCTCGAACACCAGGCGTAGCACGTCATGCTGATCCTGCAGCGCCGCCAGCGCCGATTCCAGCACCGACAACGCCAGGGGCTCACGCAGGTGCAGGAGCACGGCCTGGTTCCAGTGTCCGGGACGGGCCAGCTGACGCTCGAAGAAGCTGCGCTGGATCGGCGTCAGCGGCTGCTCTCCGGTCACCGACCCCTGGGGGCAGGTTTCGCCTTGATCGACGCGCACCACTCGCGCCAGGGCATGCAGGGTCGGGTGTTCGAACAGGTCCTTGGGCGACAGGCGCAACCCCAGCTGGCGGGCACGGCCCACCACCTGGATGGAGATGATCGAATCGCCGCCCAACTCGAAGAAGTTGTCATGCATGCCGATTTCGGTTTCACCCAGCACCGCCCGCCAGATCTGCAACAGGCTCGCCTCCACGTCATTGCCCGCCGCGACCGGCGCCGCGTCCTGGCTGTCGCGCTCGATCGCCGGCAATGCCTTGCGGTCGACCTTGCCATTGGGCGTCAACGGCAGCTCGGGCAACAGCATGAAATGGGTCGGCACCATGTAGGCCGGCAAGCACTGGCGTAGGTGCGCCTTGAGGCTGTCGACCGAGACCTGCTCCGCACCGGTGGCCACATAGGCCACCAACTGCTGGCTGGAGGCGAACGACTGGGCTTGGACCAACGCAGCGCTGACACCTGGGAAGGCGAGCAGGCCGGCTTCGATTTCGCCCAGCTCGATACGCAGGCCGCGGATCTTCACCTGGTGGTCGATGCGCCCGACGTACTCCAGGTCGCCCTGGGCGTTGTACCGCACCAGGTCACCCGTGCGGTACATGCGTTGGCCTGGCGCACCGAACGGATCGGCGACGAACTTCTCGGCGGTCATCCCCGGCTTGCCCAGATAGCCACGGGCCAGGCCGGCGCCAGCCAGGTACAGTTCGCCAACTACGCCGGCAGGCACCGGAACTCCGGTCGGATCGAGGATATAGCTGACCGTGCCGGGCAGCGTGCGACCGATACTGGCACGGCCACCGGCCTGGCGGCGGCAGAAGGTGGAATAGGTGGTGTCTTCGGAAGGGCCGTAGAGGTCGAACACCTGCTCGATGTGGCCCAGGGCGTACAATTCGTCGACCAGGCTCTGCTGCAGGGCCTCGCCCGCCAGGTTGACGATGCGCACACTCGGCGGAACCTCCCCGGCACGCAGCAACGCAGCGATCGCCGAGGGCACCGTGTTGATCAACCGCACCTGGTCGCGTGCGGCCAGCGTCGGCAGGGCCAGGGCATTGTCAGCCAGCACCAGGTAGCCCCCGCTGGCCAGGGTCACGAACAGCTCCCACACCGACAGATCGAAGCACACCGAGGTACTGGCCAGTACGCCCTGCAGCTGCTCCGGGCTGTACACGCGCTGCGCCCAGCTGATCAGCGCACTGGCGTTGCGCTGCTCGATGGCCACGCCCTTGGGCTGGCCGGTGGAGCCTGAGGTGTAGATCACGTAGGCCAGGTCTTCGGGCTGGGCGAGGGCTGGCAGGTCACAGGCGGGATAATCGCCCCATGCGCTGTCGACGCACAGTTGCTGCACAGCGCTGACCACAGGCAGTCTGCCCTGCAGCGCCTGCTCGGTGATCAGCAGGCCGGCGTCGCTGTCCTCGAGCATGTAGGCCTGGCGCTCACGGGGGTAGTCCGGGTCGATCGGCACGTACGCGCCACCGGCCTTGAGCACTGCCAGCACAGCGACCGGCAGCCAGGCCGTGCGCTGCAGCGCCACCCCGACCAGCACTCCAGGCTGCACGCCCATTTCACGCAGCTTGTGGGCCAAGCGGTTGGCCTGCTGGTTGAGCTGCTCGTAGCTCAGGTGCTGCTCGCCGGCAATCAGCGCCAACGCGCCGGGACGGCGTCGCACCTGGGCCTCTACCCACTGGGCCAGACCGAGCGGCGGGACGTGCAGGTCAGCCGAACTCCGGCCAATCGCCAACAAGGCCTCACCCTCGTCATCATCGAAGCCGTCGATGCCGGCAAGACAGCCCTGGGGCTGGGCCATGAAGCCCAGCAGCAATTGACGCAGATAGCTGCCCAGCCGCTCGACCGCCTCCTGGCTGAACGCCTGGTGCTGGTATTTGAACTGCACTGCCAGGCATTCGCCAGCGGTCACCAGCACCGTCAGCGGGTAATTGGTCTGCTCCTGCGCCTGCACCGGGCCAAAGCTCAAGCCCTGTGGCGCTCCTGCCTGCAACGCTTCGCTGATCGGGTAGTTCTCGAACACCAGCAGGGTATCGAACAGCGCCTCGCCAGACTGCCCGGCCCAGCGCTGCACATCGACCAGCGCTACGTGCTCATGTTCCCGCAGGGCCAGGCCGGCCTCCTGTACGGCGTGCAGCCATTGCAGGACGGTGAGTTGCGGCTGCGGCGCCAATACCATCGGTAGCGTGTTGATGAACAGACCCAACTGCTGCTCGATGCCTGCCAGGTGCGCCGGACGGCCCGAAACGGTCGTGCCGAAAGCCACCCCCGACTGCCCACTGAAGCGCTGCAGGAGCAAGGCCCAGGCTGCCTGCACCAAGGTGTTCAGGGTGGTCTTGTGCTGCCGGGCGAACGCCGCCAACTGCTGGCTGTGTTGCCCATCGAGTTGCAGTTGGTGCTCGCCATGACCCTCGCCCTCACCGCCCCTGCCCAAGGTCGCGGCCAAGCGGGTGGGCTCGTCGAGCAAGGCCAGGCGCTGCAGCCAGAAATCCTGGCTGAGCGCTGGGTCGCGCTGCTGCAGCCAGTGCAGGTAGTCGCGATAGCTGCCGGCGGCGCTGGCCGGTGTCTGTCCGGCGTAGTGCTGCAGCACCTCGCCGAGCAGTTGCGAATTGCTCCAGCCATCGAGCAGCAAATGATGGCTGGTGAAGATCAGGTGGTGGCGGTGGGCGCTCACCTGCACCAGGGTCAGGCGCAGCAATGGCGCCTGGTTCAGCACGAAACCGGCGGCCTGGTCGGCACCGGCCAGATGTGCCAGGGCGTCGTCCAGGTCGGTGCGTGCACGGTAGTCCTTCAGGCTCAGGGGCAGGCGTGCCTGCTTGTGGATAACCTGCAGCGGTCGCGCCATGCCCTCCCAGTGGAAACCGGCGCGCAACACCGGGTGACGGTCGAGCACGGCTTGCCAGGCTGCGGCGAAAGCCTCCACATCGAGGCCGTCGACATCCACGCGCATCTGATTCACATAGGCGGCGCTGTGCGGCGTATACAGGCAGTGGAACAACATGCCTTGCTGCAAGGCGGTCAACGGGTAGATGTCTTCGATCTCGGCCACCGGCACGGCCAGTGCATCGAGCTCCTGCTGCTCAAGATCACGCTGGGTGAAGTCCGATGGCGTGACGCCGGCCTCGCCGACGCACAGGCAGTGCTCGATCAGCTCCACCAGTTCAGCAGTGAAAGCATCGGCCAGGGCCTGGATTGTCTCGACGCGGAATCGTTGGTCACTGAAGGTCCAGGTCAGGCTCAGGCAGCCGTCGTACACCTGGCCATCGATACCCAGGTCAGAGGTCAGTGGCGCCAGGGCATCGACGTCGCTGCCGCGCGCTTCGTTGGCCGGCAGCCAGGCGGCATCGGCAGCGAAGTTGGCGTCGAACTGGCCCAGGTAGTTGAAGGTGATGCGCGGCTGCGGCAAGGCCTGAAGGGCGGCGCCGGCATCGCTGAGGTAACGCAGTACGCCATAGCCCAGGCCTTTGTTGGGCACCGCGCGCAGCTGTTCCTTGATCGCCTTGATCGACTCGGCCAGCTCGCTGCGCGGCGTCAGCTGTAGCGGAAACACGCTGGTGAACCAACCCAGGGTACGGCTCAGATCGGCATCGCCGACCACCGCCTGCTCGCGGCCGTGGCCCTCGAGCTGCACCAATGCTGTCGGCTGACCGGTCCAGCGCACCAGCACCCGGGCCAGGGCGGTGAGCAGCAGGTCATTGATCTGCGTGCGGTAACTGGCGGGCGCCAGTTGCACCAACTGACGCGTGCGCTGGCGGTCCAGCACGCTGCGCAGGCGGGTGGCCTGAAGCTGTGGCGTGCTGCCCGGCTGGCCATCTTCGGGCAACGTCGTACTGGCACCGGCCAGTTGTGCCTGCCAGAAGCCCAGTTCGGCCTGCAGGGCCGGGCTGCGCGCGTAGTTCTGCAACTGCTGCGACCAACGCTGCAACGACGTGGTCCGCGCCGGCAAACGCGGCACCTGCCCCTCGACCGCCTGGCGCCAGGCGCTGTCGAGGTCTTCAAGCAGGATGCGCCAGGACACCCCATCGATGACCAGGTGATGCACCACCAGCAACAGTCGCTGCTCAGCGTTGGGCAGTTGCACCAACAGCGCACGCAGCAGGGCACCGCTGGCCAGGTCGAGGCTGGCCTGGGCTTCGCTGCACAGGGCCTGCAAACCCTGGGCATCGGCCAACGAACGCAGCCACAGGGGGTCTGGCAACTCGGCCAGGGGCAGGAAGCGTCCCTGGCGACCACTGAAAGCCAGGCGCAGCCCATCGTGCTGGGCGAGCACGGCCTGCAGGGCCACGCCTAGCGTGTCCGCCGCCAACGGCTGGCGGGGCGTCAGCAACAGCGATTGGTTCCAATGGTCGGCATTGGCCAATTGCAGGTCGAAGAACCAGTGCTGGATCGGTGTGGGCAGCAACTCGCCATGGGTCGGTGCTTGATCCACCACCGCGAGCCGGTCGCGGCGGGCGACGGCGGCCAGGGCCGCCAGGGTCTGCTGCTGGAACAGGTCCTTGGGGCTCAATTGCAGCCCTGCCTGACGGGCGCGGCTGACCACCTGGATGGCGACGATCGAATCGCCACCGAGCTGGAAGAAGTTGTCATCGCGACCGACCTGCTCGACGCCCAGCAAACGCTGCCAGATGTCGGCCAGCACCGGCTCCACCGGCCCCTGCGGCGCCACGAAAGCATCCTGCAACCGGCTCAGGTCCGGGGCCGGCAGCGCCTTGCGGTCGAGCTTGCCGTTGGGCGTCAGCGGCAGGCTGGCCAACAGCATCAGGTGCGCCGGCACCATGTAGTCGGGCAGGCTTTCTCCCAGCCAGGCCTTGACCGCCACTGCCAGGGCCGCCTCCTCTGCAGACTCGGTGCGCGGTACCAGATACCCCACCAGTTGCTTGCCGGCGACCCCATCACGGGCGACCACCACCGCTTCACGGACCTCAGGGTGCTGTTGCAGGCGTGCCTCGATCTCGCCCAGCTCGATGCGAAAGCCGCGCACTTTCACCTGCTGGTCGATACGGCCGATGTATTCCACCACCCCGTCCTCGCGCTGGCGCACCAGGTCGCCGGAGCGGTAAAGACGGCCACCCTTGCTGAACGGGTCGGCGACGAAACGCTCGGCGGTCAGGCCTGGGCGCTGGTGATAACCTCGCGCCAGGCCCTCACCGCCCAGGTACAACTCGCCCACCGCGCCCAGCGGCACCGGATTGAGTTCGTTATCCAGCACCCAGGCGCTGCGCTGGCCGATCAGGCTGCCGATGGGGGCATAGGCAGCGCCGCACTGCTCGTCAGGCGCGGCTTTCCAGATCAGCGGCGTCACCACTGTTTCGGTCGGGCCATAGCCGTTGATGATGAACTGCGGACGCAGCACCCGCTTGACCAGCTCGAAGCTGGCCTCCGGCACGGCGTCGCCGCCGAAGCAGTAGATGCGCACCGGTGGCGGGTTGCCCTGGCGCTCGGCATGCTCGGCCAGCTGCTGCAGGTAGACCGGCGGGAAGGCCACCACGCTCACCTGGTGCGTGTGCAAGGCGGCGTAGGTCTGCTCCGGGGTCCACAGGCTGTCGTCGCGCAGCAGCAAGCTGCCGCCGTGGCTGAGGGTGGTCAGCCAACGCTCGTGGGCGCCATCGAAGGCGAACGACATGAAGTGCAGTTCGCAGTCGTGCTCGCTCATCTGATAGCGCTGGCCGATGGCTGCGCAATGCATGGCCAGGGGACCATGTGCCACGGCCACGCCCTTGGGCTGGCCGGTAGAGCCGGAGGTGTAGATCAGGTAGGCCAGCTGACCTGGCTCGCAGTGCGCTGCTGGACAGTCCAGCGGCTGGCCCTGCAGCTCGAGTCGGGCCAAGTCCAGCACCGGCAGATGCGCCGGTACCGGCAGGTCGGGCAACAACCCGGCATCGCTGAGCAACAGCGCCACACCGGCATCTTCCATCAGGTAGGCCAGGCGCTCTGCGGGGTAGCTGGCATCCAGCGGGACGTAGGCCGCGCCTGCCTTGAGCACGGCCAACAGCGCCACCAGCATCTGCGGCGAGCGTGGCAAGGCGACCGCGACGCGGGCTTCGGCGGCAATGCCAAGCCCGCGCAGGTGCCAGGCCAGTTGATTGGCTCGTTGGTCGAGCTCGGCGAAGCTCAGGCGCTGGCCCTGGCAGAGCACGGCCGTGGCCTGCGGCCGTTGGCGGGCGTGTTCAGCGATACGCTGATGGATCGGCTGGTAAGGCACTGCCGGCGTCTGCGGGCCGTTGAACAGGCGCTGGCGGGCCAGCTCCTGCTCATCGACCAGTGACAGCTCGGCCAGGGCCGCCTCTGGCTTGGCCAGGACCTCGGCCAGTAACGTCTGGTAGTGACGGCACAGGCGCTGCATGCGCGGTGCGTCGAACAGGTCGGTGGCATAGCTGAGGGTGGCGAACAGGTTGCCGTCGGCATCCTCGGCGGTGTCCAGGCCAAGGTCGAACTTGGCCACCGGGGCGCCGACACTGAGCACCTGGGCCTCCAGGCCGGCCAACCCCTGCAGGCGGTCGAGCGCACGCCGCTGGTGGTTGTACATGACCTGGAACAACGGGTTGTAGCTCAGGCTGCGACTCAGTTCCAGGCCATCGAGCAGTTGCTCGAAGGGCAGGTCCTGGTGGGCCTGGGCCTGCAGCACGGTGTTTCTCACCTGGGCCAGCAACCCGGTGAAACTGACCTGGCCATCGAGCTGGCTGCGCAACACCTGGGTATTGACGAAGAAGCCGATCAAGCGCTCGGTCTCCAAGCGGTTGCGGTTGGCGACCGGCACCCCCACGCGGATATCGGCCTGGCCACTGTAGCGGTGCAACAGCACCTTGAAGGCCGCCAGCAGCACCATGAACAGCGTAGCGTTGTGCTGCCGGGCCAGGGCCTGCAGGCCCTGACACAGCGCCGGCGGCAAGCTGAACTCCAGGCTGGCCCCACGCAGGCTCTGCTCGGCCGGGCGCAAGCGATCGGCCGGTAGCTCCAGCGGCGGTTGCTCGGTCCCCAGCGCCTGCCGCCAGTAGGCCAACTGGTGCTCGGCTTCACCGGCTTCGAGCAGGCTCTTCTGCCACAGCGCGTAGTCGGCATAGGCAATCGGCAGTTCGGCCAGGGACGCCGGCGCGCCACCGCTGAACTGGCCGTAGAGCGCCACCAACTCGTCGATCAGCAGATTCATCGACCAGCCATCGGCGACGATGTGGTGCATGCACAGGCTCAGCACCTGCCGCTGCTCCCCCGTCTGCAGCAACACCGCACGCAGCAGCGGCCCCTGACGCAGGTCGAACGGAGCCAACGCCTCCTGCTGCAGGGAGGTCTGCAACTGGCTTTCGTCGCAGGCACGCACCTGCAGTTGGAACTCCCCGGCGTCCTGGATCACCTGGAAAGGCTGCTGATCATCCTGGTCGAAGGTGGTGCGCAGTGACGAGTGACGTTCGATCAACGCGCCAAACGCACGTTCCAGCGCCGCCACGTCGAGCTCTCCGTCCAGGCGTACCGCCGAGGCGATGTTGTAGGCGCCACTGTCTGGCTGCAATTGCCACAGCACCCACATCCGCCGCTGGGCGTACGACAGCGGCACCTGGGCCTCATGGGCCAGCCCCCCAGGGATCGGATAGAGGCCAAAGTCCACGCCCCGCTCGCGCAGGCTGCGCCAGAAGATCCGCTGCTTCTCGGGGGGTAGGCCAATGAAGCGCCGAACGAAATCCTGGGATTCTTGTGTGCTCATCTGATTCTTTCCATCACTGCCGGTGCGCGGCGCCGGCATGGGTTGGGGGTGGGCCATGGCCGGGCGCAGGGCCCGCCTGGCTCATTAATCAGAGGACGAAAGGTGGGGGGCTTTCTTTAGGTTGCTGGCCGCTTCCGCCGTTACCGAGGGCGCAGGTGTTGCGGTCTATCGAGCGCCGCGGGGTGTGCGCTTGAGAGGTGTAGTGGCGCACACATCGAGCGCCGCCCGCGGCGCTCGATGCCTGCGGTACTACACCTCAGGATTGCTCGAGGCTGGCCAGCAGGTCATCGATCATCGCCGCATCGCCCGTGCCGTTGCTCGCTGCCGGCATGCGGGTCTCGATGTGACTGGCGAGGTCCGCCAAGGTGGCGCAGTCGAACAGCTGCGCCAGGCTCAAACGGACCTGCAACCGCTGCTGAATGCGTGACAGGGCCTGGGTCAACAGCAACGAATGACCACCGAGCTCGAAGAAGTCGTCATCCAGACCAACCCGATCGACCTCCAGCAGCGCCTCCCAGATACCTGCCAGTTCGCGCTGCAATGGCGTTTCCGGCGCGCGGTAAACCCGCGCCTGGACGCTAGGCGCCGGCAGGGCCTTGCGGTCGAGCTTGCCGCTGGGGGTCAACGGCATGGCTGCCAACACCTGCCAATGGGCAGGCACCATGGCATCGGGCAGGGCCTGGCGCACATGCTCGCGCAGCACCTGGGGCAGATTGGTCTGCCCCTGGGCAAGCACCAGGTAGGCCACCAGTTGCGGACCACTACCCAGGTCATGGGCGATGACCGCCACTTCCTCCACTGCAGGATGCTGCTCCAGGCGCGCCTCGATCTCACCCAATTCGATGCGCACGCCACGGATCTTCACCTGATGATCGACCCGCCCGACGTACTCGACCAGGCCGTCCTCGCGCAACCTGGCCAGGTCGCCGCTGCGGTAGAGGCGGCTACCATCGGCGGCGAACGGGTCGGCCATGAAGCGCTCGGCGGTGAGACCCGGGCGCCGGTGATAACCGCGACCGACGCCACGACCGGCAATCAGCAACTCGCCCACGACCCCGGGCGGCAGCAGGTTGAACTGGCTGTCGACGATGTACAGGCGCGTGTTGTCTATCGCTGTGCCGGTGGGCACCTCCCCGGCATCACCCTGCCAGGTATGCCAGGCCACCACATCGGTGCACTCGGTGGGCCCATAGCTGTTATGCACCGTCGGCGGCGCCGGCAGGTGGGCCAGGTGGGTGCGCAACTGTTCGCCACGGATCGGCTCGCCCCCCAGGAACACCTGGCGCAGGCTCGCCAACTGCTCGGCAGTACCGAGGTCGAGCAACGGATAGAACGTACTGGGGGTGCAGTTGAGCGCGGTGATCGCCTGCTCGGCGATCTGCGTCACCAGCGCCAGTGGTTGGTAACCCGGCGCCGCCATGTGCACCTGGCCACCGCCAAGCAGCGGCGCGAAGAGGTTTTTCTGGGTGAGGTCGAACGCCGGCGACGTCATCACCAGGAAGCGCTCCTGCGCGCCGATGTCGAACTCGCGCGAATACCACTGCAGCAGGTTGGCGAAGCCTTCGCGGGTCACCCCGGCGCCTTTCGGCTGGCCGGTGGAGCCGGAGGTATAGATCAGGTACAGCGCAGACTCGGGCCCGGCCAGCGGTGCCAGATCATCGCTGGCGAGGCCGGCCAGGGCCGGCTCGTCACGGTCCAGGCACAGCAGTCGGTCCGCCGCCAGCGGCAGGCGTTCGGCCAGCCAACTCTGGCTCAGCACCAGCGCGGCGCCACTGTCGGCGAGCATATAGGCCAGGCGCTCGGGCGGGTAGTCCGGGTCCAGCGGCAGATAAGCGCCGCCGGCCTTGATCACGGCCATCAACGCCACCAGCAAGGCAGAGGACCGCTCCATCGCCACGCCCACCAATACCCCAGGTGCTACACCGCGGCGGCGCAACTGGCGTGCCAGGCGGTTGGCCCTGGCGTTGAGCTGGGCATAGCTGAGCGTCTCGCTGGCGCAGGCCACGGCGACTGCATCTGGACTGCGCGCCACCTGGGCCTGGAACGCCAGGCTCAGACACTCGCTGCGATTGCTGCGCGGCGCCGGGTTGTAATCCAACACCCGCGCCTGGCCCGGCGCGTCGAGCAGTTGCAGGTTGCCGACGGCCAGCTCTGGCGTCGCCAGCATCTGGTCCAACAGGTGCAACAGCTGCACTTGCAGGGCCTGGACCTGGGGCGCGTCGAACGCTTCACGGCGGTAGCCGAAGACGATTTCCAGGGCCGCGCCGGCGTGCACGGTCAGCGTCAGCGGGTAATGGCTGGCTTCGCTGTTGTGCACCTGACTCAGGCGCAGCTCGGCACTGCTGCGTTCGCGCAAGGCCTGGTCGACCGGGAAGTTCTCGAACACGATCAGGCTGTCGAACAAGGCCTGGCCGCCCTGCCCGGCCCAGCTCTGCAACTGGTACAGCGGCGTGTGCTGGTGCTCGCGCAGACTCAGGTTGCAGGCCTGGAGTTGCTGCAGCCATTGGCCGAGCGACAGGGCGCTGGGTACGGTCTGGATCAGCGGCAGGGTGTTGATGAACAGGCCGAGCATGTCCTGGGCACCGGCCAGGTCATGGGGACGTCCAGCCACGGTGGCGCCGACGCACACCGTCGGCTGGCCGGCGTGACGTTGCAGCAAGACCAGCCAGGCTGCCTGGATCAGGGTATTGAGGGTCACCCCTGCGTCTTTGGCCAGCGCCTGCAGCTGTTCACTGCGTGCCGCACCGAAGGCGCAGTGCCACTGAGCGAAGCCGTGGCCGTAGTGGCCACGCCCTACGGCGCCGGCCAGCAACGTGGGTTGTTCCAGCTCAGCCAGGTAGTGGCGCCAGAAACGTTCGCTGGCGGCGTCATCCTGGGCCTGCAACCAGGCCAGGTAGTGGCGGAACGGCTGTGCCGGGCGTTCCGGCGCCTGGCCCTGGTAGGCCTGGAGCACTTCATTGACCAACTGCGCCGTGCTCCAGCCGTCCATGAGGATATGGTGGCTGGTCCAGATCAGCTGGTGCATGCCCTGCCCCAGGTCCACCAGCAGCAGGCGCTGCAGCGGGGGCCGCGCCAGGTCGAAGCCTTTGTCGCGTTCGGCCTGGGCCAGTTCGGCGAGGGCCTGCTCGGTAATCTCGCGGCGCGACCAGTCCAACACCCCGACCGGTGCCGTGACCGTGGCCAACACCAGTTGCAGCGGCTCTTCCAGCTCGCCATCGCTGGCCAGAAAAGCGCTGCGCAGCGCCGTATGCCGACCGATGGCCTGCTGCCAGGCCGCCGCCAGACGCGCAGGGTTCATGCCTTCGACACGCACGCTGAGCTGGTTGATGTACAGCCCCTGCTCGGGGCTCTGCAAGGCATGGAACAGCATGCCCTGCTGCATCGGCGACAGCGGGTAGACATCCTCGAACTCGCCATGGCGAGCGCGCAGGCTGGCCAGCTGTTGCGCATCGAGCGTCAACAGCGGTCGTTCCAGATCGATGGCAGCTTCCGCCTGCACGGTGTCCGCGGCCGCTGCCAGGGCCGCCAGCGTCTGGTGCTGGAAGACCTGCTTGGGCGTCAATGCAAGGCCGGCCTCACGGGCCTGCGCGACCATCTGGATCGACAGGATCGAATCGCCACCCAGGTCGAAGAAGTTGTCGTCGGCGCCCACCTGGCCGACGTGCAAAAGGCCCTGCCAGATCGCCGCCAGACTTTGCTGGGCAGGCCCCTCGGGGGCTGTGAAAGCGCTGTCGCGCAGCTCCAGGTCGGGGGCTGGCAAGGCCAGACGGTCGAGCTTGCCATTGGGGGTCAGCGGCATCTGGGCGAGGAACACGAAATGGGCCGGCATCATGTGTTCCGGCAGGCATCCCTGCAGGTGCCGGCGCAACGGAGCCGCGTCGTGGGCGTCGGCGCACAGGTAGGCTACCAACTGCTTGCCCTGGGCAGCATCGCGGGCGATCACGGCCACTTCCTGGACACCGGCTACCTCACGCAGGCGTGCCTCGATTTCACCCAGCTCGATGCGGAACCCGCGCACCTTGACCTGGTGATCCACCCGCTCGAGGTACTCCAGTTGTCCGTCGTGGCGCTGACGCACCCGATCACCCGTGCGGTACAGGCGTTGGCCAGGAGCGCCGAAAGGATCGGCGATGAAACGCTCGGCGCTCAGCCCCGGACGCTGCAGGTAGCCCCGCGCCAGACCGGCGCCGCCGATGTACAGCTCGCCGGCGACCCCGGCGGGCTGGCGGTTGAGCTCATCGTCCAGCACGTACAGCTGGGTATTGTCCAACGGTTTGCCGAGCCAGACCTTGTCCGAGTCCACTCGCTGCACCGCCGACCAGATGGTGGTCTCGGTCGGCCCATACAGGTTCCACAACGCTCCACCACAGGCACGCAGGCGTGCCGCCAGGTCAGCGTCGAGCGCCTCGCCGCCGCACAGCAGCTTGCGCCCCTGGAGCAGCGCTCCCCCCTCCCCGGCCAGCAGCATGCGCCAGGTCGAGGGCGTGGCCTGGAGAATGCTGACGCCGTGGGCCTGGACCTCGCCCAGCAAGCGCTGCGGGTCGCGCGCGCAGTCGCGGTCGACCAGTAACAGCCGCGCGCCATGCAGCAGCGGCAGGTACAGCTCCAGCGCGGCGATGTCGAACGACAGCGAGGTCAGGCCGAGCACACAATCGCTGGCGACGATGCCGGGTTCGCGGGCCATGCTGGCGAGGAAATTGACCACCCCGGCATGACGCACCATGACGCCCTTGGGCTTGCCGGTGGAACCGGAGGTGTAGATGCAGTAGGCCAGCGTGTCGGCACTCTGTGCCAAGGCCAGGGCGGTGTCAGGCTGCGCCGCGAGCAGCGCATGATCGCGGTCCAGGCACAACGCCCGCGCCGGGATCGAGGCGAGGTTCGCGAGCACGGCACTTTCAGTGACCAGCCACGCCGCCGCGCTGTCCTCGAGCATGTAAGCCAGGCGCTCGGCCGGATAGCTCGGGTCCAGTGGCAGGTAGGCGCCGCCGGCCTTGAGGATGCCCAGGAGCGCCACCGGCAGTTCCAGCGAGCGCTCCAGGGCCACCGCCACCAGGTCATCGGGGCCCACGCCCCAGGCGGCCAGTTGGTGAGCCACGCGGTTGGCCCGCCGATCCAGCTCGGCGTAGCTCAGGCGCTGCCCGCCACACTGCACCGCACAGGCATCCGGCGTGCGCGCGGCCTGGGCCTCGAACAGGCTGTGCAGGCAGGCGTCTGGGAAGGTCCGGTCGGTGGCATTGAACGCCTCCTGCCAAACCGGAGTGCGCGCCAGCCCCAGCTCGCCGACCACCGCCTGAGGCTGCTCGACCAGCTGCTCCAGAATGCCCAGGTAGTCGTCTGCCATTGCCTGTACGGTGACGGCATCGAACAGCTCCACCGGGTAGGTGAACAGCGCCGACAGGTGGCCTTGGCTGTCCTCTTCGGTGTCCAGGGCCAGGTCGAAGCGCGCGCTGCGCTGGAGCTGGACGAACGGCTCGAGCGCCAGCCCTGGCAACTGCTCGAAGGCATCCAACTGGCGCTGCTGGTGATTGAACATGACCTGGAACAACGGGCTGCGGTTGAGGCTGCGCTGACCGTGCAGGGCATCGACCAGCTGTTCGAACGGCAGGTCCTGGAAGCTCTGGCCTTGGCGCGCCGCTTCGCCGACCTGGGCCAGGAGCTGACGCAGTGGCTGACGCGGATCGAGCTGCGTGCGCAGCACCTGGGTATTGACGAACAGGCCGATCAGGCCTTGGGTTTCCTGGCGCTGACGGTTGGCGATGGGCACCCCCACCAGCAGGTCACGCTGGCCGCTGTAGCGCCACAGCAACACGTTGAAAGCACACAACAACACGCTGAACAGGCTGACCTGCTCAGTACGAGCCATCGCCCGCAACGCTTCGGTGAGCGAAGGCGACAACGGCAGTGCCAGGCTCCCCCCGGCCAGGCTCGGCTGCAGGCGCCGCGGGTGGTCCAGGGGCAGCTCAAGCACACCGCAATGCCCGGCGAGTTGTTGTCGCCAGTAAACGAGCTGGCGCTCGCCTTCACCGGCGCGCAGCAGGCTGCGCTGCCACAGGGTGTAATCCTTGTATTGCACCGATAGTTCAGGCAAGTCGGCATCGCCGCGGTAGAGCGCCGCGAACTCGTTGATCAGCACATTCAGCGACCAGCCATCGGCGATGATGTGGTGCAAGGTCAGCAGCAGCACGTGGTCGTCATCGGCCAGGCGCAGCAAGCCGACCCGCAGCAGCGGGCCCTCCGCCAGGTCGAAGGGGCGCTCGGCCTCTTCGCGGGCCAGGGCCTCGGCGCGGCCACTGCGCTCGCTGGCCGGCAAATGGGACAGGTCTTCGACACAGAGGGTCAGCGGCGCTGGCGCATCGATATGCTGGCGCGCCTGCCCGGCGTTGGCCGGGAACCGCGTGCGCAGTGCCTGGTGGCGCGCCACCAAAGCATCGAAGGCCTGCTGCAGGCGGGCTTGATCGAGCGCGCCGCGCAGCCGCAGGTTGCTGGCGATGTTGTAGGCCGGGCTGTACGGCTCCAGCTGCCAGAGGAACCACAGCCGCTGCTGGGCATGGGACAGTGGCAAATCGTCGGTACGCGGCGAGGCGACGATCGGCAGTTTGCCGATGGCGATGCCCCGCTCGTTCAATTGGCCGAGGAATACCTGTTGCTTGTCTTCGCTCAAGGCGCTGGCACGCCGGGCAATGTCGTGCAGGGCTTGGGCCTGCTGGGCCAGGGAAGTGCTCATGGGTTTTGCTCCAGCTCGGCCAGCAGTGCGGCCATGCTATCGAGTTCGCCACCAAGATCGGCGGCAGCCAGTTCCTGCTCCACGCGTTGCGCCAGGGCCGCCAGGCTGCCGGCCTCGAACACGCACCGCAGCGGCAGCTCGATCAACAGCGCCTGGCGGATGTCGGCAGCCATACGGGTGGCCAGCAACGAGTGCCCACCGAGGGCGAAGAAGTCATCGTCCAGCCCGACCCGCTCGACCTTGAGCAAGGTTTGCCAGATATCCGCCAGTTGCCGTTGCACCGGGGTTTCCGGTGCCTGGTAGCGCGCTTCGCTATGCCACTGCGGCGTCGGCAAGGCGCGGCGTTCGAGCTTGCCGTTGGCGCTGAGGGGCAACTGCGCCAGGGCGACGAACACGCTGGGCAGCATGTACTCGGGCAGGTGCTCGCGCAGTTGGCTGCGCAACGCCTGGCCCAGGCCCTGCTCGTCCAGGCCGGTGACCACGTATGCCACCAGGTGTTGTCCGGTAGGGCCTTGCAGAGCCAGCACGACGGCATCTTCAATGCCCTCGCAGCGCCGCAGTTGCGCCTCGATCTCGCCCAGTTCGATGCGCAAGCCGCGCAGCTTGACCTGGTGGTCGCAACGTCCGGCGTACTCGATGGCACCGTCGGCGCGGTAGCGGGCCAGGTCACCGGTGCGGTAGAGCCGCGAACCAGGTGCGCCGAAGGGGTTGGCGACGAAGCGTTCGGCGGTCAGGCCTGGGCGACCGAGGTAGCCACGCGCCAGGTTGCCACCGCCGATGTACAGTTCGCCAATGACGTTGAGCGGCTGGGGCTGCAGCCGCGCGTCGAGCACGTAGAGCTGGGTGTTGTCGATCGGGCGGCCGATAGGAACGCTGTCGCGGCCGTCGCTGCGGCAGGTCCAGTGGCTGACGTCGATCGCTGCCTCGGTGGGGCCATACAGGTTGTACAGCTGGGCCTGGGGCAGGCGCGCCAGTACCTGGTCCTGCAGCCCCGCTGCCAGCGCCTCGCCACTGCAGACGATGCGCGTCAGGCTCGGCAGCGCCGGCAACTGCGCCTGAGCCATGAACGCCTGCAGCATCGAAGGCACGAAGTGCAAGGTGGTCACGTCGTATTGGCGAATGCGCCGGGCCAGGCACTCGGGGTCCTGGTGCTCGCCCGGGCCGGCCAGGGCCAGCCGAGCGCCGGTCATCAACGGCCAGAAGAACTCCCACACCGAGACATCGAAGCCGAACGGAGTCTTCTGCAACACGCAGTCGTCGACGCCCAGTCGGTAGGCCGCCTGCATCCAGGCCAGGCGGTTGGCCAAAGCTGCATGGCTGTTGCCCGCGCCCTTGGGCTGGCCGGTGGAGCCGGAGGTGTAGATCACGTAGGCCAATTGCTCCGGAGCCATCGCCGGCGCCGGGGCATCGACCGCTTCATCGTCGCAAGGCTGGCCGAGGTCGAGCACTTGCACGCCGTCGGGCAGCGGCAAATCGGCCAGCAGTGCGGGCTGCGCCAGGAGCAGTCGAATCCCGCTGTCGGCGACCATGTAAGCCAGGCGCTGGGCTGGGTAGTCCGGGTCGAGCGGCAGATAGGCGGCGCCGGCCTTGAGGATCGCCAACAGGCCGACCACCATTTCCAGCGAGCGCTGTGCAGCGATGCCGACCACCACCTCCGGCCCGGCGCCAAGACGCACCAAACGCCGGGCCAACTGGTTGGCGCGCCGCTCGAGTTCGCCATAGCTCATGCGCTGCTCGCCCATGAGCAATGCGGTGGCATCGGGACTGCGACGGGCCTGGGCAGCGATGGCATGGTGCACGTACAACGGTTGCGGCGCTTCGCGCTGCGGGCCGCAAGCCAGCGCCAGCAAACGCTCGCGTTGAGCCGGGTCGGCCAGTTGGAAGTCATCCAGGGCTTGGCTCGGGCGGCTCAGCACCTGGTTGAGCAACTCGACGAAATGCCCGGCCAGGCGCTCGATGCTGGCGGCTTCGAACAGGTCGCAAGCGTAGCCGAAGGTCAGGCGCAGGCCTCCGTCGGCGCGCTCTTCGCTGTGCAGCATGAGATCGAACTGGGTGGTCTGGCTGTGCGGCTCGAGTACCTCGACGTCCAGCCCTTCGATACCCTGCAAGGCTTGGGAGCGCAGGCGCGTGTGGTTGTACATGGCCTGGAACAGCGGATTGTGACTGAGGCTGCGCTGCGGGTTGAGCGCTTCGACCAGTTGTTCGAAGGACAGGTCCTGGTGCTCCTGGGCGGCCAGCACGCTGGTCTTCACCTGGGCCAGCAATTGTTCGAACGATTGCTCGCCCTGCAACTGCCCGCGCAACACCTGGGTGTTGACGAAAAAGCCCAGCACGCCTTCGAGCTCGACCCGATTGCGGTTGGCCACTGGTACACCGATGCGCAGGTCGTGCTGGCCAGTGCAGCGGAACAGCAGCAGCTCGAACGCTGCCAGGAGCAACATGAACAGGCTGTCGCCCCGTGCCTGGGCAAGGCTGCGCAGGCCTTCGACCATCGTCGGCGCGAGGTGCACCCGGTGCTGGGCGCCAAGGTAGCTCTGCTGCGCCGGACGCGGGTGGTCGCTGGGCAGTTGCAACACCGGCTGCTCGCCGGCCAGGGTGTCCTGCCAGTAGCGCAATTGGCGTTGCGCCTCGTCGCTGCCGAGGGTACCGCGCTGCCAGGCGACGAAGTCCTGGTACTGCAGCGCCAGCGCTGGCAGTTGCGGCGCCTGGCCTTGGCTCAGACGGGCGTAGCAGTGGCTGAACTCCTCGGTCAGCAGGTTCATGGTCCAGCCATCGGCGACGATGTGGTGGATGACGATCGACAGCACGTGTTCCTGCTCGCCGCAGGCCAGCAGGTTCAGGCGCAACAGCGGGCCGCTGGCCAGGTCGAACGGCTGCGCGGCGTAGGCCTGCAGGCGTTGCTGCAAGGCTTGCGGATCGCTCAGGGTGTCGACGTCGAGCTGCGGCACCTGGGGCTCGCCGATGAACTGTCGGGGCTGGCCTTCTACCTCGCGGAAGGTGGTACGCAGCCCTTCATGGCGTGCCACCAGGTGGGCGAAGGCGCCATGCAATGCCTGCCGGTCGAGTGGCCCGCGTAGGCGCAGCGCTGCGGCGATATTGTACGCGCTGCTGGTCGGCGCCATCTTCCACAGGAACCACAGGCGTTGCTGGCCCAGCGACAACGGCCCTTGCTGACGGTCACCGGTATGCGCGGCGATGCTCACCACCGGCGCGGCTGTTGGCTGGCTGAACAGCAGGGCCAATTGCTCGATGGTCTGCTTCTCGAACAGCTGCTTGGGCGAAAGCTTGAAGCCCAGTTTGCGCGAGCGGGCAATGATCTGCAGGCTGAGAATGGAGTCGCCACCCAGTTCGAAGAAGTTGTCGGTGACCCCCACCCGCGGCAGCTTGAGCACGTTCGCCCAGACCTCGGCCATGCTCGCCTCGACCGGATTGCGGGGTTCGACGAACTGCGCCTGGGCCTGCTCCGGCGCGGCCAAGGCGCGGCGGTCGAGTTTGCCGTTGGCCGTCAGCGGCATGGCCTCCAGCTGTTGCCACAGGGCCGGCTGCTGATAATCCGGCAGCTGCGCCTGCAACGCCTGTTGCACGCTGGCCAGACGGGTGTCGTCGGCCAGCACGCACCAGGCCACCAACTGCAGGCTGCCGGTACTGCCAGGACACGCCAGGACCACGGCGTCGAGCACGCCCGCTACGCCCTTGAGGGCCTGAGTGATGTCGTTGAGCTCGACGCGATAGCCACGGATCTTGACCTGGTCGTCGCTGCGTCCGAGGAACTCCAGCAGGCCGTCGCGACGATTGCGCACGCGGTCGCCGGTGCGGTACAGGCGCTGGCCATTGCCGCCGGGGTCGGCAATGAAACGCTCGGCGGTGAGGCCCGGCTGGCCGAGGTAACCATCGGCAAGCCCCGCGCCGCCGATGTACAGCTCACCGATGGCATTGACCGGCACCGCGTTGAGATCGTCGTCGAGCACCTTGGCCCGGCAGTTGGCCAGCGGCAGACCGAGCAAGGCGGTGGCGCTATCGGTCTGGCGCTCGCCCACCTCGCCCACCAGTACGCCGACCGTGGTTTCGCTCGGGCCGTAGTGGTTGATCAGGCGGCAGCCTGGTGCCAGCCGGCGAATCTGCGCCACCAGTTCCCAATCGCAGGCTTCGCCGCCGCTGATGAGCGCGTGCCAGGGCAGTACGGCCGGGTTGTCGGTGGCCTGCAGCAGGCCACGCAGGTGGCTGGGTACGATCTTCAGCACGCCCACCCTCTCGCGGCTCATGTACTCAGCGAAGGCTTCGGCGTCGGCGCATTGGCGGTCATCGAGCAGGTGCAAGGTACGCCCGCTGCAGAGCGCGCCGAACAGCACCGTGTGGCCAAGGTCGGCGGCCACGCTGGAGACCATTGCCATGCTCGCCTCGGGCGCCAGGGCCGTGCGCTGCAGCAGCGCCTGCACATAGTTGTTCAGGGCCCGGTGGCTGACCCGCACGCCCTTCGGCTGGCCGGTCGAACCGGAGGTGAAGATGGCGTAGGCGGCCTGCTGCGGGTGCCGCACGCCGACAGCGGGATGTTCGCCGGCCTGGCGCCAGGTATCGCTGCGCAGGTCGATACGCTGGACGCCAGGGACATCGGCAACCGCGTCAGTGTCCACCAGCAACCAGCGTGCGGCACTCTGCCCGGCGACCTGGGCCAGACGCGCGGCGGGCAATTGCGGGTCCAAGGGTACGTAGGCCGCGCCGCTCTTGAGCACGCCAAGCAGGGCCATGACCCAACGCGAGGAGCGCGGCAGAGCGATCAGCACCGGTTCGTCCGCGTCCACTCCCTGGGTTTGCAGGTAGTGCGCCAGGCGATTGGCCTGGGCATCGAGCTCGGCGAAGCTCAACGTCTGCTCGCTGCATTTCACCGCCACTGCCTGAGCGCGTTGCTGGCACTGCGCATCCCAGGCTTGCAGAACATGGCTGTAGTCCGGGGTCAGCGCCGGGCCGACCAGGCCTTCGTCACTGGGCCGATGCTCGGCCATGGCCCACAGCGGCTCGGCAGGCTGGCGCACGAGATCGCCAAGCAGCGCCACGAACTCGCAGGCCAGGCTTTCGATGCTGCCCACCTCGAACAGGTCGCGGGCATAGGTGAATGCGCCCTGCACACCTTGGGCGGTATCGGTGAGGTCCAAAGCCAGGTCGAAGTGCGCGCCCAGGTGCTGGCTGGGCCAGCGGGTCATGCTCAGGCCTTGGGGCGCCGGCAGGCTGGACACATCGAAACCGTAGTTGAACTTCACCTGGAACAGCGGGTTGTGACTCAGGCTGCGCTCAGGTTGCAGGGCTTCGACCAGGCGTTCGAACGGTAGGTCCTGATTGGCCTGGGACGCCACGGAAGCCTGGTGCACCTGCTGCAGCAACTGACGGAACGTCTGCCGGCTGTCGATCTGGGTACGCAGCACCAGGGTGTTGACGAAAAAGCCCACCACGCCTTCGGTTTCCAGGCGGTTGCGGTTGGCCACCGGAACCCCGATGCGCAGGTCGTGCTGACCGCTGTAGCGGTACAACAGCAAGTTGAACGCCGCCAGCAGGATCACGAACAGGGTCACGTCCTCGGCCTTGGCCAAGGTCTTCAAGCGGTTGCTCAGGTCGGCATCCAGAGCGATGTCGACACTGCCGCCACGGGCGCTGAGCTGGGCTGGACGCGGGTGGTCCAAGGGCAGTTGCAGCAACGGATGCTGGTCGCCCAGTTGCTGGCGCCAGTAGGCCAGCTGACGGTCGCTCTCGCCGGCATCCAGCCATTCGCGCTGCCAGTGGGCATAGTCGGCGTACTGGATCGGCAATGCTGCCAAGGCGGGCTCGGCCTCGGCGTTGAAGGCATCGTAGACGCGGGCGAATTCCTTGAGGAAGACGTCCACCGACCAACCATCGGCGATGATGTGATGCAGTGTCACCAGCAGCAGGTGGTCATTGTCGTTGAAACGCACCAGCTGCAGGCGCAGCAGCGGGCCGTGACGCAGGTCGAACGGCGCCAGTGCCTCGCGCTCGGCTAACCCGGCAGCCTGGGGTTCGGCATCGTCCAGCGCCAGATGGCTGAGGTCGACGAGCGCCATGGGTACCTGCAGGTGCGGGTGAATGACCTGGACATCGGCCTCGTCGCGGTGGTCGAAGGTGGTACGCAGGGCTTCGTGGCGCGCCACCAGGTAGTCGAAGGTGCGTTGCACCAGGGCGGTGTCCAGCGGGCCCTGGATACGCAGCGCACCGGGGATGTTGTAGGCGCTGCCATCCGGGTCGAGCTGCCAGAGGAACCACAGCCGCTGCTGGGCGAACGAGAGCGCCAGAGGCTGCTCGCGATCGAGCGTCGGAATCGGCAGCTGGGCGTGCAAATCGATGCCCTTCTTGGCCAGCACCGCGATCAAGGCTTTGCGCTGGATGGGCGACAAGCCCTTGAGTGAATCCAGGAGTGCGTTCATCAGTTCGTTCCTTGCGTGGCGCTCTCGGCCAACTGCATCAAGTCTTCCTCGGACAGCCCTTGCAGGGCTTGCAAGGCGGCGGCCACCTCGGCGCTGAGGTGCTCGCTGGACAACCGCTGGCCGCCCAGTTGCTCGACCACCTCGACCAGGGCTCCCAAGTGGCGGGTCTCGAACAGGCTGCGAACCGACAACTTGACCTGCAATTCCTGATTGATCCGCGACACCACCTGGGTGGCCAGCAGCGAGTGGCCGCCGAGTTCGAAGAAGTTGTCGTCCAGGCCTACCCGCTTGATCCCGAGCACTTCCTGCCAGATGGCCGCCACCGCTTGCTGCAGCTCGGTCTCGGCGGCGCGGTACAGGGCCTGGGTCGGCTGTACCTGACTGTCGTGCCCGGCCAGTACCTGGCGATCGAGCTTGCCGTTGGCAGTCAGCGGCAGGGCATCGAGCACCACGATCTGCGCCGGCAGCATGTGCGTGGGCAGGCTTTGCTTGAGTCGCTCGCGCAACAGCGTCGGCAGTTGCTGCCTGCGCCGCGCCAGCAACGGGTTGCTGCTGTGGGTCAACCAGGGGCGGTGCTGACCGGGGGCGCGCACCTGGGTGACCGGGGCCATGGCGTGCAGTGCCGAGCGCTGGGGGTCGATCAGCAGCACATCGAAGTGTCCCGGCGCGCCCTGCTCGCTCCACTGCAGACGCACCTCGTAGCCATGGGCCTCGCCCAGCTCGCAGAAGGCCTGCGGGTCGCTGTCGGGCAACGCCATTTGCTGGAGTTGTGCACGCAGCTGGCCTGCATCGAGGGTCTCGCTTGCACTGTCGATACGCTGCCAGGCCAACAGGTCACGGGCCAGGCGCGGGTTGGCCAGGCCGTCGAGGCGCAGCGCCGGCGGATGCTCGGCGGCCAGCAAGGCACGCAACTCGGCCAACGGCTGATCGCCCAGCCGCCGGCTGTCCAGCACAGGGTTGTCGTTACCCTGGCCCTGCCCGACCTGCAGCACGGCATCGTAGCGATAGGCGCTCAGTTCGTTGTGCCAGGCGCCCCGGCGCAGCTGGATGCTGATACCGCCAAGGCCCTCGACCTGCTCGGCCAACTGAGTGAAGAAAGCCGGTGCCAGGAGCAATTCGTTGTCTTCGGCGATGGCTTTGCGCACGCGGCTTTTCAATTGCTTGAGGGACATCTGGGCCGGGGCCCGCGCCAGTTCCAGCGAGGCATGGAACAGCGGAAGCAGACCGAGGTGGCGAACGTCACCGACGAAGATGTGGCCACCGGGCGCCACCGCGCTGATGGCACCCTTGAGTACCTGCACCAGATACTCCACGTCAGGGAAATACTGGGCCACCGAGTTGATCACCACGGTGTCGAAACTGCCCGGCGCCACACCACGAAAATCGGTGGCCTGGCGGTGCGACAGTTGCACATGCTGCAGGGTCGGCTGGGTCTTGGCCCAGGCTCCCAGTTCGGCGATGGCCGAGGCCGAGAAATCGCAGCCCTGGTACACCTCGCACACCGGCGCCAGGTGCTGGGTTAGCAAGCCCACGCCACAACCGATTTCCAGCAGTCGCTCAGGCTTGAGGGCGAGGATGCGCTGCACCGTGGTGTCGAGCCACTCCTGCATCTGCTCGTGGGCGATGGGCTGGTCGTGATAGCTGTCGTTCCAACCGGTGAAGCTCGGTCCGCGCACCTGCTCGGGCATCTCGTAGGTCGCATCGAACACGGTCTGCCACTGATCGAGCAGGGCGTTCTCGGTGGCGGCCTGCTCGTCGGCAAGGCGTGTCTGGTCAGGTACCACGTAGGCTTGCAGGCGCTTGTCGCCACTGGCGTCTTCGCTGACCAGCACCACGGCATCGGTGACCTGCACGGCATCGCGCAGGCGCGCCTCGATCTCGCCGAGCTCGATACGGAACCCGCGTAGCTTGACCTGCTGGTCGGCGCGTCCGAGGTACTGCACCTCACCATTGGCCAGGTAACGGGCCAGGTCACCGCTGCGGTACAGGCGACTGCCAGGCGCGCCGAACGGGTTGGCGACGAAGCGCTCGGCACTGAGCCCCGGGCGGCGCCAGTAGCCGCGAGCCAGGCCGGCGCCACCGATGTATAGCTCGCCGATCACCCCTGGTGGCACCGGGTTCATCTGCGCGTCCAGGAAGTACCACTGCAGGTCGGCCAGCGGCTGGCCGATGGGGCTTCCAGGCCGCTCCAGGTCAGCACGGCTCAGCGCCCGCCAGGTGACGTGCACGGTGGTCTCGGTGATGCCGTACATGTTGACCAGGCGCGGACGCTGATCACCGAAGTGATTGAACCAGGGCGTCAGGGTTTCCAGGTCCAGGGCCTCGCCACCGAAGATCACCCAGCGCAGGCTCAGCGCCTGGGCCGGCGCCGCCAGTGCATGGGGGATGAGCTGGCGGAAGGCCGACGGCGTCTGGTTGAGCACCGTGACACCCTCGTCGCACAGCAACTGGTAGAACGCCTGCGGCTCTCGGCTGGTGAGGTAGGGCACCAGCAGCAGGCGCCCGCCCAGGGCCAGTGCACCGAAGATTTCCCACACCGAGAAATCGAAGGCATAGGAGTGGAACAGGGTCCAGACGTCACGCGGGCCGAACTGGAATTCGCCCTGGCTGGCCTGCAGCAGGCGCACCACGTTGGCATGGGTCACCGGCACGCCCTTGGGGTTGCCGGTGGAGCCGGAGGTATAGATGCAATAGGCCAGGTCTGCCGGGCTGGCGAGATCTTCCAGGTTGCTGTCGGCGAATGCCTTGCAAGCCTGGGTGTCGTCCAGGCACACCACCTGCAGGCCCGGCTGCACCGCTAACTGGCCGACCAATGCGCGCTGGGTCAGCAGCAGTTCGATGCCGCTGTCCTGCTGCATGTACGCCAGGCGTTCCGCCGGGTAGCCAGGGTCCAGCGGCAGGTAGGCGGCGCCAGCCTTGAGGATGGCCAGCAGACCGACGATCAACTCGCAAGAGCGCTCGGCGGCGATGCCCACCAACATCTGCGGCTTGACCCCGCGGCTCTGCAACAGGCGCGCCAGGCTGTTGGCGCGGGCATTGACCTGGCCATAGGTGAACCGCTCGCGACCGTCGACCACAGCGATGGCCTGTGGGTCGCGGGCCGCCTGGGCCTCGATCAACCGGTGCAGGCAGTGCTGTACTGGGAATTCGCCACACTGGGGGTTCCAGGCCTGCACCAGCGCCTGTTGCGCGACCGGGTCGAGCAAGGGCAGTTGGTCGACCGCAGTATGGGGCTGGTCCACCGCAGCCTGCAGCAGGGTCAACCAATGCTGGGCCATACGCTCGATGGTGCTGGCATCGAACAGGTCGGCGCTGTAGCTGAAGCCGGCGGTCAACTGCCCCTGGGCTTGAGTGGTGTGCAGGATCAGGTCGAATTGGCTGGCCTGCTGGCTGTGGCTGACCTGCTCCAGGCTCAGGCCCGGCAGCGACTCGAAGCCTTCCAGGCGTTGCCATTGATGATCGTAGGCCACCTGGAACAACGGGTTGTAACCCAGGTCACGGCCTGGCTGCAGGACTTCCACCAGACGCTCGAACGGCAGGTCCTGGTGGGCCTGGGCTTGCAGGGCGACATCACGCACCTGGGCGAGGAAATCGATGAAACGAGGGCTACCGGACAGGTCGGCGCGCAGCACCAGCATGTTGACGAAGAAGCCGATCAAGCCCTCGGTTTCCACCCGGTTACGGTTGGCCACGGTGCTGCCGACGCGGATGTCGGTCTGGCCGCTGTAGCGTGCGAGCAGCACCTGGAAGCTGGCCAGCAGCACCATCGGCAGGGTCAGTTGGCAGCGCTCGCCCAGGTCCTTCAGCGCGGCGCTGAGCGCCGCAGGCAGTTGCAACGTCACCTGGCCACCCTTGCCGCTTGGCCGCACTGGACGGGGACGGTCGCTGGGCAGGGCCAGCAGCGGTTGTTCGCTGCCCAGGCGCTGGCGCCAGTAGCGCAACTGGCGGGCACATTCTTCGCCCTGCAGCCATTGTTGCTGCCAGGCGGCGAAATCGGCGTACTGAATGCGCAACGGTTTCAGGCGCGGCGCCTGCTGCTGGGCGGCGGCGCGGTACAGCTCGGCGATTTCGGCGCTGAGGATGTTCATCGACCAGCCGTCGGCGACGATGTGCTGGATGCTCAGCAACAGTTGATGGCGCTGGTCGTCCAGTTGCAACAGACGAGCCCGTAGCAGTGGGCCATGTTCCAGGTCGAAAGGCGTCTGCGCCTGCACTTGGTCCCAGTGTGCCAATTGCTGTTGCAGGGCATCGCCCGCCAGACCGCGCAGATCCACCACCGGCAGCGCTACCGGGGCCAGCGGTGCAAGGTGTTGCTGCAGGCCCTGTTCGGTTTCGGTGAAGCGGCTACGCAGCACCTGGTGACGCTCGACCAGGGCCGTCAGGGCCTGGGCCATGCGCGCCACGTCCAGCTCACCGCGCAGGCGCAGCGCACCGGAAATGGTATAGGCGCTGTTGTGCGGGTCCAGCTTCCACATGAACCACATACGCTGCTGGGCCGGCGACAGCGGTCGCGGCGCCTGCTCGGGCAGCGCGGCTATCGCTGCCGCTGCGCCGCCGGCCTTGCCTGGGGCGAAGGCCGGCAGACGCTCGACGAATGCGCCGAGGGTGGGCGCTTCGAACAGGGTGGCCAACGCCACCTCGATGCCCAACTGGTCACGCAGGCGCGCCAGCAACTGCACCGCACTGATCGAGTTGCCGCCCAAGGCGAAGAAGTGCGCGTCCCGCTCGGTGGGCACCTGTTCGAGCACTTCGCCCCACAACGCGGCCACTTGCTGCTGCCGTGCATCCAGCGCCGATGCCGGCTCGCTCTGCGCCTGTGGCGCCGCGCCAGCCAGATAGACGTGATAGCTGGCCAGGCTACCGGCCTGCCATTGCGCGTGACACGCCGAGCGCTGCAGCTTGCCGCTGGAGGTTTTCGGCAATGCGCCGGGCTCGAGCAGAATGACCAGGGCCGGGGCCTGCTGGCACACCTCTGCCACGCATTCGGCAATGCCCTGGACCAGCGCTTGGGCGCTGACCAGCTTGCGTGTGCCACGGCCGATCTCCACGGCGATGCCAATGGCTTCGCTGCCCTGGTGAGTGAAGGGGAAGGCAGCGATGCGCCCCTTGCGCAACACGTCCAGGGAAAGCTCAAGGTGGCTTTCGATGTCTTGCGGGTAGAGGTTCTGGCCGCGGATGATCAGCATGTCTTTCAAACGTCCGGTGATGAACACCTCGTCTTCATGCATGAAGGCCAGGTCGCCGGTACGCAGCCAGGTGCAACCGTCGCGCTCGACGAAGGTGCTGGCGGTGGCCTGCGGGTTGTTCCAGTAGCCCCGGGCGATGCTCGGACCACTGGTCCAGAGTTCGCCGACCTGGCCAGCCGGCAGCGCTTGCAGGGTGCGGGTGTCGATCACCTGTACGCGGTGCTCGGGCTGGCTGCGCCCACAGCTGATCAGGGCGATTTCCTCGCCGGCTTCGAAGCGATTGGCCGCCAACGCCTGCGCCGAACCGCGCAACTGGCGAATGCCCTGCCCCGCCTGGCCACCGGCAACGAACAAGGTGGCCTCGGCCAGTCCATAGCTGGCGAAATAGGACTGCGGATCGAAGCCCTGCCCGGCGAACTGCTCGGCAAACCGTGCCAGGGTTTGCGCCCGGATCGGCTCGGAGCCGGAATAGGCCACCCGCCAACGGCTCAGGTCCAACCCCTGGCACGCCGCCTCGGTGATGCGCTCGCAGCACAGCCGGTAGGCGAAATCGGGCCCGCCACTGATGGTGCCGGCATAACGGTCGATGGCTTCCAGCCAGCGCAGCGGGCGCTCGAGGAAATACTTGGGCGACATCAGCACACAGGGCACGCCACTGTAGATGGGCTGCAGCAAGCCGCCGATCAGGCCCATGTCGTGGAACAACGGCAACCAGCTGACGATCACGTCGCCGTCGCCGATGGAAAAGCCATGCCGGATCAGTTTCTCGTTGGCCAGCAGGTTGCCGTGGCTGACCTCGACGCCCTTGGGCGTCGAGGTGGAACCGGAGGTGTACTGCAGGAAGGCAATGTCATCTGGCGATGGCAGCACCGCTTGCCAGGCATCGGCGCACCCAGGATCGATGCCATCGACGGCCAACAGTTCGAGGTCGCGACCTGCGCAGACCGTGGCCAAGGCCGGCAGCAGCGCCTGCTCGCTGAGCACCACCCGTGGTGCGGCGTCCTGGAGGATGGACTGCAGACGCTGCAGATGCTGGTCACGGGTGGACTCCGGTGGATAGGCCGGCACGGCGATCACGCCGGCGTACAGGCAACCGAAGAACGCCGCCACATAATCGATGCCGCTGGGCAGCAACAACAGGGCACGATCGCCTGGGCGGGCCTGGTCCGCCAGGGTGGCGGCAATGGCGCGCGCCTGGCGGTCGAGCGCCTGGTACGTCAGCGGGGTTTCACTGCCTTCGGCGAGAAACCGCAGGGCAACCGTCTGCGGCGATTCACTGGCGCGCAGCGACAGAATCTCCACCAGCGTGGCAGCGGCATCGAAACGGGAATTCATGGCATCACCTGTAATGACGCAGGTGTCGCCCGGACACCTGCGGAGTTGATTCGGGGGGGAGCGGCAGGGTCACTCGGCGCGGTGCGCACCGGCCATGGCGACCACGACCTTGCGCGGACCGGTGAAGGGCGCACGGGCGTGTGCGGTAAGCATGTTGTCGAGCATCAACACGTCGCCGGCGAGCCAGGGGAAGCTGACCTTGTGCGCCTCCAGCACGCCGCGCACTTCATCCAGCAGGTCGTCTTCGAGCGGGCTGCCATCGGCGTAGTAGACGTTACGCGGCAAGTCTTCCTCGTCGACGATATCGAGCAGCGTCTCGCGTACTTCCGGCTGCAGGTTGGAGATGTGGAACAGGTGCGCCTGGTTGAACCACACATTGTCGCCGGTCAGCGGATGACGCGCGGTCACCTGGCACACCTGGCGGGTACGCAGCTCGCCGTCGTCCTTCCATTGGCACTGGATGTTGCGCGCCCGGCAGTAGGCCTCGACCGTGGCCCGGTCATCGGTGTTGAAGACATCTTCCCAGGCAACGTCCAGGCCATTGCCATAGTTGCGCACGTACATCAGGCCCTTTTCCTCCCAGCGCGTACGGATGCTGGCAGGCATGGCGCGGTAGATCGCGCGGCTGTCGGCGATCGGTGTTTCACCGCCCTGCTGGGCCGCGATCATGCTGTAGAACCAGATGCGCCGCGGCCATTCGTTGGTATAAGCCTGCTCGTTGTGCAGCGGGATATGCTGGTGCTGCGGGTATTCGGTGGAGGTATAGACGCCAGCGGTGACGTTGCTGCGCGGGGTGGAACCGAACTCGTAGGTCAGCAACGGATCGCCGAAGCCCGCCGCGAATTGCCGGAACTGCTCGGCGCCGTCCAGGGCGAAGCCGCGGAACAACAGACCGCCGCTGCGCAACAGGTGCTCGTCCACCAGCGGACGCAGGTGGTCCAGCGCCTCGAACAGGTTGATGTTCGGCTCGGGGGCCTGGACCAGCAGGGGCAGGTTGCCCTTTACGCCCGGCAGCGGGCGAGTTTCGAGGGTCAGTACAGCGCTCATGGGCAGTATCTCCAGCAAGGCGGCGACGAGAGAATGGGCGGTCAGCGGGCCAGGGCGTCCTGCTCCATCTTCTGGCGCAGGCTCAGCGGACGCATGTCGGTCCAGACTTGCTCGATATAGGCCAGGCACTCGGCCTTCTGCCCTTGGGTGCCGGTTTCCCGCCAGCCCTGCGGTACGGTCTTGTAGGCGGGCCACAAGGAGTACTGCTCTTCGTGGTTGATCAGAACCTTGAACACTGCGTCTTCGCGATCGAATGCCATTTCACACCTCTTCAGATCTGTGGAGCGCACCCATTGGTGTGCCTCTCATAAACGACGAACGACCTTGGCGAATAATTAGCGCCAGGTGGCTTCTGGCCCTGGCCGGTGCGGCTAAGCTGTTGTTGCGATGGCCCCAGTGATTTTTGTCCGCCCAGTTGGAGCCCCGAGCATGCCCGACACTTCCCCGCGCTCACGCGTCGACTGGCAACGCTGGCTGCCGGGGCTCGCCACATTGCTGCACTACCAGCCCGCCTGGCTGGTCAAGGACATCGCCGCCGGCCTGGTGCTCACCAGCCTGTTGGTGCCGGTGGGCATCGCCTACGCCCAAGCCTCCGGCGTGCCGGGGATCTACGGCCTGTACGCGACCATCGTCCCGCTGCTGGCCTACGCCCTGTTCGGCCCCAGCCGCATCCTCGTGCTCGGCCCCGACTCGGCGCTGGCGGCACCGATCCTGGCCGTGGTGGTGCAATACGCTGCCAACGACCCGCAACGGGCAATCGCCATCGCCAGCCTGATGGCACTGGTGGCCGGCGCTTTCTGCGTGATCACAGGTTTGCTGCGCCTGGGCTTCATCACCGAGCTGTTGTCCAAACCGATCCGCTACGGCTACATGAACGGCATCGCCCTCACCGTGCTGATCAGCCAACTGCCCAAGCTGTGGGGTATCTCCTTCGACAGCCAGGGGCCGTTGCGCGACCTGTGGCAACTGGCGCAGGCATTGCTCGCGGGCCATGGCCACTGGCCCAGCTTCGCCGTCGGCGCCGGCAGCCTGGTGTTGATCCTCTCGCTCAAACCGTTCAAGCGTCTGCCCGGGATTCTCATCGCCGTGGTCCTGGCGACGCTGGCGGTGAGCCTGTTCGACCTCGACCAGCGCGGCGTCAAGGTGCTCGGTGAATTGCCCCAAGGCCTGCCCAGCCTGACCCTGCCGTGGGTGAGCGACATCGACCTGGTCGAAGTGATCCTCGGCGGGATCGCCGTGGCGCTGGTGTCGTTCGCCGATACCAGCGTGCTTTCGCGCTCGTACGCCGCGCGTCTGAAAAGCCCGGTCAATCCGAACCAGGAGATGTTCGGCCTGGGCGTGGCCAACCTGGCGTCCGGGCTGTTCCAGGGCATCCCGATCAGCAGCAGCGCCTCGCGTACGCCGGTGGCCGAGGCGGCCGGCGCCAGGACCCAGCTCACCGGCGTGATCGGCGCGCTGGCGGTCACCGTGTTGTTGCTGACGGCACCCAGCCTGATGCACGACCTGCCCAGCAGCGCACTGGCGGCGGTGGTGATCGCAGCTGCCTTGAGCCTGTTCGAGTTCGCCGACCTCAGGCGCATCTTCCGCATGCAGCAATGGGAGTTCTGGCTGTCGTGCACCTGCTTCGTCGGGGTCGCGGTATTCGGCGCCATTCCCGGTATCGGCATCGCGGTGGTGATCTCGGTGATCGAGTTCCTGTGGGATGGTTGGCGCCCGCACTACGCAGTGCTCGGGCGAGTCGACGGCACCCGTGGCTACCATGACGTGAAACGTTATCCACAGGCCCGGCGCATTCCGGGGCTGGTGCTGCTGCGTTGGGACGCCCCGCTGTTCTTCGCCAATGCCGAGCAATTCCAGAGCACGGTGCTGGCGGCGGTGGACGACTCGCCCACGCCGGTGCAACGGCTGGTCATCGCAGCCGAGCCGGTGACCAGCATCGACATCACCTCGGCGGACATGCTCGGAGAACTGGACCGCGCGCTGGAGGCACGCGGCGTGGAATTGCAGTTCGCCGAGATGAAGGACCCGGTGAAGGACAAAATGAAGCGTTTCGAGCTGTTCGAGCGGATTGGCGAAAGGGCGTTTCATCCGACCGTGGGGGCGGCGGTGGACGCATACCTGGAGGATACCGGGGTCGACTGGCGGCCTTAGATCGCCCTGAAAGCCTCAGAACCGTTCGTCGACCATCTTGAAGGGATAGGCCACCGCCTTGTACTTGCCGATCTTGCCGCGCTTGGGCAGTTTGGCGACCTGTTCGCCGGTGATGTCCTGGTAAGGGATATGCTTCAGCAGGTGGCTGATGATGTTCAGCCGGGCACGCCGCTTGTCATTGGAATGGGCCATGAACCAGGGCGCCCAGGACGAATCGGAGGCGACGAACATGGCATCGCGAGCGCGGGTGTAGTCGTCCCAGCGGGTGTAGGACTTGAGGTCCATGGGCGACAGCTTCCACAGCTTGCGACCATCGTTGATACGATCTTGCAGGCGGCGGGTCTGCTCTTCGGGGCTGACTTCGAGCCAGTACTTGAGGAGCAGGATGCCCGAGTCGACCATCATCTTCTCGAACAGCGGCACCACGGCGAGGAACTTGTCGGCTTGCTCCTCGGTGCAGAAACCCATCACCCGCTCGACGCCGGCGCGGTTGTACCAGCTGCGATCGAAGATCACTACTTCGCCGGCAGAAGGCATGTGGCCGAGGTAGCGCTGGGCGTACATCTGGGTCTTTTCCCGCTCGGTCGGCGCCGGCAGCGCCACCACCCGAAATACCCGCGGGCTGACGCGCTCGGTGATGGCCTTGATGGTGCCGCCCTTGCCAGCACCATCTCGGCCTTCGAAGACGATGCACACCTTCAGGCCTTTGGCGACCACCCACTCCTGCAGCTTGACCAGCTCCACGTGCAGTTTGCGAAGTTCCTTCTCATAGGCCTTGCCGCCCAGCTTTTGCGCCTGGTGTTTCACGTCTTTGTTGCTGGACGACTTGGCCATGGCACTCTCCAGAAGGCGAATGAAGAATCAGTATGGTCGATCCATGGCGGTTTGCCGCTTCGCTTGATCCACTCAGCCGAGCACCTTGCCGGCCACCTCGTCGACCGCTTGCCGGGTGATGGCAACGATCGTGTCGGCATCTTCCTGGTTCAACACCAGCGGCGGGGCAAAGCCCAGAATGTCGCCATGGGGCATGGCCCGGGCGATCATCCCGCGCTCGAGACAAGCCGCCGACACTTGCGGGCCGACCTTGAGCGCCGGGTCGAACGCCGTACGGGCATCGCGGTCGGCCATGAACTCCACCGCGCAGAGCATGCCATCGCCGCGTACCTCGCCGACCAGGGGGTGACCCTCGAAGGTTTCGCGCATGCGTCGGTTGAGGTAGGCGCCGACCACGTCGGCATTTTCGGTCAGGTTCTCGCGTTCGAGAATGTCCAGGTTGGCCAGCGCCGCCGCGGCGCAGATCGGATGCCCCGAGTAGGTCCAGCCATGCCCCATCGGGCCGGCCTTCTGCGAGCCTTCTTCGATGACGTTCCACACCTTCTCGCCGACGATCACCGCCGACAGCGGCGCATAGGCGCTGGTCAAACCCTTGGCCGTGGTGATCAGGTCGGGGCGGATGTCGTAGCGCTGGCTGCCCATCTTCGAACCCAGGCGCCCGAACGCGCACACCACTTCATCGGCGATCAGCAGTACGTCGTAGCGGTCGAGCACGGCCTGGATGGCTTTCCAGTAGCCCTTGGGCGGAACGATGATGCCTCCGGTCCCCATCAACGGTTCGCCAATGAACGCGGCGACGGTGTCGGGGCCTTCGGCAAGAATCATCTGCTCCAGTTGGTCGGCGCAATACTGGACGAAGGCCTGTGGGTCCATGCCCGCCGGGGCCTGGCGATACCAGTGGGGGCAGACCGTGTGCTTGACGCCTTCGACCGGCAAGTCGAAATGCTGATGGAAGCTCGGCAGGCCGGTCAGGCTACCGGTCATGATGCCCGAGCCATGGTAGCCACGATCGCGGGAGATGATCTTCTTCTTGCCTGGGCGTCCGAGGATGTTGTTGTAGTAGCGCACCAGCTTGACCTGGGTCTCGTTGGCATCGGAGCCCGACAAGCCGTAGTAGACCTTTTTCATGCCGGCCGGCGCCCAGTCGATGATGCGGCTGGACAACTCGATGATCGCTTCGGTCGAGTGGCCGACGTAGGTGTGGTAGTACGCCAGCTCCTTGGCCTGGCGATGGATGGCGTCGGCGACCTCGGTACGGCCATAGCCGATGTTCACGCAGTACAGGCCGGCGAAGGCGTCGATCAGTTCGCGGCCTTCGTGGTCGCGCAGGCGAATGCCTTCGGCGGCGGTGATGATCCGCCCCTTGAGCGCGCCGCTGGCGTGGTCATGGGCGTGGGTCGAAGGGTGCATGAAGTGGGCGCGGTCCTGTTCGAACAGCTGGCTGAAATCGTGGCTCATGGCAAACACTCCTTAGATCTGACCGTGATGGTGCAGGCAAACGTATTTGGTTTCGACGAAGGGCTCGAAGCCCTCGCTGCCGCCTTCGCGGCCCAGGCCCGAGGCCTTCATGCCGCCGAATGGAATGGGATGGCCGGTGAACTTGACGCCATTGATCGCCACCATCGCGTGGTCCAGCCGGCGGACCAACGGATGCACGACGTCCAGGCGATTGCCGACGATGTAGGCGGCAAGGCCATACTCGGTGTCGTTGGCCAGGGCGATGGCCTGCTCCAGGGTGTCGAAGGGCATGACACCGGCAATCGGTGCGAAATTTTCCTCTTGGTAAATGCGCATCGCCGGCGTGACACCGGCCAGCACCGTGGGCTGGAAGAACCAGCCCCCCAAAGCATGTCCCTCGCCGCCGACCAGGCGCCGGGCGCCCTTGGCCAGCGCGTCTTCGACCCGCGCCTGGGTGGCATCGAACGCGCCCTGGTGCATCAGCGGGCCGACCTGCGCTGCCGTCTCATTGCCCTCGACCATCGCGGGACCGACCTGCAGCGCCCGCACAGCCTCGGCGAAACGGGCCAGGAAAGCTTCGTACAATGGCCGTTGCACCAGAATGCGGTTGGCTGCGCAGCAGTCCTGCCCGGAGGTCTGGAACTTGGCCGCCACGGCCACCTGCACAGCGAGTTCGAGATCGGCATCGGCGCAGACGATGAACGGAGCATTGCCGCCCAGCTCAAGGGCCACCTTCTTGACGTCCTGGGCCGCAGCCTGCAGCACCAGCTTGCCGACCCGGGTCGAGCCGGTGAAGCTGACCGCGCGCACGCGACTGTCGCCGACCAAGGTCTGCATGGTCATCTGCGGTTCGCCGATCACCACATTGAACACACCGGCCGGGAACCCGGCATCCGCCGCCAGTTGCGCCAGGGCCAAGGCCGAGAAGGGCGTCTCATGCGCCGGCTTGACCACTACCGTACAGCCGGCGGCTAATGCTGCGGCGGCCTTGCGGGTGATCATGGCGCTGGGGAAGTTCCACGGCGTGAGCAATGCGCAGACGCCGACGGGTTCTTTCAGCGTGCTCAGCTGCGCCCCCGGAATATGGCTGGGCAGGGTCTGGCCATTGAGGCGCCGGGCCTCTTCGGCGAACCAGGGGATGAAGCTCGCGGCATAGGCGATTTCGCCCCGCGCTTCGGCCAGCGGTTTGCCCTGCTCCTGGCTGAGGATGCGTGCCAACGCCTCCTGGTGCTCGAGCATCAATTCGGCCCAGCGGCGCAACAAGCTCGCGCGCTGATCCAGGCTCTGCCGGCGCCAGGCCGGAAAGGCCCGCTGGGCGGCATCGACGGCAGCGACGATCTGGTCTTGGTCGAGCAACGGTACTTGGTCGATCAGCTGTTGATTGGCCGGATCGTGCACGGCAATGCGCGTTCCGCTGCGACTGTCCAGCCACTGACCGTCGACGTGGCACAGGCTATTGAAAGGGTATTGGTGTGACATGACTGTTCTCCATACCTCGTTATCGTGGCGCCGGGGTCAGGCCAGCACGTCGGCGATCACCGCCAGGGTGTCGCCACACTTCACCAGCCCCGGGAAGTGCCGGGCGGCGAGCAGGCCGTTGCGTTTGGCGCGGTATTCGAGCGGGGCGCTGCCGGTGCGGCGGATATCATGGATGCGCGCGATCACCTCGCCCTGGCTGACCGTCTCGCCCAGGTCGCGGCACATTTCCAGCAGGCCGTCGTGTTCGCTGGCGATGAAGCAATCGCCATCGGGCATGTCGAGCAGGATGGTTTCGCCGCGCTGCATGTCGCCGGCGAGGATGCCGGCGTGGATCAGCAGGTTGCGCACCCCGCGCTCGGCCAGGGCCACGCTCTTGGCCGTGGAAGTGCCGCCGCCGCCAAGCTCGGTGGTGACGAACACCTTGCCCTGCTCCTCCGCGGCGGTGTCGTACATCGCCTGGGCGTCGAGCTCCAGCATGCGCATGCCGTAGGGCGCGGCGAAGGCCTGCATGCCCGCTTCGCAGCGTGCCTGCTGGGCCTTGTCGGGCAGCACGTGACAGGCCGCGAACGGCAGGAAATCAAGGGTGCGACCACCGGAATGGATATCCAGGACGATATCGGCCAGTGGCAGCAAGGTGCGGCGGAAGTAGTCGGCGATCTTCTCCGTCACGCTGCCGTCGGGTCGACCGGGAAAGCTGCGGTTGAGGTTGCCCTTGTCGATCGGCGAGGTGCGGGTGCCTGCCTGGAACGCCGGAGTGTTCATGAACGGCACGATGATCACCCGCCCGCTGACCTGCTCGGCTTGCAGCTGCTGGGCCAGCTTGCTCAGCGCCACCGGCCCTTCGTACTCGTCGCCATGGTTGCCACCGGTGAGCAGGGCCGTTGGGCCGCTGCCGTTCTTGACCACGGTCAGCGGGATCATCACCGCGCCCCAGGCCGAGTCGTCACGGGAGTACGGCAGCTTGAGAAAGCCGTGCTGCACGCCGTCGCACTCGAAGTCCAGGGTGCAACTGATCGGGTTGGCCGGGGTGGCGCTGGCCTGTGCGATTGCATTCATGGTTCAGTCCTTCACGAACAGCTGGCGCGGCACGTTGCACAGGGTCTGGACCCCGGTCTCGGTGATGAGGATGCTTTCGGTGATCTCCAGGCCCCAGTCGTCCATCCACAGCCCCGGCATGAAGTGGAAGGTCATGCCCGGTTGCAGCACGCTGGTGTCGCTCGGGCGCAGGCTCATGGTGCGTTCGCCCCAGTCAGGCGGGTAGCTGATACCGATCGGATAGCCGCAGCGGCTGTCCTTGTGGATGCCGAACTTCTCCAGTACGGCGAAGAACGCCCGGGCGATGTCGCCGGTGGTATTGCCGGGTCGGGCGGCCTCCAGGCCGGCGGCGATGCCTTCGACCACGGCTTTTTCGCCGTCCAGGAAGTGCTGCGGTGGCTTGCCCAAATACACCGTGCGCGACAGTGGGCAGTGATAGCGCTTATAGCAGCCGGCGATCTCGAAGAAGGTGCCGGCGCCGCGGACGAACGGCGAATCGTCCCAGGTCAGGTGCGGCGCGCTGGCGTCGGCGCCGGTGGGCAGCAGTGGCACGATGGCCGGGTAGTCACCACCGTGGCCGTCGGCACCGAGGATACCGCTGCGGTAGATCTCGGCCACCAGCTCGTTCTTGCGCATGCCGGGCTCGATGCGTTCGAGGATGCATCCATGCATCTGCTCGACGATGCGCGCGGCAATGCGCATGTACTCGATTTCCTGGGGCGACTTGATAGCTCGCTGCCAGTTGACCAGGCCTGCGGCATCGGTCAGGCGCGCCTGGGGCAGGTGCTTGCACAGGGCCAGGTAGGCCGCAGCGCTGAAGTAATAGTTGTCCATTTCCACGCCGATGCTCAGGCCACCCCAGCCCTTGGCCAGGATCACTTCCTGGCACAGGTAGTCCATCGGGTGACGCTCGCGCGACTGCACATAGATGTCCGGGTAGCCGACGATGTTGTCGTGGTCCATGAACACCGTGCGCTTGGCCCCGTTGGCATCCTGTCCACGGCCGAACCAGATCGGCTCGCCATCGAGCGCCAGCAACACGCACTGGTGCACGTAGAATGACCAGCCGTCATAGCCGGTCAGCCAGGCCATGTTCGATGGATCGGTTACCAGCAACAGTTCCAGGCCCTGCGCCTGCATGGCGCTGCGGGTCTTGGCCAGGCGCTGGGCGTACTCTTGCCGGCTGAACGGCAGGTTGACCACGGTCTGTGACATACGGATGCCCTTCTTGTGAGTGGGTTGCGAAAGTCTTCAGCTGAGAAACGCCAGGCCTTTGCCGGCGGCGACTGCACGCTCGAAGGCGAGGTTGGCGATGGCGGTGTCCTGGACCCCGGTGCCGGTCAGATCGCAGAGGGTGACCTCGGCGTCGGTCTGGCGGGCGGGGCGAAGGCCGGCGACGATCTGGCCGAGCTCGGAAAACTCGGCATCCGCGCTGACCGCCCCGGCACGCAAGGCGTGGTGCAACTCGCCCAGCACGCGGGTCTGGCTCAGACGGTCGGCGACATAGCGATCGAGCTGGGCCAGGGCCTGGGGGGCGATCTCGTTCTTGTGTTCGGCGTCCGACCCCATGGCGGTGATGTGCAGGCCGGGCTGCAGGTGATGCGGTTGGATCAGAGGCTCGCGGCTGGGTGTGCAGGTGATGGCGATGTCGACCGCCTGCATGGCCTGGTCGACGTCCAGACACGCCTGCACCTGCAGGCACCCGTCGCGACCGAGCTCATCGCACAACGCGGCGGTCTTCTCGGCATCGCGCCCCCAGACCTTGACCTGCTCGATCGGACGCACCAGGCGCAGTGCCTGCAGTTGTAGACGGGCCTGCTCCCCGTTGCCGATCAGCGCCACCCGGCGGCTGTCGGCACGCGACAGCCAACGCGCGGCCACCGCACCTGCGGCGGCGGTTCGCACGGCAGTGAGGTAGCCGTTGTCGAGCAACAAGGCATCGAGCAAGCCGGTGCGTGCCGACAACAGCATCATCATGCCGTTGAGGCTGGGAAGGCCCAGCGAGGGGTTGTCGAAGAAGCCCGGGCTGACCTTGATGGCGAAGCGCGCCAGCCCCGGCAGGTAGGCGGTTTTCACGTCCACTTCGCCGTTGTGCTCGGGCACGTCCAGGCGCAGGATCGGTGGCATCGCGACCGAGGTGGTGGCAAGCGCGGCAAAGGCCTGTTCGATGGCGTCGAGGGCATCGCGGTCAAGGGTGATGCAGCTACGCAGGTCGGCTTCGCTGAGCAAGGTGATGGCCGGCATTCGAATACCTCCAGTTGAAGGAACGTGATGTCTCAGGCGTCGCCGCCGTTGATGACGCGTTGATGCTGAGCGCTGTCGACATTGCGCCCACTGACCACCACCACGACCGGCCCCCGGGGAGCCACCAGGCCGTCGAGCAGCGCGGCGATACCGACCGCGCCGGCGCCTTCGAGCACCAGGCGCTCCTGCTGGTAGGCGTGGCGCATGCCGTTGGCGATCGAGGCCTCGGGGAGCAGGTGCAGGTGGTCGAGCAGGCGCCGGGTCATGGCCAGGGTGTGCTGGTTGTCCAGGCCGATACCGCCGCCGAGCGAGTCGGCCAGGGTCGTCAGTTCTTCCACCTCGACCGGGCAGCCGGCCTGCAGGCTGGCGTGCATCGCCGCGCCGCGCTGCATGCTGATGCCATGGGTGGCGATCGCTGGATTGATGCTCTTCAGGGCCAAGGCCACGCCGGCGAACAGGCCGCCACCAGAGAGTGGGATCAGCACCTGATCGACCTCGGGCAACTGCTCGATGATTTCCAGGCCGAGGGTGCCCTGCCCAGCGATGACATGCCGATGGTCAAAGGGAGGTATCAGCGCTGCGCCGTGGTCTTCGGCAAGCTGTTGCGCGGCGTGCTGGGCATCGTCCTGGGACTGGCCGACGATGCACACCTGCGCACCCAGGTCGCGAATGGCCTGCACCTTGTTGTCTGGCACCAGATGCGAAAGGAACACGGTGGCCTTGACGCCCAGTTGCGCGGCGGCATGTGCCACTGCCCGACCATGGTTACCCGTGGATGCGGTGACCACACCTCGCGAGCGCTGCTGCGGATCGAGCGCGGCGATGGCATTGCTGGCGCCGCGCAGCTTGAAGCTGCCGGTGGTCTGCAAGGCTTCGAGTTTCAGGTAGACCGGCACGCCCAGGCGCCGGCTCAGGCTGGCTGACAACTCCAGCGGGGTATGACGCACCAGGCCTTGGATGCGCTGGCGGGCGACATAGAGATCGTGAAGCGAAAGCGCTGACATGACCGGGACCCAACGAGTGACCTGATGTTGGGCCGAGTGTATGAGGCGAAAATTGTCGCGATGAATGTACTAGGGCAATTTGCCTGAGAATTTGACCGGACCAGGGCGCCGGACGGTGTTCTGGCCGGCGAATCAGAGCTCGTGGATCTGCGGGTACTGGCCGAACAACTCGCGCATGTCACCCAGGGCCTGGCGCAGTTTCGCCTCGGAACATTCGGCGCCCACGCATAGACGCACGGCCCGCGGCCGCGGCGTGCCGCGTACCAGGAACGGCTCCGGCGGGGTCACTGCGATCTGCCGACGACGCAAGGCGCGCACCAGGCTGTCGACTTCCCAGCGCTCGGGTATGTTCAGCCACGCCCCCAGGGCATGCTCGTGCTGACCACGCAGATATTCACCCAGGTACTCACGCAGCAGTGCCTGACGCTCGCTCAGCAACTTGCGCTGCAACTCGACCAGTTGCAGCGCTCGCCCATCATTGATCCAGCGTGAAGCGATCTCCGCCACCAGGGGCGTCGCCATCCAGCTGTTGACCCGCAGAATGCTCTCGGTGCGCAGTGCCAGGCGCTTGGGCATGGCCAGGTAGCCCACGCGCAGTCCGGTCAGCACCGACTTGGTCAGGCTCGTGCAGTAGAACGACAGTTCCGGCGCATACGAACTGAGCGGCCGTGCCTGGCGGCCACCGAGCAACGGCCCGTAGACGTCATCTTCGATGATGTGCACACCAAAACGCCGGGCGATCGCAGCGATTTCCTGGCGCCGGGCGTCGGGCATGAGGCTGACCGTCGGATTGTTGAGATTGGGTGTGCACACCAGCGCGGTCACCCGCTCATTGCTGCAGATGTCTTCGAAATGCTCCGGGTCGATGCCCTCGCGGTCCATCTCCAGGCCCTTGAGGGTGAAACCCAACACCTGCGAATTACCGATCACGCCATGGTCGGTCAGCCCCTCGCACAGCACCACGTCATCGGGCCCGGCCAGGGAAGCCAAGGCCAGGAAGATGGCGTGGGCGGCGCCATTGGTCACCAGCACGTCGTCATGTTCGACCTGCATGCCCAGGCCATCCAGCCAGCGTACCGCCGCCTCGCGATGGCTCTGGAAACCGGCGATCGGCCGGTAGGCATGGATCCACGGCTGCTCCTCTTCCACGGCCAGTTCGGCGCAGGTCTCGCGCCAGATGCGCTCGTGCACCTGGGTATGAAGAATGCGAGTGATGGAGAAATCGACCAGGGTGCGCTCGGGCAGGTCGATGATGTCATCCGACACACGGTCGCTCATGCGTCGACTGACGAAACTGCCTCGACCGATCTCGCAGCGCACCAAGCCCTGGCGTTCCAGTTCCTTGTAGGCATTGGTCACGGTCTGCACGCTGATCCCCAGGGCATCGGCGACCTGGCGCTGCGGTGGCAGGCGTTGATCGTGCACCAGCACGCCACGCTCGATCTCGCCGGTGACGGCCTGGACCAGAATCTTGTACTTGGACTCGCCGATGCGGGCGGCGTCCAGGGCTGCCTTCCAACTGTGCATCATGATGTTCGCTTCACTTGCCGGGGCCAGGGACACAGCATCACCTGTAGAACGGGCCCGGGCAATTGTCCTAGTGCAATGCCATCGCGGTTGCAGCTTTTGTATGCTCGGCCCAAGGTCGACACCCACGCTGCCTGGCAGCCTCGAACAAACGACCGGCCCTGCTTTCGCTGTTTTGCTCCACTGCCTCCTAACACAGAGCCGTCGTCGACGGTTTTTATAACAAACAGGAGATTCATTGATGAGCCAGCCTTCCAACCGTCCGTTCCACCGCCTGCTGGTGGCCTGTGCCACCCTCGGCCTGCTCGCCAGCGCACAGGCCGCCAGCCTGCAGGAGATCAAGGAAAACAGCCGCCTGCGCATCGGCTACGCCAATGAAACGCCGTTCGCCTACACCGAGACCGATGGCCGGGTCACCGGCGAGTCGCCGGAAATCGCCCGGATCATCTTCGAGAAGATGGGCATCAAGCAGGTCGATGGTGTCCTCACCGAGTGGGGGTCGTTGATCCCTGGGCTGCGCGCGGGACGCTTCGATGTGATTGCCGCTGGCATGTACATCACCCCGGCCCGCTGCAAGCAGGTGATCTTCACCGACCCGCAATACGCCTTGCCCGACACCCTGCTGGTAGCCCGAGGCAACCCGAAGAACCTGCACAGCTATGCCGATATCGCCAAGAATTCCGACGCAAAGCTGGCGATCATGGCGGGCACGGTCAACCTTGCCTATGCCCGCGATTCGGGCGTCAGCGATGCGCAGATACTCCAGGTTCCCGACACCACCGCGCAATTGCAGGCCGTGCGCGCCGGTCGCGCCGATGCCGCCGTGGGCACCCAGCTGACCATGAAGGGCCTGGCCAAGAAAGGCGGCGACAAGGTCGAGGCGATCAGCGACTTCAGCGACGATCCGGCCCACACCGGCTACGGCGCCTTGGCCTTCCGCCCCGAAGACAAGGATTTGCGCGATGCGGTCAACGCCGAACTGAAGAAGTGGCTGGGCAGCGAGGAGCATCTCAAGGCCGTCGCACCGTTCGGCTTCGACCGCTCCAACGTGACCGACAAGACCGCCGCCGAGCTCTGTGCCCAGCCGTGAGTCGAGGTGGCATGGTGCTTGCCGTGCCATTCCCTGTGTCATCCGATTAGTCAGGTCGAATCATGGGTGAATTGATACCGTTGTTACTGCAAGGGGTCTGGATCACGGTCCAGGTCACCGTCTTCGGCTCGTTGCTGGCCATCGTCGCGGCGATCCTCGCCGCACTGGGCCGGCGCTCTTCCTGGCGGCCTTTGAGCTGGTTCTGCGTGGCCTACATCGAGGTGTTCCGTGGCACCTCGTTGCTGGTGCAGTTGTTCTGGCTGTTCTTCGTGCTGCCGTTGCCACCGTTCAACCTCGAACTGAGCGCCTATACCGTGGCCATCGTCGGCCTCGGGCTGCATATCGGTGCCTATGGTGCCGAGGTGATGCGCGGGGCGATCAGCTCGGTGGCCAAGGGGCAATACGAAGCCTGCACCGCACTGAACATGCCCGCCGCCACACGCTTTCGCCGGGTGATCCTGCCCCAGGCCTTGCTGGCAGCCATCGCCCCAGGCACCAACCTGCTGATCGAGTTGCTGAAAAACACGTCGCTGGTGTCGTTGATCACCCTGTCGGACCTGAGCTTTCGTGCCCGCCAGCTCGACCAGGCGACCTTCCAGACTCTGGAGATCTTCAGCCTGACCCTGTTGCTGTACTTCTTCCTGGCACAGGTCATCAACTTCCTCATGCGCCGGGTCGAACGACGCCTGAGCCGTGGTCGCCTGCGGGGGAGCCTGTCATGAACCTCTGGGACTGGAATTACGTCGCACAGATCCTGCCGGGCTTGTTGCAGGCGTCGCTGAAAACCCTCGGCATCACCCTGGTAGGCTTCCTGATCGCCGTGGTGCTGGGCCTGTTCCTGGCCATCGCCCGGCGCAGCCGCCATGCCTGGCTGTCGTGGCCGGTGGCATTGCTGATCGAATTCATCCGCAGTACGCCGCTGCTCATCCAGGTGTATTTCCTGTACTACGTGCTGCCCAACTACGGGGTCAGCATGACCGCCCTGCAGGCGGGCATCATCGGTATCGGCGTGCACTACGCCTGCTACCTGGCCGAGGTGTACCGCGGCGGCCTCGATTCGGTGGCACGCAGCCAATGGGAAGCGGTGGTGGCGCTGAACTTCGCGCCCTGGACCGCCTACCGGACGATCATCCTGCCCCAGGCGATCCGACCGATCCTGCCGCCGCTGGGCAACTACCTGATCGCCATGCTCAAGGACACTCCGGTGCTGTCGGCCATCACCGTGGTGGAAATCATGCAGCAGGCCAAGAACATCGGTTCCGAGAGCTTCCGCTACCTGGAGCCGATCACCCTGGTCGGCCTGTTCTTCCTGGCCTTGAGCATCGCTCTGGCCTATCTCGTTCGGCGCCTCGAAGTGCGCCTGGAGCTCCGCTGATGATCGCGCCTGTGACCCCACTCGCCACTGCCACCCCCTTGCCCCGGGATACCAGCATGCCCACAGCGGCCATTGCCCAACCCCTCGTCAGTTTCAAGGACGTGACCAAACGCTACGGCAGCTTTACCGTGCTCGATGGCCTGAACCTGAATGTCGCCCCCGGCGAAAAGGTGGCGATCATCGGCCCCAGCGGCTCGGGCAAGTCGACCTTGCTGCGGGTGCTGATGACCCTCGAAGGCATCGATCAGGGCGTAATCGACGTCGACGGCGAATCGCTGACCCATATGCCGGGGCGCAACGGCGCACTGGTCGCGGCCAACGAACGCCATGTGCGCAGGGTGCGGGCGAAGATCGGCATGGTGTTCCAGAGCTTCAACCTGTTCCCTCACATGAGCGCCTTGCAGAACGTCATCGAGGCCCCGGTGCAGGTACTGGGCGTCAAGCCAGCCGAAGCACGCGAGCGCGCTGCCGAGCTGTTGGAGATGGTCGGCCTGGGTAACAAGTTCGAACACTACCCATCGCAACTGTCCGGCGGCCAGCAACAGCGCGTGGCGATTGCCAGGGCACTGGCGATGCGGCCCAAGGTGATGCTGTTCGATGAGGTGACCTCGGCACTGGACCCGGAGCTGTGCGGCGAGGTGCTCAACGTGATTCGCCGCTTGGGCAGCGAACACAACCTGACCATGCTGATGGTCACGCACCAGATGGGGTTTGCCCGCGAGTTCGCTGACCGGGTGTGCTTCTTCTACAAGGGGCAGATCCATGAACAAGGCACCCCGGCGCAGATTTTCGAGAATCCGCAGCAGGAACGTACCCGGACATTCCTCAGCGCGGTGCGCGATGCGAACTGATTGAAGCTCCCAGGGGTGGCCTGGCCGCCCCTCGGCGCCTGTGAGCACACGCCATGCCGGCAGCCCGGAGGGCAATCACTTCACGAATTCCTGAACTAATTATTTCCTCCCACCGATTTTTCCCTTCGCCCTCCCCCACCAGAATCGCCTCAACACAATCACAATAAACGTGAGGCCACTCCCGTGGACCAGACCCTTCAGGTACGACAAGCCGCCGACGCCCTCGTCGACGCCTTCGCCAGCAACGACACCGCTCGCTACTTCGCCTGCTTCAGCGAAGACGCCACGTTCCTCTTCCACACCCTGCCGCAGCCGCTGCTGTCGCGCCGTGCCTATGAAGACCTCTGGGCCCAATGGCAGGCCGAAGGCTTCGCCGTGCTCGGCTGCCAGTCGAGCAATGCGCAGGTCAGCCTGCAGGGCGATGTCGCGGTCTTCATGCACGATGTGGCCACGCACATTCGCAGCGCTGGCGAGGAACATCGGCTGGCCGAGCGTGAGACCATTGTTTTCCGTCGCCACGGCGAACGCTGGTTGGCGTGTCATGAGCACCTGTCGGTCGTGACCCCGGCCTGATTCGATTTCCTGCGGCCTTGCCGCCCTGCCATCGCACCACAAAAACGACCCGTGCAACGCACCGCGTCTACAACAACCGCGCTGGAGCATCACCATGAGCCACTCGACCGGTATCGAGACCAACGGCGTCGAACAGATCCCTGACGATCAACGCGACGCCTCCCCGCTGGACCTGTTCCGCCTGATCTTCGGCGGCGCCAACACTTTCGCCACCGCCGTACTGGGCAGCTTCCCGGTGCTGTTCGGCCTGTCGTTCCAGGCGGGTGCCTGGGCAATTCTGCTCGGCGTTGGGGTGGGCGCACTGATCCTTGCCCCCATGGGCCTGTTCGGCGCTCTCAACGGGACCAACAATGCGGTGTCCTCGGGCGCGCACTTTGGCGTGCACGGGCGTATCGTCGGCTCATTCCTGTCGCTGCTGACCGCCGTGGCATTCTTCTCGCTGTCGGTGTGGAGTTCGGGCGATGCCCTGGTCGGCGGCGCCAAGCGCCTGGTCGGCCTGCCGGAAACCGATCTGACCCTGGGCCTGGCCTATGGTCTGTTCGCGGTGCTGGTACTGGTAGTGTGCATCTTCGGCTTCCGCTTCATGCTGTGGGTGAACAAGATCGCCGTGTGGGCCTCGAGCCTGCTGTTCCTGCTCGGCATCTTCGCCTTTGCCGGGCCGTTCGATGCCGGTTACGCCGGCAGCGTCAGCCTCGGCCAGGCCGGCTTCTGGGCTGCGTTCGTCGGTGCGGCGATCCTGGCGATGAGCAATCCGGTGTCGTTCGGCGCGTTCCTTGGCGACTGGTCGCGCTATATCCCACGGCAAACGCCGAAGGCGCGCATCATGCTGGCGGTGATCGCCGCCCAGGTCGCGACGCTGATCCCGTTCCTGTTCGGCCTGTGCACCGCCACCCTGGTGGCCAGCCAGGCACCGGACTACATCGCTGCCAACAACTACGTCGGCGGCCTGTTGGCGGTATCGCCGAGCTGGTTCTTCCTGCCGGTGTGCCTGATCGCGGTGATCGGCGGCATGTCCACCGGCACCACCGCGCTGTATGGCACGGGGCTGGACATGTCCAGCGTGTTCCCGCGCCTGCTCAGCCGCGCCGGCGCCACCCTGCTGATTGGCGTGCTGGCCATCGCCTTCATCTTCATCGGCCGCTTCACCTTCAACCTGGTGCAGAGCGTGTCGACCTTCGCCGTGTTGATCATCACCTGCACCAGCCCGTGGATGGTGATCATGATCCTGGGCCTGATCACCCGTCGCGGCTTCTACCATGCCGACGACCTGCAGGTGTTCACCCGCGGCCAGCGCGGCGGCCACTACTGGTTCCTGCACGGCTGGAACTGGCGCGGCATGGGCGCCTGGATCCCCAGCGCGGTGATCGGCCTGTGCTTCGTCAACCTGCCGGGGCAGTTCGTCGGCCCGTTGGGGGATCTGGCCGGTGGCATCGACCTGAGCCTGCCGGTGACACTTGGCGTAGCTGGCCTGCTGTACCTGCTACTGCTCAACCTGTTCCCCGAACCTGCTGGCGTGTACGGCCCCAACGGCCCGCGCTGGGTGCGTTGCAAAAGCACCGCGCACGCGCCCGTAACCTTTGCCGACCCGGCCTGACTGGATATTCACATGACCACTTCCCACTACATCGCCGGCCATTGGGTCGAAGGCCAGGGCAGCGACTGCATCAGCGTCAACGATCCCTCCCTTGGGTTGCCGTTCGCCGAACTGATGGCCGCCAGCGTGGCCCAGGTCGACCAGGCGGTGGCTGCCGCGCGCCAGGCCCTACCGGCCTGGAAGCAGGTCGAGCCCTCGGCGCGGGCCACCTACTTGCGGGGGTTCGCAGAGCAGCTTGGGCAACGTCGCGAAGCCCTCATCGAGCTGCAGATGCGTAACAACGGCAAGCCTCGGCACGAAGCGGAAATCGACCTGGAGGATGCGCTGGCGACCTTCAGCTACTACGCCGACCTGGCCGAGCAGTTGCCCTTGCAGAACCGCGACGTGCCCCTGGCGGCTCCCGGTTTCAGCGCCCGCACCCGGCTCGAACCGGTCGGCGTGGTAGGGCTGATCGTGCCATGGAACTTCCCCCTGGTGACCAGCGCCTGGAAGATTGCCCCGGCCCTGGCGGCCGGTTGCACCGTAGTGCTCAAGCCTTCGGAGATCACTCCGCTGGTCGAACTGGCTTACGGCCAGATCGCCGAGGCGATCGGGCTGCCCGTCGGGGTGCTGAACATCGTCAACGGCAAGGCCGAGGTCGGAGCTGCGCTGAGCAATCACGCGGGCCTGGACAAGCTCTCGTTCACCGGTAGCAACAGTGTCGGAAGCCAGGTGATGCGCAGTAGCGCGGCCCACTGCCGGCCAGTGACCCTGGAGTTGGGCGGCAAGTCGGCGATCGTGGTGTTCGACGACTGCGATGTCGAACAGGCAGTGGAGTGGATCGTCGCCGGGATCACCTGGAACGCCGGGCAGATGTGCTCGGCGACTTCACGCCTGCTGGTGCAGGACGGCATCGCCGATGCCCTGCTGCCGCGCTTGCAACAGGCGCTGCAAGGGCTGCGCGTGGGCAACCCGCTGAGCGAGGAGGTCGACATGGGGCCGCTGACCAGCCAGGCGCAGTGGCTCAAGGTCGCCGGCTACTTCGCTACTGCACGCGAGGAAGGCCTGCGTTGCCTGGCCGGCGGCAAGACGCTGGAGCGCGACGGCTGGTTCGTCAGCCCCACGCTGTATACAGACGTCCCCAACGACAGTCGCCTGTGGACCGAGGAAATCTTCGGCCCGGTGCTCTGCGCCCGCCGCTTCGCCAGCGAGGCGCAGGCCATCGCCGAGGCCAACGACAGCCGCTTCGGGCTGGTCGCCACCGTTTGCTCGGCCGACCTGATGCGTGCCGAGCGGGTGGCCGATGCGCTGGAGGTCGGGCATGTGTGGATCAACTCGATCCAGGCGGTGTTCGTCGAAACGTCGTGGGGTGGCACCAAGGGCAGCGGCATTGGCCGCGAGCTTGGGCCCTGGGGCTTGGCGGCGTATCAGTCGGTCAAGCATGTGACGCGGTGCTTGGGGTGATCCAGGGAGCTGGCCAAGGCTCCTCGCTCCACGCCCACCACTCCCCCTAAACCGACTCTTGCGCCGAGCGCCCCCCTTCCTGCACCAACACCATGCTCTGTGGCGAAGACAAGGCAATCCCCTCGTCCCGCAGCCGCCCGAGGATGGTGAACAGCAAATCACTGCGGGTCCCCGACACCTGCCGGGGTCCCGCCACGTAACCACTGACGCTGATTACCATGCCGCTGGTTGTCAGGTCCTTGAACGACACCGAGCAGGCAGGCGCATCGAGAATGCTCTCATGCGCCTGGAACGCCGACAGCAGCAACTCGCGCACGCGGTTGGCATCAGTCTCCAAGGGCAAGGTCAAGGTAATGCCGACCACCCCCAGGGCATTGCCCATGGTCACGTTACGCACGTTCTGGGAGATGAACTGGGAGTTGGGCACGATCACCGTCGAACGGTCGGACATCTGGATTTCGGTAGCGCGCACGTTGATCCGCCGGATATCACCCTCCACCCCGGCCAGGCTCACCCAGTCGCCCACCTTGACCGGCCGCTCGGTGAGCAGGATCAGGCCAGAAATGAAGTTCTGCACGATTTGCTGCAAGCCAAAACCGATACCTACCGACAGCGCACTGACCACCCAGGTCAAGCTGGTCAGATTGATGTGCAGGGTCGTCATCACCAGCATGGCCAGGAAGATGAAGCCCAGGTAACCGACCAAGGTCACCAGCGAGGCACGCATGCCGGCGTCCATGTCGGTTTCCGGCAACAGCCGTTCACTGAGCCAGCGCTTGATCACGCGCAGGCCGAAAAGGCCGCCGAAGAACAGCACCAACGCCATCAGGATATCCTGGGGCACGATGTTCAGGTTACCCAGTATCTTGCCGCCGGTGCCGTCCCAATCGCCCAGGCTGGCCATCAGTTCGGCGGGGCTGGTGCCTGAAGGCATCAGCACCAGCAGCAGGGCGAGGAACAGCAAGGTGGTGCGGCCGATACCGGCCAGGATGGTACTGGCCTGGGCCTGGTGCCGAGGCGCCAGGCCGAGCGACGCGGCCAGGGCCAGGCCGCCCGGTTGCCGCGGCGACAGCAGCGTCTCGCAGAGATCGCCGAGGAAGGTGGTCAGCAGGTAGGCGCAGGTGGTGACCAGGCTGACCCACAGCAACTTGGCGGTCAGGTAGTAGGCCAGGGTCAGGTAGCCTGCCAGCAGTGACAACAGAATCGCCGCCAGCCACACCACCATTACGAAGGGAATCAGCCCGGCGATGCCGCTCGGGCGCTCCAGATCATGCTCGCGCAGGGTGCGGCGATAGCGCATCAGGGCGGTGGAGAAGATCACTGCCACGACCAGCGCGGTCAGTCCATTGACCGCGACCGTGAGCGCCAGACTGGCGCCGATCACGCTGTTGATGCGCTCCAAGGTCACCATGACCATCAACGCCAGGGCCAGCAACTTGGGGAACCATCCCAGTGCACTGGCCACTTCATCGTGAATCGGCGGCAGACGCCAGGACGGTCTCTGCAGCATCAGCATGGCGCGCCCCAGCCCGGTGATGAATGCGCTGAACACCACCAGGGTCAGCACATGGTTGGTCACGCTGGCGATATCCGCGCCCAGCTCGGCACTGCTCTCCAAGCCCCAACGCACCAACGATACCGAACCGGCGATGGTCCCCAGCGTCGCCAGGCTCACACCGACGGCCAGGGCACCACGGCGCAAGCGCCCTTCCGGCAACCAGCGCACCATGGCGTGGGCCAGGCCGCGTTCGATCAGGCCGCGTAGCACGGTCCACACCAGGATCGCAGCGACCAGGCTGCCGATGAACAGCCAGCGATGGACGGCATCGAACGCACTGGCGATGGCATCGGTGGCCTCGCCTTGCAGGTCGCGCAGGCGCGCCACGTCATCCTGGGTGGGGCGGATGATGCTGCGCCAGAAGCTCGGGCTCAGCGGCGAAGCGGCGCGACTGGTGATCTGCGAGTTGAACTGACTGCGCCGCAGGTTGACGATCTGGGTCGACAGGTCGCGTGCCGACTGGGTCAGCTTGGTCGCCTGCTCCTGCTGAGCCACCAGCGCCTTCTTCTCGGCGGCGAGCTGTTTGCGTTGCTGGGTCAGGGCAGCGGCCTCGTCCGGCTGCACCGGGCCCAGCACATTGAGCTTGTCATCCAGCTTGCTGACGTCGGCAGTGCGCTCGGCGCTGAGCGCATCGGCCTGGCGCTGGACCTGGATAGTGGCCAGGCGCAACTGTGCCAGCACATCGTCGTTGGCGTCGCTGGTGACCCCTTGTCGGATCACGTCGAGCCGATCGCTGAGCTGCTCGAGGCTGGCATTTTCATCGAGCGCAGGCATCTCACCCACGCTCAGGTTCGACAGCGGTGTGGCTGGTGCCGCCCAGGCGGGGCTGGCCAGCGCCAGCATCAGGGCCAACACACCCAGGTAGAAACGAGCAAGGCTGACACGCCCCATCGAATGTTCCTCTTTACATTCCGATCTGGCGGCAGATTCTACGCGGCTTCAGGCAATCAGGAGAGTGCCGCTTCTCGATCCAGCAGCTGCCGCTTGCGTTCCACGCCCCAGCGGTAACCACTGATGTCGCCGTCGCGGCGTACCACCCGATGGCAAGGAATGGCTACGGCGATGCGATTGGCCGCGCAAGCCATGGCCACCGCGCGCACGGCCCGCGGCGCGCCAATGCGCTCGGCCATGTCGCTGTAGCTGACTTGACTGCCCACCGGCACTTCACGCAGGGCCTGCCAGACGCGCTCCTGGAACGCCGTGCCCTGCACATCCAGGGGCAGGTCGAGGCCGAGCGCCGGGGCTTCGACGAAACCTACGACTTCGGCGACCAGACGTTCGTAGGTGGCATCGGCACCGATCAGCTCAGCCTTGGGAAATTGGTCCTGCAGCGCTTCGAGCAGGGCTTGAGGATCGTCACCGAGCGAGATCGCGCAGATGCCCTTGGCGCTTTGCGCCACCAGGATAGCGCCCAACGTGCACTGCCCGACAGCGAAATGGATGGCGGCGCCGTCACCGCCAGCCCGGTAAATCCGCGGCTGCATGCCCAGGCGTTGGTCGGCACTGGCGTAGAAACGGCTGTTGGAATTGTAACCTGCGTCGTAGATCGCGTCGGTGACCGAGCCCTGCCCTTCGCCCAGCCGCTCGCGCAGCCGCCGGGCGCGGAAGGCCATGGCGTAGGCCTTGGGAGTGAGGCCGGTTTCGGCCTTGAACAGACGATGCAGATGAAACGGGCTTACCGCCAGACGTGCGCCGAGCTGGTCGAGACTGAGGGGGCTGTGGTGCTCTTCGAGCAGGCGGCAGGCCTGGGTGATCAGCGCGCTGCGGCGGTTATCGGCCGGCTTGCCCTGGCAGCGGCGGCAGGCGCGGTAGCCTGCGGATTCGGCGCTGGTCGGGGTGTCGAAGAACTCGACGTTCTCGCGCTTGGCCATGCGTGATCTGCAACCTGGATGGCAGTAGATGCCGGTGGTGCGCACGGCATAGACGAAGTGGCCGACGGCGCCGGCGTCGCGCGACTCCACGGCTTGCCAGCGTTGGGTCTCGGTGGTGTAGGGCGTCATCTGGGAAGTTCTCATGTTTGCATCGTCCGGTCCGGCCCCTTCGCGGGCAAGCCCGCTCCCACAGAGATTGGTGAGGTCCCGAGGGCTGTGCTGTACCTGTGGGAGCGGGCTTGCCCGCGAAAAGGCCGGACATGCCACTGAGCGTCCATCAGGCCCGCCACAGGTACCAGGCCGCCACTGTACGAAACGGGCTCCACGCCATCCCCAGGGCCCGCAACTGCGCCGGTGTCGGCGCTTTGTCCAGGCCTTTGAGCCGGCGATACCCGGCGCGCACGCCGAAATCGTCCACCGGCAGGATATCCGGGCGCTCCAGGCAATAGATCAGCAACATCTCCACGGTCCAGCGCCCTACGCCACGCAACGCCACCAGACGCTCGATCAGGGCTTCATCGTCCATCACCAGCGCCTCGGCGCGGCTAGGGACCCGCCCCTCCAGACGCGCCTGGGCGATGCCCTGGATCGTCGCCAGCTTGCTCGCCGAAAAACCACAAGCGCGCAGCGTCTGCGGTTCCACTGCCAACAATTGCTCAGGGCGCGGAAACGCCACCTCGGGAAACAACGCCAGCATCCGCCCCAGAATGGCCTCGGCGGCACGCCCATGCAATTGCTGGTAGGCGATCGCCCGCACCAGTGCCTCGTAGGGCTCCTGCGCTGGCTTGGCCTGGTGCAGGCACGGCCCCACCGCAGCGATATGCCGCGCCCAGTCAGCGTCCAGCGCGCTCAGGTAGTCGATGGCCGCACGGTAGTCATCGGGCACCGGGTCGGCGAGGGTCATGCAAGCCTCCAGTGGGTTCAGGCCAGCTCCATCTTAGCTCAGTGATGGGACGGCGAAACGCCGGTTCTTGCGCGGTAATTCCTGGCATGCAATCGAGCGCCTCAGTCCACCACTGCCCGCAACCGCCCCGTCCGCCGATACGATTGCCGAGCGAAACACACGAACAACCCCGCCATCAGCGCCAGGGCCATCGGCAGCCCATGGGGCGCCACGTCCATCGCCGCGCCGCTGAGCAGCGGCCCGACCAGGCTACCGACACCCCACAGTAAGCCCACACTGGCATTGGCCGTGACCAGGTCCTGGCCCTTGAAACGCTGACCGATCAGCACCAACGCCAAGGTGTAGATCGCCCCCGCCACCGCGCCCAACAGCACCAGCATCGGCCACAGCAGCCAGGTCATGTCCAGCAACCAGGGCAAGGCGATGCCGATGGCCATCGCCACCAGCCCACACAGCAGATGCAGCCCGGTGCGCTCGACGCGGTCGGCCAACCAGCCCAGCGGCAGTTGGAACACCATGTCGCCAGCGAACACCACTGTCACCATCAGCGCCGCCACACCCACGGCGAAGCCATGGCTGCTGGCATACACCGGCAACAACGACAGCACCACGGCATCGAAGAACGAGAAGAACAACACCGCCACGCACAATGCCGGGGCCACGCGGAAGAACCCGGCCAGGCCGAAGCTCTTCTCACCCTCCTCACCATGCTCGACGTGGTCGTTGGGCACGGTCAGCAGGATGCACAGCAGCGCCAGGCCGTAACCGAGGGTCACCACACCAATGATCCACGGGCTGTCGGCGCCGAGCAGCGCCAGCAGTGCCGGGCCCAGTACCTGGAATCCGGTGAAGCTGGTGGCGTACAAGGCCATGATCTTGCCGCGATTGTGGTCCGGGCAGAGTTCGTTGACCCAGGATTCGCCAAGGATGATCGCAATGCCCATGCCGATGCCCAGCCCCAGGCGCAGCACAGCCAGCAGCCACAGCGAAGCGAAGGCCGATTCGAGCAGGGCGATGCTCACGGTGCATAAGCTGAAGCACAACAGGTAGATGGTGCGCCGGGTCAGGTGCCGGCAACAGGCGTCGACCATGAACGCCGAAAGCATCATCCCCGCCGCGGGTATGGCCGCAATGATGCCGATTTCCAGGGTACCGGCTCCTGCCTCGTGCAGGCGCAACGACACCAGCGGCAGGCTGGCTCCCAGGCTGAAACCGACGACCGACACGGCGAACAACAGGCCGGCCAGCAAACGCATGTTCATGTACCACTCCTCGCAAACTGAAAAGACGCGCAAATGCAGGCGCCCGCGAGCACGCCAGAATGCCAGGCGATGCAGGGGCGCAGTTCAGTTCAGGGCGAGGTGTGGCGAGAAGGTGAAGGCAAACAGCACGCTGCGCCGCCGCTTGAGCACCGTATCGCTCGGCCACGCACGGCGCATCGCCTGCAAGGCAGGCTGACGGGTGCGAGGGAGACATTGGCTACGGCGCATTACGGTAACGACTACGTGGAAGGGTGGAGAGAGGCGGCACTCTAGGCGATGGCGGGCTGCATCGTCAATTGCCCGCGAATGGGCTGCAATGCAGCCCAAGCAGTCTCAACGCTTACCGGTGCTGGGCAGGAACACCGCCAGCAAACCGAACAAGGGCAGGAACGAGCAAAGCCCATAGACGTATTCGATACCACGCAGATCGGCCAGATAGCCCAGCAGCGCAGCACCGATGCCACCAAAACCGAACATCAAACCGAAGAAGATCCCGGCGATCATGCCTACGCTTCCAGGCACCAGTTCCTGGGCATACACCACGATGGCGGAGAACGCCGATGCCAGGATGAAGCCGATCACCACGCTCAGCACGGTGGTCCAGAACAGGTCGGCATAGGGCAGCGCCAGAGTGAACGGCGCCACGCCCAGAATCGAGAACCAGATCACCGCCTTGCGCCCGATACGGTCGCCGATCGGCCCACCGAAGAAGGTACCGGCCGCCACCGCGCCGAGGAACAGGAACAGGTGCAGTTGCGAGCTGGCCACCGAGAGGTCGAACTTCTCGATCAGGTAGAAGGTGAAATAGCTGGTGAAGCTGGCCATGTAGAAGTATTTGGAGAACACCAACAGGCCCAGCACGATCAAGGCGGCGATCACCCGCTGGCGGGAGATGCCATGGCTGGCCTGCACCGCCTTGCGTGTCTTGGCCTGGTTGAGATGTTCCTTGTACCAACGGCGCAGCATCAGGGTCACGCCGAAGAACGCCAGGCCGGCGACGCCGAACCAGGCCACGTGGCCCTGGCCGAACGGAATGACGATGGCCGCCGCCAGCAGCGGGCCCAGGGCCGAGCCGGTGTTGCCGCCGACCTGGAAGGTCGACTGGGCCAGGCCGAAGCGCCCCCCGGAGGCCAGGCGGGCGATGCGCGAGGTTTCCGGGTGGAAGGTCGACGAGCCGATGCCCACCAGCGCCGAGGCCAGCAGGATCATCGGGAAGCTACCGACGAACGCCAGCATCACGATACCGACCAAGGTGCACAAGGTGCCCAACGGCAGCAGGTTGGGCGTCGGTCGACGGTCGGTGAAGAAGCCGACCCACGGCTGCAACAGCGAGGCGGTGATCTGGAACGTCAGGGTGATCATGCCGATCTGGGCGAAGCTGAGCCCGTAGCTGGTCTTGAGCATCGGGTAGATCGCCGGCAGCACCGACTGGATCAAGTCGTTGATCAGATGCGCCAAGGCACAGAAGGTGATGATGCGCATCACCAGCGGGTTGGCTGGGTTTGCCGTGCCGCTGGTGGTAGCCGAGGAAGCGCTACTGATGGCCATTGGCCTGATCTCCGTCCGCAGGTTGGGATCCGATTATCGGGAAACAAATAGATACATAGCTACCTTTATTTCTCAGCGGCACCTGCATACTTGCAAATGGTTCTCAATATATTTAGCATCCTCGACCTGTCACCCCGTTATCGCTGGGCGAAACGCCCACTTCCAGCGAGCAGCCGCCATGAGCCCTATGTCCGCCGCGCAGACCCAATCCGATCCTCAACAGGAGGCACTGCGTTGGTTTTCGCTATTGCGCCAGCCAGGTTGCGACGTACAGACCCGCCAGGCCTTTGCCCTGTGGTGCCAGGACCCACTCAATGCCCACGCCTACGCCGAACTCGAAGCCTGTTGGCAACAGCTGCACCCAGCGCTACCTAGCCGCCCTCGCCCCCAGTTGATCAAGACGCGTCGCAGCGTGACGGGCAAGTACCTGGGGTTATCGTTCCTGCTGCTGCTCGGAGCGTTGGCCTACCTGTATTGGCCTTTGCTGCAGCGTTTGGGCAGCGAGTTGCACACCGACGTCGGCGAGCGGCGCAGCGTGCGCCTGAACGATGGCAGCACCCTGCACCTGGACAGCGCCAGCGCCATGAATGTCGATCTGCGTGGACGCACGCGGGTGCTGCAGCTGGTGCAAGGCCAGGTCGACGTGGAGGTGATGCTCGATGGTCGGGCGATGGAAATCGAAGTCGCCGATGCACGCATCCAGGTGTTCGGCACCCGGTTGGCGCTGGCCCGCCGTGCCGACCAGAGCGAACTTACGGTCTTGAGTGGCAAAGCCATGGTCATCCAGGGCGGCGATCAGCGCATGGTGGCGAGCGGTGAACGGGTCACCTTCAACGATGCCCGGATCGACGCAGTACAAAAAGTCGATGCCAACGCCTCAACGGCCTGGCGAACCGGCTACCTGCGTGCCACCGATATGCCACTGGCCGACGTGTTGGAGCGCTTGGCCGCCCATCAAGGCCAACGACTCGTGTTGTGGAATGATCACGCCGCCTATCGGCGTGTGACCGGCACCTACAACCTCGACCGCAGCGAAGAAGCCTTGGACAGACTGGCGGAGCAACAGCACCTGCGTGTGCATGGCGTGCTAGGTCAATGGCTGATTGCGTACTGAAGCTGGGCCTGACGGCTAAGTTTTTGAAAGCGTGCAAATTTTTTTTCAAATCAGTGTTGACAGCAGGCCTGCGCAAGAGAATAATGCGCGCCATCGGCTACATAGCTCAGTTGGTTAGAGCATAGCATTCATAATGCTGGGGTCCGGGGTTCAAGTCCCTGTGTAGCCACCAAACAAGTCAAAGGGCTTACCGCAAGGTAAGCCCTTTTTCTTTGTCTGCAGAAAACCCTAGCTGCCAGCCGCCAGCTTGGCGCAGTACGACGATGCGGGCCCCCCATCCCCACCCCAGGTCCGGTAACCGGCAGTGTCGATATGGATGCGGCCGGTGGGATAGCGACCCAGCCCCATGTTCCAGGCCTGGCCATGCTGCTGCCAGAAGACGCACAACGGATTGGGATCGGCCCAGGCAGGCAGCAGGATGTCGACGGCGAAGGCGCGGGTATGGGCACTGGCCACGGCGCCACCGGCACAGCGGTTCAATACCGGCTCACGGTAGGCCGACACCACCTCGAACTGACGCAAGAGGCCTTGCTGGTCGAGGGTGTGGAGCAACGCCAGGGTAGAACGCACCGCCGCCCAGTTGCTGACCGGCGGAACCGCGAACGGCGAGGCGTGGCATTGCCTCCAGTCCGAAGCCGAGCGCAGCAGCTGATGGATCGGTACCACGCCGTAGAGCCGGGCCTCGACCAACATCTCGCGAAATGGCCGGGTCTGGTGATCCCCGGCCCATTGGGCGAACATCCATAGGTCGCGATCATCGGCGTGGACAGCACCCACCATGAACATCGCCGCCAGCACCAGCCTGCGCATCGCTCCTCCCCTGCCACACCGGGCACACCCGCGTCACGCGCGCGGGTACTGCCATGCAGTCAAGTCACTCTTCGAGCAGGGTGCAAGCCATTACCAAGGCATCTTCGCGCCCTCCGGCAACCGGATAGTAGTCGCGGCGGCGGCCGATCTCATTGAAACCGTAGCGCTCGTACAGGCGATAGGCCGACTGGTTGCTGGCGCGCACTTCGAGGAAGCATTCGCGGCCATTGAGCTGATAGGCACGCGCCATCAAGTGCTCAAGCAGACGCAATCCCAGGCCGCGGCCCTGGTTCTCGGGCTTGACGGTGATGTTGAGCAGATGGGCCTCGTCGATGATCACGTTGATCACGCCATGGCCCACCTGTTGCTGACCATCGAACATCAACCAGACCTCGTAGGACTTCAGCGCGTCCAGGAAAATCCCTCGGGTCCAAGGGTGACTGAACGCGGCATATTCGATCTTAAGCACGGCATCCAGATCCGCCTCGGTCATCGGGCGGAAGCTGATCGAGTCACTCATTCAACGCTCTTCCAGCGCGCCATGAGCTGGCGCATGGCTTTCCAGACGTCCGCCTTGCGCTGCGGCTCGTCCATCAACAGTTCAAGACCGGGCAAGGCCCAGGCCTCGCCCAGGCCGTCAATCTTGAGTACTTGGTAGTAAGCTTCGGCCTCGGCATGGGCTGCGAAGCGCAGAGCCGGCAGGCCGATCAGCCACAGACAGGCACTGGGCGCCTCTTCCAGGCGAGCCTGGATGAAGCCCTGGACGAAATCGCGCGCCGCGTCCGGGCCTTGATCCATGTTGCCGCGCACCAGCAACGGCCAGCGCACCGGCTCACCGATGATCTGCGGCGCATCGGGCAATCCGGCAGCACGCAGCATGTCTTTGAGCAGCAGGTAGGATGGGTCGCGGCTCTGGAACGGCTGGCCAGTGGCGAGCTCCACCAGCAGCAGGCAACTGCCGGCTCGCAGCAGCTGCAGGGCAAAGCGTGGCGGCGGCACCGGTAGCGGACGCGGGGCCGGCGCCGGCGGCTCGGCTTCGGCCATCTTGGCCGAAGGCTTGGGCGTGCTGCCTGGGCGTGGCACTTCGATCTTCGGGCGTTCCACGTTACGTGCTTGCGGCACGACCGCCGCCTCGCTGGCGACAGCCGCCGCGGTCCGGGGCTCGAATTCGAGCTCGTCCACTGGCGCCTGTGGCAGGAGCAGCTCTGGGCGCGACGGCGCAGCGAACGGCAGTTCGGCGCGCGGCAGCCAATGCACCACTTGCATGGCGGAAAGGTAGGCGCGGCGGCGGGGCTCGGTCAGCAAGGCTCGGGTATCCGGGGGGTGAAGTCAGTCGGGCATTCTAACGCCGTTGGGCGTCCGGCGCCTCAACAGGTCGGCAGAAAATTGTTGCCTCGCCTGGCCCGTTCGCGGGTAAACCCGCTCCTACAGATACCCCTCAGTATTCGAAATGGTGGAGATCCTGTAGGAGCGGGTTTACCCGCGAACAGGCCAGCGGATTCCCCCACAGAAGCAAGGGTTACCCCTCATTACAGACCAAGGGGTGAAATCCTCCCCCTAGGATGCAGTACAATCGCCCCCTTTTACTTGGCAACGAGTCGACGCCAATGATCGAACCCAAGCGCGTCCTGCGCGCCCTAGCCGAACACTGGGCCCTGATCGAGCCGCTGTGCGAGCGTTTCGACCAGGGCACCCTGAGCCTGGTCGAACTGCGCCAGCAACTGGGCCGCCAGCAGGTGGAAAGCACCCCGCAGGACATCACCCAGTTGCTCGACGTGTGGATCCGCCTGGATATTCTCGTGCCGGTGGCCAAGAGCCCGAACCGCTTCGAGCTCAATGCCCAGATCCACGACTTCCTCGCCTACCTGCGCCGCGAACACCGCCTGGGCCTGTGCCTGGAGATCGAGGCCTACCTGCGCCACCTGGAGCGCCTGGCCGGGCATATCCAGGACGCCTTCGACAACCGCGACAGCGACGATCTGGCACGCCAGTTGCGCTTGCTGGACATGCGTGTACGCGACGTGCTCAAGAAGCTCGACAACGACGAACAGGCACTGGTGGCCGTGGCCGAACGGGCCAAGACCAGCAACCGCCAGATCCCGCTGCGCCAACGGTATGCCGAAGTCCTGGCGACCTGGGACGAATACGTCGAACCGATGATCCAGCTGGTCAACGCCGACGGCGCCTTCGAACAGGGTGTGCGCAAGGTCGAGACCGTGCTGCTGAAGCTGCTTGGCGAACAGGCGCGCCTGGGCCACCTGGTCGACGACGACATGCTGCTGCGCACCCACGCGCGCATCCTCGAGATGCAGACCAGCGCCCAGCTGACCCTGCGCCACGCCCGCGAACTGCTGCTGCCGCTGCGAGAAGAAGCGCGCCGGCACAACGCCGTGACCCGCGGCGCCGCACTGGCCCTGTCGGTGATCCGGCGCAAGGGCATCGACGCCGTACCGCAAGCGGCCATGCCGCTGTTCACCCGTCCCCAGAGCACCTTCCTCGGCAGTGCCAGCCAGGTCGAAGCGTATGTCTATGCCCTGGCCCGCTTCGAGCCCAAGCCGGCTCGTTTCCCCAAGGCGCACAAGACCCAGAAGGGGCCGCTGCCGCGGGCGCCGCGCACGGTCAAGGAAATGCTCGAACGCTGCGAGGACGCCCTGCCGCTGCCCGACCTCATGGTCTGGCTACTGGAGCAGGAGCCTGAAGGCGCCACCGACGAATTGCTGTACTGGTTCTCGCGCCTTTCGCGGGAAAAACGCTTCAAGCGCGAACGCCTCGAGCGCCGCGAGTACAGCACCCAGGAACATCTGGTCAGCCTGCGCTCGTTCGCCCTGACGTCCACCCGCCAAGCGCAACCTGACACCAACGCGAGCCCAGCCAATGCATCTTGATCTCTCCGAACTGTCCCAGCTCGCGCCGATCTTCCGCGAGCTGTTCAAGGGCTTCCACGTCAGCCGCCGCGACCCTGAGATGTACGCGCAGCTGTCGAACTTCCAGGACCAGTACCGCACCCTGTTCAAAGCCCTGGGCTTCGAGCTGGTGTGCGACACCCGCGGGTTCTATTACTTCGTCCCCGAACAGGCCGCCGCGCAGGTCAACAAGACCGCCCAGCGCCTGTCGCTGTTCACCTTCATCCTGGTCGAGCATTTGGCCGACCAGGGCCGTGACCCGATGGCCGTGCTCGATGGCGGCAGCATCGGCCGCGACGAGCTGCCGTCGCTGCTGGACAAGTACCGCGACCTGTTCCTGCAGGCCGAAGTGCAGACCGTCGACGAGCTCGAAGAAAAGATCATGCGCCGCATGACCCAGCTCGGCTTCGCCCATGAAGAAGGCGGCATCTACCGCTTCCTGCCGCCGATGCACCGCTTCCTCGACGTGTGCCTGTCGGTACAACAGGACCGCGACCTGGCCGCCAGCCTGCACAGCGACCTGCCGCTGCCGACCCCGGTACTGGTCGAAGAAGAAAGCCCGGAAGAACTCAACCGTACCGACGATCCGCTCGACCTCACGCCATTCGACGGCGAGGAAAGCGAAGAGGACGCCCTGGCCCGGGCCATCCGCGAAGAGCAACAGGAGATTGACGCATGAGCCAGGAACGCTACGGCATCCGCCGCTTCGCACTGCTCAACACCGCCGGCTACAGCCTCGGCCTGTTCCCCCTGGAACACCCGCTGTCGGTCTATGGCGCCAACAACCTGGGTAAATCGGCGTCGATCAACGCCCTGCAGTTCCCGATCCTGGCGCGCATGTCCGACATGAGCTTCGGCAAATACAGCCTGGAGCAGTCGCGCCGGTTCTACTTCGCCAGCGACACCTCGTACATTCTCTGCGAACTGAACCTGCCCCACGGCCCGCACGTGGTCGGCGTGGTCGGTCGCGGTCCCGGCGGTGGTTTCGGCCACCAGTTCTTCGCCTACAAGGGCGAGCTGGACCTGGCCCACTACCAGAAGAACGACACCTGCCTGCGCCAGAAAGAGCTGTTCACCAACCTTGAGCGCCTGGGCCTGAAGGCCTACGAGCTCAAACCGGACGAGCTACGCCGGCTGCTGGTCGGTGGCCACACCTCGGTACCGCTGGACCTGACCCTGATTCCGCTGCGCTCGACCAGCGAGCAGAGCCTGAAAACTTTCCGCGCCCTGTTCATCAACCTGCTGCACATGCGCGAGATCACCGCCGCCAAGCTCAAGCAGCTGTTCCTCGACGCTTTCGAGCACAGCCTGCGCTCGGGCAGCGTCGACTACATCGCCGCTTGCGAAGAAGCCTTCCGCGACGTGCGCCGCATGGAGCAGGACTACAACGCCCTGGTCGCCGCCGGCCCGCTGGTCGAAGCCCTGGCCGGTGGCGTAGCCCAGCGCGACATCCTGCGCGGCAAGCTGCACCGCCTTTCGCCGTTGCTCGACAACCTGCTGGGCACCTGGCAGGAATACGCCATGGCGCGCAAGGAAGAACTGGTGATCCAGGCCGAGCACTACCGCAGCGAGCAGGACAGCCTGCAGAACGACCAGCGCAGCGGCACCCAGGAGCTGATGCGCCTTGAACGCGAGATCACCGGCATCCAGCGCTGGCTGGGCGAGCTGTCGGTGCTCAAGCACCGCTTCGCCCTGGTCGAGGACGCCAAGGTGCTGGAACAGCAATTGCTGGCGGCCAAGGATGCTCACGACGAATTGGCCGGCGCACTGGCCCAGTCCCGGCAGTTCTCCGCCGAAGACCTCGACGAGCGTGTACGCGATCTGGAAAAACGCCTCAAGCAGGTCAAGCAACAGCTCGACCACGCCGACAACAACAGCTACGCCCGCCTGCGCGAGGAGTTCTCGCAACAGGACGTCGACCGCCTGATGCGCCTGTTCAACGGAGCGCTGTTCAGCCTGCCGCTGGGTGAGCGCGGCATCGAACTGGACGACAGCGACCTGTGGGTGAAATCCCTCGAAGCGGTGCTCGACAGCTTCAAGGGCGAGCGTTTCGAAGCGCCAGGCATCTCCATCGACCTGTCGCACATCGACCCACCGGCACTGCAGGCCCTGGCCGACCGAGCCGCCCTGCGCGATCAGAAAGAGCGCCTGGAGAAAGAGCTCAAGCAGCTCAAGACCCAACAATCGGTCGCCGCCGACCGCAGCGCCTCCAAGGCGCAGACAGAGGCGCTGTACCAGCAGGTGCTGGATGCTCAGAAGGCCCTGGAAGACTACCGCCGCAGCGAGACCTTGAGCGCCGAAGAGCCGGAGAAACTGGAACAGTTGGCGCAGCTGGAGGCGGCCCAGGACGAGCTCAAGCGCTCCAGTGATGCCTTCACCGAACGCGTCCAGCAGCTGTCGGCCAAACTGCAATTGGTCGGCCGCCAGATCGCCGACCTCGAAGCCAAGCAGCGCACCCTCGAAGACGCCCTGCGCCGCCGCCAGTTGCTGCCGGCCGACCTGCCGTTCGGCACGCCGTTCATGGACGCGGTCGACGACTCGATGGACAACCTGCTGCCGCTGCTCAACGATTACCAGGATGCGTGGCAGAGCCTGCAGCGGGTCGACAACCAGATCGAGGCGCTGTATGCCCAGGTTCGCCTCAAGGGCGTGGCCAAGTTCGACAGCGAAGACGACATGGAGCGCCGCCTGCAGCTGCTGGTGAACGCCTATGCGCACCGCACCGACGAGGCCCTGACCCTGGCCAAGGCACGCCGTGCTGCGGTGACCGACATCGCCCGGACCCTGCGCAACATCCGCAGCGACTACGACAGCCTCGAACACCAGCTGGCCCTGTTCAACCGCGAGATCAACAAGCGCCAGGTGTCCAACCTGGAAAGCTTCCGCGTGGTCCTGGCGCCGAACAAGGAAGCGCTCAAGCACATCGACCAGATCATCCACAGCGCCGGCCAGTACGAGGAAGGTGAGACACTGTCGGTGTTCGACCTGACTCAGAGCGCCGAGCAGGATCACAAGAACGAAGAAGCCAAGGAATACCTGGCACGACTGGTGGCAGCCAACCACAACCAGCTGGGCCTCAAGGACCTGTTCGAGCTGGCCTTCGAGATCACCAAGATCAACAGCCAGCCGGTGATCCATGCCGACATCGATGGCGCCGCGTCCAACGGCACCACCATGACCATCAAGGCGCTGACCAACATGTATCTGTTGCTGCACCTGATGGACCGCGACCTGGCAGGGCGCATTCGCCTGCCCTACTACCTCGACGAGGCGGCGGACATCGACGAGCGCAACCAGGCGGCATTGCTGGAAACCAGTCTGCAGCTGGGCTTCGTACCGATCCTGGCCAGCGTCAAGCCGCAGGTGTCGGCGCGCGTGGCGATCGACCTGGAAGGGGGTAGCGGGCCGAACGGCATCTACATCGATGAAGCGGACTGGAAGTTCATCAGCCGCCGCGATGAAGTGAAGGCGATCGTGCGTGAGGATGAGGCCGAAGAGCTGGCCTGATTCGTTGTATGGGGGCCGCTTTGCGGCCCTTTCGCGGGACAAGCCCGCTCCTACAGATACGGGGCAGCGCGGTACTTGTGGGAGCGGGCTTGCCCCGCGAATGGAGGCCAAAGGCCTCCCTGCAATCTACCAGGCGATCATTGAGCCCAAGGCAAGATCGGAATCGCCGTCACCGCATTCTGCGGGCTGCCTTCGATCATGCGGTCGCTGTACACCAGGTACACCAGCGTATTGCGCTTCTTGTCGAGAAAACGCACCACTTGCATGGTCTTGAACACCAGCGAGGTGCGCTCCTTGAACACCTCCTCGCCATCCTTGAGTTCACCCTTGAAATTGATCGGTCCGACCTGGCGACAGGCGATCGACGCCTCCGCCCGGTCCTCGGCCAACCCCAGCCCACCTTTCACGCCACCGGTCTTGGCCCGCGACAGGTAACAGGTCACACCCTCTACCTTGGGATCGTCGAACGCCTCGACGACGATGCGATCGTTCGGCCCAAGGAACTTGAACACGGTGGAAACCTGGCCGATTTCCTCGGCCCCGGCGACTATCGGCAATGCCAGCGCCAGGATACCCAGCGCCTGCTTCAGCACACTCATACCAGCACCAGATTATCGCGGTGCACCAGCTCCGGCTCGGCAATGTAGCCCAGCACGCCCTCGATGGCGTCCGACGGCTGGCCGATGATCTTCTGCGCTTCCAGCGCACTGTAGTTGGCCAGGCCGCGTGCGACCTCAAGCCCGTCCGGTCCGACGCAGACCACCATCTCGCCACGCCGGAAGCTGCCCTGCACGGTCTTCACACCAACCGGCAGCAGGCTCTTGTTGGCCTGACGCAGGGCCTGCACGGCACCGGCGTCGAGCACCAAGGTGCCGCGGGTCTGCAGGTGGCCAGCCAGCCACTGCTTGCGCGCCGCCAGCATGCCGCGCTCGGGCGACAGCAAGGTGCCCAGGCGCTCGCCGGCCTTGAGACGATCGAGCACGCGCTCGATGCGCCCGCCGATGATGATGGTGTGGGCACCGGAACGGGCCGCCAGACGCGCAGCGCGCAGCTTGGTCTGCATACCGCCACGGCCCAGGGCACCACCGGTGCCGCCCGCCACTGCGTCCAGCGCCGGGTCGTCGGCGCGGGCCTCGTAGATCAACTGGGCCTCGGGGTTGTTGCGCGGGTCGGCATCGAACATGCCATCGCGGTCGGTGAGAATCACCAGCAGATCGGCTTCGACCAAGTTGGCCACCAGCGCGGCGAGGGTGTCGTTGTCGCCGAAGCGGATCTCGTCGGTGACCACCGTGTCGTTCTCGTTGATCACCGGCACCACGCCCAGGTCGACCAGGGTGCGCAGGGTGCTGCGGGCATTGAGGTAACGTTTTCGGTCGGACAGATCGTCATGGGTCAGGAGGATCTGCGCGGTGTGCTTGCCGTGCTCGCCGAAACTCGACTCCCAGGCCTGCACCAGGCGCATCTGGCCGATCGAGGCGGCGGCCTGCAGCTCGTTCATCGCGCTCGGTCGCGAGGTCCAGCCCAACTGGCTCATGCCCGCGGCCACGGCCCCGGAGGAGACCAGCACCAGTTCCACGCCCGCTTCCCGCAATGCCACCATCTGCTCGACCCAAACGGCCATGGCGCCGCGGTCGAGGCCCTTGCCATCGGCCGTCAGCAGGGCGCTGCCGATCTTCACGACCCAGCGCTTGGCGCCTGTCACCTTGCTTCGCATCTTCTTCCAACCTATGTCGAATCTGTAGATACCGTAGATACAAAAACGCCGCTCCGAGGAGCGGCGTTTAGTGTACTGCAACCGATCAGTCGCGCACGTAAATGATTTCCGGGCCGTCTTCGTCGTCCTCGAAATCATCATCCCAACCATCGTCATCGCCGATGTCGTGCACGCTCTTGACGCCGGTACGACGCAAGGTACGCGCGTCGTCCAGGGCCTGCAGCTGGGCACGGGCTTCGTCTTCGATACGCTGGTCGAGGTCGGCCAGTTCTTCGGCGTAGGCCGGGTCGTTGGCCAGGCGGTCGGCGCGCTCTTCGAGGTAGCGCATCAGGTCGTGGCTGAGCTGCTCGGTACCCTGTTTGGCAATGGCCGAGATCATGTAGACAGGACCTTCCCACTGCAGGCGCTCGATCACCGCCTTGGCCCGCTCGTCGCGCTCGTCATCCATCAGCATGTCGCACTTGTTCAGCACCAGCCAACGCTCACGCTCGATCAGCGACGGGCTGAACTGCGCCAGCTCGTTGATGATGACTTCGGCGGCATCGGCCGGGTCGCTGTCGTCCAGCGGCGCCAGGTCGACCAGGTGCAACAGCACGCGGGTACGGGCCAAGTGCTTGAGGAAGCGGATACCCAGACCGGCGCCGTCGGAAGCACCCTCGATCAGACCAGGGATGTCGGCAATGACGAAGCTCTTCCAGCGGTCGACGCTGACCACACCCAGGTTCGGCACCAGGGTGGTGAACGGATAGTCGGCGACTTTCGGCTTGGCTGCCGAGACCGAACGGATGAAGGTGCTCTTGCCGGCGTTAGGCAAGCCCAGCAGACCGACATCGGCCAGCACTTTCAGCTCCATCTTCAGGTCACGCTGGTCGCCCGGCTTGCCTGGGGTGGTCTGGCGCGGCGCGCGGTTGGTGCTGGACTTGAAGCGGGTGTTGCCCAGCCCGTGCCAGCCGCCCTGGGCGACCATCAGCTTCTGGCCAGGGGCGATCAGGTCACCGATCACCTCCTGGGTGGTGGCATCGATCACCGTGGTGCCCACCGGCACGCGCAGGAACAGGTCTTCACCCTTCTTGCCGGTGCAGTCGGTGCTGCCGCCGTTGGCGCCGCGCTGGGCCTCGTGGTGGCGGGTATAGCGGTAGTCCACCAGGGTGTTGAGGTTTTCGTCGGCGACCATGTACACCGAGCCGCCGTCACCACCGTCACCGCCGTTGGGACCACCGTTCTCGATGAACTTCTCGCGGCGGAAGCTCATGCAACCGTTACCGCCGTCACCGGCCTTTACCCGAATCGATACTTCATCAACAAACTTCATCTAAAACCGCCTCTCGTCGACCGACGAGCTGAATGACACAAACCCTGAGGCTCTTGCAAAAATGAGCGCGGCGGCCCCGTACGACCGTAGAAACCAACGCCGGCAGCCCATACGAACAGCTTTGCAAGAGGCTCACCACAAACGAAAAAGCCCCGTCGCATGACGGGGCTTCTGGAGCGACGTCGCGATTAAGCGGCGACGATGCTCACGTAACGGCGCATGAACTCGCCTTTTTTCTCGAACTTGATCACGCCTTCGATCTTGGCGAACAAGGTGTGATCCTTGCCCATGCCAACGCCGTAGCCAGCGTGGAATTCGGTGCCGCGCTGACGGACGATGATGTTGCCTGGCTTGATAACCTGGCCGCCATACATCTTCACGCCAAGGCGTTTCGATTCTGAGTCGCGACCGTTACGAGTACTACCACCAGCCTTTTTGTGAGCCATGGTTCAATTCTCCAAATAAATTCAGGGGATCTAGGGGATTAAGCCTGGATACCGGTGATTTTGATCTCGGTGAACCACTGGCGGTGGCCCATACGCTTCATGTGGTGCTTACGACGACGGAACTTGATGATGCGTACTTTATCGTGACGGCCTTGCGAAACGACTTCGGCAACCACTTTAGCGCCGGCGACGACTGGTGCACCGATGGTGACGTCGTCACCGTTGGCAACCAGCAGAACGCGGTCGAAAGTCACGGATTCGCCGGTGGCGACTTCCAGCTTCTCGACCTTGAGGAATTCACCTTCAGCGACTTTGTACTGCTTGCCGCCGGTAACGATTACTGCGTAAGACATGGTATTTCTCCGATAATCCTGCTCACCCAGCGCTTTATATGATGAGTATTGGCTGGCATGGCTGCACAGGGCTGGAACGGCCCGGTGCAATTGCGTAAGGCAGGTGCTGCCCAGGAAGTTAGGGTGCGCGATTGTACGCAACCCGGGTTTTGCTTGCAAGTGGCGCCCCCGGCCCACGGGCAGCGCGCCTTGACACACCGGTACCCGCGACCTAGCATGCCGCGCAACCTGAATGGAGCAGCCGATGCAACCCCAAACCTTCTACCGCGCGGTAGCTGACGATTTCAGCGCCGTCGACGAGATCATCAAGAAGCAGCTGACCTCGCGCGTGCCGCTGGTATCGAAGATCGGCGACTATATCACGTCCGCCGGCGGCAAGCGCCTGCGCCCCTTGCTGGTACTGCTCTGCGGCAAGGCCCTGGGCCGTGAGGGCGATGATCTGCGCCTGCTGGCCGCGACCATCGAGTTCCTGCACACCGCCACCCTGCTGCACGACGACGTGGTCGACATGTCGGGCATGCGCCGCGGTCGCTCCACCGCCAATGCCCTGTGGGGCAACGCGCCCAGCGTACTGGTCGGCGACTTCCTGTACTCGCGCTCGTTCGAGATGATGGTAGAACTCGGCTCGATGCCGGTCATGCAGATCCTCTCCAAGGCCACCCGGGTGATCGCCGAGGGCGAAGTACTGCAGCTGTCGCGCGTGCGCGATGCCAGCACTACCGAAGAGATCTACATGGACGTCATCCGCGGCAAGACCGCGATGCTGTTCGAGGCCTCGACCCACAGCGCCGCGGCCCTGGCCGGCGGCACCGAGGCCCAGCGCGAAGCCCTGCGCACCTTCGGCGACCACCTGGGCGTCGCCTTCCAACTGGTCGACGACCTGCTCGACTACGAAGGTGATGCCGAGGCCCTGGGCAAGAACGTCGGCGACGATCTGGCCGAAGGCAAGCCGACCCTGCCGCTGATCTACACCATGCGCGAAGGCACCCCGGAGCAGGCCGCACTGGTGCGCCAGGCGATCCAGAAAGGTGGCCTGGAAGACCTCGAGCAGATTCGCGAGGCCGTCAAGACCTCCGGCGCCCTGGCCTACACCGCCCAACTGGCGCGCGACTACGTCAAGCGTGCGATCGACTGCCTGGAAGTGCTGCCAGCCAGCGAGTATCGCGATGCGTTGGTTGAGTTGAGCGAGTTTGCGGTCGCGCGTACACACTGACAGACCGAGCCGGATTCTTCGCGGGCAAGCCCGCTCCCACAGGATTGCGTGATCCCTGTAGGAGCGGGCTTGCCCGCGATGCTTTTGTCCGGACAAAACACATCGACAGCAAAACCTTATACAATGTGGGTTTTTAACCACCCGTCAGTTTAAGGAACCGAAGTGAGCACGTTGCCACCCTGCCCCAAATGCAACTCCGAATACACCTACGAGGATGGCACTCAGCTGATCTGCCCCGAGTGCGCCCACGAGTGGTCGGCCAGCGGTGAGCCAGAAGCGGCCAGCGACGATGTGGTGAAGAAGGACTCGGTCGGTAACGTTCTGCAGGACGGCGACACTGTCACCGTGATCAAGGACCTCAAGGTCAAGGGCTCGTCCCTGGTGGTCAAGGTCGGCACCAAGGTCAAGAACATCCGCCTGTGCGATGGCGACCACGATATCGACTGCAAGATCGACGGCATTGGCGCCATGAAGCTGAAGTCCGAGTTCGTGCGTAAGGTCTGATGACAAAATCCGGCAATTGGCGCTTGCTATTCTGATAATAAGAATTATTCTCATTGGGACGCTACCCAAGGAGAATAGCCATGACTTATCTGATCGACGCCTGGCTGGACCGTCCCCATCCCTACCTGCGCATCCTGCACCGGGAAACCGGCGAAGTGTGCGCGGTGCTCGAGGAAGAAGCCCTGGACGAACTGCGCGACCTGGGTGACCTGGACCTCAACGGGCTGAATTCGAGTGAACCGATCGTGCTCAAGGAACTGGTGAGAAACCTGTTTCTGTTCTGCTATGCGCGGGCGTTGCGCCCCGGGGGAACAGACTGGAATTGAGGCTGGCAAGGCCGGCCTCTTCGCGGGGCAAGCCCGCTCCCACAGGGCATACGATCGCTGTAGGAGCGGGCTCGTCCCGCGAATGGGCCGCAAAGCGGCCCGAGGGCATTACAGAACGTCGAGCAGCTCGACGTCGAACACCAGTACGCTGTGCGGCGGGATGCTGCCGACGCCTTGGGCGCCGTAGGCCAGCTCGCTCGGCACGTACAGGCGCCATTTGCTGCCGGCGTTCATCAGCTGCAGGGCTTCGGTCCAACCGGCGATCACGCCACCGACCGGGAATTCGGCAGGCTGGCCACGCTCGTAGGAACTATCGAACACGGTGCCATCGATCAGGGTGCCGTGGTAGTGAGTGCGCACGTTGCTTTCGCGGGTCGGCTGGGCGCCCTCGCCTGCGGTGATCACTTCGTATTGCAGGCCCGAAGCCAGGGTGGTGATGCCTTCACGCTTGGCGTTCTCGACCAGGAATTCTTTACCGGCAGCGGCAGCAGCTTCTGCCTTGGCAGCGGCTTCGGCCTGCATGACTTCACGGATGACCTTGAAGCTGGCCGAAAGGTCGGCTTCGCTGACGCGGCTTTCGACGCCGCTGAAAGCGTCGGTGAGGCCGGCAACGATGGCTTCCAGGCTGACGCCCGGTGGCGGGTTGTCGCGCAGCTGGCCGCCCAGCTGACGGCCGATGCCGTAGCTGACGCGGGTTTCGTCGGTGGACAGGTTGATATCGGACATGGTCGTGCTCCACTGCAGGGCGCAGTGCAGCCGCGCCCTTGATGAAAAGGGCGAGCAGCCTAGCACACTGGGACGCCTGGGAGCAGCTACCAGGCCGAACGCTGGGAAATCGGCACTTTGAGGTCTTCTTCCGGATGAGTGCCCATCCCGCACATCTCGTCCTGAACCGACCAATGCACCAGGTTCATCGACATCAGCGGAATGGACTCCAGCAGTAACCGCGCATCTTCGATCGAGTGCACCCGCAGGCGCTTGCCACGGTTGTCGTCAAGGGGATGGGGACGGCCACTGACCCGGGCTTCGAGCAGGTAGTCACCGCCTTCGATGGCGATCAGGTTCAGTTCGTCGACATGGCCCGCCCGGGCCTCGGTGTTGAGTTGGTGCAGGTTCATGGAACCACCTCGCGCTGGGGATCACGCATGAGTGTTCATTTTTTGTACAGAGCGAGGAATTACACAAGGCATTGCAGGCGCCGCTCGTCAGTTGAGCGGCGCTTGCCCGCGAAGGGGCCAACAAGGAATCAGTGCTTGGTCAGCTTGTCCAGGTAGCCCATGCAGAATGCCGAGACGACGAAGGTCATGTGGATGATCACGTACCACATCAGGTAATCGGTGGAGATGTTCTGCGCGTCCATGAACACGCGCAGCAGGTGAATGGACGAAATTGCCACGATCGACGCTGCGACCTTCATCTTCAGCGACGAAGAGTCCATCTTGCCCAGCCAGTTGAGCTTTTCCTTGCTGTCGTCGATGTCCAGTTGCGAGACGAAGTTCTCATAGCCGGAGATCATCACCATCACCAACAGGCCGCCGACCAGCGACATGTCGATCAAGGAAAGGATCACCAGGATCAGGTCGGCTTCGCTCAAGGCGAAGACGTTGGGCAGCACGTGCACCACTTCCTGGAAGAATTTCAGCGCCAGGGCCAGCAAGCCGAGGGACAGACCGAAGTAGATGGGTGCGAGCAGCCAACGCGAGGCATACATCGCATTTTCGAGAAAACGTTCCATGCAGGGTCGAGACTCATCAGGTGGTAAAAACGACGGCGAGTATAGCCAGCCACCTGGGTCAGCAACAGTCTCGACGGCCTCTCAGGTTTCAGGATGGAACTGATAATCGCCGAGGTTGCGGCAGCGCTCGCCATTGATCCGCCGCAGCTGTGCTTGCAGGTGCAGGCACCAGATCTGCGGGTCTTCGGCCACCTGGTAGCCATGCAGGGTCAGGCTGTCGACGATGGCGTTGAGCACCGACTCGGCCACCATCGGGCCATGGAACGGCCCCTGAGCTTTGATCGCGGACGGTTGTTCACCGGCCATGCCGGCGGCGAACAGCAACGTCCACATGCCATTGTCGCCGGCCAAGGGACGAATGCTGCATTCGATGCGTGTCACCAGGCCAAGGCACTGGCGGGTAAGGCTGAGGTTGCGCATGGCCGCGTCCCCTCCACAAAGCGATGTTCAGCCTGAACGTACAGGCTGTTTTCATCCTGACCGTAATGTCCTTACGCTCCAGCATAGAAGACCGCCGGCAGAAGCTGGAAAACTGGCGCTGAACGGTAGCCATGACCGCCAGCGCCGGGTTATTGACTCAGGCAGGTTTGGCCTGGGCAATGACTTCTTCCAGGCGCTCTTTTTCCGCCTCCTTGATCTCTTCTTCGCTGATCATCTCGGCGATCTCTCGCAGCCGTTCGACCACTCGAGCGTTGACACTGCCTTCGGCGAACTGGCCCTTGTCGTCCAGCACACCGGCCTCCTCGCCCACCAGCAGGCTGAGGGCCTCATCGGCCTGCTTGACCGCATAGACATGGAACTGCCCCGCCTCGACCGCTTGCAGCACACGTTCGTCGAGCATCAGCGTGGCGACGTTGGCACGCGGAATGATCACGCCCTGATCGCCGGTCAGCCCGCGTGCTTCGCAAAGGCGGAAGAAGCCTTCGATCTTCTCGTTGACCCCACCGACCGCCTGGACCTCGCCAAACTGGTTGATCGAGCCGGTGATGGCGAAGCATTGCTTGAGCGGGGTACGCGACAGGGCCGAGATCAGGGTGCAGACCTCACCCAACGACGCACTGTCGCCGTCGACGTAGCCGTAGGACTGCTCCAAGGCGATGCTCGCCGAGATCGCCAGGGGGAATTCCTGGGCATAACGGCTGCCCAGGTAACCGGTGAGGATCATCACCCCCTTGGAGTGGATCGGCTGCCCCAGGTTGACCTCGCGCTCGATGTCGACGATGCCGCTGCCGCCGGGATAGACGGTGGCCGAGATGCGTGCCGGCATGCCGAACGCCGAGTCGCCGACTTCGAGGACCGTGAGGCCATTGCATTTGCCGATGGCCGCGCCTTCGGTATCGATCAGGATGATGCCGGCGAGCATGTCGTCGAGCACCCGCTGCGAGACTCGGCCGGTGCGTGTGGCCTTGGCCTTGAGCGCCCGCTCGATATGACCGGCGTCGGTCATTTCGTCGCTGGCCAGCTGACGGATGAAATCGGCTTCGCTGACCAGCTGGAACAGGTCGCCGATCCGTGCCGACAGCCGCGACTGGTTTTCTGCCAGGCGGGCGCTGTAGGTCGCCAACCGCGCCACGGCGTCACTGGTCAGCGGCGCCATGCCCTCCTCGTTGGTGCGGGTGCGCAACAGCTGGGCGAATTGTTCGAGGTTCTCGTCGACCATCGGCATGTCTTCGTCGAAGTCGACCAGCACCCGGAACATCTCCTGGAAGTCCGGATCATGGTCCTGCAAGGCGTAGTACAACTGGCGCGAGCCGATGATCACCAGCTTGACCTTGAGCGGGATCACTTGTGGCGTCAGGCTAACCGTGGCGACACGACCCAGCTCGCCCAAGGGTGATTCCATCTTCAACTTGCGCGACTGCAGGGCGCGCTTGAGCGCGTCCCAGACGAACGGCTCGCCGAGCATCTTCTCCGCTTCGAGGATCAGGAAGCCACCGTTGGCCCGGTGTAGCGCGCCGGGTCGCAGTTGCCGGTACGAGGTGTACAGCGCGCCCTGATCGGTGCTGTATTCGATACGCCCGAACAGGTTGTCGTAGGTCGGGTGCGGCTCGAATACCACCGGGGCACCCCCATCGGCGTGGTGGCCGACCACCAGGCTCGGGGCGTACTGCTCTTCGAGCAGCTTGCGCGCCGCGGCATCGGTCTTGCTGTCGTCGACCAGTTGTTCGACCACGGTGCGCAGCAGGTTCAACTGCACCGATTGCAGGTAAGCGCACACGGCTGCGTTCTCGGCGTACTTTTCCGACAGCGGCGCCAGCAATGGCTGCAGGGCCAGGGTGATGGTTTCTTCGTTCAACTGGCGCAGCTGGTTGTTCGACTCGCGCTTCCACTGCGGCAGACTGGCCAGTTCTTCGTTGAGGCGTTCCTCGAGCGCGGCGATGTCCTCATGGAACTGCTCGCGCACCGACTCTGGCAACTGGGCGAACTCGGCTTCATCGAGCGCCTTGCCGTCGGCCATGGGGGTGAAGGCGACGTTGCTGGCATCACGGTACAGGGCCACGTCTTTTTCCAGCGAGGCCCGCTCGATGACATCCAGGGCCCGGTCATAGCGCTGGTTGAAGGCGCGATCGATGGCCCCCTTCTTCTGCTGGTAGGACGGGTGCTCGAACACCGCCGGGAAGGTGGCCAGCAGGTTGTCGATCAATCCGCCCATGTCGGCGATGAAGGCGTGCGCGGTGCCCGAGGGCAGCTCCAATGCGCGGGGTTCACGGGTATCGTCATAGTGATTGACGTAGACCCAGTCGGAAGGGGTCTGCTGGCGCTTGCCCTCGGCCTTGAGGTAACGCTTGACGAACGAAAAACGCCCGGTGCCGGGCTCGCCCATCACGTAAACGTTGTAACCGGGGCGCGGCATGGCCACGCCGAATTGCAGGGCCTCGACAGCACGTTCCTGGCCCAGGACACCACGGAAGGGCTCCAGATCGTCGGTATGGGTGAACGCAAACTGCTCGGGTGAAAAACGCCGGGTCAGGGCTTCAGGCGCGAGACGCAGGCGCGCAGCGACGGGATCGGGCATTGGGTTTCCTTACTTCGGCGGGGCGATACGCAGCATTCTGGCGCTGCCCGCGCGCGGGTTGCAAGGCTCGCCAGGACTTTATCTTGCAGCCGCACGTGCCTGATACGAGCAAATTTTTCGCAATCAGCAACGCAACCTTTAGATCGTGCCTAAACTCCAAGCTGCGCGGGTGGGTAAAAAGCTTTCCCGCCTGGCAACCGAGTTGCCAGACAACCCTGACCCTTGGTTAAGACAAATAGAGAACAAATGCTATGAAACGGATTCTTCTGGGTACTCTGTTCACCGTGGTCTCCCTCAACGCCATGGCCGAAGCACCAGGCGGCCCGAATTGCGGCTGGGGCAACCTCCTGTTCGAAGGTCAACGTGGCACTCCGGCCCACTTCCTGGCCTCCACCACCAACGGCACCTCCGGTAACGCCACCTTCGGCATGACCTCCGGTACCAACGGCTGCTCCACCAAAGCTGCACTGACCTACGGCGGCAAATCCTGGTTCGCCATGAATGGCATGATGAACGAGCTGTCCGAAGACATGGCCATGGGCCAAGGCGAAGCACTGACCACCTATGCGGTGGTACTGGGCGTCGCACCTGAAGACCGCGGCTACTTCGCATCGGTCACCCACCAGCACTTCAACCAGATCTTCAGCAGCGCCGACGTGAACGCCGAAACCGTTCATGCCAACACCCTGGCTGTCCTGAAGAGCGACCCACGCCTGGCCAAATACGCCACCGAGGCCTGAGTCCGGCATCTCCCGCCCCGCTACCGGGGCGGGTTTCGCTTTTCTTTCGGCATCGTTGAGAAGTAGTTGCCCCCATGCTCAAACGCCTCGCTTCCCTGGCGCTGCTGTTCTGCGCCCCGCTTCACGCAGCGCCCGTGCTGGATGACGCCCGTGTTCGGCAACTGGCCGGTACGCCTTACTGGATCGCCCTCGGTCACTACGAGACCGCCAAGCTCGGCGGCTGGCGCAGCTATGTGGACGATGACGCTTTCTTCCTCGCCGCCGATGGCGCCCACCATCCCGATCATGAGCTGCGGGCCACGGTGCAAGCGCTGTACGCACCGGCCAACCTCGGCGACAAGCATGCCCAGTGCGTTTTCCCGGCACGCACCCGTTGGCTGCGTGAACAGCTCGACCTGCAGAACCTGCCGCAACCGGACTGCCAGGAATTCAAGACCTGGTACCAGTCGATCGACCCGCACAGCGCTGCGCTGATCTTCCCGGCGGCCTACCTGAACAGCCCATCGTCCATGTTCGGCCATACCCTGCTGCGCATCGACCAATCCAATACCCGCAGCGACGACACGACGTTGCTGAGCTACGCCATCAACTTCGGTGCCTATATCGAAGGCAGCGACAACAGCATTCTCTACGCCTGGAAAGGCCTGATGGGTGGTTACCCCGGCCTGTTCGCACTGATGCCCTACCAGGAGAAACTGTCCGAATACCGCAGCCTGGAAAACCGCGACCTGTGGGAATACCAGCTGGACCTCACGCCGGAAGAGACCGGGCGCATGGTCGAGCATGTGTGGGAACTCAAGCAGATCCAGTTCGATTACTTCTTCTTCGATGAGAACTGCTCATACCGGCTGCTGGAGCTGCTGCAGGTGGCGCGGCCAAGCCTCGATCTGACCTCGCAGTTTCCCCTGACCGCGATCCCCACCGACACGGTCAAGGCGGTGAAGCAGTCCGGTTTGGTGTCGAGCATCAACTACCGCCCCTCGCGTGAACGCGAACTGCTGGCCCGCGCTGAGCCGCTCGACCATGCCGAAAAGCGCCAGGTGCTGGCGGTCAGCGCCGACACCGAAAAGCTGCAAGCCCCGGCATTCACCTCCTTGCCCCGCGAGCGCCAAGCCCTGGTGCAGGATGCCGCCTACCGCCTGGAGCGCTATCGCGCCAATGGCCAGGAGCGTGACCCGGAGCAGGCCCGGCGCAGTTTCGAGCTGCTTCGGGCGATCAACCGCAACCCACCGCCGCCGCTGGAGATCGAGCGCCCCGGATTGCCCGAGGATGGCCATGACTCACGCACCTGGCAGCTCGGTGCAGGTACCCGAGAGGATCGCGCATATGCCGAATATGGCCTGCGCATGGCTTACCACGACCTCAACGACAATGCCTACGGTTTCCCGCTGGGCGCCCAGATCGAGATTCTTCAGCTCAAAGTGCGCCAGTACGAAGGCAACGACTGGCAGGTACAGCGTCTGGACCTGGCGACCATCCGCTCGCTGACACCGCGTAACGCGCTGCTCAAGCCTTGGTCCTGGCAAGTGGCCGGTGGCCTGGAGCGGGTCCCCGGCAAGCATGACGACGAGGTGCTGGTCAGCCACGTCAATGGCGGCGCAGGTGGTACCTGGCAACTGGCCGATGGCTTGCTGGGCTTCGCCCTGGGCACGCTGCGGGTCGAGCACCATAACGACTTCGCCCAGTTCGTCGCCCCGGCGGCTGGGTTCAATGGCGGCCTGCTGTGGCGCAATGGCCTGGGTAACATGACCCTGGAGGCCAAGGGCGATTACTTCACCAATGGTGAGGTGCGGCGTAGCCTGAGCCTCAACCAGCAGTGGGAAATCAGCCAGAACCTCGGCCTGCGCCTGAGTGCGTCGCGTCAGTTCAGCCATCTGGCCAGTGCGCAGAACGAGGTGATGCTGGAATTGAAGTGGTACCACTACTGACCTGATCTGTGAACCAGGCGACTCTTTGACACGGTTTTGACGGCTCCCCGACAAATAGCCACCTAGACTTCCTGCATCAACGGGAGGTCTTGGGCTATGTGGCGGTATGTGGTCGGTGTAGGTGTCGCGTTGCTGCTGTACGGTTGTGCATCCACCCACGAGCAACTGCTCGAACAAGGCTATCCACCCGCCTATGCCGACGGTTTCCAGGACGGCTGCAGCAGCGGACACCAGGCCGCCGGGGTGATGGCTGGGGCGTTTCGCAAGAACGTGCCCCGTTATCTGGCCGAGCGGCAGTACGAAAATGGTTGGGACGATGGGTTTCGCCAGTGCCAGGCGATGCAGAACAGCGAAGAGCAGCGTCAGTACCACGAACGCTACTGGGACCAGCGCGACCGCGACTGGCAACAGGAAAAGGATCGCAGTGCTGCCCGCGCCTATCGGCGCAACTAGGGCGCGCACGGACATCCACCGCAACTCCACAGCTGCCATAGTGGTCTTCTGCACAAGGAGGCCCCACATGAGCCGAGCATTCGTCAACGAGGACCACGCCGCCGCCCAGGCCGACCAGCCGGTGGAGCGCCGTGTCAGCGACCAGACCAACTACGTTACCGCCACTGGCCTGCGCCAGCTGCAACAACGGGTGGCCGAACTCAATAGCCAACGCGATGCCCTGCAAGCCCAGGGCGAGCGCGCTGACCGCCAGCGGTTGGCCGATGTAGAGCGTGACCTACGCTATTTCAGTACCCGGCTGCACAGCGCCCAGGTGGTGCCTGCCGCGACCTCGCACAGCCAGGTACAGATCGGCAGCTGGGTCAGGTTCGTCGATGAGCAGGACCAGGAGCATCGGGTGCAATTGGTAGGCGAGGACCAGGCCGATGCCGGGCGTGGCCTGATCAACTGGGGGTCGCCTCTGGGACGGGCGCTGCTAGGCGCAGGGCCTGGGGATGAAGTCCTCTGGCGGCGTCCCGCTGGGGACCAGATGATCGAGATACTCGAGATCGAAGGAGAAGGCTGAGGGGCTGCTTTGCAGCCCCTCTGGTCTTGAACTCAGACCACGCCCTGGGCCAGCATCGCATCGGCGACCTTGACGAAGCCGGCGATGTTCGCGCCTTTGACGTAGTTCACACGGCCATCGGCCTCTTCGCCGTAGTGCACGCAAGCGTGGTGAATCGACTGCATGATGCTGTGCAGCTTGCTGTCCACTTCACCGGCGGTCCACAGCAAGCGCATGGCGTTCTGCGACATTTCCAGGCCCGAGACGGCCACGCCACCGGCGTTGGATGCCTTGCCCGGGGCATACAGGATGCCCGCCTCGATGAACATATCCACAGCCTCCAAGGTAGTCGGCATGTTGGCGCCTTCGGCCACACAGATGCAGCCGTTGCCGAGCAAGGTGCGGGCATCCTCGCTGTCCAGCTCGTTCTGAGTGGCGCATGGCAGGGCAATGTCGCACGGCAGGCTCCAGGGTTTCTGACCCTTGCGGAACTCCAAACCGAACTGCTCGGCCAACTCGCTGATGCGACCACGCTTGACGTTCTTCAACGCCATGAGCGCATCCCATTGAGCATCGGTCAGCCCCGCCTCGGCGTAGAGCGTGCCTTCGGAGTCCGACAGCGAGATGACCTTGCCGCCCAGGTCCATGACCTTGCGTGCAGCATATTGGGCCACGTTGCCGGAGCCGGAGATGGCCACGCGGCGTCCGTCGATGCGCTTGTCCTGGCGCTTGAGCATCTCTTCGGCGAAGTAAACGCAGCCGTAGCCGGTGGCTTCTGGGCGGATCAGGCTGCCACCGTAGGTCATGCCCTTGCCGGTCAGCACCGAGGTGAACTGGTTGGCCAGGCGCTTGTACTGGCCAAACATGAAGCCGATTTCGCGCGCGCCCACGCCGATGTCACCGGCCGGTACATCGCAGTCGGCACCGATGTGGCGGTACAGCTCGCTCATGAAGGCCTGGCAGAAGCGCATGACCTCGGCGTCGCTCTTGCCCTTCGGATCGAAGTCCGAACCGCCCTTGCCGCCCCCCATAGGCAGGGAGGTGAGGGAGTTCTTGAAGACCTGTTCGAAGGCCAGGAACTTGAGCACGCTCAGGTTCACCGAGGGGTGGAAGCGCAGGCCGCCCTTGTAAGGACCGATGGCGCTGCTCATCTGGATGCGATAGCCGCGGTTGACCTGGACCTTGCCTTGGTCGTCGACCCAGGACACGCGGAACAGCACGGCGCGCTCAGGTTCGACCATGCGCTCTAGGATGCCGGCTTGCAGGTAACGAGGGTTGGCTTCCAGGAATGGCCAGAGGCTGCGCAACACCTCCTCCACAGCCTGGTGGAATTCTGGCTGGCCTGGGTCGCGTTGCTGCAACCGTGCGAGGAAATGGTCGACGGATTCGATCATGGTAGACATCTCACCAAGAGGGATTGGACTTATTGGTTTTTCGGGAATGTACCAAGAAGCAATCGCACTGGAACAGGGCATAATGTCGTTTTAATGAATTTTTTGGTGCATTTTATATAAATGTATACAATCTTCCATCGCGCCGCCTGCTTCGCGGGCTTGCCCGCGAAGCAGCCACCGCGACTTTACGGGAAAGCACAAAAATGGGGCCTCTAAGGGCCCCATTCCTGTGCATCCAAAACCGGCTTACTGCGCCAGCTTCTTGTGCCGTACGCGGTGCGGCTGGGTGGCCGCGTCGCCAAGGCGCTTCTTGCGGTCAGCCTCGTACTCGGTGTAGTTACCCTCGAAGAAGACCACGTTGGAGTCGTCTTCGTACGCCAGGATGTGCGTAGCCACGCGGTCCAGGAACCAACGGTCGTGGGAAATCACGATGGCGGCGCCCGGGAAGTCCAGCAAGGCTTCTTCCAGCGAACGCAGGGTTTCGACGTCCAGGTCGTTGGACGGTTCGTCGAGCAGCAGGACGTTACCGCCCTCCTTCAGGGTCAGGGCCAGGTGCAGACGGCCACGCTCACCACCGGAGAGGTCCTTGACGAACTTCTGCTGGTCGCCACCTTTGAAGTTGAAACGACCGACGTAAGTCCGCGAAGGAATCTCGTAGCTGCCGATGCGGATCTGGTCGGAACCGTCGGAGATCTGCTGGAACACGGTCTTGGCACCGTCGAGGTCTTCGCGGCTCTGGTCGACGCAGGCCAGCTGCACGGTTTCACCGATCTCGATGCTGCCGGAGTCGGGTTGCTCCTTGCCCATCAGCATGCGGAAGAGCGTCGACTTACCAGCACCGTTACCGCCGATCACACCGACGATGGCGCCTTTGGGCATGGAGAACGACAGGTTGTCGATCAGCACACGATCGCCATAGCCTTTGGTGACGTTCTTGAATTCGATGACCTTGTCACCCAGGCGCGGACCGGCCGGGATGTAGATCTCGTTGGTTTCACTGCGCTTCTGGAATTCCTGCGATTGCATTTCCTCGAAGCGCTGCAGACGGGCCTTGGACTTGGACTGGCGGGCCTTGGCGCCTTTGCGCACCCATTCCAGCTCTTCCTTCATGGCCTTTTCGTGAGCGCTCTGCTGCTTGGATTCCTGGGCCAGACGTTCCGACTTGGCTTCCAGCCAGCCGGAGTAGTTGCCTTCGTACGGGATGCCGGCGCCGCGGTCCAGTTCGAGGATCCAGCCGGCGACGTTGTCGAGGAAGTAACGGTCGTGGGTAATGGCTACCACGGTACCCGGGAAATCGTGCAGGAAGCGCTCCAGCCAGGCTACCGAGTCGGCGTCCAGGTGGTTGGTCGGTTCGTCGAGCAGCAGCATGTCGGGCGCCGACAGCAGCAGACGGCACAGGGCGACACGGCGCTTTTCACCGCCGGACAGGTGTTCGATCTTCGCGTCCCAAGCCGGCAAGCGCAGGGCGTCGGCGGCGACGTCGAGCTGGCGCTCGAGGTTATGGCCGTCGGCGGCCTGCAGGATCGCCTCGAGCTTGGCCTGCTCGGCAGCCAACTTGTCGAAATCGGCGTCGGGCTCGGCGTAGGCGGCATAGACCTCGTCCAGGCGGGCCTGGGCGTCCTTGATCACGCTGACCGCTTCCTCGACCACTTCACGGACGGTCTTGCTCGGGTCCAGCTGCGGCTCCTGAGGCAGATAGCCGACATTGATGTCGGGCATCGGGCGGGCTTCGCCGTCGAACTCCTTGTCGACGCCCGCCATGATCCGCAGCAGGGTCGATTTACCCGCACCGTTCAGGCCGAGCACGCCGATTTTGGCGCCAGGGAAGAACGACAGGGAAATGTTCTTGAGAATCTCACGCTTCGGCGGCACGACCTTGCTCAGCCGATGCATGGTGTAGACGTATTGAGCCAAAACCAAGCCCTCTAATTCAGATAGGTAAAGACATCGACGATCGCCCAGCCTGACGGGCCGGGTGATGTGTTGACGGGTGTCGTTGAACAAAGACGACCATTCTACGCCAACGCGCGGCGTTGCACAGGGTGGTCGGATGGTGGGGGTGCGGGAGACGTGTATTGGACTGTGCGGGCCGCTCGTGGACCCGCACAATCGTCTGGCAGCTCAGACGTGACGCTGCTTTACCTTGCCCCGCGGCAACCGGCAACGGTCGCCCTGCTCGGCCAGCCGCGCGGCCCAGGCGGCCTTCACGCTGAAACCACCACTGCGGGCGGGCTGTTCGGCAACCGAGGTTTGTGCAGCGACAGCCTTGGGCTTGCTCACGGCGAGCACAGGCGCTGCTACAACCGGGGCTGCCTGGACGACGGCAGGCGCGACGGCCTTGGCGCTCTTGCGCAACTCGGCCAGCGATGGCGACTTGGCTTTCGCAGCAGCGGCCGACTCAGGCTTGAGCAGCGAACGCTGGCAGGATTTGCACGATACGTCCTCGGTCACGGCAGTGCTGACAAGGGTTTGACTGCTGCGCCCACAGGCGGAATCGAGGCCATTGGTGGAATAGTGGGTAACCAAAACCAGACATCTCCGATGCGTTGTCATTGAAGCGGCGGCATTCTCGCACAAGTTACAGGGCCTTGCCGAACCCCGGGACCGAGTGGACACCCCTGACATCGGTGCTGGCAGTTTGACATAATCCTAGGCATGCTAGCTGATTTGTGGCGCTCGCATTTATAGTGCGCGCCCCCTGAACGCCTGGACAGCGGCACACCGCGTGCATGTCCACAACCTGCCATCGCCAGCCCAATCGCAGGACCAACGCTTGACCGACCTCACTCAACCGTCGTTGCCGCCACCGTCGCGCCAGGCGTGCGCAGTTCCGCTGCACACCACCCTGAAGGCTGCGCTGGCCCTGCTGGCCCTGGTTCTGCTGGGATTGCTGCTGTGGCAGTTGTTCGCTCAATTCCGTCACACCCAGGCCGAACAGCGCCAGCAGCACCTGACGGCAAGCGCCGAACTGGCCGACCATCTGAGCCTGAACCTGGCATTGAAGGCCCAGCAAGCGATCAATGTCGTCCAGCCCTACGTCAAGCCACCGACGCCTTCAGCCCTTCCCGATCTGCTGGAGCTGCTGCGCGAACGACTACCGAACCTGCAGGATGTGGCCTGGCTGGACCATGACGGGCGAATCGTCAGCGATACCCTGGACGGCACTCCGGACCGCCAGATGATTGGCGATTTGTTGAGGCTCAACCAGGGGCGCGGTTACCTGTTCAGCAACGCCCCGGACAACCAGACGCTCTACCTGCTGCTGCGCCAAGCGCCCGAGCAGGATCGCGGTTACTGGCTGCTGCGTTTGTCGCCGGCCTACTACCAGTCGCTGATCGACCATCTCGAACGCCCGGGAGACACCCTCTGGGTCCTGGAGAACAGCCGCAGCGGCGAAGTACTCGAACGCCAGAGCCACGGTACTTCCGCCGCGGCACCGCTGCAAAGCGTGATGCTGGCCTTCATCAAGAACAGCACCTGGCAACTGCGTGGCCTGTACGACGCCGACCTGGCTCGCCAGAAACTGCTACCGCCGCTGATCGGCAAATGCCTGCTGGTGCTGGTCTGCGCTCTGTTGCCGGTCCTGGCACTACTGAGCATGCGGCGCCGCCAGCGCGCGCTGCAAGAAGACCGCCGACGTTATCAGGACATCTTCGAAGGCACCGGCGTTGCTCTGTGTGTGCTCGACCTGTCGAGCCTGCCCGGCCAGCTCGACCGCTACCACCTGCGCAACCATGCCGCGCTCAAGCAGAGCCTGGCCCTGGATTCGAACCTGCGCCGCTCGCTGCTGCAGGAACTGAAAATCACCGAAATCAACCAGGTGGCCCGCCAGTTGCTCAATGTCCAATGCCATGAAGGCGCCTGGCAGCGCCTGATCGATGGCAGCGCAGATAGCCGCGACAGCGTCGGCATGCAGTTGATCGATGCCCTGATCGAACAGCGCCCGCTGCTGGAGCTGGAGGTGCGCCTGTCCGCGCCCCTGGGCGGTGAACTGCACCTGTGGCTGATGGCGCGCCTGCCTCAGCAACGGCGCGACTACCAGGCAGTGATCTTGAGCATCAGCGACATCACCAGTCGCAAGCAGGTTGAGCTGTCCCTGCTCGAACGCGAGAGTTTCTGGTCGGATGTGGTCCGCACCGTACCTGACCAGCTCTACGTCCAGGATGTCTGCAGCAAGCGGATGATCTTCTCCAACCGCCACCTCGGCCAGACGTTGGGCTACGACCGCGCCGAGCTGTCGCAGATGGGTGACCGCTTCTGGGAGCTGCTGCTGCACCCGGACGATGCCGCCCTGTACCACGCACTACGCCGGCAGCAACGCGACAATGCCCACGACGAATCGCTGCACTGCCAACTGCGCTTCCGCCACCGCGACGGCAACTGGCGCTGTTACGAGATCCGCGAGCAGGTGCTGACCCGTGACGCCGACGGCCTGGTCACGCGGATCATCGGCGTGGCCAAGGACGTCACCGTGCAGATCGAGGCCAGCCAGTCGCTGCGCGACAGCGAGCAGCGCTACCGCCTGCTGGCCGAAAGCATCAGCGACGTGATCTTCTCCACAGACAGCCAGCTGCAGCTCAACTATGTCAGCCCCTCGGTGAAGGCCGTGCTGGGTTACCCGGCCGACTGGATCTTCGCCAATGGCTGGCAGTCGATCATTGCCAACCCGGCCCAGCTTACCGGGATCTACAGTTTGATGGAGCGGGTCAGCCGGGCCATGGGCAACCCTGAGCAGCTCGGCCAACTGCGCGGCCAGATGCCCATGCAGTTGTTCCAGTTCGACTGCCTGCGCGCCGATGGCCGCAAGATTCCCATCGAGCTGCGCCTGGTGCTGGTCTGGGACGATCACGAACGCTTCGAAGGTGTGCTCGGTGTCGGCCGCGACATCAGCCAGCAGCGCCGGGCGGAAAAAGACCTGCGCATGGCCGCCACGGTCTTCGAGCACTCGACCTCGGCCATTCTCATCACCGACCCTGCAGGCTACATCGTCCAGGCCAACGAGGCATTCAGCCGCGTCAGCGGCTATGCGGCCAATGAAGTCCTCGACCAGTTGCCCAGGATGCTCACCGTCGACGAGCAGCAGGAAGGCCACCTGCGCTACGTGATCAAGCAGTTGCACGAGCACACCAGTTGGGAAGGCGAAGTCTGGCTCAAGCGCCGCAATGGCGAGCGCTATCCGGCCTGGGTCGGTATCACCGCTGTGTTCGACGATGAAGGCGATCTGGCCAGCTACGTGTGCTTCTTCACCGACATCAGCGAGCGCAAGGCCAGCGAGCAGCGCATCCACCGCCTGGCCTACTACGACGCCTTGACCCACCTGCCCAACCGCACACTGTTCCAGGACCGCCTGCACACCGCGCTGCAACACGCCGAGCGACAGAAAGCGTGGGTGGTGCTGATGTTCCTGGACCTGGACCGCTTCAAGCCGATCAACGACTCCCTGGGCCACGCCGCCGGCGACAGCATGCTCAAGGACATGGCCCTGCGCCTGCTGGCCTGTGTCGACGAAGACGATACCGTGGCACGCATGGGCGGTGACGAATTCACTCTGCTGCTACAGCCACGCGCCAGCCGCGAGATGGCCCTGAATCGTGCCATTCATGTGGCCGAGAGTATCCTCGGCAGCCTGGTGACGCCGTTCGTGCTGGAGAACCGCGAATTCTTCGTCACCGCCAGCATCGGTATCGCCCTCAGCCCGCAGGACGGCAGTGAGCTGAGCCAGCTGATGAAGAACGCCGACACCGCCATGTACCACGCCAAGGAGCGCGGCAAGAACAATTTCCAGTTCTACCAGGCCGAGATGAACGCCAGCGCGCTGGAACGACTGGAATTGGAAAGCGACCTGCGCCACGCCCTTGAGCAGAACGAATTCATCCTCTACTACCAACCGCAGTTCAGCGGTGACGGCCTGCGCCTGACCGGTGCCGAGGCCTTGCTGCGCTGGCGTCACCCGACCCGCGGACTGGTGCCGCCTGGTGACTTCATTCCGGTGATCGAAGAGTTGGGGCTGGTGGTGGATGTCGGCGACTGGGTGCTGCGCGAAGCCAGCCGCCAGCTCAAGGCCTGGCACAAGGCCAAGGTGCGGGTGCCGAAGGTGTCGGTGAACATCTCGGCACGGCAGTTCTCCGACGGCCAACTGGGCACGCGGATCGCCACCATTCTCGACGAAACAGGATTGCCGCCGGCGTGTCTGGAGCTCGAACTGACCGAGAGCATCCTGATGCGTGAAGTCAACGAAGCCATGCAGATCCTCGACAGCCTGAAAAAACTGGGCCTGAGCATCGCGGTGGACGACTTCGGCACCGGCTATTCTTCGCTCAACTATCTCAAGCAATTCCCGATCGATGTGCTGAAGATCGACCGCACCTTCGTCGACGGCCTGCCTGAAGGCGAACAGGATGCGCAGATCGCCAGAGCGATCATCGCCATGGCCCACAGCCTCAACCTGGCGGTGATCGCCGAGGGGGTGGAGACCCATGAGCAGCTCGGTTTCCTGCGCGAACACGGCTGCGACGAGGTCCAGGGCTACCTGTTCGGACGGCCGATGCCAGCCCATCAGTTCGAGGTGCAGTTCACCGAGGAGGCACTGCCGCTGATCCGCTGATCGGTTATCAGACTGGGCGGTGGCGGCGGCAAAACCTGCCCCCTGAAAACGGACTTCCGAGTCAACTCCCGCGTATCGCCAGCCCAGGCAGGGCGCGGGATGCAACATGAGGCCCATTGGTCCGCGACTTGACGTCACTTCATATGCCAGGCCCGAAGCAATCGGTTAGAATGCCCCCCCAATTCAGCCCGATCCTTGAGGACCGCCATGTTCAGCCGTGATTTGACCATTGCCAAGTACGACGCCGAGCTCTTCGAAGCCATGCAGCAAGAAGCCCTGCGCCAGGAAGAGCATATCGAGCTGATCGCTTCGGAAAACTACACTAGCCCCGCCGTCATGGAAGCCCAGGGTTCGGTACTGACCAACAAGTACGCCGAAGGCTATCCGGGCAAGCGCTACTATGGTGGCTGCGAGTACGTCGACGTGGTCGAACAACTGGCCATCGACCGTGCCAAGCAACTGTTCGGCGCCGACTACGCCAACGTCCAGCCGCACGCTGGCTCCCAGGCCAACGCCGCGGTCTACCTGGCCCTGCTGTCGGCCGGTGACACCATTCTCGGCATGAGCCTGGCCCACGGCGGCCACCTGACCCACGGTGCCTCCGTGAGCTCGTCGGGCAAGCTGTACAACGCCATCCAGTACGGCATCGACGGCAACGGCCTGATCGACTACGACGAAGTCGAGCGCCTGGCCGTCGAGCACAAGCCGAAGATGATCGTCGCCGGTTTCTCGGCCTACTCCCAGGTACTGGACTTCGCCCGCTTCCGTGCCATCGCCGACAAGGTCGGTGCCTACCTGTTCGTCGACATGGCCCACGTGGCAGGCCTGGTGGCCGCTGGTGTCTACCCGAACCCGGTGCCGTTCGCCGACGTGGTCACCACCACCACCCACAAGACCCTGCGTGGTCCCCGCGGTGGCCTGATCCTCGCTCGCAAGAACGAAGAGATCGAGAAGAAGCTCAACTCCGCCGTCTTCCCGGGCGCCCAGGGTGGCCCACTGGAGCACGTCATCGCCGCCAAGGCGATCTGCTTCAAGGAAGCGCTGCAGCCTGAGTTCAAGGCTTACCAGCAACAAGTGGTGAAGAACGCCCAGGCCATGGCCAGCGTGTTCATCGAGCGTGGTTTCGACGTCGTTTCCGGCGGCACCCAGAACCACTTGTTCCTGCTGTCGCTGATCAAGCAGGAAATTTCCGGTAAGGATGCCGATGCCGCGCTGGGCAAGGCTTTCATCACCGTCAACAAGAACTCGGTACCGAACGACCCACGTTCGCCGTTCGTCACCTCGGGCCTGCGTTTCGGCACCCCAGCCGTGACCACCCGTGGCTTCAAGGAAGCCGAGTGCCGTGAACTGGCTGGCTGGATCTGCGACATCCTCGCCGACCTGAACAACGAAGCGGTCATCGACGCCGTGCGTGAGAAGGTCAAGGCCATCTGCAAGAAGCTGCCGGTATACGGCAACTGATCGGCGATAGCCCGATGTGAAAAAGCCCGGCCATGTGCCTAATGCCAGTCAGTTAAGCCAATTGTGGCTGCTTTGCAGCCCTTCGCGGGTAAACCCGCTCCCACAGGGACTGCGCCGGCCTTGATTCGAGCGTAGAACCTGTGGGAGCGGGCTTGACCCGCGAACACCGGCGAAGCCGGTGCCATTCACCGCGTCGCCCCATTCGCGGGACAAGCCCGCTCCCACAAGGACCATAGTCCTCTGCGCGACAGCGCAGCCCAGAAGGGCTCGGTGATCTCCCACAGGAACTGCGCCGGCCTTGATTCGAGCGTAGAACCTGTGGGAGCGGGCTTGTCCCGCGAACACCGGCGAAGCCGGTGCCATTCACCGCGTCGTCCCATTCGCGGGACAAGCCCGCTCCCACAAGGACCATGGTCCTCTGCGCGACAGCGCAGCCCACAAGGGCTCGGTGATCTGCCACAGGGACTGCGCAGGCTTGATTCGAGCGTAGAACCTGTGGGAGCGGGCTTGTCCCGCGAACACCGGCGAAGCCGGTGCCATTCACCGCGCCGCCCCATTCGCGGGACAAGCCCGCTCCCACAAGGACCATGGTTCTCTGCGCGACAGCGCAGCCCAGAAGGGCTGAGTGATCTCCCACAGGGACTGCGCCAGCCTTGATTCGAGCGAACTGACTGGCATTAGGCCATGTGCCGGGCTTTTTTGTGGGCCAATGGATGCGAGCTACAGGACTGCCGTCGGGCTTGCAGCGCACACGCCGTGTTCAGGCACCAGGCGTATGTCCACTCGCTGCCCCAATGCCCTGGCAGCACTGGCTAGCGTTGCCAGCGTCATGCCTGGGTCGGTCTGGTCCAAGGCCCTGTCTACCGCTGCGCGGCTGGTATGCATCCGCTCTGCGAGCGCCTTCTTGCTGACCTTCTGCTGCTTCATGGCCTCTGTCAGTTGCCAGGCGATCACCCGTTTCAGGGCTACTGCCGTGACAGGCTCCAGAAGGCCTTCCTCGGCGAGAAAATCATCGAAAACGGAACCGATATGAGGGTTCATGGCATATGCCTCCTGAGGCTTGTCTTGCGTTGCCTGGCCAGCGAGAGATCGACCAAGGGCGTTTTCTGGCATTTCTTGATGAATCCGTGGAGCAGGACCATCGCCCCCTCGCTCATCGTGAACAGGACTCGCGCGGCTGTATCTCCCAGATCGACGCGAATCTCCCAAAGCCCACTTTCCATCTTGCGGACCAAGGGCATGCCGATCGGCCAGCCGAACTGCACAGACTTGATCTCGTAGCCGATCAGCTGACGTTGCTCCCGGGACAACCCCTTCAACCAATCGCGTACAGGCTCGTTACCTAGCTCGCTGCGAAAGAAAAGAACGCTGATCTGGTGATCCGATACGGCCGAGTGTACCAAAAAAGGTACTCATTTCAAGGGGCCGTGAAACTTGGCCCGATTAAATTCCATTGGGCCAATAAAAATGCCGCCATTGGGCGGCATGATCGAGTCAGCGTGGACGCCTTCAAGCGTGAGACAAAGCCTCAAAACCAGCCCGAATCGCTTCCTCCGGTAAGTCATCGGCAATGAACACCATCACGCTCTCGCGGGCTTCACCTTCCGCCCACTCGGCATCCCAATCGAAGCCATAGAGTTTGAGCACGCCCTGGAACACCAGGCGCCGGTCATCCCCGGCGATGTTCAGCACGCCCTTGTAGCGCAGCAGTTGCTTGCCATGGTTTTCCAGCAGCTCATTCATGAAGTCGCTGAGGCGGTCGATGTCCAGTGGCGTCTCGCTGCGCAGCACCAGGGTGGAAATCCGATCCGGCGTGGCGGGCTTGAGGATGGGCCGCAGGGTCGGCCGGGGCGCGACGCCGAGATCCGGATTGAGGTTGAAACCGCGCACGTCGAGCAGTTCGGCCAGGTCGATGCGGCCGTGCTCGACCACGCCGATGGCGGCGCGGCCGTTGATTCGGCCCAGTCGCTCGCGTAGGGCCTGAAGCGCCTCCGGTGTGACCAGATCGGTCTTGCTCAACAGCAGACGGTCAGCAAAGCCCACCTGGGCCTGGGCGATGGTTTGCGCCAGATGAGTGTCGGCATGCGCCGCATCCACCAGGGTGATGATGCCATCGAGCAGGTAGCGCTCGCGCAGCTCCTCATCGACGAAGAAGGTCTGCGCCACCGGCGCCGGGTCGGCCAGCCCGGTGCACTCGATCACCAGGCGATCGAAGGCGATCTCGCCGGCATCCAGGCGCTCGAGCAGCAGGTACAGGGCGCGCGTCAGGTCGCCGTGGATGCTGCAGCAGACGCAGCCATTGGCCAGGGTCATGACCTGCACCGGCTCGTCCCCCAGCAGTTGGCTGTCGATGCCGGCCTCGCTGAATTCGTTCTCGATCACGGCGATCTTCAGGCCGTGCTCGGCCTTGAGCATGTACTTAAGCAGCGTGGTCTTGCCGGCGCCGAGGAAGCCGGTGAGCACTGTTACGGGAATAGGCGTATGCACGCAGAAAGCCTCCTGGGCAAAAAAACACAGGCCCCATCGCCGGCAAGCCGGCTCCTACGGTTTTCGTGGGAGCCGACTTGCCGCCGATGGGGCCAGGACAAGCTAACAACAGTTGAGGATCAACAGCATTTAGGCCCGGACTTGCCACCGTAGCGCGCTTCCTGGCGTTCTCGGAAGAACGCCTCGTAGCTCATCACCGGCTTGTCCGGGTGCTTGGTCTGCATGTGCTCGACATAGTTGTCGTAGTCGGGCATGCCGACCATCAGGCGGGCTGCCTGCCCCAGGTATTTACCCAGTCGACCCAGGTCGTTGAACATCGTTGCAGTCCTCTCAAGCGTCAGGCAAGGCCTGGAATGGGGATTCCTTGTCGCTGCGCTCCTTGCGGCTCAAGGCGGCGAAACCGACCTTGACGGCGAAGAACAGCACGCTGAACACCACCACCAGGAACAGCACGGTCAGGCCGGCGTTGGTATAGGCGTTGTAGATCACGTGCTGCATCTGGCCGATGTCCTTGGCCGGAGCCAGTACCTGGCCGGCATCCAGCGCAGTGCTGTACTTCTTGGCCAGGGCCAGGAAGCCGACCGCCGGGTTGGCGTCGAACAGCTTGATCAGGCCCGCAGTGGTGGTGCAGATCAGCAGCCAGACCGCCGGTAGCAGAGTGACCCAGACATAGCGCTCGCGCTTCATCTTGATCAGTACCACGGTGCCCAGCATCAGCGCGATACCGGCCAGCATCTGGTTGGAGATGCCGAACAGCGGCCACAGCGTGTTGATGCCACCGAGCGGGTCGATCACGCCCTGATACAGCAGGTAGCCCCACAACGCCACGCAGCCAGCGGTGCCGATCAGGTTGGCAGTCCACGACTCGGTGCGCTTGAGTGCCGGTACGAAGCTACCCAGCAGGTCCTGAAGCATGAAACGACCGGCACGGGTACCGGCGTCCACCGCGGTGAGGATGAACAGCGCCTCGAACAGAATCGCGAAGTGGTACCAGAAGGCCATGGTGTTCTCACCCGGCAGCACCTGGTGCAGGATCTGCGCGATACCCACCGCCAGGGTCGGTGCGCCACCGGCACGGGCCAGCACGGTGTGCTCGCCGATGTCGCGGGCGACCGCTTCGAGCTGCTCCGGGGTGATCAGGAAGCCCCAACTGCTGACCGTCTGCGCCACCGAAGCGACATCCGCGCCAACGACCGCGGCCGGGCTGTTCATGGCGAAGTACACGCCAGGTTCGATGACCGAGGCGGCGACCATCGCCATGATGGCGACGAACGACTCCATCAACATGCCGCCATAACCGATGTAGCGGGCGTTGGTTTCGTTGTCCAGCAGCTTCGGCGTGGTGCCCGAGGAGATCAGCGCATGGAAGCCGGACACCGCACCGCAGGCGATGGTGATGAACAGGAACGGGAACAGGGCGCCTTTCCATACCGGACCGGTGCCGTCGGTGAACTGAGTCAGTGCAGGCATCTTCAGCTCGGGCGCGATGACCAGGATACCGATGGCCAGGGCGACGATGGTGCCGATCTTGAGGAAGGTCGACAGGTAGTCACGCGGAGCGAGTACCAGCCATACCGGCAGCACGGCGGCGACGAAGCCGTAGCCTACGAGCATCCAGGTGATCTGCACGCCGGTGAAGGTGAATGCCGGGCCCCACACCGGATCCGCAGCGATCTGGCCCCCCAGCCAGATCGACAGCAGCAACAGCACCACGCCGATCACCGAGATCTCGCCGATGTGGCCGGGGCGGATGAAGCGCATGTAGATACCCATGAACATGGCAATCGGGATGGTCGCCATCACCGTGAACATGCCCCACGGACTCTCGGCCAGTGCCTTGACCACGATCAGCGCCAGCACCGCCAGGATGATGATCATGATCAGGAAACAGCCGAACAGGGCGATGGTGCCAGGAATACGGCCCATCTCTTCGCGCACCATGTCGCCCAGCGAGCGACCGTTGCGGCGGGTGGAGAGGAACAGGACCATGAAATCCTGCACCGCGCCGGCCAGCACGACACCGGCGATCAGCCACAGGGTACCGGGCAGGTAACCCATCTGCGCAGCGAGAACCGGGCCCACGAGAGGACCGGCGCCGGCGATGGCAGCGAAGTGATGGCCGAACAGGATGTGCTTGTTGGTCGGGACGTAGTCCAGACCATCGTTGTTGAGCACCGCGGGGGTGGCCCGACGGGGGTCGAGTTGCATCACCTTGGTGGCGATGAACAGGCTGTAGTAGCGATAGGCAACCAGGTAAATGGCCACTGCCGCGACCACGATCCACAAAGCATTGATCGCCTCGCCGCGACGCAGGGCGACCACACCCAGCGCACAGGCGCCTATGACTGCCAGCGCGAGCCACGGAATGTGGCGTAGCAGGCTATTATTGTTGTTCATGGTTTACTTCCAGCTGGTGGATTGGAAAAGACCGCCCACCGAGTCTAGGGCGAGTCATCGCGCATTGCCATACTTGCTTTGGTCTAGAGCCTCTGCGAGCCGATCGCGACACCGGATGTAGATAAAGCTAACTATAGTCAGGATGTTCTCCCGGAGAGCCCGACCATGAACCCACACGACGAACGCCGGCGCTTTCAACGTATCGATTTCGACGCTCCTACCGAGCTGCGACAGGGCACGCGACGCTGGCCGGTCCGGTTGCTCGACTTGTCGCTCAAGGGCCTGCTCATCGAGCGACCTGATCCCTGGGACGCCGACCTGACCCAGGACTTCGACGCCATCATCCACCTCGACGCAGGCACCCGCGTGCAGATGCAGGTCGAATTACGTCATGAAGAACCCACCAGACTTGGCTTCATCTGCCTGTACCTGGATCTGGAATCGATGAGCCACTTGCACCGTTTGGTGGAATTGAACGTGGCCGACAGCACCGAAATGATGCGCGAGCTGCGTCAACTCATCGAATATTGAAATCTTTTAGCTAGCTAATAGCTCGATCACCGGGTGTTTCCTGTCTACTCAGACAGCTTTCTGCCTGGCATGGAGCATTTTGTACACACCCCTCTAGCGCAGCCTCCCCAGACTTGGAACGTAATCTGCATTCAGGTGTTACGCACCCTGCGAGCACCGTTGTGCGCGCTCCGATCAAAATATTGTATACAATTGTTGTGGCAATCAATCGTAGTAACTGTCTACAGTAGCCACACAACAATAAACAGACAGAGAGCCTGCTCCATGACCACGTCTCCTAGCACGTCTCCAGCCAAGCGCCCCGAGGATGAAAACCTTGGCCTCGGGGCCAATCTGGCCTATGGCCTGCAGCATGTGCTGACCATGTACGGGGGCATCGTTGCCGTACCCCTGATCCTGGGGCAGGCGGCTGGGCTGAATCCGGCCGAAATCGGCCTGCTGATCGCCGCCTCGCTGTTCGCCGGAGGCTTGGCCACGCTGCTGCAGACCCTCGGCCTGCCCTTCTTCGGCTGCCAGCTGCCACTGGTGCAGGGCGTGTCGTTCGCCGGTGTAGCGACCATGGGCGCGATCCTCAGCAGCGAGGGCGGCGGCGGCCTGCCCGGCGTGCTAGGTGCAGTCATGGCTGCATCGCTGATCGGCTTTCTGATCACCCCGGTGTTCTCGCGCATCACCAAATTCTTTCCGCCGCTGGTGACCGGCATCGTCATCACCACCATCGGCCTGACTCTCATGCCAGTGGCGGCCCGCTGGGTGATGGGCGGCAACAGCGCCTCACCGGAATTCGGCAGCGTCGCCAATATCAGCCTGGCCGCCCTGACCTTCGCCATCGTGCTGCTGCTGAGCAAGCTCGGCAACGCCGCCATTTCGCGGTTGTCGATCCTGCTGGCGATGGTGGTCGGTACGCTGATCGCCTGGAGCCTGGGCATGGCCGATTTCAGCAAGGTCACCGAAGGCCCGATGTTTGCCTTCCCGACACCGTTCCACTTCGGCATGCCGACTTTCCATATCGCCGCGATCCTGTCGATGTGCATCGTGATCATGGTGACGCTGGTGGAAACCTCGGCCGACATCCTGGCGGTGGGCGAGATCATCGACACCAAGGTCGACTCCAAACGCTTGGGCAATGGCCTGCGCGCCGACATGGCATCGAGCATCCTGGCTCCGGTATTCGGCTCCTTCACCCAGAGTGCATTTGCCCAGAACGTCGGTCTGGTGGCCGTGACCGGTGTCAAGAGCCGTTACGTGGTGGCTACCGGCGGGGTAATCCTGGTAGTGCTTGGCCTGCTGCCGATCATGGGCCGGATCATCGCTGCCGTGCCCACGCCAGTGCTTGGTGGTGCCGGCATCGTGCTGTTCGGGACGGTGGCGGCCAGCGGTATCCGCACCCTCTCCAAGGTCAGCTACAAGAACAACGTCAACCTGATCATCGTCGCCGCCTCGCTGGGCTTCGGGATGATCCCGATCGCCGCGCCGACCTTCTACCATCAGTTCCCCAACTGGTTCGAGACCATCTTCCACTCTGGCATCAGTTCTTCGGCGATCATGGCTATCCTGTTGAACCTGATCTTCAACCATTTCACCCGGGGCAATTCGGACCAGCAGTCGGTGTTTGCCGCTGGCTACGAACGCACCATCCAGTACTCCGACATCTCGGCGCTACGCGATGGCGACTACTTCAAAGATGGCAAGCTGTTCGATGCCGAGGGCAACGAAGTCCCGATGCTGGAACCGGGAGAACAGAACAGCGAGGCGCCCAGGCGCAGTGCAGTCGCCGAGCATTGAACGCTGATTGAGTGGTGATGGGGGAAGCCGATGCGCATCGTCGGTTTCCCCCTTTCTTTTGGTTCTTCACGGATTGTCGGGGGGAGCTTGGCTTGGCTTGGCTTGGCTTGGCTTGGCTTGGCTTGGCATTTAGATCGTGAGTTGATCCATTGTGTGTAGCGGCGCTACTGGCCCCTTCCGCCTTTACGGCGGGCAACTTTTTTCTTGGAAAAAGTTGCACAAAACCGCTTGCTGGTATGACTCACCCACATGGGTTACAAATCAGTTCACGCACATAGGTAACAGTTTTTAACTGGCATGGTCGGTTTTT
>NZ_SMTE01000136.1 GCF_004357765.1 Pseudomonas putida | reverse complement strand
AAAACTTTAAAACAAAAAATACTTCCAATTCTATCAATACTTAAAACAATTTTATCTTCTCCATATTACTATATCTCAAAAATCAATAATTTTATATAAAAAACTACTAAACTCAATCACTTACTACCATTACTCTTCAATTTTCTATTAAAATCTATCCTGTAAAAATACTCCAATTAAATCAATAATCAATTTCTAAATTTCACCATAAACCTAATTAATTACTTCCAATTACATAAATCAATAATTCAAACCACACTCAAAGGTAGAACATTTCCCATTTTTATAAAAACTTCTATACCAAAAACAATAATATCTCCAATTATAACCCCTCTAAAATATAAAATATATTTTTTCTCACCATCCCCATAATATATAAAACAAATATATACATTTCAATTAAAATCATATTCTATAATTACAATTCTACCATATATATTTTTTTCATTCCATCAAAAATCAATTTTACAATATAAACACTTATAACCTCCCCCTCTATACCCTACAATAATAACTCCTCTAACATTACAACCTTTACCACAACAATACT
>NZ_SMTE01000135.1 GCF_004357765.1 Pseudomonas putida | reverse complement strand
ATCCTATACATATATCATAAATTTTTACTAAATATAACATTAAATCATAATCCTTAAACATCAAAAATTCAACATTTTCAATCTAATAAACTTATAAACAAATTTATATATATTAAATACCAAATAAATCAATAATTTATAAAAATTTTAATAATCAAAATATACTTATAAATTAATTAATAATAAAAAAATAAAACCAAAATACTTTAATTTCTTATCTTTATTTTCACAAACATAATTCTAATTTATATATCATATATACTTATACTAATTTAAATTCATTAATAATACACACAAAATATAAATTATACTTTTTTTATTTTTTATAAATAATATTATTTATTCAATAAATTTAATTAATTAATACAAATTAATTTTCTATTACAATAAATTAAAAAAACAATAACCAATCCAATAACTACTTCAACAACTACAATAACTATAACAAAAATTAAAAAAATATTTCCTTTTAATTATCAACTATCAAAAAAATCAAAAAAAATTACAAAATTTATATTAACTACATTCAATATAAATTCAAAACACATAAAAAC
>NZ_SMTE01000134.1 GCF_004357765.1 Pseudomonas putida | reverse complement strand
ATGTTTTTTATTTTTTTTGAGAAATAAGTGGGTTATTTTTTTGTAAAATTGTGTTTAATTTTATATGTGGTAATTTTGTTAAGATTTTTTTGTTAGTTGGGGGAAGAGTTTGTATGAATTGGATTTTTTGAGGAATAATATGTTGAGAGAGAATTGGATTTGGTTAGATAATGTGTGGTTGGTAAATAAGGATTGGTTTTTTAGTAAGGTATGGAATGTATTATTAAATATTTAATATGATTTTATGAGATTTAGTTTTATTTAAGTAATGGGTTCTAGTTAATTGAAAGGATTTTTTGATTAATTTAAGGATTATTTTGATTCTATTAGGAATGAGGATTTGAAATATTATATATTGATTAATTAAAGAGAGATTTAATAATTAAAAGAAAGATTGATTTTTTGTTGGGATTTTTTTTTTTTTTAAATGGAATGAATAGAGATAGAATTAGAGTGATTTTTTAAAATTTTTTTTGGATATTTTTTAATGTGTTGATTGTTTATGGAATGTGAGAAGTAGATGAATAATCATTTGTTTTTGTAAGAAATTGAAG
>NZ_SMTE01000133.1 GCF_004357765.1 Pseudomonas putida | reverse complement strand
ACATATTAATTTAACCCCATAAATAAAACCACCACCCCATAACATATTACCACCAAAAACAAAACTCCATATTTCTTCTAGAAAATCTCCTAATTATTCCAAAACAACTAAAAAAAAATTCTTTAACCAGAAAAAATTCAATTCAAATATAAAATACCTATCCAAAAATTTTCACAACTCAATCATATATAATAAAATCATCAAAAATTTTACCTTTTCAAACTCTATCTATAACTCACTATAAACTCAAAAAACAAAAAAAAAATATATACAAACAAAATATCCAACAACAAAAAAAAAAAAAAAAATTAAATAAAAAAACTCCTAAACATTTAACAATCTCAAATATATCAATATTAATAATAACTCATTATTTCAATGAATAATTTCTTCAAACAAAAAAAAATTATATAAACAATTACCCAAAATCTCACTTATCAAATTCCATATCTCACTTATCAAATTCCATTATAAAAAACACAATAAAATCTAACAAATTCACCATAATATATCTAACCCATACATAATATCATAAAAAATAGATACAAATAGAT
>NZ_SMTE01000132.1 GCF_004357765.1 Pseudomonas putida | reverse complement strand
GGTATTACATTGTGTATAGGTTCAAGTTTTAGTATAATTGTTGTATACGTTTGTTAATTGTTTATTATGAAATTGATGTTTTATTATGTTTTGATCGGAGTATGTGATTTACGTGTAATGTGATTGATGATTGAAAAGTGAGAATGATGATTGAAAAGTGAATTTTGAATGACAAAGTGGTGAAATACTGTGAGTTATGTTAAGTAGATTGTATTTGGTTATTATATGTTATTTCGTTTTTTTTTAGTAGTTAGGCATGTGATACTTTATTTTCGGTTTGCTGGTATTTGAATTCTGTGATGATTCTGAATTTTGTGTTCGGGGGAGGAGATGGTTAGGTGAAGTGTTTAAGGGAATTTTGTGCTGAAGGACGTTGGGATATAATGTTCTGATAGGATGTGATATTAGGATATAGGTTTTATATTAATTGTATGAAGTTTTGGACGGCCTTGTTTTGAGTCGAGATTATTTATTATTTATTTGGATAAATTTTATTATGATTTTAGAAAAGTGGATGTGAGCCGTTTATTCTTTTGAATGGGTTGTATTTAAAGGTG
>NZ_SMTE01000131.1 GCF_004357765.1 Pseudomonas putida | reverse complement strand
GCCCTTTAGATTTCCAGCGCTTTCGGCTGCTGAGCTTCGTGCGGATGCGAGCCTTCGGCGTAAACTTTCAGCTTCTTGATCATCGCGTAGCCCAGCGGACCCTTCGGCAGCATGCCCTTCACAGCCTTTTCCAGGGCACGGCCCGGGAAACGCTGCTGCATCTTGCCAAACGTCGTTTCGTAGATACCGCCCGGGTAACCCGAGTGGCGATAGTACTTCTTGTCGGTCGTCTTGGCGCCCGTCACGCGCAGCTTGGCTGCGTTGATGACGATGATGAAATCGCCGGTATCGACGTGCGGAGTGAATTCGGGCTTGTGCTTGCCGCGCAGTCGGTGTGCCACTTCGCTGGCGACACGCCCGAGGACCTTGTCCGTCGCGTCAATCACGTACCAATCGCGCTTCACCTCATGGGGCTTTGCGGAAAAGGTCTTCATGATTTTTCCAAATATTGAGTCAGTGCCCGAGTGGACCCGTATCGCGCTGAGAACTTGCGTTCAGACTGCTCACGAACGGATCGTCTTGCGGACGCCTGCGCAACCTCATGCAAGGTCATCGCCG
>NZ_SMTE01000130.1 GCF_004357765.1 Pseudomonas putida | reverse complement strand
TACCAGATTGTGGTTGGCGACAAAGAGCGGGATGAAAATCAGGTGGCCGTGCGTGCCCGTGGCAACGTCGATCTAGGCTCTATGCCGCTGTCGGCGTTCGTTGAGCGACTGCAGAACGATCTCGCCAACAAGTCATGAGCTGGGCACGGCCTGTTTTTTTGATTCTTTGAGGACATCAACATCGCTACTGAGAAATCTCACCGCATCAACCGCGAGATCAGCGCACCGGAAGTCCGGCTGACCGGGGTTGAGGGAGAAGCGCTCGGCATCGTCAAGCTGTTCGACGCGCTGCGTCTGGCAGAAGAAAAGGACGTCGACCTGGTCGAGATCGCGCCGACTGCGCAGCCGCCCGTTTGCCGCCTGATGGACTATGGCAAGTTCAAGTATCAGGAGCAGAAAAAGGCCCATGACGCCAAGCTGAAGCAGAAGGTGATCCAGGTGAAGGAAGTCAAGTTCCGCCCTGGCACCGACGACAACGACTACGGCGTCAAGCTGCGCAACGCAACGCGCTTCCTTGAGGATGGCGACCGGGTCAAGGTGACCTTGCGTTTCCGGGGC
>NZ_SMTE01000129.1 GCF_004357765.1 Pseudomonas putida | reverse complement strand
TTTAAACTAATAAAAAATTTCTTTTTAAATTTTATCTTTTCTCCTACCTTCAAAAAAAAAAATAAAACATCAACATTAACACCCTCATTAAAATTTTCTAAAAAATAACTATCTCTATTTTATATATCATATACTTTATAATATATCCATTTCTATAAAATCTTAAAAAAAATCTTTTCTTTCTTATTTATAAAATAAAAAAAAAAAACTTTCTATCTTTAAAATTTAATACTACACCACCACTCAAAATATCAAAAAATCTACTTTATTACATAAATAAATTCCTAACTTTTCTATCATAAAATAAATAAACAATTTTTATTATATCAATTCAAAACCACATTAATAAATCCTTACAATACTTCCTTTATCAATTAAATCTTTTATCCATAAAAAAAAAAATATCTAAACATATTAATTTCTTCATATTTTAACTTCTATAAAATTTCATTCTTTACTACAACTAATAAAAATCATTATTTTAAACAATATATATATATATAAAAAACCTTTATTTCTAATATTTATTATATTAATATTTATAAATTTACTTATTCTGTTC
>NZ_SMTE01000128.1 GCF_004357765.1 Pseudomonas putida | reverse complement strand
CTCCCCAAACCATACTTACATTTTTCATTACACACAACTTTCCCTATACATACATCTAAACCAAAATTACTTCCCTAAAAAAAAACTCTAAAAAAATCAAATAATCAATTAATAAACCCCAAATCTTAACTCTTACTCCATAAACATTTCAAAATCCTATAAATATAAAATACTAAAAAATATAAAATACTAAAAAAATAATTTTTTTATTTATCTTCATTTAATAAAAATTTCAATTTACCTATTTACACCAATTTACAAAATATCATAACCTATTTTATATTAAAAATAATTAACAAAATCATTTCTAACAAAAATATCCAAATACCAAATCCAACCTATATATAACCTCTACAAAATAAAAAAAATTCTTAAAAAAATCAAAAAAAAAATCTCTTCTTCTTCTATAAAAAATTCTTCCAATAATTTTTCTAACCCTAATCTTTTCAAAAAAATACACACAATACTTTTATACTTACAAACCAAAATTTTTATACAAAAAAACCAAAATATATATCTTATTTAATACAAACTCTTTTTTTTTACAAATCCATTATAATAAT
>NZ_SMTE01000013.1 GCF_004357765.1 Pseudomonas putida | reverse complement strand
AGTCGTAGGCCGCGCGGGCCCGGAAGGCGCCGTAGCGAGGGGACCCGTAGCGAAGCGGAGGGCCGGATGCAGGAGCAAGCGGTTTTGCGTCCCTTTTGCCAAGACAAAAGGGACCCGCCGTAAAGGCGGAAGGGGCCAGTAGCGCCGCTACATCCCTCGGATCAGCCACACAAGCCCAAAGCCCCAACCCCGGAGCCCCCAGAGAGCCCAGAGAGCCCAGAGAGCCCAGAGAGCCCAGAGAGCCCAGAGAGCCCAAAACCAAAACCCTGCCCCCACTAATCCGTGAAGAGCCCCAAAAAAGGCTGGCGGTCGAGTCAGTGTGGGTGCACGGTCAGGGCGACCAGTCGCATCACGATGGGGCGGACCATCAGTACACAGACGAACGCGACCGGCATCGCCAATTGATAAGCCTTCAGCACATTGCTCAAATAGTCCGGATTCACCCCCGCATTCGCTGCGGTGATGACGAAACACATCAACAACGCCATGATCGACGACATGTAGAACGCGAACACGTAAGGCGTGGCCGCCGGGCGAAGTCTGCGCCGAGGGCGGGGCTGGGACAGGTTGCTCATGCAAACTCCTGGATGAGGGTGAGATCGCAGGTTAGCAACGTTGGGAACGCGTCCTGTAGACCTGCTACGCTAAGTTCTTTATAAATTAATTCTTACGAATCATCAGGCGCGCCATGGACCTGTTAAACGCCATCCGCAGCTTCGTCAAGGTTGTCGAGGCCGGCAGCATCGCCGGCGGTGCGCGTGTTCTGGGCCTGACTCCGGCAGCTGTCAGCCAGAATCTGGCGCGCCTGGAAAGCCACCTGCAGGTTCGCCTGCTCAGCCGCACCACGCGCAGTATGGCTCTGACCCCCGCTGGAAACCTGTACTACGAGCGGGTCCGCCAGGTCGAACGTGAACTGACTTTGGCTGAGCAAGCGGTGACCACCCCCGACAGTGAACCGCAAGGCCGCCTGTGCATTGCCTCGACGTCCGCCTTCGGGCGGCATGTGCTGGCGCCGCTGATACCTGAGTTCAACGCTCGCTATCCGCTGCTTTCGATAGAATTGGTAATGACTGACCGTCGGGTGAATCACGCTCGCGAAGATGTCGATGTCAGCCTGCGCATCGCCCCGCAGTTGGAGGACCAGCTGCTCGCGCGACAGATAGCCCGCATTCCATTCATCTGCTGTGCATCTCCCGGCTACCTGGCCAAGGCCGGGCTGCCCGCTACACCTGAGGCCTTGCGTGGTCATCGTTGTCTGGTGTTCCGCTATCCAGTCGACGGCCGCTATCTGCGCTGGGGCTTCGTGCGTGATGGCCTGCGCTTCGAGGCCGAGTTCGGTGCCGTGCTGATCAGTGACGACATCGATGCCCTAGCCCAAATGGCGCTCAATGATGGCGGGATTACCCGACTGGCAGAGTTCATCGTTCGACCGTATCTCGACTCGGGCGCACTGGTGCCGTTGTTCGAGTACAGCGACAGTGGTCAGGCTTATGCCCAGACAGAGCCGATGGACGTCTACCTGTGCCTGGCCGACCGATTCGCCATCACCCCCAAGGTGCGTGCATTCATGGAATACCTGCGCGAATCGCTCGGCGACAGCTGGCAGGTCCAGACGTGAAAAAACCGCCACGAGGGCGGTTTTCCATACAGCGGGTGGCGATCAGAAGCGGTAGGTGAGGGAAGCACCGATACCGTGAGCGCTGTTTTCGTACTTGGCCTGGTAGCTGCCTTTGGTGGCGCTGACCTGGTTGACCTTGGTGTCTTCTTCCCACAGATAAGAGTAAGCCACGTCGATGGTCATGTCGTCGTTCGGGCTCCAACCGGCACCCAGGCTGAAGACCTTGCGGTCGCCGGTCGGAATGCGTGGAGAACGGTCGGTGTTGTTGGTCGGGGACTGGTCCACGGTGAAGCCGGTGCGCAGTACCCACTCCTTGTTGACGCGGTAGGAGGCACCGATGGCGTGGGCCCAGGTATCGTGCCAGTTCTGTTCCTCGGTGATGGTCTCGAACGCCGAACCTTGCAGCGGTGCTGGGACATCGTTCTGCACGGTGATGTTTTCCAGACGGCTCCAGCGAGTCCAGGTGCTACCGGCATACAGAGTCCAGTGATCATCCAGTTCGTGGGTCACGGAAAGATCGACGGATTCAGGCGTCTTGATCTTCAGGGTGGCGTCGAACTTGCTGCCGTCGTAGGGACCGATCAGCGGGGTGCTGACGCGGGTCTTGCCTTCGAGCTTGTAATCGACCATCGAGTGATAGGTCAGGCCGATGCGAGTACGGTCGGTTGCCTGGACCAGAATACCGATGTTGTAGCCAACGGCGGTGTCGTCACCCTTGATTTTCACTTCGCCGTCGTTGCTGCCAGGGCTGAAGGGGTTGATCAGACTCGAACCCAACTCACCCTCGATGCGGTTGATGGTCGGGCCAAAGCCGATCGACACCTTGTCGTTGAAGGCATAGCTGACGGTCGGCTGGAAGGTGACGACCTGGACATGGCTCTTTTTACCCCAGTAGCGGGCGGCGTCGTCACTGCCGTAGTCGGTTACCAGGCCGAACGGTACGTAGACACCGAAACCGACGCTCCAGTGATCGTCGAGCGGTTTGACGTAGTAGCCCATGGGCACGCCAACGGTTGGCACCATATCACCATCGGTTTCCCCCCCGAGGTTGCTGCCTGGCCCGGAAATATCGGTTTTTGCGATGACGGCTGCGCCGCCCACGGTGAACTGTTCGCGCTTCAGGCGGGACATGCCCGCAGGGTTGCCGAACACGGTGCTGGCATCTTCGGCAGAAGAAGAACGACCCGCGAAACCCGTACCCATGGCGCTGATGCTTTGCTCGTTGAGCGCAAAGCCACTGGCGAGCAGTTGGCTGGAAGCGACGGCAACGGCTACGCCGAGGGAGGTTTTGAGCATTGCTTTTTTCATTATTAGAACTCCTTGAGGTCTCCGGGGCGAAAAGCTACCAACAAATCACGCGCCGCGCTATAGGCTCAAACGCAGGAGATAGAGCGCTTTTGTAGGACAATCCGACCAAAATTCCTTTTTATCTCATCACAATGTAGGACCAGTCTTACGAGGCCTGTGGGATCTTTTGCGAGACGCAGGTCTGCCAGGCGACCGTGAAGTCGCGCAGGCGGCCTTGCGGATGGAACACCTGGCGCCAGATTCGTGCCAGCCCGAGTAAGTCGTCGGCCGCCGGCAATGGCGCAGCGTGCTCCTCGATGAGCATCCAGGCGATGGCGGTGGAGTAACGCAGATTGACGGCCAGTTCCAGGTAAGGGCCGCCGAGGAAGGCGTGCTGACTGGCCAGGCCGCGGACGAGGCTGGCAAGGTCTGGGTCGCGGGCCAGGTACTGGTCCCATAGGGCCTGGTGACGTTGCTCGCCGATCCGGTACAGGCCGTGCCCGCGCCGATCATGCAGTACCGAGCCGAGGGCCGACTGGCTGGCGGCAACGCCCAGCAACAAAGCTTCAGCGCTGGCGCAATGACGGTTGAGGTAGACCAGGGTTGGCCGGATCACATACTGACACAATTCCTTCGCGGCAATACTCATAATGCCCTCGAGCAGTAATGAGCCGACGGGCGCTGGAGCTTGGCAGCTAGTGAATGGTCAGGCCCGCCGGAAGCGGCTCGCACCGCTCGAGTTGAAGTGTAGTGTGATAATGCGGGTGTAAAAGGCTGTTTTTAAATCGATTGCGGCCCGTCGCCCCGCGCCATATGCCTTGTGGCAATTACGCCAAGAACCAATGGCTGTACGGGAGACGGCTGCATTCAGCGGCTGAATACCAAGGTATTCGCCGCTCACGCGGTCAGTGACTGACGTGTACGGGCGATGACTGCCTGCAATGGCTCCGATCGGCTGTACTGTTCTGGGTACAGGCGCTCGGTGTGGCAGGCGACGCCGTGCTCGTCCACCAGGGTGAAACTGAAGCTGCCCTTGCGGGGAGCCACGATGAGGCATTTCAACGGCGAAAAGGCCTGGGAGAGGGTGCCAATGGCAGCCTGAATTTGATGATGAGTGTGCATGTTGTTGGATGTTCCTGCTTTAAACACGGGGATTAAGATCCGTGCATGATAGAAACGTTCCAGTGACGCCTTTATTAAGGGACGAACGAACCTGACCGGAACAGGGCAGCCAGAGAGGGCGCAATCAAATAGGGGCGCTTGGGCTGACTGGTAGGTACTTCAGAAGGCAGGCAATGCTCCGGGGCCAAGGTTCTAGGCTGCCGGGCTGGATCCTGATCAATCTGTCACGTGATTCGTGCTTGGGCAGCGGAAGGCTGGCGAGTGAATCATCGATTGGCCGGTCCTGGTTTCAGCGGCGGGCATCTCTGTGACGCGCACAGAAGAATGGGCAGCAAGGACTCGAATGGCCGGAATTGACTTTCAGCTGGGTACTAACGGAGCGCACCTTAGCGCAGATGCAGGTATTTGGCAAGCACTTTCACTTGTGCTTCGAGGAGCCGAACATTATGGCGTCAATCACCATGGCTGTGAAGGGGGTGAACGATCCGGGAACCGCCACGATGTGCTGATTCAGTGCATCATCGTCCGCCAACCAAGCCGGTTGTGCACATTTGCAGTGCGGGTTGTAACGGGTCGGCAACAAGGCCACAGACGCTCGCCAATGACTTGACTAGCGCCTTAAGTCAATGAAAAAAAACACTAATTTTTGCTGGTGAAAAAATCGTCAGTTTGACTGAGGCCCCCGTTTTACGGGGGTTTGAGAGCCCTTTAGAGGCGTTGTCCACCGACTTATCCACAGGAACTGTGGATTGTCCAAAGCGCTTGCTCTAGAACGGGCGTGCCAGCAATCTGCAGGACCATCCGACAATTGTCGAGCACCGACTGACTGTCCGGTCCGACGATCGGAAGCGTCAAGAAAAGATCATTTAAAATTTTTTCCATCCAATGGGAATCTGCGCGCCTGAAGAACGAAAAAAGAGTAGAGTGGCGCGCTTTTCGAATTGCCATGCTGCCTGGTCATGAAGTTTCGCGGTAAATCACTCGTCCCACCCGCTGCACCGTCGTCGGCGGCGCCTGCCAAACGTTTTTCCCTCAAAGTGGCCTTATGGTTGCTCGACAGTCCGCGCCTGGGGGACAAACCCCAGGTCAAGCATCTGGCCGGGCGCCTGCTCAAGCAGCCGGCGCGCCAGGGCGTGGTTGTGGCGCAGAGTCGCCTGGGACAGATGCTCTGTCGCGATTGCGGAAATTCCCGTGATCGGCGTATTGGCCACGAACTGCTGCGCCAGGCAGCCCGCGCCGGGGACCGGCGGGCCCAGTTGGAGTATGCGCGGGTGTGCCAGTCCAGCGAGCCGGAGCAGGCGCGGTACTGGCTGGAGCTGGCCGCGGGGCAGGGCTCGCAGGAGGCGCGTGGTTTGCTCAGGCTGTGGTTTCCTGAGGGGTGATGCGGCACAGGCAGCCCGTCCGTCAGGCTGATAAGCTGCACTGCATTTGTATCAGCATCGATCGGGGTAACCATGGCAGTGGATCTGACCAGCATCCTGCTGGGCATCGTAATGGCGGCGGTGCCATGCGTGGGCTGGGTCATCCAGCAACAGCGTCGCTATAGCCGCCGCGAGGGGGAGCACGCGTTGCTGGAGGAGCGCCTGCACAGCGCGCAGCTTGCCCAGGAAGGCCTGCAAGCCCAGCTCGAGGCCAATCGCGACGAGATCAGCGACCTCAGCGAAGCCAACACCGTCAAGCAGGCCCAGTTGGCCGCTCAAGGCCGCGAACTGGAGCTTTTGCAGATCGAGCGCGACAACGCCCGCGATGCCGCCCATGCCTGGAACCTCGAGCGTGCCAACCGCGAGGCCGAGTTGCGTCGGCTCGAGGCCCAGGCTGCCGGGCTGCAAGCCGAGCTGCGCGAGCAGCAGGAAAGTCACCAACAGCGCCTGGACGATCTGCAGGAGGCCCGCGATACGCTGCGTGCCCAGTTCGCCGACCTGGCCACGAAGATCTTCGACGAGCGCGAGCAACGCTTCGCCCAGACCAGCCAGCAGCACCTGGGGCAATTGCTCGACCCGCTGAAGGAGCGCATCCAGGCTTTCGAGAAGCGTGTGGAGGAGAGCTACCAGCAAGAAGCGCGCGAGCGATTCTCCCTGGGCAAGGAGCTGGAACGTCTGCAGCAGCTCAATCTGCGCTTGTCCGACGAGGCGACCAACCTGACCCAAGCGCTCAAGGGGCAGAAAACCCAGGGTAACTGGGGCGAGCTGATTCTCGAGCGGGTACTGGAGCACGCGGGGCTTGAAAAAGGTCGTGAATACCAGACCCAGGTCAGCCTCAAAAGCGCCGATGGCGAACGCTTCCAGCCCGATGTGTTGATCATGCTGCCTGGCGACAAGCAGGTCGTGGTGGACGCTAAAGTCAGTCTCACCGCCTACCAACAGTTCGTCAGCAACAACGACGAAAACGCGCTAAAGCAACACGTGCAATCGTTGCGCAGCCATGTCAAAGGCTTGTCGAGCAAGGACTACAGCCGTCTCGAAGGTCTGCACAGCCTGGATTTCGTCCTGCTCTTCGTGCCTATCGAAGCGGCATTCTCGGCAGCCTTGCAGGCCGAGCCCAACCTGTTCCAGGAGGCCTTCGATCGACAGATCGTCATCGTCAGCCCGACCACGCTGCTGGCGACCCTGCGGGTCATCGACAGCCTGTGGAAACAGGAGCGTCAGGGCCAGAACGCGCGGGAGATCGCCGAGCGCGCAGGATGGCTCTACGACAAGTTCGTGCTGTTCATCCAGGATCTGGACGAGCTGGGCAATCGTCTGCAGCAGGTGGACAAAGCCTATGCTTCGGCGCGCAACAAGCTCTGCGAGGGGCGTGGCAACCTCGTCAGCCGCAGCGAGCAGCTCAAGCTGCTCGGCGCGCGGGCGAGCAAGAGTCTGCCGGCCGACCTGCTGGAGCGGGCACTGTCCGACGAGGCGCTGGCCGGCGAGGCGGTTACTGAGCCAGGCTCAGATGACGGTTGAGCAGGGCGCGCAAGGCCGCCGGCTTGACCGGCTTTGCCAGGTAGTCGAGCCCGGCGGCATGGACCGAGGCAATGGTCTCGTTGCGCCCATCGGCGCTGATCACCACACCCGGAACCGGCTCGCCGAGGCGCGTGCGTAGCCAGCCCATCAGCTCGGTGCCGGTCTCGCCGTCGTCGAGGTGGTAGTCCACCAGCGCCAAATGCGGGCGCATGCCCTTGGTCAGCAACGCCTCGCATTCTTCCCGGTTGCGTGCCGTCCAGACCTGGCAGCCCCAGCGGCTGAGCAGGCTGTGCATGCCGATCAGAATGCTTTCTTCGTTATCCACGCAGAGCACCTGCAGCCCAGCCAGTGGTTGAGCGCTCTGTTCTACCGCGAGGGCCGGCGCCGGAGCGGCCTGATGGGCGATCGGCACGCTGACTCGGAACACCGTGCCGCGGCCTGGCCACGAGCGGACCTCCAGCGGATGACCCAGCACCCGGCACAGGCCGTCGGCGATCGCCAGGCCCAGGCCCAGGCCTTTTTCGGCGCGGGTCTGATGGCTGTCCAGGCGTTTGAACTCCTGGAAGATCACCTGCAGCTTGTCGTCGGCGATCCCCGGTCCGCGATCCCACACCTCCAGCCACAAACGCTGGCCCTGGCGGCGCACACCCAGCAGGATCGGTCCCTTGCCGTAACGGAGGGCATTGGTCAGGAAGTTCTGCAGCACCCGGCGCAGCAGCTTCATATCGCTGTCGATACGCAGGCGGCTGCCACGCAGACGGAACTCCAGTCCCTTCTCCGCCGCCAGCAGCTTGAACTCCGCCCCCAGGGTGTCGAACAGCTCGTTGAGGGCGAAGGGTTTGGCGTCGGGCGTGACCTTGCCGTTTTCCAGGCGAGAGATGTCGAGAAGGTCGCTGATCAGTTCCTCGGCCGAGCGCAACGAGCTGTCCATATGTTGCACCAGTTGCTGCGCCTCCTCGTTCATGGCGCCCTCAGCCTGCTGAGACAGTGCGGCGGAGAACAGCCTCGCTGCATTGAGCGGTTGCATCAGGTCATGGCTGACCGCGGCCAGGAAGCGGCTCTTGGACTGGCTGACCGCCTCGGCCTGGCTCTTGGCTTCGCTCAGCGCCTGGTTCAACTGCGACAGCTCGTGGGTGCGCTCGGCCACCCTTTGCTCAAGGCTTTCATTGGCTTCGCGCAGCGCCTGTTCGGCTTCGCGGAACGGCGTGATGTCGGTGAAGCTCATGACGAAACCGCCACCGGGCATCGGGTTGCCGATCAGCTCGATCACCCGTCCGTTGGGGAACAGCCGCTCGGAGGAATGCGCCCGACCTTGGCGCATCCAGTGCAGGCGGCGAGCTACGTGGACCTGTGCTTCGCCAGGCCCGCACAGGCCGCGTTCGGCGTTATAGCGGATGATGTCGGCAATCGGTCGGCCGACGCTGATCAGCCCGTCGGGGTAGTTGAACAGTTCCAGGTAGCGACGGTTCCAGGCCACCAGGTGCAGATTCTGGTCGACCACGCTGATGCCCTGGTTGATGTTCTCGATGGCGCCTTGCAGCAAGGCGCGGTTGAATTGCAGCACCTCGCTGGCTTCGTCGGCGATACGCACGACATCTTCGAGCTGCATGTCGCGGCCTTCGATGGCTGCCTTGACCACCGCGCGCGTGGAGGACGTGCCGAGCACGCCGGCGAGCAGGCGCTCGGTATGTTCGATCCAGTCGCCGTCGGCGTTCTGGTTGGGGTTGAAGCCCTTGCCTTGGCGGTAGGCGAAGCGGATGAAGCTTTGCCGTGCGCGTTCTTCACCGACGAAGCGCGCGGCCAGGTTGAGCAGGTCGTCGATCTGCACCGCCAGCAACGGCTTGCTGCTCAGGCGGGCAGGCTGCTGGCCGATGAAACGCCCGGCCTGCCAGTGCTCGGAAACCCGCGTGCGCGACAGGATCGAGACCCAGGCGAACAGTGTGAAGTTGCCTGCCAGCGAGAGCACCACGCCCTGGGTGAGCGGCGTGATGGGCAGGTTCAGCGGGTTGCCGTGCAGCCAGGCAAGGCCCGGGAACAGTTCCAGCGACCAGCCCAGGCTTTGTGCGGTGATCGGCAGCACCAGGGTGTAGAACCACAGGAATATCCCTGCCGCCAGGCCGGCGAACACGCCGCGGCGGTTGGCCTGCTTCCAGTACAGCGCGCCGAGCATGGCCGGGGTCAGCTGGGTGACGGCGGCGAAGGCGATCTGGCCGATGGTCGCCAGGCTCGCGGTGGAGCCGAGCAGGCGGTAGCTGACATAGGCCAGCAGCAGGATGACCACGATGGTCACCCGGCGCACCGACAGCATCCAATGGCGAAACGCTTCGAACGGGCGCTCGGCGTTATTGCGGCGCAACAGCCACGGCAGCAGCATGTCGTTGGAAACCATGGTCGACAGCGCCACGGCCTCGACGATGACCATGCCGGTAGCCGCCGAGGCGCCGCCGATGAACGCCAGCAGGGCCAGGCTCGGATGCGCCTCGGCCAGCGGCAGGCTGATGACGAACGAGTCGGAAATCACCGCGCCCGGCAGCAACATCTGCCCGGCCAGGGCGATCGGCACCACGAACAGCGCCGCCAAAGCCAGGTAGGCCGGGAACACCCAGCGCGCCAGGCGCATGTCCTGTGGCTCGATGTTCTCCACCACGGTGACGTGGAATTGCCGTGGCAGACAGATGATCGCCATCATCGCCACGGCGGTCTGCACCACCATCGACGGCCAATTGATGGTCTCCTGCCAATAGCTGTCGAGCTGCACCGCCTGGCGTGCCTGGCCCAGCAGGTCGTCGAAGCCATCGTACAAGTTGAAGACCACGAACACGCCCACGGCGAGAAAGGCCAGTAGTTTGATCAGCGATTCGAAGGCGATCGCCAGGACCATGCCGCGGTGGTGCTCGGTGACGTCCAAACTGCGGGTGCCGAAGACAATGGCGAACAGCGCCAGCACCAGCGACACCACCAACGCGGTGTCCTGCACGCGGGTGCCGGTGGCGTCGGCGTTGGCGCCGATCAGCAGATTGACGCCGAGCACGATGCCCTTGAGCTGCAATGCGATGTACGGCAGCACGCCGACCAGACAGATCAGCGCCACCACCACCGCCAGGCTCTGCGACTTGCCGTAGCGTGCGGCGATGAAGTCGGCGATCGAGGTGATGTTCTGCTGTTTGCTGATCAGCACCATCTTCTGCAGCACCCACGGCGCGAAGATCATCAGCAGCACAGGGCCCAGGTAGATGGGCAAGAACGCCCAGAGCTGTTCGGCGGCCTGGCCGACCGCGCCGAAGAACGTCCAGCTGGTGCAGTACACCGCCAGCGACAGGCTGTACACCCAGGCACGCAGGCGCGGCGGCAATGGTGTGCTGCGACGGTCGCCGTAGAAGGCGATGGCGAACATGATGGCCATATAGGCCAGGGCGACCACGGCGATCAGCCCGCTGGACAACGACATGGAAACTCCGGAGCAAGAAAGATAACGCGGTCCCGATCAGTCAGTCTGGCATGCAGGCGACGGTTCGTCAGCGCCGACATTGGTTGTAGGCCCTGACCATCAGCGCTGGCGACGGAGGATTGACAGCAGGCCCCCCACCGGGAATCCTTTCAACCGGTCAGACCTATAGATGTTTGCATGAAAAACCGAGAGCGTCCCATGCCCCAATTGTCCGGTGATGCCCGACTACCCCGTTACCAACTGCTGCGTGACCACCTGATCGCTCAGATCGCCAATCACCGCTGGCGCCCAGGCGAGGCGATCGCCACCGAGGCGGCACTGGCCAGTGAATTCGACATGTCCGTCGGCACCGTACGCAAGGCGGTCGACGCCCTGGTGGCCGAAGGCGTGCTGGAGCGCCAGCAGGGCCGTGGCACCTTCATCCGCCGCCCGCAGTTCCAGTCCTCGCTGTTTCGTTTCTTCCGGTTCGAGGGTGCCCATGGCGAACGGCTGATGCCTGACAGCCGTATCCTCTCTGTCGACCCGCTGCCAGCCCCGGCTGTCGCTGCCCAGGCACTGGGCCTGCAGGAAGGCGAGCAAGCGATCCGAATCCTGCGTGTGCGTCTGCTGGGCGCCCAGCCGGTGCTGGCAGAAGAGATCTGGCTGTCGCGAGCACTGTTCCAGCCGTTGTTGCAGGTCGAACTGAATACGATGGGGCCTTTGCTGTATCCCATCTACGAAAGCCTGTGCGGCCAGGTGGTGGCTTCGGCTGAAGAGGTGCTCACCGCCGAAGCGGCCGCCGAGGAGCATGCCCGCCTCTTGCAACTGCCGGTGCAAACCCCGGTGGTGGTGATCGAGCGCCTGGCCCGCGACTATGCCGGCAACCCGCTCGAGTGGCGCCGGTCGCGAGGGCATGCCCAGCACTTCCGTTACCGCATCGACATTCGTTGATGGTCGATGGCGCCCCTGGATCGGGGCGCCGCTTTCTGATTACCCCTGATCGTTCGCTGATTGACAGCGCCACACGGCTGGCTATATGTTCATATATTCATATATATGACTACATGTTTATAAAAATCCGCGACGCCTCGCCGCCGCCATAACAATCGACCAGGGTGATCACTCCATGACCAGCCCCCATCTGCCCCGCATCAGTGGTATCGATACCCACGCCCATATCTTCCGGCAGGACCTGCCGATGGTTCCGAATCGTCGATACAGCCCGGATTATGACGCGCTGATCGAGCAGTACCTCGCTCATCTCGATCGTCATGGGCTGTCCCACGGCGTGCTCATCCAGCCCAGCTTCCTGGGTACCGACAACCACTACATGCTCCAGGCCTTGCGCCGCTATCCCCAGCGCTTGCGTGGCGTAGCGGTGGTGGACGCCAGCATCAGCGACCAGCAACTCGATGACCTGGCGGAAGCGGGCGTGGTCGGGATCCGTCTGAACCTGATCGGCAAGCGCCTGGCCGACTATGCCGGTCCTGAGTGGACGAGCTTGTTCAAGCGTTTGGCCCAACGCGGTTGGCAAGTGGAGATTCAACGAGGCTCCGCTGACCTGGCGTTGATCGTGCCGTCGATCCTGGCCTGTGGCGTGGACGTGGTGATCGACCATTTTGGCTTGCCAGCCGACGGTATCGACTTGAACAACGACAGCCACCGGATCTTCCTGCACCTGCTCGCCGAACCGAAGCTGTGGCTGAAATTGTCAGCCGCTTACCGCAGCCAGTCCGACCTGGCCAAGGCCAAGGTGCTGTTGGCGCAGATGCGTGAGGCCGCCGGAGGGGTCGAGCGTTTCCTGTGGGGCAGCGACTGGCCCAATACCCAGTTCGAGCAGCAGACCGGCTATGCCGAGCAGTACGCCTTGTTCGAGGCCTTGCTGCCCGATGCCGGCGAGCGCACCCAGATGTTATGCCACAACCCGGTAAAGCTGTTCGGCTTCGACCGTTGCCGCTGATAATTCGATAACAACAACAGGACACTTCAACATGATGAGCATGCTCGTCGTCGCCGCCATCGTCGCGGCCGTCGCCCTCGGCTACAAGACCAAGATCAACATCGGTCTGTTCGCCATCGCTTTCGCCTACCTGATCGGCTGCTTCGGCATGGGCCTGAGCCCGTCCGAGATCATCGGCATGTGGCCGCTGAAGATCTTCTTCGTGATCTTCTCGGTCTGCCTGTTCTACAGTTTCGCCACGGTCAACGGCACCTTGGAAAAGCTCGCCGAACACCTGATCTACCGATGCCGGGCGATGCCGCAGTTGTTGCCCTTCGCGGTATTCTTCGCCGCTACCCTCATCGCTGCCATGGGCGCCGGTTACTACACCGTGCTGGCATTCATGGCGCCGATCACCCTGTTGCTCTGCGAGCGCACCGGCATGAGCTTGATCGTCGGTGGCATGGCGGTGAACTACGGTGCATTGAGCGGCGCGAACTTCATGTCCAGCCAGAGCGGTATCATCTTCCGCGGCTTGATGACCAATGCCGGTATCAGTGACAACCAGGCGTTCATCAACGCAGCCGGTATCTTCGCCAGCACCCTGATCATTCCGTTGCTGGTGATCTCGGCGTTCGTCTTCCTCGCCGGCCATGGTCGTGCCTTGAAAGCATCGGCTTTCAACGCCACGGCACCAGAGCCGCTCAACGCTCAGCAGAAGACCACGTTGTGGCTGACCCTGGCGATGATGGCGATCGTGCTGGCAGCGCCTGTGGCAAGCATCATCCTGCCTGACAACGCTACCGTCAGCTTCATCAATGCCAAGATGGACATCGGCCTGATCGCCAGCATCTTCTCGGTGATCGCGCTGCTGCTGAAGCTCGGTGACGAGCGCAAGGCCATGGCTACCGTGCCTTGGGGGACGCTGATCATGATCTGCGGCGTGGGTATGCTGATTTCCGTGGCGATCAAGGCGGGTACCATCGCCATTCTCGCGTCCTGGATCGGCAGCAGCATTCCGCCGATTCTGGTGCCGGTGGTATTCGGCGTGGTGGCGGCGTTCATGTCGATCTTCTCCAGCACTTTGGGCGTCGTGACCCCGGCGCTGTTCCCGCTGGTGATGCCGATTGCCCAGAGCATGGGCATCGAGCCGATGATCCTGTTCATCGCCATCGTGGCTGGCGCGCAGGCTACCTCGATTTCGCCGTTCTCCTCGGGCGGCAGCCTGATCCTGGGCTCGTGCAGCAACGACAAGAGCCGCGGTTCGCTGTTCCCACAACTGTTGTTCAAGGCGGCGCCGATCGGTTTCGTAGCGGCACTGGGCTTCAATCTGGTCCTGACGTTCGTGCTCTGAGGCTGTTTGGCAACACCGAAACCGCAGCCCTGGTTTAATCTCGATCATGGGGCCGCAAAGCGGCCCCATATTGCTTAACTGTCTGGTATTAATCTTGGCTGCGGTGATGTGTGCCCCGACGTTTACAGGCGGAAGCGGCTGATCATCTGTTGCAACTGGCTGCCCAAGCGTGCCAGTTCGACGCTGGATGCCGACGTCTGCTGGCTGGCCTCGGCAGTCTGCTCGGAAATGTCCCGTACCGTCACCACGCTGCGGCTGATTTCCTCGGCGACCGCACTTTGCTGTTCCGAGGCCGCGGCGATCTGCTGGTTCATCGACTGGATCGCCGACACTCGCTGGGTAATGCCCTCCAGTGCCACGCCCGCCTCGCGGACCAGGGCGACGCTGCTCTCGGTCAGGCTCTGGCTTTCTTCCATCAACTCGCTGACCGACAGGGTGCCTTGCTCCAGGCTGCCGATCGCCGATTCAATCTCTAGTGTCGAGGCCTGGGTGCGCTGGGCCAGCCCACGGACTTCGTCGGCCACCACGGCGAAACCACGGCCTGCTTCGCCCGCACGCGCCGCCTCGATGGCGGCGTTGAGCGCCAGCAGGTTGGTTTGCTCGGCCACCGCCTTGATCACGTCCATGACCTTGCCGATACGCTGGCTTTCACTGCGCAAGGCGCCCATGGCCTGGCCGGTGGCGTCCACCTGGTTGGCCAGGCGGCCCATCTGGGCCACGGCACGGTTGACCACGCTGTCGCCTTCGCGGGCCTCCTCGTCGGTGGCGCTGGCCGCCTGGGAGGCTTCGCCGGCGTTACGCGCCACCTCGTGCACGGTCGCGGCCATTTCCTGCATGGCGGTCGCCACCTGGTCGGTTTCCACCTTCTGGCTGTTGGCGCCGGCGCTGGTCTGCTCGGTGATCGCCGAGAGCTCTTCGGTGGCGCTGGCAATCTGCGAAATGCCATCGCGGACCTGGGCGATCAGCTGGCGCAGGTTGCCCGTCATGCCTTGCAGCGCGTTCTGCAACTGGCCGACCTCGTCACGGCGACGGGTGCTCGGCTGTTCACTGAGGTTACCGCTGGCCACCTGTTCCAAGGCACCCAACACTTGGCGCAACGGCTGGCTGATCTGGCGGCCGATGATGATCGCGGCCAGGGCCCCGAGCAGCAGAGCGAAGAGGGTGGTGACGATCTGCAGGGACCTGGCGAACTGACTGTCCTGCTCCACTGATTGCGCCTGCGAGTCGAGCAGCTGACCGATCAAATCGGTGAGGGTATCGATGTCATGGCCCATGGCGGCACGGTAGTCACCCAGCTTGCTGACTTGGCCGCGGAATGCCTCGACCGCCTCGGCATAGGCATGCACCTGCTGCTCGAGACGCTGGAACTCACCGGCGAAGCTGCCATTGAAGTGCGCCACCAGCCTCGGTAAGTCGTTCACCGTGGTAGCGATCTGCGTGTTCATCAGCTTTTCGGTGTCGGCATTGGTATTACCGGTGTAGCCGCGCACGTGGTAGCGCAGCAGGATCAGGTTCTCGCGGATCTGGTTGATCGCCTCGATACGGGCGAAGCGTTGCTCGGCGTCGGGCAACGAGCGAACCTGCTTGCGGATCGATTCGATGCTGGCGAAGGCGTCGGTGGCCAACACACCCATCTTCTTTTGTGCCGCGCGCATGGTCTGGTAGGCCTGCAAGCTCAGCGCCTGGTTACTGGCATAGGCCTTCAGCGTTTGATCGGCCTGGCTCAGCAGGGCCAGGTTTTCGGGCTTGGCCAGGGTCTGGCGCAGCTTTCCCAAGGGCCGCTCGAAAGCTTCCGTCGCCGCCTGCAGGGCCTTGCCTTCAGACTCGCTGCCGTTGGCCATGGCATGGCGCAAGCGCGCCTCGCGCAGATCGCCGAGGGCATCATTGAGTCCGGAGACGTCGCTGACCACCTCGCTGCGGCGCACCAGGCTGCCCATGCCGTTCCAGCTGATCAACGACTGGATCAGCGTGAGGGCCAGTACCAGGCCGAAGCCGAGGAAGAGTTTGTTGGCGATCTTCAGATCGCCGAACCAGGTAAACATGCTGCTGAGCTCCTTTCTTAGCGGGGGAGGAGACCGAGGGTCTGTTCCTTCTGATTAGATGCATTCATCTATATGAATTATCGGCAGATGTAACAGAATCTGAACTTTTACTTCAATAAAAATAGTGGCTCTATGCCATCAATTGCTGCCTCACGGTTTCCCATGCAGATTTGTGGCCTGGAAGGCCAGAAGTGCCTCCAATGAAAAAGCCCCCAGGGAACGAGGACGATGAGTCAACACTCGCAATTCACCTTGCTCGGCAAGCGACGCTTCCTGCCGTTCTTCATCACTCAGGCGCTGGGCGCCTTCAACGACAACCTGTTCAAGCAGTCACTGATCCTCGCCATTCTGTTCAAGCTCGGCTTCAGCGAAGGCGCCAGCGCCATGTGGGTGAACCTGTGTGCGCTGCTGTTCATCTTGCCGTTCTTCCTGTTCTCGGCACTGGGCGGCCAGTTCGGCGAGAAGTTCGCCAAGGACGCCTTGATCCGTTTCATCAAGCTGGCCGAGATCGTCATCATGGCTATCGGGGCCCTGGGTTTCGTCACCCACCACCTGACGCTGATGCTGGTGGCGCTGTTCGGCATGGGCACCCACTCGGCGCTGTTCGGCCCGGTGAAGTACTCGATCCTGCCCCAGGCCCTGCGCGAGCAGGAGCTGGTTGGTGGCAACGGCTTGGTGGAGATGGGCACCTTCCTGGCGATTCTTGCCGGGACCATCGGCGCCGGGGTAATGATGTCGGCCGACAGCTACGCCACGGTGGTGGCCGGCGGGGTGGTCGGCACTGCGGTACTGGGCTACCTGGCCAGCCGCTGGATCCCCCGCGCCGCCGCGGCGTCACCGCAGATGGTGCTGGACTGGAACATCTTCAAGCAGTCCTGGGCGATCCTGCGCATGGGGTTGGGGCAGACCCCAGCAGTGTCGCGTTCGATCGTCGGCAACTCGTGGTTCTGGTTCGTCGGCGCCATCTATCTCACGCAGATCCCGGCCTACGCCAAGGACTGGCTGCACGGCGACAGCACCGCGGTGACCCTGGTGCTCACGCTGTTCTCGGTCGGCATCGCCCTGGGCTCGTTGCTGTGCGAGCGTCTGAGCGGTCGCAAGGTAGAAATCGGTCTGGTGCCTTTCGGCTCGTTCGGCCTGACTGTGTTCGGCCTGCTCTGGTGGTGGCACTCCGGTGACGTGCCGGCTGCGGCCACGCCACATGACTGGCTGGCGCTGCTGGGCATGCCGCAAGCGTGGTGGATCCTGGTATCGATCGTCGGCCTGGGAGTGTTCGGCGGTTTCTACATCGTGCCGCTGTACGCGCTGATCCAGGCGCGCACGGCCGAGGACGAGCGGGCCCGGGTGATCGCGGCCAACAACATCCTCAACGCTTTGTTCATGGTGGTGTCGGCGCTGCTGACCATGGTCCTGCTGGGCTTGGCCGACCTGAGCATTCCCCAGCTGTTCCTGGTAGTGTCGTTGCTCAATGTGCTGGTCAATGCTTACATATTCAGGATCGTGCCCGAGTTCACCATGCGCTTCCTGATCTGGTTGCTCAGCCACTCGATGTACCGTGTGCAGCACCGCGACCTCGAACGCATCCCAGACGAAGGCGCGGCATTGCTGGTGTGCAACCATGTCTCGTTCGTCGATGCGTTGCTGCTGGGAGGGGCGATCCGTCGGCCCATCCGCTTCGTCATGTACTACAAGATCTACAACCTTCCGGTACTCAATTTCGTCTTCCGCACGGCGGGGGCCATCCCGATTGCCGGGCGCAACGAAGACTTGGCTACCTACGAGCGTGCGTTTGCACGCATCGCTGAGTACCTGGCGGCGGGGGAGTTGGTGTGCATCTTCCCTGAAGGCAAGTTGACCGGCGATGGCGAGATCGATGTGTTCAAGGGCGGGGTCAGTCGGATCCTCGAGGAAACCCCGGTGCCGGTGATTCCTCTGGCATTGCAGGGGCTGTGGGGGAGCTTTTTCAGCCGTGACCCGGCCAAGGGCTTCTTCAAGCGCCTGTGGTCGCGGGTGACCATCGTGGCGGGCGCCGCCATCCCGGTGGAGGCGGCGCAGCCCGAGGCATTGCGGGAGCAGGTGAGCCGCTTGCGTGGTGGTGTGCGTTAGGTAGGGGGGTCAGGTTCTTCGCGGCTGGCTTGGCATTGAGATTGGGGGGAGATCCATTTTGTGTAGCGCCGCTACATCCCTCGGACCAACCATCCAATCTCAAAGCCCCAAAGCCCCAAAGCCCCAGGCAATCCGAATCAACCTTATGGCAGGTGGAAGACTTAGCTGGCGCTGACCTTGAGCCCGATCAGTCCGGCCACGATCAACCCCACGCTGACCAGCCGCACCAGGGCCATGGACTCGCCGAACAGGATGATGCCGGCAATCACCGTGCCGACCGCACCGACACCGGTCCAGATGGCATACGCGGTGCCCAGCGGCAGCTCTTTCATGGCAAGTCCGAGCAAGCCGAGGCTGATAGCCATGGCGGCGACGGTGAGGGCAGTGGGGAGCGGTTTACTGAAGCCGTCGGTGTATTTCAGGCCGACCGCCCAACCGACCTCGAACAGGCCGGCGAAGAACAGGATGATCCAGGACATGGTGAGTCTCCATCGTTGTCAATGATGGGGCCGTCCCCGAGATGGTCACGCGGTGCGTCGTGAGGTCGTCCTCACAGTGGGCAATATAGTGCACATTTGCCCGTCCTTGGGCAAGTCTGCATCAATGCCTGGCCGGCTCTGCGCTCTCGACCTCATCCGCAGGCGCTCGCATCCGTCTGAACCAGGTCGATAGCAGCGCCCCGGAAATATTGTGCCAAACACTGAACAGCGCGCTGGGCACCGCCGCCAGTGGCGAAAAGTGCGCCGCCGCCAAGGCTGCCCCCAGCCCGGAATTCTGCATGCCCACCTCCAAGGCCAGCGATTTACGCTGGGCCAGCGGTAGCTTGCAGAGCTTGCCGGTCAGGTACCCAAGCAGGTAACCGAAGCTGTTGTGCAGTACCACCACGGCCATGATCAAAAGGCCCGATTCGGCGATCTTCGCCTGGCTGGCGGCAACCACCGCGCAGACGATCATCACGATGCTCACCACCGACACCAGCGGCAGCACCTGCACCGCCAGTTGCACTCGGGCGCCGAGCAAGCGCTGGGCGACCACGCCGAGCACGATCGGCAGCATCACCAGCTGCAGGATCGACCAGAACATGTCCATGAAGGACACCGGCAGCCAAGCCGAGGCCAGGAACCAGATCAAGGCTGGGGTCAGCAGCGGTGCCAGCAGGGTAGTCACCCCGGCGATCGCCACCGCCAGTGCCAGGTCACCCTTGGATAGCCACACCATCACGTTCGATGCCGTGCCGCTCGGGCAGCAGCCGACCAGGATCACGCCCACGGCGATTTCCGCCGGCAGGTGAAACAGCTGGCACAGCACCCAGGCTATGGCGGGCATGATCAGAAAGTGCGCGACCACGCCCAGCAGCACGCGCCACGGCTGGCGGGCGAGGGCGGCGAAATCGTCGAGTTTGAGGGTCAGGCCCATGCCGAACATCACCAGGCCCAGCAGCGGTACGATGGCGACCTTCAGGGCGATGAACCACTGCGGTTGCAGGAAGGCCAGGCAGGCGAACACCAGTACCCAGAGGGCGAAGGTGTTGCCGACGAAGCGGCTGAAGGCGGCGAGGGCACGCATTGGCAGGTCCTTTTGTAGTTATGACTTTCGCTTTTCACTGGCCCCTTCGCGGGATCACCACAGTCTCCAAGGGCTGCAGAGTATCTGTGGGAGCGGGCTTGTCCCGCGAAAGGGCCGGCACTGGCTGAAAATGGCATGCAGGCCGGCACCGGTCGATGATGCCGATCAGACCCCTTGCGGAATCTCTTCCCCACCCAGGGCTTCGAACAGCACCGGCAGAAACTCGGCAAAGGTCATCATCATCAGTTGGAAGCTGGCATCGAACTGCTGTGCTGCCTCATCGCCGCCATCCTGCTCGGCCTGCTCCTGCAGCAACTCTTCGAACTTCAGGCGCTTGATCACCATCTTGTCGTCGAGCACGAACGACAGCTTGTCCTGCCAGGCCAGGGCCAGCTGGGTGACCACCTTGCCGGTGCTCAGGTGCAGTTGGATTTCCTCGCTGGTCAGGTCCTGGCGTTTGCAACGCACGATGCCGCCGTCTTCGGCGGTGTCGCGCAGTTCGCACTCGTCCAGCACGTAGAATCCTTCGGCTGCCTGTTGCGACTTGACCCAGTCGGTCATGGTCGCGCTCGGTGCGATCTTCACCGTGGCCGGGCGTACCGGCAGCGAGCCGATGACTTCGCGCAGGGTCGAGAGCAGGTCTTCGGCGCGCTTGGCGCTGGCCGAGTTGACCAGGATCATGCCCAGGCGCGGGGCAATGGCGGCGAAGATCATCGAGCGGCGGATGAAAGCGCGCGGCAGGAAGGCCTGGATGATCTCGTCCTTGATCTGGTCGCGTTCCTTCTTGTAGACCTTGCGCATCTGCTCGGTCTCGATCTCTTCGACCTTCTCCTTTACCGCATCGTTGACCACGCTGCTCGGCAGGATGCGTTCTTCCTTGCGCGCGGCAATCAGCAGGAACTCACCGCTGACGTGCACCAGGGGAGCATCTTCGCCCTTGCCGAATGGCGCGACGAATCCGTAGGTGGTCAGCTCCTGGCTGGCGCAGGGGCGGGCAGGCTTGGTGGCCAGGGCGGCCTCCAGGGCTTGCGCCTCGAACGGTACTTCCTGGGTCAGACGGTAGGACAGCAGGTTCTTGAACCACATGAGGGGGAATCTCTCCTTAATGCATAAGGCGGGCATTATTCTCCGAGCGGCGTCCCGAGGCCAACCCTGTCAGAGGGCCATTAGCCCTATATAAGGAAAGAAATGCGCGGTAGCGCTAGGTCGTTGAAAGGGCTGAAAATTTTTTTTGAAAAAGTTTAAAAAAGTGCTTGCCAGGGTGCGGGGTCGTCCGTAGAATGCGCGCCACACCGAGACGAAAGGGTGATTAGCTCAGCCGGGAGAGCATCTGCCTTACAAGCAGAGGGTCGGCGGTTCGATCCCGTCATCACCCACCACTCGATGTATAGCGCAGCGGTAGTTCAGTCGGTTAGAATACCGGCCTGTCACGCCGGGGGTCGCGGGTTCGAGTCCCGTCCGCTGCGCCATATTCCAGCTTCCAGGGCCCACTGAACACCCGGAAGCCACAAAGAAAGCGACCTTAAGGTCGCTTTTTTTGTTTCTGTCTTTGCGCAGATTACGCCGGATCGCCGGGATACGGGGGCATAGGCCCCCTGTCGCCTCAGCGGTGCCGCTCCTCCTCGCGCAGCGTCAGCACCTCGACCCCCTCTTCGGTCACTGCCACCGTATGCTCCCACTGTGCCGACAGGGCATGGTCACGGGTCACCACCGTCCAACCATCTTTCAGCGTCCGCGTACCGCGCCCGCCCTGGTTGATCATCGGTTCGATGGTGAACACCATTCCGGGTTTGAGCTTCATCCCCATGCCGCGGTGGCCGAAATGCAGCACTTCCGGACCTTCGTGCATCTGCCTGCCGATACCGTGGCCGCAGTACTCGCGTACCACGCTGTAGCCTGCAGCTTCGGCATGAGTCTGGATGGCATGGCCGATATCACCCAGTGTCGCCCCAGGGCGTACTTGGGCGATGCCTTTCCACAGGGCTTCATAGGTCGTGTCGACCAGCCGCGCGGCCTCGTCGCTGATCCTGCCGATGCGATACATCTTCGACGAATCGGCGATGTAGCCTGCATGCTCGAGGGTGATGTCGACATTGATGATCGAGCCCTCCCGCAACACCTCGTCGGCTTTGGGAATGCCATGGCAGACCACGTGATCCACCGAGGTGTTGAGCGAGTAGGGAAAGCCATACTGGCCCTTGCTCGCTGGACGGGCCTTGAGGGTGTGGACGATGAAGGCGTCGGCGCGGTCGTTGATCTGCAGGGTGGTCACGCCGGGACGAATGAAACCGTCCAGGTCGGCGAACACCTGGGCCAGCAATTGGCCGGCGCGGCGCATCAGGTCAAGTTGCTCGGGGGTCTTGAGGATCACCTGGGACATGAGCGGAGGGCAGTATCTCGTGCTGGAATGTGCCCCAGCATAGCGCTATGGCGCTGCCGGTTGCCACCGAGTGGTGCGTTATCCGTGCCGTCCCTTTCGCGGGCAAACCCGCTCCCACAGGATCCATGCCGTCCTTCAAGCCTGGGGTAAACCTGTGGGAGCGGGCTTGCCCGCGAAAGGGCCGATACAGCTGGCCCATAAATTGCTGATCTCCTCATACAGGGCCGTCAACGCCGATTGGCCCCCACACATCCACGACAAAGGCGCCGTGTTGCTCCGCTTGCCAAGCAAGCCGGGGCAGCCGGCGCCTTTTCGCGTTTCTGAAGGGAGACACGTCGATGACCACCAGTGAAGTGCGCAGCGTATGCCCCTACTGCGGCGTTGGTTGCGGCATCGTCATGACCGTGGCCGATGGCAAAGTCAGCAAGGTCGCCGGCGACAAGCAGCATCCGAGCAACTTCGGTCGCCTCTGCACCAAAGGCCTCACCGCCCACCTGCCTCTGACCCGTGGCCGCATGGAAGATGCCTACGTGCGCCAACAGCCTCATCAGGAACCGCTTCGTACCGCGTTGGATCAGGCCATCGGTGAGGCCGCCCAGCGCCTGCGCGGCATCATCGACAACCATGGGCCCGACGCCGTGGCACTGTACGTGTCCGGGCAGATGTCGCTGGAGGCGCAATACCTCGCTAACAAGCTGGCCAAGGGGTTCATCGGCACCCGTCATATCGAGTCCAACTCGCGTTTGTGCATGGCCAGCGCCGGCACCGGCTACAAACTCTCACTGGGCGCCGATGGGCCGCCAGGCAGTTATCAGGACTTCGAGCATGCCGAGGTGTTCCTGGTGATCGGTGCCAACATGGCTGACTGCCATCCGGTTCTCTTTTTACGCCTGCTCGACCGGGTCAAGGCCGGGGCCAAGTTGATCGTGGTAGACCCCCGGCGCACCGCCACCGCCGACAAGGCCGACCTGTTCCTGCAACTGCGCCCTGGCAGCGACCTGGCGTTGCTCAACGGCTTGCTTCACCTGCTGCACCACAACGGCCACACCGATCCCGCGTTCATTGCCCGGTACACCGAAGGCTGGGAAGCACTACCGGCGTTTCTCGAGGACTACACCCCCGAACGCGTCGCCGCCATCACCGGTCTGGCCGAAGCCGACCTGCGTCAGGCAGCCGAGTGGATCGGCAATGCCGGGCAGTGGATGAGCTGCTGGACCATGGGTCTGAACCAGAGCATCCATGGCACCTGGCACAGCAATGCGTTGTGCAACCTGCACCTGGCCACTGGCACCATCTGCCGTCCGGGCAGCGGCCCGTTCTCGCTGACCGGCCAGCCCAACGCCATGGGGGGACGCGAGATGGGCTACATGGGCCCCGGCCTGCCGGGTCAGCGTTCGGCCCTGGTCGAGGGAGACCGTGCTTTCGTCGAACAGCAATGGGGCCTCACCGCCGGGACCCTGCGCGCCGAGGGGGGCGAAGGCACGGTCGCCTTGTTCGAGCAGATGAAGGCGGGCGAGGTGAAGGCCTGCTGGATCATCTGCAGTAACCCGGTCGCCAGCGTCGCCAATCGGCAACAGGTGATCGACGGTCTGCGCGCAGCCGAACTGGTCATCGCCCAGGACGCCTTTCTCGACACCGAGACCAACCGCTACGCCGATATCCTGCTGCCCGGCGCGCTTTGGGCCGAAGGCGAGGGGGTGATGATCAACAGCGAACGCAACCTGACCCTGATGCCGCGTGCCGTCATGCCCCCAGGGCAGAGCCTGCCCGACTGGCAAATCATCGCCCGGGTCGCCTGCGCCATGGGCTATGCCCACGCCTTCGACTACCCCGATGCCGAGGCCGTCTTCGACGAAATCCGCCGTTTCTGGAACCCCGCCAGCGGCTACGACCTGCGCGGTATCGACTATGCCGAGCTGCGCCAGAACCCGCGGCAATGGCCGTGCGCCCCAGGCCGTACCGACCGGCGCAGCCCGCTACGCTATCTCAACGACGGCGCCAGCCAGCACCTGCTACTCGATACCCAGGGCAACAGGCCGGCGCTGGCCTTTCCGACAGTCAGCGGCAAGGCGCGATTCTTCGCCCGGCCCTGGCTGCCTGCGGCCGAACTGCCAGATGACGACTATCCACTGGTACTCAATACCGGTCGCGTCCAGCACCAATGGCACACCCTGACCAAGACCGGCAAGGTGCCGGCGCTGAACAAGCTCGAGCCCGGCCCTTTCGTCGAGATTCACCCCGAGGACGCCGAGCGTCTGGGGCTGCGCGACCAGGACCAGGTAGCCGTCCGTTCTCGTCGCGGCCAAGCCGTGTTGCCGGCACGGACCAGCACCCGTGTGATGCCGGGCAACTGTTTCGTGCCGTTTCATTGGAACGATGTGTTCGGTGAGCGACTGGCAATCAACGCCGTGACCTGCGACGCGGTCGACCCGCAGTCCCTGCAGCCGGCCTTCAAACACTGCGCCGTGGCCCTGGAGCGGGTCGCCGGCGAGCGCATCGATGCCCTTGAGCTGAGCGCCACACCTCATCTGCCGGAGCCTGCCCGCATGCCGACCGCTACCTTGTCCCGCCTGCTTGGCCTGGACGCACTGCCTGCCCCTGTGCTGACCGAGGACGAGCGCCACTACCTGCAAGGCTTTTTGCTCGGGTTGGATCAGGCCGGTGCCGAAGGTGTGCCTCGCTTGCCGGTCAATGCACCGTTGGCGGCTTCCAGGCGGCTGTTCGTCGATGGTTTGCTGGCGGGACTGTTCGCTCAGTCGACGGCGGCGCCCGAGACGCTGATCGGCCCAGCGCATCACCGACTGCTTTGGGCTTCGCAAACCGGCAACAGCGAGGCTTTGGCCGAGCGTTGCGCCGAGCGGCTGCGCAGCGCCGGTCTCGCCGTACAGCTCGGGTGCATGGATGGGGTCAGTCCGCGACAGTTGCAAGGCGCCGCCAGCGTGGTGCTGATCGCCAGTACCTTCGGCGATGGCGATGCGCCTGATAGCGCCGGGGCTTTTTGGCAGGCGTTGCAAGGCGAGGAAGGTGCCCATTGCGCCGACCTGCCTTACGCCGTGCTAGCCCTGGGCGATTCCAGCTACGACCAGTTCTGCGCTTTTGGCCGCAAGCTCGACCAGCGTCTGGCTGAGTTGGGCGGGCGTCGTTTGTTGCCACGTGTCGACTGTGAACCTGACTACGACGAGGCGTTCACCACTTGGCTGGAAGCCCTGCTGCCAGCCTTGGACAACGGTGCCGCGGTTGCCCCAGGCTCGAGACCGGCGCCGACTGCGCCCTATGGCAAGCAACGGCCGTACCTCGCACGCCTGCTGGAAAACCGCGTACTCAATGGCCCAGGCGCGAGCAAGGAGACCCGCCAGCTGGTGTTCGACCTGGCCGGTAGCGGCTTCACCTACCAGGCCGGCGATGCTCTGGGGGTATGGCCACGTAACTGTCCGGCGCTGGTCGAGGAGTTGCTCGGCCTGATGCGCTTGGACGGTGGGACTCCGGTCGAGCTCAAGGGACAGCCGACGATGCCCCTGGCCCAGGCCCTGGAAGCCCACCTGGAAATCGCCAAGATCACCCCGCAGCAGTTGCAGGTCTTCAGCCACAACGCCGCCGATCTGCAGCGGCTGTTGCACCCTGACTGCAAGGCCGAGTTGCAGGAGTGGCTGTGGGGCAGGCAGTTGGTCGATGTCCTGCATTCCTTCCCGCAGGATCTGCCATTGACTACCTGGCTCGAATTGCTCAAGCCGTTGCAGCCGCGGCTGTACTCGATCAGCTCCAGCCCCCTGGCCCATCCCGGGCAGGTGCACCTGACCGTGTCGACCGTGCGCCATGGCCGGCGCAAGGGAGTCTGTTCGACGTTTCTGGCCGACCGCGCCGAGGCGTTGGAAGTGGCGATCTTCCCTCAGGTGTCGAAGCATTTTCGCCTGCCTGAGGACGATGATGTGGCCGTCATCATGGTAGGGCCCGGCACCGGTATCGCGCCGTTTCGCGCGTTCCTCGAAGAACGTGAGGCGCGGGGAGCCAAGGGCGGCAACTGGCTGTTCTTCGGCGAGCAATACGCCGCCACCGATTTCTATTACCAAGACCAGTTACAGGCCTGGCAGGCTGCGGGGCACCTGCGCCTGGACACGGCGTTCTCGCGGGACCAGGCCGAGAAGATCTACGTACAACAGCGCCTGCGCGAGCAAGGTGCGCAGCTGTGGCAATGGCTGCAGGCCGGAGCGTACTTCTATGTCTGTGGCGATGCCCAGCGCATGGCCAAGGACGTCGATGCAGCCCTGCGCGAGATCGTCGCCGAGCATGGCGGCATGGATCTGGCGGCGGCTGCTGCCTATGTCGAGGAACTGGGCAGGGCCAAGCGTTATCGGCGTGATGTGTATTGAAGTGCCCCAGGATGGGGAGAGGTGCACTGTGGATGTGCATTGGTTGTGGCGGCCTCTTCGCGGGTAAACCCGCTCCTACAGGATCCTCGCACGGCCAGCCCCCTGTAGGAGCGGGTTTACCCGCGAAGAGGCCGCCACGGACATATACTTGGCACACTCCCTGCTTTAACCCAGATACAACAGAGCCCACTGGTCAACGGCGACCATTCCGGGCACCACTCCGTGATGAATACAGGCAAAGGCGCCTGGAGCTTCGGCTCCAGGCGCCTTTTTTTTGATCGAGGATCGGCTATGAAGGCAACAGCTAACGGCGGACAACGAGAGCGACTGGTCATCGTCGGCAACGGCATGGTCGGACACCACTGCGTCGAGCAACTGGTCGAACGCGGCGCCCTGGCGCGCTTCGAGGTGCGTGTCTTCGGCGAGGAGCGCCAGCGTGCCTACGACCGTGTGCACCTGTCGGAGTACTTCGCCGGTAGCTGTGCCGAAACCCTGGCCCTGTGCGAACCTGGCTTCTACGGCGCCAGCGAGGTGCACCTGCACCTGGGCGAAGCGGTACTGGAGATCGACCGCGAACGCCAGGAGGTGATCACCGCAGAGGGGCGCTATGGCTATGATCAGCTGATCCTGGCGACCGGCTCCTATCCCTTCGTGCCGCCAATCGAAGGCTCCAGCGGCCACGCCCGGCTGGTCTACCGCACCCTCGACGACCTCGACGCGATCCGCGCTGCAGCCAGCGACGCTCGCCGTGGCGTGGTGGTCGGTGGCGGCCTGCTTGGCCTGGAAGCGGCCAATGCCTTGAAGTCCCTCGGTCTGGAAGCCCATGTGGTGGAATTCGCTCCCCGGCTGATGCCGGTGCAACTCGACGGCGAGGGTGGCGCTGCACTGAAGGCCCAGATCGAAGCCCTGGGCGTAGGTGTGCACCTGTCACGTGCCACCCAGTCGATCAGCGCCGGTGAAACCTACCGCTACCGCATGAACTTCGACGGTGGCGAGCACCTGGAAACCGACTTGATCGTGTTTTCCGCCGGCATCCGCCCGCAGGATGCTCTTGGCCGCGCCTGCGGCCTGGACATCGCCGCCCGTGGTGGCGTGGTCATCGACAACCACTGCCGCTCCAGCGACCCACGGATCTTCGCCATCGGTGAATGTGCCTCCTGGAACGGCAGCGTGTTCGGCCTGGTCGCTCCCGGCTACAGCATGGCGCGTAACCTTGCTGCGCTGCTGATGGGCGAGGTGGCCGGTGAATTCAGCGGCGCCGACATGTCCACCAAGCTCAAGCTGTTGGGCGTGGACGTTGGCTCCATCGGCGATGCCCACGGTGCCACGCCGGGTGCGCGCAGCTATCGCTTCATCGACGAAGCCAACAGCGCCTATCGCCGCCTGGTGGTGGATGCCAGCGGCAAGAAGGTCCTCGGTGCGGTGTTGGTCGGCGACAACAGCTACTACGACACCTTGCTGCAGTACGCCCAGAACGGTATCGCCCTGCCGGCCGACCCGGCCGCGCTGATCCTGCCGCAGGGTGGTGGGGCGCCTGCCCTGGGCGCCGATGCATTGCCTGATAGCGCGACCATCTGCTCGTGCCACAACGTCAGCAAAGGCGCGGTGTGCGCGGCCATCGACAGCGGCTGCAGCGATCTTGCCGCCGTCAAGGGCTGCACCAAGGCGGCCACCGGCTGCGGCGGTTGCGCGGCTTTGCTCAAGCAGGTCTTCGAGCACGAACTCACTGCCCGCGGCGTGACCGTGGACAAGAGCCTGTGCGAACACTTCGCCTACACCCGCCAGGAGCTCTACGGCCTGGTGCGCGTAGAGGGCATCCGCACTTTCCAGGACTTGCTCGCCCGCCACGGCAAGGGCCATGTCGGTTGCGACATCTGCAAGCCAGCGGTGGGCAACATACTGGCCTCGTGCTGGAACCAGCCGATCATGGATCCGGCATTGGTTCCGCTGCAGGACACCAACGACACCTTCATGGCCAACATGCAGAAGAACGGTACCTACTCGGTGGTGCCGCGTATTCCCGGTGGCGAGATCACCCCGGACAAGCTGATCGTGATCGGCCAGGTGGCGAAGAAATACGACCTCTACACCAAGATCACCGGCGGCCAGCGCATCGACCTGTTCGGCGCCCAATTGCACGAGCTGCCGCTGATCTGGGGCGAGCTGATCGAGGCCGGGTTCGAAACCGGCCATGCCTATGGCAAATCGACCCGTACGGTGAAGTCGTGCGTCGGTAGCACCTGGTGCCGTTACGGCGTGCAGGACAGCGTCGGCATGGCCCTGCGCCTGGAAGATCGCTACAAAGGCCTGCGCAGTCCACACAAGCTGAAATTCGCAGTGTCCGGTTGCACCCGCGAGTGCGCCGAGGCGCAGAGCAAGGACATCGGCGTGATCGCCACCGACAAGGGCTGGAACCTGTACGTCTGTGGCAATGGCGGCATGCGCCCACGGCATGCCGAGCTGTTCGCCACCGACCTGGACGACGAAACCCTGGTGCGGCTGATTGACCGTGTGTTGATGTTCTACATCCGCACCGCGGACAAGTTGCAGCGTACTTCGGTCTGGCGCGAGAGCCTCGATGGCGGCCTGGACTACCTCAAGCAGGTGATTCTCGAGGACAGCCTCGGCCTGGCCGCCGAGCTGGAGGCGCAGATGCAGCATGTGGTCGACCAGTATGAATGCGAATGGGCCAACGCCCTGAAAGATCCGGAGAAGCTCAAGCGCTTCCGCACCTTCGTCAACGACCGGCGTGCCGATCCGGATGTGCATTTCGTCCGTGAGCGTGAACAACGGCGTCCCGCTACCGCGCTGCACCTGATTCCCACTGTCGAGGAGGCTGTCTGATGACCCTGTCCAATGCTGCTGTACAACCCCAACCGAACTGGCAGGCGGTGTGCCAGGCCGACGACCTGGTCGCCGATTCCGGCGTGGTGGTATGGCTCGAGGGTGCCCAGGTGGCGGTCTTCTATCTGCCTGGTCAGGAGCAGGCGGTGTATGCGGTGGACAACCGCGATCCACGCTCCGGAGCCAATGTGATCGGCCGTGGATTGGTGGGCAGCCTGCAGGGGGAGTTGGTGGTGGCGGCGCCGCTGTACAAGCAGCATTTCAGCCTGGCGAGTGGCCGCTGCCTGGAGGATGAGGGGCAGCGGTTGCGGGTGTGGCCCGTGCGGCTCAATGGAGGGGCGGTGGAGGTGGCGGTGGGCTGATCCTGATGGGTTGTCCGTAGCGGCCCTTTCGCGGCGGCGGACCGCCGCGAACAGCCCGGTTCAAGCTATCTAGATCACCAACCCCTGCGGCTTACGCCCGGCAAACACCTCCACCAACCCATCGACCACCATTTCACCCATGCGCGTGCGGGTCTGCACCGTGGCACTGGCCCGATGCGGTTGCAGCACCACGTCGTCCCGTTCGAACAACGCCTCTGGCGCGTGCGGTTCGTCGGCGAACACGTCCAATGCCGCCCCGGCGATCTCACCTGCCTGCAGCGCCGCGATCAACGCCGGTTCATCCACCAGCTTGCCGCGTGCGATGTTGATCAGGTAGCCCTCCGGACCCAATGCTCGCAGCACTTGGGCGCCGATCAACGCCTCGCCCTTGTCGGCGGCTGCCGCCAGGATCAGCGCATCGCTGTCCTTCGCCAACTGCAGCAGGTCGGGTTCGAACCCATAGGGCACGTCCAGCGCCTGCAGATCGGTGTAGCGGATCGGGCAACCGAACGCGGCAGCCCGCTGCGCCACCGCGCGGCCGACTCGGCCCATGCCGACGATACCGATGCGCATGCCCGAGACCTGGCGCGCCAGCGGCAGCGGTGCCAGCGGCGTTGCACTGGTCGCCCAGTGCCCGGCGCGGACGAAGCGATCGCCGCTGCAGATGCCACGGCACACCCCGATCAGCAGGCCAATGGCCAGGTCCGCGACATCCTCGGTCAGCGCGCCGATGGTGGCGGTCACCTGGATGCCGCGGTCGCGGGCGTAGGCCAGGTCCACTGCATCGGTACCCACGCCGTTCACCGCCACCACCTGCAAGTTGGGCAGGCGTGCCATCAGCGCCTGGCTGATGCCGGTGTGCCCGCCGGTGACCACGCCACGGATGTGGGCGCCATGGGCGGCGATGCAGGCATCTTTGTCGGCCTGCTCGAAGTAGCGGTGCACGGTGAACAGTGATTCCAGGCGCTCGCGGACGGCTGGGATAAGGATGGGGCTCAGTTGCAGGATTTGCGGTTTCATCAAGCAGTTCCTTTCAAGGCAAGGGAGGTCAGCCGCGCCCGACGAAGGGCATGTTGCTGGCCATCACGGTCATGTTCAGTACGTTGGCGTCGAGCGGCAGTGCCGCGATGTAGCGCACGGCATCGGCCACGTGGCGCACGTCGAGCATCGGCTCGGCGGCGATCTCGCCATTGGCCTGGCGCACGCCACGGGTCATGCGTTCGGACAGCTCGGTCAGGGCATTGCCGATGTCCACCTGGCTGCAGACGATGTTGTAGGGCCGGCCATCGAGGGCCAGTGCCTTGGTCAGGCCGAGCACGGCATGCTTGCTGGCCGTGTAGGGGGCGGTGAACGGACGTGGCGTGTGCGCCGAGATCGAACCGTTGTTGATGATTCGTCCACCCTGAGGCTGTTGGCGTCGCATCAGGCCAAAGGCGCCGCGGGCGCAGAGGAACACGCCATCGACGTTGGTGGCGATGACGTTGCGCCAGTTCTCCAGCGGCAGTTCGTCGACCGGCACGGCCGGAGCGTTGATGCCGGCGTTGTTGAACACCACGTCGAGGCGGCCATGCACTTCCTCGATAGTGGCGAACAGCTGGGCCACGCTGTGCTCGTCGCGCACATCGGTGGGCACGGCCAGGGCCTGGCCACCGGCGGCCCGGGCCTGCTCGGCAAGCGCTTGCAAGGGTTCGGCGCGACGCCCGGCGAGGACCAGGCAGAAGCCGTCCTCGAGCAGTGCGAGGGCGACAGCGCGACCGATGCCGCTGCCGGCGCCGGTGACCAAGGCGACTCTCTTGTTCTGTGTAGGGCTCATGGGAACTCCAGGGATTCAGGCGGCGTGGGTGCGGGAAACGCTGGCGCGCGCACCGACCTGCAGGTGCAGTTCGCCAATGCCGTCGATGCCGGCGTGGATCACATCGCCGGGATTCAAGGGCGCCACGCCGGGCGGACTGCCGGTCATGATCAGGTCACCGGGGCGCAGTGGCAGTAGCCGCGACAGGCGGCTGATCACCTCGGCCAGCGGCCAGGTCTGTTGGGACAGATGGGCGCGCTGGCGTTCCTGGCCGTTGACCTGCAGCCAAAGGCTGGCATCGAGCGGCCAGGTGCACTGGCTGGCAGGCACTATCGCGGTCATCGGTGCCGAAGCCTCGAATACCTTGGCGCCTTCCCATGGCAGCCCTTCGGCCTTGGCCTGCCGCTGGCGGTCGCGGCGGGTCAGGTCCAGGCCCGCGGCAAAGCCGTAGACGTGGGCCAGGGCCTGTTCGGAGGCGATGTCGGCACCGCCTTCACCGATCGCCACCACTAACTCGATCTCGTGGCAGAACTCGTCGGTTTGCGGCGGGAACGGCAGCTCGCCGGTGGCCTGGACGATGTTGCAGGCCGGCTTCATGAAAAACACCGGCTCGCTCGGCGCGGGGCCGAAAGACTCGGGCCAGGGGTAGTTGCGGCCCAGGCAGAACACCCGACCGACGGGAAAGCGCGTGGCACTGCCATGGATCGGCAGGCTGACCGTGGGCGGCGGATTGAACAGATACGACATGGGGACTTCCTCCGTGCTGGAGTGGGCAGCGTAAACAGCGGCGGGCGAGCAAAGTTGGACAAAAACGGGGTTGGATTGGACTAATCCGGGGAGCTGCGTTGGTCTTTGCCGGCTTCTTCGCGGCTAAAGCCGCTCCTACAGGACTGCGATCCATCTGTAGGAGCGGCTTTAGCCGCGAAGAGGCCGGCAAAGCCCCTGCAATGCTCGACTCAGGACGCCGCCTTCAGCTCGATCCGGTACAACTTGCCCAGCAACAACGAGTAGGAAAGGGTGCCCATCAACGCGACGCCGCCGATGAACCAGAACGCCATGGCGAACGAGCCGCTGGCCTGTACGATGGCGCCGATCACGATCGGCGTGACGATGCCGCCGATGTTGGCCGCCAGGCTGGTGATGCCACCGGTGAGCCCGATCAACTCCTTGGGCGCCACCTCCGACACCGCCGCCCATGACGACGAAGCGATGCCCTGGGCGAAGAACGCCAACGTCAGGACGGCGATGCACAGCACGTTGGAGTCGGTGAAATTGACCAGCACGATCGACATGCCCAGCATCGACCCCACCACCAGCGGCAGCTTGCGGGCGAACGACAGCGAGTAGCCGCGGCGGATCAGCAGGTCGGAAACGATACCCGCCAGGAGGATACCCACGGTCGCGCCAATGAACGGCATCACCGCGAAGATGCCGACCTTGATCAGGGTCAGTTGGCGTTCTTCGATCAGGTAAGTGGGGAACCAGGTCAGGAAGAAGTAAAGCGCCGAGGTGCTGGCGAACTTGCCCAGGCAGATCGCCCACACCTGGCGATAGCGGAACAGCTCGGCGACTTGACGCCAGTCGAAGCGGGTGCGTTGCTGGCTGCTTTTCACCAGACCGCCGCCGTTCTCGATGTAGGCCAGCTCTTCCTTGCTGACCTTCTTGCAACTCAGCGGATCGCGGTACAGCCACAGCCACAGCACGCCGAACACGATGCCGATCGCACCGGTGCTGTAGAACACGTGGCGCCAGTCATAGGTGGTGGCCAGCCACAGCAGCGCGCCGGTGAACAGCGCGGTGCCCAGGTACTGGCCGCAGACGTAGATACTGCTGGCCATGCCGCGCTCGCGGGCGGGGAACCATACCGTCACCGCGCGGCTGTTGGCCGGAAAGGCCGGAGCTTCCATGGCGCCGACCGCCAGGCGCAGGCCGAACAGCGAAGCGAAGCCACTGGCCAGGCCCTGGGCAACGGTGACCGCCGACCAACTGATCAGCGACACGCCATAGGTCAGGCGCGAGCCGAACCGGTCGGCGATGAAACCGGCAGGCACCAAGGCCAAGGCGTAGGTCCAGGCGAAAGCGGAAAAGATCAGGCCCATTTCGACCTTGTCCAGGCCCAGATCCTTGGACATGAACGGTGCAGCGATGGAAATGTTGACCCGGTCGACGTAGTTGATGATGGTCGCCAGCAGCAGCAGTGACAGCATGAACCAGCGGCGGCGAGTGGGCAGGCGTTGCGATGGAGCCGCGTCCAGGGCGAACGACGTCGCCGTGGTACGCGAGGTTGGCGTGCTCGACATGAGTCGACCTCGTTTGTTGTTGTTGGGTGAGGTGGGCTGCAGTCCCTTTTCTAAGGTGGTCGTACAACTATCGAAATGCAACGCGTGGTTTAGATCGTTTTCTGCAGAGAGGCGCAGCCTAGACTGCGTTGTCCAACAAATATGCGGGCGGGGGTTCGGCGCGCCTGATTTGCTGAAAAGCTTGGTTTAGAGGGGTTTAAGGGATCTCGAGGGGTATGGTTTTTTGAACGGGTGGCTACGTTTTCGAGCTTAGACATCGTACAACTTGTTGCCAGTTAGACCGGATGCCGGTCAGAATTATCGGGTGCCTGTGCGGGCCCTTTCGCGGCTAAACCCGCTCCTACACGAGCGGCGCAGGCCCTGTAGGAGCGGGTTTACCCGCGAAAGGGCCCGCACAGGCACCCCATCGTCTTACCGACCGGAGAAAGCCCAATGCCCCCCAAGCACGAGGTCCCGACCTACCTCATGCAGCAGCGCAGCGAGCTGATGGACTTCCACATCCGCGACCAGCATGGCCGCTGCGCCGAGACTGCGCCGCATCGCCACGAGTACTTCCAGATCCAGATCAATTTCGGCGGTGACACGGTGCAGCACATCGGCAGCGTGCAGCGCCCGTTTCGCCGCAATACCCTGGCGTTCATCCTGCCGCATCGGGTCCACGTGATCCCGCACCCGGCCGACAGCGATTTCATGGTGATCAACTTCTCCCAGACCTTCCTCCTGCCGCACCTGGCCTGCGACCCGATGGATCTGGAGGACGTCTCGATCCTGCAGGCCCCCGAGCTGTCGCCGTTTCGCTTTCAGGAACACTTGGATTTCTGCCTCGATGACGCTGAATTCGCCCAGGTGCGGCAGATGCTCGAACGCATGCGCGAACTCGATGGCAACCGCCGATTCGGCAGCCGCGAGATGCTCAAGGGCTTGCTCTTGCAATTGATCGGTCAGGTCTGCGGCCTGTACGCCGAGCCCCTGCGCGCGTTGGCCGAGGGCAATGCCGCGCAACTGAGCCGGCGCGCCGCCCTGGGACGCATGAGCGACTACCTGCGCCGGCACATCGATGATCCCGACCTCAACCTGCAGAAGGTGGCGGCGGCGACCTATCTGTCGCCGACCTACCTGACCCACTGGTTGCGCAAGGAAATCGGCAAGACCTTCAGTGAACTGGTGTTGGAGCGGCGCATGCACACGGCGCGCAACTACCTGCTCAATGGCAGCCGGCCGGTGGGCGAGGTGGCGCGGCTCTGCGGCTTTGCCGATGAAGCTTATTTCTCCCGGCGTTTTCGCCAGATCCACGGCCTGCCGCCGGGGCAGTTCCGCCGCCAGCAACGTGACCCGGATACGCCGCAGGTGGCGATGCGGTAAGCTTGCCGCATGAATCTCGACACCCGCATCAAGTACCGTCATCTGCTGTGCTTTCTGGAGATTGCCCGGCAGGGCAGTCTGGCCAGGGCGGCTGATGTCCTGGCCATCAGCCAGCCGGCGATTTCCAAGACCCTCAAGGAGCTTGAGGATCTGCTCGAGGCGCGCCTGTTCGAGCGCAGCCGGCAGGGTGTCGAACTGACCCCGGCCGGCACCCGTTTCATGCGGTACGCCGGCCCGAGCGTGCAAGCCTTGCGGGACGGCGTGAGCAGCCTGCGCGGCGAGGCGCGAGCGCCTTCGCAGGTGCGGATCGGCGTGCTGTCGACGGTCGAAGGCCTGCTCATGCCTGAGGTGCTGTGCCGCCTGCACCAGCGCCATGAGGCCTTGCTGATCAGTGTCGTCACCGGCGTCAGTGCACAGTTGCTCGGGCAGTTGCACCTGGGCGAACTGGAGCTGGTGGTCGGACGCATGACCGACAGTCCGCAGATCCAGGGGCTGTCTTTCGAGCACTTGTACAGCGAGTCGATGGCCCTGGTGGTACGTCCCGGCCATCCGTTGCTGAACGGTACTCCGGTCGAGCGCGCACGGCTGGGGCACTACCCGCTGGTGCTGCCGCCACCGGGCACCACCATTCGTCAGCATGCCGACAGCCTGTTCGTGCAATGTGGCATCCAGCCTTCGGCGCAGCGCCTGGAAACCCTGTCGCTGGCGCTCAGCCGCCGTTACCTGCTGGGTAGCGATGCGGTATGGGTGGCGCCGCGCGATGCGGTATTGATCGACCTGCGCAGCGGGGAACTGGCCGAGCTTGACCTGGGCGTGCGCGAGCAGGGTGGCTCGGTGGGCATCTGTCGCAATGCGGCGCTGGCACAGAGCCTGCCGGGGCAGTGGGTGTGCGAGGTGCTGCGCGAGGTAGCCGGGCAGTATCGGGAGGGTCTGTATCCCTGAATGCGCTGCGCCACACCGTTTTGCCCCAAGGGAAATAAATCGGCGGATACACCAGGCAAAACCGGCACCCAGGGTCAATACTGGCCATTGGCTGCGAGCCGGCAGATGAATAAGCTTTTAACCACTGAACTTATGGACTACAACCCGCTCTTATGCCGGTAGCCATTGGTCATGGCCGCCTGCTAAGCTCGCGGCTTTACCCTGATTGCCCCTATGGCGCATGAACAAGGAAATAGCATGAAACAGCATCGTTTGGCGGCTGCGGTTGCCCTGGTAGGCCTGGTACTGGCTGGCTGTGATCAACAAGCCAGCACACCCGAGCTGAAAACTCCGGCACAGAAAGCCTCCTACGGTATCGGCCTGAACATGGGCAAGAGCCTGGCTCAGGAAGGCATGGAAGACCTTGATTCGAAAGCGGTGGCCCTTGGCATCGAAGACGCTGTCGGCAAGAAAGAACAGCGCATCAAGGACGACGAACTGGTCGAAGCCTTCACCTCGCTGCAGAAGCGTGCTGAAGAGCGCCTGGCCAAGGCCAGCGAAGAAGCTTCCGCCGCCGGCAAGAAGTTCCTCGAAGAAAACGCCAAGAAGCCAGGTGTCGTCACCACCGCTTCGGGCCTGCAGTATGAAGTGATCAAGAAGGCCGACGGCCCGCAGCCCAAGCCGACCGATGTGGTCACTGTCCACTACGAAGGCAAGCTGATCGATGGCAAGGTGTTCGACAGCTCGGTCGAGCGTGGCAGCCCGATCGACCTGCCGGTCAGCGGCGTGATCCCGGGCTGGGTCGAAGGCCTGCAGCTGATGCACGTCGGCGAGAAGTACAAGCTGTTCATCCCGGCTGAGCTGGCCTACGGCGCCCAGAGCCCAAGCCCGCTGATCCCGGCCAACTCGGTGCTGGTGTTCGACCTCGAACTGCTCGGCATCAAGGATCCGGCCCAACTGCAGGGCGACGCTCCAGGCGAAGCACCTGCCGAAGCGCCGGCCAAGTAATACCCGGCTCTGCCGACAACGCCCCGTTCGACGGGGCGTTGTCGTTTCTGCTCGAAACGAACCTGCCTGGGCGTGGACGGTCCTAGGCTATGCGGCCTAAAACGTTTGCGCGTCTTGAAACCGCTGTGTAAAAAACGCCCGATCTGACCGGGGCCCTTGCCTCGTGGGCACCTGACGTCGGAAAATTCGCCCTGTTCACAAGGTTATCCACAATAAATGTGGATAACCTCTCGCTGTCGGAGGCTCCATGAGCGCACCCTGGAATTTCGCCCGTTTCCTGCCCCTGGCCGAGCGTCTGCTCAGCCGCGGCCGGCTGCCGGCTTTGCTGTTTGCCGTGGCCCGTAAGGGTCCGCGCCTCGGCCAGCTGCGTGAAGACGTGCGGCTGTTGCAGTCGCTGTGCCTGGCGTGGTGGCGGGGCGAGTACCGCGCGATCAGTCCGAAGGCGCTGGTGACCATCGTGGCCGGACTGCTGTATTTCGTCAGTCCTATCGATGCGATTCCCGATTGGTTGTTGGGGGTCGGCTTTCTCGATGACATCGCCGTGCTCGGTTGGGTGCTCAAGACCGTGGCCGACGAGTTGGCCCGCTTCAAGGCCTGGCGAGACAGCCAGGCGCCGGAACGCTTGCGCGTGGTGGAGCGTCTGCCAGACACCCCGGAAGCCTTGGGTCTGGAGCGCAATACCCATTGATTTCGCCCTGAAGCACACAGACTCCCGAGCTTGGTAATATAATTGGCATAAGGATTATGCCTACGGATTACATGCTGTAGTCCTACGTGAGGGGGTTGTAATGGGAATTCAGGTCATCAGCCGGGACGGTCAGCCGGAGTACGCCGTCGTTCCCTGGGAGCAGTATCAGGCCTTGCTCAAGGCGGCAGGGCAGGCGCCGGCGGTGGTCGCGGCCAGCGAGCCGGCTGCCCCGCGCGAGCCGGTCAGCTTGCCGGCGTTCAGTGAAGTGGCACAGTTGCGTCAGGCCAAGGGCATCGCGCCTGAGCAACTGGCACGCAATGTCGGTGTCAGTCCGGCCTATCTGGCCATGATCGAGTCCGGCGAACGCCAGCCCGATGCTGCCATCCGCCGAGCCTTGGCCTGGCATCTGGGCGTGGCCGGTTGGAGCGAGCCGTCATGAGCCAGGTCAGGATCAGCCGCCAGCATTGGCAGAGCCTGCTGGACGAGCTTGACCTGGCCCGCCGTCAACGCCATCTGCTCACTTACCGCGCACTGCTCGAGCGCCTGCAGTTGCCCACTCCGGCGATGCAGACGCTCACAGCCGCGCTGGAGTACCTGGCGGTGCTCGATGCCCGAGCCGAGCAGCCGCTGCGCAGCTCGTTGGTCATCAGCCAAGGAGCCAGCCGTCTGCCACGCACCGGCTTCTTCGAGTGCGTGGAGCGCCTGGGGCGTTTCTCCGGGCCGGTCGACGGGATGGAAGCGGCGTCCTGGCATGCGTCCGAGGTGGTGAGGGTGTTCGAGTACAGTTATCCCGAAGAGGCCTGAGCAGTTGCCTTGGGGGCTGAGGCGGCGCTCGATCTGTGCGGCGCTCGATCTCTGCAGCCCCGCACCTCCAAAGCGAAAAAAAGGGGCGAACACCGCAACGTTCGCCCCTTTCCCGTTACAGCGAGCGCCTCAGTGCTTGGCCACCTGGGAGCTGATGCTCAGGTAGTCGAGCAGGATGCGACCGGTTTCGGACAGGTAGGCGTCGTCTTCCGGCTTGGTGTCTTCATCCTCTGCAGGCAAGGCGTCCTCGTCCTCTTTCTTCAGTTCCTTGAGCGGTTCTTCGCCCTTGGCCTTGCGGCGTACGTTCTCCAGGGCCAGTTGCTTGGCTTCGATGTCATCATGGCGGGCACGGCGTTCCTGCTCGTTGAGGCTGACCGTCTTCTCGTTCATCAGCTTCTGGGTCAGGGCCAGACGGTCGCGGATGTAGGTGAACTCCGCATCCTTGGCGCTGCGCGCCTCATGCTGCGCCTTCAGCTGAGCCAGGAACGGCTTGAACGGATCGGCCGCAGGCTTGACCACTGGGCGAATGGTGTCCCAGGGCATGGCTTCGGGCAGGGCGCTTTCACCGATTTCCTTGGTGTCGATGATCGACGGGTAATCGATGTCCGGCAGCACGCCCTGGTGCTGGGTGCTCTGCCCGGAAACCCGGTAGAACTTGGCCAGGGTCAGCTTCAGCTCGCCATGGTTGAGCGGCTGGATGGTCTGCACCGTGCCCTTGCCGAAGGTCTGACCGCCGATGATCAGTGCGCGATGGTAATCCTGCATGGCGCCGGCGAAGATCTCCGAAGCCGAGGCCGAGAGACGATTCACCAGCAGCGCCAGCGGGCCTTTGTAGAAGGCGCCGGGATTTTCGTCTTCGAGCACGTCGACGCGGCCATCGCTGTTGCGCACCAGCACCGTCGGGCCCTTTTCGATGAACAGGCTGGTCAGCTCGGTGGCTTCCTGCAGCGAACCGCCGCCGTTGTTGCGCAGGTCGATGACCACGCCGTCGACTTTTTCCTTCTGCAGCTCGGTGAGCAGTTTCTTCACGTCGCGCGTGGTGCTCTTGTACTCGGGATCACCGGCGCGGTACGCCTTGAAGTCGAGGTAGAAGGCCGGAATCTCGATGATGCCCAGCTTGTAGTCACGGCCGTCCTGCTTGAGCTTGAGCACCGACTTTTTCGCCGCCTGCTCCTCGAGCTTGACCGCTTCGCGGGTGATCGAAACGATCTTGCTGGTCTGGTCGTTCGGGGCGTTGCTGGCCGGGATGATCTCCAGGCGCACCACCGAGCCTTTCGGGCCACGGATCAGCTTGACCACTTCGTCCAGGCGCCAGCCGACCACGTCGACCATTTCCTTGTTGCCCTGGGCCACGCCGATGATCTTGTCGGCAGGTGCCACCTGCTTGGTCTTGGCCGCCGGGCCTGCCGGCACCAGGCGCACGATCTTGACCTGGTCGTTGTCGCTCTGCAGCACCGCGCCGATGCCCTCGAGCGACAGGCTCATGTTGATGTCGAAGTTCTCGGCGTTGTCCGGCGACAGATAGTTGGTGTGCGGGTCGTAGGACTGGGCGAAGGTGTTGATGTAGGCCTGGAAGATGTCTTCGGCCCGGGTCTGGTCGAGACGCGCCAGTTGATTCTTGTAGCGTTTGGTCAGGGTTTCCTGGATCTGCTTGGGATCCTTGCCGGCCAGCTTCTGGCGCAGCACTTCGTCCTTGACGCGTTTGCGCCACAGGTCGTCGAGCTCGGCCTGGTTCTTCATCCACGGTGCGTCCTTGCGATCGATCAGCAAGGTCTCGTGGGTGGTGAAGTCCATTTTGTCGACGCCTTTGGCCAGCTCGGCCAGGGCGAAGTCGAGCCGCGATTTGACGCGGTCGAGATAGCGCTTGTAGATGGTGAAGCCGGGATCCAGGTTACCGCTCTTGAGGAAGTCGTCGAACTGCGTCTTCCACTTGTCGAATTCGCGGATGTCGGCGGCGGTGAAGTAGCTGCGCGCAGGGTCGAGCAATTTGATGTAGCTGTCGTAGATGATGACGGAGCGAGCATCGTCCAGCGGCGGCTTGCTGTAGTGGTGGCGTTTTAGCAGCTCGACCACGTTGAGGCTGGCGACGATTTCATCGCGGTCCGGCTGCAGGCTGTCCCACTTATTGGCGGCCGATGCAGTGCCGCCGAGCGCGAGGCTGCCAAGGCCGATGACCAGGGCAAGGGCGGTGCTGGGAATGAATTGCTTCATGCTGATTCGACGTGGAGGCAATTGATCACGCATAGTAGGCCGTCTTTTCCGTTCGCCGGTTCCAAAGATCCGGTCGCATACTGCAAAAAGCCTGGGACATAGCTGTCCCAGGCTCAGTCATATGATTCAACTATGGAGGCACTGTGAAGGCATTGCAAGGCGTTGACGGACATGTGGCTTGGGTCGAAGCCGAACGACCGACCTGTGATGCGGGCCAAGTGCGTATTCGTGTGGCCGCTGCGGGCTTGAATCGCGCCGATCTGCTGCAAAAGGCCGGGCTTTACCCGCCGCCGCCAGGTGCCAGCCCGTACATGGGGCTGGAGTGCGCAGGGGTGGTCGAGGAAGTGGGAGCCGGAGCCGATTGGCGGGTCGGCGATCGCGTGTGCGCGCTGCTTGCCAGCGGGGCGATGGCCGAGGAAGTGGTGGTCGATGCCCGTCATGTACTGCCGGTTCCCGAAGGCCTGAGCCTGCACGAAGCTGCAGCGCTGCCGGAGGTGTACGCCACCGCGTGGCTGAACATCTTCCAGCTGGGCGGCCTGAAGGCCGGTGAGAAAGTCCTGGTGCATGCTGGCGCCAGTGGCGTGGGCAGTGCAGCGATCCAGCTGTGCAAGGCCTTCGGCAGCCCGGTATGGGTCAGCGTCGGCTCCAAGGACCGCCTGGACTACTGCCAGGCCTTGGGCGCTGCTGGAGGCGTGGTGCGCAACGAGAACCTCGACGACCTGGAACGCTTCGGACCCTTCGATGTGATCCTCGACCCGGTGGGGGCCAGCTATGGCCAGCTCAACCTGCAGTTGCTGGCCCGCGATGGACGCTGGGTGATCATCGGCCTGATGGGGGGGCGCAAGGTCGAGCTGGACCTGGCCCAGGTGCTGGGCAAGCGCCTGCAGATCACGGGTTCGACCCTGCGCAACCGCGACGAGGGGTTCAAGGCCGAGTTGCTGCGTGATTTGCAGCAGCAGGTGTGGCCGCTGTTCACGGAAGGGCGGCTGTCGCCACAGCTGGTCGATACCTACCCGGTGGAATTCGCCCAGGCGGCTTATGCCGAGCTTGAGACCAATCGGGTTTCGGGCAAGCTGGTGATGGTGATCGACCCTAGCCTGGTGTAGGCAGGCCTGGCCCCTTCGCGGGACAAGCCTGCTCCCACAGTCATCATTCATCCAGACAGTGGGAGCGGGCTTGTCCCGCGAAGTGGCCGAACCGACGCAGCAGGTTTCAGCTCCAGTCCAAGATCGGCCAGCCATTGGTCTGGGCATGCTCGCGCAGCACCGCATCGGGGTTCACCACATGCGGATGGTCCACCTTCAAAAGCAACGGCAGATCGTTGCGCGAATCGGAATAGAAGCTCGCCCCTTCCAGATTCTCCTGCTCCTGATCCAGCCACTCCATCAGCCGGGTGATCTTGCCTTCGCGGTAGGTCAACACGCCATGGGTGTTGCCGGTGTACACACCGTTGACCGCCTCCAGTTCGATGGCCAGGTACTCGTCGACGCCCAGGCGTGCGGCGATTGGACCGACCAGGTGCGTGCCGCTGGCCGAGATGATCAGGATGCGGTCGCCACGTCGGCGGTGCTCGGCGATGCAGCGACAGCCATCGCCGTAGATGATCGGTTCGATCACGTCCTCGACCCAGGGCTCCACCAGGTGATCGATTTCCTCAAGGGTTCGCCCGGCAATCGGCTCCAGGCTGAAGGCCATGTAGTCCTCCATGCGCAGGTGGCCCTTGCCGTAGGCTTCCATCAGTTCATGGTCGCGGCGCAGGAACGCCTTGCCATCGACCCAGCCCAGGCGGGCCATCTGCTCGCTCCACAGGGAAGAGCAGTCACCGTGAATCAGGGTTTCGTCCAAGTCGAAAATTGCCAGTGCCATGCAGCTCTCCTCAGGCCACTTCCCGCAGTGCCGCGGGGTCGATCGACAATGCCACCTGCTGGCCGTCGGCGTACAGGTCTGCCGACGAACGATTGAGCACGTCGACCACCAGTTCCACGTCACGCACCTGGACGCGGTAGCGAATCACGTTGCCCAGCAGGCTGTGGCTACGCACCAAGGCTTGCAGGTCGCCTTCGCGGCCCAGGCTGATGGCCTCTGGGCGGATTGCCAGGCGGCTGTCGATCGGACGCTGCAGCAGCCGGCTGGCGCTTTGCGGGTCAAGCAGGTTGTAGTTGCCGATGAATCCGGCGGCGAACAGGTCCGCCGGCGCGGTATACAGGGTCTCGGCATCGCCGCTCTGGACGATGCGTCCTTCGTTCATCAGGAAGATGCGGTCGGACAGGGTCAGGGCTTCCTCTTGGTCGTGGGTCACGAAAATGGTCGTCAGCCCGAGCTCGCGCTGGATGGCACGGATCTGCTCGCGCAGGTGCTTGCGGATGCGCGCGTCCAACGCCGACAGGGGTTCGTCCAGCAGAAGCAGGCGTGGGCGGGTGACCAGCGAACGGGCCAGGGCCACGCGCTGGCACTGGCCACCCGACAACTGGTGCGGATAGCGTGCGGCGAAGCTGCTCAGCTCGACCAGGGCGAGGGCCTCGGCGACTCGGCTCTGGCGCTCGGCACTGGCGACCTTCTGCATGCGCAGGCCGAAGGCCACGTTCTGTTCCACCGTCATGTTGGGGAACAACGCATAGCTCTGGAACACCATGCCGATGCCGCGCTTCTGTGGGCTCAGTGGCACCAGATCCTGGCCATCGAGGAGGATGCTGCCGCTGTCTACCGGGGTCAGGCCGGCGATGCAGCGCAGCAGGGTGGATTTGCCACAGCCGGAAGGGCCGAGCAGGGTGACGAATTCGCCACGTTCGATTTGGCAGTCGATGTCCTGGAACACCGGGTTGCCCGCGTAACGCTTGTGTAGCCGTTGCACGCTGACGAAGCTCATGTCAGGTCTTGTCCTTGTTCAGGCGGTTGGCGATCCAGGTCATGACCAGCACGAAGGCGAAGTACGAAATGACCAGGGCGCTGTTGAAATGGCCGCTGCTGTTGCGCATGTTGTTCAGGTACACCTGCAGCGTCTCGTAGCGCGTGCCGACCAGCAGGTTGGCGAACACGAATTCGCCGAACAGGAACGAGAACGACAGCAGCACCGCGACCATCAGGCCCTTGCGCAGATTCGGCAGCACCACCAGCAAGGCAGCCTGCCAGGTACTGGCTCCGAGCAACTGGGCAGCGTCCATCAGGTCGCGCAGGTTGATGGCCTGCAGGTTGTTGGTGATGGCGCGGTACATGAATGGCAATGCGATGGTGAAATAGCAACCGATCAGGATCCACGGGGTACCGACCATGGCCATCGGCCCGCTGCCATACAACTGCAGCAGTCCCACCGACGACACCACCGGCGGCACTGCGAACGGCAACAGGATGAGGATGTTCATCAGCGCGTCGAGTCTGGGGAAGTGGTAGTGCACCACGAACAGTAGCGGTAGGATCAACAGCACCGACAGCAGCAGCGCGCCCACGCACACCAGCAGCGACTGTCCGAATGCCGCCAGAAAGCGCGGCTCGCTCCATAGCGCCAGGTACCATTTGAAGGTCAGGCCGCTGGGCAGCAGGCTGGCCGACCAGCTGGTGGCCAGCGAGTAGAGGAGGGTGCCAGCAAGGGGCAGGAGCAGGATCAGGAACAGCAGGTACACCACCACACGGTGGTACAGGTTGGCGGAGACGGGCTTAACGGGCATGGTAGCTCCTCTTGAGCAGCCATTGGTGGACCACCGTGACCAGCGTCATCAGCCCCACCAGCACCATCGCCAGGGCGCTGGCCAGGTTTGGGTCGAGGTTGATGTCCCCGGCCACCAGACTGGCGATGCGGATCGGCAGCACGTTGAAGTTGCCGGTGGTCAGGGCATAGACCGTGGCGTATGCGCCCAGGGCATTGGCCAGGAGAATGACGAAGGTGCCGAGCAGCGCCGGCGTCAGCACCGGCAGGCCGATGTGCCGCCAATACTGCCAATGGTTGGCCCCAAGCAGCGCGGCCGACTCGCGCCAGTCCTCGCGCAGGGCATCGAAGGCCGGGTAGAGCAGCAACACGCCGAGCGGGATCTGGAAATAGGTGTAGACCAGGATCAGGCCGCTCTTGGAGTAGATGCTGAAGTCCTCCAGCAGGCCCATCTGCTTGAGCAGCAAGGTCAATGCGCCATTGAAACCGAGCAGAATGATGAAGGCGAAGGCCAGCGGCACGCCAGCGAAGTTGCTGGTCATGTTGGCGAATGCATTGACGAAATCGCGCAGCCGCGAGTCCACCTGGCGCAGCGAGTAGGCGCCGAGGGTGGCGATGACGATGCCGAACAGGCTCGACCAGAAGCTGATTTCCAGGCTGCGCTGCAAAGCCTGCAAGTAGAACTTCGAGGCGAAGACCTTGCTGAAGTTGTCCAGCCCCCAACCGGTCTGCGATTGCAGGCTGTTGATGGCCACCCAGGCCAGCGGGGCGATCTGGAAGATGACGAAGAACACCGCGAAGGGCAGCAGGCACAGCAGGGCCAGGGCCCGGGTGCGGTTGCCAGGCTTCATTTGAGCAGCTCCCGGCACACACTCTTGTCGTGCGCCGCGCCGAGCAGCTCGCAGATGGTGCCACACAGCTCCGTCTGCAACGGCTTGGCAGCGGGATCGAGGCTGAACCCCTCGCCGAACACGAACAGTGGTACCTCACGCTCCTCCGCCAGCAGGCCATTGTGCGAGCGGTCGTTGTTCATGCCGTGGTCCGCGGTGACCAGTACCTGATAGCCCTCTTCGAGCCAGCCAGGAAGATAGTCGGCGAGCAGGATGTCCACGCTGCGCGCGGCGTTGCGGTATTGACTGCTGTCCAGGCCGTGACGGTGGCCGATGTCGTCGATGCTCATCGGATGCACCAACAGGAAGTTGGGCGCATGGCGGCGGCGAAGGTACTCGGCATCGGCCAGCAGGTGCGAGTCGGGGTAGCGGTCGTCCCAGTAGAACAGGCCGTGCTGGATCGGCAGCTTCGGCGCATGGGTATGGCGGTCGCGCAGCGGGTCGAAGGGGGAGCGGTTGTAGAGCTCGCTCATCCAGTGATAGGCCGCTGCCGCAGTGCCCAGGTTGGCTTCGCGAGCATAGTGGAAGACGCTGCGCTGGTTCGAAAGGCGGTTGACGTTGTTGTGCACGATGCCGCTGTCGATGGGCGCCACGCCGGTGAGGATGCATTCGTACAGCGGGCGTGACAGCGATGGCAGTTCGCATTCGACACGGTACAGCGCGGCGCGATCGGCCTCGACATAGGCATGCAGGTGGCCCATGGCGTGGTGGGCGACCTGGTGGTTGAGGCCGTCGAGCAGGACCAGAATGACATTGTGTTGCATGGTGGCTCCAGTCAAAAACCGCGTTGCCTTCTTCGCGGGTTTGCCCGCGAAGAGGCCGTTACAGACCCCGGAAGGTTAGGGTCTTACTCCATCTCGATGATCACCTGCTCCTGCCACTTCTGCGGCAGCTCTTTCGAGGTCTTTTCCCAGGCTTCGGCATTCTTGATCGGTTGTGCGGCCTTGTATTGCTCGTTGGGCAGCAGCTTGGCCTGGACATCGTCCGGCAGCTTCAAGTGCTCGGCACGAATCGGCCGGGCGTGCCCCTTGGCCAGGTTGATCTGGCCGGCATCGCTGAAGATGTACTCACGCGCCAGTTTGGCGGCATTCGGATGCTTGGCGTACTTGTTGATCACGGTGGTATAGCCTGAGATCACCGAGCCGTCGGAGGGGATCAGCACTTCGAAGCGCTTGGGGTCGATCTGCTCACGGTAGCTCAGGCCGTTGAAGTCCCACACCACGCCCACTTCCACTTCGCCCTTTTCCAGAGTCTGGATGGTCGGGTTGGCCAGCGACAGACGTTTCTGCTGGGCCAGTTTGGTGAACAGCTCGAGCCCCGGTGCGACGTTGCTCTCGTCGCCCTTGTAGGCGATGGCGGCGGCGAGCACGCCGTTGGCGGCCTGGGCGGCAGTGCCGACGTCACCGATGGCGACCTTGTACTTGCCTTTTTCCAGGTCGTGCCAGGTGGTGGGGCGCTCGTCTTCCTTGACCAAGTCCTTGTTGATGATGAAAGCGATGGTGCCGGTATAGGCCAATGCCCAGTGACCGTCCTTGTCCTTGGCCCAGGCTGGCACCTGGTCCCAGGTGCTTGGTTTGTACGGTTGGGTCACGCCCTTGGCCACGGCAATCGGGCCAAACGCTGCACCGACGTCGCCGATGTCGGCACTGGCGTTGTCCTTCTCGGCGTCGAACTTGGCGATTTCCTGTGCCGAGCTCATGTCGGTGTCGCTGTGCTTGAGGCCGTACAGTCGCGCCAGGTCATCCCAGGTGTCTTTCCAGTTGGCCCAGGCATCGGGCATCCCCACGCTGTTGACCTGGCCTTCCTTGCGAGCGGCGTCTTCCAGGGCCTTGAGATCGGGCCCTGCGGCCATGGCCGAGGTGCATAGGGTGATGGCCGAACCGAGCAGTGACGCCATGAAAAGCTTTTTCATCCGAAGCTCCTTGGGTGGGTGCTTTTGCGTTCTTGGTTTGGTTTGAGACGGATGCCGGTGCGCGTTGCTGGGGGCGCGCAGGCCCTGGCCACGGTAGCGAAGACGCGTGGCAATTTGATGTAGGAGTAGGTATGCATAGACGGTTCCAGTTTCCTGGAATTACAGCGTAGACCAGATCGGTGCGACGTTCAGGCCGCCTTGTCACAGGATGTTCATGGATAGCCTGGGGGCTCACCGAGCGGCGCAGCCCCAGGTCACCGGAGGGAAAGGACAGGATTCACGTGGAGCTGGATGCACCGCTTTCGCTCATTGCGCCACCACCGGCGGTCACCACCTGCACCGACAGGCGCGGCGTCGCCAGGTCCAACCCGGCCTCGTCGAGCTGACGCTTCAAGGCCAGATTGAACGCCCGCGACACTTCCCACTGCTTGATCGGCGCCGTCTTGAACCGCGCGCGCAGAATCGCCGAGCCCGATTCGAAGCTTTCCACGCCCTGCAGCTCGAGCGGCGACCAGATATTGCGGCGCATCAACGGGTCGTTGCGCAGCTTCTGGCCAACCTCGCGGATCAGGCTGATGGCGCGGTCGATGCTCATATTGTGCGGGATGGCCACGCGGAAGATGGCATAGCCGAATTCGCGCGAGTAGTTCTTGATACTCTTGATTTCGCTGAACGGAATGGTGTGTACGATGCCGTCGATATCGCGCAGGCGCACGGTACGGATGGTCAGCCCCTCGACCGTGCCGAGGTGGCCGCCGACATCGACGTAGTCGTCGATCGCCAGGGAGTCCTCGATGATGATGAACAGGCCGGTGATCAGATCGGCCACCAGCGATTGTGCGCCAAAACCGATGGCCAGGCCGATGACACCGGCACCGGCCAGCAGCGGCGTGACGTTCATGCCCATGTTGGCCAGGGCGACGATGACCGCGATGATGAAGATCGCCACGAACATCACGTTGCGGATCAGCGGCATCATGGTTTGTGCCCGGGCGTTGGCCAGTCCCCGACGCGAGTGCACCAAGGCGTGGTGCACGGCGGTGTCGGCCAGGATCCAGATCAGCCAGGCGGCGATCAGGGTGCCGGCCAGGCCCAGCAGGCGCAAGCTCACTTCGTGGCCGTCGCCTTCGGCGAAGTTGATCATCGACAGGCCCCAGACCCGCAGACCCAGCTCGATGAACAGCAACCAGATCAGCAGGTGTACCAGCGCATAGCCGAAGTTGCGCAAGCGTTCGGTGTAGACCGCCTGGCGCTTGCTGGCGCGCTTGGGGTTGGCGGCATGCCGGCGCACCAGCCCGTTGAGCACCATGCACACCACCACCAGCACGGTGCACATCAGCGACTGGCGCAGGGCGGTGCTGGTGTCGCCGGCCGAGACGAAGGTGGCGAACAAGGAAATGGCTACCAGGATCAGCGCCGGGATGAACCAGAAGCTGCCGAGGATCTCGATGGTGTCGCTCAGCGTGCGCCGGGTCAGGCGCCGGGCCAGTGGCTGGTTGCGGATCAGGTGGGCGATGGGGCGTCGGAAGCGCAGGATGAACAGCCCGGTGGACAGCGCTGCGATGACGTTGGCCAGGGTCGCCAGGGCATGGGCCAGATGCGTGCCGAGGGCGACCAGCATGCGCGGATCGCTCATTGCCTCGCCAAAGGCAGCGAAGCTGCCGATCAGCCACAACGGGCGGAACGCCTGGTGACGCAGGATGTGCAGGGCACGGTGGCGGTGCGGGCCGTCGAGCAGCGAGAAGGCGATGACGCAGATGGCCGAGAAACAGGTGCCGACGACCAACGCGTAGGCCAGCACCATGGCCAGTGATTTGCCCAGGGAAGGGGGCAGGGCGAAGCTCAGGTATACCGTGAAGATCAGCGCGACCAACCATGGCCCCAGCTTGCGCAGGGCGAAGCGCACCAGGTCCCAGGTGCGGGGGTGCTGCGGCAGCTCTTCGGTCAGGCCGAAGCGCACGCGTACGCGGTGGCCGATCCAGTTGAACACCCAGGCGAGCAGGCTCCACACCGCGATGACCGCCGCGAAGCCGAACAGGATTGCCGGCCACTGGTGCACCGGCACGATCAACTCGGCCAGTTCAGCCTGGGCTTGTTCGATTTCCTGCGACCAGCGATGGAAGGGGCTGGCGTCGCCGCTGAACTGCTTCTCGAAATCGTGCAATGCGCCGCCGATCAGGCCGAGCACGCCCTGTTCGACTGTGGGTTGGGTCTGCTGGGTGGCATCGCGCAGTTTCTTCAGATCGGCCAGCAGCTTCGCGCGTTGCTCGTCGTTCTCCAGGCTTTTGATCACCTCGTCCAGGGACTTGCCCAAGGGCTCGGTGGCTTGTGGCTGGGCGGGCGTGCTCGAGCCGAGCAGGCTGGGTAGGCCGGCGGCCTGGGCAGGGAGGACGAACAGGGTGAACAGCAGGATCAGGTAACGGAGAAGGGCAGGCACCGGGAAATCTACCTCAGGGTCGAACAATGGACCGAGTGTAGAGGTTTATGTCGGCAGTTGCTCCAGGATCTTCCAGCAGGTGAGGCCGAAGATGCCCAGGGTGCCGATCCACATCATCACTACGCCGATGTTGCGTTCGCGCAGGCTGAAACCGACGGTCAGCAGCAACAGGAACAGAAACACCGGCACGAACAGGGAGAGGAAGGGGGACATGGTGGCAATCCTTTTGCGGTGGGGCCATGTAAACAAGCATAGCGGGTTGCTGGGGTGGAGGATTGATCCGCAGCAGTAGTTGTTACAGGACCGGCCTCTTCGCGGGACAAGTCGGCGCGCCGAACCGCCGCTCCCACAGGTACCCCACCAATTTTCAGACTAGTGGGATACTGTGGGAGCGGGCTTGTCCCGCGAAGAGGCCGGTCCTGCTCAGAGCAAAATCAGGGCAACTCGCGGCTGCGGTAGAACGCGCTCAGCACCTTCACCAGGTGGGCCAGGTCATGGCTGCCGCACAGCTCGCGGATCGAGTGCATGGCGAAGGTCGGCAGGCCGATGTCGACCGTGCGTACGCCCAGGTGGCTGGCGGCGATCGGGCCGATGGTCGAGCCGCAACCCATGTCGCTGCGTACCACGAAACTTTGCACCGGCACCTCTTCGGCCATGCACAGGTGGCGGAAGAACCCGGCGGTTTCGCTGTTGGTGGCGTAGCGCTGGTTGTTGTTGACCTTGATCACCGGCCCGGCGTTGAGCTTTGGCCCGTGGTTGCCGTCGTGCTTGTCGGCGTAGTTGGGGTGCACGCCGTGGGCGTTGTCGGCCGAGACCATCAGCGAGCGTTGGATGGCCCGCACGTAGTCATCGCCGCCCGGCAGCAGGCGCTGCAGAGTCTGTTCGAGCATCGGGCCATCGGCGCCGCACGCCGAGCACGAGCCGACTTCTTCGTGGTCGTTGCACACCAGCACGCAGGTTTCGTCGCTGTCGGCGGCCAGCAGGGCCTGCAGGCCGGCGAAGCACGACAGCAGATTGTCCAGACGGGCTCCGGCGATGAAGTCGCCGTTCAGGCCGATCAGCGCAGCGTCCTGGGTATCGTAGAAACTCAGTTCGTAATCCAGCACGACATCGGCATTGAGTTCGTGCTCGCGGGCCAGTTGCTCGGTGAGCAGGGCGCGGAAGTCGATACGCTCGTCACCGGCGACCTGGGCGAGGATCGGCGGCAGTTCGTTCTGCGGGTTGATCTGCCAACCCTCGTTGGCGGTCCGGTTGAGGTGGATCGCCAGGTTGGGAATGATCGCGATCGGCAGCTTGAAGTCGATCAACTGGCTCTCGACCTTGCCGTCACGGCGGAAGGTCACCCGACCAGCCAACGACAGATCGCGGTCGAACCACGGCGCAAGCAGTGCGCCGCCGTAGACTTCTACGCCCAGTTGCAAGAAGCCCTGACGTTGCAGCTCCGGTTGCGGCTTGACCCGCAGGCACGGGCTGTCGGTGTGCGCGCCGACCATGCGGATGCCGTTGAGCACGGGCGAATGCTTGCCCAGCTTGACGGCGATGATCGAGGAGTCGTTGCGGGTCACGTAGTAGCGACCGCCAGGCACCGTGGCCCAACTGTCGCGCTCGTCCAGGCGCTGGTAGCCGGCGGCTTCGAGGCGTTGGGCCAGACTGGCGGTGGCGTGGAAGGGCGTCGGGGAGGCCTTGAGGAATTCGATCAGGCCGGTATTCAGTGCATCGCGCATAGGTCACTCCATTTGAAGCTTCAAGTTTCAAGCTTCAAGCTGCAAGCTGCAAGCTGCAAGCAAGAGCAGTGTGCGCAGCATGGTCCAGCGCGATCTTGCTTTGTCTTGCAGCTTGTCGCTTGAAGCTTGCCGCTTAAAAAGGAGCAGGGCACTCGAACTTCAACCGCTCCCCGGACACCGGGTGGGTGAAACTCAGCATCGAGGCGTGCAGGCACAGCCGCTCGTGGGCGGCCAGGGCCTCGGGGTTGGCGTACAGCCGATCGCCCAGCAACGGATGGCCGATCGACAGCATGTGCACGCGGAGCTGGTGCGAGCGCCCGGTGATCGGCGTCAGCTCGACCCGGCAGTGATCGCCACAACGCTCCAGCACGCGCCAGAAGGTCAGCGCATGCTTGCCTTGCTCGTGGTCCACCACGTGGCGAGGCTTGGTCGGTGGGTCATAGCGCAGCGGCAGGTCGATGCTGCCACTGTCCAGTGCCGGCTGGCCCCAGCACAACGCGGTGTAGGCTTTTTCGGTTTCGCGGTCGTGGAACTGCCGCGACAGCTCGCGGTGGCTGTCGGCATCGCGGGCCAGCAGGATGATGCCGGAGGTTTCCCAGTCCAAACGGTGAACGATCAGCGCGTCGGGGTAGCCGTTTTCCTGCAGGCGGGTGATCAGGCAGTCCTTGTTGTCTTCGGCGCGGCCTGGCACCGACAGCAGCAGGGTCGGCTTGTTGATGACTAGGATGGCGGCGTCCTCATGGAGGATCTGCACATTTGACAGCGGCATTGCGAGTTCTCTGTGTAAACCACTGGGGCCGCGTTGCGGCCCATCGCGGGACAAGCCCGCTCCTACAGGATTGGTGTCGCACCTGTGGGAGCGGGCTTGTCCCGCGATGGGCTGCAACGCAGCCCCAATGGTCGATACCCGATCAGCGATCGGGCAAGGTGATGTTCAGTTCCAGAATCGAGCAGCTACCCTGGTTTTCCAGTTCGATGTGCACATCGTCGTTGCCGATGTTCACATACTTGCGGATCACCTCGAGCAATTCCTTCTGCAAGGCCGGCAGGTAGTCGGGCTCGCTGCGCTGGCCGCGCTCGTGCGCCACGATGATCTGTAGACGCTCTTTCGCTACCGACGCGCTGCTCTGTTTCTGCCTGCCACGAAAGAAGTCAAAAAGGTTCATGGTTTATTTGCCTCCAAACAGGCGCGCGAAGAATCCTTGCTTCGGCACGTCGATAAAGCGCAGTGGCTTTTCTTTGCCCAACAGACGGTCGACGGTGTCGCTGTAGGCCTGACCGGCATCGCTCTGGTCGTCGAGGATGACCGGGATACCCTGGTTGGAGGCCTTCAGTACGGCCTGCGACTCGGGGATCACGCCCTTGAGCTTGATTGCCAGGATTTCCTCGACGTCGGCGATGCTGAGCATTTCGCCCTTCTCGACGCGCTCGGGGTGGTAGCGGGTGATCAGCAGGTGCTCCTTGATCGGCTCTTCGCCGTTTTCGGAGCGGCGCGACTTGCTCGACAGAATGCCCAGCATGCGGTCGGAGTCACGAACCGAGGATACTTCAGGGTTGGTCACGACGATGGCTTCGTCGGCGAAGTACATCGCCAGGTGTGCACCCTTCTCGATACCGGCCGGGGAGTCGCAGATGACGTAGTCGAAGCTTTCCTTCAGCTCCATCAGCACCTTCTCCACGCCTTCCTGGGTCAGCGCGTCCTTGTCGCGGGTCTGGCTGGCGGCCAGCACGAACAAGTTCTCGAGGCGTTTGTCCTTGATCAGGGCCTGTTGCAGGTTGGCCTCGCCGTTGACCACGTTGACGAAGTCGTACACCACGCGGCGCTCGCAGCCCATGATCAGGTCGAGGTTACGCAGGCCCACGTCGAAGTCGACGATGACCGTCTTGTAGCCCCGCAGAGCGAGGCCGGTACCGATAGCGGCGCTGGTGGTGGTCTTGCCCACGCCCCCCTTGCCGGAAGTAACGACGAGAATCTTGGCCAAGGTGTTTCACCCCTAAATAAACGGGACGCGAGTCCCTGCAAATACAAAAAACGGCAACGAGAAAAAAGTTGCGCTAAAAATGCCGGCAAGTATCCGTTAAAGACGGGTGATGTTCAACACATCGCCAGACAGGCTGACCTGCACCCCGGCGCCCCACAGCGGGTCACGCCGCAGCTCTTCGCAGACCCGGTACTGGCCGGCGATGGAGACCAGTTCGGCGGTCATCTGATAGCAGAAGATACGTGCCTTGGTGTTGCCCTTGATGCCCGCCAGGGCACGGCCGCGCATGGCACCGTACACATGGATGTTGCCATCGGCGAGAAGTTCCGCACCCGGGCTGACCGAACCGACCACCACCAGGTCGCCGCCCTGGGCGTAGATCTGCTGGCCGCCGCGTACCGGCGTGGTGACGATGCGGGTTGGGCGCACTTCGGGTTCTGCCGGTGGCGGCGGCGGTGGTGGCGGTTCGGGCTTCTTGACCTCGGGCTCGGGTTCCAGCGGTCGCTCGCGGGCACCGGAGGGTGGTAGCACGGGCAGGTCGATGGCGATCGCCGCGGCGATGTCCTCGATGCGACTGGCGCGCAGGGCCAGGGTGCGCAGACCATGGTGGCGGCAGATGCGCATCAGCCCGGGCAGGTCGATCGCCCCTTCGTTGGCCGGCAGCTTGTCCAAGGCCAGCACCAGGGGCGTGTTGCTGAAGAAGTTCGGCGCCTGGGCCACTTTCGCCGCCAATTGGCGGTCGAGGGCTTCCAGGTCGTTGCGCCCCAGTTCCAGCACAGTGATGGCGAGCATGCTGCCCTTGAGCTGGAACACGGAGGCGGTGTCGGGGGTGGGGTTTGTGCTCATGGTCTGCATAGACGGCAAGTTGCGAAAAAAGTGCCCTGACTTATAACGATAAGACCGGTTGGCCGCAACCGATGCCGAACCGTTGTAGAATGCCCGGCCTTTGTCTTTCCGGAAGCTTCAATGGAACGCCCGCGTTTTCGACCCTATTTCCTCCACCCACGTTTCTGGGGCCTCTGGCTGGGCCTGGGCCTGCTGTGGCTGGTGGTGCAGTTGCCGTACCGCGCCTTGCTGGCGCTGGGCAGTGCCCTGGGCGCCGTGATGTATCGCCTGGCCGGTGAGCGCCGGCGGATTGCCGCGCGCAATCTGGAGTTGTGTTTCCCGGAAATGTCCGACGACGAACGGCGCCGTTTGTTGAAGGCCAATTTCGCCTCCACCGGTATCGCCTTCTTCGAAATGGCCATGAGCTGGTGGTGGCCCAAGGCCAGATTGGCGCGATTGGCGCACATCGAGGGCATCGAGCACCTGCAAGCGGAGCAGCAGGCCGGGCAGGGCGCGATCCTCATGGCGGTGCACTTCACTACCCTTGAAATCGGCGCCGCGCTGCTGGGCCAGGCCCATACCATCGACGGTATGTACCGCGAGCACGGTAACCCGTTGTTCGACTTCATCCAGCGCCGTGGCCGCGAACGGCACAACCTCGACTCGCTGGCGGTGGAGCGCGAGGACGTGCGCGGCATGCTCAAGCTGCTGCGTTCGGGCCGCGCCATCTGGTACGCGCCGGACCAGGACTATGGGGCCAAGCAGAGCCTGTTCGTGCCGCTGTTCGGCATTCCGGCGGCGACGGTCACCGCCACGACCAAGTTCGCCCGGTTGGGCAAGGCGCAGGTGATTCCCTTCACCCAGAAGCGCCTTGAAGATGGCAGCGGCTATCGCCTGGTGGTGCATCCGCCGCTCGCCGACTTCCCGGGTGAGAGCGAGGAGGCCGATTGCCTGCGCATCAACCAGTGGATCGAAGGGGTGTTGCGCGAGTGCCCTGAGCAGTACCTGTGGGCGCACCGACGTTTCAAGTCGCGGCCCGAAGGGGCGCCGCGGCTGTACGACAAGAAGAAACGCTGATATCAGGGTGTCAGTGCTGGCCTCTTCGCGGGACTGACACACCACCAACCCAGGAACCCTCAATGGCCCCATCTCCGGTAACCGGTCTGATCCTCTCTGGCGGCGGTGCGCGCGCGGCCTATCAGGTCGGGGTGCTGGCCGGCCTCGCCGAGGTGTTGCCGCCAGGCACGCCCAATCCGTTTCCGGTGATCGTCGGGACCTCGGCCGGGGCGATCAACGCCGTGGCCCTGGCCAGCGGCGCTGCCCGTTTCGGTGAGGCGATCGAGCGCCTGACGGCTTTCTGGCAGAACTTCCGAAGCCACCTGGTGATGCGCAGCGACTGGCCCGGCGTGATCCGCCAGGCCAGCCGCTTCGTCGGCCACAGCCTGTTGGGCGTCGGTGGGCAAGCACCGGTGGCCCTGCTCGACAGCAGTCCATTACGCGGTCTGCTGACCTCGCACCTGAACCTCAGCGGCATCGATAACGCCTTGGCGGCCGAGCAGTTACGCGCCGTGGCAGTGACCGCATTCGGCTACGAATCGGGCCAGGCAGTGACCTTCTACCAGGGCCGCGGCACTATCGACCCCTGGTTGCGCCATCGGCGCATCGGCGTGCCGACGCGCTTGTCGATCGATCACCTGCTGGCCAGCGCCGCCATCCCGCTGCTGTTCGCCCCGGTACGCCTGGGCGACGAGTACTATGGCGACGGTGCGGTGCGCCAGTCGGCGCCGATCAGCCCGGCCCTGCATCTGGGCGCGAGCCGCGTGCTGGTGGTTGGCGTCAGCGGCAACCCGCAGCGGCCGCCGGCGCCGCCGACGGCCCAACGGGTATTCAGCGGCCAGCAGCCGAGCCTGGCGCAGATCGGCGTGCACATGCTCAACAGTACGTTCATCGACAGCCTCGAAGACGACATCGAACTGCTGCAGCGGCTCAACCACCTCAGTCACCTGCTGCCGGCCCACCTCAATGCACGGCACCTTGGGCTGGCGCCGATCGAGGTGTTGGTGGTGGCGCCCAGCCAGCCACTGGACGAGATCGCCGCACGCCACCGACGCGAACTGCCCTCAGCCTTGCGCACCTTCTTGCGCGGGCCGGGGGCGACGCGGACCAGTGGCGCGGGGGTGTTGAGCTACCTGTTGTTCGAGGCCAGCTACTGCAGCGAACTGATCGAACTGGGGCGCCGGGATGCCTTGGCCAAGCGCCAGCAACTGCAGCAGTTTCTCGGGGTATGAGGTGTTCCGTGAGGCTTGTCTACTCCGCGATCTGTAGCTTGCGCGCCTGGGTATACACATACCGCACTTTCTCGTACTCGAACGGCGAATTGAGCTGACCGTAGCGGAAGTTGGTGGTGTAGCGCTTGTCCACCACGCGCAACGCGAAGATCTCGGGGTGGTCGCTGCTGGCTTCGGCCACGTTCAGGTAGTTGATCGCGTCCTCGCCCGCATAGTCCACCACCAGCCCGGTGGTATCGCGCAGGTTCGAGGGACCCAGCACCGGTAACATCAGGTACGGTCCCTCGGGCACACCGTAGAAGCCCAGGGTCTGGCCGAAGTCCTCATTCTGTTTGGGCAGGCCCATCTTGGTCGCCGGATCCCACAGCCCGCCCACGCCGAGCAGGGTGTTGAACATCAACCGTGCGGTGATTTCCGCCGAGCGCCTGGGCTTGAGTTGCAGCACGCTGTTGAACAGGTTCGGTACATCGCCCAGGTTGCTGAAGAAGTTGCTCACCCCGGTGCGCACGAAGTGCGGGGTGACGTACTGGTAGCCGTTGACCAGGGGCAGCAGGACCCATTGGTCCAGACGGTAGTTGAAGTGGTAGATGCGCCGGTTCATCGATTCCAGCGGGTCATAGACGTTTAGCGCCTCCAGGGTCGAGCGCTCGAACTCGCGCTGGTCGAGGCCAGGGTTGAATTTCAGTTCGCGCAACGGATCGATGAAACCGTCGGCTTCCGGCGCCAGCGGCGCGGCAGTCACCTGCGGGTCGGCTTCTATCACGCTGGCCCGTGGCGCGGGCTCTTGTGCCAAGGCATTGCCGGCAGCGAGCAGGGCAGTGACGAGGAAGAGTTTGTTAACCACGGAAGAACTCCAGCATGGCGTCGCTGTTGACGCGGTAGTTGAGGTTGCCGCAATGGCCGCCATGGGGGTACAGGGTCAGGCGGTCGCCGAACACCCTGCGCAGGAAACCGATGTCGCCGGGGCCTAGGATCACGTCGTCAGCGTTGTGCATCACGGCGATCTTCGGGCTCTTGTGCAGGTAATCTTCCAGGGCGTACAGGCTGACCTGGTCGACCAGTTGCAGGATGCTGCCGCCGTTGGTGCGGGCGCGCCACATGGGAATCACCTGCTCGGTCATGTAGCAATCGAAATCGCATTGCAGGGCCCGTTTGAAGAACGGCGTGAGGCTGGTGCCTTCGGTGATCGGGTATTTCGGCGGGATGATCAGGCCGCGTCGGTTGATCAGGTCAGACGTAAAGGCGATGTCGGCGGCCGAGAAGCGGAACGAGGTGCCGATGAGCATGGCCATCTGTTCATTGGACAAGTGTTGACGCGACTGCTGGAAGTCATACAACAGGGCATCGTTGAGGTCGATGTAGCCCTTGTCCTGGAAGTAGCGGGTGAGCTTGCTCAGCATCAGTTCGTAGAACGTGGTGCCACGGTCGATGCCCTTGACCTGGGTCTGCACCAGTTTGTCCAGGTTGTTGATCGAGGTGTACAGGTTGACCGGTGGATTGAGCAGCAACACGCGCTTGAAGTTGAAGCTGCGCCGGGTTTCATCCAAGTGGCTGACGAACGCGGCATCCAGCGCGCCGAGGCTGTAGCCGGTGAGGTAGAAATCGCTGACCGGCAGGCGGGCTTGTTGCGCGCGAATGGCCTGCATCACGTGATAGAGGTCCTTGGCGTCCTCCTGGCTGACCCCGGGGGTGGCAAAGCGCGAGGCGGCGCTCATGAAGTCCCAGCTGGTCGGGGAGGACAGTTGCACCACATGGAAGCCGGCCTGGTAGAAGAGCTTCTTCAGGTATTCGTTGATGCTGCTGGTATAGGGCGCGCCGGTGCCGGCGATGATGAAGATCAACGGCGCTTCGCGGTCCTGTCGGGCCAAGCGGTACTTGAGCTTCTTCACCGGCCAGAAGTTGTCCGGCAAGGTGAACTCACGGTCCGGACGCAGGTTCAGGCTGTAGTCCGATTGCGTGATGTCATCGTCGCTGGGCAACGTCGGGCGTTGCTCCGGCGGGGTGGTGGCGATGGTCGCCTCGAACGGGTTGGTCAGCGGATAGCCATAGCTTGCGGCGTCGATATCCCGCGCTGAAGCGGCCGTAGCCAATAGCAGGCCGCCGAGAAAAGCGGCGAAGCGCCAAGGTCGAAGCATGGTGTCCCCCAGGGAAAGCAAGCAAGGTCGTGCGATATGCAGGCTAGGACCACGACCGTCATGGCAAAGTTGCCAAGGTGTTGCGGTCTTTGTCGCGCCAGTTATTGCCGCGCCAGTCTGTGGCGGCGCAGGTTTGTTCTCTGCAACATAGCTGCATGAGGACGATTTTGCCTTGCAATGGCACTTGGGTGATGATGCCCGCTTACCTTTACCGCTTTTGGAGAACAGGATGTCTCGTACCCTGCCGGTGGTTGTCGTGGCCTCGTTCCTGGCGATGTGGCTGGCTGCAAGCTTCGCCGTGCGCTATGGGTTGATGGAGGATGGGCAATGGGTCGGGCTGTGCACAGGGGCCGGGCCGTATTGGCAGTGCCAGGCCCGGTCGCTGCTGGGGTTGACCATTCACCATCAGATCCTGGCCTGGAGCGGCTTGGCGTTGGCGCTGGTGGCGCAGTGGGTGCCGGGGCGGTTGGGGGCTTGGCTGGCGGGACTGGCATTGCTGTTCGGCGTGCCTGCGCTGGTGTTGTATACCGCCAGCATCGCGGTGTTCGCCGTGGTGTTGGCTGGGTTGCGGTTGGTTAGGGCCCGTCGGTAGATCCAGGGTGTGGGCCGATCTCAAGCCCGGCCCACCCGCAAACTCCGCCAAAGGCCCAGCGTCATCACCACCCCAACCAGCGCCCAGCCCCAGGCCTGCTGGTTCTCCAGCCCTTCCCGGTACAATTGCGGCAGCACCCCGCCTCCGACGATCACCGCCAGCAAAGCCACTTCGGCCCGCGCCGCCGCCACCGGCCGCACGGCATACACCAGCGCCGGCAGTGCCAGCGCGGCAGTCGGGAAACTGCGATAGCGCGGGTCGAACACCATCGCCAGCATGCTCACCGCTGCGGCGAACCCTGCCGCCAGCAAGAGCCAGCCAGCCCGGGCCTGGAGCCAGACGAACAGCCGTTGGCGCCAGCCTGCAACGTGCGCCAGGCCAAGTACCCCATGGGCCAGCACCAGCAGGTTCAGTCCCGCCAACGCCAGCGCCCACAGCCATTCGCCGGCGAAGCGTGCATGGGTGCGCATCAGCTCGCCCCACAGACCCAGGCAAGCGGCGCCGAAGGCCGCCAGCAACGGCAGCAGCAGGGCCGCGCCAAGGCTGGCAGGGCGCCCAGCCAGCCACAGCATCGCCAGCATCAGCGCGGTACAGGCGAGCAGCCAGTGGGGCCAATGATGCAGGTTGCTGACCGGGCCTTCGAGCACGCCCTTGTCCTGGCGGTCGGCATCGTACAGACCCCAGTAACCGCCCACCGCGCCTTCATTGGCGCGTTTCCAGGGCTGGTCGAATGCTTCGATCAGGTTGTAGTCCCAACCGTTGGCTTCGGCCATGGCCACGAAACCGCGGATGAAGCGTGCCTCGTTGACCCGGCTGGGCACGGCGGTCTCGCGCTGGCGGCCTTCACTGGGCCAGCCGGTCTCGCCGATGAAGATGCCCTTGGGCGCGAAGCGTGCGGCGAAAGTCCGGCGTACCTCGCCGACATGGGCCAGGGCATCGTCGATCCCTCGCGGATCGTCTTCCCAATAGGGCAGCAGGTGAATGGTCAGGAAGTCCACCGCTGGTGCCACCTGCGGGTGCTGCAACCAGAACTCCCAGACATCGGCGTAGGTCACCGGCACCTTGACCTGGCTTTTGACTTTTCCGATCAGGGTAGCCAGGCGGTCGCCGGTGACTTCCTTGCGCAACAGTGCCTCGTTGCCGACGATCACCGCGCTGACCACGTCGGGGTTGGCGTTCGCCGCAGCGATCAGCAGATCCACTTCCTTGTCGGTGTCCACCGGGTTGGCGTTGACCCAGGCGCCCAGCATCACCTTCAGCCCATGTTTGCGCGCCAGCGCCGGAATCGCCTCGAGACCGGTCATCGAATAAGTGCGGATGCACTGAAATCGTTCGGCCAGCAGCGCCAGGTCGGCGTCCATGCGCGCCGGACGCAGGCGAAACGGCTGGTCGAACGGCGACTGGTCCTTGTCGAACGGTGTGTAGGAAGCGCACTGCAGCTTGTGCGTGGGGCTGGCGGCATCGGCCAACTGCACCGGCCTGCCCAGCCCGTACCAGAGCCCTGCGAGCCCGAGTAGGGCGAGCAGGCAGGTCAGCAGGTACGATAGCGACATCTGGCGAGAGGGGGCAGGCATGGGCGATCCATCGTTGGCGGCAAAACGTTAGATAGTAGCCCGGCGCCAAACCTTTGGCATGCAAGGATCGCGCAGGTTGGGGTAGGAGAACGCCGCTAATGGCATAGTGCTGTCGCAAAGGGTGAGGTTAAGGGTCGCTGCTGGAGCAGGTCGCTTGAGGTGGCAGGCAGATGATGGGGTCTCCAAGACCTGACGAGGGAATGCTTTGATGGCTACTTTTACAAGAATGCGTCGTTTCCTGGGCGTGGGTGCCGCCGTGGTATTGACCATGGGCGCTGCGCAGGCCATGGCCAAGGAAGTCAGCATCGGCTACGTGGATGGTTGGGCCGACAGTGTGGCGACCACCAACGTGGCAGCTGAAGTGATCAAGCAAAAGCTCGGCTATGACGTCAAGCTGCAGGCGGTAGCGGCAGGCATCATGTGGCAGGGCGTGGCCACCGGCAAGCTCGATGCCATGCTGTCTGCCTGGTTGCCGGTTACCCACGGCGAGTACTGGGCCAAGAACAAGGACAAGGTCGTCGACTACGGGGCGAACTTCAAGGACGCCAAGATCGGCTTGATCGTGCCTGAGTACGTCAAGGCAAACAGTATCGCCGACCTCAAGACCGACGACAGCTTCAAGCAGCGTATCGTCGGCATCGACGCAGGCTCGGGTGTGATGATCAAGACCGAGCAGGCGATCAAGGATTACGACCTGACCGGTTACAAACTCCAGGCAAGCTCGGGCGCGGGCATGACCGCCGAGTTGGGACGTGCCTATCCCAAGCAGCAGTCGATCGCTGTCACCGGTTGGGTGCCGCACTGGATGTTCGCCAAGTGGAAGCTCAAGTTCCTCGAAGATCCGAAGGGCGTGTATGGCGCTGCGGAAACGGTCAACAACATCGGCAGCAAGGAGCTGGACAAGAAGGCGCCGGAAGTGGCCGAGTTCCTGAAGAAGTTCCAGTGGCAGTCCAAGGATGAGATCGGCGAAGTGATGCTGGCGATCCAGGACGGTGCCAAGCCGGAAGCGGCGGCCAAGGATTGGGTGGCCAAGCATCCGGAGAGGGTCAAGGAGTGGACCGGCAAGTAATTCCGTAACGAAGGCCAATGTGGACGCCTCGCGGCCGACCCCCGCGAAGGGGCCACATTGGCCTTTTAATGCCTGCCGTAAGGTATTTGGCGCCTGTGAGATCGAGCGCCGCCTTACCCCCCAAGACAAGCACCTGGCGCCCCCCGAAATGCCGCTAAACCCATCCCCCTCTCTTTCTCAACATTCCGTGAAGAGCCTTTTTGTTGTTACCAATCCTGCAAAACACTCTTACATATAAGACTAAGGTCGTCTGGTTGGCGTCCGAAGGCAGCATAAAGTGACAGTGGGTTCTCCCTGATCTGTGCTGCTAGGACAAAAACAATGAACGACAGCATTTACCTCTCGATACAAAACAGCCCGCGCTTCAAGGAGCTGGTCAGCAAACGTGAACGCTTCGCCTGGATTCTCTCGGCGATCATGCTCGGCCTGTACTGCGGCTTCATCCTCCTGATCGCCTACGGTCCCCAGATTCTGGGCGCCAAGCTCAGCCCTGGATCGTCGATCACCTGGGGCATTCCCCTGGGCGTCGGCCTGATCGTCTCGGCATTCGTCCTGACCGCCATCTACGTGCGCCGCGCCAACGGCGAGTTCGATGAGCTGAACAAGGCCATTCTCCAGGAGGCGCAACAATGATTCGCCATTCCAAAACTCTGGCCGCCCTGGCCTGCAGCGTTTTCGCACCCGCCCTGTGGGCCGCCGATGCGCTCACCGGCGAGGTGCAGAAACAACCGCTGAACCTCTCGGCAATCGCCATGTTCGTGGCCTTCGTGGCCTTCACCCTCGGTATCACCTACTGGGCCTCCAAGCGCAACAAGTCGGCGGCGGACTACTACGCCGCCGGGGGCAAGATCACCGGGTTCCAGAACGGGCTGGCCATTGCCGGCGACTACATGTCGGCAGCTTCCTTCCTGGGTATTTCCGCCCTGGTGTTCACCTCTGGCTATGACGGTCTGATCTACTCCATCGGCTTCCTGGTCGGTTGGCCGATCATCCTCTTCCTGATCGCCGAGCGCCTGCGCAACCTGGGCAAGTACACCTTTGCCGACGTCGCCTCGTACCGCCTCGGTCAGAAGGAAATTCGCACCCTCTCGGCTTCCGGTTCGCTGGTGGTGGTGGCGTTCTATCTGATCGCCCAGATGGTCGGTGCCGGCAAGCTGATCGAGCTGCTGTTCGGCCTCGACTACCATGTCGCGGTCATCCTGGTAGGTATCCTGATGTGCCTGTACGTGCTGTTCGGCGGCATGCTGGCGACCACCTGGGTACAGATCATCAAGGCCGTGCTGCTGCTCTCCGGTGCCAGCTTCATGGCGCTGATGGTGATGAAGCACGTCGGCTTCGACTTCAACACGCTGTTCTCCGAGGCGATCAAGGTACACAGCAAGGGCGAAGCGATCATGAGCCCGGGCGGTCTGGTCAAGGACCCGATCTCGGCGTTCTCCCTGGGTCTGGCACTGATGTTCGGTACTGCGGGTCTGCCGCACATCCTGATGCGCTTCTTCACCGTCAGTGACGCCAAGGAAGCGCGCAAGAGCGTGCTGTACGCCACCGGCTTCATCGGCTACTTCTACATCCTGACCTTCATCATCGGCTTCGGCGCGATCCTGCTGGTCAGCACCAACCCGGACTTCAAGGACGCCGCCGGCGCCCTGCTGGGTGGCAACAACATGGCAGCGGTGCATCTGGCCGATGCCGTGGGTGGCAGCATCTTCCTCGGCTTCATCTCGGCAGTGGCCTTCGCCACCATTCTGGCGGTGGTCGCCGGTCTGACCCTGGCCGGCGCTTCGGCGGTTTCCCACGACCTGTACGCCAGCGTCTGGCGCAAGGGCAAGGCCAACGACAAGGATGAAATCCGCGTCTCGAAGATCACCACCATCGCCCTCGGCGTGCTGGCGATCGGCCTGGGCATCCTGTTCGAGAAGCAGAACATCGCGTTCATGGTCGGCCTGGCCTTCTCCATCGCCGCCAGCTGCAACTTCCCGGTACTGCTGCTCTCGATGTACTGGAAGAAACTGACCACCCGTGGCGCCATGATCGGCGGCTGGCTGGGCCTGGTGAGTGCGGTGACGCTGATGATCCTCGGCCCGACCATCTGGGTGCAGATCCTCGGCCACGAGAAACCGATCTACCCGTACGAGTACCCGGCGCTGTTCTCGATGCTCATCGCCTTCGTCGGAATCTGGTTCTTCTCGATCACCGACAAGTCCAAGGCGGCCGACGAGGAGCGGGCGCTGTTCTTCCCGCAGTTCGTGCGTTCGCAGACCGGCCTGGGGGCCAGCGGGGCGGTATCCCACTGACCTTGGTCGACGCTTGAGCAATACGCCCCGCTGGTCGGGGCGTTTTGCTGTCTGGCAAGTCTTGCCCTTTGTCGCCAGGAAATTTCAACAAGCCGCTCAGAGGGTTCCCGTATTTCCAGTGTGGGTAATTACGAATAATCCGCCCTGTCAACGGCAATGCGCCTGATTGACCGTCAATCAAAGCTTATGTCTACAGGTTTCCAGGAGATTCACTCGTGAAAGCACTCATGCTGGCACTTCCCTTCGCCGTACTCGCCGCCGGCCCGGCCATGGCCGAAGACCCGATCGAGAAACAGGTGTTGATCACCGCCACCGTTCCCACCGCTGCTTTCTATGTCGAACCGGTCGGTGGCAACTGGATGAACGACCCGCAGGACATGGCCTGGAACTCGTTTCAAGGTCGCCTGACCCCAGTGCGCAAGCAGCTGCAGGCCAAGAGCACCATCGGCCCGATCACCGCCCACCTGCTGTCGCCGGCCGTGGTCAGCAGTGGCCTGGACGCCATCGACCTGGACGTCAAGATCGGTGACACCGTACTGACCACCAGCGCTGCCGAGATTCTGACCGATGTCCAGGCCGCCCCAGGTGCGATCGTCGACTTCGAGGTCGCGCCGCAAGTGCCGGCCGGTGGCTACAAGCCAGGTCTCTATCAAGGCCTGGTCAGCATGATGTTCGAAACCGCTGCGCCCTGATCTGGCTGCATACCTTCCTTTTCATCCTTCGTTATCCACCTTCACCCTCGGGCAATGCCTGGGGGTGAGGGCGGATATCGTCTGCAGGTACGGTAATGCCCCTTTCTGCCTCTACAAGAACGTTGCTGCTTGCAGCCAGCCTTGCCGTGCTGCCGGCCGCAGCCGAGCCTGCTACCACCGCCATGGGCGTGGTCAGCCAGGCCCAGGGCCTGCCGCGCGAGTTCGAAGAACATTTTTTCGATGTGCCCCTGGCGGTGCGGGTCGACCTGGATGGTCGCTACCTGGGCGATGCCATGGTGGTGCTCAGCCGCGACGAGCGCGTGCAGTTGCTGGAGTTCACCGACCACTATGACAGTCGCGAGCCAGAGACCCTGCGCCGCCGTTGGCAGGAGCGCCTGGCAACCGGGCGCCCGTTGGGTAGCTGCCAGCAGGATTGCCCTGACGGGCTGCGGGCCATTCACTACAGTTTGGTCAACTCGCAGTTGTCACTGCTGACCCACGCCGCTGAACTGGGCGGTGAGGCTCCCCGTTACCATGCCTTGCCCGAGCAGGGCAGTGGCATGTTGCTGCGCAACCAGCTCAACATGGTCAGCGATGGCAGCGAGACCAGTGGCATGTACGCGTTGCAAGGTCAGGCCAGCCTGGGTCAATGGACCACCTTGGCCGATGCTCAGGCCGACAAAGGTAGCGTCGGTGGCGAGCAGACCCGTCATCGGGTAAGCCAGTTGTACGCCGAGCGCCTGCACGATGAGCATTTTTTTCGCCTGGGTTATTTCACCCCCGGCGCCCAAGGACTCACCCGTCAACCACGGTTGCTGGGACAGAGTCCCGATACCACCCTTGGGCTGATGTTCGGCAGCAGCGACAGCCTGCTGATCGACAATGGCCAGCCCCAGCTCGACGCCGATCTACGTCACCCCCAACCGCACGGGCGTGGTGGAGATCTACCGCAATGGCGTGTTGATCAACAGCCAGTCGGTACAGCCCGGCTTGCAGGCGCTGGACACCCGGGTACTGCCCGGTGGTATCTACCAGGTCGAAGTTCGCCTGTTGGAAGATGGCCAGGAAACCGCCCGCACCGAAGAATTCGTCTACAAGCCCAGCAGTTGGCGCAACCCCGACAGCCGCTGGCGCTACAACCTCTACCTCGGTCAGCAGACCAGCCTGTTGAGCAATTGGGACGATCAGCATGACGACAGCCTCAGTGCCGGGGTGTTGAGCAATTACCTGCTGCACCCGCGTGCGGTCCTGGGCCTTTCCCTGCAACAGGTGGATGAATCCCTGCAATATGGCACTTCGCTGGACTGGGACGTGCTCGACCGCCTGAAGCTCTACGGCAACGTCTACCGCACCGAGAACCAGGGAAACGGCTATGACTTCCAGGTCATTCACAGCCACGATCTTGGCTCGCTGGTGCTCAGCCACAGCCGGTCGTGGCTGGAATCGGTCAACCGTCCCACGCACAGCCAAGTGGTGCGCTACAGCGAACAGAGCCAGACGTCCTTGCTGTTGACGCGCCGCCTGGACAACCGCAGCACCGCGACCGTGCGCCTTGCCCACAGCTCCGGAGCCGCCGACGGCTTGGGGATCGACCTCGGATGGTCCTATTACGGCAAGCTGCTGGGGTCCGACGCCAACTGGCGGCTGAGCCTGTTCGACCGCCCGGGCACGCGCAGCAGTGGCGATGCGCGCAGCCGTGGCGTCAACCTGGCGCTGAGCATGAGCCTGGGCGACCCCGGCGAGCGCATCGCCGCCAGTATCGGCAGTCGCACCGGCTACGACGGCGGGCGCGACCATAACGCTTCGTTGTCCTACCAGCGTGATGTCGACATGGGCGCACTCCGCAGCGTTGGCGCTACGACCACGGTAGACCGCTACGGCGCAGGGTTTGGCGGTAACGCCCAGTTCGAGAGCCAGGCCTTGCAAGGAGACGCCTATGCGCAACGCTCGTCCTGGAACGGTCGGATCAGTGGCGGCCTCAACCTGCAGAGCATCGTCGCCGTCGGCGAAGGCAAGGTCGCCGTCACCGGGCAGTACATGGCCCACGACGCAGGGCTCATAGTGGATGTCGAAAGCGACATCGAAGGCCTGCAACTGCGCGCCGATGACGAGCATGGCCTGAGCGCCACCCTGCATCCGGGGCGCAACCTGGTGCCGGTGAGCGTCTACAAGTCAGGCTATGTGCAGTTCGATCTCGAGCAGGATCAACAGGCCGCTGCGGTGATCCAGCCCACCAGTGTCGACTACCACCTCAACCGCGGCGCGGTGGGCTATCGCACCTTGCGCGTGATGCGCACGGTAACGGTGCTCGGGCGCTTGCTCGACAGCCGTGGCCAGCCGCTGCACGGGGCGCAGGTGATCAACCACGCCAGCCGCAGCGTGAGCGAGGCAGGTGGGCACTTTGCCGTGGAAATGAGCGAGTCGCAGCCCACGCTCGAGGTGCGCAAGGGCGGCAGCGCCTTGTGCCTGCTGGAGCTGGATTTCAACAAGCTCAAGCGTGAGGGCGATGTCTTGCTGGCAGGTGATATGGCCTGCAGGCCTGAGGGCATGGCCAAGGCGCAAGCACCTGTAAAGGGGAGCAACACGTGAGGACATTCAACGTGCGCGGATTGATCTTCTGGCTCGTGCTGCTCTGCGGTGGATGGCCGCTGCAGGGCAACGCGGTCGAAATCGATGTGAAGATGCGCTATCGCGGCGACCCTTCGGGGCGATTCGAAAACGTCACGCCACCTGGTGACTATTGCGCGGTCTGGCCGCATCGCTGCCAAAGCGGCATACCCCCGTTTGTAGTCGATTTGCCCATCACCTATCAAAAGGACCACATCGGCAACGCCCCTGATGTGCGTGATCGCCACTACGTCAAGATGCCGGCAGCGCGAAATGTGCAGGTGCTCAATGACTTTGGGCGCAGTTACAGTCTCGACTTCTCCTTTGCCACCATCAGCCAGCAGTTGAATTTTCTTTCTGGTCGGGTCAGCGCGGCTGGACGGGGTGGGTGTCTGCACCTCAATTCCGGTCGCTGGAGCAATAGAGTTCGGTACCTGTGGCAAATCAACCAGCCTGCGTCTCCGGATGCCTGCTACGACATTGATCTTGAAGGCCTTGGCTCGGCCACGGTGTCTGCCGTTAACTTTGGCGCTGAATTCAGGCTGGTGATGCCACGCCCTATCGGCATGCCGCAAGGTATCTACCGCGGCTCCGTGGACTACAGCATCGGCCCAGGGGGAGATTTCGACTTCGGAAACGGGGTCAGCAACCTCAGCGACACGCGCCTGACGATCAATTTCGAACTGGATGTGCAGCACGACCTTTATCTGGAGTTTCCGGCCGGCTCCGAACGTGCCGTGCTCGAACCCCCTGGGGGTTGGAGGGCCTGGCTCGGCGGGCGCGGTACGCCGAGCAAGCTCTATCGTGACATGCCATTGCGGATCTGGACCACCGGGCCCATACGTGTCTACAAGCGCTGCGAATACGAACTCGGTGACCAATGCGGCATTCGGGAAAGCGCAGGGCACCTGGTGGGAGTGGATGTCTCGGTCACCCTGCCAGCCGGCCTGCAACATAACGGTCGCCCAATCGAACGGCTGGCAATACCTACCCGCGAGCCAGCCGCATTGCTCATCGAACCCCTCAGCGCCGTGTGGAAGCAGCCTGGACAACTGCATTTCGAAGTGGCCGGTAGCAATGTGCCCGCCATGCTGGCACACCCGGGTAGTCGCTACGAGGGCCTGGTCACGGTGGTGATCGAGGCGCAGATGTAGGGCCGAGGGTTGTCGTTAGGAAATTTCGACAAGAGATAGGGAATCTTCCTGCAGTTTACGTGCGCAGATTGTGATCACAATGCGCGCGATGATGTTGATTGGCTATCAATGATGGCCGCCTTGGAGAATGAACGGATGAAGCTGTTGCGAGTGCTTTGCCTTGCGCTGACGCCTTGCCTGGCACAGGCAGGGCCGGAGCTTAACGTCGGCGGGCTGTATGACTACCTTGAAGACGGCAGGAGCACCTTGCTCAAACGCATACGCAACGGCGGTGATGCCACCGCCTTCGTCAAGGTCAGCGTGGTCGAGCTGGTCTATGAAGGCGAGGGCCCGCCCCGCGAAGTCGCGGTGGACGGGCAGGCCATGGCGCAGCGGGGGCTGGTGGTCAGCCCGGCCCGGCTGATCGTGCCGGCCCACGGCATGCAGGCGGTGCGCCTGCTGTACCGGGGAGAACGCGACCGGGAGCGTTACTACCGGCTGCGGTTCATTCCGGTGCTGCCGGAAACGGGCGATGGTTTTGCCGTGGATGACCAGCAAGCGCAGGAGTACCGCGACAGCCTCAAGGCGGGCGTCAACCTGTTGGCCGGTTACGGCACGCTACTGTTCGTGCGCCCGGCCGACACCCGCTATCAGACCTCGGTCAGCCGCAAGGCCGGAGCATTGACCGTGAGCAACCAAGGCAACACGACCGTGGTGCTCGACCATTTCCGCCAGTGCCAGAGCCTCGACCAGCAATGTGAACCGGCCACCAAGCACCACCTGCTGCCCGGTCGTAGCCGCAGGTTCGAAGGCGAGGCCGCCAAGGTGCATCAGTTCGAGCTGCACGAAGGTGCCAACCGCAAAGCCATGGTGCTGGAGGGCTGACCTCCGGTGCCTCCAGGTGTCAGCCAAGCGAGGACATGCATGAACAGAGCATTGGTGGTCGACGACCATCCTTTCATCCGTGCCACGGTGTGCACGCTGTTGCGCCGCGAGCGCCTGGAAGTCATCGGCCAGGCCGCCAATGGCATGGAGGCGGTGCACATGGCCCGAGAACTGGCGCCGGACATCGTCATCCTCGACATCAGTCTGCCTGGGCTGGACGGCATGGAAGTCATCGCGCGGATCCAGCGCCTGGAGCGTCCGGTGAAGATCCTCGTGTTGACCTCGCACCAGGCCGAAGCCTATTGCCTGCGCTGCATCCAGGCCGGGGCTGCCGGGTTCGTGTCCAAGACCAACGACCTGGATGAGCTGAGCAAGGCGGTGCGCGCGGTGCTGTCGGGCTTCACCTATTTCCCGGACGTGCCGCGCAGTTCGGTGAACAGCCAGGAGCGGCGCGCCACCGATGCACAGCGCATCGCCCGGCTCAGCGACCGTGAGCTGATGATCCTGCAGCACCTGGCCCGCGGGCTGAGCAACAAGGCCGTCGGAGACGCCATGCTGCTCAGCAACAAGACGGTCAGTACCTACAAGGGGCGTCTGCTGGAAAAGCTGTGCCTCAACTCCCTGATCGACCTGGCGGATTTCGCTCGTCGCAACCAACTGATCTGACCGTGCGTGCAATCTGGCTGCTGGTGCTGTGTTGTGTGTATGCCATGCCCGTCCTGGCGGCGCCGCAGGTCCACGGTCGTGCGGTCTTCGAGGGGGCGCCCGCCGAGCCGAGCAGCGGTGATCTGCGCTGGCTGTGGCGCCAGCGGGTGTTGCGCCTTGGCGTGTTGGGCAACGATCAACCGCCGCTGGATATCCTCGGCACTGGACGCGCCTACGAAGGCATCACCGCCGATTATGCAAAACTGCTGGCCGAACACCTGCGTCTGGACCTGCAGGTGCAGGTGTTCGGCTCGTTCGACGCGGCGGTCGCGGCGTTGCGCGAGGGCACGGTCGACCTGCTTGGCTCGGTCACCACCGAGCAGGCGTTGCAGGCTGGCCTGCGTCCCTCATCACCGTATGCAGAAGACCTGCCGGTGCTGCTGGCCCAGGAGCGGTCGGCGGTCAGCGAGGGACCGGCACCGCTGCGCCTGGTGATGGTCGACGGCTATCGCAGCGCCGAGCAGGTCAACCAGCACTTCCCCCGCGCCGACCTGCAGGTGCATCCCACCGCCTTCAGTGCCTTGGCCGCACTGGCCCTCGGTCAAGCCGACCTGTACCTGGGCAATGCCCTCATCGCCCGCTACTTGCAGGGACGCAGCCCGTTCAGCGGGGTGGAGGAAGTCGGCGAGGCCGGTCTGCCGGGTCAGGGGCTTGGCTTTGCCATGCTCGACAACGGCACGCCACTGGCGCGGTTGGTGGAGGCGGTGCTGAACGATATCGGCGCGGACCAACGAGCGCGCATCCAGAAACGCTGGAGCCCGGAGGCGAGCCTGGTGCGTTCGGCCCGGACGGTGCGCTTGACTGCGGATCAGCGGCGCTGGCTGGCTGCCAATCCCAAGGTGCGGGTTCTGGTGGATGATCAGTTGCTGCCGCTGAGCTACCGCGACAGCAAGGGTCAGTTGCGGGGACTCACACTGGACGTGCTGCAACTGATCACCCGGCGCACGGGCCTGGAGTTCGATGTCCAGACCGGGACAGGGGTCGAGCAGATGATCGGCCAGGTGGCCCAGGGCCAGGCGCAACTGATCGCTGGATTACCCTACAGCGACAGCCTGGCACAGCGCCTGGGTTTCAGTCGCGCCTACCTCGCTGCTTCACGGGTGCTGGTCAGTCGCACGGGCGCACGAGCGCCGGCCAGCCTCGAGCAACTGGCCGGTAGGCAAGTGGCGCTGGTCTGGGGCAGTGCCATGGTGCAACTGATGCACGAGCGTTACCCGCAGGTGCGCCAGCGTTTGCTGCACAGCCCGCTGCAAGCCTTGCACGCCGTCGCCGATGGCCAGGTCGACGCTGCTCTGCTGACCCTCGATGACGCACGCCCTCTGGTTGCGCGCTGGTATCCAGGGCAGTTGCAGATCAGTGCCAGTCTGGCGGTGCCGCCAGCGCACTTCGCCCTGGCCGGCGCCCGAGGTGCCAGCGAATTGCTGGGCATCATCGACAGCGCGCTGTTGAGCCTGACGCCCCATGAGACCGCCGCGCTGGTCCGGCGTTGGCGCAACCCGATGGTGGTTCCCGACAACGGTTGGTCACGCCACCGGAGCAAGGTGCTGCTGGGTTTCGGCATTGCGTCCTGTTTGTTGCTGGTGGCTTTGCTGTGGATTCGCTATCTGCGCCGCCTGCAGGTGCGGTTGCGGCGGGCCAGGCGGGCGGCGGACGCGGCCAACCAGGCCAAGACCGAGTTCCTCGCCACCATCAGCCACGAGATACGGACGCCGCTGCATGCAGTGCTGGGTATGCTCGAACTGGCCCAGCGCAAGGCGGCCCAGGGCGTGCCCGATCATCAGGCCCTGGAGGTCGCCACCGAGGCGGCACGCGGGCTCAAAGAGCTGATCGGCGACATTCTCGACATCACCCGCATCGAGACCGGGCACTTGCAGCTTGCGCCGCAACAGGTGCGGGTGAGCGAGTTGGTCGGACGGGTGGTGCAGTTGTTCGAGCAGTTGGCCCGCGGCAAGGGCCTGGAGCTGCAGATGCAGTCCCAGGGGGCGGTGGGGGCTGAAGTCATGCTCGATCCTTTACGTTTCAAGCAAGTGCTGGCCAACCTGCTGAGCAATGCGATCAAGTTCACCCAACGTGGGCGGATCCTGGTCAGCTTGCAGGCGCAGCCGGCAGACGGGCAGCTCGATGTCGTACTGCGGGTCAAGGACAGTGGTGTCGGCATCGCCGCCAGTGAGTTGGCAGCCCTGGGCCAGCCGTTCCGCCAGGCCAGTAACCATTGCCAGTCGCCTCGCACCAGTACCGGTCTGGGTCTGAATATCAGTCGCAAGCTCTGCCAGCTGATGGGCGGCCAACTGCTCGTGCGCAGCACATTGGGCGAGGGTACCGAGGTGCAGGTGCAACTCAAGCTGCCGTTGCTGCCAGGCACCGGCCCACCCCCTGGGCCAACCGTGGCGCAGGTCGAACCTGGCGTGCGGTTGCGGGTGCTGGTGGTCGACGACTATCCGGCCAATCGGCAGTTGTTGGAGCAGCAACTGGCCTATCTGGGGCATCGCTCCCAGGTCGCGGAAGATGGCGCGCAGGCCCTGCGTCTATGGCTCAAGCAGCCGTTCGATGTGGTCATCAGCGATTGCAACATGCCGATTCTGGATGGCCATGGCCTGTCCCGGGCCATCCGTCTGCATGAGCGACGCCATAGGCGGCCCCGCTGTCGGCTGATCGGCCTGACCGCCAGCGCCCAAGAGGTGGATCGCCGACGCGGCTGCGAGGCCGGGATGGATGAGTGCCTGTTCAAACCACTGGACCTCGACAGCCTGAGCCAGGCCCTGGCCAGGGTGCGACCAACGGGGCATGCCAGTGGTCAGGAGATCCTGCTCAACCTTGCGCACCTGCGGCGTCTGGTCGGCAACGACGAAGCCGCGCTCAGGGCGTTGCTCGGCGACTTGCGCGCCAGCAACCACGAAGACTTGTTGCGCCTGCAAAACCTCGGCGATGAGCCTGAGGCCCTGGCGCCGCTGGCCCATCGCATCAAGGGATGCGCTCGCATTGCACGGCTCGAGGCGCTGGTGGCGTTGTGCGAACAGGTGGAGCGCTGTTGCCAAGCCGAACCGTTCGACCAGGCCGCGCTCGGCCTGGCGGTCAGTGCCATGGGAGACGCCATGCGCCGTCTCGAACAGCAGCTCGATCGCCACGCCGGGCAGGACCTGGCAGAGTCATATCATCCCGAGCAACAACAGTACCAGCAGGACCACCAGCACCGCGCCGACGATGCCGGATGGGCCGTAACCCCAGCTGCGCGAATGCGGGAAGACCGGTAAGCCACCAATCAACAGCAGGATCAGGATGATGATGAGAATCGTGGTCATGGCGAAATCCTTGCGTGGTTGAGGGTCAAGGGCCTGGTATCGCTGGCCTCTTGATAAATCGGACTGGCGCCGCTTGGGAAAGATTCCATTTTGTGTGGCGTCGTGCGGGCCTGTTCGCTGGCTGCGGCGAGTCATGGCTGCCCATTCACTACCCTGATGAATCCTGCTTCGCTCCCAGGCCTTGTTTAGACTCAAGCCACACCCCCACAAGACAAGGCCCTGCCACCATGCAAAACCGCATCATGATCACCGGCGCCGGTTCCGGCCTCGGTCGCGAGATCGCCCTGCGCTGGGCGCGCGAGGGTTGGCGCCTGGCGCTGGCCGACCTCAACGAGCCGGCCCTGCGCGAAACCCTCGAACAGGTACGCGCCGCCGGTGGCGATGGCTTCACCCAGCGTTGCGACGTGCGCGACTACAGCCAGCTGACCGCCCTGGCGCAGGCCTGCGAGGCGAACTTCGGGGGCATCGACGTGATCGTCAACAACGCCGGAGTGGCCTCGGGCGGCTTTTTCGCCGAGCTGTCGCTGGAGGACTGGGACTGGCAGATCGCGGTCAACCTGATGGGCGTGGTCAAGGGCTGCAAGGCTTTTCTGCCACTGCTCGAACGCAGCAAGGGGCGTATCGTCAACATCGCCTCCATGGCCGCGCTGATGCAGGGGCCGGGCATGAGCAACTACAACGTCGCCAAGGCCGGGGTGCTGGCGCTGTCAGAGAGCCTGCTGGTAGAGCTGCGGCAATTGGAAGTGGCGGTGCACGTGGTGTGCCCGTCGTTCTTCCAGACCAACCTGCTCGACTCCTTCCGCGGCCCTGACCCGGCGATGAAGGCCCAGGTCGGCAAGCTGCTGCAAGGTTCGCCGATCAGCGCCGCGCAGATCGCCGATTACATTCACCAACAGGTGGCTGCGGGCGAATTTCTGATCCTGCCCCATGAAGCCGGGCGTGATGCCTGGATGCTCAAGCGTCAGGCGCCTGAGCGGCTGTACGACGAGATGGCGGAGATGGCCATGAAGATGCGTGGCAAGGCCCAATCACGCTGATTGTAGGGCGCGTCTGTAGGTTGTTTTACCTACTTTCGTGGGATCGGTCTCTTTCGCTCTGGAGGTGTTGAGTCAGCCCACCTGCTCCCTGCAGGCTCCACTTTTATCCCCAGGTTGGAGGAGTGGAGCATGCTGGTAATCGGGCGAGAAGTGGGCGAGCGCATCGTCATCGATGGCGACATCGTGATCATGGTGGTCGAGTCGCGTGACGGCATGGTACGCCTGGGCATCACCGCCCCGCGGGAGGTGCCGGTGCACCGTAGCGAGGTCTACCAGCGGATCAAGGCGGGAGAGGTGTTCAAAGCCAAGGTCAAGCCTTAGTCGAGCAGTTCGCGGGGCACGTCGTGCTTGGCCAGCAGTTGGCACTGCTGGCTCTCGGGATCGAACAGGATGAACGCCTGACCCTTGGCCAACGCCTGGCGAACCCGCAGTACGCGGGTTTCCAGGGGCGTGTCGTCGCCGTTGTCGGTGCCATCTCGGGTGACGAAGTCTTCGATCAGGCGGGTCAGGGTCTCGGCTTGCAGTTGGTCGTAGGGAATCAGCATGGGCGTGGGCAAGGTCTCGTTGAATGGCGCCATCCTACGCGAATACGACTGTCTAGGTCTTGTTCCCCACCAGACTGTCCACCGGCGGCACTCGCGTGTCGCTCTCCATCTGCGCGTCGTGCTCCAGTTGATGGCTGAAGCGTTCGAGCGACGCACTGGTCGGATTCGAATCGCTGGCGAACACCGGCGGGCTGAGCAGGTAGCCTGCCAGCAGACGGCTGAGGGTGGCCAGGCTGTCGATATGGGTACGCTCGTAGCCATGGGTGGCGTCGCAGCCGAACGCTACCAGGGCGGTGCGAATGTCGTGTCCGGCGGTCACGGCCGAATGGGCATCGCTGAAGTAGTAGCGGAACACATCCCGGCGTACCGGCAGCTCGCGCTCTTCGGCCAGCTTCAGCAGGTGGCGCGACAGATGATAGTCGTAGGGGCCGGAGGAATCCTGCATGGCCACGCTCACGGCGTGTTCGCTGGAGGCCTGGCCAGGTGCGACCGGGGCGATGTCGATGCCGACGAATTCGCTGACGTCCCAGGGCAGGGCCGCGGCGGCGCCAGAGCCGGTTTCCTCGGTGATGGTGAACAACGGATGGCAGTCGATCAGTGGCTGGCGGCCACTTTCCACCACGGCCTTGAGTGCTGCCAGCAGGGCGGCCACACCGGCCTTGTCATCGAGGTGGCGGGCGCTGATGTGGCCGCTTTCGGTGAACTCGGGCAAGGGGTCGAAGGCGACGAAATCGCCCACGTTGATCCCCAGCGCTTCACAGTCGGCGCGGGTGGCGCAGTAGGCGTCCAGGCGCAGTTCGACGTGTTCCCAGCTGATCGGCATCTGGTCGATGGCGGTGTTGAAGGCATGCCCGCTGGCCATCAGGGGCAGCACGCTGCCGCGATAAACACCGGTATCGGTGAACACGCTGACCCGGCTGCCCTCGGCGAAGCGGCTCGACCAGCAACCTACCGGCGACAGGCCCAGGCGGCCATTGTCCTGCAGTTGGCGTACGCTGGCGCCGATGGTGTCCAGGTGCGCCGAAACGGCGCGGTCTGGCGAACTCTGCCGGCCCTTGAGGGTGGCGCGAATGGTGCCGCGGCGGGTCAGCTCGTAGGGAATGCCCAGCTCGTCCAGGCGCTCGGCGACGTAGCGCACGATGGTGTCGGTGAAGCCGGTGGGGCTGGGGATGGCGAGCATCTCCAGGAGCACCTGTTTCATGTATTCGAGATCGGGTTCGGGGTGTCGTTCGGACATGGGGACTCCTCGATTATTGCGGTGGCTTCTTCGCGGGCAAGCCCGCTCCCACAGGTAATTCACGACCTTAAGGTCGGTGGCGTTCCTGTGGGAGCGGGCTTGTCCCGCGAAGAGGCCCTCATTGACTCACGCCAAGGCCCGGCTATGGGGAAACAGCAGGTCGACAAATCGCTCGGCGGTCGGCTGTGGCTCATGGTTGGCCAACCCGGCCCGTTCGTTTGCCTCGATGATCACGTACTCAGGCTGCTCGGCATCGCGCACCATGAAGTCCAGGCCGACCACCGGGATCTCCAGGGCACGCGCCGCCCGCACGGCGGCATCGGCCAGCACCGGGTGCAGGCGCTCGGTGACATCCTCCAGGGTGCCGCCGGTGTGCAGGTTGGCGGTACGCCGCACGGCCAGGCGCCGACCGGGCTCCAGCACATCGTCGTAACTCAGCCCGGCCGCGCGCAGGGTGCGCTCGGTTTCGTCGTCCAACGGAATGCGGCTTTCGCCCCCGGTGGCGGCCTGGCGGCGCCGACTCTGCGCCTCGATCAGCTCACCGATGCTGTGCTTGCCATCCCCGACCACCTGAGCCGGGTGACGAATGGCCGCCGCCACCACTTCGAAGCCGATCACCACGATGCGCAGGTCGCTGCCGGCATGGAAGCTTTCGAGCAGCACCCGGCTGTCGAACTGGCGCGCATGCTCCACTGCCTGAATGACGTCCTCGATGGACTCCAGACCCACCGCTACGCCCTGGCCTTGCTCGCCATCCACCGGCTTGACCACGATCGAGCCGTGCTCGTCGAGAAACGCCAGGTTGTCGTCGGCATTGCCGGCCAACTGCTGGGCCGGCACTTGCAGACCGGCATTGTGCAGCGCTTGGCGGGTCAGGCGTTTGTCCTGGCACAGGGTCATGGTCACGGCACTGGTCAGGTCGCTCAGCGACTCGCGACAGCGGATGCGCCGGCCGCCCAGGCTGAGGGTGAACAAACCGCCCACGGCGTCGTCCACCTGCACCTCGATGCCGCGGCGCAACGCCTCGTCGACGATGATCCGTGCATAGGGGTTGAGCTCCGCTTCAGGGCCTGGGCCGAGGAACAGCTGCTGGTTGATGCCGTTCTTGCGCTTGACCGCGAAGGTCGGCAGGTTGCGAAAACCCAGCTTTTCATACAGACGCTTGGCCTGGCGGTTGTCATGCAGCACCGACAGGTCGAGGTAGGCCAGGCCGCGGCTCATGAAATGCTCGATCAAGTGGCGCACCAGCACTTCGCCGACGCCGGGACGGGTGCACTGCGGATCCACCGCCAGGCACCACAAGCTGCTGCCGTGCTCGGGATCGTCGAAGGCCTTGCTGTGGTTCAGGCCCATCACGCTGCCGATGACGGCGCCGCTGTCCTCGTCCTCGGCCAGCCAATACACCGGGCCACCGAGGTGGCGCGGGGTGAGCAGTTTGGGGTCGACCGGCAGCATGCCCCGGGCTTGGTACAGGGTGTTGATCGCCTGCCAGTCTGCTTCGGTGTGCGCCCGGCGCACACGAAAACCACGGAACACCCGTTGCGCCGGGCGGTAGTCGGTGAACCACAGGCGCAGGGTATCGGAAGGATCGAGAAACAGCTGTTGCGGCGCCTGGGCCAGCAATTGCTGGGGAGCGGCCACGTACAGCGCGATGTCACGCTCGCCGGGCTGCTCGGCCAGCAGCTCCCCGGCCAGGGTGGCCGGGTCGGGGTAGGTGTGGCCGATCAGTAGCCGACCCCAGCCGCAGTGCAAGGCACGCGGCTGGTCGTGCGGCTCGCTGCCATCGCCGGCCAGCCGCGCTTGCAGACGCTCGTAGGACGGCGCCTGGCCGCGCAACAGGCGCTGACCGTAAGCGATCTCATGGGCTTTCATCGGTCAGATTCCTTGTTCGCTGAGCCACAGGTTCAGGGCCGCCAATTGCCACAGCTTGGAGCCGCGCAGAGGGGTGAGCTGGCCGTGTGGGTTGCTCAGCAGTCGGTCGATCATCGCCGGATTGAAAATGCCCCGGTCCTGGCTCGGGTCGGTCAGCAGTTCGCGGACCCAACCCAGGGTCGCACCCTCCAGGTGCTTGAGGCCAGGCACCGGGAAGTAGCCCTTCTTGCGGTCGATGACCTCATGGGGGATGACCCGCCGTGCGGCTTGCTTGAGCACATGCTTGCCGCCGTCGGGCAGCTTGAAGCGCCCTGGAATACGTGCCGACAGTTCGGCCAGGCGGTAGTCGAGGAATGGCGTGCGCGCTTCAAGGCCCCAGGCCATGGTCATGTTGTCGACACGTTTGACCGGGTCGTCGACCAGCATCACCGTGCTGTCCAGGCGCAGTGCCTTGTCCACTGCTTCCGGCGCGCCGGGGCGGGCGAAATGCTCGCGGACGAAATCACCGGCAGCGTCGGTTTCCAGCAGCCACGGGGCTTGCACGGTGTCGCGGTATTCGGCATGGCTGCGGTCGAAGAACGCGTCGCGATAAGCAGCGTAAGGGTCGGCGGCGCCATCGACTTGCGGATACCAGTGGTAGCCGGCGAACAGTTCGTCGGCACCCTGGCCGCTCTGCACGCCCTTGCAATGCTTGGCCACTTCTCGCGACAGCAGGTAGAAGGCGATGCAGTCGTGGCTGACCATCGGTTCGCTCATGGCGCGGAAGGCCGCGGGCAATTGCTCGATGATCTCGTGTTCGGCGATACGCAGTTGATGGTGGCGGGTGCCATAGTGCTTGGCGATCAGGTCGGAGTACTGGAACTCGTCGCCGCGCTCGCCGCCGGCATCTTCGAAGCCGATCGAGAAGGTGGACAGGTCGTCGACCCCCACGTCACGCAGCAAGCCGACCAGCAGGCTCGAATCGACGCCACCGGAGAGCAGCACGCCGACGTCGACCGCTGCGCGCTGGCGGATAGCCACGGCATCGCGGGTGGCATCGAGCACGCGGGTGGTCCAGCCTTCCAGGTCAAGTTCACGCTCGTCCGGGTTGGGGCCGTATTGCAGTTCCCACCAGGTCTGGCGCTCGACCTCACCGTGGCGGTCGATGCGCATCCAGGTGCCGGGTTCGAGCTTCTGCACATTGGCCAGCAGGGTGCGCGGCGCCGGCACCACGGCGTGGAAGTTGAGGTAGTGATTGAGTGCTACCGGGTCGAGCACCGGGTCGATGTCGCCACCCTTGAGCAGTGCCGGCAGGGTCGAGGCGAAACGCAGGCGTTCGCCGTTGCGCGACAGGTACAGCGGTTTGACGCCGAGGCGGTCGCGAGCCAGGAACAGGCGTTGGGTATCGCGTTCCCAGATGGCCAGGGCGAACATGCCGTTGAGCTTGGGCAGCAACGCGTCGCCCCAGGCGTGGTAGCCCTTGAGCAGCACTTCGGTGTCGCCGTCGGACCAGAAGGTGTAGCCCAGGTCCTGCAGTTCCTGGCGCAGCTCGGGGAAGTTGTAGATGGCGCCGTTGAACGCCAGCGACAGGCCCAGGGTGTTGTCGACCATCGGCTGGGCCGAGCCGTCGGACAGGTCCATGATCTTCAGCCGGCGATGGCCGAGGGCAATCGGGCCCTGGCTATGGAAGCCCCAGGCGTCGGGGCCGCGGGGTGCCAGATGATGGGTTATTCGCTCCACCGCGGCCAGGTCGGCCGGGCGTGGGGCTTGATCGATGGGGGTGAAACGTAACTCTCCTGCTAATCCGCACATAAGTCCTTACCGGTTTTTCCGTTGGGGAGGTGGTGTCCCTTACAGGGTACCTTAAGAAACTGACCTATATGCAACCGGGGAGTTTTAGATCGATCTGTTATAAGCAGGAGAGGGCTATGGGGTTGGTGGTTGTTGAGATTGCGTAGTGGATCGCGGGGTGTTGGCTTGAGAGGTGCAGCGGCGCGGAGATCGAGCGCCGCTGCACCTCTCAAGCGACCACCCCAAACCCACCCCTTCATTTCCCGCGAATCAACCTGCGCAATGCAAAGCGGTTCGGGTGACACGCTTCGGCCACCGCACGCGGCAGTGGCAACGGCTCGTCATTGACCCATGCCGCGATCAGCTCGCCGCTCAGCGGCGCGGTGATCAGTCCGCGCGAGCCATGCCCGCTGTTCACATACAAGCCGTCCAGCCAGGGGCAGGGCACCTCCGGCACTTGGCGTGCATCTTTGCCAAGCACCGCGTAAGCCTCGGCGAACGCGGTCGAATCGGCCAGCGGTCCGACGATCGGCAGGTAATCGGGACTGGTGCAGCGGAACGCCGCACGTCCCTGCAGGTGTCCGGCGTCCAGCGCGTGGCCGCCCAGACGTTGGGCGAGGTCGGTGGAAATCTCGTTCAGCAGGGCCAGGTTGCCCTGATGCTCGGCCACGGTTGGTTCCAGGTCTTCACTATGAAAGTCGAAACTGGCCCCCAGGGTATGCTCGTCACCCCGTGGCGGCGCCACATAGCCCTCGGCGCACACGACGGTGCGCAACGCTCGGCTGGCGGGCGTTGCCGGCAGCCGGGTGATTTGCCCACGGATGCGCTTGAGCGGCAACTGCGCGCAGGCCTCGAAATGCCGTACCTCGGCAGCGGTAGCCAGCACCACCACGGGCGCGCTGGCCAACAACCGTTCGCCGTCCCAGGCCTGCCACAGGCCATCGACCTTGCGCAGCGCCAGCACCTGCTGGTGCGGCAGCAGGCGGATATTAGGGTGCTGCAGTTGTGCCTGGCACAGGGCCGGCGGGTGCACCCAGCCCCCCTCGGGATAGAACAAGCCGCCAGCCGGCAGCGCCACCCCGGCGATCGTCTCGGCTTCGCTGTGGGTCAGTACCTGCAGCAGACTGGGGTCGAAGGCTTCGGCCAGCTTGTTCTGGCGCTCGGCTTCCTTGCTGTCGAAGGCCAGCTGCAGCACGCCGCAGGCTTCCCAGTCGCGGCCCTGTTGCAGTCGTTCGAGCTGACGCCGGGTGTAGCCGAAACCGGACAGGATCATCTGCGACAACGCTGTGCCATGCGCCGACAGCTTGAGGTACAGCACCCCCTGGGGGTTGCCGGAGGCTTCGCGGGCGGGGGCATCGTGGCGTTCCAGCACGCTCACCTGCCAACCGCGTGCGGCAAGGCTGGCGGCCGTGGCGCTGCCCGCCAGGCCGGCGCCAATCACCAGCGCCTGCCGCGGGCCTGCGGGTATCCCGGGGCGGGCATACCACGGCGCGGTAGCGGCAGGGTGGGGCTGGCCGATGTACTCGCCGCTCATCACCTCCCACTTCTTGCCGATGCCGGGCACCTTTTTCATTCGGAAGCCTGCGTCGATCAGCCCTCGTCGGACCCAGCCGGTGGTGGTGAAGGTGCCCAGCGCAGTGCCAGGGCGCGACAGCCGCGCCAGTTGCGCGAACAGTTCGGGGGTCCACATGTCGGGGTTCTTGGCCGGGGCGAAACCGTCGAGAAACCACACATCGATGCGCGCATCGAGCTGGGGCAGTTGCTCCAGTACATCGCCCACCAGCAGGGTCAGGGTGACCCGGCCCTGGTCGAAGGTGAACTGTTGGAAGCCTGGGTGCACCGCCACATATTGCGCCAGCAGCGGCTCGCTGAACGCTGATAGCTCCGGCCACAGGCGCACCGCGCGGGCCAAGTCGTCGGGGGCGAGAGGGAATTTCTCGACACTGACGAAATGCAGCCGGGCCTCGTTGGGTGCCCGCTCGGCGAACAGCTGCCAGGCACAGAAGAAGTTCATGCCGGTGCCGAAGCCGGTTTCGCCGATCACCAGGCTGGTATGCGGCGCCAGGTTGGCGAAGCGTTCGGCCAGGCCGGTCTGGTCGAGGAACACATGCCGGGTTTCCTCGGTCCCTTCGTTCTTCGAGAAATAGACGTCGTCGTATTGCCGCGAGTGGGGGCGGCCCTGGTCGTCCCAGTCGATCTGGGCATGCTGGAGAAGGGTGGGTGCGGACATGGCGGGTTTCGCTGAAAGTGGCAAGCGCGAAGCTGCACGCGGTGATTAAAGGCGCAAATGGTGGCACGGCCGGCTGTTTCTTGCATCTGCCAGCTTGACGCCAGCCGCCAGGATTCCGCTAGTCTTGCTTATCCATCGAGGGAGCCCAGCATGTTCGAATCTGCGGAAATCGGTCACAGCATTGACAAGGACACCTACGACGCCGAGGTGCCCGCCCTGCGCGAGGCCCTGCTCGAGGCGCAATACGAGCTCAAGCAGCAGGCGCGGTTTCCGGTGATCGTACTGATCAACGGCGTCGAGGGTGCCGGCAAGGGCGAGACGGTCAAGCTGCTCAACGAGTGGATGGATCCGCGCATGATCGACGTGCTCACCTTCGACCAGCAGACCGACGAGGAACTGGCTCGCCCACCCGCCTGGCGCTACTGGCGGGCCCTGCCACCGAAGGGCCGGATGGGGGTGTTCTTCGGCAACTGGTACAGCCAGATGATCCAGGGCCGGGTGCACGGTCAGTTCAAGGATGCCGTGCTCGACCAGGCGATCACCGGGGCCGAGCGCCTGGAGCAGATGCTCTGCGACGAAGGCGCGCTGATCATCAAGTTCTGGTTCCATCTGTCGAAGAAACAGATGAAGGCGCGGCTCAAGGCGCTCAAGGACGACCCGCTGCACAGCTGGCGGATCAGCCCGCTGGACTGGCAGCAGTCGCGAACCTACGACCGCTTCGTGCGCTTCGGCGAGCGGGTACTGCGCCGGACCAGCCGCGACTATGCGCCCTGGCACGTGGTCGAGGGCGTCGACCCGAATTACCGCAGCCTGGCGGTCGGGCGTATCCTGCTCGAAAGCCTGCAAGCCGCGTTGGCCAGCAACCCCAAGGGCAAGCACCAGGGCAATATTGCACCGCTGGGCCGCAGCATCGATCAGCGCAGCCTGCTCGGTGCCCTGGACATGACCCTGCGCCTGGACAAGGCCGACTACCAGGAACAACTGGTGACCGAGCAGGCGCGCCTGGCCGGGTTGCTGCGCCACAAGCACATGCGCAAGCACGCCCTGATTGCGGTGTTCGAAGGCAATGACGCTGCCGGCAAGGGCAGTGCCATCCGCCGCGTGGCTGCCGCGCTCGACCCACGTCAGTACCGCATCGTACCGATCGCCGCGCCCACTCAGGAGGAGCTCGCCCAGCCGTACCTCTGGCGTTTCTGGCGGCACATGCCAGCCCGAGGCAAGTTCACCATCTTCGACCGCTCCTGGTATGGGCGGGTGCTGGTCGAGCGGGTCGAGGGCTTCTGCGCGCCGATCGACTGGATGCGCGCCTACGGCGAGATCAACGATTTCGAAGAGCAACTGGTGAATGCCGGGGGCGTGCTGGTCAAGTTCTGGCTGGCGATCGACCAACAGACCCAGCTGGAGCGTTTCGAGGAGCGCGAGGCAACGCCGTTCAAGCGCTACAAGATCACCGAGGACGACTGGCGCAACCGCGACAAGTGGGACGAGTACACCCAGGCCGTGGGCGACATGGTCGATCGCACCAGCACCGAGATCGCGCCGTGGACGTTGGTCGAGGCCAATGACAAGCGCTGGGCGCGGGTCAAGGTGCTGCGCACCATCAATGAGGCGCTGGAAGCAGCGTTTGCCAAGGATAAGAAGTAGATGTTTGTCTGATCCTGCCCCCAAGGAATGACCTGATGAATTCTTTTCTCCGGTATTTTCCCTTCCAGCCCTTAGAATCTCGCTACCCCCCATCACGGGTCGACACGAGGGCACCATGCACATCACTTCCGGACGCTGGATCCACGGCCTGCTGCTGGCACTTCTGACGGCATTGCTCTGGGGCATCCTGCCGATCAAGCTCAAGCAGGTGCTTCAGGTGATGGATCCGATCACCGTCACCTGGTATCGCCTGCTGGTGTCCGGAGGGCTGCTGTTCATCTGGTTGCGCGCCAAGCGTCGGCTGCCGTCGGTGCAGGCACTGGGACGCAAGGGCAAGGGCTTGGTGCTGGTGGCCGTGTGCGGGCTGATGGGTAACTACGTGCTGTACCTGGTTGGCCTGAATCTGCTCAGCCCTGGTACCGCGCAACTGGTGGTGCAGCTTGGCCCGGTGCTGTTGCTGGTGGCCAGTGTGTTCGTCTTCAAGGAGCGTTTCAGCCTGGGGCAGGGTATCGGCCTGCTGGTGCTGTTGGGTGGCTTCGGGCTGTTCTTCAACCAGCGCCTGGAAGAGCTGCTGACCTCGCTGGGTGCCTATACCACGGGTGTGTTGACCATCGTCCTGGCGACCAGCATCTGGGTGTTCTACGCCTTGAGTCAGAAACAGCTACTGACGGTCTGGCATTCGCAGCAGGTGATGATGGTGATCTACCTGAGTTGCGCGCTGCTGCTCACCCCCTGGGTGCACCCGCTGGAGGTCTTGCAACTGACCCCGGTGCAGGGCTGGCTGTTGCTGGCCTGTTGCCTGAATACTCTGGTGGCCTATGGCGCATTCGCCGAGGCTCTGGCGCACTGGGAGGCCTCGCGGGTGAGTGCGACATTGGCGCTGACGCCGCTGGTGACCCTGGTGGCCGTGGCGCTGGCGGCCTGGGTCTGGCCTGAGTACGTGCAGGCCGAGGGCCTCAATGGCTTGGGGTATCTGGGGGCGGTGACGGTGGTGCTGGGGTCGGCGTTGGTGGCTTTGGGGCCATCGCTGGTGGCCGGTTGGCGGGCGCGGAAGGCGCGGTTAGGTCAAGTTCTGTGATGGTCAGTACCGGCCTCTTCGCGGGCTTGCCCGCGAAGAGGCCGGTACTGGCTACCTAGCGCTCAACCCTTGCCCCCCGGCGCCAGCATGTTCTCCGGTCGCACCCACTGGTCGAACTGTTCGTTGCTCAGGTACTGCAACTCCAGCGCCGCCTCACGCAGGGTCTTGCCTTCGGCATAGGCCTTCTTGGCGATTTCCGCGGCCTTGTCGTAGCCGATGTGCGGATTGAGGGCCGTCACCAGCATCAAGCCACGCTCCAAGTGCGCCGCCATCTGCTCGGCATCGGGCTCGATCCCCGCCACGCAATGCTGCTGGAAGTTGCGACAGCCATCGGCGAGCAGAGTGATCGATTGCAGCAGATTATGAATGATCACCGGCTTGAACACGTTCAATTGCAAATGCCCCTGGCTGGCGGCGAAGCCGATCGCGGCGTCGTTGCCCAGCACCTGGCAAGCCAGCATCGACAGGGCTTCGCACTGGGTCGGGTTGACCTTGCCCGGCATGATCGAGCTGCCCGGCTCGTTGGCCGGCAGGCGTACCTCGGCCAATCCGGCACGCGGCCCCGAGCCGAGCAGGCGCAGGTCGTTGGCGATCTTCATCAACGCCACCGCCAGTGTTTTCAAGGCGCCAGCGAGGCTGGTCAGTGGCTCGTGGCCGGCGAGGGCGGCGAACTTGTTGGGTGCGGTCACGAACGGCAGCCCGGACAGCGCCGCCAGCTCGGCGGCGATGGCTTCGGCGAAGCCGTGCGGGGCGTTGAGGCCCGTGCCCACGGCAGTACCGCCCTGGGCCAGCTCGCACACCGCCGGCAGGGTGGCGCGGATGGCTCGCTGGGCGTAGTCGAGCTGAGCGACGAAGGCCGAGATCTCCTGACCGAAGGTGATCGGCGTGGCATCCATCATGTGCGTGCGACCGGTCTTGACCAGTTGATGATGGCGCGCCGCCAGTTCGGCGAGCCCCGACGACAATTCGGCGATCGCCGGCAGCAACTGATTGTGCACGGCCTCGGCGGCGGCGATGTGCATGGCGGTGGGGAAACAGTCGTTGGAGCTCTGCGAGCGGTTGACGTGGTCGTTGGGGTGCACCGGCGTCTTGCCGCCGCGTCCCTGGCCGGCCAGCTCGTTGGCGCGTCCGGCGATCACCTCGTTGACGTTCATGTTGCTCTGGGTGCCGCTGCCGGTTTGCCACACCACCAGCGGGAACTGGTCGTCGTGTTCGCCTGCGAGCACTTCGTCGGCGGCCTGTTCGATCAGCCGGGCGATATCGGCAGGCAGGTCGCCATTGCGGTCGTTGACCCGTGCCGCGGCCTTTTTCACCAGCGCCAGGGCGTGCAGCACCGGAAGCGGCATGCGTTCCTTGCCGATGGCGAAGTTGATCAGCGACCGCTGGGTCTGGGCGCCCCAGTAGGCGTCCTCAGGAACTTCGACCTGGCCTAAGCTGTCTGTCTCGATACGGCTCATGCTGCGCTCACTCCTTAAGTGTTCGAAATCGCAGTTTAGGCCCTGATTCGACAGTGCGGTTCAATCGCATGTCGTGCCACTTGAGCACTTCGCCACCACGGCGCAGAATGCTCCTCTCTGAGGTACCCCCTCCCTCTTTCGAAGGAATTGCAATGACCCGTCTCCGTGTCCTCTGTGCTGCCGTCGCCCTGGCCTGTGCCAGCGGCCAGGTCCTCGCTGCCACTTCCAGCCACAACGCTGCTGCCGAGAAATTCCTGACCCTGGCCAATGCCGACAAGCTGGGTACCCCGGTGTACATGCAGGTCCAGCAGATGTTCGCCCAGCGGTTCGCCCAGACCAAGGCCCCTGCCTCCAAGCAACCGGTGCTCGAGAGCTACCAGGCCAAAGCCAACGCCGCGCTGGACAACGCCATCGGCTGGAACAAGCTCAAGCCGAAAATGGTCGACCTGTACACCAAGACCTTCACCGAGCAAGAGCTCAAGGATCTGGTCAAATTCTATGAATCGCCCCTGGGCAAGAAAGTCCTGCGCGAGATGCCCAAGGTCACCCAGCAGTCGGCTCAGTTGACCCAGCAGAGCCTGGAACCTGCAGTACCAGTGGTGAACAAGCTGCTCGAGGACATGACCAAGGAACTCGACCCGAACGCCGGCAAGGCAGCCGCCCCGACCAAGAAGTGAGTGACCGCCGATGACCATGCAGCAACGCATTGAGCAACAATTGGCCGCGCTGGCCCCGCAACACCTTGAAGTGCTCAACGAAAGCCACATGCACAGCCGTGGCCAGGAGACCCACTACAAGGCGGTGATCGTCAGCGAGCAGTTCGCCGGGCTCAACAGCGTCAAGCGTCACCAGAAGGTCTACGCCACCATGGGTGAGCTGATGGGTGAGATCCATGCCCTGGCCATTCATACCTATACCGCCGAGGAGTGGGCCAAGGTCGGCGCGGCGCCTGCCTCGCCGGTGTGTGCCGGCGGCGGGCACTGAATCCTCTCTACCGTTCTGGTAGAATTCGCAACATCCCAGGGGGCCGCATCGCGGCCCCCTGGCTTTTCATGTCAAACCCGGTCCGCCCCTTACGAGGGCAACCACCTGGAGATACCGCTTCATGTCCCAACCGATCGTCGTCGCGGCGCTGTACAAGTTCGTCACCCTGGAAGACTACGTCGAACTGCGCGAACCCCTGCTCAAGACCATGCTCGACAATGGCGTCAAAGGCACCCTGCTGCTGGCCAACGAAGGCATCAACGGCACCGTTTCGGCCAGCCGTGAAGGCATCGACGCGCTGCTTGCCTGGCTGCGCAGCGACCCGCGCCTGGTGGATGTCGACCACAAGGAATCGTACTGCGACGAACAGCCGTTCTACCGCACCAAGGTCAAGCTCAAGAAAGAGATCGTCACCCTCGGCGTGCCAGGCGTGGACCCCAACCAGCAGGTCGGCACCTACGTCGAGCCCAAGGATTGGAACGCGCTGATCAGCGACCCGGAAGTGCTGCTGATCGACACCCGCAACGACTACGAGGTGGCCATTGGCACCTTCAAGGGCGCCGTCGATCCCAAGACCGAGACCTTCCGCGAGTTTCCCGAGTACATCAAGGCCAACTTCGACCCGAGCAAGCACAAGAAGGTGGCGATGTTCTGCACCGGCGGCATCCGTTGCGAAAAAGCCTCGAGCTACATGCTCGGTGAGGGCTTCGAAGCGGTCTATCATCTCAAAGGGGGCATCCTCAAATACTTCGAGGAAGTGCCTCAGGAAGAGAGCCTGTGGGATGGCGACTGCTTCGTCTTCGACAACCGCGTGACGGTGCGCCACGACCTCAGCGAAGGCGAATACGACCAGTGCCATGCCTGCCGCCACCCGATCGACGCTGCCGACCGCGCGTCCGAGCACTATTCGCCAGGCGTGAGTTGCCCGCACTGCTGGGACAGCCTGAGCGAGAAGACCCGGCGCAGCGCCATCGACCGGCAGAAGCAGATCGAGCTGGCCAAGGCCCGCAACCTGCCGCACCCGATTGGCTACAACTACAAAGCCGAGGCCTGATGCATGTCCATGCGCCTGATCTATGTGATGGACCCGATGTGCTCCTGGTGCTGGGGCTTCGCGCCAGTGGCCGCGGCCCTGATCGACCAGGCGCGTGACGCGGGCGTGGCCACCCACGTGGTACCGGGTGGCCTGCGCACCGGCGGCAGCGCCTTGGATGCCGCCACCCGCAAATACATCCTCGAACATTGGCAAGCGGTGGCGCAGGCCACTGGCCAGCCGTTCCGTTTCGACGGCGCCATGCCCGATGGCTTCGTCTACGACACCGAGCCCGCCTGCCGCGCCCTGGTCGCGGCGCGCACCCTCGACGCCGAGCGTGTGTGGCCGTTGCTGGCACTGATCCAGGGCGGCTTCTACGAACAGGGCCTGGACGTGACCACCGCGCCGCAACTGGTCGACCTGGCCGAGCAGGCTGGTTTCGACCGCAGCGCTTTCGCCGAGGTCTTCGCCCACGCCGACACCCGGGTCGCCACCGCAGCCGACTTCAGCTGGGTCCAGGACCTGGGTATCGCCGGCTTCCCGACCCTGCTGGCCGAGCGCAATGGCCAGTTGGCCTTGCTGACCAACGGCTACCAGCCCCTGGAGCGCCTGCAACCGTTGCTCGGTCGCTGGTTGCAGCAGGCTGCCTGTGCTTGATCTTCCCGGGTCGCCAGACCCTGTGCCGGGTAAGCCGGCGGCTGTGCCCGATCGACTGAGCTGGGCACAGATCCGTCGCCTGGCATTGCATCACAAGAAACACCTGTGGAGCGCCAACCTGGTGGCCGTGCTCGCCGCCTGCTGCAGCGTGCCGATCCCATTGCTGCTGCCATTGCTGGTCGATGAAGTGCTGCTCGGCCATGGCGATGCTGCGCTGAAATGGATGAACCACCTGCTGCCCACTGGCTGGCAGGCGCCGGTCGGCTATATCGGCCTGATGCTGGTGCTCACCTTGTGTCTGCGCCTGGCTGCGCTGACGTTCAACGTGGTGCAGGCCAAGCTGTTCGCGGGCCTGGCCAAGGACATCGTGTACCGCCTGCGCATCCGTCTGATCGAGCGCCTCAAGCGCATTTCGCTCAAGGAGTACGAAAGCCTGGGTAGCGGCACCGTGACCACGCACCTGGTCACCGACCTGGACACCCTCGACAAGTTCGTCGGCGAAACCCTGAGTCGCTTCCTCGTGGCCATGCTCACCCTGACCGGCACGGCGGCGATCCTGATCTGGATGCACTGGAAGCTGGCCCTGCTGATCCTGCTGTTCAACCCACTGGTGATCTACTTCACGGTTCAACTGGGCAAGCGCGTCAAGCATCTCAAGAAGCTCGAGAACGACAGCACGTCGCGTTTCACCCAGGCGCTGGCCGAGACCCTCGATGCGATCCAGGAGATCCGCGCCGGTAACCGCCAGGGTTATTTCCTCGGTCGCCTCGGTCTGCGCGCCCGTGAAGTGCGTGACTATGCCGTCGACTCGCAATGGAAGAGCGATGCCAGTGGCCGTGCCAGCGGCTTGTTGTTCCAGTTCGGCATCGACATCTTCCGCGCCGCGGCCATGCTGACCGTGCTGTTTTCCGACCTGTCGATCGGCCAGATGCTGGCGGTGTTCAGTTACCTGTGGTTCATGATCGGTCCGGTCGAGCAGTTGCTCAACCTGCAATACGCCTATTATGCCGCCGGCGGTGCCTTGAGCCGGCTCAACGAGCTGCTGGCGCGAGCCGACGAGCCGCAGTATCCGGCCGCTTGCGACCCGTTCCTCGGTCGCTCGACGGTCGGCATCGAGGTCCGCGATTTGAGCTTCGCCTATGCCGATGAGCCGGTGCTCGAACACCTGGACCTGACGATTGCCGCTGGCGAGAAAGTGGCGATTGTCGGTGCCAGCGGTGGTGGCAAGAGCACCCTCGTGCAATTGCTGTTGGGCCTGTACAGCGCCCAGGCAGGAACCATTCGTTTCGGCGGCGCGAGCCTGCAGGAGATCGGCCTGGAAACCCTGCGCGAGAACGTGGCGGTGGTGTTGCAGCATCCGTCGCTGTTCAACGACACCGTGCGTGCCAATCTGACCATGGGCCGTGACAGCAGTGACGAGGCCTGTTGGGAGGCGCTGCGCATCGCCCAGCTCGATGCCACCATCGCTGCCTTGCCGCAAGGTCTGGACAGCGTGGTCGGTCGCTCCGGCGTGCGCCTGTCCGGGGGCCAGCGCCAGCGCTTGGCCATCGCCCGCATGGTGTTGGCCGAGCCCAAGGTGGTGATCCTCGACGAGGCCACCTCGGCGCTCGATGCGGCCACCGAGTACAACTTGCATCAGGCCCTGGGGCGTTTTCTCAGTGGGCGTACCACGTTGATCATCGCCCACCGACTGTCGGCAGTGAAGCAGGCCGACCGGGTAATGGTGTTCGATGGCGGTCGCGTGGCCGAAGAGGGCGGGCACCAGCAGTTGATCGCCGAAGGCGGGTTGTATGCCAAGCTGTACGGGCATTTGCAGCAAAGTTGAGGGTGGGCGCTCGATCTCGCCGCCCCCAACCCTCCCGGCTTACATTCGCAACAAACAAATTCCCACCGCATAGATAGCAAATCGCCTACGCTTTGCTTGTCTGGGTCGATCCGTGCCTTATCTACTCTGCGACAGGGACTACATGAAGGGAAATCGGACTCTCGAAGCGCCAAGGCTGTTGGGCATCATTTGGCCATTTGTCGCGGTAGTGGTGTTCCAGATGCTACTGGGCAGCGTCAGCCTTTATGCGTTATCGGCCGTGCGCGCCTACGTCGCGGGTGAAAGCTTATGGTCCAAGGCGCAGAAAGATGCCATCTCCTATCTCAACCTGTACGCCGACAGCCGTGACGAGCGCGTCTATCAGCGTTACCGCCAGGCCATCAGCGTGCCTCAGGGCGATCGCGAGATGCGCGTGCTGCTCGAACAGTCCAGCCCCGACCTCGATGCTGCCCGCCGGGCGGTGCTGCAAGGCGGCAACCATCCCGAGGATGTCGAGCGGATCATCTGGTTCTATCGCAACTTCCGCCGGGTCAGCTACGTGCAGACGGCGATCGAGTATTGGGAGGTGGGCGACAGCTACCTGCGTCAGCTCGACGTACTGGCTCAGGTGATGCGCGAGCGAATCGCCGCCGGCCCGGTCGATGCCGAGCAAGTGGCCGCGTGGAAGGCGCGAATCGTCGCCATCGACGATGGCGTGACCCCGGCCTCCAAAGCGTTCAGCGCTGCCCTGGGCGAGGGGTCGCGCCTGCTCTTGCGCCTGCTGTTGGCCATCAACCTGCTGACCGCGCTGTTCCTGATCGCCATCGCCTGGCGCCGTTCGAGCAAGCTGCTGGCCCAGCGCCAGGCCTTCGCCAGCGCCCTGCAGGAGGAAAAAGAGCGGGCGCAGATCACCCTCCAGGCCATCGGTGATGCGGTGATCACCACCGATATGCATGGCTACATCGGTTACATGAACCCGGCCGCCGAACAACTGACCCACTGGCATGCCGGTCAGGCCGTGGGGCTGCCCTTGGCGGCCTTGTTCAGCCTGGTCGAGGAGCACGCCGATGACAGCAGCGCCGGCCTGGTCGAACAGGTGCTTTCCGGCACGCTCGATGGCGGCCCCGAGCACGCGCGCTTGATCCAGCGCCTGGACGGCAGCACGGTGTCGGTCAACCTGGTCGGCTCGCCGATCGTCAATCAGGGGCAGGTGGCCGGTATCGTCCTGGTGTTGCACGACATGACCCAGGAGCGGCAGTACATCGCCAATCTGTCGTGGCAGGCTACCCACGACGCCCTGACCGGGCTGGCCAACCGGCGCGAGTTCGAGTACCGCCTGGAGCAGGCCCTCAATGGCTTGGCGCGCCAAGCGGGACGGCATTCGCTGATGTTCCTCGACCTCGACCAGTTCAAGCTGGTCAACGACACCTGTGGCCATGCCGCTGGCGACGAGTTGTTGCGGCACATCTGCGCGGTGCTTCAGTCGGGGCTGCGCGAGAGTGACACCCTGGCCCGTCTGGGCGGTGATGAGTTCGGCATACTCCTGGAAAACTGCCCGCCGGACCAGGCCGAGCGCATCGCCGAGCAATTGCGCCAGGCCGTGCAGAGCCTGCATTTCGTGTGGAAGGGGCGGCCGTTCGTGACCACCGTGAGCATTGGTCTGGTGCACTTGGCGCAAGTGCCCAGCACCCTGGAAGGTTCGCTGCGGGCTGCCGACATGGCCTGCTACCTGGCCAAGGAAAAGGGCCGTAACCGGGTGCAGGTGTATCACGACGACGACAGCGAGTTGTCCACACGATTTGGCGAGATGGCCTGGATCCAACGCCTGCACGTGGCTTTGGAGGAAAACCGCTTCTGCCTGTATGCCCAGGAAATCGCCGCGCTCAGGCCCCACGAGGGCGCCGGCCATCTGGAGATCCTGCTGCGCCTGCAGGACGAGAGCGGCCGTATCATCCTGCCCGGCAGCTTCATCCCGGCCGCCGAGCGGTTCGGCCTGATGACGGCTATCGACCGCTGGGTGGTACGCAGTGTCTTCCAGGTCATCCGCCAGTGCCTGGATCAGGGCCGCGAGCGACCGCTGTCGATGTGTGCGATCAACCTGTCGGGCGCCAGTATCGGCGATGACATGTTCCTCGACTACCTGAAACGGCTGTTCGGCGAGTATGCCATCCCGGCGAAGATGATCTGTTTCGAGATCACCGAAACCACCGCCATCGCCAACCTCGGCAGTGCCATCCGCTTCATCAATGAATTGAAGGGCCTGGGCTGCAAGTTCTCCCTGGACGACTTCTGCGCCGGAATGTCGTCATTCGCCTATTTGAAGCATTTACCTGTGGACTTCTTGAAGATCGACGGAAGTTTTGTCAAAGATATGCTCGATGATCCGGTGAACCGGGCCATGGTCGAGGTGATCAACCATATTGGCCATGTCATGGGTAAACGGACCATTGCCGAGTTCGTCGAAACACCGCTGATCGAACAGGCCTTGCAGGAGATTGGCGTGGACTACGCCCAGGGCTACCTCATAGAGCGTCCCCAGGTGTTCACCGTCGACAGTCTGCAGCGCCAGCGGATTGCGACACGGCCTTTGTTGCATCGGGCGCCGGGGACATTCCGCTGACGCTGAACGTTGGATCACAAGGATCAAGGAGCTGAAAGTGATTGACGCATTCGTTCGTATTGGACCGTTAATGGATCCAGCCAGTTATCCGCAGTGGGCCCAACAGCTGATCGAAGATTGTCGCGAGAGCAAGCGCCGGGTGGTGGAGCATGAGTTCTACCAGCGTCTGCGCGATGGCCAGCTCAAACCGGCCACTGTGCGCCAGTACCTGATCGGGGGTTGGCCGGTGGTCGAGCAGTTTTCCCTGTACATGGCCCACAACCTGACCAAGACCCGCTATGCCCGCCATCCAGGTGAGGACATGGCGCGGCGCTGGCTGATGCGCAACATCCGCGTCGAGCTCAACCATGCCGACTACTGGGTGCATTGGTGTCAGGCCCATGGCGTGAGCCTGCATGACCTCCAGGCGCAGGAAGTGCCACCCGAGCTCAATGGCCTCAACGACTGGTGTTGGCGGGTCTGTACCACCGAGTCGCTGGCGGTCGCGATGGCCGCGACCAACTATGCCATCGAGGGTGCGACCGGAGAGTGGTCGGCGGTGGTCTGCGCGTCCGATACCTATGCCCAAGGTTTCCCCGAGGACGTGCGCAAGCGCGCGATGAAGTGGCTGCGCATGCATGCCCAGTACGACGATGCGCACCCGTGGGAGGCGTTGGAGATCATCTGCACCTTGGCGGGTGAGAACCCCAGCCAGGGGCTGCGCAATGAACTGCGTAAGGCGGTGTGCAAGAGCTATGACTGCATGTACTTGTTCTTGGAGCGGTGCATGCAGGTGGAAGGGCGCCAGGTAGGGCGGGCGCGGCCGGCGTTGGCGGCAGGCTGAGGGCTTTGGGGGCGGTGCCGGCCTCTTCGCGGGGCAAGCCCGCTCCCACAGGAACACCACAGTTTTCAAAGATTGTGTGTAACCTGAGCCCCAGGAACACCACAGTTTTCAAGACCTGTGGGGATCCTGTGGGAGCGGGCTTGCCCCGCGAAGAGGCCCGTGCAGACCCCCAATCTCTTACTGGGCGTCGAACGCCTGGCCATTCACCCCGGTACTGTCCGGCCCCATCAGGTACAGGTACACCGGCATGATGTCTTCAGGCAGCGGGTTGTTCTGCGGGTTCTCGCTGGGATAGGCCAGCGCCCGCATCGCCGTGCGTGTGGCTCCGGGGTTGATGCTGTTGGAACGCACCGGAGCTACGCCTTCGAGCTCGTCGGCCAAGGTCTGCATCAATCCCTCGGTGGCGAATTTCGATACCCCGTAAGCGCCCCAGTAAGCCCGGCCCTTGCGCCCGACGCTACTGGAGGTGAACACCACCGAGGCGTCCTCCGACAGCTTCAGCAGCGGCAGCAGGGTGCTGGTGAGCATGAACGTGGCGTTGACGTTGATGTGCATCACACGCATGAAGTTATCGCCCGAGAGCTGCTCCAGCGGGGTTCGCGGGCCGATGATCGAGGCGTTGTTGAGCAAGCCGTCGAGGCGGCCGAACTGCTCCTCGATCATCACTGCCAATTCGTCGTACTGGTGCGCCAGAGCGGTTTCCAGGTTGAACGGGATCACCACCGGCTGCGGGTGACCGGCGGCCTCGATCTGATCGTAGACCTCGTTGAGGTTGGCTTCGGTCTTGCCCAGCAGTAGCACGGTGGCACCCAAGGCGGCATAGGCCTTGGCAGCTGCGGCGCCAATGCCGCGGCCGGCACCGGTGACCAGGATGACGCGGCCCTTGAGCAGGTCGGGGCGGGCGGTGTAGTCGTACATCAGATTATCCCTTGTTCAATGGGGAAGGTGCCGAGCCTCGTGGGAGCGGGCTTGCCCGCCAAGCCGACACCGTGGTGGATGGCACGGGCTTCGTCCGTGTTCGCGGGACAAGCCCGCTCCCACAGGGGTAGGGCGTATGCGGATTCCTGGACCAGGTATCGGCTCAGCAACCGCACAGTGCGCTGTCGATCACCTTGCGCAAGTCCAGTGGGCGGTCCACCACCACATCGGCGCCCCAGTTGTTCGGGTTGTCCTGAGGATGAATATAGCCGTAGCGCACCGCTGCCGTGCGGGTGCCGGCAGCGCGGCCGGACTCGATGTCGCGCAGGTCGTCGCCGACGAACAGCACGCTGGCGGGGTCCAGCTTCAGCGTGGTGCAGGCCAGGATCAGCGGCTCGGGGTCGGGCTTGCTGTTCTTCACGTGGTCGGGGCAGATCAGCAGGGCAGAGCGCTCGGCCAAGCCCAGGCGTTGCATGATCGGTTCGGCGAAGCGCACCGGCTTGTTGGTGACCACGCCCCAGATCAGGTTGCCTTTCTCGATGTCCTCCAGCAGCTCGGCCATGCCGTCGAACAGTTTGCTGTGCACCGCGCAATCGCGTTGGTAGCGCTCCAGGAACTCCAGGCGCAGAGCCTCGAAACCTTCGGCTTGCGGATCCATCGCGAAGGTCGTGGCGACCATCGCCCGGGCACCGCCCGAAATCACGCCACGGATCAGCTCATCGTCCACTGGCGGCAGGCCGCGATCGGCGAGCATCGCCTGACAGATGGCGATGAAGTCCGGCGCCGTGTCGAGCAGGGTGCCGTCCATGTCGAAGAGTACTGCTCGCAAACGCATGCTCATTCCTCGCGCAGGGTCTGGATCATGTAGTTGACGTCGACATCGCTGCCGAGCTTGTAGTGCTTGGTCAGCGGGTTGTAGGTCAGGCCGATGATGTCCTTGACCTCGAGGCCGGCTGCGCGGCTCCAGGCGCCCAGTTCGGAGGGACGGATGAATTTCTTGAAGTCGTGGGTGCCGCGCGGCAGCATCTTCAGGATGTACTCGGCGCCGATGATGGCCAGCAGGTAGGCCTTGGGGTTGCGGTTGATGGTCGAGAAGAACACCTGGCCGCCCGGCTTGACCATGCGGTAGCAAGCGCGGATAACGGAAGACGGGTCGGGTACGTGCTCGAGCATTTCCAGGCAGGTGACCACATCGAACTGCCCGGGCATTTCCTCGGCCAGGGCCTCGGCGGTGATCTGCCGGTACTCGACCTGGACGCCGGATTCCAACTGGTGCAGCTGGGCCACGGCCAGGGGCGCCTCGCCCATGTCGATGCCGGTGACGCTGGCGCCACGCAGGGCCATGGATTCGCTGAGGATGCCGCCGCCGCAGCCGACGTCGAGCACCTTCTTGCCGGCCAGGCCGACGCGCTCGTCGATCCAGTTGACGCGCAGCGGGTTGATCTCGTGCAGCGGCTTGAACTCGCTCTCGCGGTCCCACCAGCGGTGGGCCAGGGCCTCGAACTTGGCGATTTCGGCGTGGTCGACGTTGCTCATTGAACAGTCCTCGGGAACGTGTACTTCAAAGGGCGCAGTATACCCGAGCGTCTGCGGCGCAGGGTCGCTATAATCGCCGGCTTTTAATGTGCGAACGACGGGGAGAGGCGATGCGCGAGCAACTTTTGGCGGCGGAGAAGGTGACCGGCATTCGCTGGCACGACGGCTGCCTGCACCTGCTCGACCAGCGTCTGCTGCCAGCGCAGGAGCGCTGGCTGACCTGCGACGATGTAACGCAGGTGGTGGTGGCTATTCGTGACATGGCCGTGCGCGGCGCGGCAGCGATCGGCATCGCCGCGGCCTATGGCTTGGTGCTGGCCCTGGAAGAGCGCTTGGCCCAGGGTGGCGATTGGGAGCAGGACCTGGAAGAGGACTTCCTCAGCCTGGCCGAGGCACGCCCCACCGCCGCCAACCTGTTCTGGGCGCTCAACCGCATGCGCGAACGCCTGCAACGGGTGCGTCCCGAGGACGACGTGCTGGCGGCGCTGGAGGCCGAGGCGCTCGCGATTCACGAAAGCGACCGCGAGGCCAACCTGACCATGGCCCAGCACGGCATCGAACTGATCCGTCGTCACCAGGGCAACCAGCAGGCCTTGCTGACCTACGGCAATGCCGGCGCGCTGGCCTGTGGCGGTATCGGCACGGCGTTAGGGGTGATTCGCGCGGGCTTTCTGGAGGGCATGGTCGAGCGGGTCTACGCCGGCGAGACCCGTCCCTGGCTGCACGGCTCGCGGGTGACGGCGTGGGAATTGGCCAACGAAGGCATCCCCGTGACCCTGTGCGCCGATTCTGCGCTGGCCCACCTGATGAAGACCAAGGGCATCACCTGGGTGGTGGTGGGGGCCGACTGCATCGCCGCCAACGGCGATGTAGCGAGCAAGATCGGCACCTACCAGCTGGCGGTGAGTGCCATGCACCATGGTGTGCGCTTCATGGTGGTGGCGCCGAGCACCAGCATCGACCTGAACCTGGCCTGCGGCGAGGACATTCCCCTGGAAGAGCGCGCCGCCGATGAATTGCTGGACCTGGCCGGCACCCGGGTGGCAGCGGATGTCGAGGTGTTCAATCCGGTGTTCGATGTGACTCCGGCCGACCTGATCGACGTGATCGTGACCGAACGAGGCATCGTCGAGCGCCCGGACACGGCCAAGCTGGCCCAGTTGATGTGCCGCAAGCGGTTGCATTGAGGGGCGGGATTGGCTTGGCGGGTGGGTTGTGGTGTGGCGGATATCGAGCGCCGCCCGCGCGGCGCTCGATATCCGCCGCGCCGCAACTCTCCCTGCTGCCACCCCAGCCATATCTCCCCACCCGTAACGCCTTTGTGATAACATCCGGCAGTTTCCAAGACCGCCCACGACGGCGGCCTTCATTGCGCAGATCCATGGCACAACTCATTGATTTGTCGTAAGTCGTCGCTCCCTTTTGCGTTGCGGCGGCGAGCTTCGTTCGGCCCTTGATGGAGGCTGCGAAGTTTCACCAGAAAAAGGAATCAGGCTTCTCATGGGCGAACTGGCCAAAGAAATCCTCCCGGTCAATATCGAAGACGAACTGAGACAGTCTTACCTCGACTACGCGATGAGCGTGATTGTCGGGCGAGCGCTGCCCGATGCGCGTGACGGCTTGAAGCCCGTGCATCGCCGCGTTCTCTATGCGATGAGCGAACTGGGCAACGACTGGAACAAGCCGTACAAGAAGTCCGCCCGTGTGGTCGGTGACGTCATCGGTAAGTACCACCCCCACGGCGACACTGCGGTCTACGACACCATCGTGCGTATGGCCCAGCCGTTCTCGCTGCGCTACCTGCTGGTCGACGGCCAGGGCAACTTCGGTTCGGTGGACGGCGACAACGCCGCAGCCATGCGATACACCGAAGTGCGCATGGCCAAGCTGGCTCACGAGCTGCTGGCCGACCTGCACAAGGAAACGGTCGACTGGGTGCCCAACTACGACGGCACCGAGCAGATCCCGGCGGTCATGCCGACCCGTATCCCCAACCTGCTGGTCAACGGCTCCAGCGGTATCGCCGTGGGCATGGCGACCAACATCCCGCCGCACAACCTCGGCGAGGTCATCGACGGCTGCCTGGCGCTGATCGACAACCCCGAGGTCACCGTCGACGAGCTGATGCAGTACATCCCCGGCCCCGATTTCCCCACCGCCGGCCTGATCAACGGTCGCCAGGGCATCATCGAGGCTTATCGCACCGGCCGTGGCCGCATCTACATGCGCGCCCGCTCCGAGATCGAGGACATCGACAAGGTCGGTGGCCGTCAGCAGATCGTCGTCACCGAGCTGCCGTATCAGCTGAACAAGGCTCGCCTGATCGAGAAGATCGCCGAGCTGGTCAAAGAGAAGAAGATCGAAGGCATCACCGAGCTGCGCGACGAGTCCGACAAGGATGGCATGCGCATCGTCATCGAGCTGCGTCGCGGCGAGGTGCCGGAGGTGGTGCTCAACAATCTGTACTCGCAGACCCAGCTGCAGAGCGTGTTCGGCATCAACGTCGTGGCCCTGGTCGATGGCCGACCGCGGCTGCTCAACCTCAAGGACCTGCTCGAAGCCTTCGTTCGTCACCGCCGTGAGGTGGTCACCCGGCGTACCGTGTTCGAGCTGCGCAAGGCCCGTGAGCGCGGCCACATCCTCGAAGGCCAGGCTGTCGCGCTGTCCAACATCGACCCGGTCATCGCCCTGATCAAGGCCTCGCCGACGCCGTCCGAAGCCAAGGAAGCCTTGATTTCCACGGCCTGGGAGTCCAGTGCCGTACAGGTCATGGTCGAGCGCGCCGGCGCCGATTCCTGCCGTCCGGAAGACCTGCCAGAGCAATACGGCCTGCGTGATGGCAAGTATTACCTGTCGCCTGAGCAGGCCCAGGCCATCCTCGACCTGCGCCTGCACCGCCTGACCGGCCTGGAGCACGAGAAGCTGCTGGCCGAGTACCAGGAAATCCTCGAGCAGATCGGCGAACTGATCCGCATCCTCAGCAGTGCCCAGCGCCTGATGGAAGTGATCCGCGAAGAGCTCGAAGCTATCCGTGCCGAATACGGCGATGCCCGTCGCACCGAGATCCTCGATGCCCGTCACGACCTCAACTACGGCGACATGATCCCCGAAGAAGAGCGCGTGGTGACCATCTCCCACGGCGGCTATGCCAAGACTCAGCCGCTGTCTGCCTACCAGGCTCAGCGCCGTGGCGGCAAGGGCAAGTCGGCCACCGGTGTCAAGGACGAGGACTACATCGAGCACCTGCTGGTCGCCAACAGCCACGCCACCCTGCTGCTGTTCTCCAGCAAGGGCAAGGTGTACTGGCTCAAGACCTACGACATTCCCGAGGCCTCCCGCGCCGCCCGTGGTCGCCCGCTGGTCAACCTGCTGCCGCTGGAGGAGGGTGAGCGCATCACCGCCATGCTGCAGATCGACCTCGAAGCCCTGCAGCAAAACGCCGATCCGGACGAAGAGCTGGAAGACGGCGATGACGGCGTGATCGAAGGCGAAGTGGTCGAGGTCGAGGAAGTCGACGAAGAAGACGGCGATACCCCTGAGTGGGTGGCCGAGCCGACCGGCGCCTATATCTTCATGGCCACCGCTTCCGGTACCGTCAAGAAGACTCCGCTGGTTCAGTTCGCTCGTCCGCGCTCCAACGGCCTGATCGCCCTGAAGCTCAAGGAAGGTGACACCCTGATCGCCGCGGCCATCACCGACGGCGCCAAGGAAGTCATGATGTTCTCCGACGCCGGCAAGGTGATCCGCTTCGCCGAGAGCGTGGTTCGCGAAATGGGCCGTACCGCCCGTGGCGTACGAGGCATGAAACTGGGCAAGGGCCAGCGCATCATCTCGATGCTGATCCCTGAGTCCGGCGCGCAGATCCTCACCGCCTCCGAGCGGGGCTTCGGCAAGCGCACGCCGCTGTCCAAGTTCCCGCGTCGCGGTCGCGGTGGTCAAGGCGTGATCGCCATGGGCACCAAGGGGCGCAATGGATTGCTGATCGGCGCCATCCAGGTGCAGGAAGGCGAGGAGATCATGCTGATCTCCGACCAAGGCACCCTGGTACGGACACGGGTCGGTGAAGTGTCCAGCCTGGGCCGTAACACCCAGGGCGTGACGCTGATCAAGCTGGCCAGCGACGAGACATTGGTAGGCCTGGAGCGAATCCAGGAGCCGTCCGAAGACGAATTCGATGAGGCCATCGAAGGGGACGAGGAGGGCGTCCAGGCCGACGCGCCGGATGATGAAGCTGCGGGTGCCGAAGAGGCTCCGCAGGAGTAAGCAAGCGTAAAACCCGAGCGGGGCGACCAAGGTCGCCCCGTTTGACTGTGTAGGAGCGAGCGCAGCTCGCGATGCAGGCGCCACGGTTCCTGCATGGGATGTGGCAACCGAATTACGATTTTGTTCTATTTATGCAGAGCGAGAGTGGATGTGAGCAAACGAGCCTTTAACTTCTGCGCAGGCCCCGCCGCGCTTCCTGACGCCGTGCTGCAGCGTGCCCAGGCCGAAATGCTGGACTGGCGTGGCAAGGGCTTGTCGGTGATGGAGATGAGCCATCGCAGCGACGACTACGTGGCCATTGCAGAGAAGGCCGAGCAGGACCTGCGTGACCTGTTGTCCATCCCCTCCAATTACAAGGTCCTGTTCCTGCAGGGTGGCGCCAGCCAGCAGTTCGCCGAGATTCCGCTGAACCTGCTGCCGGAAAACGGCACTGCCGATTACATCGAGACCGGCATCTGGTCGAAAAAGGCCATCGAAGAAGCGCGCCGCTTCGGTCACGTCAATGTCGCTGCCAGCGCCAAGCCATACGACTACCTGGCCATTCCTGGCCAGAACGAGTGGAACCTGACCCCGAACGCCGCCTACGTTCACTACGCGTCCAACGAGACCATCGGTGGTCTGCAGTTCGACTGGGTACCCGAGACCGGTGACGTGCCACTGGTGGTCGACATGTCGTCCGATATCCTCTCGCGCCCGATCGATGTCTCGCAGTACGGCATGATCTACGCCGGCGCGCAGAAGAACATCGGCCCCAGCGGCCTGGTGGTGGTGATCGTCCGTGAAGACCTGATCGGCCACGCTCGCAGCCACTGCCCGACCATGCTCGACTACAAAGTCGCTGCCGACAACGGTTCGATGTACAACACCCCGGCCACCTATTCGTGGTACCTCTCCGGCCTGGTCTTCGAGTGGCTCAAGGAGCAGGGTGGCGTCGAGGCCATGGAGCAGCGCAACCGCGCCAAGAAAGACCGTCTCTACGGCTTCATCGACGCTAGCGAGTTCTACACCAACCCGATCAGCCACAATGCCCGTTCGTGGATGAACGTACCCTTCCGCCTGGCCGACGAGCGCCTGGACAAGGCCTTCCTGGCCGGTGCCGATGCCCGTGGCCTGCTCAACCTCAAGGGTCACCGTTCGGTGGGCGGCATGCGCGCTTCGATTTACAACGCCTTGGGCCTGGAGGCCGTCGAGGCCCTGGTGGCCTACATGGCTGAATTCGAGAAGGAGCACGGCTGATGTCCGAGCAGGAACTCAAGGCGCTGCGCGTGCGCATCGACAGCCTCGACGAGAAGATCCTCGAGCTGATCAGCGATCGCGCCCGTTGCGCCCAGGAAGTGGCCAAGGTCAAGACCGCCTCGCTGGCCGAGGGCGAAAAGCCGGTGTTCTATCGTCCCGAGCGTGAAGCTGCCGTGCTCAAGCGCGTGATGGAGCGCAACAAGGGCCCGCTGGGCAACGAAGAGATGGCGCGGTTGTTCCGCGAGATCATGTCCTCGTGCCTGGCCCTGGAAGAGCCGCTCAAGGTCGCCTACCTCGGCCCCGAGGGCACCTTCACCCAGGCCGCAGCCATGAAGCACTTCGGCCACGCCGTGATCAGCCGCCCAATGGCGGCCATCGACGAAGTGTTCCGCGAAGTAGCGGCCGGTGCCGTCAACTTCGGTGTGGTGCCGGTGGAGAACTCCACCGAAGGTGCGGTCAGCCACACCCTGGACAGCTTCCTCGAGCACGACATGGTGATCTGCGGCGAGGTGGAGTTGCGTATCCACCATCACCTGCTGGTAGGCGAGAACACCAAGACCGACAGCATCACCCGCATCTATTCCCACGCCCAGTCGCTGGCCCAGTGCCGCAAGTGGCTGGACGCCCACTACCCGAACGTCGAGCGCGTGGCGGTCTCGAGCAATGCCGAGGCGGCCAAGCGGGTGAAGGGTGAGTGGAATTCGGCGGCCATCGCCGGCGATATGGCGGCCAACCTGTACGGTTTGACCCGTCTTGCCGAGAAGATCGAGGACCGTCCGGACAACTCCACGCGCTTCCTGATGATCGGCAACCAGGAAGTGCCGCCGACCGGTGACGACAAGACCTCGATCATCGTGTCGATGAGCAACAAGCCTGGCGCCCTGCACGAGCTGCTGGTGCCGTTCCACGACAACGGCATCGACCTGACCCGTATCGAGACCCGTCCGTCGCGTAGCGGCAAGTGGACCTACGTGTTCTTCATCGACTTCGTCGGCCACCACCGCGATCCGCTGATCAAGGCGGTGCTGGAGAAGATCAGTCAGGAAGCCGTGGCGCTCAAGGTGCTGGGGTCGTATCCCAAGGCGGTGCTTTGATCTGGGGCATTGGCGCCGCTCGGCGTTTCTTCAGGGTTCCACGCTGGGCGGTTTCACCCGTTCACTGTGGGAGCGGGCTTGCCCGCGAAGGGGCGCGAAGCGACCCAATGGCCCTCCCAGGCTGTCTCGATTTCTGAACAAGGTCCGCGCCCGTGGTAAATGCAGCAAAAACCAAATCCGCGCCAATCATCGACCGCCTGGTGGTGGTCGGCCTCGGCCTGATCGGCGGTTCGTTCGCCAAGGGCCTGCGTGAAAGCGGCCTGTGCCGCGAAGTGGTCGGCGTCGACCTCGACGCCCCGTCGCGCAAGCAGGCCGTGGCCCTCGGCGTCGTCGACCGCTGCGAAGAAGACCTCGCCGTGGCCTGTGTCGGCGCCGACGTGATCCAACTCGCCGTGCCGATCCTGGCCATGGAAAAGCTCCTGGGGCGCCTGGCGCAGCTCGACCTTGGCCATGCCGTCATCACCGACGTTGGCAGTGCCAAGGGCAACGTGGTGCGTGCCGCTCGCGACGTATTCGGCACCCGCCTGCCACGTTTCGTCCCTGGCCACCCGATCGCCGGCTCTGAGCAGAGCGGGGTAGAGGCCTCGAACGCAGCGTTGTTCCGCCGCCACAAGGTCATCCTCACGCCCCTGGCCGAAACCGACCCGGCCGCCCTGGCCCTGGTCGACCGCCTGTGGCGCGCCCTGGGCGCCGATGTCGAGCACATGACGGTCGAACGCCACGACGAAGTCCTGGCCGCCACCAGCCATCTGCCGCACCTGCTGGCATTCGGCTTGGTCGATTCGCTGGCCAAGCGCAATGAAAACCTGGAGATCTTCCGGTACGCTGCGGGGGGCTTTCGCGATTTCACCCGAATCGCCGGCAGCGATCCGACCATGTGGCATGACATCTTCCTCGCCAATCGCGAGGCTGTCCTGCGCACCTTGGATACATTTCGCAGCGACCTCGACGCATTGCGCGACGCGGTCGATGCAGGGGACGGGCACCAGTTGCTGGGTGTATTCACCCGCGCACGGTTTGCCCGCGAGCATTTCAGTAAAATCCTGGCCCGCCGGGCCTATGTGGACGCTATGAACGCCAACGATCTGATTTTCCTGGCCCAACCGGGTGGCCGCGTGTCCGGACGGATCCGCGTACCGGGCGACAAGTCGATTTCCCACCGTTCGATCATGCTCGGCTCGCTGGCCGAAGGCACGACCGAGGTCGAAGGCTTCCTCGAAGGCGAGGATGCCCTGGCGACCCTGCAGGCCTTCCGCGACATGGGGGTGGTCATCGAGGGCCCGAACCACGGGCGCGTGACCATCCATGGCGTCGGCCTGCATGGCCTCAAGCCACCACCCGGGCCACTGTACGTGGGTAACTCCGGCACCTCGATGCGCCTGCTGTCGGGCCTGCTGGCCGGCCAGCCGTTCGACGTCACCATGACTGGCGATGCCTCGCTGTCCAAGCGTCCGATGAACCGCGTGGCCAACCCGCTGCGGGAAATGGGCGCGGTAGTCGAGACCGGCCCGGACGGTCGTCCGCCGCTGACCATTCGCGGTGGTCACAAACTCAAGGCGCTGAACTACACGCTGCCGATGGCCAGTGCCCAGGTCAAATCCTGCCTGCTGCTCGCTGGCCTGTACGCCGAAGGCACCACCACCGTCACCGAGCCGGCACCGACCCGCGATCACACCGAGCGCATGCTTCGTGGTTTCGGCTATGCGGTAGAGAGCAACGGCCCGGTCGCCTCGCTGCAGTCCGGTGGCAAGCTCACCGCTACCCGCATCGAAGTGCCAGCGGATATCTCCTCGGCGGCCTTCTTCCTGGTCGCCGCGTCGATCGCCCAGGGCTCGGAGCTGGTGCTCGAGCACGTCGGCATCAACCCGACCCGTACCGGTGTGATCGACATCCTGCGCCTGATGGGCGGCGACATCACCCTGGAAAACCAGCGTGAAGTTGGCGGCGAGCCGGTGGCCGATCTGCGTGTGCGTGGCACCCAGCTCAAGGGCATCGAGATCCCCGAGGCCCTGGTGCCGCTGGCGATCGACGAATTCCCGGTGCTGTTCGTCGCCGCCGCCTGCGCTGAAGGCCGCACCGTGCTGCGTGGCGCCGAAGAGCTGCGGGTCAAGGAATCGGACCGCATCCAGGTGATGGCCGACGGCCTGACCGCCCTGGGCGTGAAGTGCGAGCCGACCCCCGACGGCATCATCATCGACGGCGGCCAGATTGGCGGCGGCGAAGTGCACGGTCACGGCGACCACCGCATCGCCATGGCCTTCAGCGTGGCCTCGCTGCGCGCCAGCGCCCCGATTCGCATCCACGACTGCGCCAACGTCGCCACCTCGTTCCCGAACTTCCTGGCGCTGTGCGCCGAAGTCGGCATCCGCGTGGCCGAAGAGGGCAAGTCGTGATCGCTCAAGCGCCTGTCATCACCATCGACGGCCCAAGCGGTTCCGGCAAGGGCACCGTTGCCGGCCTGTTGGCCCGCGAACTGGGCTGGAGATTGCTCGACTCCGGCGCTCTGTACCGGTTGCTGGCGTTCAATGCCACCAACCATGGTGTCGACCTGACCAACGAAGAACTGCTCAAGGCCTTGGCCGCCCATCTGGATGTGCAGTTCATCGCCGCTGAGCCGGGTAAGCTGCAACAGATCATTCTCGAAGGCGAAGACGTCAGCAACGTCATCCGCACCGAGACGGTCGGTGCCGGCGCCTCGATGGTCGCCTCGCTGCCGGCCGTGCGTGAGGCGCTGCTGCAGCGCCAGCGCGCCTTCCGCGAGCTGCCAGGGTTGATCGCCGATGGTCGTGACATGGGCACCGTGGTGTTCCCCGACGCGCCGCTGAAGGTGTTTCTCACCGCCAGTGCCGAGGAGCGTGCCCGCCGCCGCTACCTCCAGTTGAAGGGCAAAGGCGAAGATGTTAGTCTGTCGAGTCTGCTAGATGAGATTCGTGCGCGTGATGAGCGCGACACCCAGCGTGCGGTGGCCCCGCTGAAGCCAGCGGCCGACGCCATCCAGTTGGACTCCACCGAGTTGTCCATCGAGCAGGTGTTGCAACGTATCAGGAGCGAGCTCGCCCAGCGCGATCTGCTCTGATAGCCAGGAGAGCAGGCAGGGGCACCAGTCAACGTCCTGCCGGCTTTCCTTTACTTAAAACAAACCCACATTGTCTGGAATGTGGCGATGGGCGTCTGTTTCGCCCGAATCTACAGGAATTAAAATGAGCGAAAGCTTTGCAGAACTCTTTGAAGAAAGCCTGAAAACCCTCAATCTTCAGCCGGGTGCAATCATCTCCGGTATCGTTGTCGACATCGACGGCGACTGGGTTACCGTACACGCTGGCCTGAAGTCCGAGGGCGTCATCCCGCTCGAGCAGTTCTACAACGAAGCTGGCGAGCTGACCATCAAGGTCGGTGACGAAGTTCACGTTGCGCTGGACGCGGTCGAAGACGGCTTTGGCGAAACCAAACTGTCCCGTGAAAAAGCCAAGCGCGCCGAGTGCTGGATTGTTCTGGAAGCAGCTTTCGCCGCCGAAGAAGTGGTCAAGGGCGTTATCAACGGTAAGGTTAAGGGCGGCTTCACTGTCGACGTTAACGGCATCCGTGCGTTCCTGCCGGGCTCCCTGGTTGATGTCCGCCCAGTGCGCGACACCTCCCACCTCGAAGGCAAAGAGCTGGAATTCAAGGTCATCAAGCTGGACCAGAAGCGCAACAACGTTGTCGTTTCCCGTCGCAGCGTGCTGGAAGCCGAGAACAGCGCCGAGCGCGAAGCCCTGCTGGAAACCCTGCAGGAAGGCCAACAGGTCAAGGGTATCGTCAAGAACCTCACCGACTACGGCGCATTCGTGGACCTGGGCGGTATCGACGGCCTGCTGCACATCACCGACATGGCTTGGAAGCGCATCAAGCACCCGTCGGAAATCGTCAACGTTGGTGACGAAGTCGACGTTCGCGTTCTGAAGTTCGACCGTGAGCGCAACCGCGTTTCCCTGGGTCTGAAGCAGATGGGCGAAGATCCGTGGGTAGCTATCACTTCGCGTTACCCAGAAGGTACTCGCGTACAGGCTCGCGTTACCAACCTGACCGACTACGGCTGCTTCGCTGAGCTGGAAGAAGGCGTTGAAGGTCTGGTACACGTTTCCGAAATGGACTGGACCAACAAGAACATCCACCCGTCGAAAGTCGTTCAGGTTGGCGACGAAGTGGAAGTCATGGTTCTGGACATCGACGAAGAGCGTCGTCGTATCTCCCTGGGTATCAAGCAGTGCAAATCCAACCCATGGGAAGACTTCTCCGGCCAGTTCAACAAGGGTGACAAGATCACCGGTACCATCAAGTCGATCACCGACTTCGGTATCTTCATCGGCCTGGAAGGCGGCATCGACGGTCTGGTTCACCTGTCCGACATCTCCTGGAACGAAACCGGCGAAGAAGCCGTACGTCGTTTCAAGAAGGGCGACGAGCTGGAAACCGTCATCCTGTCGGTCGACCCAGAGCGCGAGCGCATCTCCCTGGGCATCAAGCAGCTGGAAGACGATCCGTTCTCCAACTTCGTTGCTGTCAATGACAAGGGCGCTATCGTCAAGGGCATCGTGAAAGAAGTTGACGCCAAGGGCGCCATCGTCACCCTGGCCGACGACATCGAAGCCACTCTGAAAGCTTCCGAAATCAGCCGTGACCGCGTTGAAGACGCGCGTAACGTTCTGAAGGAAGGCGAAGAGATCGAAGCCAAGATCATCAGCGTCGACCGCAAGTCCCGCGTTATCAGCCTGTCCATCAAGTCGAAGGACGATGCTGAAGAGCGCGAAGCCATCCAGAGCCTGAAAAACGCTCCGGAAGCGGCTGCCGACACCACCATGGCTGCGCTGCTGCGCGAAGCTATGGCCAAGCAGAACTGAGTTCTGTTTGATCGGTAAAAAGGGGTGGCCTTCGGGCCACCCTTTTTTTTGTATGGGGTGTTTGTCTGATGGAGGTGCCTGTCTGGAGATGGGTGGTGGCGCTCGATATCCGCACCACCGCACCTCTGAAGCGAACCCCCCGGTGCCGCCACGCGGAAGCCCCTCAAAAGCAGCCGATACTGCTCTTCTACGCCTTGATCAAACTCGCCATTTCCCTTCGATAACGCCCACGGCTGTCGACGATCAATCGAGCGTTGTCGGCAATCATGTCATAGTCAAAGCGATCATGATCCGTCGCCAGCACCACCGCGTCGTACTCGGCAAGGGTTTGCGGGGTCAGCGCTACGCTCTCCATCACGAAATCGTAGATTCCATGGCCATGGAACGTCGGTACATGCGGATCGCTGTAAGCTGTGATCCCACCGCGCTGGCGAAGCAGTTTGATGATCTCCAGGGCTGGGGACTCTCGCATGTCGTCGATGTTTTTCTTGTAGGCGATACCGAGCACTAGCACCTTGCTGTTTTTTACGGGCTTACCATGCTCGTTGAGGCCATCCACCAACTTGTTCACGACATACTCGGGCATGCCTTGGTTTATTTCACCCGACAGCTCGATGAAACGGGTGTGCAGGCCATAGGCGCGAGCCTTCCAGGTCAGATAGAAGGGGTCGATCGGAATGCAATGACCACCTAGTCCTGGGCCTGGATAGTAGGGGGTAAAACCAAAAGGCTTGGTGGCGGCGGCATCGACTACCTCGAAGATATCGATCCCCATCTTGTCGGCAACGATCTTCATCTCGTTCACCAGGCCGATATTGACCGCCCGGTGGATGTTCTCCAGCAGCTTGGTCAACTCTGCTGCCTTGGTCGAACTCACCGGCACCACGCGGTCGATGGCGACCTGGTAAAGCGCGACACCGACTTGCAAACAGGCTTCTGTGGCGCCGCCGACCACTTTGGGAATGGTCTGGGTATCGAAGTGCTTGTTGCCCGGGTCTTCACGCTCTGGAGAATAAAGCACGAATACATCAGTACCCACGTTCAGACCTTGCTGGCAAATGCGCGGAATGATCTCTTCGTCGGTAGTGCCGGGATAGGTCGTGCTTTCCAACGAGACGACCTGGCCCGACCGCAGGTAAGGGGCAATGGCATCGGCCGTGTTGGTGACGTAACTGATATCCGGTTCGCGGTATTCATTGAGAGGCGTTGGTACGCACAGAATCAATGCATCGCACTCTGCTACTCGGCTGAAATCACAGGTTGCCCGGAAACCGGCCTGGCAGGCCTGACTGATGTCTTCGCCACGAATATGCTCGATGTAACTGAGTCCATCGTTGAGCATTTCGACTTTATGGGTGTCGATGTCCAGGCCCAACACTCTGAAGCCTGCGGCGGTATAGCGCAGCATCAATGGCAGGCCTACATAGCCAAGGCCGACGATGCCAATGACCGCTTCACGGTTGTCGATGCGGGCGATAAGGGTGGATTTTGCGTCCATTACAAATGCTGTTCCGTTATTGAAGTGCGGTGCGGTCAAGACCAAGTGAACACGCCCGGCAACCAGGCGGTGATGCGCTGGTACCAAGGGGTATTGCCGGCCGTAATGCCAAGGGCCGGCATGCGCAATACCTGGGCAAAGTCGGGCGTGCGCTGCGACAGGCGATGGCGCTCGCGTACCAGCGTCAGGCCATTGGCCGCGATACGGCGGAGCAACTCAGGGTCGTTTCGCAACTGGTGGTACTTGGCGAGCGCCTCGTCGAGGGTGTCGTAGTGCACCACGTTGTGCATGTCGACCAGGCCGAGGTGTTCGTCTTCGGAGGGTTGTCGCTTGGCCATCAGCAGGCAGCCGCAACCCATGGCCTCGAAGTTCTTGGCCATGTATTCGTTGAAGCCAATGTCGGCGCTAAGGAAGACGGCGATGCGATTGAGCAGTTGCAGATACTCGTCGGGCGTCTGGGTGCGCAGTGCTTGCAGCCCGCAGCGATCGGTCATGCGTTCGAGTAGGTGGCGGCGCTCGTTGTAGACCTGGCTCTTGGTGCGACCGATGAAGCCCAGCGGTATATCACGGGCGATGCCCAGATCATCCAGCACGGCATCGTCGTAGGCCTTGGGGATGCACCAGGCATCGATTCCGCGGGCCTTGAAATGGTCGCGCATGTGGTAGCTGGTGACGATGATGCGAGCGTTGCGCAGGCGTTTGAAGCCGGCGGCGAACTGGTTGTGGAACTTGCTCTTGGCGATCAGTTCCTGGCAAGCGTCCTCTTCATAGAACACCAGACCCTCGACCTGACTCAGGGCGTTGGCAGCTTTGCCCATGCGTCGCAGCGGCACATCGAAGAGGATCCGGTCCCAGGCGCTGAAATCGGTGCTCTTCAGGTAGGGTCGGATATCGTGAACCTGGGCCTTGCTTAGTTTATGTACATCGACCTGGGTGAAGTGAGTCTTCAAACCGGCGAACAGTGTGTCGAAGGACCGGGCACGCTCCTGCCGAGTGACGATAAGCAGTTTCATGTCAATGTCCTGCACTTGAAGTTGGAAGGCGGTAGTGGTGGCCACTCATCAATTGCTGGTAGTACAGCGTTTCGTCGAGATCGTCGGTACCGTGCAGCCAGTTCTGCTTGCCGTGGCGTTGCGATAACGACTTGCGTAGCTCGACCTTGATGTCGGCAACTGTGCCTGTCGGCAGCAGGCAAGTGATGACGGTGGCCGGAGCGCTCAAGGCGTACTGCTTCGCGGCCAGCCAATTGCCGCCCCGTGCCCACCACAGCAAGCGTTGGCGCTGATCGCCAGACAGTTGTTCGCGAGCCACGACGGTTCCGTGGCGGCTGAGCGTGTCGATGATCTCTTGTTCATGCCCTTGATCAGCGGTTTCCTGCCGCGTTACCAGCATGAACAGGTTGTCAGGTGTCTGTTCGCTGCTGGCCTGCAGGCGCTGGGCCTCCAATTCGAACAGTTGGGCCAGCCAGGCATCCTGGTCGGGCCAGCGCCGGATCAAGTCGAAGGGCATCGCCCAGCCCTGTTCATGCAACCAGAGATGGGCCTGCACCAAGCTGTCGATCGGCGGAATCGCCACGCCTTCGCGAGCGGCTTCAAGCAACAGGCGTTGACGGTAATCCTTCTTGGCAGGCAGCCGACTGGCCTCGCTATCACCGGGCTGCACGCGCAAACCACTGTTCTGCCGCTTGTGGTAAGTCAGGTGATAGGTCAGCGCTGGGATGTAGTCGGCGGGTGCAATGCGGTACCAACCGCGAGGGTCGTGCACGCGGGTGTCCAGCAGATGACGGGCCCGCACTGGAGGGTAATAGGGCATGTGGCGGTAGGACAGGCCGCTGCGACCGGAGTCGCTATAGATGTCGAACTTGACCTTGTTGGCTTTGCGGCCGAAGTTGAAGAACGGCATGGCTGCAGCGATGCGCGGCAGGGAGCCGTGCTGCACCAGGATATCGATATCGTCCGCCAACTGGCCGGACAGTACCTCGGGAACTTCGTCGTACCAGCGCAGCACGACGTAGGGAACATTCTCCCGAGCCAGGCCTTCGAGAAAGCGCGTGGGGTTGCGCAGGCGCAGGCTGAAGCCTCTGTCAGCCTTTAGTTTCTTGCGCCAGCGTGCCAGGCGCAGGCGCGCCAGCAGTTGCGTGAAAAGCTTCATTTGAATATCCGATAACGTTTGGCGCGGGACAACTCGACTTTCTTGCCCAGTGTGTAAGCGGCCAGCAGTTTGTGCGCCGTCGAGCCGAAGCTCTCGGCATTACGCTCCATCAAGTGATGGGCCCATTGGTCGAAGGCATCGCTTTCGATGGACTGCCTGGCCCATTTCTGGAACAGATAACCCAAGGAGTAGCTGTAGATTTCGCCTTTACGTGACTGGTCCCAGGCCATGTACTCGAAGTCGATGACCCGCACCTGGTCGTCTGCAGCGAGCATGAGGTTGCGGGTATTGAGATCCAGATGGAAAACCCCCGCCTGGGCCAGGCGTAGCAGCACCGGCTCGACGGCGTCCAGTGCCTGGAAGGGATCGTGCTGTAGCCGCTCGTGCAAGGTCTGGTGGCCGCTCAGGTAGGGATAGGCCACTACCTGCTGCTTGCACCCGAGAAGGGTGCGGTTCTCCAGGTATGCGCGGGTTGGCAGGCCGGGCAGCCCAAGCGCCTGGAAGCGTTCGGCATTGCTGCGCTCAGCCCAGCCATGACGCTGGCCATGCACGGGGCATTCGTGTTTCCAGCGAGCCCGCCAGCGCTGTTTGAAGCGACGGATGTTGAACACCTTGAACACCAGCGTGTCCTGGTCACCTACCCGGACCTGGGTTTCGTCGCTGCGTGGGTTGAGGAGGGCGAGGGTTTCGGGGTGATCGATGAAGCGGTTTAGCTCTTGCTGCTCAGTGGCAGAAAGATCCTCAGCGAGGAACATCGAAGTCAGCATGGGATGGGCACGTACTCGGAGCGCACGGCAATTGGCAAGATCGGAGGCATTGATCGAGCCAGAGCGCTCTAACATAGGAATATTTCATTGTTGTAACAGCTAGATACATTTTTCCTAAGTTAGTGAATGATGTCAAATTGATTGCATGGCAATTCCGCATCCCTCTCCACGGATCCTTAATTGTGTTAACCCGGGTGGTGATCTGGAAAAACCGCGTCGGCAGCCTGTGCATACCCAGCCGTGAACGTCTCGTTCTTGAATTTTTTTATTAAGTCAAGATCCACCCTGTTCAAATCCCGCCGAGCGTGCTACAACCTGATTAAGCAATGATCTAGCTGCTTGATAACGAAGGGAAAAACATGACGAAGTCGGAGCTGATCGAACGTATTGTCACCCAGCAGGGCCTGCTCTCCTCGAAGGATGTGGAGTTGGCCATCAAGACCATGCTTGAGCAGATGTCACAGTGCCTGGCAACCGGCGACCGCATCGAAATCCGCGGTTTCGGCAGCTTTTCCCTGCACTATCGCGCCCCCCGGGTAGGCCGCAATCCCAAGACCGGCCAGTCGGTCAGCCTCGAGGGCAAATTCGTCCCGCATTTCAAACCAGGCAAGGAGCTGCGTGATCGCGTCAACGAAGACGAAGCCGACCACGCACACTGACCGGGCAAAGGAGCAGAAACATGCGTAACCTCAAGCGCGCCTTGGCGGCGTTGTTCGTGCAGCTGTTGGCGGCTGTGGTGCTGTTCTTCGTGCTGGAAAACCAGCAGAGCGTTGCCCTGGTCCTGTTCGGCTGGACCGCGCCAGCAGTCCCCGTGGCCGTTGTGGTCCTCGCGGCACTTGTCGTTGGCCTCGCCATCGGTCCCTTGCTGGGCACCTACGCCTTCATGCGCAGCAAGCGCAAACTGCGCCGCAGCGCCCGGCAGGAAGCGCTGGCCAGCAGCTGAGGTCGATTCCTACAATCCGTTGAGATTTGCGCGCTGGGTTCACAGGCCGAGGAGTGGGGTAATGCTTGCCCGTTCCTCAATCGCCAAGGATCAGCGCCATGCAATTTCCCTCCCTTAGCCATCACGGTGGTGTTCGTGACGTCACCGGCTCCTGCCATCAACTGCACCTCGATGCAGCAACCAGCCTACTGATCGACTGCGGCCTCGAGCAGGGCGATGAGTCCGGCGAGCTCGGCTTCGATATCCAGGGCGTGCAAGCGCTGATCGTCACCCACGTCCACCTCGATCACATTGGGCGCATTCCGGCGCTGTTCGCAGCGGGCTTCCGTGGCCCCATCTACTGCAGCGAACCCTCAGCCAAACTCCTGCCGCTGGTGCTGGAGGATGCCTACAAGCTCGGCATCAGCCGCGAACCGGCCCATGTCGCGCGTTATCTTGAATTCCTGCAAGAACGCATCGTCCCGCTGCCGTTCGGCCAATGGCACGACGTCGTGCAGCGCGAGGGCCTGGGTTGCCGTATCCGTCTGCAGCGCGCCGGGCACCTGCTGGGTTCGGCCTATGTCGAGTGCGATATGGACCTGGGTGCTGAAAATACCCGCTATGTCTTCTCGGGCGACCTGGGTGCGCCGTGCAACCCCTTGCTGCGTCCAGTAGAGCCGCCAGAGCGAGCCGATGTGCTGGTGCTGGAGAGTACCTATGGTGACCGCCTGCATCCCGACCGCAGCCAGCGTCAACAGCAACTGGAGCAGGCGATCGACCGCGCGCTGGCGGATCGAGGCACGATACTCATTCCAGCCTTTAGCCTGGGGCGCACCCAAGAGCTGCTCTACGAGCTGGAAGACATCCTGCACCGCAAGGCGCTGCTAGGGGCCAAGGGCGCCGCTTCTGGCGACGATCCGCTGGATTGGTCCCAGTTGCCGGTGATTCTCGATTCCCCGCTCGCACAGCGCATTACCAGGGCCTACAAGGACTTGCATCAATACTGGCGCACCGAGGCCCGGGATAAACTCGACGAGGGCCGCAATCCGCTGGCGTTCGATCAGTTGGTGACTGTCGATACCCATGCCAGGCATCAGCAGGTGGTGAATTACCTCAAGAGCACCGGGCGGCCGGCGATCGTCATTGCCGGTAATGGCATGTGCTCGGGTGGACGGATCGTGAACTACCTGAAGGCCATGTTGGGGGATGGGCGGCATGAAGTGATGTTCGTGGGGTATCAGGCTAAAGGGACGCCTGGAGCGGTGATACAGGCGTGTGAAGGGGTGCAGGGGTTTGTGGCGGTGGACCTGGATGGGGAGCGGTATGAGGTGAGGGCCAAGGTGATGAGCTTGGCGGGGTACTCGGGGCACGCGGATCAGGCGGGGTTGGTGGGGTTTGCGATGGGACGGGGGAGGCCGGCGGGCAGGGTGGTTTTGGTGCATGGGGAGGAGGGGGCGAAGCGGGTTTTAGCGGGGGTTTTGCGGGAGCGTTATCGGATGATGGGGGTTGAGTTGGAGGTTGCTGTGCCTTAGCAGCCGTTTGGCGGAAGGGGTCTTGCCTGTCGGAAAATGAGGAACTTCTGCGCTCCGGTTTCCTCTATTACTGATTAATGATTAAGATGGCAGGCAGCGAGCGCCCAGCCGGACCACCACTGCGTCGAGTGTGGCGGGTGGCGGAAGGGATTGGGGGTTATGGCGTGCCATTTTCCAGAAACCTTGCAGACAGACGGATCTAAGGAAAAATAGAACAAATGCGCAGTGAACGTGAGCGCCTGAGCGGTGATGACGAGATTGATCTGTTTGAGCTGATTGCGGGGATTTGGAAGCACAAGGTGCTGGCGGTGGTCACGGCGGCCATCGTGACGGCGGGGGCAGTGGCCTACGCTTTCCTGAAGACACCAATCTATGAGGCTAAACTTTTTGTCCAGCCGCCGACACAGAATGATATTTCGCAGCTGAACTTTGGCCGCGGCGGGCAGACCGGCCTAGCAATGATGTCGGTCAGCGATGTGTATGGTGCTTATCTGCGCAATTTGCAGTCAGAGTCATTGCGCCGAGAATTTTTCCGCAGCTATTACTTGCCTAGCCTCTCAGCGGATGAACGTAGTGGGTCGCAAGACGCGTTGTATAGCGAGTTCCAAGAAGTATTGTCTTTAGGTGTTGCTTCGAAAGATGCGCCGACTCGTTACTTTATCAAGGTGAAATTGCCTAATCCCGAAGTGGCGGCTGAGTGGGCTACCCGATATGTTGAAATGGCGGGTCGCCGTGGGGTTGGCGATATTGTCAAAGATGTGAAGGCAGATGCTACGGTCAAGGCGAATAACCTTGAGCAGCAGATCAATGCAGCCCGTGAGAGTACGCGTAAGCAGCGTGAAGACAGAATAGCTCGCTTGACAGAAGCCTTGCGGGTGGCGAAATCGATTGGTCTTGAAAAACCTCCGATCATTTCCGCAGAGGTAGCAGCCGGGATGGAGGGGACTCTAACATATATGCGAGGCAGCAAAGCACTTGAGGCAGAAATTGAAAACTTGCGTGCTCGTTCGTCGGACGATCCGTTTGTAGCCAATCTGCGCCAGCGACAAGAAGCGCTAGCCTTTTATCGCACGTTGCAAATTGACAGTGGTGTGATTCAGGTCTACCGACAGGATGGTGCGCTTGAGTCGCCGGATAAGCCAATTAGTCCGAAGAAATCTGTAATTGTTGCTTTAGGAATCATGGCAGGCGTTGTATTAGGCCTACTGCTTGCATTTGTGCGTCACCTCATGACTCAGGTTGATGTGCGCAGGAAGCGAGAAGGCTAATACCTCTTACTTGTTGGTGGAGTCCAGTGCGAATGCCCAAAACTTTGGGATATGTTCGCGCTGGACGAAGCATTTTAGACCCTTGCTCAGCCTTGAATTGGCGCGGCGGGCGCGAGACAGAGTGAGTCATGGCCACCTCCGATGTTTTCTGAGCTGAAAGTGCTCAGTGAGAGTGAATCTGTTTGTTTCGGGCATGAGATTTCTATGTGTTTCGGAATGTAGCGTTTTTGACCGTATGAGAAAGGTATTTTTCAACTAATGGTTCATGGTCTGATTTTCAAGATTTTGCTTGCGGATGTTGCTAATGAGGACAGTATGCTGGTCTCGGGATATCTAGAATTTGATTTTGAACACTATTTTTAGTTTTTGATTCCAATTGTCGCTGACGAGGTTTCAAGAGGAATCGAACGCTTGATTTTGGGATGAATATGATTGATGTGAAATTTTCTGCGTTATCCTTCGCATACTCGCAATCGTGATGCTAGGCGGACGCAAAGTGGACGCTATCTCACAGCTTTTCAGTCGGCCTATCGTGCATCGGCTGACCAACGTCGGGTTGCGAGGTATGACTCTAACCAGCAAGTTTCTGCTGGTGCTTTTCCTTGCGAAATTTTTGGAACCTGCGGATTTAGGGCTTTATGGTCTAGTCGTGGCGAGTATCAGTTACGCGCTTTACCTCGTGGGGCTAGATTTTTACACGTTTACCACTCGAGAGATCATAAAGCGGAAAGGAGGCGATTGGGGGGATATCCTCAAAAGCCAAGTAGTGCTTTGTGCGATTCTCTATGTTGTGTTTCTGCCGCTGCTCAGCCTTTTGTTCTTTAGAGGCATATTGCCGCTCGGTCTGATGGGCTGGTTTTTTGTTTTGCTAGTGCTGGAACATTTGGCCCAAGAGTTAAACAGAGTATTAGTAGCCCTGTCGGCGCAGCTTGTTGCCAGCGTAGTGCTGTTCCTGCGTGCCGGTGCTTGGGCGATTGTCGCTGTTGCAGTGATGTTTATCGATACGCAAGCCCAGAATCTGCAGTTCGTACTGCTCTGCTGGACGGTGGGCGGATTGTCTGCGTGCATGGTTTCATTTTTATACCTGATGCGTTTGAACTCATCCGGTTGGCAGAGGGCGCTGGACTGGCGCTGGATTAAGATGGGAATTTGGGTTGCGGTCCCTTTTCTCTTGTCCACTCTTGCTACTCGAGGGATCTTTACCTTAGATAGGTACTGGTTGGAGCATTTGGCCGGATTGGAAGTGCTCGGAGCCTATGTACTTTTCATGAGTATTTCGAATGCCTTGATATCCTTCCTAGATGCAGGGGTGTTCGTTTATATCTACCCAACATTGATTGCAGCGCACAATAGCGGTCAGGTAACGGACTTCCGTTCTTGCATGCGTCGGTTGACTCAGCAGTGTGTACTGATTTGCATCGTCTTTAGCATAATCGCGGTCCTTCTGGTTCCCTACGTCATAGAAATGCTAGATAAACCCATCTATATGGCGCAGGCGTGGATGTTCCCCTGGGTGCTGCTGGCAACGACCATCTTCAGCTTGGGGATGATCCCTCAGTTCGGTTTGTACGCCCAAGGCAGGGACAAACACATCATCATGAGTCATATTGCTGGTTGTGCGGCCTTTGTGATGGTGGTGTTTGGATTATCGGGGCAATCGGCGGGAGGTGCGGTGCTTGCCGGTTTGGTGGTCGGATTTGGGTTGAGCACGGTCTGGAAGGCTCTGGCCTATGCGCTGCTCAGCCCGCCGGAATATTTGTTTTATAAAAGACACAAGCGAGTGGAATGATGAAAAAAGCTCTTGTCACAGGTGCAGATGGTTTTATCGGCTCTCACCTGACGGAATTGCTGGTTCGCGAAGGCTACCAGGTTAAGGCACTGTCGCAGTACAACTCCTTTAACTACTGGGGCTGGCTCGAGGATGTCGATTGCCTCGCGGACATTGAGGTACTGAATGGAGACGTGCGTGACCCCCACTACTGCAAGCACATCACCAAGGATGTGGATGTGGTGTTCCACCTTGCCGCGCTCATTGCTATCCCTTACTCATACGTCGCGCCGGATAGCTACGTCGATACCAACGTGAAGGGTACGTTGAATATCTGCCAGGCCGCACTGGAAAACGGTGTGCAACGGGTCATTCACACCTCTACCAGCGAAGTCTATGGTACGGCGCAGTATGTGCCCATCGATGAAAAACACCCCCTTCAGCCGCAGTCGCCGTACAGCGCATCGAAGATCGGTGCCGATGCAATGGCGATGAGCTTCTTCAATGCGTTCGACCTGCCGTTGACCATCGCACGACCGTTCAATACCTACGGTCCGCGCCAGTCGGCGCGTGCAGTCATTCCGACCATCATTAGCCAGATTGCCAGTGGCAAAAAGCAGATCAAATTGGGCGATGTGACGCCGACCAGGGATTTCAATTATGTTGCGGATACCTGCCGAGGTTTCCTTGAGCTGGCACGCTGCGATAAAGCGATCGGCGACACTGTCAACATCGGCTCGAACTTCGAGATCACTGTCGGCGACACGCTCAATCTGATCAAGGAATTGATGGGGAGCGATGTCGAGTTTCTTACAGACGACCAGCGGCTGCGCCCTGAGAAATCTGAGGTGTTCCGCCTGTGGTGTGACAACACCAAAATCAACGGTCTGACTGGCTTCAAGCCGCAATATTCGATTCGTGAGGGCTTGCAGGCCACTATCGACTGGTTCACCCGCCCGGAAAACCTGGCCAAGTACAAAGCTGATATCTATAACGTTTGAGGCCTCCCATGTTCGACACTTTGATCAGCTTTATTCGCGAGCAATACCGCACCCAAGAGTTCATCCCGTTGCACGCTCCAGTGTTCCTCGGCCATGAACGCGACTATGTGGTCGATACCATCGAGTCAACATTCGTGTCCAGTGTGGGTGCGTTCGTTGACCGTTTCGAACGGGACATGGCCAGTTATACCGGCAGCCCTCGAGCCGTGGCGACCGTGAACGGTACCGCGGCGTTGCATATCGCATTGAAGTTGGTCGGTGTCGGGCAGGGCGACCTGGTGATCACGCAACCGCTCACGTTTATTGCCACTTGCAACGCCATTGCCTATTGCAGTGCCGAACCTCTGTTCATCGACGTCGACCGCCAGACGCTCGGTTTGTGCCCTGCGGCGATGGATACCTGGTTGCAGGAGCACGCATTCCTGGACGACGACGGCCTGTGTCGGACGCGTCTTAGCCAAAAGGTCATCCGCGCTAGCGTGCCTATGCATACGTTTGGCCATCCGGCAGCGCTGGATGAGTTGGTTGCCGTTTGCCAGCGCTGGAACATCGCCTTGGTCGAAGACGCAGCGGAGTCCCTGGGAAGCCTCTACAAGGGGCAACACACTGGCACGTTTGGTGCGGTGGGTATCCTCAGTTTCAATGGCAACAAAATCATGACTACCGGTGGTGGTGGCATGATCCTCGCCGGGGAGGCGCTGGGTCAGCATGCCAAGCATTTGACTACCACAGCCAAAAAGCCCCACCCCTACGAGTACGTACACGACGAGGTGGGGTACAACTACCGTCTGCCGAACCTGAACGCGGCTCTGGGTTGCGCCCAGTTGGAGCAATTGGACAAGTTCATCGAGGCCAAGCGCGAACTTGCGCAACGTTATGATGCGCAGTTGGCAGGTGGTTCCTTGCAGTTCGTAAAAGAACCAGAGGGCTGCCGTTCCAACTACTGGCTCAATGCCGTTATCTGTGAAGGCCTTGAACAACGCCAGGCGTTGTTGAAGGCTACCAATGACAATGGCGTGATGACTCGGCCGATCTGGCAACTCATGAACCACCTGCCGATGTACGAGAATGCCATCAAGGGTGATCTGACCAACGCCGAGTGGCTGGCTGCGCGGATCGTCAACCTGCCAAGCAGCGTGTTGCCGGAGTTCCACGCATGAAACGCAAGGTCGCCGTTTTTACCGGCACCAGGGCTGAATATGGGCTGCTGTATTGGTTGATGAAAGACATCCAGGCCAGCCCAACCCTGCAGTTGCAAGTTATTGCCGGGGCGATGCATTTCTCGCCGGAGTTCGGCTCCACATGGCAACAAATCGAGCAGGACGGTTTCACCCTTGATGCCAAGGTCGAGATGCTGTTGTCTTCCGACACCGACGTCGGCGTGGTCAAGTCAATGGGCCTTGGTACCATAGGTTTCGCCGATGCACTCGATCGGCTTCGGCCTGATGTATTGGTCGTCCTGGGCGATCGTTTTGAAGCGCTGGCGGTCGTCCAGGCTGCTTTGATCATGCGCATCCCGGTGGCCCACCTGCACGGCGGGGAAATAACCGAAGGTGCTTATGATGATGCCATCCGCCACGCGATCACCAAGATGGCGGATCTGCACTTCGTCGCTGCTGAACCCTATCGCCGTCGCGTCATCCAGATGGGCGAGTCGCCGGAGCGAGTGTTCAATGTGGGTGCCATTGGCCTCGATCACCTGATGCGATCCGAGCGTATGGGGTTGGCTGAGCTGTCGGCGAGTCTAGGCTTTGAGTTGAAGAAGCCCTATCTGCTGGTGACTTACCATCCAGTCACACTCCTCGAGGAAAGCCCCCAGGACAGCTTCAATGCTCTGCTTGAGGCGCTTGATCAGTTCCAGGATCACCAGATCATTCTGACGTACCCGAACGCCGACAATGGCGGACGGGCGATCATTCCTTTGTTGGAGAGCTACGCTCAGCGTAATGCTGATCGTGTACTCGCCATTCCTTCCCTTGGTTTCAAGCGTTATCTGAGCGCCGTGGCACTGGCAGACGCAGTGGTGGGCAATTCTTCTAGCGGTATCATCGAAGTCCCGGCTTTTGGCGTGCCGACGGTCAATATCGGCTTGCGCCAGCAGGGACGTCTCGCTGCAGCTTCAGTCGTACATTGCGATGCGACGCGTACAGGCATCGAGCAGGCACTACGCAAGGCTCTCGGGGCCGATTTCCGCACCGCGTGCAGTAACGTCGATAATCCCTATGGTCAGGGGGATGCCGCGAGTGCCATTGTTACAGAACTAGAACAGCTTAGTGTGGCTACGCCTAAGCATTTCCATGATTTGGTGGTGTAACTCCATGCAGACATCGAACCGCGACAACGTATACATCATCGCCGAGGCGGGCGTTAACCATAACGGTCAGCGAGAGCTGGCCTTTGCATTGGTGGATGCCGCAGCGGCAGCCGGAGCGGATGCCGTTAAATTCCAGACGTTCAGCGCGGAAAAGCTTGCTTCGGCAAGCGCGCCGAAAGCGGCGTATCAAAAAAAGAGCACCGACGCTCAAGAAAGCCAGCTGGCGATGCTCAAGAAGTTGGAGTTGCCCCGGGAATGGCACGCCGAGTTGCAGGTGCATGCCAGGAAACAGGGCATCGAGTTTCTTTCCACGGCGTTCGATAGCGAGAGTCTGGCGTTTCTCGTTGAACTTGGGGTGCCAACGTTCAAGGTGCCCTCTGGCGAACTGACCAATGCCCCGCTGCTTTGGGCGTTCGCCCGTAGCCGAAAGCCTTTGATCCTGTCCACCGGGATGGCGACACTTTCCGAGGTTGAAACGGCGCTTGCCGTGGTTGCCCATGCGCTCAACTGTGACCAGGAGCCTTCGTCGCTCGATGAAGTGTGGCAGTGCTGGAGCAAGCCCGAGCATCGTCAGGCGCTACAAGGGCATGTCACGTTGCTGCATTGCACCTCGCAATATCCGACCCCGGCGGCTGAAGTGAATCTGCGGGCAATGGATACGTTGGCTGAGGCCTTTGGTCTGACAGTTGGCTACTCCGATCATACTGAAGGTAGCTTGATACCAGTAGCTGCAGTGGCGCGCGGCGCTCGGGTGATCGAGAAGCACTTTACCCTCGACCGCAACCTTCCAGGCCCTGACCATAAGGCGTCGCTAGAGCCAGACGAGCTCAAAGGTATGGTTGCCGATATCCGAGCGTTGCAGTTGGCCCTTGGCGATGGCGGGAAAGCGCCTCAGCCAAGTGAATGGGATACCCGCAGAGCGGCTCGGCAGCAGGTGGTGGTAACTAACGCTATCTCGGCAGGCCAGGTTCTGCAACGCTCTGATCTCAGCACGGCGCGCTGCGGCAGGGGGTTGCCCCCCGCTATGCTCTGGGAGCTGGTCGGTCAGGCTGCTTCCCGTGATTATTTGCCAGGCGAGACGATCGACGCATGAGCAGCACGCTGCCATTGATCATGCTGGGCGCGGGAGGACATGCAAAGGTCCTGCTCGCGCTTGCCCGCGCTTCGGGCTGGGAGATTGTCGGAGTGTGCGACCCCCAGTTGGCTGAGCGAGGATGCCAGGAATGGAGAGGCCTGCCGGTACTGGGAGGCGACGAGGCGTTGACGTCCAAGACAGGTAATGAGGTAGGTCTGATCAATGGTATCGGCCAACTGGTTCATGGCAACGTCCGGCAAAAGGTCTATGAGAAGTATCACGCAGCAGGTTTTCGCTTTCCCGTTTTAGTTCATCCAACGGCCTGGGTCGATCCCTCGGCCAGCCTCGGTGACGGAGTGCAAGTCATGGCTGGTGTGGTCATACAGGCCGACGTCGTGGTCGGTGCCAACTGCATCATCAACACTCGTTCTGCCATCGACCACGATTGCATTCTTGAGTCACATATACATATCGCACCTGGCGCTACCCTGTGCGGCTCTGTGCATGTAGAGTCTGGGGCGTTTATCGCTTGTGGTGCGAACATTATTCAAGGCTTAAGGATTGGCCGTGACTCGGTCGTGGGGGCGGGCGCTACGCTCGTCCGCAATCTTTCAGCCCATCAGGTTCTGCTTGGGGCTATGCCGCGTTTGAAGCCGGCGTCACTCTAGTTTAGTAAGGGATAGCAAAAATGAAACAATGGCAATCAGTGCTACTGCGCCCCGATGTCGCTTTGGAAGATGCCATAGCGGTCCTCGACCGCGAAGCACTGAGAATCGTGATTGTCACGGACGAGGAGCAGCGGATGCTTGGTACCTTAACCGATGGTGATGTACGACGGGCGCTGCTGCGCCATCTTCCTCTGTCGACTCCTGTGAAGGATGCGATGCACGCAACGCCGCAGGTAGCCCACCGCGGATGGAGTCGTGAGAGGATGCTTTCTGTAATGGAAAGATTTCAAGTTTTGCAGTTACCGGTAGTCGACAGCGATTATAAAGTTGTAGGTCTTGAAACGCTTCACGGGCTTCTAAATAAACGTCTGCGTAATAACCCGGTTTTCCTGATGGCAGGCGGGTTTGGCACACGCTTGCACCCTTTGACTCAGACATGTCCTAAACCACTTTTGAAAGTGGGCGAGAAGCCAATTCTCGAACTCATAATGCAGGGGTTCATCAATGCGGGCTTTCATCGATTCTTTATCTCAACTCATTACATGCCAGAAATGATCCGGAATTACTTCGGTGATGGTTCTGATTGGGGTGTAAGTATCCGTTATGTGCATGAAAGCGAACCGCTTGGTACCGGTGGGGCGTTAGGGTTGCTACCGCACGAAGAAATTAATGAGCCTTTATTTATGATGAATGGTGACCTACTCACGAACTTAGACTTCCAAAATCTTTTAAGTTTTCATGAGGCTCATGACGGATTGGCTACTATGTGTGTACGTGAGTATGAATATCAGGTGCCTTATGGTGTTGTTCAGAGCGAAGGGCATAAAATACTTTCGATGGTGGAAAAGCCAATACAGAAATTCTTCATCAATGCAGGTATCTATCTGCTTTCGCCAGAGTTAGTAAAGAGCGTTAGGGGGGATGCTAAAATCGACATGCCGACTATTTTAGAAGAAGCAATGTCGGGTGGCAAAGTTGTGAATATGTTTCCAATACATGAGTATTGGTTAGATATCGGTAGGATCGAAGATTTCCATCGAGCACAGGCTGAAGTGGGAGGCGTGTTTAATGGGTGAGGGGCGGAAGGTTTTAGTGGTTATTCCCGCTCGAGGTGGTAGCAAACGCTTACCGCGGAAAAATATTCTGCCGCTCGGGAACAAACCTTTGATCGCCTGGACTATAGAAGCAGCGCTGGCCTCTGGCATAGCTGACAAAGTAGTAGTAAGCAGCGACGATGAGGAAATTCTCGCCGCCGCTGAGTTATTTGGGGCGAATACTATGCTTAGAGATCCTAGTCTGGCAGACGACAATGCAAAGACAGTTGATGTACTTCTCGATGTGATTCTGCGCGAACGAGCGCAGGGTTTTCTTTATTCCGATATTATTCTATTACAACCTACATCTCCACTCCGAGCTAGCTATGATATTGAGCAAGCCTACAAAAAGTTTTTGCAGCGCGCAGACGAAACTGTAGTCTCCGTATGCGAGGTAGATCATCCAATTCAATGGTGTGGCAGTATAGCTGAAGATGGCGAGTTTAAAGGGGTAGACTTTCTGACTCCCGCGAGAAGTCAGGACCTCCCTAGGACGTATCGATTGAATGGAGCTATTTATATAGTACCTGAATATCACGTAGTAACAACCAAGCTCTTATATACAAATAGGGTCAATGCGTATGTCATGCCAACTGAAAGATCCATTGATATCGATACGCATGTTGATTTTACGATGTGTGCTAGTATAGTAGGGTGCGCACGAGATGTATGATTGTTTTACGTGGGTTTTAGGTTAAGTGCTCAATCAATGAAAAGAAAATACCTATTAGTATTTGGATACACAAAGCTGCACTTGAAGATCTTGGAGAATATTACTCCTGTACTATCGGCTCGGGGGTACATAATCGTCCCTTTCTATGAGTCATTTTTCAGTTTTAGGTATGTCGCAAGATTAAGTTTGGTTGCAAAATTTTTTTGGTTTCGTATTTTGATGTTGTTGGGTCGCGATATAAGTGTGCTCTTGCCGCACCCTCAACAGCTTCTGGCTAACTATTTTTTTTATTCATCTAAGGTTCGTGATATTTTTATTTACGAAGACGGTTTGATGAATTATATTCGCGTGGATGTGACTGGTATTGTTGCGCGGCAAACTAGTAGAAAGTCTATGATTGCGGCTCTACTTTGCTATCGATTTCGCCGCACAAAAGGTTATCTGTCCGGGTGTGAGCAGCGGATTATTCGTGAGACCTTTGTGCGGCATCCTGACCTTATTTTCATGCCGGAAATGCATGGGCGTATCACAAAATTTGAATTTTCCATCGTTAGGTCAAAGCATTTGGAGCCCTCAATAGCGCTCTTTGTAGATCAGGATATCGAAGCAATTTATTCAAAGGATGAAGCTGAGGTGGTTCGCGAAAAATTGTATTCTCAGATGAGAGATATCGAAAAAGTTTACTTTAAGCCGCATCATAGCTATTGGACCAGAGGGAAATCGTTTGACGATTTGCCGCCAAATTTTGAGATGCTGTCAGATGAGCTAAAATTGCTTACAGCAGAGGAGGTTGCCGCTAGCATTGGGGTCGGTAGTGTATGGGGGTTTTTTAGTTCTGCATTGGTAAATATCTCCAGCATGCTCCCAGAAGTGAAGTGCTACTCTTGTGTGCCCGAGTCTCATGTGGTCAAGGCAAAAGTTGGAGACATGCCAATGTCTGACTTATTGGCGCGTTTCGGCGTCCAAAAAATATGAGCGCTGACGATATAGTGCAGGCAAAAATGGATGAGCACTTAGCATGACTTTGATACTTTTTTTATTTTCTGTTGCGCTTGTGTTTCATGCTAAATTATGGGGGTTCTTCGATTTTGGTAATCCAATTGTATTTATGTTGGACTATCATTTATTTTTTTTATCGCTGGGTGTTTTTGTCTATTACTTTAATATATACCCTGCCTACCATATTGAAAATCTAACTTTGATCTTGGTTCTCTTATCATATGTGATAACTGTATTCTCTGCAGCGGTAACTTATCTTGTTCTAGGTAGTGCGGTAAGGCTTAGATTTTCGAGCACTTCATACCAACGTTTCACCTTCCGATTGGATGCTCGTGCCAATAGATTCGCGGATATACTTTGGGCTGTGGGAGTCCTATTGACAGTGGTGGTGGCGGTTCGCAGTGGATTTAGTGCATTGCTGAGCCTTGCAGCCGACGGTGGCTTCGAAGATGAGCGAGTTGCCGCGATGAGCGGAAATGGAATTTTCGTAATCCCAGCTCAGCTGTTTCTTCTCATAGGGGCTGCATGGAGTAGCATTCGTCAAGATAGGCATTTTCTAATAAAAGTGTTTGTATTTTTCGTTTCGGCGGCCTGTATGATTTCATTCGGATTCCGATCAGGGATAGCATTCCTTGTTGTAATCTGTGGTATCGCCAAGCTATATACTAAATTTGGAAAAATACCCGTACTTAAATCTGCTATATTGGCTGTTGTAGTTCTTAGCTGTTTTGTGCTACTAGGCGTCTTGCGTAAAGGCGGGGGGGATGTATTTGAACGCTTTGCGGCGTCTTTTTTTTGGCGCTCGTTTGTTACAGTTTGGAACCTAGACGTAATTCTTACACAATATAAAGATTTTTTAAGCGGTGGTGGCATATTAATGGAACTTGCCGTCATCGTCCCAGGGCCAGATGTAAATCTTGGCGCGCACTTGAAAGAGGCTCTTGGTTATGATTTCCCTGGCGGGGGTATTACACCGTCTTATGTCGGCGCAGGGTTCGTAGATTTTGGGATGTTAGGGGCAGTGCTCTATCCTGCAATAACAGGATGCTTAGTTGCTTTTTTCTATATCGTTTGGCCATTGTTGGTGGGGCGTGGTGGTTTATCTTTTATTTTGCTGCTAATTTTTTCGGTTACGACAAGCGGAGTAGCGGCTGCGGGTTTTGTATCACCTTACCTCTATTTTGGGGTTCCGCTACTCATACTAGGAGTTGTCGGAAGATTCATAATTTCGTCACGCTTGCGCTTCCAGGCTTGTGGGATCAAACAAAGCCTTGAAAAGCCAAACTATACTTAACAGGTTGCGTATTGAAGATGTCGGCAAAGAAAAAGCTTTACATATTGGGGACTAGAGGCGTTCCTGCTCAGCATGGTGGGTTCGAAACTTTTGCTGAAAAGCTAGCACTATACCTTATAGAGTTAGGCTGGTCTGTAAGTGTGTATTGCCAAGAAACGGAAGGCACTCAGATTTGGGAAAGCAACTGGCAAGGTGTTCATCGTATTCACATCCCAGTTCAGCGCACCGGAGCCTTAGGAACGATTATCTTTGATTGGCGTGCAACAATTCATGCGCTGAGTCAAAAGGGTTTATTTCTGACTTTGGGCTATAATACTGCCATTTTTAATACCCTACAAAAGTTAAAAGGGCAAAAAAACATCTTCAATATGGATGGCATTGAATGGCGTCGAGACAAATGGGGGTTGGCGGCTAAAACTTGGTTTTGGATCAATGAAAGATTTGGCTGCTGGGTTGGTAATCATTTGATTGCAGATCATCCGAAAATCAAAAAACATCTATCAACCAGGGTTCGTGAGTCTAAGATTTCAATGATCCCGTATGGTGGGGATGAGGTTTTAGATGCGGATGAGTCGCTACTAGGAGAATTTAATGTTCGGGCGGGGGAGTTTTCAATCATCATCGCCCGACCGGAACCTGAAAATTCTTTCTTAGAGATGGTAGCGGCATTCAGTTCGAAAAAGCGTAATCATACACTTGTGGTACTCGGGAATTTTTCTAAGCAAAACTCGTACCATCGTCAGGTGATGGCAGCGGCTAGTGAGGAAATCATATTTCCAGGTGCTATCTATTCAGTACCGAAGGTGCAAGCTCTACGTTTTTACAGTAGATTTTATCTTCATGGGCATCGTGTGGGGGGGACGAATCCTTCATTGGTGGAGGCTCTAGGTGCCGGATGCGCCGTAATTGCGCATGATAATCAATTCAATCGCTGGGTTGCTGGAGATGCTGCTCTATATTTCAAAGATCAAGCGCATTGCTCAGAATTGTTTGATCGCATGCTCGAAGATCAAATGGCTGTCAACGGCATGAAAGCTACTAGCTCCAGCCGGTACAAAGCCGCATTTACATGGCAGCGTATTTTAAGTGATTACGAACGACTTCTTAACGATTGGTACCCTCGCTAAAGGGTTGCCCTCCTTGAAATGATCTGCGGGTAGCGCGTTCACATAGGGCCCAAACTATATGGACTTTGTGCATGCCAACCCGGAACGCTACGTGGCCACCTCGGAAGCCAGTGGAATAGCTCTCAAGCGCATCTCCTTATGGGGAGTTGGTTTGAGGTCCCAGAGTCTTTTTCGGAAAACTTTTCGTGGTCAGTGGTTTCGTGATAAATTTGGATCTAATGGAGACAGTTTAGCCTTGTTCGTGAGGTTTTCTGTGTGGGTAGAAACTTAGCCTTCTCAATAAGATCTGCCGGAGTTTAAGTAAGGATTATGCAAGCCATCCCTCGTTATCAGCCAACATTTGCCGAGCGCTATCCGGTACCACTTTTCGTCGCCTTATTGGATTTCTTTATTGTGATCTTGGCCGGATTGCTCGCCCATTTTTATCGTTTCGATATTTTTGAAATGAACGGTCGGTACAATACTGCTACAACAATTTCAGCAGTTGTGGTTGTGGCGTGTTTGGGCGTGGGTGGCGTGTACGGGTCTCAGCGAGGATATGCGTTTGTTCGTCAGTTTAGCGTTCTGTTGATAGGATGGCTTGCGGCAGCTGGTATTTTGTTGTCTCTGAGTTTTTTTCTGAAGGTCTCCGAAAACTACTCTCGTATTTGGTTTAGCACAATGCTTTTGACTGGCGGGGCGCTAAGTCTGCTGCTCCGCATAGCAGCATTTATCATTCTGAAAAGAGTTCGAGCTTCGGGGCTGAATTTGAAAACTGTTGTGCTGGTAGATACCGGAGGGTCATCAGCTAGCCAACTTAGTCAAGGATCTTCGCTGGAGGAGTATGGTTTTAAGGTGCTGGAACGTATTCCTTTCGATAATGATGCAAAATGGGCAAAAAAAATACTTGAGCGGGTGAGTGAACTTGGCGTACACGAGGTTTGGTTGTGCTTGCCCCTGAGTGAAGGGGGGACAGTGCGTACGGTAATGTACGAATTACGTCATCATACTGTTGCCATAAGGTTTATTCCGGAGTGGGATGATATCCGTCTCCTTAATCACAAGGTGAGCCATATTGCCGGGGTTTACTCTCTTGATCTTAGTTGCAGTCCAATGGATGGCGCTGCTCGTTTTTTAAAGCGTGCTGAAGACGTTTTTCTTGGCATGCTCATATCTATATTAATTCTTCCGGTGTGTCTCGCCATTGCGTTGGCGGTGCGTTTGACCTCAAAAGGTCCGGTGCTATTCAAACAATATCGTACAGGCATTAACGGTAAGCGTTTCAAAGTTTACAAGTTTAGAAGCATGGTTGTTCATAGTGAATCAGGTGCAGCGGTTACCCAAGCTACACGCCGAGATGATCGTATAACTAAGGTTGGTGCATTTTTGCGCAAAACTAGTCTCGATGAACTACCCCAGTTTTTCAATGTTCTTCAAGGCCGGATGTCAATCGTTGGTCCGCGGCCTCATGCATTATCGCATAATGAGTACTACAAGGAATTAGTTGAGTCCTATATGCAGCGCCATAAAGTCAAGCCAGGAATTACAGGCTGGGCCCAGGTTAGTGGTTATCGAGGGGAGACTGATACGCTTGAAAAAATGCAGAAGCGAGTTGAGTATGATCTTTGGTATATTGATAACTGGTCGCTTTGGCTTGACCTAAAAATTATATCATTGACTGTGTTTAAGGGCTTTGTAAACAAAAACGCATATTGAACACGTTGCGTTGGAGTTGTGCTAATATGAGTGATCTTGTCAGCAATCGCATGTTTTCTCGTAGTGGCCGGGATTGGATAGGCCTGCTTTTTTTAATTATGGCAATCGGTGTTTTTATTCAGATTACGGGGAAGGTCTGGATTACTTCAGGTAGTGCTCGGAACTCTCAAGTCTATATTTGGCTGCTGTTGCCGGGATTGGTTCTTTTTATATATAATTTGTTTAAGTTTCGATTTTTTATTTTCTCCGGTAAAGTCTACCTTCCCTGGGGGCTATTTCTCCTTTGGGGAGGGTTGAGTACAGTTTGGGCGAGCGGAGGCGATACAGGTGCAATGTCTTTAGCGAAACGTGGTTTATTTATTGCCTTATACTTGGTCTCCATTTGGGGGCTTATTGAGTATCGTCCAAAATACCTACGATTTGCGCTTCTTTCATCAGTGGCGATTATTGCCTTTAGCGCTTTGATAAGTTTGGTTTATCAGTATGGTGTTGTTGGGCACTCGTTGGCATATCGAGCATATCGTATACATGCGTTGGGGTTTGGGGGACTTGCAGATTTCGGTTGGCCTGTCGCTGCTGGTATATTTCATGGCGCGGTAGCTTGTTGGGCTCTTAGCTTCGCCTTGGAGCGCTCCACGACCTCTTTAAAGTTTGTATTATGGATGGCGTGCTTTTTTGTTCTCTCTTTATATGTGCTTCTTACTTACACTCGGGGAGCCTGGTTCGGACTGGCGGCCGCCTCCTTGCTGGTGGTAGCTTTGAATAACTCCCTCCGTGCTTGGGCTGTATTGGTTTCAGGTTTACTGTGCGTAATGCTCGCGGGCTATCTGTGGTGGGATAAGATATTATTTGAAATAGCCTACCGGAAGCTTTCCGGCCGAGAACCTATTTGGGATTATTTTTTTACGACAATGCATGGACATTGGACAATAGGTCATGGCCTGGGTACTCCTTTCGAATACAAGTGGCCCGGGCAGGAGACGATATCACCGCACGCGCATAGCCTCTATTTGCAGCAGATCTACGATAGTGGACTGGTATCTCTAGTGCTCATGGGTGTCGGATTAGGAATTGCTCTTTATAACGCATATTGTTTGCGGCAAAATTATTGGATACGCATCGCTGTTCCTGCGCTGTCGTTCGCATTGATAGCAATGCTCACGGATGTAGAAAGGATTTACACGCGCCCCGGTGACTACTGGACAGTATTTTGGCTCCCGCTCGCCATAATCTTAGCTGTTTCTCACAGGCGCTATGAAGGTGGCACCAAGTATTAGTATTGGTTTTATTTTTGTTGCGGGCCTCGGTCCGTCCGCTACTGCTTAATTATGATCTGGAGTATATTTTTTCTGATTTAATGTCAATCATTGTCAGCTTTCCATCTTCAAAAGAACAGCCAGTGTCAATGTATGTCGTGTTCCCTAGTGTAATTACCTCTTTCACAGTGGTGTGTCCGAGATAAATGCGTTCTACTCCATTTATAGTTGATGTGTTCAATTCTGACAGTTTGGTACGGCTATATATTGCCTGCGTTCTGGCAGGCTTACAATCAATGTGTTCTGCATTTAAGAGTGCTAAGGACTCTTCCCAGCAACAAGTGTCCCAGCGAGGAGGCTCTGCGTGTACTACACCCACCTTGGAGTTTTTGCTTTTTTCTATTTCAAAAGCAATCGGTAGTTCAGATAAAGCACTTGCAATGTCGTATTGTTGTTGTTTCGAGGTTTCGTAGAACCACTCCCCTCCATTCCTGAAGTGTCTTTTGGGATCTCCAGTGCCAGCCATTACATCAATAATCATCTGCTCATGGTTTCCCCTTACTGAGTTGAACCATAATTTATCGAGCCACCATAGTGCTTCGTGCGAAAAACTTCCTCTATCGATTAGGTCTCCAGTTGCGAAAATTCTATCTTTGCTGATATTGAAGCTTGCTACACTAAGTAGTTTAGTAAGTAGGTCGTATCTTCCGTGGATGTCTCCAACCACGTAGTCTCTACCGACCTTATTCTCTCGAAAAAATCTTACTGGTGCAAAAACGTGAGGAGTGAAAGTGGTTTTTTGAGATTCTGTGTGGGACCAGGGTTGTAATCGTTTTTCTATTTTTTTTTGTGTATATTTCATATCTAAGCCTGGTTTGTATTTTTTGATTGTCTTGGTTGAAGTGTTTTGGTTTGTGTGGTTTGGTTTTTTAACATTTTCTTGTTTTCGATGAATGCCCTGTGTGGATGTCTTGGTTTCAATGCTCATATTATGACCTACCGGCCTTCTACGGAAAGGAATTCTGTTATGGCAAAGCCTTACGAGCTTTCGGAGGCCGCCTGGACTCGTGTTACCAATCTTTTCGCTGAAATCCAAGACCGGGACGGCCCCGCCTGAACGACCGTCTGATGGTCGATGGCGTGCTCTGGGTACTCTGTTCTGGCGCTGCGTGGCGAGATATGCCGGAACGCTTCGGCCCATGGTCAACGTTGTATCAACGATCCCGGGGTTGGTGAAACCCGGGCACATTGGATCAGATGCTCAAACGTCGTAAGCGCTCCATAATCCCCACATTCAAAACTCTTACCTGATCCCCGATGCTGTGCTCCCGATTTATTTCTGGAGGTCGCCGACCATGATGCGCCAAAGTCGAACAAGTGTAACTCTACCCCAAGCCCGTTGACTTTCGACAATCCATTGATGGCCTTGCCGCGCTGGTCGAACTCGATATCAAGGTGGGGGTGTTCGACCCAGTGCTTTTCGTTTTCCTCAACAAGCCGCGCAAACGCGTGAAGGTCTTGTATTGGGAGCGCAACGGTTTCTGCCTCTGGCTCAAACGCTTGGAGTCCGAACGTTTGAAAACCTCACCTGATGTCACCGATGAAGCCATTGTCCTAACCGCTCAGGAACTGAACTGGTTGCTCGACGGCCTCGACCTCCGGCGCTACCGTGGCGCCGCAGCACTTTTTCGAAGCGGTGAAGCGGCAAGCCGTCCCCGTATTTGGTGGTCAGCACACTTGGGCGAGCCATGCTTTTCTCGATCACCCAGGCAGGTTTGTCCGCCGTTCCGGGCGTTGCCTCGCAGTTGCGGCAGCCGCAATCGCAAGTCTGTTCATGCTCGGGCAGTTCGTTGACAACTTCGATACGCGGCAAATCTGCTGGCAGCGGCTTGCGTTTGCAACGTAACCGATCCATGAACCCCACCTACCGCAAGGTGGAAACCAAGGTTACCGTGGCACCTCTGGCGAACAGTTCCATGGCAGCAGCGCTTCGTAGTCTGCTACTGACGACGCATACGGCAGGCGCTCAAGTACGTGGCGCAGCCACGTATAGGGCTCCTGGCCGTTGACCTTGGCGGTCTCGACCAAGCTGTAGATCTGCGCACTGGCCGTGGCGCCCTTGGGCGTGTCACTAAACAGCCACGCTTTACGCCCAATAACAAACGGCTTTATCGCACGCTCTGCCCGGTTGTTGTCGATTGGCAAATGGCCGGCCTCGACATAGCGTTCCAACCGGCTCCAGTTGTTCGCCAGATAGTGCACGGCCTTGCCCAGCACACTTTGCGGTGTGACCTGGGAGTGCGTCTTTTCCAGCCAGCTTTTCAATTGGCCGAGGATCGGCAGGCTTCTTTCCTGGCGACCGATGAACCGCTGTTCGTCGCTGACCTCCTTGAGGTCACGCTCGATGCCGTACAGCTTGTTGATCATCGTCAGCGCCACATCGGCGCGGCCCGTCTTACCCTTGGGCTGCACTTTCTGCGCCTCGACGAACTTGCGGCGCGCGTGAGCCATGCACGCCAGCCGCTCGACACCCGACTGCAACGCCAAGGCGTTGTAACCGGCGTAATCATCGGTCATCACGTAACCGCGATACCCTTCCAGCAGGCGCAAGGGTACTTCCTGCGCACGGCTGGTGGTGTAGTCGAACAGCACAACTTGTCGGTCAGGCGGCCCGCTGGCCTGCACCCACATCCAGGATTGACTGGTCGGGTCACGGTCTGGCTCTTTCAAGACCTGTACACGCGTTTCGTCGCAGTGAATCACCGGGCTTTCCAGCAACCGGTCACGCATCAGGTTCAGCAGCGGCTGGAAGTGGTCGCTGCACTGAATCACCCTGCGCGCCAAGGTTTGCCGGGGGATGTCGATACCGTGGCGGGACAGTACGCTTTCAAAACGGTGCAGTGGCAAGCCATCGACGTACTTGGTCGTCAGCAGCATGGCCAGTACGCTGGGGCTGGCCATGCTCTTTTCGATCAATTGGGCTGGCTTGTCAGCAGTGACCGGCGCAGTTTCGCAGCCTCGGCAGCCATAGATCTTGCGCACGTGTTTGAGTACGCGGATCTGCATCGGCACGATGTCGAGCTGCTCGCTGGTTTCTTCGCCAATGGCATGCTTGCGGCAACCGCAGGCACAGGTCAGTTCGTGCTCGGGCAGATCGTGGATGACTTCGACCCGAGGCAGATCGGCCGACAGGGGTTGCGTTTGCCGCGACGTTTGGCTGGAGCAACGACTTCTTCGTCTGCATCGTCGACCACCGCCAGTAGCGGGTCGCTTTCGGGTTCGTTGAACATCGCCAGTTGCGGCGTATTGGGATCGACGGTTTGCTCGGACTTACGGCCAAAGAAACGGTCACGCCATAACTTGATCTGCTCTTTCAGGTCGTCGATGTGTGTCGTATAAGCCGCTTTGACCTCCTGCTCGCACATGGGCAGCAGATTGCTCACACGCACGAGCAGCGTAACTCTCAAGCAGCATTTGCTTGAGCAGAACAGGGTCATCCGGAAGGTTGTCGGGCACTGAAATCATGGCCCGGATTATACCGGGTCAGGCGACGAAACGGGGCGTCAGAACCTGATGCGGACGGTTGCGCCAGAGATCGAAGCCGTCAAGTAGCCAGTTCAGTTCCTGGACGGTCAGGATAATCGCTTCGTCGCTGGCGTCGGGGGCGGTTTTGAAACGTTCGGCTTCGAGGCGCTTGAGCCAAAGGCAGAAGCCGTTGCGCTCCCAGTACAACACCTTGATGCGGTTACGGGCTTTATTGAGGAAGACGAACAGTACGGGGTCGAACACGGCGACCTTGATATCCAACTCGACCAGCGCCGTGAGGCCGTCGATGGACTTTCGAAAGTCCACGGGCTTGGGGTAGAGGTAGACTTTTTCGACTTTGCTGTCGGGTCGCATCATAGCGGGCGGGCTCCAGAACGAAATCGGGAGCGCAGCGTCGGGAATCAGGTGGGCGCTTGGAATGTGGGGATGATGGATCCCTTACGACATTTCAGTAACACCCTGGCGACCTCGGCCATCATCAGTTTGAGTGGAGGGCCCAGCATCTCGAACAGTTCGGCTTTGCGCTCAGAGGAATAGTACGGCACTACGGCTCTTTCCCCGCCCCCTCCCGGGGCCGGTTTCAGGTAAATCAGGGGATGGTGAGAGCTATCCTTACGCCGGTGGATACCGACATACTCCATCACCAGCCCGTAAGCGCCCCAGTGGGGCGTTCTAATACACCAGCGCAAAGTTACGACTCGTGGTAAGAAAACCTATGACGATCTCCACGACGGTGGACGAGGTGCAGGCCGCATGCTTGAAGGTTATCGTGATATTCCAATCAATTTGTCTGACTGAACCGCCGTGATGTCCCGATGCCCTTGCCCGGGGTGTAGACGCCAGACGGGGCTTGACTTGGGCCGTAGAGCCCGTCCCAATGGATCTTATCCGATTTCCATTGACCCACGCCTCCAGCGCTGCCTTTGCACCTGTAGGGTCAACATGGCGCTTACAGCCATAGGTATTTTCGTCGGCATCCCTGTGCCTAGCACACTTTATTGGTCTGTTGGCTTTCAGGATTTTTCATATGGACTTCTTCAATGACAAAGGCAACTGTGGCCGGGTCCGCTGGGCAGGTGACCTTCGGGGCTTTCCCCCGCCCAGCAGGCGTCTTCTTCCACTTAACCATTCGACGAGTTCACCAGTTGAACAATCCAAAGCGTTCTCCATTTGGGCGCTACCGGCATTAATTTCCTGCACAGCCGTTCATAGCAACGGCCTCTCATTGGATGATGGGACTGCGATTTCCACAACTAGTAAAATTGACAGGTGCCCTGCCCTGAAACACCGTGATGTGTTGCTTCACTGCTGCTGCAAAAGCAGCCGACTAGTGTGTGGTTTCAGAAATATCCGACTTCCTTCTCATCATTTAACTAGTGAGATCTACGGAGAGCTTACGGTTTGTTGTGGGAAAAATTACCTAATGGTCTTGCAACAGTTTGAGATGTCTAATTCAGTTACTATTGCTTAGCCAAAGATACTGGGCCAATCGCCTGTGACCCGCTAGTTTGAAAAGGCAGCCAAGGAGCTGCTGCATTCAACCTCACCTCACAGGAGTGACTCTAATGCGCAAATCAATCGTAAAACACCTTCTGCTTCCCCTGTTCGCCGGCCTGTCGTTCAGCCTCAGTGCTGCCCCCACGACCACGAGTCTCCCGAACGACCCAGCGCCAGCGGTCAGCCAAGCCCAAACCCCCGCCAGCCTCCTGAACCTGAACACCGCCGACGCCTTCACGTTGCAACAGGAGTTAGCCGGAATCGGCAAAACCAAAGCCGAGGCCATCGTCGCCTACCGCGACGCCAACGGCCCCTTCGCCTCAGTCGATGAACTTTTGGAAATCAAGGGAATAGGCAACGCCTTGCTGGAGCGGAATCGAGGCAAACTGGTAGTGGAGTAACCCAACTGGCCGGGGCAGGGCACGACCTGCCCCGACGCCATTTCATCGCGTCTAACGATCCTGCGCATCCTTGGCATCCGCCTCGGCATTACGCTCATGCACCTTACGCAGTTGCTCCTCAGTCAACGGCAGTTTCTTCGCCGTATCCCGCAACATCATCAGCCCACCGACGATGGAGCCAAGGGCTATGATGAGTATCAGCCATGCATACCAGGGCATTGTCATTCTCCTTAGAGCTGTCAGGCGTCGCTTGTATAATTTTTGAGCGATTACCCGGTCCGTTGGTTCAATTATAGGAGTGGCGCGATGCCAGGCCAATTCCGATGACCCACGGCCCCCAAACCCCGGCCCACTTCGTTTACAATGCGCGCCGTTCAAGACTTGCCAAGAGACCCGCCCATGTCCGCCTGCCAGACGCCCCTGATCGTCGCCCTCGATTTCCCCACCCGTGACGCAGCCCTGAAGCTGGCTGACCAGCTCGACCCAGCCCTGTGCCGGGTGAAGGTCGGTAAGGAACTGTTCACCAGTAGCGCCTCGGGTATCGTCGAAACCTTGTGCGAAAAGGGCTTCGAAGTGTTCCTGGATCTCAAGTTCCACGATATTCCCAACACCACGGCCATGGCGGTGAAGGCTGCAGCCGAGATGGGTGTTTGGATGGTCAACGTGCATTGCTCTGGTGGCCTGCGCATGATGTCGGCCTGCCGTGAGGTCCTGGCCAAGCGTTCCGGCCCGCAGCCTTTGCTGATCGGCGTGACCGTGCTGACCAGCATGGAGCGTGAGGACTTGGCTGGTATCGGTCTGGATGTCGATCCGCAGGAGCAGGTGCTGCGTTTGGCGGCACTGGCTGAGAAGGCGGGGATGGACGGCCTGGTGTGCTCGGCGCTCGAAGCGCCTGCGCTGAAAGCTGCGCATCCTGCGCTGCAATTGGTGACCCCAGGTATTCGTCCGGCGGGCAGTGCTCAGGACGATCAACGTCGTATCCTGACGCCGCGTCAGGCGCTGGATGCGGGTTCTGACTACTTGGTGATTGGTCGGCCGATCAGCCAGGCGGCGGATCCGGCTCAAGCATTGGCAGCAGTGGTGGCAGAGATTCGCGGTTAATCGTCGCCTTGGCGATGGCGTGAAGGGGGGGCCGGCATTTTGATGCCGGCCCTTTTTATTGCCGGGTGCGCCGCTTCGGTGTGGATCAACCACCGCAGTTCAAACCAATCTCCATGTCGTTGATCAGCGCCTTGGCCATGGCGCTGAGCATGCGCGCCGCGCTGCCTGCGATCAGGTTGCTCTCCATTTCCGCCTCCTCGGTCAAATGCTCTATGCAGCCCAGGAGGGCGGAGAGCTCCGAGAACGCATGGTCGAGGGGAATGCCTGGACGTACTGCGTACAACTCGGAAAACGTGGTTTGGCCTGCGGTGGAGCGGGTGCCGAGAATAGCCTTCATTGGCTACCTTCCAGTGTGTGAAGGTGAATGAGCACCGCAGCCAACAAATCGCTGGAGATCGTCATGTCATTGAGGGCGGCCTTGGCATGTTCCTCGGTCTCTGCGTTCAGATACCGGTTACTGGCGTGAGTGAAGCTCTCCATGAGCCTGCTGGCGGAGAATATGGCATCTTCGCGGGTGATGTGGGCGGGAACTGTGTAGCGGGGCGAGGCCCGATCAACTGGAGGGTCGGGTACGATTTTCTTTTTCATAGGGCACCTTTGTTGTGAAAGGAGCCACCACTTCAACTTTTCTCACGGGTTTTGGGTGGCGGCCATGCACGGGGTGAGAAAACCGAGAACAAAGGCAAACCTCGGCCAGACCGAAGTCTGCCCGCACACGACCGCCATAACGGTACCGCCATTTGTTCGTCGGGTTTCTCACACCCGGCCACCATCAACTGGTGACCTAGGAACGTTATTCCTGGGGTATTGGCCCGACAACAATGAAACTTCTGCGGCGAGCGTAGGATAGTTCCGAACCTGCTTTGTTTTGAAGCATCCGGTTGCAGGTTCGGAAAAGTCCTACGGATAACGCACTCTGCCCGCGCCGCATTGATAGAAATCGCAAGACGTACTCAGAAATCAGGGAAAACCTTCACCAGCGCTTGTTTCATGTCATCCAGCCCCGGTCGAGCATACGCTTGCAAGGCAGCATCGATCGTCCACGACCGAGCCAGCAATATCTCATCAACCGTCAGCGGCGCTGGGTTGTCGAAGCCAAAGCTGGTGTAGTAGTCCTGGAACTTGTATTCCCACCGAGGGCAGCGATTCGTTGATAGCCACTGGTTCGGCACGCCATAGGAGTCCGCGACGATCAGTCCGTGCAGGCTGGTCGATAGCACGAAGTCGCAAGAGGCGATCTCGGCCAGTACTTGTTTCACGGGCGAATAGACGTCGATCACCTTAGCGCCGGGGATCCTGGTCAACAGTTCAGCCATTCGCGTGTTCTTTCGATCACGAATATGCGGAATCAGGCCGACGCGAATGCACTTGTCGATCGGCTTGTTCACCAGCGAAGCCGACAACAGCCCCGGATCGCCCAGTACGGGTTTGACTTTTTTTCCGCGAATCTGGCTCAGGCACTTGGTACCGCGTACCGCATGAAAGTGATGCCGGCCAGAGAATATATCGTCTGGGTTGCCAGAGCCGGTGCCCCAGATATGTAGCTTGCGCGGGAAGCCCCAGGTCTTGGCCTTCTTTTCCCGCCCCAGGACGCTGCCGATGGCGATCATGTCCGCACGCCGAATCGACGCGTGCTCCACTTTGCGGCCGGAGACGAACTCCACGATGTCGGCAGACAGGTAGTCACCGAAATTCTGTTGGGCGGCATTGTCACGGCCACTGCCACGGCACCAGAAAAGTCTGATCGGCTTCATTGTTCTGATTGTCCTTCCAGGGATGGCTACGCGCCGGGCGCGTGGGTCCAGTATTTATCGGGTTATTCGTTCCGCTAGGGTGGCTGATGCGAGGCGCGGGAAGGCAAGGAATATAGCGATTCAGCGATAGAGGCGCAATGATATCATTAGGGCTTCTGCTCAGCTCATCTCATTGATAATACTAGTAAAATCACTGAGATGATGTCGCCTCCACACGACTGACCAATGGGAGTCTCGGCATTTCCTTGCAACAAAAATTGAACAAAGAATGATCAGTTTCTGTATACTCCCGCGCCGCGTTTCGCGTAGATTGTTCGCAGGTCGTCGGTAAAGTTGGGTAAAGGCGATGTGCCACTAAGCTCAGGTATACTACTGCCCGCGCAGATATTGGTGGAGGCCAAGTGGAAGCAGTCAGCATCAGAACGCCGGCCCGGCAAAGCAGGGTCAGGGAATTTTCGGCGTGTCGGGGTATTGCGAAGGGTCCAGTTTTCATCGTCGCTTCAGGGGCATCCGCAAAGGATTTTCCGTTGCAGCGTTTTGCTGATGTTCCGATGATCACGCTCAATGGCGCGATTTCGATGTTTCATGACAAAGGCATCAGTCCCTATTTCTATGTCTGCACCGACACTGGTTTTCCACGCCAGCAACCGGATCTGTATGCCCACGCATTGCGATTGAGCCAGCGCCTAGCCATCTGGCCAGACGAAGTCGAGTGCATTCCTGCCATAACCGATGCTGAGATCTACCCGCTCAACAAGGCTACTCGCTCGAGCCTCTACGAAGCTGCATTCAACCCGGATCCAATGCTCGTGCGCAGCCGAGCGTTCTGGGATAGCCGCTCGCGAACTCTGGGGTTTAGCAAAGACCTCTCCCAAGGCTATTTCGACGCCCGTACCGTCGCTTATGTCGCTTTGCAGATTGCTCACCACCTCGGCTTCAACCAAGTATTCCTGGTTGGGGTAGACCTTAATCAGGCGGCGGGTCGTTTCTACGAAACGGCAGGCCGAGCGGTTTCGCCATGTGGATTGGATGAAGCCTATGAGCGACGCATCCTCCCCTCTCTGAAACTCATGGCTGACCGCGTGGTGGGTGAGCACTTCGCTGTCTACAACCTGTCATCTTCGTCGCGAATTCCGGAGTCAGTCATTCCTAAGGTCTCTGTTGACCAGGCGGATTCGATGATTTTCTCCAGCAACGTCTAATCCCCAATAAATCAGAGTATCCGCGCCTACTCTAGGCGCCACGAGGCCACCCGCGTGACGGTTTACTTCATGGGTTGGAAAGCCCACTACGAAAAAATCATGATTGAGCGTCTGGCACAGTCGCATGCCGTGCGCACGTTCGAGCTCCCTTCGTACGCCCGCCGGGTCGTACGCCTGGCCAGGGCACTTGGCGGGGCAGCGCCATTGCTCAAGTGGCTTGGCAAGCGGGTGTGCGCAGCCAACGGGGCCACAGCAGACGACCTGCTGGTGTGCAACGAAGGCCAGCTCAAGCGGGGGCGGCAAGTTCATTTGGTCAATGGATTTCCCGGCAAGCGGGTTTTGTTGGTGCGGGATCTGGTCGATGCGGACTTCGTCGAGCGCATGCGTCTGTTGTTCGACCGTATCTACAGCTACGACCCCGTTCAGTGCGAGCGCCTGGGTATGGAACACCTTGAACAGTTCTTTCCGTTCGATATCGAGGATGCCCGCCAGGTGCCCGCCCAACCTGCTGGTGGGCAACAGAAACCGCTGTGTTTCTTCCTCGGACGCGACAAGGGCCGGGCGCAGCGCCTTGAGTCGTTGGCTGGGGAGTTGAGCGCCCAGGGCTGCGACCTTGATTTCTTGATCGTTCGGGACGATACCTCACGCACGCCTTGCCGCTACCACGTGGGAGCGGTGCTCTCGTATGAAGACAACTTGGCCAGGGCCAAGGCCTGTGATGTGTTGGTAGACATCAACCAACCAGGTCAAACCGGGCTGACGTTGAGACCGCTGGAGGCTGCTTTTTTCGACAAGAAGTTGATTACGGATAACAAGCGGGTCAAGGAGACGTCGTTCTATCACCCTGATCGGTTCTACGTGTTAGGGGATGAAGAGCGCGATCTGCAGGGGTTCCTGGCCAGCAAGGCGCCGATCGTTGCGCCGGATGCGTTGCGCAAGCACAGTCCGACGGGATTGATGGATCGGCTCTTGGAAGCATCGAACGCTGCACCGTAGCCATGTCCTGCCTCGGGCCTTAAAGGTTTGCGAGCAGCCCCAGGAGGAATACGCTGGATTTGACCTGGGGCTGCTGCGCAGCCCTTCGCGGCACAAGGCCGCTCCCACAGGGGGCTGCGTCGGGCTTGAGGAAGTGGTCAGACCTTCAGCACCAACTTGCCAAAGTTCTCGCCACTGAACAGCTTCAGCAAGGTTTCAGGGAAGGTCTCCAAGCCCTCCACCACATCCTCCTTGCTCTTCACCTGCCCACTGGCCAACCACCCAGCCATCTCCTGCGCCGCCTTGCCATAATCCTTGGCATGGTCCATCACCACGAACCCCTCCATCCGCGCCCGGTTCACCAGCAGCGCCAGATAGTTGGCCGGACCCTTGACCGCTTCCTTGTTGTTGTACTGACTGATGGCCCCGCAGATCACGATCCGCGCCTTGAAGTTGATCCGCGTCAGCACCGCATCCAGAATCTCGCCGCCCACGTTGTCGAAATACACATCCACCCCTTTGGGGCACTCGCGCTTCAACCCGGCCAGCACATCCTCGGCCTTGTAGTCGATCACGCCGTCGAAGCCCAATTCATCCTTGAGGTACTGGCATTTCTCCGCCCCGCCAGCGATACCGACCACACGGCAACCTTTGATCTTGGCGATCTGCCCGACAATGCTGCCCACGGCACCGGCGGCACCGGAAATAACCACGGTTTCACCGGCCTTGGGCTGGCCGACTTCCAGCAGCGCGAAGTAGGCGGTCATGCCGGTCATGCCCAGGGCCGACAGATAGCGGGGCAGGGGGGCGAGCTTGGGGTCGATCTTGTACAGGCCCTGGGGGGCGCCGGTGAAGTAGTCCTGCACACCCAGCGGGCCGTTGACGTGATCGCCTGGCTTGAAGTCCGGGTGCTTGGAGGCGACGACTTCGCCTACGCCCAGTGCACGCATCACCTCGCCCAGTCCTACCGGTGGGATGTAGGACTTGCCTTCGTTCATCCAACCGCGCATGGCCGGGTCCAGCGACAGGTACAGGTTACGGACCTGGACCTGACCCTCGGCTGGCTCGGCGACGGGGGCGTTCTCGAAGGTGAAGTCGTCGCGGCGTACAGCGCCGACGGGGCGTTTGCTGAGCAGGAAGCGGCGGTTGGTCTGGGTCATGGCGTGTCCTCGAAAAGGGCTGACAAGGGAAACTCGATCAATTTACCTTGTTGATGCTGGCCGGTGCCTAATATCACCGACAAGCATGGTAGCCCAACTGCGGACCTGATGATGCTCGAGCGTCATCTGAACAGGTGCCCAGCCAAATCGTGTCGCCCACTGGCAGGCTGCGGCCACCCAGACGTTGTTTCCGCACACAGGGCGACCTTCATCTCGCTGAAAGCGACACGGTGATACTCATTTGACACTATCGTGGCGCCAAGCCCTTGTCCCTGGCGGGCGCTGTTGCCACTCTTGGCCTTTCGGCAAAGCCTGACAAGTTGAAGGGGGATCGCCATGGGCACGACCCGGCACGGTGTGTTGGCAAACCTGGGCATGGCCCGCAAGCTCGGCTTGGGCTTTGCCCTGGTGTTGTTGTTGACCCTGGCCGTGGCAGCCATCGGCATCGCCGCGCTGCAGGGTGTGGCCCAGCGCTTCGAAGGCTTGCGCGAACTGTCTCAGTTCAACACCGACCTGCTGCGCTTGCGCGAGCATGAGCAAGCGTTCGCCTTGCGTTCCGACAACCAGCAGGCCGAGGCCTTGCGTGGCGGCCTGAAGGATCTGGTCGAGCGGGTCCAGGGCTTGCCTGGGCTGGACGGGGTGCAAGCGGACCTGGCCGCCTATGGCCAGGCCTTCGATGCCTTCGTTGGCGTGGTCCAGGCCAAGGAGCTGGCGCTGGACACGGCCAGCTGGGCGGTCACCAGCATGGGCGGCAATCTCGATGTGGTCCAGGCCGGTCTGGCCGACGATGGCGTCTATACCCTCAAGCAATCCCAAGGCCAGCAGGGCAGCGAGTTCCTCGAACAGGCCGCCCAGGTCGGCCAGGTATCGCGGCTGATGATGCAGGCCATGGACGAGGCCCGGGTGCGCCTGGACAAGAGCCGCAAGGGCGAGCCGAGCGAGGGCCAGGAGCGCATCGCGCAAACGGTCGATGCCGCCAATCTGGTCGACCAGCTCAAGACGGCGGTCGCGGACCCTGGCTACCGCAGTGTGCTGGGCGAGGTGGCCGGGCACATTGCCGGGTTCTCCGAGAAGCTCGATGAATACACCGACCTGCTGGGCCGCGAGCAGGGCCTCAAGGCGCAATTGCAGGCCCGCGCCGGTCAGGTCACCCAGCGCGTCGAGCAGGCCTACGCCGGGCAGCAACAGGCCATGCAGGCGGAGCTCTCGCGCAACAGCCTGGCCATCGCCCTGGGTGCGGGGCTTGCCTTGTTGGTGGGGATAGTGGCCGGCTGGCTGATCACCCGGGCACTGGTCTTGCCGCTCAAGGGCGTCATCGATCGCGCCCAGCGCATCGCGGCGGGGGAGCTGGTGCACCCGCCCCATGCGCCGCGGCGTGACGAAGTGGGTCAGTTGATGCAGGCCATGCAGCAGATGGAGCAGGGGCTGGCAGGCATCGTCAGTGGTTTGCAGCAAGGTATCGAGCAATTGGCCGACAATGCCCAGGCGTTGTCGGCGGTGACCGAGCAGACCAACCGTGAAGTCGGCAGCCAGAAGGAAGAAACCGAGCAGGTGGCCACTGCCATGCAGCAGATGACCGCCACCGTGCACGATGTGGCGCGCAACGCCGAGCAGGCTGCCGAGGCCGCCCAGGCCGCCGACGACAAGGTCGACAGCGGTCAGCAGGTGGTGCGCCAGAGCATGCAGCGTATCGAACAACTGGCCGAAGCTGCCGAGGCGGCCAGCGCCGGTATCGAGAGCCTCAGCGCCGAGATCCACACCATTGGCGATGTCTTGGAAGTGATCAAGAGCGTGGCCGAGCAGACCAACCTGCTGGCGCTCAACGCGGCGATCGAGGCGGCGCGGGCGGGCGAGCAGGGGCGTGGCTTCGCGGTGGTGGCCGATGAGGTGCGGGCATTGGCTCGGCGTACCCGGCAGTCCACCGAGCAGATCGAGCAGCTGGTGGCCAGCCTGCGTGGCAACGCCCAGCTATCGGTGACGCAGATCCGTGGCAGTACCGAGCTGGTGCGGCTGGCGGTGGCTGACGCACTGCAGACCGAAAGCGCCTTGGGCAGCATCGCCTCTGCGGTGTCGCTGATCCAGCAGATGAACCAGCAGATTGCCGCTGCAGCGGAGCAGCAAAGCTCGGTGGCCGAGGAAATCAGCCGCAGCGTCACCCATATTCGCGGCAGTGCCGATCAGGCGGCGCTGGCGATGGCGGGCAATGCGCGTTCCAGCGTCGAACTGGCGCGCTTGGGCAGCGACTTGCAGGGCATGGTAGGGCATTTCAGGCTGTGAACGGTGCCAGCGCGCAGGACGCGCGCTGGCCTTTGTGCGGATGCGTCAAGCTTGGCGCGGATTCAGAATCAGCAAGGTCAGCACCCCTGCCACGATCCCCCAGAACGCCGAACCGACCGAGAACAGTGTGAACCCCGACGCCGTCACCATGAAGGTGATCAACGCCGCCTCACGCTCCCTGGCCGCGCTCATGGCCACGCTCAGCCCGTTCATGATCGAGCCGAACAGCGCCAGGGCGGCGATCGACAGCACCAGCTCTTTCGGCAGTGCGGCGAACAGCGCCGCGAGGGTGGCGCCGAACGTGCCGGCGACACCGTAGAAGATTCCGCACCAGACCGCGGCGGTATAACGCTTGGCCGGATCTTCATGGGCATGCGGGCCGGTGCAGATCGCTGCACTGATCGCCGCCAGGTTGACCCCGTGCGCGCCGAACGGCGCCAGCAGCAGCGACGCCAGGCCAGTGGTGGAAATCAGCGGCGAGGCCGGGACCTGGTAGCCATCGGCCCGCAGCACCGCCACCCCTGGCATGTTTTGCGAGGTCATCGCCACCACGAACAACGGTATGCCGATGCTGATGGTCGCTGCCAGCGAGAAGCTCGGCGTGGTCCACACGGGTTTGGCCACCTCCAGGTGGAAACCACTGAAGTCAAGCAGGCCCAGGGCCCCCGACAACGCCGTGCCCACCAGCAGCGCGGCCAGCACGCAATAACGTGGCGACAGGCGCTTGACCAGCAGGTAGCTGAAGAACATGCCCAGTACCAGCACCGTGCGGTGCTGGGCGGCGACGAAGATCTCGCTGCCGATCTTGAACAGGATGCCGGCCAGCAATGCCGAGGCTAGGGAGGCTGGAATGCGTTTGACCAGGCGATCGAAACTGCCGGTCAGGCCGCAGATCAGCACCAGCACCGCGCAGGTGATGTACGCGCCGATGGCCTCGCCGTAGCTGACCCCGCCCAGGCTGGTGATCAACAGTGCCGCTCCGGGGGTGGACCACGCCACGGTCACCGGCGTGCGGTAACGCAAGGACAGGCCGATGCTGCACACCGCCATGCCGATCGACAGCGCCCAGATCCACGAAGAGATCTGCGCGCTGGTCAGGCCTGCTGCCTGGCCGGCCTGGAACATCAATACCAGGGAACTGGTGTAGCCGGTGAGCATGGCGATGAAGCCGGCGACCACCGCCGAGGCGGAACTGTCTGCCAAAGGCCGCAGGCGAGCGGAGGTGGCATCGGTCATGGGAAAATCCTTGTAGAGGTGTAAGCAGTTTTTTCAGCCTAACCCGTGGGCAGGTGATCTTTGCCATACAGCAGGTATTGCTTTTGGCCGTACAGTTGCCACTATTGGGCAAATGCTGTGCAACTGCACGAGGGGAGGGGTGATGTACAAGGTTTATGGGGATTACCAGTCGGGCAACTGCTACAAGGTCAAGTTGATGCTCGCCTTGTTGGGTCAGCCTTGTCAGTGGCAGCCGGTGGACATACTCAAGGGCGAGACGCAAACGCCGGAATTTCTGGCCATGAACCCCAATGGCAAGGTGCCGGTGTTGCAGCTGGAGGACGGTACCTGCCTGTGGGAGTCCAATGCCATCCTCAATTTCCTGGCCGAAGGCAGCGAGTTCCTGCCCAGCGAGCCGCGCCTGCGCACCCAGGTGCTGCAATGGCAGTTCTTCGAGCAGTACAGCCATGAGCCCTACATCGCGGTAGCGCGGTTCATCCAGTTCTATCTGGGGCTGCCGGACGAGCGCGTGGACGAATACCGCAAGTTGCACAAGGGCGGCTACAAGGCGTTGAAGGTGATGGAGCGGCAGTTGCAGATGACGCCGTACCTGGTGGGGGACCAGTATTCGATTGCCGATGTGGCGTTGTATGCCTACACCCATGTGGCGCATCAAGGTGGGTTCGATCTGGCGGATTACCCGGCGGTGCAGGCCTGGTTAGCCAGGGTGGCCAGCCATCCGCGGCATGTGCCGATGGTGGAGTAATCCTGTATTGGCCTCTTCGCGGGCTTGCCCGCGAAGCAGACGATCGATTTTATCAGGGTTACGCGAACCGCTTGTCCAGGTACGCAATGATGTCCTTGGACTCATACATCCAGGTCACCTGGCCTTCCTCCTCGATCCGCAAGCAAGGCACCTTCACCCGACCACCGCCTTCCAGCAGTGCCTGGCGGTGCACCGGGTCGTTCTTCGCATCCCGCAGCCCGACCGGTACATTCAACCGATGCAGGGTACGGCGGGTCTTCACGCAGAACGGGCAGGCGTGGAACTGATACAGCGTCAGGTCCTTGGCCGCCTGGTCGACCTGTGCCTGGGCCGCGGCATCACGCTTGCGCTTGGCCGGGCGGCTGATCCAGTCGCCGAACACGATGAGTTGGCCGAGGCCGACCCGTAGGGCTTTGACGATCATTGGCAACATACTCCTGAAATGAAAAAGCCGACCCCTGGGGGCCGGCTCGGGTCACGCGGCGATCACTTGATCAGGCCGAGGAATTCCATGCGGGTGGCAGGATTGTCGCGGAACTCGCCGAGCATCACCGAGGTGAGCATGGTCGAATTCTGCTTCTCGACACCGCGCATCATCATGCACATGTGCTTGGCTTCGATGACCACGGCAACGCCAGCGGCACCGGTGACCTGTTGCACGGCCTCGGCGATCTGGCGGCTGAGGTTTTCCTGGATCTGCAGGCGGCGGGCGAACATGTCGACGATCCGCGCGACCTTGGACAGGCCCAGTACCTTGCCTTTCGGCAGGTAGGCCACGTGGGCCTTGCCGATGAACGGCAGCATGTGGTGTTCGCACATCGAGTAAAGCTCGATGTCCCGGACCAGCACCATCTCGCTGTTGTCGGAGGAGAACAGCGCGCCGTTGGTGACTTCTTCCAGCGTCTGCTCGTAACCGCGGCAAAGGTACTTCATGGCCTTTGCAGCCCGCTTGGGCGTGTCGAGCAGGCCCTCACGGGAGACGTCCTCGCCAATCTGGCTGAGGATCTCGGTGTAGTTCTGTTCCAGGGACATTGATCTACCTGTGGGAAAAATCGCAAATAAAGAAGGGTACGGCGGCAATGGCGCCGCTGCAAGCGCGGCGCTACTCGTCGCGGCCTTCCATCATGGTTCGCTTGAGCATCACATAGACCGCGCCAGTGCCGCCATGGCGGGCCTGGCACGAGGTAAACCCTAGCACTTGTGGGTGCTGACGCAGCCACGTGTTGACGTGGCTCTTGATCATCGGCCGCTTGCCGTCCAGGCGTGCGGCCTTGCCGTGGGTCACGCGCACGCAGCGTACTTCGAGCTGGGTCGCCTCGGCAATGAACGCCCACAAGGTCTCGCGGGCTTTTTCCACGCTCATGCCATGCAGGTCGAGGCTGCCCTCGAACGGAATCTGCCCGAGCTTGAGCTTGCGTATCTGGGTTTCCTGTACGCCGTCACGGCGCCACATCAACTCATCCTCGGCGCCCACGTCGATCACGAACTGGTCGGACAGGCCGTCGATCACCAGCGTCTGGTCGCTGCGCACCGTCGCCGCCTGGCGCAGGCCGGCGAGCTGCTTGCGGTCAGCCTTGGGCTTGCCGACATCGGCGCGGTCGTGCTTGATCGGCTTGACGCCGCGCACTTCGGCGTGGAAGAGGGAAAAGTCGTCGTCTTGCATGATGCCTCCGCTAGGGCGGCGTAGTTTACGCTAATGGCCTTGTGGCGTCAGCGGGTGGATGGGATTTGAGGGGCGCGGTGTTGGCGGGGGTAGGTCTTGAGGTGAGTGGTGGTGCGGATATCGAGCGCCGCGCGGGCGGCGCTCGATATCCGCACCACCCCAAAAACCACGCCAGGCCCACACCCCCTCAATCATGCTTCTTCATCAAATGCGGCGACAGATTCAGCTCGCGCCCGCGGCGCAGGCGGATGCGGCTCCGGCGCCAGAAGCGCACACCCAGGTACAGCAACAGCAAGCCCACCACGGCCACCACCGCGGCCATCGGCCGGTTGGCATTGAGGTCGGCCAGGGCTTCGTAGTTGCCCAACAGGCCAGACACGCCGGCCATGGCCAGCAGCACGCCCAGCGTTGCCAGCAGGGCGGACAGGCCGGCCGCCAGGCGTGCACCCCAGTTGCGCGGTTCACGCGGGCGCAGGCGCTTGGCGTCGAAACTGCCTTTGATCTTCATTCCGATTTCCTCTCTGGACATCAGGAATTCGACCTGGCGCGGGCTCTCCGGTTCCGCCCGGCTGCCGGGCGGTATGCGCTCAGATCAAACTGGCGGTGGGGGCGACGCAGGCGAAGTTGTCGGCCATCACGGCCATTTCACCTTGGTGGATCTGCGCGGCCGGGATCACCCTATCCTTGAATGCCAGGTCGCGAGTCGCCGAGGCGTCTTCCACCAGGGTACAGCGATAACCATAGTCCTTGGCGCGGCGCACGGTGGTGCTCACGCTGGAATGGCTCATGAAACCGCAGACGATCAGGTCCAGATGCCCGAGCCCCTGCAGCGTCTCGTGCAACTGGGTGTTCTTGAATGCATTGGGCATGCGTTTTTCGATGACGATCTCGCCGCTGTGCGGCTCCAGGCCAGGGATGAACTCCCCTGCAGGACCCTGCGGGTCGAAGCGCCCACCGACCGTGCCGAGGTGGCGAACATGGATGATCGGGCGGCCCGCCTTGCGAGCGGCCTCGAGCAACCGGGCGATGTTGGCCACGGCCTCGTCCATGCCCGACAGTTGCAGAGGACCGCTCAGGTACTCCTTCTGCGCATCGATGATGATCAGGCTGGCTTGGCTCAGCTTGGCCGGCGGATAGTCGCGGCCAGTGAGGCGGAACATCGTGGTTGGAACGGACATCAAGGGCTCCTTGGATAGGGCTTTTGTAGCGCTATTGTCCCCTGCCTTGAGGCCAATGGGAATGGTTGACATCAAAACTGGCGTGGTTACTGGCCTGTGGCTATGTATCAGGGAATCGCGGGGAACATTTGTGCGGGTGGGGCTGTTAGACTTTTGTACGGTCTGTAAAGAGGAGTACCCCGTGATCACATCCCGTCTGCGCACGCTGCGCGACCACATCCGCTGGGCAGTCAGCCGCTTCCACGAGCACGATCTGTTCTTCGGCCACGGTGCCGACAATGCCTGGGACGAAGCTCGCCTGCTGGTCCTGGGCGCCGTGCATCTGCCCTGGGAGGTGGCCGACAGTTACCTGGACTGCGCACTCGAGGACGATGAGCGAGTGCGCCTGCAACACCTGCTCAAGCGCCGTATCGAAGAACGCGTGCCGACCGCCTACCTGCTGGGCGAGGCGTGGTTCTGCGGTATGTCGTTCGTGGTCGACGAGCGCGTGCTGGTGCCGCGTTCGCCCATTGGCGAGTTGATCGAGAAACGCTTCGAGCCGTGGCTGGCCAACGAGCCGGCGCGCATTCTCGACCTGTGCACCGGCTCCGGCTGCATCGGTATCGTCGCCGCCGACGTCTTCCCCGAGGCCGAGGTGGTGTTGGCCGACCTGTCGTTCCAAGCCCTCGAGGTGGCCAACCAGAACATCGAACGCCATGGCCTGGAAGAGCGCGTGTACACCGTGCAGGGCGACGGTTTCGCCGGGCTGCCGGGCCAGCGCTTCGACCTGATCCTGTCGAATCCGCCGTATGTCGATGCCGAGGACTTTGGCGACATGCCGGCCGAGTATCATCACGAGCCGGAACTGGGCCTGGCCTGTGGCAACGATGGCCTGGACCTGGTGCGACGGATGCTCGCCGAGGCGGCCGATCACCTGACCGAGAAGGGCTTGATGATCGTCGAGGTGGGCAACAGCCAGGTTCACGTCGAGGCGCTGTATCCGGAGGTGGATTTTGCCTGGCTGGAGTTCGAGCGGGGCGGGCATGGGGTGTTCATGCTGACTGCCGAGCAGTGTCGCCAGCATCAAGAGTTGTTCAAGGCGCGGGTTTGATCGTCGCGTTCAGATATCGAGCGCCTGGGAGATCGAGCGCCGCCCGCGCTGCGCTCGTTCTCCCAGGCGCAACAACTGCGCCGTCAGACCTACCGCAACGCCACCCACACGAACAACCCGACCTGGAACAACACGAACGCGATCAGGCAGGTGATGGTGAATCGCAAACCGGTATCCTCGCGCTGATACTTGGCCACCCGTTCGTCCCGCTCGCGCAGTTGCGCTTCTTTCTCCATCAGTTGTTGGTCCGCCTGCTGCAGCATGTTCGCTGCATCGAGCAGGTCCAGCCGCTGCACTTTCTCGCTGTTCCAGCCGCCCTTGAGCTGGCCGACCGTGGCCTCCACCGTGCGCCCCTTGAGGTGCTGCGGGTCGGCATATTCCACCTCGATACCGGTCGCCCGCAGGAACTGGTCGCGGCGCAGGCGTGAGTCTTCGTTCAGCGCGTCCTTGCTTGGCAGCGCCATGCCCTCGACCTGATAGTGCGGCCAGCGGCGCTGCAGCCAGTGCACGGCTTGCGCCAGCATGTAGCGGCCCAGGCCGCGGTTGAGCGGTTCCAGCTGCAGGCCGCTGTCGCTGCCGATGTACACGCGGTGCTCGGCATGATCGACGCGTATGTCGAGCTGGTTCTGTTCCTTGCGGGTCTTCTGCCCGGGCAGGCGAACTTCCATGCGCAGCAGGCTGTGGGCCTTGTCGTTGCGCTCGGCATACCCGAACTGCACGAAGCGCAAGGGCCGTGCGCCGCTGTTGCGGTCGGTGGGCAAGGGCGCCAGACGCAGCAGTTGGAAGTGTTCGGCGGTCAGATCGTCCCAGGGCAGCGGGGCACTGTCCGGGGTTTGCGGCTCTTCGGCCGGCTCTACGGCGGCGGGGGCTTCGGTCATCAGGGCGTTTCCTCAGATACGGGCGGGCGCCGACAGGGGCTGCGGTGCAGCCCATTCGCGGGGCAAGCCCGCTCCCACAGGACAGGTTATGCATTGCGCCTGTGGGAGCGGGCTTGCCCCGCGAATGGGCCGCAAGCGGCCCCAATCACCGCCGATACCTGCCTTATCGGCAGCCTTGACTGAAGTTTGAGCTCAAGTTGCCGGTAAGCCGTGAATGAACCCGACCACCCGTTCGCCCAGTTCCCGGGCCAGTGGCAGCTCTGGATTGAAATAGCTTTCGCGCTGCTGGCTCATGTCCTTGGGACTGATGCGCAGCATGTGGTTCATGCCGTCGATCAGCACCAACTGGGCATCGGGCTTGGCGGCCTTCAGGCGCTCGGCATCGGCCACGTCCACTTGCACGTCGTTGCGGCCCTGGATGATCAGCGCGGGCATCGGCAGACGAGCGAAGGCCTGCGCCGGGTTCTGCCGGAACAACGAGATCAGGTAGGGCTGGACGCTGGGGCGAAACACCTGGCGCAGCGGTGCCGGCACGTCCAGGCTGGTCTGCCCGGCCTGCAGGCGGTCGAGCAGGGCGCTGCCCTTGGCCAACTGCGCCGGCGGCAGGCGTTCGGCCAGTTGCTCGCGGACCACGTCGGCCATCGGCCGACCGCTGCCGGCCAGGGTGATCACCGCGCTGGCGCCGGCCTGTTCAGCCGCCAGGGTAGCGATCAGGGCGCCTTCGCTGTGGCCGATCAGGATCAGCGGACCGAAGCGTGGGTCGGCCTTGAGCTTGCGGCTCCAGGCGACCACGTCGGCCACATAGCGCTCGACGCTGAGGTTTCGTTCGTCGGGCGTGGCCGGCTGACTGGCGGCCACGCCGCGTTTGTCGTAGCGCACGCTGGCGATGTGCGCATCGGCCAGCAACAAGGCCAGACGCTTGAGGTTGTCGACCCGCCCGGCGCCAGGGTTGTTGCCATTGCGGTCGGTCGGGCCGGAGCCAGCGATGATCAGCACCACCGGTGGTGGCGTCGCTTGCTGCGGCAGCAGCAGGCTGCCATGCAGCACGCCCTGGCCGGTGTCCAGGTCGATGGGGCGGTGCAGCACGGTGGGGGCGGCGGCCTGGGCCAGACCGGTGCAGAGCAGGAGCAGGAGAGCGACGAGGCGCGACATCATGGGGTACTACATGGGGAGATGAGCGTTTGACAGGGGGTTTGGGTGAAGGTTCTGAGGGCTTGGTCGGTGTTGTGGGGTGTGGCGCTGCAAATCTCCTGGCCAGCCGCGTATACTGCCGCTTTCGTTCAGACTCGCGGAGCGTCCATGTCCGGCAATACCTACGGCAAGCTGTTCACTGTCACCACCGCAGGCGAAAGCCATGGCCCGGCGTTGGTCGCCATTGTCGATGGGTGTCCGCCGGGTCTGGAACTGTCCCTGGCCGACCTGCAACACGATCTCGACCGCCGCAAGCCGGGCACCAGCCGTCACACCACCCAGCGCCAGGAGCCCGACGAGGTCGAGATTCTGTCCGGCGTGTTCGAAGGCCGCACCACCGGTTGCTCGATCGGTCTGCTGATCCGCAACACCGACCAGAAATCCAAGGACTACTCGGCGATCAAGGACCTGTTCCGCCCGGCCCACGCCGACTACACCTACCACCACAAATACGGCATCCGCGACTACCGCGGCGGTGGCCGCAGTTCGGCCCGCGAAACCGCCATGCGCGTCGCCGCCGGTGCCATCGCCAAGAAATACCTGGCCACCCAGGGCATCCGCGTGCGCGGCTACATGAGCCAGCTCGGCCCGATCGAAATCCCCTTCAAGACCTGGGACTCGGTCGAACAGAACGCTTTCTTCAGTCCTGACCCGGACAAGGTGCCGGAGCTCGAAGCCTACATGGATCAACTGCGCCGCGACCAGGACTCGGTCGGGGCGAAGATCACCGTGGTCGCCGAAGGCGTGATGCCAGGCCTCGGCGAGCCGATCTTCGACCGTCTGGATGCAGAGCTGGCCCATGCGCTGATGAGCATCAATGCGGTCAAGGGCGTGGAGATCGGCGCCGGTTTTGCCAGCGTTGCCCAGCGCGGCACCGAGCACCGTGACGAGCTGACCCCGGAAGGCTTCCTCAGCAACAACGCCGGCGGCATCCTCGGTGGCATCTCTTCGGGTCAGCCGATCGTCGCCCATCTGGCGCTCAAGCCGACGTCCAGCATCACCACCCCGGGCCGTTCGATCGATGTCGATGGCAATCCGGTCGATGTCATCACCAAGGGTCGCCACGACCCCTGCGTGGGCATCCGTGCCACGCCGATCGCCGAGGCGATGATGGCCATCGCGCTGATGGACCATCTGTTGCGCCACCGGGCGCAGAACGCCGAGGTGAAGGTGTCGACCCCGGTGCTCGGGCAGCTCTGAATCGACAGATGCCCCTGGTTGCCTGTACCGGCCTGTTCGCGCCGAACCGCCGCGAACAGGCCAGCACAGGCAACATCATTACCGGCCCACTGCCCATGCCCCCGATCCCCTACTGGCGCCTGTCCAGCTTCTACCTCTTCTACTTCGCCCTGCTCGGTTCCACCGCGCCGTTCCTGGCCTTGTACTTCGACCACCTGGGCTTCCCTCCGGCGCGCATCGGCGAGCTGGTGGCCATTCCCATGCTGATGCGCTGCATCGCTCCCAACCTGTGGGGCTGGCTGGGTGATCGCAGCGGCCAGCGCCTGCTCATCGTGCGCCTGGGGGCGCTTTCGACCCTGGCCGCGTTCGCGCTGATCTTCCTCGGTAAGAGCTACGCCTGGCTGGCGCTGGTGATGGCCCTGCACGCGTTCTTCTGGCACGCGGTGTTGCCGCAGTTCGAGGTCATTACCCTGGCCCACCTGCACGGTCAGACCTCGCGCTACAGCCAGGTGCGCCTGTGGGGCTCGATCGGCTTCATCCTCACCGTGGTCGGCCTGGGGCGGCTGTTCGAGTGGCTGAGCCTGGACATCTACCCGGTGGCCATTCTGGTGATCATGACCGGCATCTTCGCCGCCAGCCTGTGGGTACCCAATGCCCAGCCCTCGGAGCAGGGCGAGCGCACCGCCGCCGGCGGTTTCCTGGGCCAGTTGCGGGCCCCCGGGGTATTGGCGTTCTACGCCTGCGTGGCGCTGATGCAACTGAGCCATGGCCCTTACTACACCTTCCTCACCCTGCACCTCGAGCACCTGGGCTACAGTCGTGGCGAGATCGGCCTGCTGTGGGCGCTCGGCGTGGTGGCCGAGGTGTTGATGTTCATGTTCATGAGCCGCGTGTTCGCGCGCTTTTCGGTGCAGCGGGTGCTGTTGCTGAGTTTCCTGCTGGCCGCAATTCGCTGGCTGCTGCTGGGCAATCTGGCTGACCAGCCTGCCGTACTGATCGTTGCCCAGGTGCTGCACGCCGCCACCTTCGGCTGCTTCCACGCTGGCGCCATCGCCTTCGTCCAGGCCAGCTTCGGCGCCCGCCAGCAAGGCCAGGGCCAGGCCCTGTATGCGGCGCTGTCGGGTACCGGGGGCGCCCTGGGCGCGCTGTATTCGGGCTACAGCTGGAACCTGCTGGGCCCCGCCTTCACCTTTGGTATGGCCAGCGCCGCAGCCCTGGCCGCAGCCGTTATCATTGCCTTCCGTTCGCCATCGACCAGGACAAGCCCCTGATGAGCATCCTCTGCGTTTTCCACCCTGCAAGCCCCGCCTCGCCGCACAAGGTGCTGACCCATCACGACGACATCGCCGCGACCCTGGCCGAGCATGGGGTTGGCTTTTCCCATGGCCCGCTGGAGCTGCGCGTACGGCCAGGTGGCAGTGCGGAAGATGCCCTGGCCGCCTGCCGTGAATACCTGGATCAGTTGATGACGGCGCACGGCAGCCGCGCGTTCCAGCTGGTCAACCGTGACGGAGCGGACCCGGCGCAGGTGGATCTGCGCGATGAGCATGTGCAAGGTGCCGAGGAGGTGTTCGCGGTGGTCGGTGGGCGGGCACAGGTCGGGCTGCGCTTGGGCGAGCAGGTGTTCGCGGTGCTTTGCGAGAAGGGCGATCGACTGGTGGTCCCGGCTGGGACGCGGCGCTGGGTGGAGCTGGGGGATAATCCGTTTTGCCTGGCGTTGCGGGTGTTTGCCGATGAGCAGGGCGCGCAGGCGGTGTTTACCGGAGATGCGGGCGCCAGGGAATTTCTGGGGATCGACGAGCTCTAACGCCTGTGCCGGCCCTTTCGCGGCGAACCGCCGCGAAGAGGCCGGAGCAGACAACCTCAACGATAGGTCGGCAGGGCAAAGCGCTGCTGGCTCTGCAGCATCGAAATCACCGGCAGCTCGCTGGCTTGCTCCGCGAGATCGCGGCGGATCGCGCTGATCGCCCAGGACAGTTGCTCGGCGCTGTGCAGTTGCCCATAGGTGAGCACGCGGCGGGTCACTTTACCGTCGGCAGCGCGAAGGGTCAGCAGTACGCCACCATCGGGGCGCGCCTGGGTGGCAACCTGGTAGGCGGGGAACACCGAGACGAATTTTTCCTGGATGAGGTCCATATCAACTCCTGACTGAATGTGTTTGCAGACGTGAGTTGATGATTGCAGTGACCGTGCCAGATCTAGTTGGTCTGATAAATCCTTTAAAATCAGCGACTTAGCTTTATTTTCCAGAATGGCTTTCGTGCAGCCTGCAAGGTCGTGCATTTTGCACAGTGCAATTTGCACGAAACTATTGGCTCCATAGATTCTGAACCTTTGACCCTGCGCACTTGCCTGACGAACACTTGGGCAATCTTTGACGCCAGGAGGTTCCGATGTCCGCACAACCCACGCCTACCCAGATGAGCCAGGATGAAGCGGCTGCTTTCGCCGAACAGGTCTTCGACCGCGCCCGCCAGGGCGACGCCGAGATGCTCGAACGTCTGCTGGCCAACGGCCTGCCAGCGAACCTGCGTAATCACAAGGGCGATACCCTGCTGATGCTTGCCAGCTACCACGGTCACCACGCTGCGGTACGGGTTCTGCTGGCCCATGGCGCCGATCCGCTGATCGCCAACGACAACGGCCAGCTGCCGATTGCCGGAGCGGCGTTCAAGGGCGACCTGGAGATGATCCAGTTGCTGATCGAAAATGGCGTGCCGGTGGATGCCACGGCGCAGGACGGACGTACTGCGTTGATGCTGGCGGCGATGTTCAACCGCTGCGAGATCCTCGACTACCTGCTGGCTCAGGGTGCTGACCCGACACGTCAGGACGCCCGTGGCGCCAGCGCGCTGATGGCGGCCCATACCATGGGCGCGGTGGACGCTGCAGCGCGCCTGCAAATGCTGGCCGGCTAACCGCCAGGGGGCGTTTGCGGCTATCCTTGGCGACTTTTCACCCGTCGCAGGCCCCCTTTCATGAAAAACCAGTTGCTCGAATTCATCAGCCTCATTGGCGCCGGCTGCATGCGCGAGCAAGACATCGAGCGCATCGCCGACGAGGCCGCCCAGGCCTACGCCGACCCTGCCGCTTTCCTGGCCGCCAACCCGGATATCAATTACGACGACAGTTTCCCCATTCCCCTGGGTGAATGGGTGGTGCTCGGCAGCCTGCCGGATACCGTGGTGTTCCAGGCCGACAGTTACCAGGCGTTGTTCCAGCAGATCAGCGACTCGTTCGACCAGAGCGTGCCGTTCACCCTCAAGCCCAAGCAACTGGCACGCACCGAGCCACTGACCGCACTCAACCGCATCCAGGTGCAGATGGGCGCGTTGAACAAGGAGGCCGGAGGCTATGTGCTGCTCAATTTCAGCCAGTTGCTCGATGACGAGTTGCAGATGGTGATGGTTGGCCAGCAGGACCTGGCGCGGGTGCTGGAGCTGGGGGGCGAGCTGGGGATCAAGGTGGAGCCGGCGCTTGAGGCGTTGAAGGTCGCGGTGCACGTCTGATATCTACGCTGGCCTCTTCGCGGGACGAGCCCGCTCCCACAGGATTACCCCAATTTCGAATACAGTGCGGTCCCTGTGGGAGCGGGCTTGTCCCGCGAAGAGGCCAGCCCAGGCGATGGAAACCCTCAGCCCAACGCCGTATCCAGAAACATCATCACCGCAAACCCACCCATCAATCCCAGGGTAGCCGAGGTCTGGTGCCCGTTGCGGTGGGTTTCTGGGATCACCTCGTGGGACACCACGAAGATCATCGCCCCCGCCGCCAGCCCCATGCTGACCGGGTAGGCGAGGGCGAAGCCGGTCGAGATCCCCAGCCCGATCACCGCACCCAGCGGCTCCATCAGGCCCGAGCCGATGGCCACCAATGCCGCTCTCAGGTTCGACAGGCCCGTGGCCCGCAGCGCCATGGCCACCGCGAGGCCCTCCGGAATGTCCTGGATGGCGATGGCGCTGGTCAGCGGCAGGCCGATGTTCATGTCGCCGTTGGTGAAGCTCACGCCGATCGCCATACCTTCAGGCAGGTTATGCAGGGTAATCGCCAGCACGAACAACCATACCCGGCTGATCCGGTCCGAATGCGGCCCGCACGCGCCGACGCTTTCGTGTTCATGCGGGGTGAAGCGGTCAAGCCCCAGCATCAGCAACACGCCCAGGCCCATGCCCAGCACCACGGTAAAGGCTGCGGCGGGGCCGCTGCCGGTGATCTCACGGGCGGCATCGAGCCCCGGCAGAATCAACGAGAACGAGCTGGCGGCGAGCATCATGCCGGCGGCAAAGCCCAGCATCACATCCTGGCTACGCGCACTGACGTCGCGCAGCACCACCGCCAGCACCGCGCCCAGGGCGGTGGCGGCAAAGCCCGACAGCCCACCCAGGGCGGCCAGGTGCAGGTTCTGCGAATGCTCGCCGTGCACCGCGTTCCACACGCTGATGGCCAGCAATGCCAGCACCACCAGCAGGCTGGCGCCCAGTCCGGCGCTGAGCCAAGGCGAATCGATGGCTTGCTGGCGCCAGGCACTGATCAGGTTGTCGGGTTCGGCGGCGGGGCTGTTGGCTGGGGGCATGGGCACCTCTATCTCTGGTCTTTGCAGCAGTCTATCCACTGACCGGTCGAAACGGCCAAGGATTCCCTTCTATCGCCTCGATAGGGCTATGCTGTCCAGCAAAGCACGTGCAAGGGAGCATGCTCATGGGGTCCACCTTCAACGGCCTGGTCGGCCTGATCATCCTGGCTCTGGATATCTGGGCGATCCTCAATGTGATCAAAAGCCCGCGGGAGATCGGCGTCAAGGTGCTGTGGATCCTGCTGATCGCCTTGTTGCCGGTCATCGGCCTGGTCATCTGGGCCATCGCCGGGCCGCGGGGCGACGTGCGCATCTGAGCGCGTCCGCCCTGCCTGAGCGGACGAAAGCGCCGGTCCAGACAAAGTCCGAAACAGCCCAGTGACAAAATTTTCACATTGGTTTAAACAGAATCCCCGCCGCACAATACTGCGTTGGTCTTGACCCGCACCTCTTCGCAAACCGCAATCCTAGGATCCCTCCATTCATGGCTAACACGGATGCCCTGAAGCGCCAGGGCGCGCGAGCCGCCTACGCGCCTACCCTGAAGTCCCACCTGGCCTACACGCTGTTGAGCGGCCTGGTGATCATGCTCATGCTCAGCCTCGTGCGCCTGGCGCTGCTGGTCTACAACAGCGACATGATCGGCACCACGCCCTATTCCACCGTCGCCGAAGGCTTTCTCAACGGCCTGCGTTTCGACCTGCGGGTGGTGGTGTACCTGAGCATCCCGTTGCTGCTGGCGTGCCTGAGCCCCTGGGCCATGGCCCGGCGCGGCGTCTTCCGCTTCTGGCTGACCCTGTCCGCCAGCGTGGTGATGTTCCTCGGCCTGATGGAGATGGATTTCTACCGCGAATTCCACCAGCGCCTGAATGGCCTGGTGTTCCAGTACATCCAGGAAGATCCCAAGACCGTGCTGAGCATGCTCTGGTACGGCTTCCCGGTGGTACGCTACCTGCTGGCCTGGTTGGTCGGCACCTGGCTGCTGAGCCTGCTGTTCAAGGGCATCGATCGCCTGACCCGCAACGACCGCCCGATCGCGCCGACGCCCTGGTACAACCGCCTGGCGGTGTTCATGGTGATCCTGCTGATGGCCGTGGTGGCTGCCCGCGGTACCCTGCGCCAGGGCCCGCCGATGCGCTGGGGGGATGCATTCACCACCGATTCGAACTTCGTCAACCAGCTGGGTCTGAACGGCACGTTGACCCTGATCGACGCCGCCAAGAGCCGCTTCGGCGAAGACCGCGCCAACATCTGGAAGCCCGTGCTCGACCAGGGCGTGGCCCAGCAGAGCGTGCGCGATCTGCTGCTGACGCCGCACGACACCCTGGTCGATGCCGACGAAGCCCCGGTGCGCCGTGACTTCCTGCCGCCAGCCGACCGCACCCTGCCGGTCAAGAACGTGGTGGTGATTCTCATGGAGAGCTTCGCCGGCCACTCGGTGGGCGCCCTGGGCAGCCCGAACAACATCACCCCGAACTTCGACAAGCTGGCCAAGGAGGGTCTGCTGTTCGACCACTTCTTCTCCAACGGCACCCATACCCACCAGGGCATGTTCGCCACCATGGCCTGCTTCCCCAACCTGCCAGGTTTCGAATACCTGATGCAGACCCCCGAAGGCGGCCACAAGCTGTCCGGCCTGCCGGCCCTGCTCGGCGCCCGCGACTACGACGACGTCTATGTCTACAACGGCGACTTCGCGTGGGACAACCAGTCCGGCTTCTTCGGCAACCAGGGCATGACCACCTTCATCGGCCGCAACGATTTCGTCGACCCGGTGTTCTCCGACCCGACCTGGGGTGTGTCCGACCAGGACATGTTCGACCGCGGTGCCGAGGAACTGGCCAAGCACGACGACAAGAAGCCGATCTACGCGCTGCTGCAGACCCTGTCCAACCACACGCCGTATGCGCTGCCCAAGGACCTGCCGGTCGAAAAGGTCACCGGCCAAGGCCGCCTGGACGAGCACCTGACCGCCATGCGCTATTCCGACTGGGCGCTGGGCCAGTTCTTCGAGAAGGCGCGCAAAGAACCGTACTTCAAGGACACCCTGTTCGTCATCGTCGGCGACCACGGCTTTGGCAACCAGGATCAGGTCACCGAGCTCGACCTGGGCCGCTTCAACGTGCCGTTGCTGCTGATCGCTCCGGGTATCCAGGAGAAGTTCGGCGCTGTCGACCACACCGTGGGTACCCAGGTCGACATCGTGCCGACCATCATGGGCCGCCTCGGTGGCCAGACCCGTCACCAATGCTGGGGCCGTGACCTGCTCAACCTGCCAGAGGGCGACCCGGGCGTGGGCATGATCAAGCCATCGGGCAGCGAGCAGATCGTCGGCCTGGTGCAGGGCGATCGCATCCTCATCGAGTCCAAGGACATGAGTCCGCGTCTGTACCGCTATCAGTTGGGTCGCGAGTTCAAGGCCGAGCTGATCGAGAGTCCGGACCAACCGGAAATGCTGAAAAAGCTCGAAGCCTACATCCAGACCGCCACCAAGAGCTTGCTGGACAACACCGCCGGTGTGGTGCACGGCAAGCCGAAGTAAGGCCTACGGGGGCCGCCCGGCGGCCCCCCGCGTCACGACTGAACGAACGCTATCCCTCCAAGGTCAAGGTATACAGGCATCACACACTGTTGTTCCTTGACTGAGAGGGCTCGTTCAATGAAAGCGTGGGAAGTCATCTTTGCCGACCAGAAAGGCGAACCGACGTCGCTGCTGCTGCGGGCCGACGAACGCCCCAGCGAAGAAGACGCCGCCCGGGCGATTCGCTCGCACTTGTTCCCGGTCATGGATGAGCTGGACCTCAACGACTTCCAGGATCGCACCTCGTCACCCACGGCACGCTGGCTCAAGGAACACAGCGGCGTGACCATCAGCCGTATTCAGGAAGCGCCCTGAGTCACCTATTGGCGTAGCGCCCTGGCAACCACTACGCTGATGGAAGGTGCTGGGCTATCTTGCGGCCCGTACCGGTTCGATTCGCGTCTTGCATCAGCTCTATCAACTCCACCCGCCGGCCTCGCCGGTGAGTGCGCAGTGCACGGAAAGTCTATCCATCGCAAGTTAGGAGGACGTTTCATGAGCAGCCAAAACGACGATATCAGCAGCAATGTCCTGCGCCAGATGAAAGCTGGCGGTTTCGACTTCACCCGCATCCATCCCATCGAGTTCTATGCGGTATTCCCCGATGAAGCAGGGGCGCGGCGAGCGGCCAGGCAATTTCGCGGAGAGTCGCTCAATGCCCAAGTGCGCGAGCTCGATGACGGCGCCTGGCACCTGGAACTGAGCAAGGTCATGTACGCCACGTATGGTGGAATCGGAGATTTCGAGGAGACCTTCGAACAGGTCGTTTCGCCTTATGGCGGCGAAGTCGAAGGGTGGGGCGTCAAGCACGAGCGGCCGGTTGCCTGAACCTCTTGCGCCGGCCTCTTCGCGGGCAAGCCCGCGAAGAGGCCAGCAAAAACGTCAGGGTCTCCGACTGGCCATGTGCCCCAGATAGGCCAACAAGGCATCCAGCTCTTGCTCACTCAACACCGTTTCGGCAAAACCCGGCATCCGTGCCTGCGGCCAGGCTCGCAGGCTTTGCGGATCCCGAATGTACTGGCGCAGATACCCCGGCTGGAAATACTCGGTCGGGTTGTGCGGGATGTTCAGGTCCGGCCCGAACTGCGCATCGCCAGCGCCATTGAGCCGGTGGCATGCCAGGCAGTTCTGTTGGAACAGGGCAAAGCCTTGGCGTATGGGGTCGTCGGCCGGCAGGGCAGGATCGGGGCGCAACGCAGGGAATCGCTGTGCAACGGGCGCCAGACGACGAATCGTGGCGATCTGGAAGGGCCATTGCTCGGGGCGGATACCGCCTGCCTGCGGGTCGGTCCACACCAGGTAGAACGGCCCGGCGCTGGGTTTGCCGTTACCTAGCGCCGGCCAGGGCTGGGCCGGGTCTTCCACGGCCAGCCAGGCGCGGGCAGGGCCGCTGCGCAGCAACGGCTCGGCCGGCATTTCTGCGGCAAAACCATCCAATGCCACCGCCTGCAGGTGGTCTCCAGGCTTCACCCCCTCGAGCAGCGCCGCCAGCGGTACTGCGCGGTAGTGCATCGGCCGCTTGTACGACACGTCCTGGTCGATCTGGATGTTCTCGGCCTGGGCATGCTCGAGCAGCTCGGCGCTGCTCCAGGTACGCGACGAGTCGCCGAGCACCAGGTGCAATTGCGCAGCGTGCAGCGGTAGGCACAGCAGCAGGGCCAGGAGGGCTAAGCAGTGGCGCATGGCAGGTCTCCAACCATAGAGGTCGGCAGGTTACCTGCGCGCTGCGAGCAAGGCCACAGCCGGGATCATCCGAACAGTCGTGTGAGGTTCGGCAAGATCAACAGCAGCGTGGTGGCGAACACAATGAGCCCGGCTTGGCGAACTTTCGGTTGTCTGAACATGGCGGACCGCCTTCTTGTTGTTATTCCTGAATACCCTGGGCTTCCTTGGCGTGCTTCGGGTCGATCGCGGTGGCGAAACGTGAACGCCTGCACCGCTTGCCTCTGATGCGTGGATATACAACCAACAGTAGGGTGTGCATCATCCCCGTTTAAGAACGCTTTGTACTAAAAGACCAGGCTTAAAATGCCTGACAGCTATGAGGCCAACTGCCATACCGCTGTCATGCTCCGGCTAGACACTTGCGACCTCGCTCGCCTCCGACCGACGAAATGTGACCGTTCGTCAGCGCGGCCTACTTGCTTGTACGTGGCTTTCGCGTCAGTCTCTACAACAGTTTTCCAACCATGTCGTCCAGGACTATCCCTATGTCGTTACGCATCTGCATCCTTGAAACCGATGTCCTGCGACCGGAGTTGACCGCGCAGTACCAGGGTTACGGAAGGATGTTCGAGCAGCTCTTCTCGCGTCAGCCGATCGCAGCGCAGTTCTTCGTGTACAACGTGATGAACGGGGACTATCCCCCGGACGACGAATCCTTCGATGCGTACCTTGTGACGGGCAGCAAGGCCGATTCGTTCGGCAGCGATCCATGGATCCAGACGCTCAAGGCCTATCTGCTCAAGCTTTACGAGCGGGGCGAGAAGCTGCTGGGCGTGTGTTTCGGTCATCAGTTGCTGGCGCTCACCCTCGGTGGCAAGGCCGAGCGCGCCGAGCAAGGCTGGGGCGTGGGCATCCACCGTTATTCACTGGCCGCCCATGCGCCGTGGATGGACCCGGAAGTGTCCGAGCTGACCCTGCTCATCAGCCATCAGGACCAGGTCACCCAGTTGCCGGAAGGCGCCACGGTGATTGCCTCCAGCGATTTCTGCCCCAACGCCGCCTACCACATCCGTGACCAGGTATTGTGCTTCCAGGGCCACCCGGAGTTCGTCCACGACTATTCCCGGGCACTGCTCGATGCGCGCCAGGAATACCTGGGCGACGAGGTCTACCACAAGGCCATCGCCAGCCTGGCCACCGAGCACCAGGGCGATCTGGTGGGCGAGTGGATGATGCGCTTCATCCAGCAGCCGGTCAGCAAGGCCAGCGACAGCGCCGCTTGACCTGGCCAGGCCCTATCGCCTGTAAGCGCCGGCTTGCCGGCGATAGGGCCCTCAAAGCCATCCCGACCGTTTGAAGCTCGCGTACAACCCCGCGCACCCCAGGCCGATGACCCCCAGCACGGTGAAATAGCCGTAGTGCCAGCCAAGCTCTGGCATGTTCTGGAAGTTCATCCCGTAGATACCGGCAATCGCCGTGGGGAAGGCCAGGATCGCCGCCCAGGCGGCGAACTTGCGCTGCACGATGCTTTGCCGCGACGCCTCCAGCAGCATGCCGATCTCGATGGTCTGGCTGGCGATGTCACGGATGCTCGCCAGGTCTTCCATCTGCCGAGTGACATGGATCTGCACATCGCGAAAGTACGGGCGCATGTTCTTGTCGATGAACGGGAAGCTCAGGCGTTGCAGTTCTTCGCTCACCTCGACCATCGGCGCCACATAGCGGCGCAAGCGCAGGATGTCCCGCCGCAGGCTGTGCAGACGCTGGATGTCTTCCTCTTGGAGCGAATTGCTGAGCACGCTTCGCTCCAGTTCCTCGATCTCGCCATGGATCGCCTCGCTGACCGGCTGGTAGTTCTCGGTGACGAAGTCGAGCAGGGCATAGAGCACGAAGTCCTCGCCGTGTTCGAGCAACAGTGGCCGTGCTTCGCAGCGTTGGCGCACCAGGGCGTAGGATTTGGAGTGGCCGTTGCGGCAGGTGATGATGTAGCCGTTGCCGGCGAAGATGTGGGTTTCGATGAATTCCAGCCGGCCCTCGTGACGCACCGGTGAATAGGTGACGATGAACAGCGCGTCGCCGAAGGTTTCCAGCTTCGGTCGGCTGTGTTTCTCCAATGCGTCCTCAATGGCCAGCTCGTGGAGATTGAACTGACATTGCAGGTTGGCCAGTTCCTCGGCATTGGGTTCTTCCAGGCCGATCCAGACGAAGTGCCCGGGCTTGCTCGCCCACTCACGGCCTTGGTCGATGCTGATATTGGTGACTTTCCTGCCGGCGCTGTACACCGCCGCTGCGACGACTCGACCCATGGTGGCCCGCTTCTTCGGTTGAACACGCCCTACAGCTTGGTCCGTTCGCGGCCGCAGAGCAACTCAGCGGTGGCTGGCCAGCTCGCCTTCCATGCGATCGATGCTCTGCTGCATCTGGGTACGACACTGTTCGATCAGCGCGGGCACGTCCTGCTGGGTCATCCCTGCCGTGCTGATCGGCGGCAACGAGCGCACGATCACCGTGCGCCGGCGCCAGCTGTTCAGGTTCAGGCGTCGGGCATAGCGGCTGACGCACACCGGCACGATGGGTACACCGGCTTCCACGGCCATGTGGAACGCGCCCTTCTTGAACGCCAGCAGGTGCTCGCCGCTGTTGCGCGTGCCCTCTGGGAAGATCCAGATCGAAGTGTCGTTACGCAGGATGCGGGTGGTCAGTTGCAGTGCCTTGCGCGCCTGGTAGGCATTGCTGCGGTCCACCAGCACGTTGCCGCCGAGCCAGAACAACTGGCCGAACAGCGGAATCCAACCCAAGCTCTTTTTGCCGATGGCGACGGTGCGCCGGGGCACGACGTGGCCGAGCACGAACAGGTCGAAGTTGGATTGGTGGTTGGCGACAATCACGCAGCCTGGCGGCTGGTCCCGCAGCGGACCGACCTCGGCTTTGACCCGCAGACGCATGAACCAGGTTGCCGGCAGGCTGTAGAGGCGGGCGAAGAGGCGACTGTTGTCGGGGTTGAACGGGCGGCACAGGCCGATCAGCAGGCCAGCGACGCCCACCAGCAGAAAGTGCACCGCCAGCAGGAGCATGCGAAGCGAATAGAGCATGATACGACTCACACCAGACTGTCGCGCCGCAGTGTACGACTGTGCACTGTCCGGGGCAAACCTTGCGTCAGGCGTACCGTGCTGTCCTCTTCGCGGGTAAACCCGCTCCTACAGGGCCTCAGCCCATGTATTCCTGATCCCGAATGATCGCGTCGTCCAGCTCGTCGAGCAGGGCCTTGCGCACTTTGAGCTTGGTGTTCTTGTGCGCCAGCATGTTCAGCTTTTTCAGCTCCCGTGCCGCAGCCAGGGCGGTTTCCTGCAATTGCTCGGCGGGCACCACGCGATCGAGGAAGCCGGCCTGTACCGCGCCCTGGGGATCGAAGACCTCGGCGTTGTTCACCGCACGTTGGAAGGCCGCGCGACCCAGGCGATCACGGGCCAGGGCGATGCCGGCGTAGTGCATGGTCATGCCGATCTGTACTTCGTTCAGGCAGATCTTGTAGGGCCCCTCGACGCCGATGCGATAGTCGGCCGACAACAGCAGGAAGGCGCCCTTGGCCACCGCATTGCCGGGACAGGCGACGACTACCGGAAACGGATGCGACAGCAGCCGACGGGCCAGGGTGGAGCCGGCGGTGACCAGCCCGACCGCTTCCTTGGGGCCACTGGTCATCACCTTGAGGTCGTAGCCGCCGGAGAGAATGCCGGGCTGGCCGGTGATGATCACCACCGCACGTTCCTGCACGGCGCGATCGAGTGCGGCATTGAAGGCGATGATCAGCTCTGGCGAGATGGCATTGACCTTGCCGTTGTCCAGGGTCAGGGTGGCGATGCCATCTTCGGCGTGGTAAGTAATCAGCTCGCTCATGACAGAGTCCTTTGGGTGGCGTGAGCCAGACGTTACCCAGCGTCGCGGGTCAGGTAAAGCGGCAAGGTTGACTGACCAGTCAGCGTTCGGGCTGTATGCCTTGGTCTGTCGGGGCAGGGCGGTGGCTGCAGGTAAAAGCGCAGGCTTGTTTGGCAGCATTGCCCTGATAGCCCCGTGTTTTCGCGGCGTTGGCTTAAACGCATGAAATTTCTGAAAAAAATACTTGCCAAGTGAAAGACGTTCCACTAAATTAGCGCGCCTCGACAGGCTGAACAGCTTGAAGAGAAAACGGTGAAGTGTCCGAGTGGTCGAAGGAGCACGCCTGGAAAGTGTGTATACGAGAAATCGTATCAAGGGTTCAAATCCCTTCTTCACCGCCACATTCCGAAAAGCCCCCGTACTGAAAAGTGCGGGGGCTTTTTGCATTTCGGCGCGGTAGGGGTGAGGTTGGGGATTTGGGGTGTGCGCTGGAGGAATTTGGTGTTGCATCTATCGAGCGCCGCCCGCGCGGCGCTCGATTTGTGCGGCACAACACCCCTCAAGTGCACACCCCGCGCCGCCCCCCCCAAACCAACGCCCTACACCACCACCCGCCTCAGAATGCCACCGAAGCCGACACCCGCGCTGTTCGTGGCGCTCCCTGGAACAGGTAGTTATCCCCCAGGTAATCCCCCACATCACGCCAGTAGCGCTTGTCGAACAGGTTATCCACGGTCAGCCGCAGCGTCGTGTCATACCCCGCAATCCGCGTGCGATAGCGGCTGCCGAGATCGAACACGGTATACCCACCCACCTCGACGTTCCCTGCCTGGCTCGCATACTTGCTGGCGCTGTAGCGTGCGCCAGCGAGCAGGGCCAGGCCTGGCACCGGCAGGCTGTAGTCGGCCTGAAGCGCTGCCCGCAGGCGCGGTACGTTGATCGCCTGGTGCCCTTCGTATTGCGCGGTGCCACTGTTTTTCACCCGCGCCCGAATCGCCGCCGCGCTGGCCTGTACCTGCAACTTCGAGGTCACCCAACCACTGGCGCCCAGCTCCAGGCCGATATTCTTCTGTTGGCCTTGCTGCACGTAGACGAACTCACTGCCTTGCGGCTTGGCGTACTGGTAGGCCTGGCGTATCTGGAACAGCGCGGCGCTGAAGCTCATGCCTTGCCAGTCTTGCTTGACGCCCAGCTCCAGCTGGTGCGACAGCGTCGGAGCGAGGATTTCGCTGGCGTTGGAGGCGTACCATGGCGCGGTACCACCGGCCGACAGGCCTTTGGCATAGCTGGCATAGAGGGTGGTGTCGGGCAATGGCTTGAAGATCAGCGCGGCATTGGGCAACAACTGGTACTGGCGGGTATGGCGACCGGCATTGCCGTCCTCGTCCCAGGTGCATTCGTCCAGGCGGACTTCGCGGGCGCCGATCAGTGCCTGCCACTGCTCGTTGAAGGTCACGCGATCGCTGGCGAACAGCCCGTACTGGCGGCTGTCCAGGCGCCGCTCGCTGCTGCCGATGGGGTTGCTGGAGGGTTCCAGGCTGGGTGCACCGGTGTCGATGTTGCCGTTGCCGAGCAACTCGTTGTAGTAAGGCCGCTGGTCCAGGGTGCGGCGCTGGGCGCTGGTACCGAGGGTCAGTTCGTGACCGACGCCCAGGGCATCGAAGCGGCCATCGAGGGTGGCCTGGACCTCATCGGTGCGGCGGGTGTCGTCAGGGCTGCGGAAATCGTAGATGTCATAGTCGCCGTCCGGGCTGAAATGCGACTGCCAGCCGCTGTCGCTCCCCCAGGCGAACGCGCTGTAGTCGTCGATCACCACCTGGCTGCGCGAGGCGCTCAGGGTACCGCTCCAGGCATCGTCGAAGCGGTATTGGAAGCGCCCGCCAAGGTTCAGTGAATCGCTCTGCACAGGCTTGGCCCAGCGCTGGTAGGCCAGGCGATCCTCCGGGTCGACGCCGTGGGGCACCTCGCTGCCACCGAGCAACTGGTAGCCAGGTACCGAGAGCTGCTCGCGGTGCTGGTATTCGGCATCGAGCTGCAAGGTGGCGTCGGCGCTGACCTGCCAGTCGAAGGCCAGCGCAGCGAAGTCGCGCTTACCGTCGGCATGGTCGACATAGGAACGGATGTCCTCATGGGCCAGGTTGACCCGCAGACCGAACTGCCGCTCACTGCCGAACCAGCCGCCGAGGTCGGTGGCCAGGTAGCGCTCGCCTTGTTCGTTGCTCGACACCGTCACGCTGCGCACGTCGGCGGCGCGCTTGGTCACGTAGTCGATCAGTCCGCCAGGCGCCGACACACCGCTCTGCAAGCCCGACAGCCCCTTGAGCAGTTCGACCTGTTGCTTGTTCTCCAGGGCCACGTTCTGCTCGCCGGCGATGGCCTGGCCGTTGATCCGGTAACTGCTGGCCGCATTGAGCTCGAAGCCGCGGACGTTGAAGTTCTCGTAGTAGCCGATAGGCGCGTAGCTCTCGCCGACCGAGGCATCGCTTTGCAGGACTTCGCTGAGCAGGCGGACCTGGCGGTCCTTGAGCAACTGTTCGCCAAACACGTTGATCGAGGCCGGGGTATCGAGCAATGGCGCGGGCTGGAAGCCGCCCACCGAGGCCTGTTGCACCCGGTAGCCATCATCGATGGCATTGCCTTCGACCTCGATGGGCGCGAGCTGCACGCTGTCGTCGGCCAGACCATGGGGGCTGTGCAGGGCCAGGCCCAGACTGAGCAGGCTCAGGGGCAGGTGAGGGCGAAGCAGGGGCATGGGGTGAAGCTCCTAGGCAGGGGCGCAGACAAAAACGTCGATCTTATCAGGCGCCCCCTGCGAAGGCTTCTCCACCCCAGGCAGGTCAACCGTCAGGCGACAGCCTGTTTGGCCCGTTTGCGTCTGCTTTCGGCCAGGCACCACACCAGCAACGCCAGCGCGCCTATCGTCAGGCCGGCCATGACGATGCCTGACCAGCCCAGGTGCTGGAACAGCTGCGTCCCCAGTAGCGAGCCCAATGCGCCGCCGATGAAATAGCAGGTGATGTAGCCGGCGTTCATGCGCGTGCGTGCCTGTGGGCGCAGGGCGATGACCGCGTTCTGGTTGCTCACGTGCACCAGCTGTACCGCCAGGTCCAGCAGCAACACGCCGACCAGCAGGGCGACCAGCGAGTGCTCGGCGAAGCCCAGCGGCACCCACGACAGCACCAATGCCACCAGGCCAACGGTGGTGCCCAGCGAGCCCTTGCCGCGGTCGGCCAGGCGCCCGGCCCAGTTGGCCGAGAGCGCCCCCGCCGCGCCCGCCAGGCCGAACAGCCCGATCGCGGCGTCGGAGTAGTGGTAGGGCTCACGGGCCAGGAGAAACGCCAGCGGGGTCCAGAACAGTCCGAACAGGCTGAAGGCCAACAGGCCGAGCAGTGAGCGCAGGCGCAGCAGCGGCTCTTCGACGAACAGGCGGAACACCGAGCCGATCAGCGCCGGGTAGGTCAGGCCGGCAGGGTTGTGATGTCGTGGCAGGCTGCGGTACAGGGCAATCGCGCTGACGCCCATGAGTACCGCGGCCAGCACGTAGATGCTGCGCCAGCCGCCGAGCTCGGCCATGAAGCCGGCGGCGGTGCGCGCCAGCAGGATGCCCAGCAGCAGGCCACTCATCAGCGTACCCACGGCGCGGCCGCGTTGGTGTGGCGCGCTCAAGGTGGCTGCCAGCGGCACCATGATCTGCGCCACCACCGAGAACAGCCCGGTCAGCGCGGTACCAAGGATCAGCCAGGGCAGGCTTGGCGCGCAGGCGCTGATCACCAGGCCCAGGGCGGAGAGGGTGGTCATGATCACGATCAGCCGGCGCTGCTCGAACAGATCGCCCAAGGGCGCCAGCAACAACAGGCCGGCGCCGTAGCTCAATTGCGCGGCGATGACGATGCTGCCGGCACTGGCGGTACTCAGGCCGAATTGCTCGGCGATGCTGTGCAGCAGGGGTTGGGCGTAGTAATTGCTGGCCACGGCCAGACCGGTGGCCACGGCCATCAGCAGGATCAGCGCGCGGCTGAGGGTAGGGGAACTCATGGATCTCTCGAAATCAGAAAAAAACTGGGGCGTGAGGCCCCAGTTTATCAGGCTGCGAAGCCGCCATCGGCAGTCAGGCTGGCGCCGGTGATGTAGCCGGCCTCTGGGCCAGCGAGATAAGCGACGAAACTGGCGATCTCGTCCACCTGGCCATAGCGCCCGATCGCCATCAGCGGTAACAGGCTTTCGGCGAACTCGCCGCTGGCCGGGTTCATATCGGTGTCCACCGGTCCCGGTTGCACGTTGTTCACGGTGATGCCCTGCGGGCCCAGGTCACGGGCCATGCCGCGGGTCAGGCCGACCAGTGCCGATTTGCTCATGGCATAGGGCGCGCCACCGGCGAAGGGCATGCGTTCGGCATTGGTGCTGCCGATGTTGATGATGCGTCCCCCTTGGCCCATGTAGCGTGCGGCGGCCTGACTGGCCACGAACACGCTACGCACGTTGACCGCCAGGATGCGGTCGAAATCGGCCAGGTCGAACTCGGTGACCGGGGCTACGGCCAGCACACCCGCGTTGTTGACCAGGATATCGAGGCGCCCGAAGGCCTTCACCGCGTCGTCTACCGCCAGTTGAATCGCGGCGGCGTCCGCACTGTCGGCGCGCAGGGCCAGGGCCTGTCCGCCAGCGGCCTTGATTTCTTCGGCCAAGGCATCGGCCGGGCCTGCCGAGCTGACGTAGGTAAAGGCGACCTGGGCCCCTTCGCGGGCCAGGCGCCGGACGATGGCCGCACCGATACCGCGCGAGCCGCCTTGGACGAAGGCGACTTTGCCTTCGAGGTTGAGTGGTGTGGACATGCTGATCTCCTGCTGGAAGCAAGGCCGGATGCCTTGGATGAGCGCAGTATCGGCCGTCGATTACCTGCTGATAAGATGGCAATTGCGATTAACAGAGTAAACCTTTGGTTGGTAATCATGGCCATGGAGTCTTTCAACGCCCTCGAGTGCTTCATCCGAAGCGCCGAGGTGGGCAGTTTTGCCGAGGCGGCCCGGCGCCTGCGCATCACCCCGGCGGCAGTGGGCAAGCATGTCGCGCAGCTGGAAGCGCGTCTTGGGGTGCGGCTGTTCCAGCGTAGTACCCGCAAGCTCACTTTGACTGAAGCGGGACAGCGTTTTCTGGGTGAAGTCAGCGACAGCGTTCGCACCATCCAGTACGCCGTGACCAATCTGGCCAGCGCCGAAGGGCAACCGGCCGGACTGCTGCGGGTGAGCATGGGCACGGTGTTCGGGCGGCTGTACGTGCTGCCGTTGTTGGGCGAGTTCCTGCGGCGGTATCCGGCGATCGTCCCGGACTGGCACTTCGATAACCGTCAGGTGGATCTGATCGGCCAGGGTTTCGACGCCGCCATTGGCGGCGGTTTCGAGCTACCGCTGGGCGTGGTGGCGCGCAAGCTGGCGCCAGCGCATCGGGTGCTGGTCGCCGCTCCCGCTTATCTGGAGCGTCACGCACCTATCGACGATCCCCAGGCGCTGCAGCGCCATGACGGGATCCTGATCCGCTCTCCGCAGACCGGGCGGGTTCGTTCCTGGCCATTGACCAGCCGTGGGCAGGAGGAACAACCCTTGCGGTTGCGTCAGGCGATGACCATGAGCGATTCGGATGCCGCGTGCGTGGTGGCGCAGCAGGGATTGGGGATCGCCCTGGTCAGCTTGCCATTCGCCGTGCCCTATCTGGAGGCCGGCAGCTTGCAGCGTGTGTTGCCGGACTGGTACGTGAACGACGGGCACATCAGCCTGTATTACGCCGAGCACAAGTTATTGCCGGGCAAGACCCGGGCGTTCATCGATTTTGTCGTGGAGCAGTTTGCCGAACGGGAGTGGGCCAGGCGCTTCGATGCGTTGACCGAGTAGACGATCACTCAGCCCCTCTGCGCTGAGAACTGTGGCCACTGTGTGCGGGCTTGTCCCGCGAATGGGGCGACGCGGTGAATGGCACCGGCTTCGCCGGTGTTCGCGGGACAAGCCCGCTCCCACAGGTTCTACGCTCGAATCAAG
>NZ_SMTE01000127.1 GCF_004357765.1 Pseudomonas putida | reverse complement strand
GTAAAATATTTAAATAATTATTTATAAAAAAATTAAATAATTAAAATTAATAAATAAAATTTTATTATTTAATTATTAATTTATTTTTTTAATATTTTTTTTTATTTTTAATTTTTAAAAGGATTATTAATTTTTAATTTTTTGAGGAATTTTTTATTAGTGGTTGTGAATGATTTATTTTTTTTAATTTTTATGATTTGTTTTTATGGAATTGAGATTGAAAATATTAAGAATAAGAAATAGAATTATTTGATTTGATTTGTTTTTAATAGTTATGAGATGATTATTTTAGGGTGATTTTTTTGTTGATGGATGTTTTTATTATATTTGTAGTTTTTGAAGGATGAGAATTAATTATGTAGTATTTATATTGAGAATTTAAGTATTGTATATGTTATTAGTTTGATTTTTTGTAGGAATTATTTGTAATAATGAATTTGTAAAATGAATTTGTTTATTATAAAGGGATTTGTTGTTTTTGATTTTGTTTTATTTTAATTGTTATTTGAACAAGTAAAGTTATGTTTTGGCTTGAGTGGGAATAGTATTTTTTTTTTGTATGTTTATG
>NZ_SMTE01000126.1 GCF_004357765.1 Pseudomonas putida | reverse complement strand
TCTTTACCTTTAGCCATAAACCTCCCTTAAATTTTTAATTCACTTAACTCTTTTATTTTCAAATTATAATCTAAAAAAAAAAAAAAAACAAAAAAACAAAAATATAAATTAAAAATTAAAAATCCAATTTTAAAAAATTTCATTCCAATTAAAATTAAAATTAATATAATACAAAAATAATACAATAATCTCAAACTATATTTCATTTCAAATTACAATACAATTACAATACAATATTTTCATTTTTTTAACTAAATATTTTTTATAATATTGTTACCCCCACCCTATACATTCCATTTAAATTTCTACTTTCACTCTTTTATTAATAAAAATAAAATTAAATTATTAATTCAATTCCATAAAAACCTAAACAAAATCCCAAATTTCACTCCAAATTTCAATTAAACCAAATTAACCCTTATTCTTTCTCTTTCCTAACTTATTCTATTACAATTATAAAAAAAAAAAAAAAATAAAAAACAAAATAAAAAAAAAGAAATTAATTACATATTAATTACATATATTTAATACTTAATTAAATCTATAATCTTCTTCACCCCTTTCCATATC
>NZ_SMTE01000125.1 GCF_004357765.1 Pseudomonas putida | reverse complement strand
GAAAGATAATTTGTAATAAAAAATAATTGATAATTTATAATTAATTTGTAGTTTATTATTTTTATATATTTTTGGAGGGGGGCGGGGGGGATTAGAGCGAGATTTTGTATTATTGAAAGATTGGGTTGAATATTTAAAAAATGGTTCAAAAAGTGAAATGAATGTTGGGATAATTGGTTTATATGGATTGTTTTTGGTTGAGATTAAATGTTAAAATGATATTGTTATAAATAGATAAAATAGTATTTTTATTTATTTATTAAAAGAGGAGTATTTTTTGAAATTAAAATGGATTTTTTTTGATATTTAATATAATGTATGCAAGTATTTTTAAAGAATGATAAGGTATATGAATAATTTTTAATAGATATTTTTATAAGATGTTTTATTTTTTTATAGAAAAAAATTCGTTTAAAAAAAATGTGAAAATATTTTAATTGTAATTTAGAGGATTTGTTATGTAGAAAAAGAAAGATAGATTGATATTTTTATATATATAAATTATATAGGAATAAAAAAAATTTTGGATTACTTTTTGAAAACAAAGTAGAAATTTATTTTTTTGGAGGAA
>NZ_SMTE01000124.1 GCF_004357765.1 Pseudomonas putida | reverse complement strand
CTAAATTCAATTGTCTTAACTAATATCTCAAATTTAAATCTTAAAAATAAAAAAACTTAATAAAAAAAAAAATTTTCTTTTTTCTATTCAATTTTAAAATAAAAAAATTTTATAAAATATTTTAAATTATATATATAAGAAATTATATTTATATTATATAATTATATATATATATACTTTTAAAATTAAAAAAACAAATTAACTAAATTAAAAACTATTCAATCTAACTAATCTAACTAATATTAATAAAATATAAAAACACTAATAAACTTTCCATCAATCTATATACAAAATTTTTCTTCCACCCATTCTCTAACTAAAAATAAAATTCCCTATCCAACTTATCCTTATCCAATCTAATTCAGAACCCAATCCATAAACAAACACTACAATAATTATATAATAAAAAAACTATCATTCCTAAATTTATAAATTCCTTTTCACTACTTAAATCCAAAACAAAAATATTTACATACAACATTTTTTAAAATAAACCTACTAATACTTAAAATTTATAATCAAACACAAATCTCAAATCTCCTTTTCCCTAACTTACTTCTATTAAAAAAAAATTTTCT
>NZ_SMTE01000123.1 GCF_004357765.1 Pseudomonas putida | reverse complement strand
AAAGATAAAATATAAATTAGTTTTTGGAGAGATGGTTGAGTGGTTGATAGTTCTGGTTTTGAAAATTGGTATAGTTTGGAATAAAGAATTATTGAGGGTTTGAATTTTTTTTTTTTTGTTGATAATTTGATATTTTTTGTTGAATTTTTTTGTTTTTTTTGTTTGTTTGATTTTTTTTTATTTATTAGTTAAAGATGTTAAAATAAAGAAAATTTTAAAAATATTTTAAAATTTAGTATAAGTAAGAAAAATATAGAATTTATTTTTTTTTTATTTTTTATGTTTTGGATTATGTTTTGGATTGTTAGATAGGAATTTGAAGATGAAAAGAGAAACGAAGAATATTATTATTGTGTAAATAAATAGTTTTAGAGTAAGTATTATAAAATTTTTAAGATAATTAAAAAATGATAAAGAAAGAGAATAGATTTTTTTATATTATAATAAATTTTGTTTTTTTTAATATTAAGTTTTTAAAAAATTAAATTTTTGTGAGGAGATATATAAGATAAGTTTTGAAAATGGATTTGTAGTAAGAGTCGAGTTTTTTATTATAAATTATTAATAATTATTTTTATTAA
>NZ_SMTE01000122.1 GCF_004357765.1 Pseudomonas putida | reverse complement strand
ATTAGTAGATTAATAGATTATTTTGGAATGGTATATATATTATATATTTTGGATTAAGTAAAGATTTTGGGATCTTGTTAAGTTATGGATATATTTATTTTATTAGGAATTGATGGTTTTTTAATAATATTTTTTAAAGGATGGTTAGTTTAAGATGTTGAATAATAAAGTTTTATTTTGGAATAATATTATTATTATGGGAATGTATATGTAGTAGAAAAATTATGTTAATTTATTGAGATATGGTATGTTATAAGTGAATATTTTTGATAAGAAATGAATTTTAATTTTAGGATGATTGATTTTTTTAATTTAGTTTATATAATGTTTTTTTTGGGAGTTAGAGGAAATGTGTTTTAAGTATATTAATTAGTGGGTATGAGAGGATTAATGTTGGATTTATAAGGATAAATGATTGATTTATTTATTTAAAGTAATTTGTGTGAAGGGTTTTTTTTAATAGAATATATAATTTTTTGTTATGGAGTTTGTAAAGGGGTTGTAGATATTGTTGTATGAATATTAGATGTTGGATATTTTATATGTAGATTTGTTGAAGTGGTTTAATATATTGTTGTATG
>NZ_SMTE01000121.1 GCF_004357765.1 Pseudomonas putida | reverse complement strand
ACTTACCCTACAACAATGCCTTAACCAACCCCAAATCCAATAAAAACAAACCCTACAACCAACCCAACAACAATAACAAAAACAACAAAAATAATTAAATTCATAATAATTTCCTCATAACCTAAATATAAAATAAAAAAATAATTAATAATATAATCAACCAATAAATTATAACTTAATTTTTCAATTATCAAAATTTATTCAATTTAAAATAATTAATAAAAATTCCAAATTAAACATAATAATAATTATTAAACTCTACAAATTACTTCAAAATTTATTTTTTCATCTCTACCCACATACATAATTTTTTTTTATAAATATATAAAACCTTTATTCTTATCCTACCTTCAATTTAAAATCATTCTTTAAATTCTTCATTTTTTTATTCCATTTTTTTAATCATTAAATATTCAATTCACAATTCGAAATAAAACAAAAAAACTTTATTTTTTAATCCCTATCAAAATTTACAATAATAACAAAACAATTTTAAATATAAAATATTAATTATTTTATATAATATATATAAATATAATTAATTCATATATAACTAATTCATATAAAATATCCTATCACATATACAT
>NZ_SMTE01000120.1 GCF_004357765.1 Pseudomonas putida | reverse complement strand
AAATATCCACCATAAACCTTTCTTCATTTAAACCTCACCCTTAACTTTAAAACTATACCATCCTAAAATACTACTAAATAAAAAAATCTTATCAACATCCATAAATAATAAATCATAACATAAATCAAACTACCAAATCAAAAAAATAAAAATACTATCATATAACTTTATATCAACTAAATCCACAAATTAAAAATAAACAAACTCAAACCACTAACATCCACCACAAAATAAACCACCACCTCTCAAACCCCAACTAATTCTACCATAAAAACCAACAATAAACAATAACTCCCCCCCAAACACAGCTCACAACTTTCATCATACTATACTCTCCAAAAAACAACTCTTCTCAAAATCTCAAAAAATACTAAATTAAAATCCCATTCTAACTAAAAATTCTTATAATTCCAAAAAATCCAACTACAAAAAAACCAAAAACAAAAAACTTCCCCCACCCCCCTTTTTTTTCCACCCAACTCTTTACTCTTAAAAATACTGATTTTTAAAAATAAATGATTACCCTTCTCCAACCCTTACTATCCAACCTAAAAACAAATAACTAATACATTCCACTTTTTAAACAAAATTC
>NZ_SMTE01000119.1 GCF_004357765.1 Pseudomonas putida | reverse complement strand
GTAAATAGGTAGTTGAGGGTGTGTTTGGTTTTATTTTTATTTTTTGGTTTTATTTTTTGAAAATTATTTTTATTTTTAAAATATTAAAAACAATTACCAATATAAAACCAAAATATTCAGAAAACTCTTCTAACCAAACAAATATATATCAACAAAATTATTTTTTTTCTTCAAATCCAAAAAATTCTTATTCATTTATACATAAATCATCAATTACACATTATACAAAAAAAAAAATTAAATTAACCCATTTTTCAATTTCTTACCATAAATAAATAAAATTCAAACCATTTTATCAACATAAATATTCTATATCAAAAAAAAAATCTAATAATTTTATCAAAACCATTTCATTTCTATATTAACATAATAATAAAAAAAATACTACACTACATCTAAACTTCAAACTATTCACTTTAACCATAATAATAATCCAAAATTATTAATTAATAAAAAATCAAAATAAATTACCAATAAATCACAAAATACTATAATTCTTAAATATTTTTTCTTAAATTATTAAAAAAATTCCATTAATTCAAAAATAATTTTCAAAAATAATTCACAAAATTATGCACATTTTCTTAATTATAAC
>NZ_SMTE01000012.1 GCF_004357765.1 Pseudomonas putida | reverse complement strand
TGATCAGCTCGAGAATCAATTTGAAGGGCGTGCTCACCGCCTCCGTGAGTGAGAACGACACCACTTCGAATTGCGTTTTGCCGACCAGGGGATGGAAGGTGAAACGCAGATCGGATTGGCTAGGCATAACTCCTCCTGGAAAGTTTCCTGGATGTGCAAGGCTCTGTGGCCATCATTGGTTCAGGATGCTGTTGAGAGACTCCAGTACTTCGCTCGTAATATGGTGCAATTGGTAGCTGTAGATGCCGTACATCACTGCGATGATGAGAGCGGAGATCAACAGAGGGCTCCACCACGGCCAGATACGGCGCATGCGGAAGTTATGCGGTGCAACATTGGCCAGTGGATTGCCAATTTTTGCTGGCAATGGGCCGCGTAGCTCTCGAATGGCATCGTGCAGTTCAACGATCAGTTTCTGGATCGCTTCATCGCCATTGGAAACAACGCCGTACTTTCCCTTCAGACCCATGCAGAAGCAGAGGTACACGAACTCCAGTACATCTTGAAAACGTCTACTATCTTCGCGCATCCGCGAAATCAGTGTGAAAATCTTTTCGCCGGCGAGAGTGTCGTTATGGAAGATGCTAAGTAGTGGGTACTGGACCCACATGGAGTTTATGCCCCACGTGGTTTTCATCACGGTTTCGTCGATGTACTGGCACAGCGCGTAGGAGTAGATCGAAATCACTACCGGGTCATAGCAGCGCTTCTCCTTCATCTGGTCGATGATCTGTGAAACGCGCAGGCGAAGCCGGTGGTGCAGTTCCTCCACATTCTCATGTCCGTCCAAGGTTTCCAGGCGCAGGGCAAGGCCAAATAGCGGCATCGCAGCTTCGCACATGGGGTTCATGAAGCCAGCACGGAGTCGGAAGTCAGGATCGGGAGGATAATCCGTCTCGTAGCCAGGGATGCTACCGGTGGCGTTCGACTGATCAGGTTTTTCACATGGCGTATCGATGCGGCCAGTTGGAGACGCTCCAGTTGCGTCTGACGTTGCTTGATGAGTACTCATTTATTTTCCTGATCGAACCGGATATCGGTTTCCAACGTAGAGTCGCTAAATCCACACTGTAGGAAATTTCTGTGGCGGTGTAAGTTGTTTGTTGTTATGTAGGAATATTCCTAGGGTTTTTCTTGCTTTTGTTGTCTGTTTGATTTTTGGTCGGCTTTAAACCATGCTCGGTTGTGTGTGATTTAGTCGAGCTTAAAAGTGTAAGTTGATATTTGTTTGTAGGGTGAGGGTGCAGTGTTTTACTCTTCAGCTTGCATGTTTTAAGAAAGGTCTAACCTGAACCCTTGTTACGCAAGGGGCTTGGTGTTGTCACGTGCGCCGATAAAAGACTGGAGCGCCAATGAGATACCTGTCGAGCTACTTTAACTTCAAGCGCGAGCAACGCTCTTGGTTGAAACACATAGCCGCGGCCATGCCCCTGTTGCTGGGTCTGGGTCTTGCCTTGTTGCTCGTCTTGATCTGGTGGTTCGGCCCTCAGTGGACCTGGCGAACACAGCAACCGTTGGCCAGTGCGGCGCAGCGCAGCATCGCTACTCTGTTGCTGCTGATGCTGCCTTTGCTCTGCTGGTTGATGGTGCTGCGTTCGCGCTTTCGACGGTTGCGGGATGAGCGCGCGCAGGCTGACGCCATCGTGGCTGAGCCCAGTCTGGTTTTTTTGCAGGAGCAGCAGCAGGCACTTGACCAGCAACTTGCGAGCTATCTGAAACATGCCGGAGGCCAGCGGGCGCTGTATCGACTGCCGTGCTACCTGGTACTGGGGGCCGAGGGCGCAGGCAAGAGCCGCTTGATCGAGGGAACCCAGCAGCAGTTCTCCCTGACGCATATCGGTAAGGCCCAGGCGCTTGGCCTGCACGGGGACGTGCCGGTCTATGGGGTCGACGGATGGATCAGCGACCATGCAGTGATCTTCGACCCTCCCGGGGGCTTCATCACTCAAGGTTGCGCCGGCATCAACAGGCACTGCGTGAGCGACAACTACAAGCCGACACTGCCCATGGGTACACAAGCGAACTTGTGGACCCATCTGCTCGACTGGCTAGTTCGCAACCGAGGCCGTCGTGCGCTCAACGGTCTGGTGCTGGTCGTCGATCTCGCCGCCTTGTTGCATTCAAGTCCTGAGGAACGCACGACACTGGCACACCTTGTTCGTGCTCGGCTCCATGAGGTGAGCAGCAAGCTAGGCCTGCGCCTGCCGCTCTATGTGGTGTTCAGCAAGTTGGACTTGCTCGATGGATTTGACGAGTTTGTCAGCCAGCTTCGGGACGCCCAGCGCGAGCAACTGCTCGGCTTTAGTTTCAAACTGAATGTAACGGCGGCATCCGATACCTGGCTGAGTGAGTTGGACACGCAATTCGATCAACTACTTAAGGATCTCGACAACGTCACCATGAGCGCCTTCGTCGCGCCCTTCAGCGATAAACAACGCAAGCGACTGCTGACCTTTCAGGCGCAGTTGGCAGGTTTGCATCCGGCATTGGTGAAGTTCCTGACGAAGGCGCTGGCAAGTGACCGCTTCACCACACCAGCATTGGTACGCGGCCTCTATTGGTCTTCGGTTGCGCAGCATGGGATTGTGGAAAACGCATTCCTTCGCGAATCCGCGCAGCCGTATGTGGTGCCTCGGCCTTTGAGGGAGGGGAAGCGTAACGAAAGACCTCAGTCGTATTTTGTGAAACAACTCTTTCGAGATGTCATTCTTCCCGAGGCGGGTTTGGGCAGTGAGAACATCAAAGTCTCTCACAGCAAGCGCCGAGGGTTTTGGCTGGGTTGTAGCTGTGGCTTGTTGGCGTTTGTGGTGGTTGGCTCGGCTTTTCAGTATTTCTTCCTGGTCAACCGAGAAAAGGCAAACACGGTGCTGATGAAGAGCCAGGCATTCAAGGCTGCCGCGGTGGATCAGCGGCTCGATCCAACCGGACGTAACCTGTTGACGTCTTTGCAGCAGGTTGGCGATGCCGCTTCGCTGTTTGGTGACTATCGATCGGCGTGGTCAGGTTTTTCCGATGCAGGTTTGTATCAGGGTCGTTCGATCGGCCCACTGGTTGACGAAGCCTATCTGACCCTGTTGTCTCGACGCTTTCTACCGGCTTTGGCCAGTGGCTTGGTAGATGCCATGAACGCGGCGCCTGTTGCTAGCGAACAACAGATGGCCGCGCTTCGGGTGTACCGGATGATTGAGGACCGGCAGAACCGAAACCCGGAATGGGTAGAGCAGTGGATGGCTCGGCAATGGCAATTGCAATTCCCCGGCGAAGGTCAGGTTCAGCGGGCCCTGATGCGCCATCTGAAGTACGCCTTGGCCTATGCGGACGCCGATCTTGGTGGGCATCGCCGTAGCGTCGACGAGATTCAGCAAGCATTACGCAAGGTACCGTTATCGCAACGCCTCTATGCCCACCTAAAGCATGAGGCAGAGCGAGATCTGCGAGCAGGCTTGGACTTACGTCAACAGGTCGGGCCGGCCTTCGATGTCATTTACCAGCCGACCCAGAATCAGCGTTTACCTGCGTTACTGACGGCCAAGGGGTTCAATGCAGTCTTTGAGCCACGGAGCCAGCGATTGACGCAAATGGCCCTGTTCGACCAGTGGGCATTGGGTGAACGCCAAGAGCTGGATTATTCGCCAACTGATCGCGCCGTCCTGGCCGGGCAGATACGCAATCTGTATAGCGCCGACTACATTGACAGCTGGCAACAGTCGTTGAATCGGCTGACTGTCACAAGCTTTCACGATCTCGCCCATGCCGTGTCGGTACTGGCACAACTGACCGGGCCTGCCGCACCTCTGCGGCGGCTACTAGAGACCGTGCGTGACAACACGGTGTTCGACAATATACCTGCTCATGGCCAAGAAATGGATGGATTGGGTGCTGTCCTCGATTCGCCTTCAGTACCCGGAAAGCATTCTCAGACTCTGGACATTGGGCGAGCTTTTACGGGATTGAACGGAATGCTCGAAGTGACAAGGGATCGGCGAAGCTATTATGAGGAGACGCTTGATGCCATCAAAGCCGTGCATGATTACGCGAGGGCGGTGCAAGACAGTCCAGATCGCGGTAAAGCTGCGTTGGATGCGGTGCTGGGGCGCTTCTCTACCAAGGGGGGCGATCCGATCGCTACTTTACTGCGAATCGCTGCCGGCCTGCCAGATCCGCTTCGCCAGCAAGTCGTGACCATCTCCGAGCAGACCGCTCAGGTGCTTGTCGTCGAAGCGTTGTACGAGCTTGAGCGACGCTGGCATGCGGAGGTGTACAGTTTTTTCGAGCAACGACTGGCCGCTCGCTATCCCTTCATAAGCGGAGCCCCCGATGCCGCATTGGAAGATTTTGAAGCGTTTTTTGGGCCCAAGGGTAGGCTTCAGCAGTTTCAAGAGCGGTACCTGGACGTGCTTCTCAAGGAAAACCTGAACGCGCCCTACGCAGAAAGCCTCGGCGGTGACCTGATCCGAATGGACGTCATGCAGCAGTTGGAGGCAGCCACACGGATCCGCGAGACATTCTTCGATAACCGCGGCAATCTTGGCGTGCAATTCAGCATTGAGCCGTTGGGACTGGGGCCAAAACAGCGTGCTGGCTTGCTTGATCTTGAGGGACAAATGATTGCCTATCCACAAGGGGGCAGAACGGTGGCAGGTATCATCTGGCCTAACCCGCGACAAGCTCGCAGCACGCTTACGCTTCTACGAGAAGATGGTCACAGCAGCAGTCTTGAGTATCGTGGGCCGTGGTCGATGTTTCGATTGCTCAGTCGAGGCATGCTGAATGGACGCTCCGAAACGAGCGTGGATTTGACCTTCAAAACGGCGCGTGGCGTGGCCCGCTACAAGCTGTCATCCGAGAAGGCGTTCAACCCGATCACTCAGCAGCCCTTCAAGGATTTCAGCTTGCCGCGGACGCTGCTCGAGACCGGGCGGGCTGGAAGTTAGAATAACGCTGATGGGCGGGTCGATCCCCACGTTGCCGAGCTTAATATGCCTCTCTTGAGCCGCGTGCTTACGCCCAGAACCCCAATGCCAGCAAGGCCGCCAGCCCAAGCCCCAGCGCCACCGAACACCCACCCAACGACAACGCTGCACGCCCATGCCGATACCACCCGTCCTGGCCGAGCTCCCGAGCCGGAGCCAACAGTTGCCGCCAGCGCAGCTCGGTGTCGTGGAAAGCCTGCAAGTGGGCCGGGTGTGCATCCAGCCAGCGGCGGAAGTCGATGCGCTCACAGGTGGTGGCCTGCGGGCTCTGCAGGCGCACGTACCATTGCCCGGCGACCTCGGCCAGGGTATCGCCCTGGGGGCTTGCGCTTTTCAGCGCCTGGTTCATGTGCCGTTCGACACTGCGCACTGGCAGGTCGAGGCGACGTGCGATGCTGGCGAAGTCGAGTCGGTCCAGGCGACTGAGCAGGAACACTTGCTGGACGCGTCGCGGCAGACGCTTGAGGCCGTGCAGCAGCGCATTGTCGGCCAGGTGCCCGGCCGATGGCGCGGGGTGCTCAACGGGCAGCAGCAAACGGCTCATGGACAGCTCCTTGCTCAGGGGATGGGGGGAGGGGGCATCTTCCGTGATGCGGAACCAGAGTAGGCGAAACGAGATTGATTCTCAAGTGCTGATTCCGCAAAGATTTGTAATGAGCATTCACGCTCTGACACAGTTTTGCTATCATCGCCGCCATCAACGATCTTCATTAGCCTGAAGAGCCAAAAAAAAGACCCGGCAAAAAGCCGGGTCAAAAACCGTGATTAGCCTGATGAGGAGATAATCTGAGAGCGACCTAAGCTCCAGGTTATCCAGCGGATCTCGCGATCAGCTGAGTGCAATAATAATCGTTATCATTTGCAAGTCAAATGAATTTTCAGTTATCCGCTGAAAATTTTTCGGTGCGCTTCCTCGAGCCGGCCCACGCGCCTCCCGCCGTCACCTTCCTTTCTCCTACGTTCTTCCGTCGATGCCCGGCCCGGGCCGCTTTGCGCTGTGCTCCAGCAAGGCTTTGGCCATGTCGATCATGTGCACCAGCGCGATGGTCAGTTCACGTGGGGTGCCGTCCTGCTGCGAAGCGGTCGTGCGGGCTGAGGCGGCCGCGCATCGGAGCAGACCGATGGCGTTCTCCATGATTTCTTCGTGGCTCACATCCTCGTGCAGGGTCCAGATCTTGTGCTGAATGGTGGTCAGCGGCTGGCTGGGGTTGAGGTAGTAGTCGAGCGCGCGGCGGGCCGCTTCGCACTCGCTTTCTGTTACGGGCTTTTTCACTGATTTCATCGTGGTACCTGTTGATGTCCCTTCAATCACAACGAATCCACAATATAGGTCAGCATGTACTAATTATCTTGTAATAGATAATTCAAATTGTGTATTGAAGCTGCCAGTACAGTCCGTATCGTTTGCGCTCATGGAAAACTGGAACTCATTTCTCAAGCGCTACAAGCGCGAACACGACCTCAGCCAGATCAAGCTCGCCGAGCGCCTGTCGATGACGCAGGGCGGGGTCGGGCACTGGCTGCGCGGAACGCGTCGCCCGACATTGGCCACCATCAACGAAAAACTGGAAAAGCTCGGTCTGGTGTATCTGGAGGCCCAGGTCATGGTGGTCGAGCGCACCCTGGTGAGTGAAGAGCGCAGTGCCTATGCCTCGGAGCGACCGATATCGGGCGAGGCATTGCGTTATGCCAGTTTTCGTTTCCCGGTGCTGGCCTGGGGCGATTTGCAGGGGCCTCTGCCGGAACAGCCCGAGGTCTCGGAGCAAACCGATTACATGCCTTCAGGCAACGCGTTCTGGCTGGAGGTCGAGAACGACTCGATGAACGCCGACCGTGGTAGAAGCGTGCCCGAGGGCATGCGCATCCTGGTGGATACCGGCTTGCAAGCGCAGCCGGGCAGGCTGGTGATCGCCCGCCAGCCAGGCAAGTCGGCGATCTTCCGCGAGTTGGCCGAGGAGGGCGGGCAGTGGTACTTGAAACCGCTCAACAGCCGCTACCCAGCCCTGGTGTGCGAGGAGGGGTGCGAGTTCCTCGGCGTGGTGGTTCGGGCGCATGGGGCTTTCGACTGACTGCTCGTGCACTTGAAGCGGCGGCGCGCGATTCCGGCACCGCTGCGCAGCCCAAGGCCTGCGCCCATGAATGCAGAACTTAGTTGTCCTCCACCAATTCCACCAACACCGTCCCTTCGCTGACCATATCCCCTTCCTGACAGAACAGCGCCTGCACCATGCCACCATGGGGCGCACGGATGCTGTGCTCCATCTTCATCGCCTCTAGTACCACCAATGCAGTGCCGGCTTCGACCACTTGCCCGGGTTCGACCAGGACCCGGACGATGCTGCCATTCATCGGGGCACCCAGGCCGCCTTGGTGAGCATGGCTGGCTTCGGCGGCGCTGATCGGGTCGAACGCCTCGATGGCGTGCATCTCGTCATCCCAGCGCAGGTACAGGGTGTTGCCCCGGCGCACCGCCAGATAGCGGCGGCGCAGGCCATCCTGGTCGTGGCAGAGTTGCTCGCCGTCCAGGCGCCAGGTCGAAGCCGCGCTGCGCTCCAGCGCCACGGCCTGGTCCTGGCCACCACTGCTCAGGTGCAGGCTGCTACGCGCTGGTAAGCCCAGGCGCAGGCCGCTACGCTCGGCCCATGGCGAGCCGGTATCGTCAGTGCGGCATTGCCCGGTCTGGCCCTGCAGCCAGGCCTCGGCCGCCGCTTCCCAGAACGGCGCAGGCAACGCCTGTGGGGGCGGGAGCAATACCTGTTGATGACGAGCGATGAACCCGGTATCCAGCTCAGCCTCGGCAAACGCCGGGTGAGCGAGGATCCGTCGCAGAAAGCCGATGTTGGTCTTGAGCCCGCCGATGGCGAACTCGTCGAGCATCGCCAGCAAGCGCAGTCGTGCCTGTTCGCGGTCCTGACCCCAGGCGATCAGTTTGCCCAGCATCGGGTCGTAGAACGGCGAAACCACATCGCCCTCGCTCACCCCGCTGTCCACCCGGCGACCTTCGCCGGGCGCCGATTCCCGGTACAGTGTGAGGCGACCGGTGGCCGGTAGAAACTCGTTGGCCGGATCTTCGGCGTACAGGCGCACCTCGATGGCGTGGCCGATCAGCGGCACCTGCTCCTGGCTGATCGGCAGTGGCTCGCCGCAGGCGACGCGGATCTGCCACGCCACCAGGTCGAGGCCGGTGATCGCTTCGGTGACCGGGTGTTCCACCTGCAGGCGGGTATTCATCTCCATGAAGAAGAACTCGCCACGGGCGTCCAACAGAAACTCGACGGTTCCCGCACCGACATAGCCGATGGCCTGGGCCGCACGGACTGCCGACTCGCCCATGGCCTGGCGCAGTTCGGGCGACAGACCCGGTGCCGGTGCTTCCTCGACCACTTTCTGGTGACGGCGCTGGATCGAGCAATCGCGCTCGTTCAGGTACAGGCAGTTGCCGTGCTGGTCGGCGAACACCTGGATTTCCACGTGGCGCGGCTTGAGCACATATTTTTCCACGAGCATGCGCGCATCGCCGAACGAGGCCTGGGCTTCGCGCTGGGCAGAGGCCAGGGCGTCGGCCAGTTCGTGCTCGTGCTCGACCACCTTCATGCCCTTGCCGCCGCCGCCGGCGCTGGCCTTGAGCAGCACCGGGTAGCCGATGCGTTCGGCAGCGGCGCGGAAGGTGTCGAGGTCCTGGGCTTCGCCGTGGTAGCCCGGCACCAGGGGTACGCCGGCTGCTTCCATCAGTGCCTTGGCCGCCGATTTACTGCCCATGGCGTCGATGGCGCTGGCCGGTGGGCCGAGGAAGATCAGTCCGGCGGCTTCGATGGCACGGGCGAAGCCTGCGTTCTCCGAGAGAAAGCCGTAACCGGGGTGAATGGCCTGGGCGCCGCTGGCCTTGGCCGCGGCGAGCAGCTTGTCGATCAGCAGGTAGCTGTCGGCGGCCTTGGTACCGCCCAGGTCGACGCGGATATCGGCCTCGCGGCTATGGCGCGCGTCACGGTCGGTGGCGCTGTGCACGGCCACCGTGGTCAGGCCCATGGCCTTGGCGGTGCGCATCACCCGGCAGGCGATCTCGCCGCGGTTGGCAACCAGCAGGGTGGTCAGGAGAGGGCGGCTCATGGGCGCGGTTCCTTGTTGTCGTCGGTTTGCCAGGCAGGGCGGCGCTTTTCCAGGAAGGCACGCAGGCCTTCCTGGCCTTCGGCGCTGACGCGGATGCGGGCGATGGTGTTCTCGCAATAGCGGCGCAGTGCTGGGCTCAGTTCGCCGTCATCGACTTCCTGCAGCAGGTCCTTGGTGGCGCGCAGGGCCTGCGGGCTGTTGTGCAGCAGATTGGCGACCCAGGCCTCGACCTGGGCGTCGAGTTCGCTGGCCGGGTAGACTTCGGCGAACAGCCCCAGCTCGCGGGCGCGCACGCCGCTGAAGCGTTCAGCGGTGAGGCTGTAGCGCCGGGCGGCGCGTTCGCCGATGGCCTTGACCACGAACGGGCTGATCACCGCCGGCGCCAGGCCGATGCGCACTTCCGACAGGCACAGTTGGGCGTCTTCTGCGCCGATGGCCATGTCGCAGCAGCTGATCAGGCCCAGGGCGCCGCCAAAAGCCGCGCCCTGGACCACTGCCAGGGTCGGCACCTTGAGTCGGTACAGGGCGTACATCAGCTCGCCGAGTTCGTGGGCGTCTTCGAGGTTGCGGTTGAAGTCCAACTGCGCCGATTGTTGCATCCAGGCCAGGTCGGCACCGGCACTGAAGTGCCGGCCACGGCCACGCAGCAGCAGAAAGCGCAAGCTGGCGTCCTCGGCCAGTTGGTCGAGGGCGCTGATCAGCTCGCCGATCATCTGCGCGTTGAAGGCGTTGTTCTTGTCCTCACGGCTCAGCCACAGGGTGGCGAAGCCGCGCGGGTCGCGAATCACTTCGAGGGTGCTGAAATCGCTCATGGGGTCACATCCGGAAGATGCCGAATCGGCTCTGTTCGATCGGTGCGTTCAGCGCGGCCGAGAGGGCCAGGCCGAGCACGTCGCGGGTCTGCGCCGGGTCGATGACGCCGTCGTCCCACAGGCGCGCGCTGGAGTAGTAGGGATGCCCCTGGCGCTCGTACTGGTCGAGGATCGGCTGCTTGAGCTTGGCTTCGTCGGCGGCGCTGAACACCTGGCCACTGCGCTCACTCTGCTCGCGCTTGACTTGGGCCAGCACTCCGGCGGCTTGCTCGGCGCCCATCACGCCGATGCGTGCATTGGGCCACATCCACAGGAAGCGGGGGTCGTAGGCGCGTCCGCACATGCCATAGTTGCCGGCGCCGAAGCTGCCGCCGATGATCACCGTGAACTTCGGCACCTGGGCGCAGGCCACGGCGGTGACCAGCTTGGCGCCGTGCTTGGCGATGCCGCCTTCCTCGTATTTCTTGCCGACCATGAAGCCGGTGATGTTCTGCAGGAACAGCAGTGGAATGCCGCGCTGGCAGGCCAGTTCGATGAAGTGCGCGCCTTTCTGCGCGGCCTCGGCAAAGAGGATGCCGTTGTTGGCCAGGATCGCCACTGGGTAGCCGTGCAGATGAGCGAAGCCGCACACCAGGGTAGTGCCGAACAAGGCCTTGAATTCGTCGAACACCGAACCATCGACCAGGCGGGCGATCACCTCGCGCACATCGAACGGCTGTTTGGCATCGGCCGGCACCACGCCGTACAGCTCTTCGGCAGCGTACAGGGGGGCGACCACCGGGCGGCACTGCAACTGGCCGAGCTTGTGCCAGTTGAGATTGGCGACGCTACGCCGGGCCAGGGCCAGGGCGTGCTCGTCATTGTCGGCGTAATGGTCGGCCACACCGCTGGTGCGGCAATGCACATCGGCGCCGCCGAGGTCCTCGGCGCTCACCACTTCGCCGGTAGCGGCCTTCACCAGCGGTGGTCCGGCGAGGAAGATGGTCGCTTGCTGACGCACCATGATCGCTTCGTCGGCCATGGCCGGTACGTAGGCACCGCCGGCGGTGCACGAGCCCATGACCACGGCGATCTGCGGAATGCCCAGGGCGCTCATGTTGGCCTGGTTGAAGAAGATCCGTCCGAAATGCTCGCGGTCGGGAAACACCTCGTCCTGGCGCGGCAGGTTGGCGCCGCCTGAGTCGACCAGATAGATGCACGGCAGACGGTTCTGCAGGGCGATGGTCTGTGCACGCAGGTGCTTCTTCACCGTCAGCGGGTAGTAGGAGCCGCCTTTGACCGTGGCGTCGTTGGCCACGATCATGCACTCGACGCCCTCCACGCGGCCGATGCCGGCGATCACGCCGGCTGCCGGGACGTCCTCGCCATACACCTCATGGGCGGCCAACTGGCCGACTTCGAGAAATGCCGAGCCTGGGTCGAGCAGGCGGTCGATACGTTCGCGTGGCAGCAGTTTGCCCCGCGAAGTATGCCGCTCCTGGGCCTTGGGCCCGCCGCCCTGGCTGACCTGGGCGAGCAGTTGGCGCAGGGCCTGGACGTGCTCGAGCATGGCCGCACTGTTGCCGGCGAACTCTGCCGAGCGCGGGTTGATCTGGGTATGCAAGGTGGCCATCTGCGAGGTTCCTCCTGCTCAGCGGGTTTCGTTGAACAGTTCGCGACCGATCAGCATCCGGCGAATTTCGCTGGTGCCGGCACCGATTTCGTACAGCTTGGCGTCACGCAGCAGGCGGCCCGCTGGAAACTCGTTGATGTAGCCGTTGCCGCCGAGGATCTGGATCGCTTCCAGGGCCATTTGGGTAGCGCGCTCGGCGGTGTAGAGAATCACCCCGGCAGCGTCCTTGCGCGTGGTCTCGCCACGGTCGCAGGCCTGGGCCACGGCATACAGGTAGGCGCGGCTGGCATTGAGCTGGGTGTACATGTCGGCGATCTTGCCCTGGATCAGCTGGAATTCGCCGATGCTCTGGCCGAACTGCTTGCGGTCGTGGATGTACGGCACGACCAAGTCCATGCAGCTTTGCATGATGCCGGTGGGGCCGCCGGAGAGCACCACGCGCTCGTAGTCCAGACCGCTCATCAGCACGCGCACGCCGCCGTTGAGCTGGCCGAGGATGCTGTCCTCTGGCACCTCGACGCCATCGAAGAACAGCTCGCAGGTGTTGGAACCGCGCATGCCCAGCTTGTCGAATTTGTTACTGCGCGAGAAGCCTTTCCAGTCGCGCTCGACGATGAAGGCGGTGATGCCGTGGGCGCCCTTGTCCAGATCGGTCTTGGCATAGATCACGTAGGTGTTGGCGTCGGGGCCGTTGGTGATCCAGGTCTTGCTGCCGTTGAGCACGTAGCGGTCGCCGCGTTTTTCGGCGCGCAGTTTCATCGACACCACGTCCGAACCTGCGTTGGGCTCGCTCATGGCCAGGGCGCCGATGTGCTCGCCGCTGATCAGCTTGGGCAGGTACTTGTGCTTTTGTTCAGGGGTGCCGTTGCGGTTGATCTGGTTGACGCACAGGTTGGAGTGGGCGCCATAGGAAAGGGCCACCGAGGCCGAGCCGCGGCTGATTTCCTCCATCGCTACCACGTGTGCCAGGTAGCCGAGCCCGGCGCCGCCGTACTCCTCCGGCACGGTGATGCCGAGCAGGCCCATGTCGCCGAACTTGCGCCACATGTCGGCAGGGAAGAGGTTGTCGTGGTCGATCTGCGCGGCACGTGGTGCCAGTTCGGCGGCAACGAAGGTGCGCACCTGGTCGCGAAGCATGTCGATGGTTTCGCCCAGGGCGAAGTTCAGGGAAGGGTAATGCATGCGGGGCACCTTGTTGTTCTTGATATGTGGGTAAACCGTAGCTCAAGACTGCAACACCAAACCCTGTGGGTGCGGGCTTGCCCGCGAATGCGGTATCAGGACCACCGTCGTTGCCTGGGCGATCGCTTTCGCGGGCAAGCCCGCTCCCACAAGGTTAGGTGTCGAGCTCGGATTCGGTCCTGTTCGTCACCTTTACGTTAACGTAAACCTGGCCTTGGATACTGTCAATCGACTTGTGACCTTTACGTAAACGTTAAGATGCGGTTGAGTCTGGGTCTGCCGCTTGACCCAGGCCCAGATCACACACAAAGAGGGATACCCGCGTCACAGAACTCGTTTGAAAGCGGTGGCCCTGACGTCGATCCGTAGACGCCAGAGCCAAAGCCCTCAGCTAGCTGGATTCTCCGTAATCCTGATATCGACTGAGCAGGTCTCCAAGCGTAAGGCCCTCGTCGTAGGCTTTTATGAGACTGGCCTTGAGTCGACCCGCATCTGGTTCTCTCAGCGCTTCGACGCTATCGATGAACTTCTCGAAATCCGTCTTTGTCGCGAACAGCTCGGAAAGCGGTTGGTCCACGTCGGCGTCCTTGAGGTGATCGGAATGCTTGCTGAACCACCCATCGAATCGTTGCAATGTCTTACCGCTAAGATTCCAGTAAATGTCTTCATTATTCTTGATCATGGCCATACTCCCGTCAGCAGGACGAGACGTAATGGTTGTTTTTCCACTGGGAGTGCACAACTGGTAAAAGTATCAGGTGTAGTTTCGGCGGCTGCTTCGAAGCGTGCGCAGGCGGTAGCCGGACAACTGCCAAAACTACCAGCTGCCTCGTCTACGCTTAAGCCTTCACCGGTGGTTCATCACTCGGCGGGTCGCCCACCGTTGGCGGCACGGTCGGCTTGATCGGCAGCTCGTCCGGCTCTTCTTCCGGCACGGGCGGCGGCAGGCTCGGGTCGTCGATGTTGGGGTCGGGTGTCTCCGGTGGAATGGGAATGTTCATGGCCTGACCTCGCATGGGTGAATGAAAGGGCGATACAGGCTTTGACCGTCGGTCGATCGGCATCGCTCAATTTTTTTGAACCCCATCGCCTGCGCGCGGCTCTGAACCCTTACCGCCACAAGCCCAAGGGAGCATGGTCCGATGACACGAAACGAGCCCTTCGAAAGCGTGCCCATGGCGAACGACCATCCGGACCAGGCCATCAGCCTGGCTCAGGCGCTGCTGGCGCCGCGTATTGTGATCGAAGACACCCAGCCCGTGCTCGATGCCGGCACCTTCGCCGCCAAGGCCACCAGCGGCCAACCGGTGGCGGTGAGCAGCAAGGTCTACAGCGATGGCCATGACCGCCTGGCAGTGATGCTGCACTGGCGCCAGGCACACAGCCGGAGTTGGCACTGCGTGCCGATGCAGTCGCCAGGCAATGACCTGTGGCTGGCCGAATTCACCCCTCTGGCGCTGGGCCCGCACCTGTTCTGCATCGAGGCCTGGATCGATCCGTTCGCCACCTACTGCCACGACCTGGAGAAGAAGTACCAGGCGGGTGTCGAGGTCAAGCTGGAGCTCGAAGAAGGGCGTCTGATGCTGGGCAAGGGCATCGAACTCAGCGAAGGTGTGCTGCGGGATGAGTTGAATGCCCTGCAGCAACGCCTGACGAGTCTGTCCGCCGACGATCAGGTGGCGTTGTTGCTCGACCGCGATACGGCGCGCTTGATGGCTGAGGCCGAGCACCGCAGCTACCTGACCCGCAGCGAGGAGTTCCCCCTCGACGTCGACCGCCCGGCCGCGCAGTTCGCCAGCTGGTACGAGCTGTTCCCGCGTTCGATCACCGACAGCGCCGAGCGCCACGGCACCTTCAACGATGTCCATGCGCGCCTGCCGATGATCCGCGACATGGGCTTCGATGTGCTGTATTTCCCGCCGATCCACCCCATCGGCAGCCAACACCGCAAGGGCCGCAACAACGCTTTGCGCGCCGAGCCTGGCGATCCCGGCAGCCCCTACGCGATCGGCAGTCCCGAGGGCGGCCACGAGGCCATCCACCCACAATTGGGCAGCCGCGAAGATTTCCGCCGGCTGGTCGCCGCCGCTGCCGAGCATGGCCTGGAGATCGCCCTGGACTTCGCCATCCAGTGCTCCCAGGACCACCCCTGGCTCAAGGAGCATCCTGGCTGGTTCAGCTGGCGTCCTGACGGCACCATCCGCTACGCCGAGAACCCGCCGAAAAAGTACCAGGACATCGTCAATGTCGATTTCTACGCGCCCGATGCCGTCCCAGCATTGTGGCTGGCGCTGCGTGACGTGGTGGTCGGTTGGGTAAAAGAAGGGGTCAAGACCTTCCGCGTGGACAACCCGCACACCAAGCCCTTGCCGTTCTGGCAATGGCTGATCGCCAATGTGCGCAGCCAGCACCCCGAGGTGATCTTTCTCGCCGAGGCCTTCACCAAGCCTGCGATGATGGCCCGCCTGGGCAAGGTCGGCTACGCCCAGAGCTACACCTACTTCACCTGGCGCAACCACAAGCAGGAGTTGCGTGAGTATTTCGAGCAGCTCAACCAGCCGCCGTGGAGTCAGTGCTACCGGCCGAACTTCTTCGTCAACACGCCGGACATCAACCCCTATTTCCTGCAGCAATCCGGCCGTGCCGGGTTTCTCATCCGTGCCGCGCTGGCGACCATGGGCTCCGGCCTGTGGGGGATGTATTCCGGTTTCGAGCTGTGCGAGAGCGCAGCGCTGCCAGGCAAGGAGGAATACCTGGATTCGGAGAAGTACGAGATCCGGCCACGCGACTTCACCCAGCCGGGCAACATCATCGCCGAGATCGCCCAACTCAACCGCATTCGCCGACAGAACCCGGCGTTGCAGACCCACCTGGGCGTGGCGTTCTTCAACTGCTGGAACGACAACATCCTGTACTTCGCCAAGCGCACCCCCGATCGCGACAATTACATCCTGGTAGCGGTGAGCCTTGATCCGCACAACGTTCAGGAGGCGCATTTCGAGCTGCCCCTTTGGGAGCTGGGGTTGGACGACGATGCCGAGACCCACGGTGAGGACCTGATGAACGGGCATCGTTGGTCGTGGTACGGCAAGACCCAATGGATGCGCATCGACCCCGGTTATCTGCCATTTGGCATCTGGCGTATCCGCAAGGCCCGGTAAAGCCATTTGAGGTCTTTGCCAGAACCCAGGTAAACCGTCATTGAAAGGAGTCGCCCATGGCCAAGCGTTCACGCCCGGCAGCATTCATCGACGATCCGTTGTGGTACAAAGACGCGGTCATCTATCAGCTGCACGTCAAGTCGTTCTTCGACGGCAACAACGATGGCATCGGTGATTTCGCAGGTCTGATCGGCAAGCTCGATTACATTGCCGGCCTCGGCGTGAACACCCTCTGGCTGCTGCCGTTCTACCCGTCACCGCGGCGTGACGACGGCTACGACATCGCCGAGTACAAGGCGGTGCATCCCGACTACGGCAGCCTGGCCGACGCACGCCGTTTCATTGCCGAGGCGCACAAGCGCGGCCTGCGGGTGATCACCGAGCTGGTCATCAATCACACCTCCGACCAGCACCCCTGGTTCCAGCGCGCCCGCCACGCCAAGCCCGGCAGCAAAGCCCGCAGCTTCTACGTGTGGTCGGACGACGACCAACACTACGCGGGCACGCGGATCATCTTCCTCGATACCGAGAAGTCCAACTGGACCTGGGACCCGGTCGCTGGCCAGTACTTCTGGCACCGTTTCTACTCCCACCAGCCGGACCTCAATTTCGACAATCCGCAGGTGCTCAAGGCGGTGATTGGAGTGATGCGCTTCTGGCTCGACCTGGGCGTCGATGGCCTGCGCCTGGATGCCATTCCTTACTTGATCGAGCGCGACGGTACCAATAACGAGAACCTCCCGGAAACCCACCAGGTGCTCAAGGCGATCCGCGCCGAAATCGACGCCAACTACCCTGATCGCATGCTCCTGGCCGAGGCCAATCAATGGCCGGAGGACACCCGGCCGTACTTCGGCGAGGGCGAGGGCGACGAGTGCCACATGGCCTTCCACTTCCCCTTGATGCCGCGCATGTACATGGCCCTGGCCATGGAAGACCGCTTCCCGATCACCGACATCTTGCGCCAGACCCCGGAGATCCCCGCCAACTGCCAGTGGGCGATCTTCCTGCGCAACCACGATGAGCTGACCTTGGAAATGGTCACCGACCGGGAACGCGACTACCTGTGGAACTACTACGCCGAAGATCGCCGCGCCCGCATCAATCTCGGCATTCGCCGGCGCCTGGCGCCGCTGCTGCAACGCGATCGCCGCCGCATCGAACTGCTGACCAGCCTGTTGCTGTCGATGCCGGGCACGCCGACCTTGTACTACGGCGACGAACTGGGAATGGGTGACAACATCTACCTCGGCGACCGCGACGGCGTGCGCACACCGATGCAATGGTCGCCTGATCGCAACGGCGGCTTTTCCCGTGCCGAGCCCCAGCGCCTGGTACTGCCCCCGATCATGGATCCGCTGTACGGCTACCAGACCGTCAACGTCGAAGCCCAGGCTCACGACCCGCATTCGCTGCTCAACTGGAACCGTCGGCTGCTGGCGGTGCGCAAGCAGCAGAAAGCCTTTGGTCGCGGCAGCCTGCGTCTGCTGACTCCGAGCAATCGACGCATTCTGGCCTACATCCGTGAATACACCGACGCCGACGGCAACACCGAGGTGATCCTCTGTGTCGCCAACGTGTCCCGCGCCGCCCAGGCAGCCGAGCTGGACCTGTCGCAGTACGCCGATCAGGTACCGGTGGAAATGCTTGGCGGCAGCGCCTTCCCGCCGATCGGCCAACTGCCGTTCTTGCTGACCCTACCGCCTTATGGCTTCTACTGGTTCCTGCTGGCGGCTCACGACCGCATGCCCAGCTGGCACACCCGGCCCACGGAGGGCCTGCCCGAATTGACTACCCTGGTTTTGCGCAAGCGCATGGAAGAACTGCTCGAATCACCATCGCGAGACACGCTGCAGGAGACCATCCTGCCCCAATACCTGCCCAAGCGGCGCTGGTTCGCCGGCAAGGAAGGGCCCATCGATCAGGTGCGCCTGAGCTACGGCGTGCGCTTCGACACCGCCACCACGCCGGTATTGCTCGGCGAACTGCAGGTGCTGAGCGAGGGTGTGGCCAGCCAGTACCTGCTGCCTTTCGGCCTGCTCGCCGAGGAACAGATCAACAGCGCCTTGCCCCAGCAACTGGCCCTGGCCCGGGTGCGCCGAGGCCGTCAGGTCGGGCTGATCACCGATGCCTTCGTCCTCGAACCGTTCATCCGTGCGGTCCTGCACGCCTGCCAGGCGGGAGACCGACGGTCCTGCGGCCACGGCCTGGGCGAGTTGCGTTTTCACAGCAACGAGGCCCTGGCCGCGCTCGAGCTCGATGAGCAGAGCGAGGTGCGCTACCTGAGCGCCGAGCAGTCCAACAGCTCGGTGGTGATTGGCGACAGAGTGGTGCTCAAGCTGATTCGCCGGGTCAATCCCGGCGTTCACCCGGAGCTTGAAATGAGCGCGTATCTGACCGCTGCCGGTTTCGCCAACATCTCGCCGCTGCTGGCGTGGGTCAGCCGCGAGGACGCTCAGGGCACGCCGCACCTGTTGATGATCGCCCAGGGTTACCTGAACAATCAGGGGGATGCCTGGGCCTGGACCCAGAACACCTTGGAGCGGGCGATTCGCGACGAAATGGAACCGGCCAGCGCCGAGCCCGAGGCGCACACCAATGCGCTGGCCGAACTCGCCGGCTTCGCTGCCTTGCTCGGTCAGCGCCTGGGTGAAATGCACCTGTTGCTGGCGGCACCGAGCGAAGACCCGGCATTCGCGCCGCGCGCCAGCGATGGCGATGACAGTGCCCGCTGGAGCCGGCAGATCAGTGCCGAGCTGAGCCACGCCCTGGACCTGCTGGCGCAACACCGCGACAGCCTCGACCGCGACAGCCAGGCGCTGGTCGACGACCTGCAGCAACAGCGCGACGGCCTGGCGGCCCACGTCCATCAGCTCGCCGAGCAGGCCCAGGGCGGCCTGTTGATGCGCGTGCATGGCGACCTGCACCTGGGCCAGGTGCTGGTGGTGCAGGGCGATGCCTACCTGATCGATTTCGAAGGCGAGCCGTCGCGGCCACTGGAGGAGCGTCGAGCCCGGCACAGTCCCTACAAAGACGTCAGCGGCGTGCTGCGATCCTTCGACTATGCTGCTGCCATGGTTCTGCGCAGCGCCTCGGCGGTCGACCTCTCCGAGCCTGCGCGCCAGGCCCGGCAGCGGGTGGCGCGACAGTACCTGCACCAAGCGCGGCACGCCTTCGTCGAGGCCTATGGGTTGGCCACCGCGGCCCTGCCACACGCCTGGCAACAGGCCGAAGGCGAGCGTGCCGCACTGGAGCTGTTCTGCCTGGAGAAGGCAGCCTACGAAATCACTTACGAAGCCGAAAACCGTCCAAGCTGGTTGGCCGTGCCTTTGCATGGCCTGCATGGACTGATCAGTACCTGGGGAGAGTCATAAATGAACGCGACCATGCGTGACAACGGCGGCCTTCGGCAGCAGGACCTCGATGGCCTGGCCCGCGCCGAGCACGCCGATCCATTCGCTGTACTGGGTCCGCACGATGATGGAGCAGGTGGGCTGTGGGTGCGGGCGTATCTGCCCAATGCCCTGAGTGTCCGCCTGCTGGCGCGCCACGATGGGCGAATCCTCGCCGAGATGGAGCAGGGCAGCCTGCCTGGGCTGTTTACCGCGCACCTGGAACAGGCTCATCCCTATCTGCTGCAAATCGGCTGGGCCGGCGGCGAGCAGATCACCGAAGATCCCTACGGCTTCGGGCCGCAACTGGGCGACATGGACCTGTACCTGTTCGCCGAGGGCAATCACCGCGATCTGTCCGGGCGTTTCGGCGCGCAGTTGATCGAAGTGGATGGCGTCGCCGGGGTGTGCTTCTCGGTGTGGGCTCCCAATGCCCGGCGGGTGTCGGTGGTGGGCGACTTCAACAACTGGGACGGGCGTCGCCACCCCATGCGCCTGCGCCACAGCGCCGGGGTGTGGGAATTGTTCGTGCCGCGCCTGGGCAGTGGTGAAGCCTACAAGTTCGAGGTATTGGGCAAGGACGGTGTGCTGCCACTCAAGGCCGACCCCCTGGCCCGCGCTACCGAGTTGCCGCCGAGCACCGCGTCGAAAGTGGCCCTGGCGTTGCAACATGACTGGCGTGACCAGGACTGGATGGCCCAGCGCGATCAACGCCATGCCTACAGCGCACCTTTGTCGATCTATGAGCTGCACCCCGGTTCCTGGCGCTGCGAAACCGACGACCTGGGTGAAGTCGCACGCTACTACAACTGGCGCGAGCTGGCCGAACGCCTGGTGCCCTATGTCCAGGACCTGGGTTTCACCCACATCGAACTGCTGCCGATCATGGAGCACCCGTTCGGCGGTTCCTGGGGCTACCAGCCCTTGTCGTTGTTCGCGCCCACCTCGCGCTACGGCACGCCGGAGGATTTCGCTGCGTTCATCGACGCCTGCCATCAGGGCGGCATCGGCGTGATCCTGGACTGGGTCCCGGCGCATTTCCCCACCGACGAACATGGCTTGGCACGTTTCGACGGCACGGCGCTGTATGAGTACGACAACCCGCTGGAAGGTTTCCATCAGGATTGGAACACGCTGATCTACAACCTGGGCCGCAACGAAGTGCGAGGCTTCATGCTGGCTTCGGCGCTGCACTGGCTGAAACACTTCCATATCGATGGCCTGCGCGTCGATGCGGTGGCCTCGATGCTCTACCGCGATTATTCGCGCAAGGCCGGGGAGTGGGTGCCCAATCGCCATGGTGGGCGGGAGAACCTGGAGGCCATCGACTTCATCCGCCACCTCAATGGCGTGGTCGAGCACGAGGCGCCGGGTGCCTTGATCATCGCCGAGGAATCCACGGCCTGGCCGGGGGTCAGCCAGCCGATCCAGCAGGGCGGCCTGGGCTTTGGCTACAAGTGGAACATGGGCTGGATGCACGACACCCTGCATTACATCCAGAACGACCCGGTGCACCGCACCTATCACCACAACGAGATGAGCTTCGGCCTGATCTACGCCTACTCCGAGCACTTCATCCTGCCGATCTCCCACGACGAAGTGGTGCATGGCAAGCATTCGTTGATCGACAAGATGCCCGGTGACCGCTGGCAGAAGTTCGCCAACCTGCGCGCCTACCTGTCCTTCATGTGGACCCACCCCGGCAAGAAGCTGCTGTTCATGGGCTGCGAGTTCGGCCAGTGGCGCGAATGGAACCATGACCAGCAACTGGACTGGTACCTGCTGCAGTACCCTGAGCACCAGGGCGTGCAACGACTGGTCGGCGACCTCAACCGGCTCTACCGCGAACTGCCCGCGCTGCACGAGCAGGACTGTCAGCCCCAGGGCTTCCAATGGCTGATTGGTGATGACGCGCAGAACAGCGTGTTCGCCTGGCTGCGCTGGAGCAGCAGCGGCGAGCCGTTGCTGGTGGTGGCCAACTTCACCCCGGTGCCGCGCGAGGGGTACCGCATCGGCGTGCCGTTCGGCGAACGTTGGCAGGAATTGCTCAACAGTGACGCGCAGCTGTATGGCGGCTCCAACGTGGGCAACCTGGGGGCGGTGGAAAGCGAGTCGATCAGCAGCCACGGGCAGCCGTTGTCGCTGGGGTTGAACCTGCCACCGCTTGGGGTACTGGTAATGAAGCCGGCCTGATCGTTCGTCGGTCACGACCGCTTCGCGGGCAAGCCCGCTCCCACAGGTACCGCGCAGGTTGCGAAGGCGGTGAAGATTCTGTGGGGGCAGGCCTGCCCTGCTAAACAGCAGACGCGGCCTACCAGCGCATCCGCACACCCAGGCTGCCGATCAGCCCATTCAGATCATTGTCGTCCACATCGCTGCTGTAGTCGGCGCTGACGAACAACGCTACCGTCGGTGTCACCCGCGCCACCAGCCCCAAGCCCAGTTCCACCGTGGTCGAGTAGCGGGAGCTGGAAATCTTGTCGACCTTGTCCAGCTTCACCTCGCTGCCCTCGTTGAAGTCATACCAGACGTTGGTCCGCACATAGGGCTCGATGGGCATGCCGCGCACGTTGTAGCGCCCGGACAGTTTGGCACCGACCCGACCGCTCCAGCTCGGTTGGCTGTCGAATGCCTGCAAGGTTTCCTCCTGCGCCCGGCTACTGGGGTAGAACTGCTGGTTGATCAACTGCGCTTGCGGCTCGATCACCCAACCGCCACCCAGCCCGATCGGGTAACCGCCCTCCAGCGAGAACGTCATCGCATGGCCACTGTCGTCCAGGCGCTGGCCGCTCTCGCCGCGGCCGTTGATGTCGATGCGCGAGCCCATCGCCACGGCATCCACATGCCAACCCCGTTCATGGGTCATGCTCCAGTACGCACCCAGGCTTTCACCGCTGAGGTTGACTGCATTGCGTTGTTTGTCGCCGAGTAGCGGGCGCATGCCGTTGAAGCTGCTTTGCAGATTGTTGTGACCCACGAAAATCCCCGCACGATGCACATTGCCGGTGTTGGTTTCGCGCACGAACAGGTCCGGTCCGATCATCAACTGTTGGCTGGGCGCTTCGAGTTGCGCCGGTGGTTGCGCGCCCTGGCGTGACGGGGCAGGGAAGAACTGTGCCCACTGGCTGCTGAGCCGCGCGGGGGACACCTGGGCGTGGCGGTCGCTCATCTGCTCGGAGAACGCCTGCAACGTACCCAGGCCTAGGCTGCTGGCGCTGAGCGGTTCCAGTGATAACTGCGGCACCGCCGGCTGCTGCAGGAAGTTGGGCGAGACGGGGTCTTCCTGCAGTTCGAGCGCGAAGGTTTCCACCGGGGTTGCCAGAAGCAGCGACGTGGAAACCGCGCAGAAAATGCGATCGAGACGCGAGGGTATCGAGGTGCTTTTCATGGCGGATCTCCTGTTGTTCTTGTGGGTACAGTCAATGACCTGGCCTGATGTCTCGAGCTGTACGGCAAAAACAGGGACGACCCAAACCAGCACGCTGGCTTTCCAGGGCGCGCACAAAGGCGCGAGCTAGACGCCCGGCATGAGTTTCAACGACTACGGTATTGTTCAGCTAAGGAGAGGTCGGAGGCGGCGTCAAGAAAGCGTGAAGTCGATGTCGACGGCCTGTGATAAGGATCAACTGATTGAACTTGAAGGATATTTTATTCGGCATAGCGAGGTTCGCTATTTGCCCGGGGCGGGCTATGCCGAATCATTGCTAGCGCTGTGTTCACCCTGAGCCCCCGCAGCCGATGCACTGCGGGGGTTGATCGAGATCAAACCGGTTCAGTCCTCCTCACGCTGCAGCACGAACAACAGCAGCGAGCGTCCGGTCACCTCGAAACGGGTGTCGAAGGCCAGGTGCTGAGGTTTGCGCAGTTGCGGTCGATCGGTGTCCACCAGGCAGCTCCAGTAGTCACCTTCGGGCACGGCCGGCAGCAGGAACGGGACGGTATCGTGGTGGGCGTTGACGATCAGCAGCAGGGTCGCCTCCGCGCCAGGTCGGGCGATACCGCTGACCTGGGCACGACCATCCATGAGCATGCCCAGGCAGCGGCCATGGGGGTCTTCCCATTGCTCCACGCTCATTTCTTCGCCTTCGGGCGTGAGCCAGGTCACGTCCTTCACGCCGATGGCCTCGTTGTAGTCGCCCACCAGGAAGCGTGAGCGGCGCAGGACCGGGTAGGCCAGGCGCAGGCGGGTCAGGCGCTTGACGAATGCCAGCAGATCGGCGCCGTCCTCGTCCAGCTCCCAGTTGATCCAACCGATCTCGCTGTCCTGGCAGTAGGCATTGTTGTTGCCATGCTGGGTACGGCTGAATTCATCGCCGGCGACGATCATCGGCGTGCCTTGGGCGAACAGCAGGGTGGCGAAGAAGTTACGCATCTGGCGCATGCGCAGGGCGTTGATGTCGGGATCGTCGGTGGGGCCTTCGGCGCCGCAGTTCCAGGACAGGTTGTTGTCGGTGCCGTCCTGGTTGTTCTCGTCGTTGTCTTCATTGTGCTTGTGGTTGTACGAGACCAGGTCGCGCAGGGTGAAGCCATCGTGGGCGGTGATGAAGTTGACCGACGAGTAGGGGCGGCGTCCGCGGTTGTTGAACATGTCGCCGGAGGCGGTCATGCGTGCGGCGAACTCGGCCAGTTGGCCTTCGTCGCCTTTCCAGAACGCGCGTACGGTATCACGGAAGCGGTCGTTCCATTCCGCCCAGCCAGGCGCGAAGTTGCCTACCTGGTAGCCACCCGGGCCACAGTCCCAAGGCTCTGCGATCAGCTTGACCTGGCTGAGCAAGGGGTCCTGGCGGCAGGCGACGAGGAAGCCGTGGCGTTCGCTGTAGCCGTCATGGTAACGACCGAGGATGGTCGCCAGATCGAAGCGGAAGCCGTCCACATGCATTTCGCCGGCCCAGTAGCGCAGCGAGTCGGTGACCAGTTGCAGCACACAGGGATGACTGAGGTCGAGGGTGTTGCCGGTGCCGGAATCGTTGATGTAGTAGCGCTTGTCGTCGGGCATCAGCCGGTAGTACGAAGCGTTGTCGATGCCGCGCATCGACAGGGTAGGGCCCAGTTCGTTACCTTCGGCGGTGTGGTTGTAGACCACATCGAGGATCACTTCGAGACCGGCATCGTGCAGGTGCGCGACCATTTCCTTGAACTCGGCGATCTTGCCGCTGGCCAGATAGGCGGGGTGCGGGGCGAAGAAGGCGATGCTGTTGTAGCCCCAGTAATTGTTCAGGCCTTTCTGCAGCAGGTGCTGGTCGTTGACGAAGGCGTGGATGGGCAACAGTTCGATACTGGAGACCCCCAGGTCCTTGATGTGCTTGAGCAACTCGTCGTTGGCCAGGCCGCCGAAGGTGCCGCGCAGTTTCTCAGGCACTGCCGGGTGGCGCATGCTGATGCCTTTGGTGTGGGCCTCGTAGACGATGGTACGTTCCCAGGGCACCTGCACGCGTTGGTCACGGCCCCAGGTGAAGGCCGGGTCGATGACCTTGCACTTGGGCACGAAGGGTGCGCTGTCGCGCTCGTCGAAGCTCAGATCGCCGTCGGGGTGGCCGATGGTATAGCCGAACAGTGCCTCGGACCACTTCAGGTCGCCGACCAATTGCTTGGCATAGGGGTCGATCAGCAACTTGTTGGGATTGAAGCGGTGGCCGTTCTCCGGCTCGTAGGGCCCATGCACCCGGTAACCATAGACTTGGCCGGGGTGCGCATCGGGCAGGTAGCCATGGTAGATCTCGTCGGTGTATTCCGGCAGTTCGATGCGTTCGAGCTCCTTTTCGCCGGTGGAATCGAACAGGCACAGCTCGACCTTGGTCGCGTTGGCGGAAAACAGTGCGAAGTTCACGCCCAGGCCGTCCCAGGTGGCACCCAGAGGGAAAGGTGAGCCCTCACGGATGCGCGAAGGAGCGACGGAGCGGGTTTTCTTTGGGGTGCGGGGACTCATGGCGTACCTCGGTTAGCCTGGGGAAAGGAATGGTGCGGGGGATGTCCGGCCTCTTCGCGTCGAACCGCGGCGAAGAGGCCGGGCCAGGCTCAGCTGGCTGCGGGCTTCTTCGCTGTCCTAGGCTTCTTCACGGCCGCCGGTTTTGGCGCTGCTGGCTTGGGCTGCGGTGCGGCCTTGGGCTGGGCGGCGACCTTGGTCTCGACGGCCTTGGATGCAGCGGGCTTGGATTCAGCGGTTTTGGGCTTGGCCGGTGCACGTTTGCGGGCCGTGGCCTTGGGTGCTAGGGCCTCGGCTTCGGCCAGCTTGCGCGCCATCTCCCAGTGGCGTTCCTCTTGTCCATGGGGTTGGCCTTCCGATTCCCAGATCTGGTAGGCAAATTCTCGAATGCGTTTTTCATCGACGCTCATCACGATGCTCCTGAATGCGTTAGGCATGCTCAATCAACAGGTTGACCGGAAACTCCGACAGCACGGCGCTCAACTTCAGCTCCCTTGTAGGGCTGACAACGGCACCGCCGAAAAGTCCATTCCAGGTGGCAGGCGACAAGGTAAACGGCAGTATCAGCCGGGTATCGTCCCAGTTCTGTGCCGGGATCAACGGTGAAGCGGCGCCATTGAGCAGGCCACTGGCCAGGCGCGGTGCCACGACAATGGCACGCTGGCCTTCGCCAAGACGGGCAAAGGCCAGCACCTTGTCGGCATGTCGGCCTTGCACGTTCAGTGGCAGATAGGCACCTCGCTGGAACAGCTCGGCATGGGCCAGGCGGCAATCCAGCACCCGGGCGACCAGCGTCTGCTTGATGCGTCCGTCCTGCCAATGTCGCAACAGGTCGGCCAGCGAGGCGCCATCATCCAAGGTTTGACGTCTGCAAGCGTAGTCCACGGGGCGCCGGTTGTCCGGGTCGACCAGGCTGAAGTCCCAGTACTCGTTGCCCTGATACAGGTCCGGTACGCCTGGCACGGTCATGCGCAACAAGGTCTGGACCAGGCCGTTGAGCGCCCCGGGACAGGCGATCAACTGCGTCGCGTCGGCCAGCGACTGCCGCAGTTGCTGATTCTCCGGGTCCAGCAGCAGGCCATCGACCATCGCCGCGCAAGCTGCCTCGTAGGCTTCGTTGGGCGCACTCCAGCTGCTGCGTAGCTTGGCCTCACGCAGGGCCTTCTGTTGCCACTGACGCACACGTTCGGCGTACTGACGCAGGCCTGCCTCATCGTCGGTTTCCAGGCCCAGCGGCCAGCTGCCAAGCAGGGTCTGGTAAAGCAGCAGTTCGTCGCCGGGGCTGGGTGCTGGACCGTCCTCGAGTGTCGCGCGCAGAGGCGCTGCCAGCTCGCGCCAGTGCTCGAAGCGACTGGCCAGCCAGGCCCCACGCTCGCTCAACACTGCCAGGCGGGCGCGGGTGTCTTCGCCTCGCTTGTGGTCGTGGGTGGCGGTAGCCAGCAAGTTGTCGGGAAAGTCGCGCAGACGCCGTTGGGACTCGTTGTGGAAGTGTTCGGGCCCTGCACTGAACTGTTCGGCCTCGAAGCCTACGTCGTTGCGCGACAGCAAACGTGCGGAGCGGTAGAAGGCGGTGTCCTCGACGGCCTTGGCAGCGCTCGGCGCGGTGAGTTGCTGAAAGCGCACACAGGCATGGCGCAGGTGCTTTCGCGCCCGGCCGGGGGGTAGGCTGCGCCAAGGTTGGCCACCGAGCCAGCGTTCGAGGTGCTCGAGCAACGGCCAGTCAGCTTCGCCGAGGTCTTGCCGGGCATTGGCCAGGGCCTGCTGGAAGAACGCCTCGTCCTCGGCGGGGCGGCCGCAGGCGTTGAAATAGGTGCGGTAGACCGGATAGTGCGCGACCAGGGCCTGCAGCGCACGGCGAATCGCGCCGAGGGTCAGGTCGCGGGTCATCAGGTCGTCGCGAGCCACTTGCAGCAAGGCCTGGGCCACCGACTCGCAGTCACCGGCCAGGCTGGCATTGAGCACCAGATGACGGGCCAGGCGGATTTCCTCGGCAAAATCCGGACGCTCGCTGATGTTGGCCCAGGCCTCGGTCAGCGGCGCCTCGCCGCAGGGATCGTGCTGCAGCAGTGACACCTGGTTCATGAACTCGTAGCCGGTGGTGCCGTCGGTGAGCCAGTCACGGTGCAGGTGCTCGCCGGGGCCGAGGATCTTCTCGACGAAAATCGGGAAGTGCTCGACGGCCGCCTGCAGTGGCCGCTTGGCCAGCAGGCCGGTGACCCGGCGACGGAGTTTGCGGCAATAGGCCCGTGGGTCGGCCAGGCCGTCGATATGGTCGATGCGCAGGCCGTCGATCAGGCCGCGCTCGATCAGTTCGAACAGCTTGGCATGGGTGGCCTCAAACACGGTCGCGCGCTCCACGCGCAGGCCGCCGAGCTCGTTGATGTCGAAAAAACGCCGCCAGTTGATGTCGTCGGCGGCGGTGCGCCAGCTGGCCAACCGATAGGTCTGCCGTTCGAGCAACAGGTGCAGGCGCTTGAAGCCGGCCTCGGCGCGGCTGTCGAAAGCCGCCAGGGCCGATTGCAGGTCGGCACCTTCTTCCACCAGGCGCGCCAGTTCCGCATGCAGCGGCGAGGCATCGGCCAGTGGCTCGGCGCAGTCGCGCAACGCCGTGAAGTGCGCCGCCAGAGCCTGCAGGCGCGGGTCGGGGCTTTGCGCCAGGATCCAACCGTAGTCCAGTGGGCAGATCGGGAAGCGGTGTTCGTAGTGTTCGACCTGCAGCACGCCCTGCTGGGCATCGAAGGCCAGCGGTAGCTCACCCTGCTTGAGGGCCACGCCGTAGTCGTTGCCCAGGAACGGCAATAGCAACTGGCCGGCCAGCAGGGGGTCGCTGGAATGCCACTGAATGTCGAAGAACTCGGCGTAGGGGCTGCGGCGTCCCCATGTCAGCAGGCTCTGCCACCAAGGGTTGTCAGCACCGCCGACGGCCATGTGATTGGATACGGTGTCGACGATCAGCCCCATGCCGTGTTGACGCAGAGCCGCCACCAGGCGTTCGAGTGCCGCTTCGCCGCCCAACTCGGGGTTGACCTGGGTCGGGTCGACCACGTCGTAGCCGTGGCGCGAACCTGCTCGTGCCTTGAGGATCGGTGAGGCGTACAGGTGACTGATACCCAGCTGGGCGAAGTAGGGTACCAGCGGCACGGCATCGTCGAGGGTGAAGTCGCTGTGGAACTGTAGACGCTGGGTGGCGGTGAGGGCTTTCATCGATCACGCTCCCAGGCTTGTTCGCGGGCCTGGGCCAACAGCTCCAGGCGCCGGGCGGCGTCTTCGTCGTCAAGCAGTTCGCGCACCGGGGCGGCGAAGCGTCGGCGCCAGTTCGGGTGGCCGGCGGTGGTGCCCGGCAGGTTGGGTTGCTCGTCGCAACCCAGCAAGTCTTCCAGGGGGACCAGCACCAGCGGGGCGCGGGTGTGGCCAACGTAACGAATGGCGGCGTCGATCACGGCGTCGTTGTCCTTGAGGGGGCCATAGTTGGCTTCGAGCGTGCGTTGCAGCCCGCTGCGTTCTTTGTGACGTTCGTGGCGCCAGTGGAGTTCGGTGGCGGCGTCGATCAGTTGCAGGCGATGGTTCCAGTCGATGTCGCGGCTCGCCAGCCAACCGCCCAGTGGCGCGAGGTCGTGGGTGCCGGTGGTGGCCAGGGCGTCGTCCGGCCAGTCGAGGATGGGGGTGAACTGCCCGGGCGCCGATTGCTCGAACGGCAGTACGCGCATGCCAAGCACTCGCTGCTCGGCCAATGCTTCACGCAGCCCGTCCGGCACCGTGCCGAGGTCTTCGCCGAGGATCACCGCCCGATGCCGGGTCGACTCCAGCGCCAACAGGCGTAGCAGGTCGTCGAACGGGTAGTACAGGTAGGCGCCGTCGCTGGGCTTGGACCCGCGCGGAATCACCCACAGCCGGCGCAGTCCCATCACGTGGTCGATGCGCAGCCCGCCGGCATGGGCCAGGTTGGCCCGCAGCATCTCGATGAAAGCTCGGTAGCCGTTGCGCTTGAGCCCTTCGGGGGAAAACCCGCAGATCCCCCAGTCCTGTCCTGAGCGATTGAGGATGTCGGGCGGAGCGCCCACGCTGAGACCGGGGAGCAGTTCGTCCTGACGGCTCCAGGCTTGGCTGCCGGCACCGTCGGCGCCGACGGCCAGGTCGGCGATCAGGCCGACCAGCATGCCGTTGCTGTGCGCGGCCTCCTGGGCGCGTTGCAGACTGCGTTCGACCAGCCACTGGCAGAAGGCGTGATATTCCACCCGCGCCGGATAGGTGGCGGCGAGGGCTTCGACCTCAGGATGGTAGGGGTCGCGCCAGGCTTCAGGCCAGGCGCGCCAGTCGGCGCCGAGCCCACGATCGACCGCTTCGGCTTGCAGCACTTCGAAGCGGCAATGGTGCTCCAGCGCTTCGCCGGCCGCTTCGCGAAAGCTCTCGAAATCGCTGCGCTGTGGATGCTCACCCTGGCTGAAGTCCCGGTACAGCGCCTGCAGCAGTTGGGTGCGCGCGGCGGCGGCACGCGGCCAGTCCACCAAAGGTTGCTGCTCCAGTTCCTCCAGCGTCTGTTCCAGGCCGCAGGCCTCGACGGCCATGCGCACGGCGCGTTCTCCCAGCACGCTGGCCGGACTGGCATACAGAGGGTTGAGCAACAGGCGGCTGGACGGTGAATACGGGCTGTAGTGTTCCTGGTCGTAGGCCGACAACGCATGGATCGGACTGATCGCCACGGCATCGGCTCCGCGCTCGGCGGCGCTGCGTGCCAGTTGCTCCAAAGCCAGACAGTCGCCATAGCCGCCATCGCCGGGACGCCGCAGGCTGTAGAGCTGCACGGCGATGCCCCAACAGCGCGGCGGTGGTTGATCCACCGCCGCTTGCAGGCTGTGGCAATAGGGCGGTGCTACGGCAACGGTGAAGCGGTGGCCCTCGATTTCGATCTGGTGGTAGCCGATCGGCAGTTCGCCCGGCAGGTTGGCCTGGTCGTCCAGTGCCAGGGTGTGCTGGCTGCCATCTTCGAGGGTGCAGCGCACCGGGCTGGCGGCAGCGAAGTAGCGTTGCAGCGCGAGCGGCGTGCCGACCTGCACCGTGAACAGCGGTGGCAGGTGCTCGCTGTCCTCGGCCTGGTCCAGTCGCTTGAGGCTGGCGTGCAGGGCGTCGTCGTCATCGGCCGGATGGCCGAGCGCTGTGAGCACCCGACGCAGCACCTCGTCGCTGACCTGCTGTGGGCGGTTGTTGGCGTCCAGCCAGTCGCGGGCCAGGCCAACCCGCGCGGCCAGGCGGTGGAGAAGGTGTTCGTTCATGCAGCCTCCTGGCCAGGGGGAAGCAGGCTGACCACGCAGCTGTACGCAGCCAGGCTCGAGTCCGGATGGGCATTGTCACTGCTGTCGAACAGGCGCACCGCGGGGCTGGGCAAGGCGGCGGCCTGGGGCTCGGCGGCGAGATTGAGGTCGATGCGCAGGGTGCTGCCGTCGCCCAGGCGCCATCGCGCGGTCAGGGCCTTGTCGCCCAATACTTCGGCGCCCAGGGCCCGGCTGCCCGGCAGGTGCGGGACGATGTGGGTGCGGCGCAGGGCCAGCAGTTGCTGGTACAGGCCGTGCCAACCGGCCAGTACCTCTCGGCTATCGGGCTGCGAGGCAGTGAAGGTGGCCAGGGCGTTGGGGTCGGGAATGCGTTCGCGCAGCGCCGGATCATTGAAGGCGGCGAAGTGGGCGAACTCTCCACGACGGCCCTCGCGCACGGCATCGGCGAGTTGGTCATGGAAGTCGGTGAAGAACAGGAACGGACTGCGGCTGCCGTCATCGTCGCCCATGAACAGCAACGGGATCATCGGCGCCATCAGCAGCAGGGCGGTCGCGGCGCGCAGCGCTGTCGGTGGGCACAGGCGCGACAGGCGTTCGCCCAAGGCACGGTTGCCGATCTGGTCGTGGTTCTGCAGGAACAACACGAAGGCACTGGGCGGCAGATGCCCGCTGGGTTCGCCGCGTGGCTCGCCATGGCGGTTGGGCTGGCCCTGGTAGACGAAACCTTCGCCCAGACAGCGGGCCAGCTTGCCGATCGGGTCGGTCTGATAGTCCTGGTAATAACCTTCGGTTTCACCGGTCAGCAGTACGTGCAAGGCATTGTGGCCATCGTCGTTCCACTGAGCGTCGAAGCCCTGCTCGAGCAGGAACGCCTGGTTGTGCTCGTTCTCCAGCACCAGCCAGACGTGGCGGCCCGGCTCCACGGCCGCACGTACCCGTTGCGCCAGTTCGACCAGGAAGTCGGGCTGGTCGATGGCATGCACGGCATCCAGGCGCAGGCCATCGAAGCGATACTCGCACAGCCACATCAAGGCGTTCTGGATGAAGTACTCGCGCACCTCGGGTCGGCGAAAATCGATGGCGGCTCCCCACGGCGTCTGCCGGTCTTGCCGAAAGAAGTCGCTGGCATACTGGTGCAGAAAATTGCCGTCGGGACCGAAGTGGTTGTAGACCACGTCGAGCATCACCATCAGACCATGCCCATGGGCCTGGTCGATGAGGGTACAGAGCTGTTCGGGACGGCCATAACTGTGTTGTGCGGCGTAAGGCAACACGCCGTCATAGCCCCAGTTGCGATCGCCAGGAAACTGCCCGAGGGGCATCAGTTCGATCGCGGTGATACCGACCTCGGCCAGGCGCGGCAATTGCTGCGCCACCCCGGCATAGCCGCCGAGCACGCCAACGTGCAGCTCCTGGATCACCGCCTGGTGCCAGGGACGGCCCTGCCAGGGGTGTTTCCAAGCATGGCTGGCCAGGTCGACGACCTGGCTCGGCCCATGCACGCCTTCAGGCTGAAAGCGCGAAGCGGGGTCGGCGACCTGCAGTTCATCGTCGATACGATAGTTATAGCGTGCTCCGGGCTGGCACGGGGCGACCCCGCTGAACCAGCCGTCGGCGCCTGGGAGCAGCTCGATGGCCGGCTGCCCTTGGATTTCCAAGCTCACGCTGCGCGCATCCGGCGCCCAGAGGGCGAAGCGCGCAGACGTGGCGTCCAGCAAGTGTGCGCCATGTCTTTGCATCTTCAACGCTCCGTTCAGTAGTGGGCCAGTCGGGTCTGCTTGACCAGATCCTCATAAAGACGGGCGTAGGGTTCCACTGCCTGGCACCAGTTGAAGGGCTGGGTCATCGACAGGCAGCGCATGGCATTGAGCAGGTCGGGCTTGCCGTAGACGTAGAAGGCCCGGCTCAGCGCTTCGCGGTAGCTGTCTACCGTCGACTCGTCGAACAGGAAACCGGTCACGCCATTCTCGATGGTGTCGGCCAGCCCGCCGGTATTGCGTGCCACCGGCAACGAGCCGAAGCGTTGCGCGTACATCTGGCTCAGGCCACAGGGCTCGTAGCGCGAAGGCATCAGCAGAAAATCGCTGCCAGCGAACATGCGCCGTGCATCGGTCTCGTTGAAACCGATGCGCACGCCGATGCGGCCGGGGTGGCGCAGGGCGAGTTCGCGCATGGCCTGCTCCTCTTCCGGCTCGCCGCGGCCGATGATCGCGATCTGCCCGCCTTGCTCGACGATGTAGTCGGCAACGCCCAGGGTCAGGTCCAGGCCCTTCTGGTAGACCAGACGCGAAACCACGGCGAACAGCGGCCCTTCGGACTCATCGAGTTCGAACAGCTCGCGCACGGCGGCGGCGTTGCGTGCCTTGCCTTCCCAGTCGTTGATGCTGAAGTTGTGCTGCAGGTGCTTGTCGGTGGCCGAATCCCAGCTTTCGTCGATGCCGTTGGGAATGCCGCCGAGCAGGCCTTGCTGGGCTTTGCTGGCCAGGAAGCCATCCAGCCCGCAGCCGAACTCAGGGGTGGTGATCTCCTGGGCGTAGGTGGCGCTGACCGTGGTGATGTGGCTGGAATACGCAAGCCCGGCCTTGAGGAAGGACAGCTTGCCGTAGAACTCCATGCCTTCCTGTTGCATGGCGTGCTCGGGGATCGCCAGCTCCGGGCTGCAGCCGCGGCTGTAGACACCCTGGTAGGCCAGGTTGTGGATGGTGAACAGGGTCGGCGTGTTCAAACCGCGCCAGTGCATATAGGCGGGCGCCAGGCCCGCCGGCCAGTCGTGGGCGTGAACCACTTCCGGCTTCCAGTGGATCATGCCCTCGCCGGCGGCGATTTCCGCCGCCGCCAGGCCTAGTCGCGCGAAGCGAATGTGGTTGTCGGGCCAGTCGCGGCCATTGTTGGCGCCGTAGGGGGTGCCGTCACGCTGGTACAGTTCCGGGCAGATCAGCACGTAGATGACCAGGCCGTCGGCCAGGTCCATGCGTCCGATCTTGCACGGCGGCAACGCCGCGTGGCCACCGAGTTCACCGACGATATGAATCGGGTTGTCGCTCTCCATGACCTGCCGGTAGCCGGGAATCAGCACCCGCACATCATGCAGATGGGCGAGGGCGCGCGGCAGCGCCGCGGACACATCGCCCAGCCCCCCGGTCTTGACCAAGTCGGCGATTTCCGACGTGACGAAGAGGATCTTGCGTTTGTTGGGGTTGTGTTGGCGCTGAGCGCCAGGTGCCTTGGCTGTCGTGGCGAAATCCGGGGTGAGCGGTTCGCGATTGTCCGGGTGAAAAGTTGTTGCGTTGGGTTCGACAGCGGCACTGATCATACTTCTTTCCGTCCCTATGCTTGGTTGGGTGCAGGCACCCGTCGTTTCATCTCGTGTTGGTTCTCTCTGATCTGTAACTGCAAAAGCTATCCATGCCCCTGAGTCGTGCGCGCAAGCACGGCGCGCCTGGCATTCCAGCCTAAAAGCGATTGGACTGAACGGGATGGGTCGACCGAAGGCGGGGCGCCCGAATGAAACGTCCCTTGCGTTTGGCCTACTTAATTCCTGACCTGCCTTGCAAGCGGAAAGTTTCGACTTTTTTCTGTCGAGTTTTCCGAACGGAAGGATGGCCAGACCTTGAGTGTAGGAGAAGATGAGATAAAAAAATGACCCACTGGTCACTTTGGTTATGACGCAAACGTTGGCGCCTGCGACAGATTGCCGCAGAGGGGCAGAGGAGCGCACGACATGGCATCTGATACGGTTTTTTCCCGTCAACCTGAATCTGTAACGGTATCAGTGTGGGCGCGAAAATAGATGCCATCTCCTCATCACATTGCAGAGGTTCCAATGGGTAAGCTGGCGCTGTTTCTGGGTGGTTTTCTGCTCTTGACGATTTTGGTGGGGCTGCTCGGTACCATCCCTCCGAGCTGATTCCGACGGCCCTGGCAGGCGAGCGGCAAATTGCCATTTGGTTGTGCGATAAGTCGTTCTTCACACAGGGAAATCTGTCCACAAAAAACGTGGGTAGGTCTGTGGATAACATTCTGTAAGCCAAGCGAGTGGCGGGCTCTGTTAAATTGAGCAGAATTTGAGCAGCCCCAGCAGCTGGGCTGAGTCAGATCACTCGGCGGGTGGTCTCGGCCGGTTCGACCCGATTGCGACCCTTGGCCTTGGCCCGGTACAACGCCTGGTCGGCGCTGGCCAAAAGCTGGTCGAGGGTCGGCGCCGGGGCGTCCGCGGGGCAGCCGGCCAAACCGATGCTCACGGTGATGCGCAGGCGTGCATCGCCCTGGCTCACGTGCAGCTCCTGCACTGCCCGGCGCAGGCGTTCGGCGGTGAACGGCGCACGCTCCGGGGCCAGGCCCGGAATGACCACCACGAACTCCTCTCCGCCCAGCCTGGCCAGCAATTCACCCTCGTGCAGGTGTTCCTGCAAAGTCAGGGCGAACTGACGCAGCACCTGGTCTCCGACTGCATGGCCGTGCAGGTCGTTGATCGACTTGAAGTGGTCGATGTCGAGCATCATCACGGTCAGGGGCAAGGCGGGGGTGTGCTGCTGGCGGCTCTCCAGCAGGGCATAGGCTCGCCGGGCAAAGGCGCTGCGGGTGAGCGTGCCGGTGAGGTGGTCGATGGTCGCCTGATGTGCCAGGCGCGCCATCAGACTACGGTTGGTTTGGCTGACGCAGGCCACCACCAGGGGACCGAGCACCAGCATGGCGATGCCCAGGCGGGCCGACATGAGCGTGGTCACGCCGGTTTCGCTCTGCGGCATGTTGAAGTGCATGAGGTTCTGTGCCACTGCCACGATCAGGGTGCTGCCCGCGGTCAGGGTGAGCAGCGAGACCAGGAACGGCGAATAAGTCCATGCGCACCACAGCAGCGCAGCGACAGGGAAGGCGATAGCCCCCGGCCCACCGAAGACGATGCTCAGCCCCAGCGAGGCCAGCAGCACCAGCAGCGGTGCCAGGCGTACAGGCTGGCCGCCGCTGCGGACCAAGGCACGCGCCGAGGGGGCGGTGAGCAAGACCGGCAGCACCAGCACGCTGGTGGAGAACTGTTCGCTGAACCATGCTATCCAGGTCGCCCAGAGTGACTGCTGGAACCACGGCGTGGCCATCAGGCTGGCCAGACTGGCCGCAACCATCGCACCACCTGCGCAGGCTGCGAACACGCTAAGCACCCCTTGGGGCGTGCGCATCCGCCGGTGCAGCCTGGGCAGGCGCGACAGCACCGCCCAGAGGGTGACCACCACGCCGAGGTTGCACAGGTTGAACCATAATGCCGGCGCCCAGTCGCTGCCGGTGGCGAGGTCGGCCACCACCATCGCCAGCCACACCAGCACGAAGCCGACGGGCTTTGCCTGGCGTGGATAGCGCAGCAGCATGCCGGCCAGCACGGCATTGACCGGCCAGAACAACGACAGCGATTCGATGGGGCGCGCCAGGATCCCACCCAGGGTCAAGGCCAGGGTCAGGCAGAAAAGAATGGCGTAGGGCAACAGGCGTGAGTGGGCTGGGGAAACCATAGGCTCGACCGACAAGCGGAAACGGAAAACCAGGACGACGGCTGCGAGCACCTGGGGCGATGACGCTGCAGTGTGTTTCCACTGGCAGGCTGATGTCAATCTGCCCCAAGTTGCATGAGGGGTTTAGAGGCGGAGTCGCTGAGGTTTAGAGGGGATCTAGCGCAGTTCACTAGGCGTGCGCTGGGGAGGTGTGGTGTTGCGGATATCGAGCGCCGCGCGGGCGGCGCTCGATATCCGCAACACCACACCTCTCAAGCGAACCCCCTAAAACCCAAACAACCAAGGCACCATCAGCACAGTCACCACCATCACCAGAACCGTGAATGGCACGCCGACCTTGATGAAGTCAGCGAAGCGGTATTGCCCGGGTCCGAGCACCAGGGTATTCACCGGCGACGAGACCGGCGTCATGAACGCGGCCGAAGCTGCCAAGGCCACGGTCATGGCGAACGGATACGGTGACATGCCCAGCTGTGCGGCGGTGCCGACGGCCACCGGTGCCATCAGCACCGCCGTGGCCGTATTGGAGATGAACAGCCCGATCAGTGCAGTGACCGCGAACAGGCAGGCCAGGATAGCCACCGGCCCGGCGCCGCCCAGCACGCTCACCAGGCCACTCACCGCCAGGTCGATACCGCCGGTTTTCTGTAGCGCCTGGGCGAAGGGCAGCATGCCGACGATCAGGACCAGGCTCTGCCAGTGGATGGCGCGATAGGCGCTGTTCATGTCGATGCAGCGGCCAGCGCCCATCAGCAGACAGCCGATCAGGGCCGCGAGTACGTTGGGTATCACACCGCTGACCATCAGACCGACCATCACCGCCAGGCTGATCAGGGCATAGGGTGCGCGTTCCCGAGCGGGGGCGACCTGGTCGATTTCCGCTGGCATGCTCAACACCAGGAAGTCGTAGGGGCGGCTTTGCAACTGACGGATGGCTTTCCAGGGACCGACCACCAGCAAGGTGTCGCCCAGGCGCAGTTTTTCCTCCAGCAACTGCGCCTCGATGGCCGACTGCTCCCGGCGCAGGCCCACCACGTTGAGGTCGAAGCGGGTGCGGAAGGTCAGCTCCAGGACGCTCTTGCCGATGCATTGCGAGCCGGGAGGCAGCGAGACTTCAGCCATGCCCAGGTCCTGCGACTGGTCGATGAAGTAGGCCGCCTTGAAGCGCAGCGGTTCGAGCTGCATGGTCTGGCACAAAGTGCGCAGGTCGTCCCCGTCGCGCGGCCCGAACAGATCGAGCAGCAGGACATCGCCAGGGTGCAGCACCGTGCTCGAGTCGGCGGTCATGACACGGGTGGTGAACTTGTGCTGACGCTCGATACCGATCACGTTGGCGCCGTGCCGGGTACGCAGTTGCAGTTCGCCCAGGGTGTGGCCGATCAGCGGCGAGTGCGGGCGGATGCGCAGGCGTCGCTCACGACCGCTGAGCTTGTAGTCGAGCACCAGGTCAAGCAAGGTGCGTCGGGTTTCCACGCGACCGTCCTTGCGCGCCTCGCCCTTGAGCCAGTTGCGTGTGAGCAGCATGTAGCCGACACCGAGCGCCAGCACCACCAGGCCGAAGGGGGTGAAACTGAAAAACTGGAAGCCAACCTCGCCACTGCGTACCAGTTCACTGTGGACCACCACGTTTGGTGGCGTGGCCACCAGGCTGAGCATGCCGCTGATCAGGCCAGCGAAGGCCAGTGGCATCATCAGGCGGCTGGGTGAGATGTGCAGGCGGGCGGCAATGCTCAGCACCACGGGAATGAAGATCGCCACTACGCCGGTGGAACTCATGATCGAGCCCAGGCCTGCTACAGATACCATCAGCAGCACCAGCAGGCGCGCTTCGCTGTTGCCGGCCCGTTCGCTCATCCATTCACCGATGCGGTAAGCGATGCCGGTGCGCACCAGGCCTTCACCAATCACGAACAGCGCCGCGATGAGCACCACGTTGGGATCGGCGAAACCTGCCAAGGCCTGTTCGACGGTGAGGATGCCCGACAAGGGCAGGGTGAGGATGACCAGCAGCGCGACCACGTCCATGCGTGGGCGATTGATGATGAAGAGGGTGACGACGATGGCCAGCAGGCCGAGGACCCAGAGCAGCTCATGGTTCATGGGGAGAGGGTGTTCCTTCACTCAAGGGGCACGATAGACAGTAGCAGTCAGTGTGCCAGCCTGCGGTGAAGGGATTATTGACATGTTGCAGGAATTTGCCCGCAAGGGGCAGGCCAGGGGCAGGCGCCCTGGCCGCGATGGATCAGTGACGGTGACGGCGGTGCTTGTGCTTGTAATGGTGGCTGCTGCTGCGGTTGTTGTCGCCGACATGGTTGCCCAGTGCACCACCGGCCGCGCCGCCCAGACCGGCACCGATGGTCGAGCCGGTCGAGCCTCCGACCGCGCCGCCCAGCAGCGAGCCGCCGGCCGAACCCAGGCCGCCGCCGATCGCCGCTTCGGTGCGGTTGCCTTTGCGTGCGCCCACGGCACTGCCGGCTGCGCCGCCCAGGCCTGCGCCAATGGCGGCGCCGGTCTTGCCGCCCATCGATTGGCCGACGATATTGCCCAAGGCTCCCCCCAGGCCACCGCCGATGGCGGCGGTACCGTCACCGGCGAAAGCGCCTTGGCACAGCAGCAGGCCGAGGGCGAGGGAAGGCAAAGTCAAACGCATGATATGAACCTCAGAGGAATCATCGGGTGAAATAGGGTTGAAAGGACGCTTCAGCGGTAATAACGATCACGGTATTGACGGTCATCGTCATCGCGGTCATGGCGGCGATGGTGGTGGCGGTCACCACGGTCGTGGTCACGCCAGCCATCGTCGTCGCGGTAGTGGTGGTGATAGCACCCGGCGCTGAGCAGGATGGCGGCGAGCAGGGAAAGACTGGCAATGCGCTTGATCACGATATAGGTCCTTGATCCGCAAAGGTTTACGGGACACCCACTATGACTGGCAACGATCCATTTGGTTTCCTTGACGCGCAATATTTTCAGGCGCCAGCGATGAGCGGCGCCTGTCGACAAGGGGGATTGGCTGGGGACGAGACTGCTGGCCGGGCCGCTGCGTAGAGCGGCCCGGGGTATTTCAGGAGGCGGGATGGATGGCCAGGATGACGCCGTTGGTGATCTGCACCAGCACGTAGTGGTCGCCCATGCGTACCCAGTGGCTCTCTTTTTCAGGTTCAGGCAGGCCCTTGGCCTTCCAATCGCGGATGGTCTGGTCGTCGCGCTTGTACTGGTCGGGGGCCTTGTCACCGACCTTCACTTCGCGGTTATGGGTTTCCGGGCCCTGCATGCTTTCCTCGGCCGAGGGCGCCGCCGAGGCGGTCATGGGCAACAGGGGCAGGCCGGCGAAGAGCAGGGCGCAGGTCAGGGGAAGCAGTCGCATGGCAGTTCCTTGTGCAGTGATAGGTCTTTATTGCGACAGCGCCAGGCCCATGACAATTCACTCCAATCACCAGGCAGTGCTAGAGTCGCGTTCTTTTTTCCTAGCGAGGGTGGAACATGCGAGCGATCGTGCCGATGGCCGTAGTACTGATGCTGGCCGGTTGTGCTTCAGCGACCATGGAGACCGCGCGTGGCGGCAAGCCGACAGCCCAGCTCGACTCGCAGAAAGCGCCGCAACTGGTTGCCCAGTGCATCCAGTACAGCTGGCAGGATGAGGTGCGTTTCGGCGTCGACGCCAGCGGCTACCTCGAGCCGCGCGCCCAAGGCGGGCTGACGGTGTACACCCGTGGCGCCGAGTCGTTCGTCGATGTCTACCCGCAGGCGGGCGGCACCCACGTCGACTACTACGCCAAGCAGAACGACGGCGTGGCCCTGCAGCGTCGTGCCGCCGCGGCGACCTGCCTGTAGCCCGGGGCAGCGTCGCCATGGCTGAGCGGTCTGCTCAGGACAGGTAGCCACCGTCGACGTTGAGCGCGGTACCGGTGGTATAGCTGGACGCTTCGCTGGCCAGGTACAGCACGGCGCCGGCCATTTCTTCGGGCGCCGCCACGCGCTTGAGTGGGATCTGCTGAAGCGCGACGTTGAGGATGGCGTCATTCTTCACCAGGGCCGAGGCGAACTTGGTGTCGGTGAGGCCCGGCAGCAACGCATTGCAGCGGATGCCGAACGGTGCGCACTCCTTGGCGAACACCTTGGTCATGTTGATGACCGCAGCCTTGGTCACCGAGTAGATACCCTGGAAATGGCCGGGTGACACGCCGTTGATCGACGCGACGTTGATGATGCTGCCACCACCATGCTCGCGCATCAGCTTGCCGGCTTCCACCGACATGAAGAAGTAACCGCGGATGTTGACGTCCACGGTTTTCTGAAAGGCCCCTGGGTCGGTGTCCAGCACGTTGCAGAATTGCGGATTGGTGGCGGCATTGTTGACCAGGATATCCAGGCGTCCGAACTGTTCCCGGATGCTGGCGAACACCTGTTGGATCTGCTCCAGCTCGCCGATGTGACAGGCGACTGCGGTGGCTTTGCCGCCAGCGGCGATGATCGCGTCGGCGACCTGTTGGCAGCCTTCGAGCTTGCGGCTGGACACGATCACATGGGCGCCCTGCTGGGCCAACAGGTGCGCGATGGCTTCGCCGATGCCACGGCTGGCGCCGGAAACGAAGGCGATCTTGCCGTCGAGGTCGAACAGGTGGGTCTTGGGCATGGGGTGTTCCTTGTCGGTCGTCGGGGCGGATGTCAGAGCGCGGACTTGTCGATGACCTGCAGGGTCATCTGCTCGAGCAAGCGGTTCATATGAATGAACTGGGCGAAGCGCTTGTCCTGGGTCTGGCCGTGGTAGTAGCGGTAGTAGATCTGCTGAACGATCCCCGCCAGGCGGAACAGGCCGTAGCAATAGTAGTAGTCGAAGTTGTCCAGGCGAATGCCGGCGCGCTCAGCGTAATGATCGACGAACTGCCGGCGCGTCAGCATGCCCGGCGCGTTGCTGGGCTGGCGGCGCATCTGCTGTACGGCGGGCGGGTCGGTTGCCTCGATCCAGTAGGCCAGGCTGTTGCCCAGATCCATCAGCGGGTCGCCGAGAGTGGCCATTTCCCAGTCCAGCACCCCGATGATGCGCATGGGGTTGTCGGCGTCGAGGATGACGTTGTCGAAGCGGTAGTCGTTGTGCACGATACCTGGGCGCGGGTGGTCGGCCGGCATCTTTTCACGCAGCCAAACCATCACCTGCTCCCAGGCTGGTGCATCCGGCGTCCGGGCCTTGCCGTAGCGGCTGCTCCAGCCCTCGATCTGGCGCTGCACATAGCCTTCAGGCTTGCCCAGGTCGGCCAGGCCGCACGCCAGGTAATCGACCTGGTGCAGTTGCACCAGACGCTCGATGAAGCTCTTGCACAGTCGTTCGGTGCGTGGTGCATCGAGGCCGAGTTCGCTGGGGATGTCCGAACGCAGGATCACGCCCTTGACCCGCTCCATGACATAGAACTCACTGCCGATCAGCGTGGAGTCGGTGCAATGCACATAGGCTTTTGGGCAGTAGGGGAAGCCGCTGTTGAGCTGGTTGAGGATGCGATACTCCCGGCCCATGTCGTGGGCAGACTTGGCCTTTTCGCCGAAAGGCGGACGGCGCAACACGAACTCACGGCCAGGGTAGCTCACCAGATAGGTCAGGTTGGAGGCGCCACCTGGAAACTGGCTGATGCCCGGCGAGCCCTCGAGCCCGGTGATGTTGGCCTTGAGAAAGGTGTCGATGACCTGGGCATCGAGTTCTTCGCCGGGGCGTACCTGGGTGGACGGGTCGGTGAGCGTCATGCGTTTTCCTTATTATCTGTCACGAGGACTATTGGCTAATCTAATGGCCGACCGGGGTTGGAACAAGCGTGCCAACGTTCATATAGGCGCGGGTGTTGCCGGCCGATCAACTGCCTTGATGACGCTCCCATCGGCCGCGCAAAAAAAAACCGAAGCCGCCCGGGCTTCGGTTTTCGTCTGGCTCGACAGACCCACCAATCAGGCTGGGAACAGCTCGCTCAGCTTCATCGACAGCATCATGTCGCCTTCGACACGCAGCTTGCCGCTCATGAATGCCTGCATGCCGTCGGTTTCGCCGCTGACGATGCCTTTGAGGGTTTCGCTGTCCATCACCAGGGTGCAGTTGGCATCCGGGTTTTCGCCCTCCTGCAGGTCGCAGGTGCCGTCCTTGACGATCAGCGCGTATTGCTTGTCTTCGTCGGTCACATTGAAGCCGAACACCAGGTCCAGGCCGGCGGCAGCGGATGGGTTGAACTTCTCTTGCATCTTTTTAACGGCATCAGCTACGGAGGTCATGGTGCATTCCTTATAGAGTGATTTTCACGTCCCCGAGAGGACTCAACAGGCCGGGTCATCGATAGGTGATGAGCTCCGGCGCCTTCAACAGCTGCACATGGGCCTGGCTGTTGAAGGTGGCCAGGGACACGTCGCGGCCACGGAACTTCAATTGGCTGAGCGACGTGTTGATGATCTGCCAGTTCAGCGCGAAGGCTTGGCTGGGGGTGATGCGGGTGACCAGGTGGAGCAGGGCGGCGATGGTGCCGCCAGAGGTGAAGATGGCGATGTTGTCGCCGCTGGCGGCTTGGTCCAGCACCCGCTGCAGGCCGGCTTCGACCCGGCCGGTGAAGGCCTCCCAGGATTCCAGACCCTCGCTGTGATGCTGGCCGTCGTGCCAGCGTTGCACCATCAGCGCGAACAGGCGCTGAAATTCGCTGCGGTGTTGCGCGCCGTTGCGCAGGATGTGCAGCGCGTTCGGCTCGTCCACCAGCAGGCCCGGCGCTAGAGCGCGCACCACGCCGTCGGCGTCGAACTCATTGAAGGCCGGGTCGGTCTCAATGACCGGGGCCGGGCAACCGTCGGCCTGCATCGCCTGAAGTGCGAGGCGGGCGGTGTCTTGCTGACGCCGCAGGCTGCCGGCCAGGCAACGATCCAGGCGAACCCCCAGCTGTGCCAGGTATTGGCCCAGGGCGTGGCTCTGGCGCGCTCCAGTGGCCGACAGGACATCGTAGTCCTCGGCACCGAATGAGGCTTGGCCATGGCGGATCAGGTACAGGTTGCCCACGAAAGTGTCCGGCGCAGTAAGGTTGTTGCGAGGTTAGGATGCGCCAACCAGGCTGTCAACGAAAAAACATACAAGCGTTTGAAAAGCTTGTTTGAACTGTGTTGCCAGCGTTTGCGCCGGCTGGCAGCGTCACAGGCGCACCGGTATGCTTGCAACAGTTTCGCGCCGTTCAGGCGCAGGTCTATCAAGGAGTCAACGTGGAGTTTCTTGCCGAATACGCAAGCTTTCTGGCCAAAACCGCCACCCTGGTGATCGCCATCCTGCTGGTGCTCTCCGCCATCGCCGGCATGCGTGGCAAAGGCCGGCGCAAGCCGGGCGGCCAGTTGCAGGTCACCCGCCTCAACGAGTTCTACAAGGAGCTGCGCGAGCGCCTGGAGTCGGGCCTGCTCGACAAGCCCCAGCTCAAGGCCCTGCGCAAACAGCAGGCCAAAGCGGAAAAACAGCAGAAGAAAGGCAAAAGCAAGGGCGAGGAGAAGGCCCGGGTGTTCGTGCTCGACTTCGACGGCGACATCAAGGCCTCGGCCACCGAGAGCCTGCGCAACGAAATCACCGCGCTGCTGACTTTGGCCACTCCGCGCGACGAAGTGGTGCTGCGCCTGGAGAGCGGCGGCGGTCTGGTGCACAGCTACGGCTTGGCCGCTTCGCAACTGGCGCGTATCCGCCAGGCCGGTATCCCGCTGACCGTGTGCATCGACAAGGTCGCGGCCAGCGGCGGCTACATGATGGCTTGCATCGGTGAGAAAATCGTCAGCGCACCGTTCGCCGTGCTTGGCTCCATTGGCGTGGTGGCCCAGTTGCCCAACGTCAACCGCCTGCTGAAGAAGCACGACATCGACTTCGAAGTGCTGACCGCGGGCGAGTACAAGCGCACCCTCACCGTGTTCGGCGAAAACACCGAGAAGGGCCGCGAGAAATTCCAGGAAGACCTCGACGTCACCCACCAGCTGTTCAAGGACTTCGTCACCCGCTATCGCCCGCAATTGCACATCGATGAAGTGGCGACCGGCGAGGTCTGGCTCGGCGTCGCGGCACTGAACCGCAAATTGGTGGACGAGCTGCGCACCAGCGACGAGTACCTCAGCGATCGTGCCCGTGAGGCCAACCTGTTCCATGTGCACTACGCCGAACGCAAGAGCCTGCAGGAGCGGATCGGTGTGGCGGCGAGCGGTACCGTGGAGAACACGCTGGTCAGCCTCTGGAGCAAATTCGGTCGCTTGCGCTAACACCTTGAACCCCTTGAAGATTTTTTTAAATCAGGGGGTTGCAAGGTTGTTCGAATGCAGACATAATGGCGCCCATCGAAACGCAGCGAACTTTGAAAAAGGTTCAGTGTTTCAAGGAGATAGCAAAGCGCAAGCCGCTATGTCCGACTTTGAGGCCGAGTAGCAAAGTGGTTATGCTCCGGATTGCAAATCCGTCTACGCCGGTTCGATTCCGACCTCGGCCTCCATATTCGAAAGCCCCGCAGATTAACGTATGCGGGGTTTTTCTTTATGGGCTGAAAAAGGCAGGAGTTCCGAAACTAAAGGCATGGAGTTCCGAAACTTCAGCCTTTCGAAGGCTTGGCGATGGCCCCGACGCGGCGGTAAACACGCTCGGTAATTCCCTCCTTTGAGTGCCCCAACAGCACGCTTGCATCGCTCAGGTCGTTGATCTCCGACGCCGCCTTCGGTCGGATATCGCGGAACTGGAACTGGGCGATTCGATTGGCCAGGTCAGGCTTCTTCTCGACCTCGGCTTTCACTCTGGCGTCCTCCCGCGCAGCTGCCCAGCGATTGCGCAGCATCGCCCAGCTCATGCGCTTACCGTGCTCGTTGACGATGAAGAACGGCGACAGGTGCTGGCTGGTGCGGATCATGATGCGCTCGAGCAGCAGTCCCAGGCTGTTCTTCACTCCGTCCACCTCAAGGACGATCCTCAATCGTTTGCTGGTTTTGCCCTGGCTAACCAGTAGATAGATTCCCTCCACATCGTCCTTTCGCATGGACAGTACGTCTGCCGGTCGCTGTCCGGTCAGGTACGCCAGGTCCATCGCATCCTTCAGCTCCGGTGGAGCTGCCTCATACACCGCCTGCCACACCGTTTCGTTGGCGTAGAAGTCGCGCGGTTTCTCCTTGTTCTTTCTCACGCCCAAGCACGGGTTATCCCGTGTGGTCAGCCCCCATTCCCGCGCCGTGTTGAAAACGTGGGAGAGCAGGGCGATCTCCCTGTTTGCGCGTGTCTTGGCCGACCGCGAATCCCTGTACTGGGCGATCATGGCTGGCGTGATGGCATCGATCGGCGCCGAATCGAACACGGCCCGCAGCTGCTTGAGCTCGTAGATGTTGTCCTTCTGCGTCCGTGCTGCCTTGCCCGGGATGATCTTGCGCTCGTACTCGTCGAAAATGCCCTGCATGGTCTTCAGTTCGCTCGGCGTCGCCTTTGCCTCCAGGGCAGCCCACTCCAGCTTGGCTTGCACCAGGTCGGTACCGAGTGGGATTTCCTTGCCGTTCTGGTCGCGGTAGTAGTACCCGACCCACACCTTTCCGTTCTTCCTGGTGCGCTTGCGCCGGTACATTCCCGGCGGCAGGTCGCGATTCTCGGTACTTCTGGGTCGCATTTCACTTCACTCGGGAGAAGTCAGGGGTCCAGGCTGGCGCCGGGGGTGGTGCAGCGGTCACGGGCACGGTGTCGATAACCACGCCGCTCAACTTCTGGCGAGCGTACTGGCGGCCTACCAGGGGGCGACCGCCGCGGCTCTCCACGAAGTGCCAGCCCTTGTCAGTGAGCCAGCGGCGCTGCCACGCCCGAGGTTTGTAGCCAGTGATCGCCACCAGCTCTTCATCCGAAAGGATCTCGGTTTCCATGGGATGGTCTCCACGCCGCCGGTGGCGGCAGGTTGTTGGTCAGGCCGCCGGCACAGGCTCGACGATGTAGTAACTGGTGCACCGGCAGCGCGGACAGACCATGGTGCTGGCACCCTTTAGCCATTTGCAGGGAGCAAGAACGCGCTCGCTTTCCTTGTGCTGGTTGCGGCACCTGCTGCACTTCACGGTGTTATCGGACATAGGTCATCCTCGCCCGCGCATGTCGGCGGGCTCATGTGGTTTAATCGGGGTTCAATGGGAGGAACGATATGGCCAAGGAAACTAGAAAGCCGTGGGGCTATGCAGCAGTCACCCTGATACCAACTGGTATCGGGTTCGCTTTAAGTGGGCTGATGACAGAGCAGCCTGCATTCATCTACAGCGGCCTTGGCATGGCCATACCGGGTGTGTTGCTGGCTGCGACGCATTTCTGGTCGGCACGCCGGCGGGCTTGAGTAGTAGGGGGAGGGGTTACTTCGGCTTGTTGGCTTCGTTGCGCTTGCGAGCGGCGACAACCAGGGCCTTGCTGGCGCTGGCCAGGCCGCCTACGACGTCATCTGGCAGCAGGGCGTTATTGCAGTGAGGGCACAGCGGTGCGGTTTTTGTGCTGCGCCAGGCCTCGTCCATCACCTTGGCTGCCCGGCTGCGGATCTGGAATTTCTCCGCCTCGGCCAGCTCCGCAGCACGGCGGTTGATCCGCGACTGCGCGCCGCTGAACATCTCGACCAAGCCGGCGAATGCATCGAAAGGCTCGACCTCTGACTCGCAGTCGCTGCACCAGATGCGGCGCTCCTTGTCGTCATAGACCAGCTTCCGGTGGCGACAGGTCGTTTTCGGCCTTCGTGTGAGGCCGCGAGCGACGCGGATGTCTTCGATCTGCACAACCTTGACGCCGAACGACCAGTCTTGCGGCTCGATCGGTGCATCACTCATCGCGGCCACCGGTAGAGGTGGAGGGCTACGTACATCAGGGGCAGGATCATGACTTTCGCTCCAAGAAGGCATAAACCAACGCAACGAGGCCGCATGCGATGCCGATCGTGTAGCCGATAGCTGTGGCGCCAGGCGTGCCAGCGCCATTGGCCGCGATCATGAACAGCAGCGACAGGATCAGATTGAACTGGTATTTGGTCACGGCATCAGCTCCTTCGGCACCTGGACGAACTCGCCCATCTTGGCGGCGACGTAGGCGCGGGCTGCGGCGATCAGTCGGTTTTCACCCCACCCGAATCCCACTCGGGCATCGCCGTCATCGAGATCAATCCACACCTCGGCGCTCCGGCCACCGCCAAGGACTTTGGGTAAACGCTTTTCTTGCGGGTCGATGCGATCAATCATCGGCCCGCCAAGCGCCCAGTCTTCCCAGGGGTTGTAGCGCTTGGCGTGCACGATGGCTTCGCCCTGGTACCGGGCGAACACCCGCCAGGGATTGCCGTACTCGGGCGGGGCCAAGAACACTTCCAGTCCCTCAGCCTTGCCCACGGACCATCCAAGCGCCTCGCCAGAAAGATCGCTGGTCTTCACTTCGATCAGGTCAGTCATGGTGCTACCTGCTTTGCCTTGGCCGCTTTGGCGCGCTCGATGTTGCTGAACTTGTTCTTGCGCTGGATATCTTTGAAGTTGCGGCAACCGGACATGAATAGGGTTGAGGTCAGGTCCTTCCGGCTCCGACCAACTTCCATGATCCCTTTCACACCGTGGCGGCAGAGCACGTATGCGCTCTTGTAATCGCCACTGCGCAGCATCGTGGTGTAGAACGCCAGGCGCATTGCCAGGCGCCAACTGTCGGTATCGTCGGACGGGCGCATGCGACGGGTGTAAAGCTGACCTTTGCGATACTTGCTCACAGCTGATACCTCTCATCAATCCAGCGCCCAGGCGCCGTAGCGGGTGTAGGTTCGGGTTGGGTTTCGTGCGGGGAGAGCTCGCGCTCGTTGCCGGCCTGGAGATGGCTGTCGGGGATGCAGCTCAGTCCATTCGAGAACTGCCAGCAGGTCACGCCGCGCTGATCGTCGTGGTAGACCTGGGCGCTGTAAGGCAGTGGCCGGGTTTCGCGTGGGTCCGCGCTGGCGCCGGTGGCCAGCAGCAGGAGGCAGAGGGCGAGGCGGGTCATTCGCGCACCTCATCAGCATCAGGCGCCTGGGCGACGCCGATCTCGATCAGGATTTCGCTAATCACCCCGCGCCCTTGCTCTTCCAGGAAGACGAAGTGCTTGTCATCGCCCATGTTGTAGTTCTCGAAGACGCCTAGCGCAGCGGACCACTGGGCATCGCTAAGCTCCACTTCGTAAGGCCCGGTCTCGAAGACGTAGCCGCTGCGCAACTGATCGATCAGTTCATCTCGAGCTGCCAGTTCTGCTTGCATCTCGGCCACTTGACCGTGTTCGCATTCGTCGCTCTGGTCGTCGATCAGCTTGAGCCCGACGATTTCGCTATCACGCCAGCCGCCCAGGTCATGATCGAAGCGTTCGCAGCAGAAGCCTTCGTCGCCGTCACGGACGGGGATCGTGTAGCTGTCGAAAGGACCACCGTAGGTCGGAACCATCCCGTCATCGGGGTGCTCGATCCACATGAAGAACTTGCGGCCTGTTATCGGGCATTCGTCCGGGCACCAACGTGCCGCCGTTTGTGCGCTGGGCATACGGATTCCTTGGCCGCCATATCGCGGCAGTGAATAGAGGGGAGAGGGGTTACAGCTGATCGGAGTACTTTTGTACTCCAGTCGTCGGGACGTCTTCACAAGCTCAAACTGATCAGCCACTTCGTCACAGCAGTAGTCCAGCGCGTTTGTTTCGCCGACGATCTCGCACCGACACAGATCGATCGTCAGCTTTTTGAATATCACGTCATCCGTAGCACTCGAGCGATAGCGGTGCTTATAAATTTTATTTAGCTATGTCCGGTGGTCTGATAAAAAATTTCTTTGATTGTTATCAGCGCATACTTGATTTGCTCAGAACTTCTGAGCATTGAGAGGTGTGTATGACCAGAGATAGGTATGGGATAGAGAGTGACAGGCTGAGTAACAAGCCATCTGAAAGTGATGGTTCTCCAAGCGGTCGAGACGATGTGAACAAAAGAGCACACCCAGAGGAACGTGACGATTACATCAAAATCCGGCCCTTTCGAGGCGGTCAAAGACAAGGCCCGCCGGACTCATCGCGGTCATCCAATGCCGAGCGTTATAGCCATCACAAGCGCCCACTTGAGTAGTTGAACGGGGGCGATGCCGGCCCACATCTTAGCGGACATTGATAGAGGCCCCGCCTGTGCTTTTCGCAGCTGGCTCGGGTCCGTCGCTTCCTGCCGTTGTGCGCTGAGCGCCTCAGCAAATCTTCGCTTCTAATCCTCGGGCATATCCGTGCCCTTCGCGTGAGTAATTTGGATGGGTAGTGATAGTCCGAGCGGCTGGGCTACCTGGGCTCGTTTTTCGCCACGCACAGTAGATTGCAGGCGATTTTAATGGAGAACGTCATGAATCGAGTCTTGCTGATTGCTGCTCTCGCGTCCGTTTCTACACTTACCTTTGCCGCGAGTGGCGAGGAAACCTGCAAGAAGATCTCTGCCGTGGCTGGCGAGGCTATGGAGGCTCGGCAGAGGGGTGACCTACTGGAAGACGCCATGTCCTCTGTCGGGGACAAGAACAGGTTCTCTGATGCCATGGTCGTTAAAGCGTATACCGCGCCTGTAGTGGTTAGCTCAGAAGGTAAGCGAAAGGTGGTTTTTGATTTTAGAAACACCGCGTACTCTGATTGTTACTGGAACATAATTGAGCCAACGAAACAGTAAAATCCTATTCGGCGGTTTTTTATGCCAGGAGAATGATATGGCACAGGAATTCCGCCTTGCCGGTGTTCTGGAAGAAGGCGTGCACGTCTGCCGGTAGCTTGCCGCCGTGGGCCTCCAGTATTTTCCAGAGCATGTGCCCGCTGGTGCGGCCACCACTGACACCGATCTGCGCCGGCCCATTGATCTGGTAGGGGTTCATGGGCAATCTCCATTGCAGGCGCCGCCCTCGCCGGGGAGGCGTTATCGTTGAATAGGGGAAGGCGCCGTAGTTGGCGCGCATTGTTCTGGTGAGCTATCAATTCATGGCTGACTCGACCTGGAGGAGGTCGCCATGACACTGAAAAGCGATACCGAGGCCCTTGCCTCGATCGAGGAAGAAGCCCAGGCAATGCTGAAAAAGATCGGTCTTCCGGATGACCATCTGAAGAAGGAAATGGCCATCTGCCTGCGCCAGATCATCGCGATTGCCCGCTACCGAAAAGGCCTTGGCGCCGATCCTGTCGTTGAATAGGGGAAGGCGCTGGCGGGCAGCGCGATTTGAAAAGGCGGTGGCTATGGGCTATTACAGGAGAGCGGCGATTCGCCGTATCAAGGAGCGAAAAGATTTTGATCAGAATTACGAACAACACAGTGATCAATGGGACCACTCTTTTAGAATTGAGTGCTCCGCATACAGCGGATGTCCTCATTGAGGGTAACAAAGGGTTCAATATGTCAGCTGAGCTTATCAATGCTCAGATCTACGTTGATCACAATAAACTCAACGCTTTTTTAGCGGAGATAACCCCGTTGTTAGGGACGCTTTCAGCCGAAGAATCCGTTTCGCTCACGTCCATCCTTCAAGAGCTTGCCTCGTCCGAAACTGAAGACAAAACCTCGGCTCTGACTAGACTCGCTGCGTTTGGCAAAGAGGTCGGAACTGCTGTAGTAGCAGGTGTAATCACCGCTTTCCTAGGGCCTCAACCGAGTTGACTTAGCCTCTTGTTTATAGTTCCCCTCCGGTTGGGGGCACATGTATTTGTCGCTCAGTGGCCGGATGCGGCATGGTGGCAATTTGGTTTGGGATGGGGTATTACGGGTGACCGGCATGGGGCCGGGTACAGGAGTGTCTGAATGTCGCTCGAACCAACGCACCGACAAGACTTCGAGGACTACCTCGACCACGAAATCCGGACCCGGATAACTGGCCCAATCAAAACGAATCGGGACGATCCATCGTGTCCGATGCAGCACTATGCGGTGACGCTTGCCATCTTCAAGGACGGGCAAGAGCTATCTGGCACGCGAGAAAATCTGAAAGGCGAGTACGCCGACGTCTTCCAGGCACAGGTTTCAGCCTTCTCAATGGGGCGATCGGTTATAGATCGAATTCTGGCGGCCTGATCTCGTCACCTGGGTCGCGCTTCAGTTCCGCAATGCTTGCCGATTCGAACTGACGCGCTAGCTTTGGCGATATGTAAAAAGCTGGCGCGTCAGGTCGTTCAAGTCGGCGCGCACGCTCTTCAGGATCCTGCGCAATCCACGACAAGGCCAGGTCCTGCCACAGTTCCTGCACCTGCTTGTAGCCGTGGCGCTTGATCTCGGCGGCAAGTGCTTTCTTGATCCCTGCAGGCATCGTGATGCTCACCACCTCGATTCCGAGCTTCTCGGCCTTCTTCTTCTTGCGGTCCCGGTAGTCGGCAGAGTGCTTCGCGGCTCCCGTCTTTTGCTCGGCCATTGCCGATACCTCCCAAGCCGCTGGGCGGCAGATTGATGTGTTGCTGGCGCCGGCCGTGCCGGACGCGGGCGGTGATGCGTTTCATGCTCTTCGCTTCGCTCGCTTCTCGGCTGTGGTCGGGAAATCGATCTCGAATTCGCGCAGGATGCGGCTGAGCTGCTTGTAGGAGATCTGCAGCTCGCGAATGACATCGACCCGTTTCATGCCGACGTTTCGGAAGGCAACGATCTGCTCGGCTTTCGCCCTGTCCTCGGCTTGGTCGGTGAACTTCTTGCCCAGGTTCCCCTTGCCCCGATTCGGGTGTGGTTGGAACTTGAAGCCGCCTTGCTTGACCGCGCGAACGAGTGCCGACTGTGAAAGACCGGTATGCGCCATAGCTTCTGCGTAGGTCATGGTCTTGGCCAGATGACGCAGGTAGTCGAGCTGTTCGAGGCGTTTTGCCAAACGCTTTGGCACGGGAGGCTCAACCTTGCGCTCAGGCTCGAGCTCACGGCGGGGACGATGCGGCACGTACTCACTGCTCGGCAGCGTCTCTACGGCGCCGCCCTGCGAGAAGAAGCTATCAATACTGGCATTGAGCTGGGCCAACACCTGTGCGCGCTGGTCGGGGATGGGCGAGCCGATCATTGCAGCCCTCGCTTGCTGGCAGCGCCGGCCTCCATGGCGTCCACGAAGCGCATAGCGGCACGGTGGCTGAAACAGAAGCCTTTGGTCTTGCTGGTGGCGATTTCGATGATGTGCCAGGCATTGCCCTTGGTGACGGCCTGATAGAAGGGGCCAGGCGCTGGGGCTGGGCGCCCGATCAGCTCGTAGAACTCAGCGGTGGCGATTACGGAGCGAGCGCGCAGGTCGGCCAGGCCGCTCACACGCTCTTGCATGGAAGGGTGCATGGTTTGATCCTCGGTAGGGTCAGGCGTGAAGTTCCAGGCTTTCGGCCCGGCGGACGATTCGAATCTGGGCGGTGCGCCGCTCTGGCACCCGGCGATCGCGCCGCATGGGGTCGCCGTCGTCGATCACCGCATGCATGGCGATGAGGCTGGCGAGCATGATGCAGAGCGGGCTGATGATCTGTTGGCGCATGGCCTTGGTGACCGCCTCGATGCGGCGGCCGGCTTCCAACTTGAACAGCGCGGCCTCGATGCGGTTGGCCACGGTGCCCGGGCTGACCGCCATCTGGCGGGCGATTTCTTTGGTGGTGAGGCCTTGGGCCACCCACAGCAATGCTTCAAGCTCGCGGGGAGCCAGCGCCTTGCCGAGCTGGCCAATCCATGAGCCGCAAGTGATCGTTTCCATGAAGTGTCCTCGGTGGGCTGCATTGGTCGTGACGCTCGCTGCCGCTACCTCCCGGACCAGGGAAGGGCGAACGCCACGACCGATGCAGCCTGGTGATGGGGAACCAGGTGATCGGGCAGTTTTCGTCAGGCGGACGCGTTGCTGGGTGTTCAGAATGGTTCTTGGGCCGTATTATCTGAACGGCGTCTTGGTTTGATGCTGAGACTCACCTCCTTCGAAGGACATGAGCATGGGAAAGTATTTCGGTAATTCAGGCCTGTTCAAGGCTGCTTCGTATTCCTGCAACGAACTCTTGGTCAGTGGCATTGCCAGCTGGGAGCGGAAAAATATTGCCCTGAATACGAAGGAGTTTTTGATATGTCCAAAGAACTACTCGGAGTTTCTGCTCTAGGATTGATGGTGGTCGGTGAGTTCTGTGCAATCTACAGTGAGGTGGTAGTCGCTAAACTGGCCCATACCGGAAGTGCTTCGTGGGGTGCTCTCAGTTTCCCCTTAGCACTGATGTGTTTTGCAGGGATTTGCCTACTGGCGGCATACTGGCTTGGATACGTTGCTGTCGGTGATATTTGGATCGTCACCGTGGTATCAGTCACCTCGTTGTTGCTTCTCGAGCCCGTAATTGTGTGGTTTCTGTTCCATGAAACCCCAGGGCGAGGAGCGCTCATTGGTTTCATCCTTGGGGCCTTGGGTATGCTTTCCACTGTAATGCTTTAACTCACCCTTCTGGCCCAGCATCTACTTTCTGGGCCAGTTCGCACGACCTGCTTTGATTTCCCGTCTGGCCCTGTCGCCAAGGCCAGCCAGTGAAATCGAATTGATCCAGGCGCCCATCGTTCTCTGGGCTACGCGCTTCCCCGCATTGGCATGCGCGCCACTTGGTTACCTGAACCCAGCTCACTGCATGAGGCAGCTGCTGCCCTCATGTGCCGCTGAGGGTGACGGGTGTCGAGTTGTGTAAAGAGCGGTGGCTGCCGTAGCTGCCCGCCGATGTAGCTCGGCGATGAGTGAATTTAAGCAATCTGAAATTCACAGGTCAAGCAAGCTGAACAAATATTTTCAGTAATCTGAAATACAAGGGGGTAAAAAAGCCCGCGTGTGCGGGCCAAGCACTTCAGTTCTCGGTGAATTCTCGCCAAGCGATACGGATCGCCCCTGAGGGCAGCCGGTCTACACGAATGCCGGTCGTCTCTTCAAGGTCGCTCAGAATCCTTGCCCAATCCGCCACGGATTCTTCTGGGGATGGGGTCAGCTCAACCATTTGACGCTTCTGCACATGAGGTGACGAAACGGCCTGCTGGATTCGGTAGCCCAGGCGCTCGTATGAACGAGAAGGTGAGTGTGAAAACGCGAGAGACAGCATGTTGACGACTCCTTGTACTGTATATGCGTACAGTTATCCTCTGTCGTAGGATTTTTGCAAGACCCTCGTCGGCTCTATCCCTTGGACCTGTAAAGAAACGGCACATATCCGCTTTGGTCCAGGCGTAAAAAAACCCGGCGCGTGTCCGGGTTTCCGTGGCTTTAAGTGTCAAAGCTTCATCGTAGCTCGTACAACCACGCCCACAATGCGACACCCCTCTGCACACATCTCGACGGGGTATGCGGGGTTTAGAGGCTTGAGAAATCGCCGGCCCCCATCTTCAACGAGTTTTTTGAATGTGGCTTCGTTGCTGTCAGCCAGCTTCGCTACCACCAGCTTCCCGGATATGACGTCCGCCTCAGTATCCACCAGGATCATCATGCCTTCGGTAATGCTGGTACCGACAGGCGAAGTCATGGAGTCGCCTTTGACCTCCAGCCAAAATGCAACGCCTTTTGAATCGTAGTCGGAGACCTCATACCGATCCGAGAAGCCTGGCGGGAACGGCTCCACTGCCTCCGACCAAGCACCCGCCGCGACCCAGCTGATCACAGGGTAGCGGAACGACATCTTGGGCTGGGGTATGGCCTGAACGTTACTTTCCTCAACCTCTGGGCCTTCACCGATGGCGAGCCACTCAGCGCGGAAGCCGGTCGCTTTTGCAAGGGCGTATAGGTTCTCAGGACGTAGGCTTTTGCTTTCGCCTGAAATCCATTGGGTAACGGCTGAGTTTGCAACGCCGCAAGCGGCCGCAATCTCGCCCTTCTTTTTGCCACTGACCGCAATGGCCTTGGCGATTCGCTCGTGTCTTTCCATGCGCTGAGTTTAAGTTAACTGAATTTAAGTATGCAGTTCGCTGAACAGTGTCGTTGACTATGAGCTTTCAGCATGCTGAAATTCACGGACGCACCATCGAGGAAGCGCAATGAAAACGCGTGACGCCGCAAACCATTTCGGCAGCAAGAAGAAGCTTGCCGACGCGCTGGGGATTCAGCCAAGCGCAGTAACCATGTGGGGGGAGGTCGTACCGATCTCTCGTCAGTATCAACTCCAAATTCTGTCTGGCGGCCAACTCATGGCGGATCCAAAGCATTCGGTAGAGGAGTGCGTTAAGTCTGACAAGGCTGGCTTTGCGCCAGTAGATGTTCAAAACACCTGCGAATCCATCCAGTAGGGGTTTCGTAGGCGAAAAAAAACCGCCTGGCAGGGCGGCTTTCTCTACAGCTTCATTACGGGTTTAAGCATGACAAACATAGTCCCACTTGACAAGTCCAGGGGGTTCACCCGGATGGACAACCAGCTCATGGATGGCCTGCTGGCTATCGATCTCCCGGCCAGGGAGATGAAGATTGTGCTGTATGTGGCCAAGGCCACCATCAACTTCGGGGCAGGTGCTCAACGCATCCCTGCGACCGACATCGCCAAAGCCATCAACGCTCATCCCGACACGGTCTCGAAGGCGGTCTCTAGCCTGCTGCGTCGTCGCGTGCTGTTCCGTGAGGGCGGCGCCAGGGGCGACATCGGCGTTAATGACCCGAAAGACTGGGTCTATGTCACCGAGCCGAAACAGACCAAAACAGCCGACTCGGCTGAAGTGGTCCGAATCGGATCCGAGTCGAAACAGACCAAAACCGCCGACTCCCTTCTTTATTCTAAGAATCTAACCCCCTATGTATTTCTTCCTTCGGAAGAAAATACATGCCCCCCCAGCGCCGAGCCGCCGGCTCCGGCCAAAGCTGACCGCAAAGCACCGTTCGGGAAGGCCGCCATGCTGGCCGACAACCCCCACGGCCTGGACGAGACGCTGATCGCTGACTACCTGACTGTCCGCAAGGCCGCGAAGGCCCCGGTCACTGCACGCATCTGGGCCGCACTGAACCAAAAGCTGGAGCAGTGCAAGGCCTTCGGCATCCAGCCAGCCCAGGCCCTGGCAGTCGCCGTCGAGAACGGATGGCGAGGCTTCGAGGTGGACTGGGTGGCCAAGCGCATCGGCACCCAGATTCCAGCCAGAGCAAACCCCAACAGCCGTCATCACGGCTTCAACGAGCGCGACTACACCGCCGGCCTAGCCCCGCGGGAGGACGGCACCTATGCGATCTGAATCGGTAATCACCATGTCCGACGTGAGAAACGCCGCGGGCTTCCGTGTCCAGCCAGCCGAGTGCGAGCACCACGGCGCCTTCGAGCAGCGAGTGACCCTGTTGATGGGGCGCGAGATCGTCGGGCGCTGCCCTGAGTGCGAGAAGAGCGCCATTGCCGAGCGCGAGGCCAAGCAGCTGGCGGAAGAAACGCGCCTGAAGCGTGAGGCCATGACGCGCAAGCTGGGCTCGGCGCTTATCCCGAAGCGCTTCGCCGACCGCACCTTGGCCAACTACCGCGTCGAGCACGAAGGGCAGCGCAAGGCCTTGGCCTACTGCACCCGCTACGTGGCGGCGTTCGAAGAGATCGAGCGCACCGGGCGGTGCCTGATGCTGCTGGGCCAGGTTGGTACTGGCAAGACCCATCTGGGCGCCGGCATGGCCAACGAGTTGATGCGCAACACCTCGGCAACCGCCGTCTACCGCACGGTGGGGGCGATCCTGCAGTCCATCCGCGCCACTTACGACCGCGATAGCGAACAGTCCGAGGCCGAGATCCTATCCAGCCTGATCGAGCCGTCGCTACTGGTGCTGGACGAAGTCGGCGTGAGCAAGGAGCAGCCGAGCGAATTCGAGCTGACCACCCTGTTTGCGATTATCAACGGGCGTTACGAGCAGATGCGCCCCACGGTGGTGATTTCCAACCTCGACCGAGACCAGCTTCGCCATGCCATGGGCGAGCGCTGCTACGACCGCCTGCGCGAGGGCGGAGGGGTGATTGTGCCCTTCGAGTGGGAATCGCACCGCGGCGAGAAGGAGTCCTGAACGTGCGCCAAACCAAATTGACCAAGGCCGCGCGCGGGCGGGAGTGCCAGGTGCGCATCCCCGGCGTGTGCAACGGCAACCCGGAGACCGCTGTGCTCGCGCACTACCGCCTGGCCGGCACCTGTGGCGTCGGCAAGAAGCCGCACGACCTGCAGGGCGCCTGGTGCTGCAGCGCCTGCCATGACGCCTGCGACGGGCGTAGCAAGGCGGTAGATCGCGACACCGCCCGCCAGTACCACGCCGAGGGTGTCATGCGCACCCAGGCTGTGCTGATCAACGAGGGGGTGCTGGTCGCATGAACGCCTCCGTCCTTCGCCCGTTCAAGACCAAACCAGCCCGCGCCAAGCCCGTAGACAGGGAAGGGCAGGAGCAGGCCGCGCTGATGAAAGAGCTGCAGCTGCGCTACCCGCAGGCCTACAAGTTGATCTACCACGTCCCGAACGGCGGCCACCGGGTCAAGGCAGTGGCCGGAAAGCTTAAGGCGCAGGGCGTGAAGGCCGGCGTGCCCGACCTAGTGCTGCCGATGGCCCGCGGTGGGTACTTCGGCCTGTACATCGAGTTCAAGGCCATGCCGCCGTTCGATGCGCCGGTGTCGCCAAGCCAAGACGCCTACCTGCAGGCGCTGGCCGGCCAGGGCTACCTGGCGATCGTGTGCCGAGGCAACATCGACGCCGTCGAGGCCATTCGCGCCTACCTGCTCCAGCCTGTGACGGTGGCCGCATGAGCGCGACACGTGAGGTAAAGCTGAGCGAGGCCGAAGTGCGCCGGCAGGCCGCCGACAAGTCGGTGCGTGACCTGCGCGACCCGCGTCACCCCGGCCTGTACCTGCGCTTCTGGAGCAACCGCGAGCGCGGTACCTGGCACCTGGTGCGCGGCAAGAAGTGGGTGCCGGTCGCCCGCTGGCCGGACCTGCCCGTGGCGGCGATGATTGCCGAACTGCACACCCTGCGTCAGCGACTGCTGCGTGATCCGGCCACCGCGCCGGTGGTATCGGGCATGGCCACCGTGGGGCAGCTGCTCGACTGGTACGGCGACCGTATGGCCCGTGACCGCTCGTTGTCGGCGAAGCGCAAGGCCGGCGCTCGATCCGCCATTGCCCAGCACCTGAAGCCGCGCTTGGAAGATCTGGCCGTGGCCGATGTGAATGCCGATGCTCTGGACAAGCATCTGATGTGGCCGTGTCAGGCCGAGGTGTCACTGTCCTACTTGCGGCAGATGTTCGCGCTGCTGCTGACCGCATTCCGCCAGGCCCTGCAGTTGGGCTTGATCGATGCCAACCCAATGGCCGGGATGCGCTTCAACGACTTCACCAAGGCCAAGATCCTGCCCAAGGCAGCTCGACTGCGTGACGTGCAACTGCCGGAGCTGATGCAGCAACTCGCCCAGGCCTTCGAGGCAGCGCCAGGCGATGCCATGCTGGCCCTGATGATGCTGGCCCACGGCACCAGGATCGGCGAGACCCGCATGGCGCGCTGGAGCGATATCTCCCTGGCGGCTGCCGAGTGGTTCATCCCAGCGGCGAACACCAAGACCCGCACCGAACACCGCCTCCCGCTGACAGGCCAACTGCAGGCCCTTCTGGTCCGGTACCGGGCTATTCAGCAGGCCAACGGCTATGAGGGTGTGTACCTGTTTCCAAGCCGGCGCGGCCTGTCCCTGAGCGAGACCCAGGCCAGCAACGTGTTCAAGCGCTTGGGGCAGGGCGAGTGGACCAGTCACGACCTGCGCAAGGTATCCCGCAGCACTTGGACTGACCTCGGCATCGACGGCCACATCGGCGAGATGTTGCTGAACCACACGCTCGGCAAGATCGCCAGCACCTACATCCACACCCAAGCCATGCAGCAGCGTCGGGCAGCCTTGGAGAAGTGGCACGCCTGGCTTGATCGGATCGGCTTTCAGTCCATCCACCGCCTTAATAACGCCTTAGTTGAAAATTCGCAGAAATCGGCCCAGGCCACGGCAGGCGCGGGTTCAAGCGACCTTACCGCATTTGTAATTAGCGAGGATTCAAAACGATGAACAACAGCCAATTGATCGATAAAGCCCAAGCCATCTGCGGTTGCCTTTCCTACGACGACAGCACCCCGAATGGCAGCCCAAAGTCGGTGATCGCCGAACTCTGCCATCGTCTCGGCGAGCGCACAGTGCGCATCAAGAAGGAATTGGGCGGCTACACCATGACCACCCTTTACGGTCGCCAGCGTGCGCTTACCTGGAACGAGGAAGTGATGTGGCGCCTTTTCGGTTGGCCACCACGGGGCTTCGAGGTGCTGGGCGAGGTGACTGAGTGAGGAAGAGCCACGGCCCAGCCTTCAAGAAGGCCGTGATCGAGCTGGAAGAGTGCCGTTTGTGCCGTGGGAGAGCGGTAATCAAGGGTTTGTTTCACGAACTGCCATGCGACCACTGCAACGCCTCGGGCTGGGTAGTGGCTGCAACCGGCGAGGCCCTGGCCCTGGATGAACTGGTGACCCAGCTCAGCATGAGGCTTCGGGCAGCGCTCCGGCAGATCGAGCTGTTGAAGAACCCTCAGGCATCCGGGCCTGAGGCGACATATCAGGGAAGCAACCGGCGCGGCGCCGGCGGCACCAACTACACCGGGGATTGAGGGGGAAGGACATGGTTTACAGCAGCGTTTCGGGTGCAGTAGTTGCCGCTCTGGCGGCGGGCGAGAAGGGAGCGGCGAAGGCCCAGGCCTGGCAGAAGCTGTACAAGTCGGCAGAGGAGGAGGGTGGTTGCCTGGCCTCGCTGGGTGGGCGGTCGGACGGCATCGACCGCACCCAGGTCGATTACTGGCTGTCGGCGCGCCTGCATCACATGCTCAAGGGGCGGCACTGGGATGCCCTAGTAGCAAAATACAGCACCAATAAGGCGAAAAAGGTGCAGGCGATCACGCTGGTTCGTCCACTGATCGCAAGCCCTGCGCCGGCATTGTTCATCTACAAGGCGGTGACCGCCTGGGCCATACCAAAGCTCAAGGGGGCACGTCGCAAGGCTCCACAATCTGTATCGGTGGATATTCCTCTGGATGCCTCGCCGTGGCGTCGGGAGGCCGCCGTGAATGCTGCTGTCGCCGCTGGCCAGGCAGCGAAGAAGCGCATCGAAGCGCTCGAAGAGGATGTGATCATCCTGCCGGACAGCTTTTACGACATGAACACCTGGGATCTCGACGCCACACCGGAGTCTACGCGCCGGCGCTGGAGGCTGGAGATCAACGAGAAGCTCGACGGCATGATCGACGACGCGCTGGCTGAAGTGCGCGTGATTCTGGAGGCTGAAGGCTTGCTGATGAAAGAGGCCGCGTGATTGCCTGTTGACATCAGTGAGCGACTGAGCGAAATTATGTCCATCCTGTCATTCCTGCGCACGTTGAGGACTGACATTAAAAGCCCGGCCCTAGAGCCGGGTTTTTTTATGGCCGGAACCCCTTCAGCGAGTCCAAAGTTTTCGAGACGTTAGCGGTAGATCGCGCTTTGTAAGCATCACGAATCTTCTCTTGCGCCTCTTCGATGGCTTCGATGCCGGCCAGGCAGTCGTCCAAGTCGAACTTGATGGTTCCGTTTGCTACCAAGGCCATCGCGATGTGCCAGGCTTTTTCTTTTAATTCCATGGGCATTGCCTCCTATTAATGGGAGGCAGAGTCTAGCCCCGTGTGGGGGCGAAGGGAAACGCCACAAACCACCTTCCAAAGGCCTCAGCAAATGCTGGGGCTTTTTCGTATTCAACTCCCCGCAAAGGGAGGAACCGAGATGCCAAACATGCCCGAGAAGGATCCTGGCCTGTGGGCCGCTGTGCTCACCTGGGTGCTGGCCCATCAGCCTCAGCTGTATGCCGCTGGCTTGTCAGTCGCGATCGCCGTCCTCCGGGTGGTGTATGGCGGCGGCACGCGCCGGCAGATGTTCTTGGAGGGCGCGCTATGCGGCCTCATCACCCTGGCCCTGGTGCCGCTGCTCGAATGGATGGGCTTGCCGCAGGGCATGGCCACATTCGCCGGCGGCATGGTCGGCTTCATGGGCGTGGAGAAGCTTCGCGGCTACTCCGACCTGTTCCTGTCTCGTAAGGCTCAGGGCTGATGAGCTGTACTGGGTGCGCGGCCCGGCGTGAATGGATCAACAAGTGGATGAAGGTGGCCCGTGAACGAGCAAGCAATCTCTTTGCTCCAGCAGATCCTGGACCAGCAGCAGAAGCAGACCAGCCTGCTCGAACAGATCGCGACCCAGAACCTAGCCCTGATCGAGGCGCTGGCTGACGATACGGCTATCGACTCTGACGAACTTCCTCGCACGCACTATCTGGACGGCTCGCCATGCCGCTGAGACCACAACGACCATGCCGGGCGCAAGGCTGCCGATCGCTGCACCGCAATGCCAATGGCTACTGCGATGGCCATGCCGACCTGGCTGCCGAACAAGCCAAGGCCTGGGCGACACGTAAGGGGTCGGGCCGTGGCGGTCGCCCGTGGCGGCGCAAGCGTGAGCGAATCCTGAAGCGAGATCAGTACCTTTGTCTGTGTGATGACTGCACCCGGCTCGGCCGCATCCGCGAAGCGCATGAGGTTGACCACATCGTGGCCCTGGCTCACGGCGGGACCGATGATGACCACAACCTGCGGGCGATCAACCGCGATTGCCACAAGGCCAAGACGCAGCGGGAGTCGAAAACGATCAAAAAATGATCGAAAACGGCTGAAATGAGACGAAATCTCATTGATGGGGAGGGGGAGGGTCAAAAGTTCAGGCCTTTTCGCTCGGACACCGCGCCCTCAGTCGTTTTTTTACACCCGCGAAATATAAAGTTTAGTGGAGGCGCCGATGCCAGGGGTTGCCGGGCGCTCCGGCCGTCGCCCAAAACCCACGGCCCAGAAGGCGTTGGCCGGCAATCCCGGCAAGCGCAAGCTGAACAAGGACGAGCCAGATTTCGCCCTCGTGACCAACGTCGACGCGCCCGAATGGCTGTGCGAACACGCGACCAGGGTTTGGGAAATGCTGGTTCCGGAATTGCTCCGGGCAAAAGTTCTTGCCCTGACCGACATGCACAACGTCGAGGCTTTCTGCTCTGCCTACGGAAACTGGCGCAGGGCGCAAGAATCGGTTATCGCCCACGGCATCGTGGTGGCTGGGGCCACTGGCGGGCCGGTGAAAAATCCGGCGCTGACTGCAGCTAACGAAGCGATGCGCCAGATGGTCACCTTCGGTTCGATGCTGGGCCTGGACCCGGCCAGCCGCACACGGATCATCGGCGGAAACAAGCAGAAATCCACCAACGAGTTTGCAGCCCTACTGAGTTCCTGATGGCCAGAGCCAAGTACACCAACGTCGACAAGGCGATGGCGTGGGCAAAGTCCGTCCTCAAAGGAAAGTTTCCCGCTTGCCGTTTCATTCATCAGGCGATCGAGCGGCACTTCGATGATGTAGCGGCCAGCCGCTCGAAGAACTACCCGTACAAGTTCGACCCGGCGAAGGCCGAGAAGAAGCTGCGCCTCATGCAGCTGCTGCCCCACACCAAGGGCGAATGGGCGTTCAAGCGACAGCTGATCACCCTGGAGCCTTGGCAGCTCTTCGGCCTGGCCTGCACCTTCGGGTGGGTCCGGAAGAAGAGCGGATACCGGCGCTTCCGCGAGAGCTACTGGGAGGTGCCCCGCAAGAACGGCAAATCGGTGATTGCCGCCGGCGTCGGCATCAGCATGTTCACCGCCGACAACGAGTTCGGTGCAGAGGTCTATTCCGGTGCAACCACCGAGAAGCAGGCTTGGGAGGTGTTCCGTCCCGCGAGGCTGATGGTTAGCCGGTCGCCCATGCTGATCGAGGCGGCGGGCATTGAGGTAAATGCCTCTAACCTGAACATCCCGTCGAACGGCAGCCGTTTCGAGCCGCTGATCGGCAACCCTGGTGATGGTGCGTCTCCGTCCTGCGCGATCATCGACGAATACCACGAGCACGACAGCGCGGCCCAGTACGACACAATGCTCACCGGCATGGGCGCTCGCCGCCAGCCGTTGATGTTCATCATTACCACTGCCGGCGCGAACATCGAGGGGCCTTGCTACGACAAGCGCCGCCAGGTCATCGAGATGCTCAACGGCACCGTGCCGGACGACGAGCTATTCGGCTACATCTGGACGCTCGACGATGGCGACGACTGGACCGACCCGAAGAATCTGGCCAAGGCCAACCCGTGCATGGGCGTGTCGGTGTTTCAGGAGTACCTGGAGAGCCAGCTGGCCAGGGCGATTCGCTCGGCGCGCTTCACCAACACGTTCAAGACCAAGCACCTGAACCTGTGGGTGAGTGCCAAATCCGGCTTCTTCAACATGGAAAGCTGGAAGGCCTGCGAGGACAAGACGCTCACGCTTGAGCAGTTCGAGGGGCAGGAGTGGATCGCTGGCTTCGACTTGGCACGCAAGCTGGACATGAACTCCAGGGCCAGGCTGTTCTGGCGTGAGATCGACGGAAAGATCCACTACTACAGCGTGGCGCCGGCGTTCTGGGTTCCGGAAGACACCGCCAACGATGTGGACAACAAGCGCATGGCCGAGCGCTTCCAGGCCTGGGTCAATACCGGGCACCTGTTCACGACACCAGGTGCAGAGGTGGACTATCGGGAGATCCTTGAGGACACCAAGGAAGCGAATCATCTGGCGCCGATCAAGGAGAGTCCGATTGACCCACATGGCGCCACTGGCCTGAGCCACGACCTTGATGACGAGGGTTTTAACCCGATCACCATCACCCAGAACTACACCAACATGTCCGACGGCATGAAGGAGCTGGAGGCGGCGATCGAGTCAGGACGCTTCCATCACGACGGCAATCCGATCATGACCTGGTGTATCGGCAACGTGATCGGCAAGCACCTGCCAGGAAACGACGACGTGGTCCGCCCGATCAAACAGGGCGACGACAACAAGATCGACGGCGCGGTCGCGCTGATCATGGCAATCGGGTCCGTGCTGCGGCTGGCAGCTGAAGGAAACGGCGGCTTCGACAACTTCTTCGCCAATCCCATCGTGCTTGGCTGACAGGAACCCTATGAAAACTGGTCTCATCATCTTTCTGGCGCTCGCGGCCAGTGGCCTGCTGCTGGGCATCGCGGGCGTATACGTGCTGGCGGGCCTGGGCTACAGCCTCTTGGCAGCAGCATTCGCTTGCCTCGCTGCAGCCGGATTCATCCGCAAGGGGCTGACCAGTGGCTAAATCTCTCACTCAGGTGCTGGGCCAGGCGCTGGTTAAGTCCGCCGAGCCAGGTATGGCTTCCAGCGTGGCAGGCTGGGCAGGAAGGCGCATCGGTCTTACCGATTCGACGTTCTGGAGCAAGTTCTACGGCACCGACTCGGCGTCTGGGAAAGTGGTCAGCCAGCAAACGGCTCTGCAGCTGTCGACAGTTTGGGCGTGCGTGAGGCTCATCGCCGAGACGATCGCCACGCTGCCGATCGCGCTCTACGAAGACAAGAACGGCGCGCCGGTGGTGGCAAGCTCCCACCCGGTCAACTTCGTCATCAGTCAACAGCCAAACGCCGACCAGACCCCAGTGGAGTTCTGGGAGAACGTCATGGCCAGCTTGCTTCTCCAGGGGAACTCTTTCTGCGAGCCGCACATGAGCGGCAGGACGCTGACCAGCTTGGAATTTCTACTTCCGCAGAGCATGTCGCCTCCGCGCCGCTTGGCAGATGGCCGTATCGAGTACCGATACACCGACAGCTTTGGCAAGCCGCACACGTTGACCGATGAGCAGATGGTCCACGTCAGGGCGTTCGGTACCGACCCGCTGTGCGGGCTTTCGCCTCTGTCCTACGGGCGTCAGGTACTGGGCTCGGCCATGGCCGCCGATGAGTCGGCAGCCAAGATGTTCGCCAACGGGATGAAGCTCGGCGGCGTACTTTCCACCGACCAGATCCTCAACCCGAAGCAGCGCGGCGAGCTGCGCGACGATATGGTCAAGCAGTACGAGGGTGTGACCAACGCGGGCAAGACCATGCTGCTCGAGGCGGGCATGAAGTACCAGTCGGTCTCCATGACGCCCGAGGATGCGCAGATGCTCCAGACCAGGGCATTCAACGTCGAGGAAATTTGCCGCTGGTTCCGGGTGCCGCCTTGGATGGTCGGACATACGCAGAACTCCACCAGCTGGGGCACAGGCATGGAGCAGCAGATGATCGGCTTCCTGTCGTTCACCCTGCTCCCCTGGATCAAGCGCATCGAGATGTGCGCTAACCGACGCCTGTTGCGTCCTGATGAGCGCCGCCGCTTCTATGTGAAGTTCAACCCGGAAGGGCTGCTCCGCATGGATAGCGCGGCGCGGGCCGCCTTCTACAGCTCGATGACGCAGAACGGGATCTACACCCGGGACGACTGCCGCCGCAAAGAGAACCTGCCTCCGCAGGGTGGCAACGCCGCGAAGCTCACTGTGCAATCCAACATGCTGCCGATCGATAAGCTGGGTGAAGACCCCGGCGGTGCCAACCAGGCCAAGTCGGCGCTGCTCGACTGGCTCAATGACCAGCCAAGAGGTAACACCCAATGAGACACAAGGATCGACTGGCGGCGGTCAAGTACCGCTCTTTCGACTATGACGTGAAGGCTGTCGGCGACGACGGCCTTTTTTCTGGCTACGGCTCAGTGTTCGGCGTGGTCGACAGCTACAACGAGGTTGTCGCGCCTGGCGCCTTCCTCGAGTCGATCGAGGACGCCAAGGCCAAGTCGCGAACCTTCCCGGTGCTCTGGCAGCACCGAACCGGCGAGCCGATCGGCAGCTGGGACATCAGCAGCATGAAGGAAGACGACCGGGGCCTGTTCGGTGCTGGCGAGCTTTGGCTGCAGGATGCGCCGTATGCCCGTATCGCCTACCGCGGCATGCAGACCCGCTCGATCACCGGCCTATCGATTGGTTACTACGTCCGCGAATCGAGCTTTGACGAGAAGACCCGGATCCGGACGCTGACCAAACTGGACCTGATCGAGATCTCAATCGTCACGGTGCCGGCCAACGACGAGGCGCGCACTGACACCATTAAATCGAAGCTGGCCCACGGCGGCCTGCCTTCGATGCCCGAATTTGAGTTGCTCCTGCGCGAGGCAGGCTTCTCGAAAACTCAGTCCAAGGTGATTGCCAACCGTGGGCTGCAGCACCTGCTCCGGAGCGAATCCGAGGGCGACCTGGCAGCAATCGAAATCGTCGAGGCGCTCAAGTCGCGCCCGGCACTGTCTCTCCCATCGTTTTGAGGATTCATCATGCATAACGCCATGAGCAACCAGGCTCGCTCCGAACATCGCCAGTTCCAGCGCAAGGAGCACGCCGAAGACAAGCTGCAACTGAAAGCGGTCAATGACCTGCTCGATGAGCGCGACAAAGAGATCAAAGCGTTCGCCAGCAAGGCAGCCGCCGAGATCAAAGAGCATGGCACCATCCTGACCGAGACCAAGACCATTCTGGATGGCCTGGTGCAGGACGGCCTGGGCCTGCAGGACCGCCTGCAGGAGATCGAGCAGAAGATGGCCCGCCGCTTCTCCGCCAATGACCCGGTCGACTTCAAGTCGGCAGGCGAGGAGCTGACCGAATGCGACGACTTCAAGTCGCTGCAAACTCGTGGTCGCGGCATCGTTCGCGTAGGCCGCAAGGCCGTGACCAACATCACCAGCGCTACCACCGGCACCGGTGGTGTCGGCGTTGGAATCCAGCCGACCCGCGTGCCCGGCATCGTCGTAGGCCCCGAGCGTGAGTTCACCATTCGCGACCTGATCATGCCAGGCCGCACCGGCTCGAACGCGGTCGAGTTCGTGCAGGAAACCGGCTTCCAGAACATGGCCGCGCCGCAGGCGGGTGAGGGCGCCGCGAAAGCGCAGTCCGATCTGTCCTTCGGCCTGAAGACTACCAACGTAATCACCATCGCCCACTGGTTCCGCGCTTCCAAGCAGGTGCTGTCGGACATCCCGCTCCTGCAGAGCTACATCAACGGCCGCGCGATCTACGGCCTGAAGTACAAGGAAGAGGAGCAGCTGCTGGCCGGCGACGGCACCGGGCAGAACCTGCTGGGCCTGATCCCACAGGCCACCGCCTTCAACGAAGCCCTGCGCAAGACCGGCGACACCAAGATTGACACTCTGCGCCGGGCGATCCTGCAGGTACGCGTTGCCGAATACCGCGCCTCGGCCATCGCCCTGAACCCGGTGGACTGGGCCGACATCGAGCTGACCAAGGACGCCAACGGCTCGTACATCTGGGTGAACGTCCAAGAAGGTGGCGTGCAGCGCCTGTGGAAGCTGCCGGTCGTGGACAGCAATGCGGTGCCGGAAGGTGAGTTCCTGGTCGGTGCGATGAACATCGCGGCCCAGGTGTTCGACCGCGAGGAGGCGGCTGTCGAGGTCTCCACCGAGGACGGCGACAACTTCCGCACCAACATGGTCACCATCCGTGCTGAAGAGCGTCTGGCGCTGGCGGTGTATCGCCCCGAGTCGTTCGTCCACGGCGAGTTCGAAGCCACCCCGTAATCAGCCCAGGAGGACGCCCGGGAAACCGGGCGTGACTGCACATGCCAGACGTCAAAGTGAAAACCATCAAGGGCTTCAACAACGGCGGCGCGTACGTCAAGCGCAACCAAGAGATCACCGTCGACGAGCTGCGTGCTCGCGATTTGCTGCGTAATGGCCTGATCGAGGATTACGACGTGAAGAAGGCCCAGGAACCCGAGAACAAGAAGGCGCCGGAGCCGGCCAACAAAGGCGGCAAGGGAGCGGCCACCAAGCCCAAGGAGTGATCCATGTCCGTGATCGCCATCGACCTTGCCATGCATCATCTGCTGGCCGAGCCGGAAGATCAGGTACTGGTCCAGGCTCAGCTGGACGCGGCGGAAGAGGCGGCGATGCAGTTCCTCAACCGCCGCTTCTACCTGGACCAGGTGACGCTCGACGGCGCCCGCGCGGGTGTGTCGGCCTCCCTGCAGCAAGCCAAGGAGGCAAACTCTGCGGCGGTCGCTGTAGCTGAGGCAGAGCAGGACTACACGCTGCGCTGCCGACTGCTCGACCATGCCCGCCAGGCTCTGGCCGATGCGTATGACCAGGCCGACGCCATCGCCTACGGCATGGTGCTCAACCCCTCCATACAGGCGGCTTGCCTGTTGAAGCTTGGGCACCTGTTCGCCAACCGCGAGGATGTCATCACCGGCACCATTGCTACTGAGCTTCCGGTGGCCTCGCAGCACCTGCTGATGCCCTATCGCATCCGGATGGGTGTGTGATGCAGGCCGGCAGGCTGCGGCACCGCATAGACATTCAGGAGCTGAAGCCGGTGCGTGACCCGGTGACCTTGGAGTTCGGGGAGCCGGAATGGGTCACCCGCTGGGAGAAGTGCCCCGCGAGCGTCGAAGACCTTTCGGCTCGAGACTTCATTGCGGCCCAGGCCGGCCAGGCTCAGGCCACGGGCCGGATGGTCATCCGGTACCGGCCCGGCGTGCTACCTACCATGCGCATCCTGTACCGGGGCGAGATGTACAGCATCGTCGGCCCACCGCTGGCTGACGCCAAGTCCGGTCTGGACTACCTGACGATCTTGGTCGAGAAGGGGGTGAAGGATGGCTGACGGCGTCGAGTTCAGCATCACCGGGCTGGAGAGCTTGCTGGGCAAGCTGGACGCTGTCAGCTACGACGTCCGCCGCAAAGGTGGCAGGGCTGCGCTACGCAAGGCCGCCCAGGTGGTGGTGCAGAAGGCCAAAGAGGGCGCCGAACGCATCGACGACAAGGCCACCGGCCGCTCGATCGCTGACAACATCGCTCTGCGCTGGAATGGGCGGCTGTTCAAGCAGACCGGCAACCTTGGATTCCGCATCGGCGTGCTGCACGGCGCCGTGCTCAAGAACGGCGGTGACCTCAGCCCGAACGCTCCAACGCCGCACTGGCGCCTGATCGAGTTCGGCACCGAGAAGATGGCCGCTGTTCCGTTCATGCGTCCGGCCCTGGCTAACAGCATCAGCGAGGTGACCAACACCTTCGTCACCGAGTACGAGAAAGCGATTGACCGCGCCATCCGGCGTGCTGCGAAGAGGGCGGCATCCTCATGACACCACCCATTGAAATCGTCTGCGCGGCGGACCCTGGCGTCGCTGCACTGCTCGGTAGCGGCGTTGACCTGCGCATGTACCCGTTCGGCGAAGCCCCCGAGGGTGTGCTGAAGCCATACGCAGTGTGGCAGCTGGTGACCGGCAGCCCGGAGAGCTACCTGGCAGGCCGTCCTGACGTCGACGGCTTCACCCTGCAGGTCGACGTATACGGCACTACTAGCACCTCGGTCCGCCAGGTGCGCGATGCTATCCGTGACGCCATTGAGCTGCGGGCCTACGTCACCCGCTGGGGAGGCGAGTCGCGCGATACCGCAACCAAGAATTTCAGAGCCAGCTTCGACGTGGACTGGATAGTCCGCCGCTGATCAACCCAGCCCGCCAAGTGCGGGCTTTTCTTTGTCCGACAGGAGACCACCATGTCGATTTTGACCCAAGGCACCCAGGTATATGCTCTGGCCAAGCCCGCTTCTGGCACCGGCCCGCTCGAAGTAATGGAAGTAGAGTGCGCAACCGCCTTCAACCCAGGCGGCTCCCCGAAGGAGCAGATCGAGGACACCTGCCTCAGCTCCTTGGAGCGGACCTACAAGCCTGGTCTGCGGACTCCCGGCCAGGCCTCGTTGACCGTAAACGCAGACCCCAATAACGCCAGCCATATCCGGCTGCACCAAATGTCCGAAGAGAATGGCGACACCACCATCAAATGGGCTGTGGGCTGGTCTGACGGCACTGCCGCACCGACCGTCAACGCCGATGGCGACGATTTCGAGCTGCCAGACAGTCGAACCTGGTTTGTTTTCCAGGGCTACGTCGCTGACTTCCCGTTCGATTTTTCCGCGAACGGCGTTGTCAGCACCGCGGCTTCCATCCAACGATCGGGCGGCTCCGCCTGGATCAAGAAAGTAGCGTGAGGTAGGCGATGAAGCTCAATATCGACACGCTGCAGCAGGTCGGCTCATTCACTGGCCGGCCTGTTGAAAAGGAAATCACCTGGCGACAGGGTTCGGAGCACCTGACTGCGACTGTGTACGTGAGGCCTCTGGGCTACCAGTCTGCAGTGAGTGATGTTCTTGCCGCAGCTGGTCATCAGGACAGTATCGCCGGGCGTATCGCGGCTGCGATCTGTAACGAGGAAGGCCAGCCCGTCTTCACGGCCATGGATATCACCCATGGCCCGCTGGATAAAGCTGAGCTTGCGAAGGACCCGAAAAGCACCAAGCGCCTCGGCGCACTGGACGGCAACCTAACCGTGGCCCTGCTCACCGCCATCCATGAGGTGAACAACCTGGGAAAGACGACGAGCTCACCGACCTCGACGAACTCTGGCACGAGCTCGTCCTCGCCGGCGTCGGTGGCCGCACCATCGCGGAAGCGCAAGAAAACTTGAGCCTGCGCGAGTTCCATTCCTGGGTGAAGTACCAGCGGCGGCGCGGGTCGCTTCACCTGGGCATGCGCGTTGAGCGTGGAGCTGCGCTGTTAGCGTCGATGCTGGCCAACCAGGTGCGTGACAACAAGCGTCGGCCCGAGCCCTATACGCCCGAGGATTTCATGAGGCATGGGGATCAGGTGGTCGCCAGCTTGGATCTGGCTATGGCGACATGGAGCTGATGGCTTTGGTCATTCCGGGGCGAGGTGGTAGATTGCCATCTTTCTGTACTGGGGACGGACATGGAACTCCTTCACGGCTACGTTTTTCTTTCGATTGCAGCGTCGTTCTTCATCTACATACTTCCGGCGATGATTGCGTTTTATCGACGCCATGAGAACTACACCGCTATTTTCCTGATCACACTTCTCCTTGGTTGGACTGGGGTTGCTTGGTTGGCGTGCTTGGTCTGGGCGCTGATTAGCAAGCCTGCTCATAGGCAATCAGTTCAGCAAGCTCAAGCTGTACCCAGTAGGTATGAGGACTTGGAAAGGCTGTCCAATCTTAAAAATAGTGGCGCTCTCACTCTTGAGGAGTTTGAGCGAGAAAAATCACGAATACTTAAATAACCAATAAAACCCGCCACTTGGCGGGTTTTTTTATTGGAGATGAAGATGGCGTCTAAATCGCTTGGCACTCTCACGCTTGACCTGATTGCTCAGGTCGGTGGGTTTGTCTCAGGGATGGACAAGGCCGGGCGCAGCTCTGAGAAGTGGCGCGCTCAGGTCGAGAAAAGCGCAAAGGCGGTAGGTACGGCAGTGGGAGCCGGAGTCGCTGCCGGCGTCACGGCGCTCGCCGCGCTCACCGTGTCGGCTGTCAACTCAGCAGTAGAAATCGATAATCTCTCGTCAGTTGCGAATGTGAGCACCACCGACTTCCAGAAGTTGGCGGCCGGCGCAAAGGTGGTAGGGATTGAGCAAGGGCAACTGGCGGACATCCTCAAGGATGTAAACGACAAGGTTGGTGACTTTCTCAACACGGGCGGCGGAGAGATGGCCGACTTCTTCGAGCAGATCGCCCCTAAAGTCGGAGTCACTGCAGACCAGTTTAGAAACCTCAGCGGTAGCCAAGCTCTGGGACTTTATGTTTCCAGCCTGGAAAAGGCGAAGGTCAGTCAGTCCGAGATGACCTTCTATCTTGAGGCCATAGCAAATGACGCAACGTTGCTCCTGCCTCTGCTGCGGAACAACTCGGATGGCTTCAGGCGCTTTGGTGATGCCGCGCAAGCTGCTGGCGCAATCATGGATGATAAGACGATCCGGGCTGCTCAGGAGCTAAAGGCAGCCACTTGGCTTGTCGATCAGTCGGTCAGTGGACTCACCAACCAGATAACAAGCGCAATGCTTCCAACGTTGGCCAATTTTGCAACAGGGCTCAACGACACCACGATCAACGGTGTACTGGCGAAGCGTGTTTCGGATGACTTGGCGGGGAGCTTACGAGTCCTCGGCAAGTTTGCCGTTGGTGTCGTCGCTGGAATCCACATGCTGGGCGTTAGCTTGAAGTCCTTGTCGGATATCGATGATGCGATGGTCGGTGGAGCTGAGGCGAAGTGGTGGGATCGATACCTTCCTCCTGTTCGAATCTACAACGCTTTCAAAAACGTTGATGCAATAGGAAAGAGCATCGGTGCTGCCAAGGAGCAGTTGGGCGGCCTTGCTACTGGTTATGGAGACCTGATGGGCTCCTTTGATGAGAAGCCAAGCGGAGGCACAAATCAGGTCAAAGAGCTCGCCGATTTGCTAGCTCAGATGAGAAAAGGTGGAGCCGGAACCTTCACCGCTATTACCAAGGATCAGCAAGCAGTTGCAAAAGCGGCCGAGGCGGCACAGAAAAAGCTGCAGGGCCAATTTGACACGGCGGAGGAAGGTTACAAGCGTGAGATCGCCCTCATCAACACAGCGGTCGACAAGCGCAAGGAAGCCACTGAAGTAGCGAAGCTTCAGTTTGAGATTGAGTCTGGCAGGCTGAATGGGATCACATCCCTGCAGCAGGCGAAGCTCAAGGGGCTGGCCGAAGAGCTCGACAAGCTCAAGCAGCTCAAGATCGCCAACGAGGAAAACGCGAAGGCGGCGTCATACGCTTCGACCCTGGCATCCGCGAATGCTACTGCCCAGTCCGGGCTCAACATGGAGTTCGTCGGCGCCGGGATGGGCAGCAAAACCCGGGAGCGACTCCAGGGCATTTTGGAGATCCGCCAAGAGTTCGATCAGAAGTACGCTGATCTCCAGGCCCAGCGCAACTCCGGCGACATCAGCGAAAGCCTGTTCAAGCGGGAGGCCGAACTGCTGCAGTCCTCCCTGGAAGAGCGCCTGTCGATGCAGGTCGACTACTACAGCAAACAGGATGAGTTGCAAACCAACTGGCTGGACGGCGCCAAGGATGCCTGGCAGGACTATGCAGACCATGCTCGCGATCTTTCCTCCCAGATGTACGACGTCACCAGCAATGCCCTGGGCAGCCTGGAGGATGAACTGGTTGGGTTCGTCAAGACGGGCGAGTTCAACTTTAGCGACTTCGCAGAAGGCATTGCCGATGATCTGCTGCACATGCTGGTGAAGGTGGGGCTGCAGATGGCAGTGAACGCAGCGATAGGCAACTCGTCCGCCGCGGCCTCTGCCGCGCTGGCGGCTGCAACGGGTACCGCAATGGCAGCGGCATACGCTCCCGCCGCGGCAATGGCCTCGCTGGCGTCCTTCGGTGCCAACGCCGCTCCGGCTTCCGCAGCTATTACCAGCACCACCGGCCTTGCCAGCAGCTTGGCGCTGGTCGGCATGGCGCACGACGGTATCGACAGCGTTCCCCGCGAGGGCACCTGGTTGCTGCAGAAGGGCGAGCGGGTAACCACGGCCGGGACGAGCGCGAAGCTGGACCGCACCCTGAGCGATATCCAGGCAAACGGCAGTGGCCAGGGCGGTATCGGCTCTCTGCCTCCTATTCAGCAGCAAATCATCGTCCAGGGTTCTGCCGACGATGCCACTTTGGCGCGGATTCAAGAAGCCGCGAAGCAAGGCGCCCAGCTTGGCTACCAGATGGTGCTGAAGGACTTTCGTAGTAACGGCCCGGCGCGGCAGCAGTTGCGCAAGGGCTGACCGACCACCAGGAGAACCTACATGGCAATCGCATGGCCGGAAGGCCTGTGCCCGAGTGAAATGACCTGGGGCGTCGTCTACAACAATCGGGCGTTTACTTCGACCTTGTCGAATGCCCAGCAGATCGTGGGTTATCCGGGGGCGTACTGGCAGTGCCAGCTCACTTTCTCCGCCTTGTCGCGAGAAGAGGAGCGGATCCTGACGGCATTCATTGGCCGCCTGCAGGGCATGTTCAACACGTTCAACCTGCCGGCGTTCACGCGCAAGCGTACCGATTCGATTGGTGCGCCTGTAGTGGTCACCGCGGTGGCCCAGGCCTCATCAATGCGCCTCGGCGGGGTCACGCCAAGCAAGAAGGTGTTCTTGATGGGCGACTACATCACCATCGGTGGCGTCATGTTCGAGGTTGTCGACGACGCCACTTCGAATGCCGCCGGCGAGGTGGTGGTTAATGTAAACAAGCCGATCCGCAAGAACATCGCTGCCGGCGCCGCGGTTGAGTACAAGGCGCCGTATGCAGAGATGCGCAGGACCAGCGACACGCACGCGCTGACCGTGCGGCCACTGGTGGCCAACGGAGCGCTCGAGTTCAGGGAGGCTTTCTGATGGCCGGCGCATTCCCTTTCAGCCAGAGCGTCGTCGACATCATCGCCCAGGGCCGCTTCATGGCGGTCTATGCCTGCCAGTTGGACTTCCCTGATGGGATGGTCTTTGCCCACACCGGTACCGGCGACTTGGTGCTGGACGGCGTCACCTATCAGGGCGTTGGGACGTTCGGCGAGGTCGGCCAGGCCCAGGAAAGCAGTAGCTCTGGTTCCCCGATGAGCGTTGAGCTGACGCTCAATGGCCTCGATGCCACCATCATCAGCGAGACCAGCCTGAAGGGATGCCGCGGGCGTAACGCCAAGCTGCTGTTCGTGGTGATCAACCAGGCGGGCGAGTACGCGGCAGACATCCTTTTCAGCGGTCGCATGGACGCCGCCCAGTTTGCCTACAGCGGCAACGGTAGCGATGGAAACGCCATCCGCGTGCCGATCATCGATCGCATGGCCGAGTGGAGCAGGATCGCCACTGAACGCTGGACGGACGAGAACCATCGAGCCCGCTACCAAGACGACCGCTTCTTCTTCGCAGTCGCCCAGATGGCCGACTGGCCCATCTATTGGGGGGCCAGCAAAGACGCACCCTCATTCAGCTACGAGTAGACCATGCGCAATCGAGACTGGACCACGCAACTCGCCAACACGATCAAGGCCGCCACCGAGCGGCCTTTTTCATGGGGCGAATTTGACTGCTGCTTGTTCGCGGCTGACTGCGCGGCGGCGGTATGCGGGATTGACCCGGCTGAGCAGTACCGGGGGCGGTACACGACTGAAACCGGTGCGAAGCGATTGCTCAAAAAGAACCATGGCTCGCTTGAAGGTGCCTGGGATGCCTGTTTTCAGCGCATCAACCCGGCGTTCATCCAGCGCGGCGATGTGGCGCTTTACGAAGGCGCAAATGGGCGTGGCGTGGCGGTGTTCTGGGCCGGCGAGTTTTGGTCGGTAGCGGAGGACGGGGTAGGGCGTATCGCCTGCGAGCCTCTTGTGGTGTGGAGGGTTGAATGAGCAAGGCAGTCAGGAAAGTCGCACTGGTCGCAGCCGGCGCAGCCCTGGGCTTCGTTACTGGGGGCATCGGCTTCGCTCTCATCGGCGGCGCCGTAGGCCTGTTCGTCGGGTCGCAGCAGGATGCCGCGCTGAAGACTGGCAGCACCAGCAGCGAGCCATCGGCGCAAACCGTCCGATCGTCCAAGGCGCCTGCCCGCTTCATCCTCGGCCAGGTCAGTACGGGCGGCGTTCTGGTCTGGGCCCAAGAGCAGACCGGGACCCAGACCAATGGCGAATGGGTGCACCTGGTGTACGTTCTCAGCGAAGGGGCCATTGCCGGCCTGGACTCCATCTATCTGGGCGAAGAGGAGATTGCCAACTATGGGGAGTATGCGTCCTATGAGCTGGTGACCAATCCCACCCAGGTGAATGCCTTCCTCAAGGCGAACTGCCGGGACTGGCGCGAAACGCAGATTGGTCGTGGGCTGTCCTTCGTCCGGTTGTCCCTCAAGCACAACGCCGAGAAATTTCCCTCCGGCATTCCTGACGTGCGCTTCGTCGTGCGCGGGCGGACGGATCTCTATGACCCGCGCACCGGGATGACCGGGTACAGCGAGAATACTGCGCTGCATATGCTCTGGTTCCTACGTGCGCGCTGCAAAGTGCCTGACGACGAAATCGTCTTCGAGACCTTCGCCAGTGCGGCGAACGTGTGCGATGAGGCCGTCACCAATGCTGATGACACCTCCGGTATTCGGTACCGCACTGGCTGCGTTATTGGCGCCGATGAGCAGCGTACCCAGGTCATCCAGAAGCTTGAAGAGTCTTGCGCGGGCCAGCTGATTCGCGTGGGTGGAAAGTGGATGATGCAGGCCGGGGCGTATTACGGCCCCTACGATTTCGAGATCACCGAGGACATGATCGTGGGCACCGTGTCGGGGACGACCGAGGTCAACAACGACACGGCGATCAACATCGTCACCGGCACGTTCATTGATCCGTCCCAGACCTGGGCCGAGACCGATTTCCCCGAGGTCCGCATTCAGCAGTGGATCGATGAGGATGGTGGCGAGGCCGCTGAGTCCATGTCGCTCGGCTACGTGACCGATGCCTACCAGGCTCAGCGCCTGGCCAACATCAAGTTGCGCCGCGCTCGTGCTGGCGGTTCCCTGCAGCTGCCGATGAACTTTGCCGGCTACAACTGCCGGCCTGGTCGAGTCGTGCGGGTCAACCTGCCATCCCTGAACATCATCGGGGAATTCATCGTCACCGATTGGAACATGGCGGCCGATGACGGCTGCACCGTGACCGTCTCCCAGTATGAGCCGGCGATCTTCGATGATGCCGTAGGCCAGCCATACAACCCGATCGGCTTCATCAGCCTTCCCGCCGGCGGGCTGGGCAGTCCGAGCAATCTGGTTTGGACCGCTGATGGCAGCGCCGAGGTCGTGCAAGGCATCCTGTCGTGGGCGGCGCCATTGGGCGTTGTCACCGGCTACGCGGTCACCGTGCGCCAGGGCAATACCGCGGTGCAGGCCCAGCAGGTGCCGGCGACGACTCTGCAGCTGCCGCTGTCCGGCCTGGCGTCGGGCAATTACACGATGAGCGTGGCCGCACTGGGTCCGCTGGCGCGCTCCGGCGAGGCGAGCATCACGGTGAACATCGATGGCCCGCCCGTGCCCGAGGCGTGCGTGGTGCAGTCGACCATCGACACGATCACGCTGCTCCCGAGCAACCCGCTTCATGGCTTGAACGGCGGCACCTACGAGTACTACTTCACCCAGGATCCGCAGGCCACCGCTGCGCAGGCGCAGTATCTTGGCCAGGGGCTGACCATGACCCACACCGGGCTGGCGTTCTGGACCAACTATTACTACTTCATCCGGTCCCGCAACGCCTACGGCGTCAGCGGATTCCTGAAGGTGCCGGCGTCGACCTCCACGGACGTGACCACGATGCTTGCGGCACTGGCCGGTCAGATCGGGAAGACCCAGTTGGGGCAGGACATCCTGACGGAGCTGGAGAAGATCCCAGGCCTCGAGGACAAGATCGACGCCTTGGGCGCGCTGACGGCGTACGACAAGGACAGGCCATACGCCAAGGACCAGATGGTGGTGGTCGACGGCAAAATCTACCAGGCCAGTCAGGCAGTGCCGGCTAACGCCTCGGGTGCGAATGCCCCGCCGAACGCCATGTACTGGATCGACGTGGGCCAATCTCTGGCCACCGCCAACGGCCTTGCTCAGCAGGTGGCCACCAACACGACCAACATCAGCACCATTGACGGCAAGGTGACCGCCCAGGCCACTGCCTTTGATGCGCTGCGAGCGGCGTACCGCGACGACAACGGCGAGGGTGACCTGGCTGACGCGTTGAAAGGCTGGGACAGCACTGCGGCGATCGCTACTGCGCAGAAGGTGCAGGCATCCGACAACATGGCCATGGCCGAGCGGGTGACGACGCTCGATGCCAAGGTGGGCGACAGCGAGGCGAACATCACCGAGCTGCAGCGAGTGGTGGCCACCAATGAGTCAGCCACGGCGACCAAGATCGACCAATTGAATGTGTCGCTTGGCCAGACCAACGCCGCGGTGCAGACCACCAGCCAGGCCGTCACGGCACTGGATGGCAAGGCCAGCACCATGTGGTCGGTGAAGATGCAGCTCAACTCCCAGGGGCAGTATGTCGCTGCGGGGATTGGCCTCGGCATCGAGAACGGCCCGGCCGGCCTGCAGAGCCAATTCCTGGTATCTGCGGATCGGTTCGCCGTGGTCAACGGCATCAACGGCACGCTTTCCTCGCCTTTCGTGGTCCAGAACGGGCAGGTGTACATCAACCAGGCGTTCATCAACGAGGCGTTCATTCAGAACATCGTCCTCGGGATGACTTTGAGGTCCCAGGCAACCGACTCCGCAGGGCGACCATTGATCGAGCTGAACATGGTCACTGGCACTTTCAGTTTCCGTGGGCAGGGCAGCGATGGCAGCTTGGCGATCAACCCTAACGGTGTGTACGTCTACGACGCCAGCAGCATCGAACGCGGTGCACTGGGGAGGATGACCTGATGGCTCTCTATGGATTGAGGACAAAGGATGCGTCAGGAGCCGTCACCTTCGACACAACCATTACCCCCATTCGCTCGCTCAGGATGCTGCAGGTGACTGGAAACAATGCGTTTGAGCAGACCGTCGCGATTCCTGAAATCAAGGCTGAGTCGTTTGTAGTGGTCGACACCCTGGAGAACGCTGGCGAGCTGACTTGGTCGCCACCAGCGTTCTGGGAGTCCGGTTCTCTCACCCTTCGTCAGCCCCAGACTAAAACGTGGCAAGTAATGGTCCTTTCCAAGGGCGGCGAACCGTTTGCGGCGTCCGGTAGCTATGGAATCCGAGCTCGAAATGGTAGCAACGCCACCCAGATTGATGCCATCAACAAAGTGCTGTCCGTGACATCAAGTGGAAGCTTTTCATTCGGTGGCACACAGGCTGGCCTGATCCAGTCAATGACTGTTTCTTTCCCGTCCCCGATAACCACCTATGAGAGACCATTGGTGTTCTTCAATGCGGTCAATTACATGATGGTCGGGAAGTTCAGGATAACCGGAGCTCCGGGAAACTGGACAGGATTCACAGTCAGGTCCTACAGCTATGCGGGTCATGGAGATATCGCCAGAAACCCTCAGACCATCAAGTGGTTCTGTGCATCCTATCGATCATTTACGAGCGCTCCTGGGCAGTATGGCGCATCTGTTAGGGACGCTGCGGGCAACCTGATATTCATCACCACCGCGAACCTGTCTCTTTTGAACAGTCAGCCCGCAAGCAACTCATTTGTAGTCGCGGGCACCCCTATCACCGGCGGCAGCTATTACGACGCAAGCTATCAGATGCCTTGGACGGGGAGCTATGACGACTACGTGCTGGCCAACGCTCTGTTTTCGATGACCAACGTCATTCAGACGACCCAGCCGTACCGTGCGAACTACGGTGGGTTTTTGCCTGGCAATAGAAGCGTGCTTCAGATGTTTTGCGAGAACTTCGACGGAGGTAACCCCGTCGGCGCAAATGGACGCACGTTGTTTGCCTCTCGACCAATGAAACCCCTTTGAGAAGGATCACTTGATGCCTTGGTACAGAACAGGCACCGTGGCGATCACGGCTGGCCAAACGACGGTGACCGGTACCGGCACCGCTTTCGCGCTCAACGCCCGGGTGGGCGATGCGTTTCAAGGCCCGGATGGCCGCTGGTACGAAGTCACCAACATTGCGAGCGCCACGGTGCTGAGCATCCTGCCGGCCTACCAAGGCGCGACGGTGAGCGGCGGAGCCTATGGCCTGGCGCCCATGCAAGGCTACGTTAAGGAGTCCGCCGACCGCCTACGGCAATTGGTTGATCAGTGGGGTAGTACCCTGGCTAACCTCGGCACCGTCTCGGTAGAGAACATCGTCCCTGTCGAGAAAGGCGGAACCGGTTCTTCGAATAAGGATACGGCCAGGGCCAACCTTGGGTGCGGTACCGCGGCCACCTTGGTCGCGACGACCTCTAAATCAGACTCGAACGAAGGGCGGGCTCTCCGGGTTGCGGATCATGGCCTGGGAGCGACCAAGGAGACCCACTCCAGCGAGCTATCGGCACTAGTCGCTGCTTCGTTCTTCCAAGCCTTAGACCCCAACCCAAGCGACTGGCCTGCCGGACAGGGCGGATACCCAATGGGTATCAATTTCTATCGCTCGTCGGCGGTGCGTGCGCAGCTCGCGATTTCGTACGGGTCTTCGACATCAGGCGCGGGTGTTTACTACCGACAGTCTGCGGGCGGTCTCAACACCTGGAGTCGCCTGCTTGAGGCCGGCGAGGCGCTGGGGCTGAAGCAGACCTGGAAGAACATGACTTCCAGCCGTGTGCTTGGCACGACCTACACCAACACTACGACAAAACCGATTCAGATTGTGGCTCTGGTGGGGCCATCATCAGCTGCGAATGTGACCCCGAGATTCACTATCGATGCAATGCCCATCGCTGGAAACTACACCTCTGTAGCGAACCAGTACGCCATTACGGCTTCGTGCATCGTTCCTCCCGGGTCAACCTACAACCTGACAGTCGCCAACGGCACAGCAGCGCTTGTGTCTTGGTACGAGCTGAGGGAGTGACCATGACCATGACCTACTACGTGGACGATGCCAGCGGCACGGTCTTCGCTTACTCGGCCGAGGATCTGGCGGTTTATGAAGTGCCAGAGAGCTTGCGAGCTATGACCTCTGCCGAAATCCAGGCGCATCTCAACCCCACCCCAGTTTACTGGACTGATGGGGTGACACTGATTCTTGCTGTAAATGCGGACGAGGGCTGGCGTGTGGCAACGTCGGAAGAGGTCGATAGGCTGCTTATCGCGATGAAGACGAAGGAGGCGCAAGACGAGATTTCAAGGCTTCGCTCGGTCGCCGACTACATCATTGCGCCCCTGCAGGACGCCGTCGACATCGACGACGCCACCGACGACGAGAAGGCATTGCTCGCCCTCTGGAAGAAGTACCGGGTCGCGCTGAACCGCCTGCCCGATCAGGAAGGCTACCCGGCAAATATCAGTTGGCCAGCGCCGCCGGCCTGACCCCATCGCACAGAACCCACCGACCGCCGCCTGGCGGTATTTTTTTGCCTGGAGAAAACCCATGACCCCATCGCAGCCCCGCGGCGTGCGCAACCGCAACCCCGGCAACATCGATTTCAACCCGCGCAACAACTGGCAGGGACAGATCGGCAAGGAGCCTGGTGGCCGCTTCGCCATCTTCGACACGCCCGAGAACGGTATCCGCGCCCTGGGCAAGCTGCTCATCAACTACCGGGGCAAGGACGGCATGCCCGGCGTGGGTGGGAAGGGCATCGACACCGTGCTCGAAACCATCAACCGGTGGGCGCCGAGCAACGAGAACGACACCCAGGCCTATGCCTCGGCCGTGGCCAAGCGGATCGGCGTGGGTATCGCTGACCCGATCAACATCAACGACCCGGCCACGCTGCGCGGGATGGTGGTGAGCATCATCATCCACGAGAACGGCGGTAATCCGTATGAGTCGGCGATTATCGATGAAGGCGTTCGGCGGGCACTGGCATGAACTGGCTCAGCGCGGTACCGGCCTGGTGCTGGTGGCTGATCGCCGTAGTGCTGGTCGCCGGAGGCCAGCAGTACCGGGTGGTGGTCGCCCAGGGCGAGACAGCATCTGCCCGCAGCGACCTATCCGGCTATCGCCTGCAGGTGGCCGAGCGCGATCGCCGCGCTGCGGCTCAGGCCAGAACAGAAGAACAACGTCGCCAAGCCGTGGCGGACGAGGAGGGTGAGAGTGCACGACAACTACTGGAACTGGCCCAAGGCCGCGCCGCTACTGCTGAGTCTGCTGCTGTCGGCCTGCGGGGTGAGATCGCCAGACTGCGCTCCGGCCACCGAGCAACCTGCGACACCATCGCTGCCCAGCAGCGCCAGGCAGGAACCTCTGCCGTCGTGGTGCTCGGGGGATTGCTTGAAGAGTCTGACCGAATGGCGGGCAGCTGCGCAGCAGCGCTTGAGCGAAGTCGAATAGCAGGCCTGGCGTGCGAGGCGGTGATGGATGGGATGAAGTCCCAGTAGTGCGCCTATAATTGCCGTCTACCATGGCGGAGCAAGGCAATGGAGAAGCGTACCTTCATAGGGATGATTGAGGCGGGAGAACCCCTGCTGAAAGAGGCCATGGATGCCATGCGCGCCTATCACCGGGCGCAGGATGAAGGGAAACCCCCTGAAGAGGTAGAGCGGCTGCACCTGCTGGCCGAGTCGCTATTCCAAGTGGTGTGCGATTACCAATTGCGTGTGGTGGCCAAAGCGCGCGGCCAGAAGCTTCCACCTCTCCACTGATGCCGCCGGCCGGTTATTGCCGCAGGTGCTATTTGGGCTATACGATACTGTATCTATATACAGTATAGGTGCAGCCATGTACGTCTACCTTGTCCGGCGCCGCGCGAACGGCGTGGCCATCCCTCCAGAGCAGCTGCGCAAGCTTCAGCCCCTGGAGGCCGACCTCCATATGGGCGCGAACCACAGCCGGCCACTGGGCCGGATCTCGACGCAGGCCTGGGTGTTCAATCCGACGCCAGGGCCTGACGTTATCCCGCGCCTGCACGACGCCAGGGTCACGTCCATGGCCCAGGGCGGGCTGAGCCTCACCGGCGTGGAAGAGATCGACGGCGTGCTGTATGCGCAGTCTTGGTGGTGCAGGTCGCGGTGATGGTTAGTTCTCTGCCGCAGGCCTGGCTGGCCGAGCTGAACGACCAGATCGCCCTGGTCACCGATCCGGACGGAAGGGCCAGGGTGCTTTGCGAGATGGCATTTGCCGCCCGGCGCCGGGAGGACGTGGACGCGGGCGGTCTTTCCGACATGCTGGAGTTCGTCGAGTCGGCCCGGCTGTGGGCACTGCTCGAGCATGAATTTGATATGGGTAGGGAGTCGCGCTAGCCAGGACGGCTGGCGTTTCGGCTGGGTGCCGGGGGGGGTGGAGGCTGTCTAAAACTGCGCCGGTGCTTCTCGGTTTTACTGGGCGAAACTCGCCCAAAGTCGCCAATGCATATTAGACAGCATCGACGCATAGGCCGCATGTGGCGCGGCCTGAGGTCTGTTTTTTCTGCTACTGCTGCAGTACTGGAAGGTGGCAAAAACGGGCCGAAAATCAGTTCCAAAACTGAAAAGGCGACCCTTGTAGGATGCTGGCTGCAGGCGAGCAAATCCCGTTTCGTTTTGGAACTGATTTTCTCGCCCATGACGCATGAAATGGCAATTCTTAGATCGGATTGCAAATCCGTCTACGCCGGTTCGATTCCGACCTCGGCCTCCATATTCGAAAGCCCCGCAGATTAACGTCTGCGGGGTTTTTCTTTGCGCCCTGGAAAACCTGATCGGTTCCGCATTGATCGCGTTACCGCCCGGCAACCAGCGTACCGCCATCAACGCTGGGCCGAGCCAGTCCCGGTTAGCCGACTTGTTGAAGATCCTTGGTGACTTTCCCCACGGCAGCGACCACCTGCCGGGCTCCCGCCTGAATGCCGCTGATCGATTCCCCCGCCTGGGAGGCAAGGCGCAGGCCTTGTTCTGCGCGGTCTCGGCTGCTATCTATGTCAGTGACCGCCTGGGAGGCGAGCATCTGATTGCGAGCCACTACAGCGACGATTTCATCGGTAGCCGTACTGGTGCGCACCGCGAGCTGTCGAACTTCATCTGCCACCACGGCGAAGCCCCTGCCTTGTTCGCCTGCGCGTGCGGCTTCAATGGCGGCATTGAGCGCCAGCAGATTGGTCTGCGAGGCGATGCCGCCGATGGTTTGAACGATCGAACTGATCAGCACCGATTGTTTGTCCAGAGCGCCGATGGTGGTGGCAGCGGATTGCATCTGCTCGCTGACCGACTCCATGGTCTCTACCGCCTGACGCACTACCGATACGCCTTGCGTAGCGTTCACATCGGTGACCTGGGAAACTTCGAGCGCTATCTGCGCCGCCCGGCGAACCTCCTCCTCGCGTTTGACTTCGTCAGTCACCACGGAGGCGAACTTGACCACGCGCACCAAGCGGCCTTCGCTATCGTTGACCGGGTTGTAGCTTGCCTCGAGCCATACTTCTGCGCCGCGACTGTCCAGGCGGCGGAAGCGGCCGCTCACGTAATGTCCGGCGTTCAGCGTCTTCCAGAACTCGTCGTAAGCGGGACTGCGGTTGAAGTCCGAATCACAGAACATCCGGTGATGCTTACCCATGACCTGCTCTCGCCGATAGCCCATGGCGTCCAGGAACTGTTCGTTGGCGTCAATGACCGTGCCGTTGAGGTCGAACTGGATGATGGCTGTGGAGCGCAATAGTGCATCCAGTAGCGCCTGGTTCTCCCGCATCAAATTGACCTGCCGGGTCACGTCCTGCCCGTAGCCGGCCACCTCCAACAGTCGGCCTTGCTCATCGCATAGCGGATGCCAGGTCAACCGCAACCAGACTTGCGGTTTGCCATTGCGCAGGTAGCGGTAATCATCGTGGACGGGCCGGCCGGCGGGGATCTCTCGGACGAAATTCTGGTAACACGGCAGCTTCGAGACATAGTCCGGCACTAGCTGGGATAGGGGCTTTCCAAGAAGCTCGGCTGGGGTTTGGCCCAGGGCGCAGGCAAAGGCTTCATTGCATTCGAGGACCCGGTAGTCGGCATCGAGTCTGACAAAAATGCCTGCTTGAGCCATCAGCTCCAGGCGTTGCTGCACACGGGCGATCTCGCGCTCGCGCTCGGCGAGTCGAACTTTGAGAGAACGATTGAACATGGGTAACCTCGGTGGGGTGCACAGCATGGTGTAATAAGAATCATGACAGGGTGGAATGTCACTTCGCCAGTACTAGACATCGGCGTGGTGGGGGCGTTCCACGACCAGGATCAGGTCGCACTGGCAACCGAGCGGGAGCGAAGCGTTCGTTGATCGGACCGCTTATCTTCGCAGTCAGCGGAACTTATCCTTCCAGCATCGTCTAGATTGCATAGGGTCCAACGTTAAAAGGAATCAGGCATGGGCAGTCGTCGGGTCGTCATCGCGGCAATCACTTCCCTTTCGTTATTGGCTGGGCCCGCGCTGGTACTGGCCGATCCGGGCAACGGGAAGGGACAGGGGCATGGCAAAGGCCAGGGGCATGCAGAGGGCCGCCAGGACAAAGGCGGACACTATGGCGGCCCTGCGATCAACCATGGCGATGTACTGGGTATCTTGAACGGTCACCGCGACTACTGGAGTCCTGGGCCGGCGTTGCCGCCGGGTATCCAGAAGAACCTGGCTCGCGGCAAGCCGCTTCCGCCGGGAATCGCCAAGAAGCTCGATGGTCGTCTACTCGGTCAGTTGCCGCACTACGATGGCTACGAATGGCGGCAGGCGGGCGTGGATCTGATACTCGTGGCGGTGGCGACGGGGATTATCTACGAGGTGCTCAACGGCGCGCTGGATTGAAGCACAAAAAAACGCGCCAGCGGCAGAGCCTGCCGATGGCGCGTTGTTCAGCGAGTCTCAGAGCTTGGAAGACGGCGCTTCGATCACGTCGGACGCCTCGGCGCTGGAGATCGCGTCTACCGCCGGGGTAGTGCCAACCGGCATCACATTCGTCAGGGTAACGGCGTACTTGCCCAGGTCGCTTTCCATGCGCTGGAAGTTCACCGCCACGTTCTCACCTTGCCAGCTCATCACTTCGGTCTGGTAGGACGCACCTGACTTCATCTTGATCCACTGCATATGCTGATCGCTCGGCTCGCCGAAGCGTTGGGTCAGCATATCCGTCACCAGGTACAGGCTGTTGGCGTTACCGCTGAATACCAGTTCGTTGACCTGGCCATCCTTGAGATTGGCGACCAGCTTGTAGCCGGGGGAAATCGGCAGGTAGGGCAGGCCGCGGACCTCGTAGCTGTCTGGGTTGGCAGTGGCGACCCGGCATAGACCTTCTGGCTTGCTGCCGTCGGTTGGGCATTCGGCGACCTGCTGGACGAAGTCGCCCTGCAGATCTACACCCAGAAAAGTGGTCGGCTCCTGTGACCAGGTACCGCGGTTCTCATCGGCCCAGGCCGCGCCAGCAACGAGTAATTGCGCAGAAATGACGAAGAGAGAAAGGGGCTTCATGGCGTCCGTCCTTGGGGAAATTGGACCAAAGTAAGGCAGGATACTCGCCTGTGAGCGGTGTTCAATGCTGCCAAAGTGCTATGTTTCGTATGGTAACAAGGTCAAGATGTCGTGTGAAGGTGGCCATTGTGCGGCAACCAATGCCGAAAAAGCGTTGCGCCAGATCAGTACGTTGCCCGCAAGCTGCCGCAGAAAAAGAAAAACCCGCCAATGAGGGCGGGTTCAAAGAACGTTCGGAGCTACTTAAGGCTGCTCTCAAAAAAAAGCCCACCAATGAGGTGGGCAATGACGTTTGAAGGGAGAGCTTGCAGATTACCCGGGGCAGGGTTAAGCGAGCATTAACCCAAAGTCATTGACCGCAGGCGTTCCTGTGCCTATACAGGCGGAGCCAATTTCCGGGAGCCAACATGCACGACGAAGACGACCTGCACGAACCTGAGCACGACCACCTGCTGGACCAGGAATTTCTCTACGACGATTTCGACCCCGAGGCCGATGCCCAGGGCGCCGAAGATGAGGTCGAGGAGGATGAGCAAACGCTGGATGATTTCATCGATGAGGACGAAGACCATCCAGCCTGGCTTGACGACGATTGAGTCAGCGCCCGTCGAGGGAGAACCGGCCTGGTCCACTCACTGCCAGCAACAACAGGCCGCCCATGATGCTCAGGTTTTTGAGGAACTGAGTCATGTTGGCGCTGCGCTCAGGGTCGACCATGTTCCAGAACGGGTGGCCGATCAGCGCGGTGCCTAGCACGAACAAGGCGAACAGGAACGCCAAGGGCCGGGTATAGAAGCCCAGAATGAGAACGATGGCGACGAAGAATTCCATGATCACGGCCACCGCCGCTGCCAAGGTCGGAGCAGGCGCTCCGAGTGAGCTCATGTAGCCCACCGTACCTTCGAACCCAGTGAGCTTGGCCCACCCGGAAAGCACGAACAGGATCATCAGCAGGACGCGTGCAACCAGGATGATCAGGTCACGTTGACCGTCGAACAGGGAATAGCGCATGGCGGTGTTCCAGTGAAGGGGGACAAGCTCCACTGTAGCAGCTGTATGGCCGCTCCACGGCAACGCTCAACACGGCAGCCCGGTATTCGGGCTGCCGTGTTGATGCCTAGAGTTTGTACTGGATGGTGTAGGACTCATCATCTCTAGGCTCTATGGTGATCGGTAGCCCGAACAGCTTGCCGCCACATTCGCTGATGATGCACCGGTAAACGGCTCCTTGCCTGAGCTGAGCCCACAAGCCTTCGTCATGTATCACGATGCCCACGACTCGGGTCTGTGGATCCTCTCGGACCTGAGCCACCTGATAATCGAGGTCGCAGCCGAATTCAGGAGTCGTAAAGTCGGGGTCGTAGCCAATCAGCACCCCATGTCGCTCGAGATCGTTCCGAATCCGTTCAATCACCTCATTGGCTTCTTGTTTTATCATGATCGCTACCTCACGGTTCATGCCCTCACCGAAACTTTAGCTTACCCCCATGGATTTCGTTGTTTATCGGCGGGACCCGCGAAACGAACTGCCGGCGCGCTCCATCAATCCGCCCAGCGCGGGAGAAGCAGTAGAGCGGCCAGAATCAGCTAGCGTCAGATACAAGAAAGCCCAGCGTTTGCTGGGCTTTCTGCGTAGATTTGGTGCCCCGAGCCGGACTCGAACCGGCACGTCTCGCGACGGCGCATTTTAAGTGCGATGTGTCTACCAATTTCACCATCAGGGCACGACGGCAAGCTGGCGATTAGACACGAAAAGGCGGCGGAAATCAACGTATTAGGCGTTGGCAAGGCGTTGCCTACAAGGCTTGCAGCCATGCCTCTGGGCTGCTCCCGGCGAGCCGGATCATCTTGGTTGAGCGAATGAAGTGAGTCGATCTGCGCCGCTTCGCGACCCGCTGATATGCACCAATGTTATATATTTTTCGTGCACAACGCCTATGATCAAGGGTGGAGGCCGTCTCGCTGGTGAATTGACAGGGCAATGTCAATAAGCCACTGTTACGGCTTGTATTGGATCCAAGAGTGTGAAGCCATGACCCTGGCCACGCCTCCCGTCCAACCAGGACGTATCGTTCGTCCGCGGCTGTTTTGGCGCCTGCTGTTCGCTCAGGTGGTGCTGCTGGCGGCCTTTCTCTACTTGTGCCTGATCTGCCTCGGGGGCTACCTGCTGATGCTCGCATTCGATGTCGAGTACCCTGAGACCCAACGGCTGCACGCCTTGCTCGGCGGTGGCTCGATCGGCTTGGTCGGGGCGTGGCTGCTGAAGGTGGGCATGCCGCGCCGGATCAGTCCGTCGCTGATCGAAGACGACGCGTGAACGGCCCATGCAGGCGTCACGGTTGAGCTGTCCCGCCAAACCCGTTGTCTCCCTCCCGCCGTGCCAGTGGAGTGTGTATGGTTTCAGCTGAAAGTCTCGACCAGGCGGTGATGCCGGCCGAGCGCTACGAGCAATTGGTGCAGTCAGTGGTCGACTACGCCATCTACATGCTCGACCCCCTCGGCCGCGTGGTCTCCTGGAATGCAGGCGCCGAGCGGATCAAGGGCTATCGTGCCGACGAGGTGATCGGCAAACATTTCTCATTGTTCTTCACCCCTCAGGATATCAACGACGGACGTCCCGAAAGGCTGTTGCGCCAGGCGCTGGAAAAGGGCGTGGCGCAGGACGAAGGCTGGCGCGTGCGCAAAGACGGTACGCAGTTCTGGGCTTTGGCCGCGCTCGACGTCATACGCGACGCGCAGGGCCAGATCGTCGGTCTGGCCAAAGTCACCCGGGACATCACCGACCGCCGCGAGGCTGCCCAACAACTGGATGCAGTGCGTGCTCAGCTGTTCCAGGCACAGAAACTCGAAGCCCTGGGTCAACTGACGGGGGGCTTGGCCCATGATTTCAACAACCTGCTCACGATCATCCTCAGTTCTGCGCGCCTGGCCCTGACCACGCGGGATCCGGCACGCGCTCAGCGCATGCTCGAGCACATCGTCGATGCCGGGCAGCGCGGTACCCAGCTGACCCAGCAACTGCTCAGTTTCGCTCGCCACCGGCAACTGAACGTGACACGTATAGCCCCCGCCGAACTGATCACCTCCACCCGCGGTCTGATCGAACATGCACTGCCCAGCACCATCGAAATGCACCAGCACGTACCCAGCGATTTGCCATTGATCGACGTGGATGCCGGGCAGTTGCAGATGGTCCTGCTCAACCTGCTGTTCAATGCCCGCGATGCCGTCGAAGGCGAAGGGTGCATCGACTTGTCGGTCAGCACTGTGATCTTGGCCGGGGAGGTCGATGGCTTGTGTGGTCCGTTCGTACGTTTCGATGTTCGCGACACGGGATCGGGAATCGACCCCGAGGTGCTGCCGCGGATCTTCGAGCCGTTCTTCACCACCAAGCCCTTCGGCAAGGGTACGGGCCTTGGACTCAGCCAGGTATATGGCTTTGCCAAGCAGAGCAATGGCGCAATCAGCGTGACCAGCAGCGTGGGCGAAGGCACTTGCATGAGCCTCTACCTGCCGGCATATCCAGGCGAATCCCGGTAAAGGAAGGCATCATGGTTCAGGCACTGCAGCGGTTGACCACGGGCATAGACGGGCTCGATGCCCTGCTCAGGGGAGGCCTGGTCGCGGGCGCCTCCTATATCGTTCAGGGCCCGCCCGGCGCGGGCAAGACCATTCTCGCCAACCAACTGGCGTGCAACCACGTGCGCCAAGGCGGTCGGGTGCTGGTGGCGACCTTGCTCAGCGAATCCCATGAGCGACTGTTTCAGTACCTGGGCACGCTGGAATTCTTCGACCCTGCCCTGGTGGGTGACCCCATCCAGTTCGTCAGTGCCTTCGACACCCTCGAACAGGAGGGCCTGGATGCCGTGGTCAAGCTGCTGCGACAGGAAATCGCCCGGCAGCAGGCCAGCCTGTTGATCGTCGATGGGGTGCTCAACGCTCGGGTGCGTGCCGAAACCACCCTCGACACCAAGAAGTTCGTATCCGAATTGCAGGGTCACGCCGCCTTCGCCGGTTGTACCGTGCTGCTGTTGACCAGCGCGCGCCTGGAGGAGGGCAGCCCTGAGCACACGATGGTCGACGGCGTGATCGAGCTCGGCGAGCAACTGGTCGGCAGCCGTGCGGTGCGCCACATCCAGTTGCGCAAGACGCGCGGCAGTGCGGCATTGTCGGGTCGTCATGAGTGCCTGATCGATGATCACGGCTTGCATGTCTACCCGCGCCTGGAGGCCCTGTACAGCCATCCCAGCCAATATGGCAGCGACAATCTGGGACGGGTCAGCAGCGGCGTGCCGACCCTCGATGCAATGCTCGAAGGTGGCCTGGCCAGTGGCTCGGTCAGCTTGATGATGGGGCCTTCAGGCGTTGGCAAGACCTCCCTGGGCCTGGCCTTTCTCGGTGCCTCCACGCCCAGTGCGCCAGGGCTGCATTTCGGCTTCCACGAAACCCCGGCACGCCTGCGGATGAAGGCAGCTTCGCTAGGCCTGGACTTTGCCGCACTGGAACGCCAGGGGGCGTTGGCGCTGTGTTGGCAGCCCACCACCGAAGGCCTGCTGGATGAGGTCGGCGCACGTCTGCTGGCGCAGGTCGATGCGCACGGCAGCAAGCGTGTGCTGATCGACAGCCTTGGCGCCTTCAGCCGCCTGGCGGTCGAGCCGGCGCGACTCAATGGCTTTTTCCGTGCGTTGGCCGGCGAGTTGCGCGCGCGCGATATCAGTGTGATGCTGACCTGGGAAATGCGTGACCTGTTCGGCTCTGAGATCAGTGCGCCGGCGCCAGACCTTTCCAGTCTGGTCGACAACCTCATGCTGATGCGCTTCGTCGAACTGGACTCGCAGTTGCGGCGCTTGCTGTCGATCCTCAAGGTGCGTGACAGCAATCACGACCCGGCGTTGCACGACCTGCAGATCGGCCCGGGCGGTATCGCCCTGAGCCGTGCATTCGAAGGTGCCTGCGGCGTGCTTTCAGGAACCCCGGTACCGCAGGACGGCGGTTGAAGGTTCATCCATGAACACTATTCTGGTCGTCGATGACGAATACCTGATCGTGGACATCCTCGGCTTCGCCCTGGAGGATGCGGGGTTCATCGTGGAAAAAGCCAGCAATGGGCGCAAGGCCCTGGACGCTCTGCAGGACAAGCGGGTGCAGTTGGTGATCACCGACTACATGATGCCGGTGCTCAATGGCGAGGAACTGGTGCGGGCGATTCGTGAGGACCTGCTGCTGACCGATCTGCCGGTGATCCTCATGAGCGGCGCCCAAGCCAATCAGGGCCTGGTCTGCCCGCAACGGTTCGCGGCGGTGTTCGATAAACCGTTCGACATCGACGCGTTGATCGCCAAGGTGCGGGAGTTGCTCGACGCTTGAGGCGCAGGGCTGCGCCTGAGCGGGTAGGGGCGGTCAAGCGCATCCGTGCGGCTTGAGGACAAACATCACTGGTGCTCTTCGTTGCCCTTTTCCGGGGCAGGGTTGCCGGCCTGGATGCGTTTGAAGATTTCCTCACGGTGAACCTGGACATCTTTCGGCGCATCGATGCCAATTCTCACCTGCATCCCTTTCACTCCCAGAATGGTGACTTTGATGTCGTCGTTGATGACGATGCTTTCGCCAACCTTACGGGTGAGTATCAGCATGTAGTTCTCCTTGGTGGTGTAAAAGTCCGTCAGGCCAAATGCCGCGGCGGTGGGAGCCTGTCCCTCTTCCTTCTCATTAAAGACGCTTTCGGCGGATAGTAATTCCCCGAACTCACAAAATCTGTTGAGGGTCTTCACGTACAGGCGCCGACGTAAAGCTTCGATCAAGTGTCGGCGAAGGTGCTCGGTGGCAAGAATAGGGGGCTTCGCGTCGGATGGGAAATTTCTCTGTGTGATGGCCTGCATAGCCCGGCTCAATCGGACGCGAGCGACTCCTGCGCTTGCAAGAACAGCAGCAAAGCCACTTCCTCGGCTTGCAGGCCCTTGCGGCGTCGGTGCCTGGGCAGTGCTTCCAGGCGGCCCAGATGGTAGTGCTCGATCACCGCAGGGTGGATGTAGCAGCGCCGGCACACCGCTGGGGTGTTGCCCAGGCGCTGGGCAACCTGGCGAACGATGGCCGTGACCTGACGCTTGGCTTCGCTCTCCGGCTCCCAGGCCAGCGGTCGCAGCAGGCTCAGGGCCAGGCTGCTGCCGGCCCAGGTGCGGTAATCCTTGGCGGTGAAGTCTGACCCTGTCAGTTGCTGGAGAAACTGATTCACATCGCTGGAGCCGACACTATGGCGTTGGCCGTCCTCGTCCAGGTATTGGAACAATGCCTGCCCGGGCAGCTCCATGCAGCGCTTGAGCAGATTGGCCAGGCGCCGGTCACGTAGGGTGACATCGTGCTCGACGCCTCGCTTGCCGCGAAACTGGAAACGCACCGTGCTGCCCTGGACCTTGACGTGGCGGGTACGCAGGGTGGTGAGGCCATAGGATTTGTTATCGCGCAGATACTGGGTATTGCCGATACGAATCAGGGTGTTGTCCAACAGGCTCACCACCAGTGCCATGACCTTCTCCCGGTCCAGCCCCGGCCGGGCCAGGTGCAGGTCCAGTTGCGCGCGCAGCTTGGGCAACGCCTGGGCGAAGGCCAGCATACGTCCGTACTTGTGCTGGTCGCGCAAGGCACGCCATTCGGTGTGGTAGCGGTATTGCTTGCGCCCGCGGGCGTCACGGCCGGTGGCTTGCAGGTGGCCTTGCGGGTCGGCGCAGATCCACACATCGGTGTAGGCCGGCGGGATCACCAGCGCGGCGATGCGCGCCAGGGTCTCCGGGTCGCGGACACGCTCGCCGGCGGCGTCCAGGTAAATGAAGCGATCGCGCCAACGCTTGCGGCTGAGGCCAGGCTGGCTGTCGTCGACATAGTGCAGGGTGCGCGGCAGGGGGCAGTCGAGCATGGAGGTGTTCCATCGAGCCGGTATTGCCCTATGGACAGCGCGCTCAGCCCAACAGTGCCACTGACTTGATCTGCGCCCATAACGTCTGCCCTGGGTGCAGGCCCAACTGGTCGGCCGAGTAGCGGGTAATGCGTGCCAGCAGGGTATTGCCTCCGGCATCCAGGCTCACCAGCACATGCGCTGGGTTGTCGGCAGGGCGGCTTTCGCGCACCTGCACCGGCAGGCGATTGAGGATGCTCGAGGCGCTGTCGGCAGCAAGCGCCAGGCTGACATCGCGCGCCTGGACCTTGATGCGCAGGGTGCTGCCCAGGCTGTGTGCCGGGTGAGCGATCCGCAGCACTGGGCCGTCGATGCCCGGCAGGCGCAGATCGAGCAGGCCGTAGTGCGGGTTGTGGCCGACGACCCGGCCGTCGAACACCACCCCGGCGTCATCGCCTTGGGCCAGCGACAGGTCCAGGCGCGCCAAAGTCGTGCCGATCGGCCCACTGGCCGTGGCCCGGCCCTCTTCCAGTAGGACCAGGTGGTCGGCCAGCCGGGCGACTTCATCCTGGGCATGGCTGACGTACACCACCGGGATGTCCAATTCCTCGTGCAGGCGTTCAAGGTACGGCAGGATCTCGCGCTTGCGGGGGCCGTCGAGGGCCGCCAGCGGTTCGTCCATCAACAGCAGCCGCGGACTGCTCAGCAGGGCACGGGCGATACCGACGCGCTGCGCTTCGCCGCCCGACAGGCTGGCCGGTCTGCGCTCGAGCAGGTGGCCGATGCCCAGCAGTTCGCTGGCTTGGGCCAGGCCGACCTTGCGCTGACTGGCGGGCACCCGGCGCCAACCGAATTCCAGGTTGCCCCGCACCGTCAGGTGCGGGAACAGGCTGGCTTCCTGGAATACGTAGCCCAGCGGACGCAGGTGTGGCGCGACGAAATGGCCGCGGGCGCTGTCCTCCCAGACCTCGCCATTGACTTCGATGTAAGCCTGGGTGGCCCGTTCCAGGCCGGCCAGGCAGCGCAGGCAAGAGGTCTTGCCAGAGCCCGAATGACCGAACAGCGCACTGATGCCCCGCCCGGGCAGTTGCAGGTCGACATCCAGCTTGAAGTCGGCTCGCACCAACTGCAGACGTGCCACGATCGATGCGCTCATCGGTTTTCTCCGCGAGATACCCCGTCCTTTAGGGCGGGGAGGATGTCAAATCAGCTCCAGCCAGCCTTGCCCCGGCGCCCGGCATACAGCACCAGCAGCACCAGGAAGGAAAACACCAGCATGGCCCCGGCCAACCAGTGGGCCTGGGCGTATTCCATGGCCTCGACATGGTCGAAGATCTGTACCGAGACCACACGGGTCTTGTCGGGGATGTTGCCGCCGATCATCAGCACCACGCCGAATTCGCCCACGGTATGGGCGAAGCCGAGGATGCTGGCGGTGACGAAACCTGGACGGGCCAGTGGCAGCACCACGTGGACGAAGGTGTCCCAGGGGCTTGCGCGGAGGGTGGCGGCCACTTCCAGCGGGCGTTGGCCGATGGCGGCGAAGGCGTTCTGCAACGGCTGCACCACGAAGGGCATCGAATACACCGTCGAGCCGATCACCAGGCCGCTGAAGCTGAACACCACTGTGCCCAGGCCCAGCGCCTGGGTCGCCTGGCCCAGCCAGCCATTGGGGCCCAGGGCGATCAGCAGGTAGAAACCAATGACCGTGGGCGGTAGCACCAGCGGCAGCGCCACCAAGGCCCCGACTGGCCCACGCAGCCACGAGCGCGTGCGCGCCAGCCACCAGGCGATGGGCGTGCCCAGCAACAGCAGGATCAGGGTCGTCAGGCTGGCCAGCTTGAGGGTCAGCCAGATCGCGCCCAAGTCACTGGCGTCGAGCGGCATCAGATTTCATAGCCGAACGACTTGATCACCGCCGCGGCCTTCGGCCCCTTCAGGTACTCGACCAGGGCCTTGGCGGCGGCGCTGTCCTTGCCCTTGTCGAGGATCACCGCGTCCTGGCGGATCGGCTCGTGCATCTGGGCCGGGACGATCCACGCCGAACCGTGCTGCACCTTGCCGTCCTTGTAGATCTGCGACAGGGCGACGAAACCGAGTTCGGCATTGCCGGTGGAGACGAACTGGTAGGCCTGGGTGATGTTCTGGCCCTCGACGATCTTGGCCTTGGTCGCCTCGGTCAGGCCGAGCTTGTCCAGGACCTGGGTCGCAGCGAGGCCGTAAGGGGCGGCTTTCGGGTTGGCGATGGAGAGATGCTGGTAGGCATTCTTCTTCAGCACTTCGCCCTTGTCGTCGACGTAACCGTCCTTGGCCGACCACAGGGCCAGGGTGCCGATGGCGTAGGTGAAGCGCGAGCCGGGCACGATCGCGTGCTCGGCTTCGAGCTTGGCCGGCGTGCTGTCGTCGGCGGCGAGAAACACCTCGAAAGGTGCGCCGTTCTTGATCTGTGCGTAGAACTGCCCGGTGGCGCCGTAGGCAGCGACCAGCTTGTGCCCGGTGTCTTTCTCGAAGTCCTTGGCGATGGCCTGGATCGGCGCTGTAAAGTTGGCGGCGACCGCCACCTGGACTTCATCGGCCCAAGCACTGTTGAGCGAAAGCAAGCTGGCCAGTGCGGTGGCGGCCAGGGTGGACGGGCGAATACGCATGAAAACGGCTCCTTTGGGTTATCGTTATAGCGTCAACTATATAGCGATAGGCCATTCGCCGGGAAGGGGCTGAAGCGCGTCATGCAACTGAAGTCAGCGCCCGTAGCGGCGCAACGCCTGGTCGGCGATATCCCGGGTCAGCTCTGCGGCTGGCAAGTGCTGGCCGAGGCGCAACCCCTGGCCCGCCCACAAGTTGCTGAAGTCAGTGTTGCCTTGTGGATCGGTGATCGCTCGCAGTGGCATCAGCGCACCGCCGGCCAGCGGGAACTGCGGCGCCAGCGCGCTCATCGGTCCGAGTTCACGCATGATACGTGTGTTGATGCCCCGCGCCGGGCGGCCAGTGAACAGGTTGGTCAAAGCGGTGTCGCTGGCCGATGCGCTATCCAGCGCGTGGCGATGCGCTGGCGACACCTTGGCCTCGGGACAGAACAAGTAGGCGGTGCCGATCTGCACGGCAGAGGCGCCCAATGCCAGTGCCGCTAGCAGGCCGCGATGATCGCCTATGCCGCCTGCGGCGATCACGGGTACCTGCACGGCATCGACGACCTGCGGTACCAGGGCGAAGGTGCCGATCTGACTGGTGATGTCGTCGCTGAGGAACATCCCGCGGTGGCCGCCGGCCTCGTATCCCATGGCAATGATGGCGTCGCAGCCATGGGCCTCGAGCCAGACGGCTTCCTCTACGGTGGTTGCGCTCGACAGCACCTTGGCGCCGCTGGCCTTGACCCGCTGCAACAGCTCTGGCGTCGGCAGGCCGAAATGGAAGCTCACCACCTCCGGGCGCAGTTGCTCGACCAGCTGACAGCTTTGCTCATCGAAAGGTGCGCGATTGGATACCGGCGTAGGCGCCGTGAAGTCCGCGCCCACCTCCTGGTAATACGGCGCCAGGGCCTGCTTCCAGCGTTCGGCGCGCCCTGCGTCGAAGTCGGGTGGCTGGTGACAGAAGAAGTTCAGGTTCAGCGGGCCGCTGCAGACACTGCGAAAGGCTGCGATTTCGGCGCGCACCTGTTCGCCGGTGAGCATGGCGCAGGGCAGGGCGCCAAGCCCCCCTGCGTTACCCACGGCGATCGCCAGGGGCGAGCCGCTGGCGCCGGCCATGGGCGCTTGCAGGATGGGCAACTCGATGCCCAGAAGATCGAGAATACGACGGTCGGGCCAGTTGCTCATGCGCTGCTCCTTGTACGCGGTGGGTTCGATTTACAAGGCCTTGCTGACCTGGATGTCGCTGATCTTGTCGGCGTCGTCGCCATGGATCTTGCGCAGGGCATCCAGGGCCTGTTCCGGCGAGGCGTCCGGCATCTGGGCGAAGTCCCAGCGGCGCTGGCCGTCGAGTTTGTATTTGATGACGTACTTGGTGGTCTGAGTCATGGGGAGCGGTATTCCGGTGGTTTTAGCTGAGCTTCGACGACGAGCGACGAATGATCTTGATCTTGTGGCTGAAGGTCGGCTTGCGGGTCACCGAGATCGGTCGGGCGGTCACCGTGTCGAGGGTGATGTTCCAGAAGCCGGTGCTGGGTACGGTGATCTTGGCTGGGAAGCGCTCGAAGTGGCCGCCGTGGTAGGTGTGCCGACCGCCATTCTTGAAGCTGCGGAAGTTGGCGTCGTTCATCAGGCGGATGTTGCAGCGCTGGGAGCATTCGATGACGACGATGTCGTCCTCGTTCAGATGCTCGCGCTGGTGTACGAATTTCATGTGATGCTCCGCAAAGTCTGGTTCTGCAAACGCAAAAGATACCACGATGCTGGGATACACTGGCGCGCTGGATGACAGGGTGAAGATAATTGCGCCAAAGCAGGGAGCAAAAGCGCCTGGCTGCTGTCGAAGTGAATTCGTTGAAGGCAGAGGTGTGGCTGATGAAGTGGGTGGTAGCGGCGTTGTCCTTGGTATTGGGTGGGTGTGTCAGTGTGTCCGAACTCGAGCAATCCCGCGAAACGCTGGATGTGATGTCGGGCAAGACCCCGCGCGAATACGCCGATTGCGTGAAGCTCAAGTTGGCCGACAGCCGTGAGGCGATCGAGGAACAGCAACGTGGCGATGGCTTGCGCCTGATCGTGCCTCAGAAGCTGACCGCCAGTACCGGCCCGGCGGCCTTGTTCGATATCGACAAGCGCGGCAGCGGCAGCAGCATCAAGCTGCACGAGCGACTGAACAATTTCCCATTGCGCCTGGGGGATGTCCGCACGGCGGCGACCCAGTGCATCTCGGGCAGTTGACCTGGCGCAAGGTCGCTGCGAATAACGCCTGAAAAGCCATCTTCGGATGGCTTTTTGCGTTGTTGGGTCTTTCCAGGCAGGGCTAATATCCATTCGCTTATGTTTTTTAAGCCTAAGCTTATAACAAAAGAAATGGAGATTCGTGATGACCCTGTTGAGTCGAGCCGTGATCGGGGGGCTGTTGGTGCTGGCCTGGCCGATGGCGCACGCTGCCGATGGCCAGAAAGTGTTCCTCCAAGGCGGCGGCAACCCCGCCGCCATGGCCTGCCTGGGTTGCCATGGCGTGGACGGCAAAGGCGTGGCCGCGGCGGGCTTTCCGCGACTGGCCGGTTTGCCCGCTGCCTATCTGAGCAAGCAGCTGCGCGACTGGCGCAGCGCCAGCCGTCGGCATCCGGTCATGGAGCCCATCGCCAAGGCGTTGGGCGAGGACGAAATCGATGCCGTCAGTGCCTATCTCGCCAACCTACCCAGCGACCCGCCCGGTACCCTGCGCCGCCAGCAGATCGCCGAGAACCCGACTGAACGACTGGCGTTGTATGGCGACTGGAGCCGACAGATACCGGGTTGCGTGCAATGTCACGGACCGGGAGGCGCAGGTGTCGGCGAACATTTCCCGCCATTGGCTGGGCAGCCCGCCGCCTACCTGGTGGCACAACTCGACGCCTGGCGCGACGGCAGTCGCCATAACGACCCTAACCAATTGATGGCCGGTGTAGCCAAGGCCATGACCGATGCCGAGGTTCAGGCAATCGCTACGTTCTTCGCCAACGCTGGCAACCTGGAGGTCGCGCCATGAAAGCAACGCAGCTCGCCTTCGTGCTCTTGATGATCGGCAGCGGCATGGCTGGCGCCGTGGCCATGCCCGATCAATCGCAACTGCAGGTCAGCAAGGCCACGCCGACCTTCACTCCGCCCGCTGAAAGCGCACTGCCGGACAACGCTTTCGGCCAGCAGGTGCGCGAAGGCCATGCGCTGTTCGTCGACACCCGTCGGCTGATGCCCGAGGCCGTGGGCAACGGCATGAACTGCAGTAACTGCCACCTCGATCAAGGCCGCCTGGCGTTCTCCGCCCCGCTGTGGGGTGCGTACCCGATGTACCCGGCTTATCGAAAGAAGAACGACAAGGTCAACACCTTCGCCGAGCGTATCCAGGGTTGCTTCGAGTTCAGCATGAACGGCACGCCCCCGGCTGCCGACAGCCCGCAGATGAAAGCATTGAGCGTATACGCCTATTGGTTGTCGACCCAGGCCCCTACCGGCGTGGAAATCGCCGGGCGCGGCTATCCCGAGGTGGCGCAGCCGCAAGGTGGCTATGACTTCGCCCGCGGCCGCCAGGTCTACCGTGAGCACTGCGCGCTGTGTCATGGCGACGACGGTCAGGGCCAACAGGTGGCAGGGGAGTACGTCATGCCGCCCTTGTGGGGCAAGGACTCCTACAATTGGGGCGCCGGCATGCACCGTATCAATACGGCGGCGTCGTTCATCAAGCACAATATGCCGCTGGGCAAGCCGGGCTCGCTGAGCGATCAGCAGGCCTGGGACGTGGCGGCGTGGATCAATCGCCATGAGCGCCCCCAAGACCCACGCCTGGTCGACGGTTCAGTGGAGAAGACGCGGTTGAAGTTTCATGCCAACGATGGCGTCAATCTGTATGGCCAGCACGTCGACGGGGTACTGGTGGGGCAGGGCACGGCACCCTGAAGGGGGCCGGTGAGGCAACCTGCGACAGTTGCGCGCGTTAATATTCGCAATGCCTTTGAACTATCTACACTGGGTTGTCTCTATCATCGCATCGGTCGGCCACAGGCGGGGCATTGTAAGGTGACTGCCGCCTGATTAGACTGCGCCGAAACCCATAGGCCCAGCCTTCGTTTAAGGACGTATATGATCAAGAAATGCTTGTTCCCGGCAGCCGGCTACGGCACCCGCTTCCTGCCTGCTACCAAAGCCATGCCCAAGGAAATGCTGCCGGTGGTCAACAAGCCGCTGATCCAGTATGGCGTTGAGGAAGCACTGGATGCCGGCCTGAACGAAATCTCCATCGTCACCGGCCGTGGCAAGCGCGCCTTGGAAGACCACTTCGACATCAGCTATGAGCTGGAAAACCAGATCAAAGGCACCGACAAGGAAAAATACCTGGTCGGTATCCGCCGTCTGCTCGACGAGTGCTCGTTCTCCTACACCCGCCAGACCGAAATGAAAGGCCTGGGTCACGCCATCCTGACCGGTCGCCCGCTGATCGGCGACGAGCCGTTCGCCGTGGTCCTGGCTGACGACCTGTGCGTCAACCCTGAAGGTGACGGCGTACTGACCCAGATGGTCAAGCTGTACAACCAGTTCCGCTGCTCGATCGTCGCCATCCAGGAAGTCGATCCGCAGGAAACCAACAAGTACGGCGTGATCGCCGGCGACATGATCCGTGACGATATCTACCGCGTCACCAACATGGTCGAGAAGCCCAAGCCTGAAGATGCGCCGTCGAACCTGGCGATCATCGGTCGTTACATCCTCACGCCGGATATCTTCGACATCATCGCCAACACCGAGCCGGGCAAAGGTGGCGAGATTCAGATCACCGACGCCCTGATGCAGCAGGCGCAGAATGGCTGCGTGATCGCCTACAAGTTCAAGGGCAAGCGCTTCGACTGTGGTGGTGCCGAAGGCTACATCGACGCGACCAACTTCTGCTTCGAGAACTACTACAAGGCAGGCAAGGCATACTGATCCACGCCGTTGCTGACACTGGGGCCGCTTTTGCGGCCCCAGTGCGTTATGCTGGGTCGCTGCCTAGGAGACTGAATACATGGCCTACGATTTTGATCTGTTCGTGATTGGTGCCGGCTCCGGTGGTGTGCGTGCCGCACGCTTTGCCGCAGGCTTCGGCGCCAAGGTGGCGGTAGCCGAAAGTCGCTACCTGGGAGGCACCTGCGTCAATGTCGGCTGCGTGCCGAAGAAACTGCTGGTGTACGGCGCCCACGTGGCCGACGAGCTGGAGCAGGCTGCAGGCTTTGGTTGGACCCTGGAAGAGGGCCACTTCGACTGGAGCACGCTGATCGCCAACAAGAACCGCGAAATCGAGCGGCTCAACGGCATCTACCGCAACCTGCTGGTCAACAGCGGGGTCAGCCTGCTGCAGGGGCATGCGCGCATCACCGGCGCCAACGAGGTGGAAGTGGACGGCCAGCGCTACAGCGCCGAGCGCATCCTCATCGCCACCGGCGGCTGGCCGCAGGTGCCGGACATTCCTGGCAAGGAGCTGGCGATCACCTCCAACGAGGCCTTCTACCTCAAGGCCCTGCCACGCCGGGTGCTGGTGGTCGGAGGTGGTTATATCGCGGTCGAGTTCGCCGGGATTTTCCAGGGCCTGGGTGCCGACACCACGCTGCTCTACCGTGGTGACCTGTTCCTGCGAGGCTTCGACGGTTCGGTCCGCACCCACCTCAAGGAAGAGCTGGAAAAACGCGGCCTGGACCTGCAGTTCAATGCCGACATCCAGCGCATCGACAAGCTCGAAGACGGTAGCCTCAAAGCCACCCTCAAGGACGGCCGCGAGCTGGTCGCCGATTGCGTGTTCTACGCCACCGGTCGCCGACCGATGCTGGACAACCTGGGCCTGGAGAACACCGGTGTCGAGCTCGACGAGCGCGGCTATATCCGCGTTGACGAGCAATACCAGACCACTGCGCCGTCGATCCTCGCCATCGGCGATGTCATCGGTCGCGTGCAGCTCACCCCCGTTGCCTTGGCCGAAGGCATGGCCGTGGCGCGCCGGCTGTTCAAGCCTGAACAGTACCGCCCGGTGGATTACCAGAACATCCCCACCGCAGTGTTCAGCCAGCCGCCGATCGGTACTGTCGGCCTGACCGAGGAACAGGCGCTGGAAGCCGGGCACAAGGTGCAGGTCTTCGAGAGCCGTTTCCGCGCCATGAAACTGACCCTCACCGACATTCAGGAAAAGACCCTGATGAAGCTGGTGGTGGATGCCGAGACCGACAAAGTGCTCGGCTGCCACATGGTTGGCCCCGATGCCGGCGAGATCATCCAAGGCCTCGGCATTGCCCTGAAAGCCGGCGCCACCAAGCAGCAGTTCGACGAGACCATTGGTGTGCACCCCACCGCAGCCGAAGAGTTCGTCACCCTGCGCACCCCGACTCGCTGAGCGAACGAGCCCTGTCGCCGCTGGCGACAGGGCTCTGACAGCCGCGCAATCCTTTGCTCAGCCCAATACCTTCTATTAATGAGCTGCGGTTATAGCGAAAACCAATCATCAGCATGAGCTTTGCCAATGAGCCTTTATCGGGACCAGCGGTTAGGATTCTCTCCGTCAACTGATTTCAACCCCATGAAGGAGCGTCTCTCATGCCTATCATCAACAGCCAGGTCAAACCGTTCAACGCCACCGCCTACCACAAAGGCGAATTCGTTCAGGTAAGCGAAGCCGACCTGAAGGGCAAGTGGTCCGTCGTGTTCTTCTACCCGGCCGACTTCACCTTCGTCTGCCCGACCGAACTGGGTGACCTTGCTGACAACTACGCCGAATTCCAGAAGCTGGGCGTAGAAATCTACGGCGTGTCCACCGACACCCACTTCACCCACAAAGCCTGGCACGACACTTCGGACACCATCGGCAAGATCCAGTACCCACTGATCGGTGACCCGACTCACATCATCTCGCGCAACTTCGACGTGCTGATCGAAGAAGCCGGCCTGGCCGATCGCGGTACCTTCGTGATCAACCCGGAAGGTCAGATCAAGATCGTCGAACTGAACGACGGTGGTGTAGGCCGTGACGCGACCGAGCTGCTGCGCAAGGTCAAGGCTGCCCAGTACGTCGCCGCCCACCCAGGCGAAGTCTGCCCGGCCAAGTGGAAAGAAGGCGAAGCCACCCTGGCGCCATCGCTGGACCTGGTCGGCAAGATCTAAGTCGATGTGCATGTCGCGGGCGGTGGACAGCCGCCAAAGCTGAAGTATCTACCGCCCCGTAAAGCGCCCGGGCGATCTCGCCTGGGCGTTTTTGTATCCGAGTTTCGAAAAAGGAATCGCCCGTATGTTGGACGCCACGCTTAAATCGCAACTGAAAACCTACCTGGAGCGGGTCAGCCAGCCGATCGAGATCGTTGCTTCCCTCGACGACGGCGCGAAGTCCCGCGAATTGCATGACCTGCTGGTGGAAATCGCCGGCCTGTCGAACCTGATTACTCTGAGCGCGGACGGGACCGACGCCCGTCGTCCTTCGTTCTCGCTCAACCGCCCAGGGGCCGACATCAGCCTGCGCTTCGCCGGCATCCCCATGGGGCACGAATTCACCTCCCTGGTGCTGGCGCTGCTGCAAGTCGGTGGTCACCCCTCCAAGGCCAGCGCCGAAGTGATCGAGCAGATCCAGGCACTGGAAGGCGATTTCACCTTTGAAACCTACTTCTCGCTGTCGTGCCAGAACTGCCCGGACGTGGTCCAGGCGCTGAACCTGATGGCCGTGCTCAACCCCAACGTTCGCCACGTCGCGATCGACGGTGCGCTGTTCCAGGACGAAGTCGAGTCGCGCAAGATCATGGCGGTGCCAAGCGTCTACCTGAACGGCGAAGTGTTCGGCCAGGGCCGCATGGGCCTGGAAGAAATCCTCGGCAAGATCGACACCAACGCCGGTGCCCGCCAGGCCGAGAAGATCAACGCCAAGGACGCCTTCGACGTGCTGGTGGTCGGCGGTGGCCCCGCTGGCGCCGCAGCGGCCATCTATGCTGCGCGTAAAGGCATTCGCACCGGTGTCGCGGCTGAGCGTTTCGGCGGCCAGGTGCTCGATACCCTGGCCATCGAGAACTTCATCTCGGTGCAGGAAACCGAAGGCCCGAAGCTGGCCATGGCCTTGGAAGAGCACGTCAAGCAGTATGACGTCGACATCATGAACCTGCAGCGCGGTGAAGCGCTGATTCCGGCCACCGATGGCGGACTTCACGAAGTACGCCTGGCCGGCGGCGCCTCGCTCAAGGCCAAGACAGTGATCCTCGCCACCGGTGCCCGCTGGCGTGAAATGAACGTCCCTGGCGAGCAGGAGTACCGCGCCCGCGGCGTGGCCTACTGCCCGCATTGCGACGGTCCGCTGTTCAAGGGCAAGCGCGTGGCGGTGATCGGCGGTGGCAACTCGGGCGTCGAAGCGGCCATCGACCTGGCCGGTATCGTCGCCCAGGTGACGCTGATCGAGTTCGACAGCCAGTTGCGTGCCGATGCGGTGTTGCAGCGCAAACTGCACAGCCTGGCGAACGTCAAGGTGATCACCAGTGCCTTGACCACCGAAGTGGTGGGTAACGGCGAAAAGGTCACCGGCCTGCGTTACAAGGACCGCACCACTGACGAGGTGCATGACCTGGCGCTCGAAGGTATCTTCGTGCAGATCGGCCTGCTGCCGAACACCGACTGGCTAAAAGGGACCGTGGAATTGTCGCCACGCGGCGAAATCATCGTCGACGCCAAGGGCCAGACCAGCGTACCGGGCGTGTTTGCCGCCGGTGACGTGACCACGGTGCCGTACAAGCAGATCGTCATCGCCGTGGGCGAGGGCGCCAAGGCATCGCTGGCGGCGTTCGATCACCTGATCCGTACCTCGGCACCAGCGTAACTGCATCGCGACCCTTTCGCGGGACCAGCCCGCTCCCACAGGATCCGCACTGTTTTCGACACTGTGCGGTCCCTGTAGGAGCGGGCTTGTCCCGCGAAAGGGCCCTGACAAACCAAGCTGAACCTGAAGGTGTCTATGCTTACTGCAGACCCTTCAGGAACCCGCACCATGACCCTGATCAGCCGCGAACCCTGGTGGCTAGTGCCACCCAAACCCGGGCAGCAGGAGCAGGACTTGCACTGGGGCTATCTGGAAATCTACGCCGACGGTCGTACCGTGTTCGTCGACCAACGCCCCAGCGACCGCGAACTGGCTGAACGCAAAAGCTGCCGTAACTTCCCCGACCCGGAGCCGTGATCGGCTCAGCCTTCGAGCGCTGACAGGCGCGCTTCCAGGGCTGCGATACGCGCTTCCAGAGCTTCGATCCGTTCTTCCGAGACATTGCCAGCGCCGCTACGGCCACCGCCTTCCTGCTGGCGTGCGGCCAGGATCGCCTCGATTTCCGCCGGATCGCCCAGCGCATGGGTATAGCGGTCTTCGCGTTGTCCGGCCTGGCGCGGCAGGTGCAGGGCCAGGCCGCGCGAGACCAGGCGTTCGAGCTGGTGCTGGACCTGCTCGGTATCGTCGAAGGCATGCAGGCGGTTGCTGCGGCTGAGCAACTCGCTCAGGGTCTGCGGCCCACGCAGGAACATCAGGCCCATCAGCACCAGTTGCGCCGGCACCAGTTCCAGTGCCTTGTCCACCCGGTGCTCCCAGCGATCGGCGCGGCTGCCCATCTGCAGGCGGGCCATGTCCTGTCCTTCGAGGGCCCGCAGGGCCTGGCCGACCTGGCCCTGGGTGAGGTTCATCACCGGCTCGCGGCTGGTTTTCTGGTTGCACGCCAGGACCAGCGCATTGAGCGTCAGCGGATAGCTTTCCGGGCTGGTGGCCTGCTTCTCGATCAATGCGCCGAGAATGCGCACCTCGATACTGTTGAAGCGGCCTTCGCCTGCGGTTTCTTGATCGGACATGGCCCTGTCTCTTGGCTGGGAAAAGGCCTCTAGCGTAGGTAATGCGCCGCCCTTAAGCAATCACTGCCCGGCTCGTCGCTCCTCGGCCAGGCACGCAGCCGCGGTGAACAGCACGTCGGTGGACGAGTTGAGTGCCGTTTCCGCCGCATCCTGCAACACGCCGATGATGAAGCCCACGGCCACCACCTGCATGGCCACTTCGCTCGGAATGCCGAACAGACTGCAGGCCAGTGGAATCAGCAGCAGCGAGCCGCCAGCCACCCCCGAAGCGCCGCAGGCGCAAATCGCCGCGACCATGCTCAGCAGCACCGCTGTGGGCAGGTCGACGGCAATGCCCAGGGTGTGCACTGCCGCCAGGGTCAGCACGTTGATGGTGATGGCCGCACCAGCCATGTTGATGGTCGCGCCCAGCGGGATGGACACGGAGTAGGTATCTTCGTGCAGGCCCAGACGCTCGGACAGCGCCAGGTTCACCGGGATATTCGCCGCCGAACTGCGGGTGAAGAACGCCGTGATGCCGCTTTCACGCAGGCACAGCAGCGTAAGCGGGTAGGGGTTGCGACGGATCTTCCAGAACACGATCAACGGGTTCATCACCAGCGCCACGAACAGCATGCAACCGAGCAGCACCGCCAGCAGGTGCAAGTAACCCAGCAGAGCGTCGAAGCCGGACTCGGCCAGGGTCGCGCTGACCAGGCCGAAGATGCCCAGTGGGGCGAAGCGAATCACCACACGCACGATCAAGGTCACGCCTCTGGACAGGTCATCGACCACGCCCCGGGTGGTCTCGCTGCTATGGCGCAGGGCCACGCCAAGGCCGATCGCCCACACCAGCACTCCGATGAAGTTGGCTTCGAGCAGGGCGTGGATTGGGTTGTCCACCGCGCTCAACAGCAGGTTCTGCAGCACCTCGGCGATCCCCCCGGGCGCACTGAGGCTGGCATCACTGGCGCTGAGCGCCAGGGTCGAGGGGAACAGCATGCTCGCGCCGACCGCAACCACCGCGGCGGCGAAGGTGCCGAACAGGTACAGCCAGAGGATCGGGCGGATATGGGTGGGCTGGCCCTGGCGGTGGTTGGCGATCGACGCCATCACCAGGATGAACACCACCACCGGCGCCACGGCCTTCAGCGCACTGACGAAAACCTTGCCGAGCAAGGCCACTTCAAGGGCCACCGCGGGGGCGAGCAGGGCCAGGGCGATACCGGCCAGCAGGCCGATCATGATCTGCGTCACCAGGCTGATGCGGTTGAGCAGATGAAAGACAGGGGTCATGTGCAGCGCTATCTCGTTTACGGAAAAGGGTGCGACCTTACTATAGCTGGCCGGTCATTCACCAATGGAACAACTCCTTTCTTGCCCCCTCGGTAATCGCCACGATGCCCGGATGCTTGACCTTGCGTTCCACCGAAATGGCATAGAACGACTCATGCACCGCCTCGGTCTGCCCGATCAGTTGCACCCCATACTGACGGCAGACCTCTTCGGCGATCACGCTCGGCGCCACGAAGATACCGCTGCCCGATTGGCCGAAAGCCTGCATCAAGGCGCTGTCGTCGAATTCGCCGATGATGCGTGGCTGTACCTGCTGCTCGCTCAGCCAGCGCAGCAAGCGGCTGCGCACCACGGTTTCCTGGCCAGGAATCAGCAACGGTGCATCCTGTAGACAGGCCGGGAAGGCACCTTGGTGGCGCTGAGCCAGGTCTGCCGTGGCGAAAAAGCTCAGGCCGCACTCGCCGAGCTTCTGGCTGTAGCCCTTGATGTCCAGGTGGCTGGGCATCGGACTGTCGGAAATCACCAGGTCCAGGCGCTGGATCGCAAGGTCGGCCAGCAGCCGTTCGAGTTTGTCTTCCCGGCAGTTGATGCGCAGCACGTTGTCCAGCTCCATGGTCGGCGCCAGCAGGCGGTAGACGATGGACTTGGGCACCACGTCGGCCACGCCGACACGGAACAGGATCTGTTCCTGCGGCCCGGCCCGCAGCAAGGTCTCCAGTTCGGCGCCGAGCTGGAACATCTGCTCGGCGTAGGCCAGCGCCTGACGTCCGGTCTCGGTCAGTTCGAGCTGGCGTCCGACCCGCTGGAACAGCTCCAGGCCGTAAGTCTGCTCGAACAGGCTGATCTGGCCGCTGATGGTCTGGGGGGTGAGGTTGAGTTGCTCGCTGGCGCGCACGATGCTCCCGGTCTTGGCCACGGCCCAGAAATAGTGAAGCTGGCGGTAGTTGAGCATCGGCCCGGTCTCAATTCGTAAAAACCGAAGTATAACCGCTGAAAATACGAATTTTACTGAAGTATGCGCCTCTCTAGAATTGCTCTCCATCAGGCGCCATCGGGCGCCGCCGGTTTATCGATCTGCGAGGACCCCATGCTCCATCTAAAATCCATCGGCACCCCTCTGGTGCTGGCCCTGGCCCTGTTCAGCCTGGCTGGCTGCGACCAGGCCGAGAAATCCGCTCAGCAGATGCTCGACCAGGCCGCCGAAACGGCCAAGCAGGCCATCGACAAGACCAATGACGCGGCCCAGCAGGCCTTGAGCGATGCCATCGGCAACGATGGCGCCAAGGCCAAGGCTGCAGAGCCCGAAGCACGTACCCAGGACATCTGACCCAGACCCCCGATGCAGGATTGATCAATGGAATATTTGCTGGAACTCGCCGCAAGCCCGACCGCCTGGATTGCCCTGGCCACGCTGGTGGCCATGGAAGTGGTGCTGGGCATCGACAACCTGATCTTCATCTCGATCCTCACCAACAAGCTGCCGGTGGAGTACCGCTCCAAGGCCCGCCGCGTGGGTATCAGCATGGCCCTGGTGATGCGCCTGGCGTTGCTCAGCACGGTGGCCTGGATCGTCCAGCTCACCGACCCGGTGTTCGATGTGTTCGGCCATGCCTTCTCGTGGAAGGACGTGATCCTGATTGCCGGTGGCCTGTTCCTGCTGTGGAAGGCGACCAAGGAAATCCATGAGAACGTCGACCCGCACGGGGCCAAGGAGGAGGCCAAGCTATCGTCCACGGTCACCCTGGGCTTCGCTGCGGCGATCTTCCAGATCCTCTTGCTCGACATCGTGTTCTCGGTCGACAGCATCATCACCGCCGTGGGCATGACCGAGCACCTGCCGATCATGATCATCGCCGTGATCAGCGCCGTGGTGGTGATGATGGTGGCCGCCGATCCGCTGGCCGACTTCATCAACAAGAACCCCACCGTGGTGATGCTGGCCCTGGGCTTCTTGATCATGATCGGCATGACGCTGATCGCCGAGGGCTTCGGTGCCCATGTGCCGAAAGGCTACGTGTACGCGGCAATGGCCTTCTCGACGCTGATCGAAATCCTCAACATCATGGCGCGCCGGGCACGCCTCAAGCGCGAAGCAACCGAAGCGTGAGTGCATGAACGAAGAAGGGGGCGCCAGGCGCCCCCTTCTGGTTTTTGCAGGATTCGAGATTTCAGTGCGCGCCGGCGTGGCGCCGTGCACGGCGGACCGGCTGCGCCTTGGCAGCAGGTTGTGGCGGAAGGTGATGGTGGTGCGAATGGCGGCGCACGATGCGCAATACGCCCCAGAGCATGGCGGCCGCGACGCTCAGCCACATGCCAACCAGCATCAGGATTGCCATTGTCAGGCTCATGTCTGCCTCCTTATCCCGGCCAGCGCAAGGCGGCTACGTGGACACACCCCAAGTTTAGCTCGCCCCCTGTGACGTTCCATTGACCGAAGGTCTATTGCTTGGGCCATTTGGTTCCTAGCCGCCCGCACACTATACCCATACGCGCCTGCACCCTTATGATCGTGCCCAGGGCCGGGTCGGAGATCTGGCATTGGAACAAGCGAGTACCCATGCAAGCGAATCATTTCTACCCACGACGTCTGCTCGCGGCCTGTCTGCTGGCCGCCACCCTGGCCGGCTGCGCCAGCGCGCCGCCGGTAGCGGTCAAGGGCGTACCGCAGAAGGTCGAGATCAGCAGCGTGCCGTTCTACAAGGGCAACGCCAACCACAGTGGCGCCATGGCCCTGGCCGCGGTGCTGTCGCAGCAGGGGGCACCGATCACGCCAGGCTTGCTCGACAAACCGCTGAACCTGCCCCAGGGCGCCGACGCGCTGGACACCGGCATCCCGCGGGTAGCCCGTGAATACGGCATGGTCGTGTATCCGCTGGACAAGACACTGGACGCCTTGCTGGTGCAGGTCGCCGCCGGCAATCCGGTGCTGGTGCGTTATCAGGAAGGTTCGGCCTGGTGGAGCGAGCCACGCTATGCGGTGTTGATCGGTTTCGACCGCTACAAGGGACGGGTGCTGTTGCGCTCGGGCATGCATCGGCGGCAGATGATGCCGATGGACGCGTTCGAATCGGCCTGGGCCGAGGAGGGGCGTTGGGCGGTGCTGGTGCAGCCACCACGCCAGTTGCCGGCCCAGGTGGACCGTCAGCGCTGGCTGCAGGCGGCCGACGAACTGGCCCGCTCCGGCCAGGAAATTGCCGCCAAGCAGGCTGTCAGCAGTCTGGACAAGCCGTAGTTCGCGCCAAACAACATCGCCGGCAAGCCAGCCCCCTCAGGAGTCGGCTGCCGGCGATGGGTACTCACAGGTTTACCTGACCTGCGGCGAACCTCAGAAGCCCAGACGATCGCGCAGGCTGTAGTACCAGGCACCGATCGCGCTGAACGGCACGCGGAACATCTGGCCACCCGGGAACGGGTAGTGCGGCAGGCCGGCGAAGGCGTCGAAGCGCTCGGCTTGGCCGCGCAGGGCCTCGGCCAGCACCTTGCCCGCCAGGTGGGTGTAGGTCACGCCATGGCCCGAGCAGCCCTGGGAGTAGTAGATGTTGTCGCCGATACGCCCGACTTGCGGCAGGCGCGACAGGGTCAGCAGGAAGTTGCCGGTCCAGGCGAAGTCGATCTTCACGTCCTTGAGTTGCGGGAAGGCCTTGAGCATCTTCGGACGGATGATCGCTTCGATGTTGGCCGGGTCGCGCGCGCCGTACACCACGCCACCGCCGAAGATCAGGCGCTTGTCGCCGGTCAGGCGGTAGTAGTCGAGCAGGTAATTGCAGTCCTCGACGCAGTAGTCCTGCGGCAGCAGGCTGCGCGCCAGGTCTTCGCCCAGCGGCTCGGTGGTGATCACCTGGGTACCGCATGGCATCGACTTGGCGGCTAGTTCCGGAACCAGGTTGCCCAGGTAGGCGTTACCGGCGACGATGATGAACTTCGCCTTCACCTTGCCCTGCGGCGTGTGCACGACCGGGTTGGCGCCACGCTCGATGCGTACGGCCGGGGTCTGCTCATAGATGACGCCGCCCAGCGACTCGACCGCCGCGGCTTCGCCCAGGGCCAGGTTCAGCGGGTGGATGTGGCCGCCGCTCATGTCCAGCATGCCGCCGACATAGCTGTCGCAGGCGACCACTTCGCGGATGCGCTTCTGGTCCATCAGTTCCAGCTGGGTATGGCCGAAGCGTTCCCACAGGCGTTTCTGCGATTCCAGATGGCCCATCTGCTTGCTGGTCAGGGCAGCGAACACACCGCCGTCCTTCAGGTCGCACTGGATGTTGTACTTGGCCACGCGCTCACGGATGATGCGGCCGCCTTCGAAGGCCATCTGGCCCAGCAGCTGGGCTTCTTTGGGGCCGACGGTGCGTTCGATCACGTCGATGTCGCGGCTGTAGCTGTTGACGATCTGGCCGCCGTTGCGGCCGGAGGCGCCGAAACCGACCTTGGCGGCCTCGACGACGGTCACCTTGAAGCCGTTTTCCAGCAGGAACAGGGCGCTGGACAGGCCGGTGTAGCCGGCGCCGATGATGCACACATCGGTCTCCACCTCACCCTGCAGCGCCGGACGTGGCGGCACCGGGTTTGCCGAGGCGGCGTAGTAGGACTGTGGGTAGGGGGTATTGGACATGCTCGAGAAACCTCGTGTTTTATATTTTTAACGAATGTACCGATGCTATCAATAATAATAAACACCCGCTAGTCGTCCGGTGAAAATCCTTTACTGGGGCAGAAGCGGCTCCTTTCTATAAACAGTTTAAGATTCAGTAGCTTAGCGTGAAAAAAACAGTTGACACTGGTTTTGGAACGCGTAGAATGCGCCCACATCGAAGGCACATAGCTCAGTTGGTTAGAGCACCACCTTGACATGGTGGGGGTCGTTGGTTCGAGTCCAATTGTGCCTACCAAATTCGACGAAAGGGGCGATCCGCAAGGGTCGCCCTTTTTGCTTTGGGCGGCTGAAAGTTTTTGATTTTTTTGAAAAAAAAGCTTTACAGCCTGCCGATCGGTCACTAATATGCGCACCACACGACAGGCACATAGCTCAGTTGGTTAGAGCACCACCTTGACATGGTGGGGGTCGTTGGTTCGAGTCCAATTGTGCCTACCAAACAAAGTCCCGGTTTTCGGGCAACGAAAAGGGCGATCCGAGAGGGTCGCCCTTTTTGCGTTTTTGCTGTTGCAATTCTGGTGTCGGGGCAGGCATGTAGCAGCCTGTAACGGATGGTCGCGGTCCGGCACCGGGGTCGGCATGCTAGAATCCGCGCCTTCGAATCTGGAGGTAGACACGTGCGTAAACTGGCAGTGGTAATGGCAGTGCTGGCCCTGGCGGGCTGTGACAACGAAGTCGAAGGCGTGCACAAGCAGGTCGCCGAGCACCTGCACAACCCCAAGACCGCCAAGTTCGGCAACGTGCGTATCGACACCAAGGGCACCATCTGTGGCCAGGTGCGTGGCAAGGACGACGCCGGCCAGTACGAGGCCTACCGCAGCTACGTCGCGATCAAGGGCGACTCCGGCCAGTACGAGATCATCGTCGACGACACCGGCGACAACCTGCGCATCCGTGAATACTGCGGTGGTGCCGACCTGCAGCGTCGTGCCGATGCCCTGGCCGGTGAACCCGCGCCCCAAGGCTGGGATGTCGAAGTGATCCAGGGTGCGAACATGGGCGCCCTGAGCGACATGACCGCCCGCCTGATCGAAAAAGGCATTCCTTCATCGGTGGAATACCGCGACGGCAAGCCGGTGGTGCTGCTGGGCCCATTCCCCACCCGTGATGAAGCCCAGGCGCGCAAGGCCGAGGTCATGGCCAAGCTCGGTACCGATTCGATCGTGATCCAGCACGGCGCGCAGCGCTAGTCATCCTTCGCCAGACCCGGCTATGCTTGTTTCAGGAGAGGTAGAACGGGGAGGGCCTTTATGTCGACGCTGGAACGGGCCATTGCCGTAGCCGCCAGGGCGCATGAAGGGCAGTACGACAAAGGTGGCGCGGCGTATATCCTGCACCCGCTGCGGGTGATGATGCGAGTCGAAACGCCCGAGCAGCGTATCGTCGCGGTGCTGCACGACGTGATCGAAGACACGCCGCTGACCCTCTCCGACCTGGCCCGCGAGGGCTTCGCGTTGAAAATTCTCGCCGCCTTGCTCGCCCTGAGCCGGCGCGACGGCGAAGACTACCTCGACTTCGTCGCCCGCCTGGGTGGCGATCCCCTGGCGCGGACCGTCAAGCTTGCCGACCTGGCCGATAACAGCGACCTCACCCGCATCGCCACGCCTGGGCCGGCCGATCTGGCGCGGCTGGCCCGTTATCGCGAAGCTCGTGCCTATCTCGAAGCGCTCGCCTGATCTTTCCCGGATCGCTGGCAAGGCCTAGCGGCAGTTGCCAGCCTTGCGAAAGCCTGCCGCCTGCGCCTGGGCTTCTGAGGCGAACATCACCTGGTTCTTTGCCGCCACCTGGGTGTAGCCGGGGCAGCCCTCGGCCAGGTGGTACACATGGCTGTTGCGGTTACCGACGATGCTGCCACCGGCGCTGGCCAGCGACGGCTTGGGCGCAGAGGCCGGCGCCTGGGTCGGTTTGCCGGCCACGACGCCGTCACCCGCCGGTTTGTAACCCAGCGTCCATTTGCGCTCGCCGCTGACGAACGGATTGCTGTGGCCCATGATCCTGGCGATGCGCCGATCACGTTCCTTCTCCCAGGCGCTGACCGGGTACTGTTTGTCCCAGGCCATGAGCAGTTGTTGCTGCTGGCGCGACATGTTCAGCTTGTAACGATCGAACATATAGAAGGTGGTACGTGCGACCAGGCCCTTCACCTCGTCGCGCGGCTCGGCCGCTTTATGCTGAAAGTCGATGCGGGTGGTGCACTGGCCGTAGATCGGCGCCACGCCGGAGGCCATGCCGTAGTTGAAATTGCTGCGGTCGCCGTTCACCTCGCCCACGGCGGGGTAGAGATTGAACAGGTTGGCCTCCATGGCACGGAACGTCGGGTCGGAGTCCTCGCATTGCGCACGCCCGCCGTTTTGCCAACACTGGCGCTGGTGGCCGAATGTCCAGGCCGGCACGATGTGTTCCCATTCGGTGCGCTCAGCGCGGCTTTGTTGTTTGCGGGTTTGATAGCCGCACGATTTGGCGTCGACACGGCCGCCGGACTTGCCGACCCAGGTCCACTTGCAGCCGCAGTACAGCTCGCCCATGGCACTGTTGGCCTGATCGAGGTAGACCTGTTGCTTGGCAACGACCTTGGCTTCGGTGAATGTCGCTGGTGGGTTGGCGAAGGCGCTGCAGGCAGCGAAGGAAAGGGTTACAGCGTACAGCCACTTCTTCATGAAAACACATCATCGTCCAGGGAGCGCGATGCAGTATCGGCTCCGGTTTCTATTGGGCGTTGTCGCCGGTATGCGGGTGAAGCGTCGTTATCGGCTGGAGGGCACCAGCGCTGTCGGAGGGGTCAATCTTCCTTGGGCACCGTCCAGAAAATCTGCACGCCGCCATCGTCGCGGTGGGCGAGGGTGACGTTGTCGTTCTCGGCGATTTCTTCGAGCAGGGTTTCCCAGTCGTCGGGCGACTCATGTTCCAGGCGGAAGATCAGCGCCGCGCGGCTGCGCTGGGCGGTGGGGCTGTTGATGATCTTCTGGATGCGCACGCCCAGTTGTTCATAGCTGCTTGGCGTTGCAGAGGCGGTGTTGACCACGGAATATTCCTTATTTTGCTGTATGCACATACAGTATTTCACCGTAAGTTTTTTCGCAACAGCAAGTCGGGCGAAAACCGTATAGGACCGTGGAAACAAGATTGGTTCCGTGGCGGTTACAGCCTGGAGCTCGAGCTGGAATCCCGGTGCTAGAGGGGCGGGTGGCGCATTGATATTGCCGTATCGATGGAAACCGCTTCGGTTCTTTGGAATAATTCGGAAACTCAGCGGCAGACAGGCCGCAGGCGGCACGCTATGGGGATTTGACAAAAAGCGATCCCATTACCATAGTGAGTCAACGCAAACGTTTGCGATCCGATAAAAACCACAAAATTCGGGGTCCTTTCCATGAAGCTGCCGTTCCACGGTCGTCTGCTGGCGCTTGCCCTCGCCTCGACGCTCTCCCTCTGCGCTCCCTTCACCGCCGCCCAGGCCGACGAGAAACCCAAGGTCGCCCTGGTGATGAAGTCCCTGGCCAACGAATTCTTCCGCACCATGGAAGACGGCGCCAAGGATTACCAGAAAGCCCACCCCGATGAGTTCGAACTGGTCGCCAACGGCATCAAGAACGAAACCGACACCGGCGAGCAGATCCGCATCGTCGAGCAGATGGTCAACGCCGGCGCCAAGGCTCTGGTCATCGCCCCGGCGGATTCCAAGGCGCTGGTCTCGGCAGTGAAGAAGGCCATGGACCAAGGTGTGGTGGTGATCAACATCGACAACCGCCTCGATCCGGAACTGCTCAAGAGCAAGGGCATCAGCGTGCCCTTCGTCGGCCCCGACAACCGCAAGGGTGCACGCCTGGTCGGCGAATACCTGGCCCAGCACAAGCTCAAGGCCGGGGACCAGGTCGGCATCATCGAAGGCGTACCGACCACCACCAATGCCCAGCAGCGCACCGCTGGCTTCAAGGACGCCATGCAGGCCGCGCAGATGAACATCGTCTCGGTGCAGTCCGGCAACTGGGAAATCGACAAAGGCAACGCCGTCGCCGCCTCGATGCTCAACGAATACCCCGATCTCAAGGCCTTGCTGGCCGGCAACGACAGCATGGCGCTGGGCGCGGTCGCTGCCGTGCGGGCTGCCGGCAAGGCCGGCCAGGTGCAAGTGGTGGGCTACGACAACATCAACGCCATCAAACCGATGCTCAAGGATGGCCGTGTGCTGGCGACCCTCGACCAGGCCGCCAGCCAGCAAGCGGTATTCGGCATTCAGGCGGCGCTGAAAATGCTCAAGGGGGAAAAACCGGATGTGGATGCCGACAATGTCATCCAGACCCCGGTCGAACTGATCACCCAGCCGTGAGCGGGCAGGAGAGTGGCCATGTCCGTTGCGGCCAATGACCCCGTGCTGGTCGCCACCGGCCTGGGCAAGACCTACGCCCAGCCCGTGCTCGCAGACGTCAGCCTGACCCTGCGCGCCGGCGAAGTGCTGGCGTTGACCGGCGAGAACGGCGCCGGCAAGAGCACCTTGTCCAAGCTCATCTGCGGCCTGGAAACTCCGACCAGCGGGCAGATGACCTATCGTGGCCAGGCCTATGCCCCGACCAGCCGCAGCCACGCCGAGCAGCTCGGCGTGCGTATGGTGATGCAGGAGCTCAACCTGCTGCCGACCCTGACCGTGGCGGAAAACCTGTTTCTCGACAACCTGCCCAGCCGCTTCGGCTGGGTCGACCAGAAGCGCCTGCTCCAGTTGGCCCAGGCAGCCATGGCCCAGGTCGGCCTGGACGCCATCGACCCGGACACCCCGGTCGGTGAGCTGGGCATCGGCCACCAGCAGATGGTGGAAATCGCCCGCAACCTGATCGGCGACTGCCATGTGCTGATTTTCGACGAGCCCACGGCCATGCTCACCGCGCGTGAGGTCGAGTTGCTGTTTACCCAGATCGAACGCCTGCGCCAGCGCGGCGTGGCCATCGTCTATATCTCCCATCGCCTCGAAGAACTGCAGCGGGTGGCACAGCGCATCGTCGTGCTGCGCGACGGCGAGCGGGTTTGCGACGAACCGATCCAGCGCTACGACAGCGCCCAACTGGTCAACCTCATGGTCGGCCGGACACTCGCCGAGCACATCGATCTGGGGCGTCGCAGCCTCGGCCCGGCGCTGCTCAAGGTCGAGGGACTGGGGCGCAGCGACAAGGTCCGGGATGTGTCGTTCGAGGTCAGGGCAGGGGAGATCTTCGGCATTTCCGGGCTGATCGGCGCCGGACGTACTGAGCTGCTGCGCCTGATCTACGGTGCCGATCGCGCCGACCGCGGCAGCATCGCAGTCGGCCAGCCACTGCGTGAGGTGGTCATCGATTCACCCAAGGCCGCGGTCAAGGCCGGCATCGCCCTGATCACCGAAGACCGCAAGGGTGAAGGCCTGCTGCTGTCGCAGTCGATCGGCGCCAACCTGTCGCTGGGCAACCTGGGCGCGGTCTCCCGCGCCGGGGTGCTCGACGCTGGCGCAGAACAGGCCCTGGCCGAGCGCCAGATCGAGGCCCTGCGCATCCGCAGCGCCGGGCCACAGCAGGTGGTGGGCGAGTTGTCCGGTGGCAACCAACAGAAAGTGGTGATCGGTCGCTGGCTGGCCCGCGACTGCCAGGTGCTGCTGTTCGACGAGCCCACACGCGGCATCGACGTCGGCGCCAAATTCGACATCTATGGCCTGCTGGCGGAACTGGCGCGCCAGGGCAAGGCCCTGGTGGTGGTGTCCAGCGACCTGCGCGAACTGATGCTGATCTGCGATCGCATCGCCGTGCTCAGCGCTGGCCATCTGATCGACACCTTCGCCCGCGAACATTGGAGCCAGGACCAGCTCCTGGCCGCTGCCTTCGCCGGCTACCGCAAACGTGATGCCCTGCTGCACGACGCAGCGCCCAGGATGGACCCATGAAAAGCGCTCCCCTCGATACCTCTGGCAACACCCCCGTCCGGCGCAGTGCCGCGTACTTCGGCCTGGGCACCTACCTGGGCCTGGCCGGCGCCTTGTTGGCGATGATCGTGCTGTTCTCGCTGTTGAGCAGTCACTTCTGGTCGTACGCCACGTTCAGCACCCTGGCCAACCAGATTCCCGACCTGATGGTGCTGGCGGTAGGCATGACCTTCGTACTGATCGTCGGCGGCATCGACCTCTCGGTGGGGTCGGTGCTGGCCCTGGCGGCCTCGACGGTGAGCGTGGCGATCCTTGGCTGGGGCTGGGGCGTGCTGCCGGCAGCGATGCTGGGCATGGCCATCGCCGCCCTGGCCGGCAGTATCACCGGTGGCGTCACCGTGGCCTGGCGCATTCCATCGTTCATCGTTTCCCTCGGCGTGCTGGAGATGGCCCGTGGCCTGGCCTACCAGTTCACCGACTCGCGCACCGCCTATATCGGCGATGCCTATGCCTGGTTCTCCAATCCGCTGGCCTTCGGCATCTCGCCAGCGTTTCTCATCGCCCTGCTGGTGATCGTGGTCGCGCACCTGGTGCTGACCCGCACCGTGTTCGGTCGCTACCTGATCGGCATCGGCACCAACGAAGAGGCCGTGCGCCTGGCCGGCATCGATCCGCGCCCCTACAAAGTCCTGGTGTTCGCCCTGATGGGGCTGCTGGCTGGGCTGGCTGCGCTGTTCCAGATTTCCCGCCTGGAGGCCGCCGACCCCAATGCCGGCGCCGGCCTCGAACTGCAGGTCATCGCCGCTGTGGTGATCGGCGGCACCAGCCTGATGGGCGGGCGTGGCTCGGTCATCAGCACCTTCATCGGTGTACTGATCATTTCGGTGCTGGCTGCCGGCCTCGCCCAGATCGGCGCCTCCGAACCCACCAAACGCATCATCACCGGGGCGGTCATCGTCATCGCCGTGGTGCTCGACACCTATCGCAGCCGGCGTGCAGGCCGGCGGAACTGAATCCATGGCTACCATCAAAGACGTTGCGGCCCTAGCGGGTATTTCCTACACCACCGTGTCCCATGTGCTGAACAAGACGCGCCCGGTCAGCGAGCACGTGCGGCTCAAGGTCGAGGCGGCGATCCGCGAGCTCGACTACGTGCCCAGCGCCGTGGCCCGCTCGCTCAAGGCCCGCAGCACGGCCACCATCGGCCTGTTGGTGCCCAACAGTGTCAACCCGTATTTCGCCGAGCTGGCGCGTGGCATCGAGGATGCCTGCGAGCGCAACGGCTATTGCGTGATCCTCTGCAACTCCGATGACGACCCGCAGAAACAGCGCAGCTACCTGCGCGTGCTGCTGGAAAAGCGCATCGACGGGCTGGTGGTGGCCTCGGTCGGCGAGGACCAGGACCTGCTGCAAAGCCTGGCCTGCGTGCGCACACCCATGGTCATCGTCGATCGAGAGCTCGATGGCGTCGACGCCGACCTGGTGCGCATCGACCACGAGCACGGTGCCTACCTCGCCACCCGTCACCTGCTGGAGCTTGGCCACGAAGCGATCGCCTACATCGGTGGCCCGGCCGAGACGGGGGTCAGCCGCTTGCGCCTGGCCGGTTTCCGCCGGGCGATGGCCGAGGCGCGGCTGGCGGTGGATGACAGTCGAGTGCTGTTCTGCGACTTCACCAGCCCCGGCGGCCATGACACGGCGGCGAAATTGCTCGATGGCGAGCGGCCCACGGCGATTTTCGCCGGCAACGACATGATCGGTTTCGGCGTGCTGCGCGCTGCCGCCGAGCGCAACATCAGCGTGCCGGGCGAGCTGTCGGTGATCGGTTTCGACGACATCGAGCTGAGCCGCTACGTGTACCCGGCGTTGAGTACCGTCGGCCAGTCGATCCGCGAGCTGGGCGACAGTGCCGCGGCGATGCTGCTCTCACGGATCGCCAACCCGGACGGTCCGGCCCAGCAGCGCATCGTCGCGCCGCGCATCGTGTCGCGCGAATCCACCGGGCCGCGCCCGACCTTGTTCAACGATTACCGCTAAGGAACAGCCATGCAGGCCAAGGTAGTGGTAGTGGGCAGCCTCAACATGGACTTGGTGGCACGCGCCCAGCGGCTGCCTCGCCCGGGTGAGACGCTGGCCGGCGAAACGTTCTTCACCGTGCCCGGCGGCAAGGGCGCCAACCAGGCGGTGGCCGTGGCGCGCCTGGGCGGCAGCGTGGCCATGGTCGGCAACGTCGGTGACGACGCCTATGGCGAGCAACTGCGCGCGGCATTGGAAGTGGAAGGCATCGACTGCGAGGGCGTGGGCGTATGCGAGGGTGTGTCCAGCGGTGTGGCGTTGATCACCGTGGATGCCAGCAGCCAGAACTGCATCGTCATCGTGCCAGGTGGCAACGGCCTGCTGACGCCGCAAGCCGTGCAGCGCTTCGATGCGTTGCTGCAGGCTGCCGAAGTGATCATCTGCCAGCTCGAGGTGCCGGCCGATACCGTGGCCTGGACCTTGGCCCGCGGGCATGAGCTGGGCAAGCGGGTGATCCTCAACCCGGCGCCGGCCACCGGCCCGTTGCCGCCCGAATGGCTGCCCCATATCGACTACCTCACGCCTAACGAAAGCGAGGCCGAGGCGTTGACCGGCCTTGTCGTGAACGATGAGGCCAGCGCCCGCGCTGCGGCCCAGCAGCTGTTACAGTTGGGCGCCGGCAAGGTGATCGTGACCCTGGGTGCCCAGGGGGCCTTGTTCGTCAGCCCTGAGGGTAGCTCGCATTACCCCGCGCCGAAGGTCAAGGCGCTGGACACCACGGCGGCAGGCGATACCTTCATCGGTGGCTTCGCCGCCGGCCTGGTTCGTGGGCTGGAGGAGGGCGAGGCCATCGCCTTCGGCCAGCGCGCTGCAGCGTTGTCGGTCACCCGCGTGGGTGCCCAGCCATCCATCCCTTATCTGGAGGAACTGGACCCATGAAGAAGACCCCTCTGCTGAACGTGGCCTTGTCGCGGGTGATTGCCGGCATGGGCCACGGCGACATCCTGGTGATCGGCGATGCCGGGCTGCCGGTGCCGCCGGGGGTGGAGGTGATCGACCTGGCGCTGACACCGGGCATTCCCGACTTTTCCAGCGTGCTGCGGGTCGTGCTCAGTGAGTTGCAGGTGGAGCGCCATGTGCTGGCCGAGGAGATGAAAGACGTGGTGCCGCCGGCCATGGTCGAGATCGAGCGCTCCCAGCGCAAGCTGGGCAAGCGTGAGTGGGTGAGCCACGAGGCGTTCAAGGCGCTGACCAGAAATGCCCGCGCCGTGGTGCGTACCGGGGAGTGCCAGCCCTATACCAATATCGCGCTGATCTCTGGGGTAATCTTCTAGCGACGGTGGCTGGCACCGGCTGCGCCTTTTTCCAGGACGGTGAAGATCCTGTGGGAGCGGGCTTGCCCCGCGAACACGGGCGCAGCCCGTGCCATCCCCCACCGATCAGCCTGTCACCCCGCACTCGGCTCGATAGCCACCGCCCCATGCGGCGCATACCGCTCGAACACCTGATCGATAAAGCTACGGGCCGCCTCACTGCCGCGATCACGCACCAGCAGGTCGATGGCAATCAGCAACAGTTCCTCGGGGGTTCCCGGGCTATAGGCACTCTGGCCCTCGGCCCATTTGACCTTGATGTCGGCGTCGATACTGTGGCTGCTCATGGAAGGCTCTCGCTGCGGGCCTGGTGCGGAGGGGCGAACGCGCGATCCTGGCGTTCGGGGGAGGCACGGTGCGCTCCACTTCTTGCAGTAAATCATGACTTTGCGTCAATCACCCTGCGACTTAAGAATAAAAGTGCGCAGGCTACAAACCAAGAGGGGTAGGCAAAATTAGGTCACGATTGTCTTTCGCGTCGTGTCGCCTATTCAGGCAGACTCTGTCGGTTGTGCAACAAACCGTAAGCGGAAGTGTCGCAATAGACAGTTCACAATTCGATTAGGAGGATTCATGTTCCGTACCCGTGCTTCCCTGGCGACCTTGCTGGTGGCTACCGTCCTGGCTGGTTGCAGCACTGGCGGCTCTTCCGGTGGCACTGGCCCGACGCCGCCGACCGGCAACGATGGTCGCTGTTCGGCCAGCGGCGCCGATTTCGCCATCGGCAAGCCCGGCACCGCCGACCTGCTGGAGCAAGCGCGCAAGGCCAGCGGTTCGCAGGTTGCACGTATCCTCAAGCCACGTGATGTGGTGACCTTGGAATATCGTTCCGAACGTTTGAACCTGAGCGTGGACGAGCAGGGTGTGGTGACGCGGGTCAATTGCGGGTGATGTAGTCGTCTGTGGCGGCCCTTTCGCGGGACACCACAGTTTTCAGACGCTGTGGTGTCCCTGTGGGAGCGGGCTTGTCCCGCGAAAGGGTCGCCACAGCCCCTCGCAAACCCCCATAAAAAAACCCGCCACGAGGGCGGGTTTTTTTACAGCTATCCGAATTACTCCGGACGAACCTGTGCAGCCTGCATGCCCTTCTGGCCGCGCTCGGCGACGAAGGAAACAGTCTGGCCTTCTTTCAGGCTCTTGAAGCCGTCGGATTCGATGGCCTTGAAGTGTACGAACAGGTCGTCGCCGCCGCCTGCTGGGGTGATGAAGCCGTAGCCTTTCTCATCATTGAACCATTTGACGGTGCCTTGTTGGCGATTGGACATGGGTGAATCTCCAGAACATTTAGTTTTTTCGGTGGTGCAATGCGGCCGAGGCTACGGAGCACGGGGAACATCATAGTCTAATTCTGCGCATGTAGCGCCTTTTACCTTCGCTGGATATTGATCCAGGGCAAATAATCCCTGGCCTGCTCTGGCTTTAAGGTTTCAGCTCTTTGGTGCGCAGGCCTGTCTCACAATGGTTTGCGCCCTCTGCATCAGCTTGGCGTCGACGCCATCAGTGCTGTCCAGGTCGGCAATCTCTGCGTCGGTGAAATTCTTCTTGATCGCCTGGGCGCCACACTCACAGTGCTTTTTCGCGGCCGCGGCGTCAACGCCCTGACCGCTGGCCACCTGTTGGCACTGGGTCATGTAGTGGCCCTCCTTCTCGGCAGGGAAGTTGCCAGCATTGGCAGCCACAGGCAGCAGCAGGGCGCCGGCGGCCGCCAGGGCCAGAAGAGACGGTACTCGCATAACCAGTTACTCCTTGGGTTAAGGTCTCATCAAGAGTAGGTTGCTTCCCTTGGTCTGATAGGAAATTTTTTGCATTAGTTCACCGCTTCTGCGCCATTTTCCAAATATTTTCTACGGCCGTCGCAGGCCCCGTGCTAGCATGCCCGGCTTGCAGCTGACATCGTCCAGCCTGTAACTATCTTTATTTCTTTCCAGTCACTCTGGTTCGTCCCTGGCAAGCCGAAAGGCTTCTGCCACTGTGAGGCAGGCTTCCCCGCGGAAGACAGGTCGGATCTTGTACTGGCTCATCCCAACCCACGTGACCTTTGGTAGGGGTCACCACTAGGAGAGGAGGCGCCATGCCCGTTATTACTCTTCCCGATGGCAGTCAACGTTCGTTCGATCATGCCGTATCCGTAGCCGAAGTCGCCGCTTCCATTGGCGCCGGCCTGGCCAAGGCCACCGTGGCCGGCAAGGTCGACGGCAAGCTGGTCGACGCCTGCGACCTGATCCAGAACGACGCCACCCTGCAGATCATCACCCCTAAAGATGAAGAGGGACTGGAGATCATCCGTCACTCGTGCGCCCACCTGGTCGGCCACGCGGTGAAACAGCTGTACCCGACCGCCAAGATGGTCATCGGTCCGGTCATCGACGAAGGCTTCTACTACGACATCGCCTACGAGCGCCCCTTCACCCCTGAAGACATGGCCGCCATCGAAAAGCGCATGATGGAGCTGATCGAGAAGGACTACGACGTCATCAAGAAGATGACCCCGCGCGCCGAAGTCATCGACGTGTTCAAGGCCCGTGGCGAAGACTACAAGCTGCGTCTGGTCGAAGACATGCCGGACGAACAGGCCATGGGCCTGTATTACCACGAAGAATACGTTGACATGTGCCGTGGCCCGCACGTGCCGAACACTCGCTTCCTCAAGGCATTCAAGCTGACCAAGCTGTCCGGCGCCTACTGGCGCGGCGATGCCAAGAACGAGCAACTGCAACGCGTTTACGGCACCGCCTGGGCCGACAAGAAGCAACTGGCCGCCTACATCCAGCGCATCGAAGAAGCCGAGAAACGCGACCACCGCAAGATCGGCAAGCAGCTCGACCTGTTCCACCTGCAGGAAGAAGCCCCGGGCATGGTGTTCTGGCACCCGGCCGGCTGGACCGTGTACCAGGTCCTCGAGCAGTACATGCGCGACGTACAGCGCAAGAACGGCTACCTCGAGATCAAGACCCCACAGGTCGTCGATCGCATCCTCTGGGAGCGTTCCGGCCACTGGTCGAACTACGCCGAGAACATGTTCACCACCTCGTCGGAAAGCCGTGACTTCGCGGTCAAGCCGATGAACTGCCCGTGCCACGTGCAGGTGTTCAACCAGGGCCTGAAGAGCTACCGCGACCTGCCGCTGCGCCTGGCCGAATTCGGTGCCTGCCACCGTAACGAGCCATCTGGCGCACTGCACGGCATCATGCGTGTGCGTGGCTTCACCCAGGACGACGCGCACATCTTCTGCACCGAAGATCAGGTGAAGAAAGAAGCCGCCGACTTCATCAAGCTGACCCTGGACGTGTACAAGGACTTCGGCTTCAGCGACATCGCCATGAAGCTGTCCACCCGTCCGGCCAAGCGCGTAGGCTCCGAAGAGCTGTGGGACCGTGCCGAAGGCGCACTGGCCGATGCCCTGAACGAGTCGGGCCTGGAGTGGGAATACCAGCCGGGCGAGGGCGCCTTCTACGGTCCGAAGATCGAGTTCACCCTGCGTGACTGCCTCGGCCGTAACTGGCAGTGTGGTACCCTGCAGTACGACCCGAACCTGCCAGAGCGTCTGGACGCCAGCTACATCGCCGAAGACAACGCGCGCAAGCGCCCGGTGATGCTGCACCGCGCCATCCTCGGTTCGTTCGAGCGCTTCATCGGCATGCTCATCGAGCATTACGCCGGTGTGTTCCCAGCCTGGCTGGCACCGACCCAGGCGGTGATCATGAACATCACCGACAAACAGGCCGATTTCGCCCTCGAAGTGGAAAATGCTCTGAACGGTAGCGGGTTCCGTGCCAAGTCGGACTTGAGAAATGAGAAGATCGGCTTTAAAATCCGCGAGCATACTTTGCTCAAGGTCCCGTACCTTTTGGTTATAGGGGACCGCGAAGTCGAAACGCAAACCGTCGCAGTGCGTACTCGCGAAGGCGCAGACCTGGGCTCCATGCCCGTCGCGCAGTTCGCTGAGCTCCTGTCGCATGCGGTTTCCCGGCGTGGTCGCCAAGAATCGGAGTAATGACTATTAAGCGTGAAATGAGAAACGATAAACGAGCTGCACCGAAGGCCCCGATCAACGAGAATATCTCGGCACGCGAGGTTCGGTTAATTGGCGCTGACGGCGAGCAGGTTGGCATCGTCTCGATTGATGAAGCGCTTCGTATCGCTGATGAAGCGAAGCTGGATCTGGTAGAGATTTCTGCCGACGCGCAGCCGCCCGTCTGCAAGGTGATGGACTACGGCAAGCATCTCTTCGAGAAGAAGAAGCAGGCCAACGAAGCCAAGAAAAACCAGAAGCAGATCCAGATCAAAGAAATCAAGTTTCGTCCAGGGACGGAAGAAGGGGATTACCAGGTAAAACTACGCAACCTGGTACGTTTCCTTAGTGATGGGGACAAGGCCAAGATCTCTCTGAGATTCCGTGGTCGTGAGATGGCCCACCAGGAGCTGGGTATGGAGCTGTTGAAGCGGGTCGAAGCCGACCTCGCCGAATACGGCTCCGTCGAGCAGCATCCGAAGATGGAAGGACGCCAGCTTATGATGGTCATCGCCCCCAAAAAGAAGAAGTAATCTCCCGGGCACGGCAGGCCTGATGATTATTGTGTAATTTTATCGAATGCGGAGTTCCAACATGCCAAAAATGAAAACCAAGAGCGGTGCTGCGAAGCGCTTCCTGAAGACCGCTTCCGGCTTCAAGCACAAGCACGCTTTCAAGAGCCACATCCTGACCAAAATGTCGACCAAGCGTAAGCGTCAACTGCGCGGTGCCAGCTTGCTGCACCCGTCTGACGTGGCAAAAGTCGAGCGCATGCTGCGCGTACGTTAATTTCGGTCAAAGATAGAGGAAGTTACTCATGGCTCGTGTAAAGCGCGGCGTAATCGCTCGTAAGCGTCACAAGAAAATCCTGAAACTGGCTAAAGGCTACTACGGCGCTCGCTCGCGCGTATTCCGTGTTGCCAAGCAGGCGGTCATCAAGGCTGGTCAATACGCCTACCGTGACCGTCGCCAGAAGAAGCGTCAGTTCCGCGCCCTGTGGATCGCTCGTATCAACGCCGGTGCCCGCACCAACGGTCTGTCCTACAGCCGTCTGATTGCTGGCCTGAAAAAGGCGTCGATCGAAATCGACCGTAAGGTTCTGGCTGACCTGGCAGTGAACGAAAAAGCGGCGTTTGCTGCGATTGTCGAGAAAGCTAAAGCCGTTCTGGCTTAAGTACCCACGACAATCATCCGGCGGTGTTCGCGCCGCCGGGTGTAAAACGTCATCGATAGGGGAAGAGCCTTCAAAGCTCTTCCCCTATTTCGTATCTGGAGTCTGTACATGGAAAACCTGGATGCGCTGGTCTCCCAAGCCCTGGAAGCTGTGGAGCGCGCTGAAGACATCAATGCCCTGGAACAGATCCGGGTTAACTATCTCGGCAAGAAGGGCGAACTGACTCAGGTGATGAAGACCCTGGGCAACTTGCCAGCCGAGGAGCGGCCGAAAGTCGGCGCGCTGATCAACGACGCCAAAGAGCGCGTCACCGTCGTGCTCAACGCACGCAAGGCAGCCTTCGAAGAGGCCGAGCTCAGCGCTCGCCTGGCCGCCGAATGCATCGATGTCACCCTGCCGGGCCGTGGCCAGACCACCGGTGGCCTGCACCCGATCACCCGTACCCTCGAGCGCATCGAGCAGTTCTTCACCCACATCGGCTACGGCATCGCCGAAGGCCCTGAGGTCGAAGACGACTACCACAACTTCGAAGCGCTCAACATCCCCGGCCACCACCCGGCCCGGGCGATGCACGACACCTTCTACTTCAATGCCAACATGCTGCTGCGCACCCACACCTCGCCGGTGCAGGTGCGGACCATGGAGTCGACCCAGCCGCCGATCCGCATTGTCTGCCCAGGCCGCGTTTACCGCTGCGACTCGGATATCACCCACTCGCCGATGTTCCACCAGGTCGAAGGCCTGTTGATCGATCGCGACATCAACTTCGCCGACCTCAAGGGCACCATCGAAGAATTCCTGCGCGTGTTCTTCGAAAAAGAACTGGCCGTGCGCTTCCGCCCGTCGTTCTTCCCCTTCACCGAGCCGTCCGCCGAAGTCGACATCCAGTGCGTGATGTGTTCCGGCAAAGGCTGCCGCGTGTGCAAGCAGACCGGCTGGCTCGAGGTCATGGGCTGCGGCATGGTGCACCCGAACGTGCTGCGCATGTCCGGCATCGACCCTGAAGAGTTCCAGGGCTTCGCCTTCGGCATGGGCGCCGAGCGCCTGGCCATGCTGCGCTACGGCGTCAACGATTTGCGTCTGTTCTTCGACAACGACCTGCGGTTCCTCGCCCAATTCCGCTAGGCCCAATCGACGACACTTTCAGGAGAACAGCATGAAATTCAGTGAACAGTGGCTGCGCGGTTGGGTAAACCCGCAAGTCTCCCGTGATGACCTCGTCGCCCGCCTGTCCATGGCCGGCCTCGAAGTCGACAGCGTCACCCCGGCCGCTGGCCAGTTCAGCGGCATCGTCGTGGGCGAAATCCTCGCCACCGAACAACACCCCGACGCCGACAAGCTGCGCGTGTGCCAGGTCAGCAACGGCCAGGAAACCTTCCAGGTCGTCTGCGGCGCCCCCAACGCCCGCCCAGGCATCAAGATCCCGTTCGCCATGATCGGTGCCGAATTGCCCGGCGACTTCAAGATCAAGAAGGCCAAGCTGCGCGGCGTCGAATCCTTCGGCATGCTCTGCTCGGCTGCCGAACTGCAGATCAGCGAAGAGAACGACGGCCTGCTGGAACTGGCCGCCGACGCGCCGGTTGGCGAGGACATCCGCCAGTACCTGAGCCTCGACGACGCCAGCATCGAAATCGGCCTGACCCCCAACCGCGGCGATTGCCTGTCCATCGCCGGTCTGGCCCGCGATGTCAGCGCCCTGTACGACACCCCGGTCACCCGCCCTGTGGTACCCGCCGTGCCGGCTGCCCATGACGAAGTCCGCCCGGTCGAAGTCAGCGCCCCAGCCGCCTGCCCGCGTTACCTGGGCCGCGTCATCCGCAACGTAGACCTGAGCAAACCGACCCCACTGTGGATGGTCGAGCGCCTGCGCCGCAGCGACGTGCGCAGCATCGACGCCGCCGTCGACATCACCAACTACGTGATGCTCGAACTCGGCCAGCCGATGCACGCCTTCGACCTCGCCGAAATCAACGGCGGCATCCGCGTGCGCATGGCAGAGGAGGGCGAGAAGCTCGTGCTGCTCGACGGCCAGGAAGTCGCCCTGCGTGCCGACACCCTGGTCATCGCCGACCACACCCGCGCCCTGGCCATTGCCGGCGTCATGGGTGGCGAGCACAGCGGTGTAAACACCGAGAAGACCCGCGACCTGTTCCTCGAGAGCGCCTTCTTCGAGCCGATTTCCGTCGCCGGTAAAGCCCGCTCCTACGGCCTGCACACCGATGCCTCGCACCGCTACGAGCGCGGCGTCGACTCGCAGCTGGCCCGCGAAGCCATCGAGCGCGCCACCGCCCTGGTACTGGAAATCGTCGGCGGCGAAGCCGGCCCGGTCGTCGAAGCCGTGAGCGAAGCGCACCTGCCCAAGGTCGCCCCGATCACCCTGCGCGCCGAACGCATCACCCAGATGCTCGGCATGGAAATGGCCCCAGCCCAGGTCGAGCAGCTGCTCAACGCCCTGGAACTGACCACTACCCGCAACGGCGGAGCCGCGGGCGCTGAGGTCTGGACCGTCAGCGTCCCAAGCCACCGCTTCGACATCAGCCTGGAAGTCGACCTGATCGAAGAGCTGGCCCGCCTGTACGGCTACAACAACCTGCCGGTCCGCTACCCACAGGCGCGCCTCGCGCCCCAGGGCAAGCCGGAAACCCGCGGTGAGCTGCCGAACCTGCGCCGCCTGCTGGTCGCCCGCGGCTACCAGGAAGCCATCACCTACAGCTTCATCGACCCGAAACTGTTCGAGCTGTTCAGCCCAGGCGTAGAACCCCTGCAGCTGGCCAACCCGATCTCCAGCGACATGGCCGCCATGCGTGCGTCCCTGTGGCCGGGCCTGGTCAAGGCGCTGCAGCACAACCTCAACCGCCAGCAAGACCGCGTGCGCCTGTTCGAAAGCGGCCTGCGCTTCGTCGGCCAGCTCGGCGACCTCAAGCAGCAGCCGATGATCGCCGGCGTCGTCACCGGCAGCCGCCTGCCAGAAGGTTGGGCGAACGGCCGCGACGGCGTCGACTTCTTCGACGTCAAGGCTGACGTGGAAGCCCTGCTGGGCTACTCCGGCGCCCTGAGCGACTTCAAGTTCGTCGCCGGCAAGCACCCAGCCCTGCACCCCGGCCAAACCGCCCGCATCGAGCGCGACGGCAAGGAAGTCGGCTACCTCGGCGCCATCCACCCAGAGGTCGCCAAGGCCCTGGACCTGGATCGCCCGGTGTACGTCTTCGAGCTGGTCCTGGGCGACGTGGTCGAAGGCCGCCTGCCGAAATTCAGCGAACTCTCCAAGTTCCCGGAAACCCGTCGTGACCTGGCTTTGATCGCAGGACGTGATGTAGCTTCTCAAGACGTGCTTGAAGTAATTCGTGACAACGCAGGCGAATGGCTCACAGACCTCAGGCTGTTTGATGTCTACCAGGGTAAAGGTATTGATCCTGATAGAAAAAGCCTGGCAGTTGGCTTGACCTGGCAGCATCCATCGCGCACTCTTAACGACGATGAGGTGAACGCCACGTTGAACACTATCCTCACCTCGCTCGAACAAAGGTTGAACACCACGTTAAGGAAATAACGGTATGGGTGCTCTGACGAAAGCTGAGATGGCCGAAAGGCTGTACGAGGAGCTGGGGCTTAACAAGCGCGAGGCCAAGGAGCTGGTCGAGCTGTTTTTCGAAGAAATTCGGCACGCACTTGAAGACAACGAGCAGGTCAAGCTGTCCGGTTTCGGCAACTTCGACCTTCGCGACAAGCGCCAACGGCCGGGCCGCAACCCTAAAACAGGGGAAGAGATCCCGATCAGCGCGCGCCGTGTCGTCACCTTTCGTCCAGGGCAGAAACTGAAAGCCCGGGTTGAGGCCTATGCTGGAACCAAGCCATAACGACGAGCTGCCCCCCATTCCGGGGAAACGCTACTTCACCATTGGTGAGGTGAGCGAGCTCTGTGCGGTGAAACCGCACGTGCTTCGGTATTGGGAACAAGAGTTCCCGCAACTCAACCCGGTCAAGCGACGCGGGAACCGGCGGTATTATCAGCGGCAAGACGTGCTGATGATCCGCCAGATCCGCGCGTTGCTTTATGACCAAGGCTTCACCATCGGCGGGGCGCGATTGCGACTCTCCAGTGATGAGGCCAAGGATGACACTACCCAGTACAAGCAGCTGATTCGGCAGATGATTGTCGAGTTGGAGGATGTGTTGGTGGTGTTGAAGAAGTGACCTGGCGGTGTTGGTTGTGAAATTTTTTTGAGAAAAAGCTTTCACTTATCAGCGGGTTAGGGTACATTCTTCACCGTTCTCGGCAACATTGAGAATAGAGTCGGGGCGTAGCGCAGCCCGGTAGCGCACTTGCATGGGGTGCAAGGGGTCGAGTGTTCGAATCACTCCGTCCCGACCAACAAATCCCTGAAAAATCCAGTCACTGAGAGGTGGCTGGATTTTTTTATGGGCGTCCTTGCGCAAAATGCGCGCAAAACTATCCAGCGAATTCACCGATATCCAGGTCTGCTTCGACCTCGGACCACGCCACATCTTCGTGCCCCTTCTGGTAGTTTCTGGTCATGCCTTCAGTGGTACCCGGATCAGTCGGCCAAGGTGGTGCTGGCTTCGCTGCCGGAGGTTCGCCAGCGCTTGTTGAGCGAGGCAAGGCCGGCGTCTCGGGCTGGCAGACGGTTGGCGAGCTGCTGGAGTGGCTTGCTGCCGCGTCGAGCGGACCCGCAATCTGTCGAAGAGCCGCCGATGAAGAAGCTTGACGCCCAGGCCTTGTACGGCGTGGTTGTGGTGTCGGCATGAGGAAGAGCTACGGCCCAGGCTTCAAGAAGACCGTGATCGAGCTGGACAAATACCCTGTGCCGTGGGAGATCCGGCCACTCATCGCGAGCCCAGCGCCGACACTGTTCATCTACAAGGCGGTAACAGCGTGGGCCATTCCAAAGCTCAAGGGCGCACGCCGGAAAGCGCCACAATCCGTATCGGTAGACATCTCGCTGGATGCATGGGCCTGGCGACGCGAAGCCACAGTCAATGCTGCGGTTGCCGCCGGGCAGGCTGCTGAGGCGCTCGAAGAGAGATATTGGAAGCCGACGGTCTGCTGGTGAAAGAGGCTGCACGATAGCCTGTTGACATCAGTGAGCGACTGAGCGAGATTATCCCCACCCTGTCATTCCTGCGCGTTGCTGAGGAGTGGCACACAAAGCCCGGCCATTGCGCCGGGCTTTTTTTGAGTTTTCGTGTACATAAGGATGTGTTGATGCGGGCTGTCACTTCCGTAACCCTTTTCGCTTGCATGCTTGCCGGTTGTTCTGGAATCCCCTCGGTCCCATATGTGGAGCCTACTCAGTCAGAGGGGATGGCGCGCATTCGCGTGATTACTAATTCCGATGTTTACGGAGATAGCATCACTGGGGGTTGCGCCCCTGCCACTCGTCATAAAATGGCTGAGGCCGGACGTTTCGCGCAGAGCGGGCGAGCGAGTATCAACTACCCTCAGTACCCCCTGAAGTCGGCAAGCATTGGGATGCCGGAAAGAGCTTCGCCTGCTCTTGTTGAATACATCCCTGCAATACGGATGGCCGAAGGCGTCTACAAAGAGGTGGTAACCGAATATCGCGTCAGGGCTGATCTCCCGTTCCAAATTGCAACCCTCGGCGCGACCGTTGGTAGCTATGGCAGCACCTACGGGACCTGTGGTGCTCAGGCAGTCGTTTATAATTTGGAGCCGGGAAAAGACTACGAAGCATTGGTAGGTGTAGGCACCAGGCCAAGGAGCGATGGTGGGCAGGGGCTTGTGTGTATCCTCGCAGTTTCCGAACTGAGGCCCTTAGCTGGAAACTCAATCATATTTCCCATCAGACTGAATCCTTCTGCGCCTCCGCAGGTAGCCTGCAAAAACTAGCAAGCACATACCTATAGGGGTTTTTGCTTCCTTCGGAATTAAATAATAGACATCTTCAGGGCCTCGACAATGATTGAGGCCTTGTCGTTTTCGGCCCAACGAACTCATTGCATAGAGCTGATGTGCTGTACGGGCTGACCTTGCAGACCAGACCGAGAGTGGCCGACTTTCCCCGATGGAGCTACGATGGACACGATCAACCCGAGTGATTCGGGCGGGTCAATATTACTTCGGCAAACGAGGGGTTAAGTGGGTCAGTTTTAAGTCGGCGTTGACAGCGGCGGTACACCGGTTTCGATGACAAGATCATCGCCCTGTACGCCCGTGGAGTGACGGTCAGAGAGTTCCGAGCCTTTCTGTCCGAGCAGTATGGAACCGACGTCTCGCCTGATTTCATCAGCTCTGTAACTGACGAGGTCATGGAAGAGATTGGTGCTTGGCAACAGCGGCCACTGGAGCCGATGTACCCGGTCATTTTCTTCGATGGGCTGCGGGTGAAGATTCGCGAAGAAGGCCTGGTGCGCAACAAGGCCATTTACCTGGCACTGGGTGTTCTACCCGACGGGACGCGCGATATCTTGGGCATCTGGATCGAAACCACCGAGGGTGCGAAGTTCTGGATGAAGGTCTTTAACGATCTCAAAACGCGTGGTGTCGAAGATGTGCTAATTGCCGTGACCGATGGCCTCAAAGGCATGCCAGAGGCCCTCAGCGCTGTGTTTCCAGAGACGACTCTGCAGACGTGCATCGTGCACCTGATCCGCAACAGCCTCGACTTCGCGGCCTGGGACAAGCGGCGGGCTCTGGCCAAGGAGCTGAAGCCGATTTACCAAGCCATCAATGCTGAAGCGGCTGAGCAAGCACTCGATGAGTTTGAAAGCGGGCCGCGGGGCGAGAAATATCCAACGGTGGTGGCTGCCTGGAGACGCGCCTGGGATCGAGTGATTCCATTCTTCGTCTTCCCTCCTGCCATCAGGAAGGTGATTTACACCACCAACGCCATCGAGAGCATCAACGCCCAACTCCGCAAGGTCATCAAGACTCGCGGGCATTTCCCGAATGATGACGCAGCGACCAAACTGATTTGGCTGGGATTGCGCAACATAACAGCCAATTGGGGAAAACCGGCCCATGATTGGAAAAGCGCGATGAATCAATTTGCGATTCTGTACGGAGATCGGTTCATCAGGCCAACCTGGTGAAAATCAGGGCTTGCCTGGCGGCAGGCCATTACCAGCCCGAACACAAAAAACTGACAGCTCCAGAGTGACGCTCGCGCAACCAATGGTCGTAGCGACGAGGCCTGCGGTGTCAATCCAATCACCCCCCAGCCGGATCATAATACCGCGCCCTCAACTGCGAAGGCCGCATCCCTTGCTCGATCTCCTCTAATAACGCCTTCACCATGGTAACAATCCGAAAAGACGCCTCAGTCATCCGCTTGTCTCCCAGCAGTACCCCGGTCTGATTCAAATACCGAGCGCACTCCATCAACTTCCTGGCCTCCGTCGTCGCATACGAAAGACTAACCCCCGGCCCCACGGCAAACAGTGCAGGCGGACGCCCATAGTTCTGACGCAATGTGTGGTCGATCACTGGTGGAATTCGGGAGGGTTTGCATGGCATGGAGGGTTCTCCGTGGATGGCGGGATATTGGGGCCGCGTTGCGGCCCTTCGCGGGTGAACCCGCTCCCACAGGATTGGTGGGGGGGCAGCGATTCATGCCTAGTTCGGCATCGTCGAGTAGAGCCTTGGCCAAGGCACTCAGGTAGTGGGCGGCCCAGACGCATTGGGGGTTGTTTTCCATCACGCCGGCAATGCTCATGTCGCGGGCGTAGCCCATCAATTCGGAGGCTTGTTCGCGGGCATAGTGGCAGGGGATGCCGGGCTCGATGCAGAACAAGGGTTGAGTCTGGTTTTCGCCTTGGTAGAACTTGGTTTTGCCGACTGTGTATTTGCAGTCGTTATCGTCCGTGGGCATTGATCTATCTCCCTGAAGATTGGCAGGTGCCTGGGCTGGCCTTATCGCAAGCAAGCCGATCCCAACATCCCACCGACCAAAGCTGGGGGAAGGAAAGAGTGGGCATGTAAGGCAGAATTGCTCGCGATTAAGCCAGGCCAGGCATAACGTGCTGCGGCTTAATGGCGGATCCTGTGATCCGTACTCATCTGCACTTGGGCCAACGCGGATTCAATCAACTTACGCAGGCCTTCCAGCTCATGCATCGTCGTCATGATCAGCAACGTGGCCGGCGACCTGGGCTGCATCAACGCGGCTTGCTGGGCAACAGCTTCTGCGCAGACGGCGTAATCCGCAGCGATCATCAGCGTGTCTTCGAGGGAATGGGGGTTATGCGGTGGATCGGGGACTATCTTCAGCATGATTACACTCCAACAATGGTTGAGCTGCAATCCGCCTTGCTGTCAAACAAGAGGGTGGCAACTGTACGCGGGTTGACAGACCGAGATTGTTGGCACTCGGCGCACACGAGGTGCCCGCACGTACAGTCGCCATAGGCGTGTGCACACGGACAACAATCGACGGTCTGTCAAAACCGGTCGCTGAATTGGCAGCGACGGATCGAGACTAGAGTCCATTATTTCCATATGCAACGAAAAACAGGCGCAGAGAGTATCTTTGGGAAACGTCCTACAAGGAAGCCCTTAAATCTGATTTTTTGGCCCATTTCTTCCCCTTGCCCGCGGCACTCTCAGGCCCGCCGGCTCGGAGGAAAAGCCTGGTAGGGAGGAGCAATGATGATTTCTAGTTTGGCACCCGAATTGGAACGCAATGCCGCTCATCCACGACTAACCGACCGGCATCCAAGTCAAACGGTAACACCCACAACCGCAAGCCTGCACCGTAATCAAAAGCAGGAAGTCCCGCCTGCAGGCCCGACCAACACGGGTAGATCAGAAAAAGGTTAGGGACGCAGTCATCTGTCCGATACTGATGGCCGTATGCAAAAAGCTGGTAAAAATCCGTTTGGCTCAGATGATAGTTTTTCTCGTGTCTCCCAACGTCGATCCGTTTCCACTTCGTATCCAGAATCCAACGCTGTGCAGGCAGATCGATCAATATGTCTGGCCGCAGGCAAAACATCTGACGATCATCATGCTCGCACAGATATTTACTGCGCGACTGAGCTGTCATCTTGGCGTCAGGTATGAGGTTACGTTGCAGCCAATCTTGAACATACCGCTCGAATAGCCGTTCCATTGGGAACAGCAAACTCATGCCGGCGGTTCTACCCACCACGGCTAGAGGAACGTGCTGACTGAGGATCAGTTCGCACCAGGATTTAACTGGCCTGTAGTGACTCATCAACCGATCATTGCTCCAGGCGCGCAAATCGTGAGCGACATCGCTGCTAGCTCGAATGCTTGTCAGGAATGCCTGTAGTTCTGTCGCAAGTCGCCAGTTCTGTGGGCTAGTCGTGAGTTTCGCGACCTGGTCTAGCGCAAGCTTAAGCAGGCGGTTCTCAGCACGATCGGGTAAGAATATGTCGTGGCGGATCTGGAAGTGGTGCTGTCGCCCTGGTGCTTGGCGCATTTGCGCTACCACATTCAGCTGACCCCGGAGATAACGCTGCTCTTCCTCGACACGCTCGTAATCAAAGCGTATGCCGCGCTTGAGCAACAAATCGAGCTCGTTTAGGAACTGCTCCATCACCCACTCGCTGAGTGGCGCCTCAAACACGTCGACGTTAGCAGCTCCAGCCTTTCGCGGCTTCAGTTGAAGCGCGTTTTGAATCAGCTTGCGTAGCAACTGGCGACTTTTTGCTATGCAGCCATCCTCCTCATGATGCTTAGGCAGGATTTCCAAACGGGTGCCACAGGGGGTTTCCAGCACCCCGACGTATGAGTCCCACTTCAAGGTGCGCCGATTAGTAAGCTTTAGGACACTTGTTCCACTGGCGTCCAAGCAACCGCTGAAATCACACAGCCAGTCGAACGCGCTTTGTGAAACCTGGGCCAAGTCGAGCGAAGGTGCCACCTCCTGTGTGGTGAGGCGTGCGTATTCGCGGATCGTGACGGTTGTTTTCACGACTCTTGATTCTGCAGGTGGCTAAGTAGCTGGCGTCCCAAGCGACGGGTGTTCAATCTATTACCGGTCTCTCCCTGCATACTCAACCCGAGCGTGCTCGCCAATTCCCGTAGTGCGGGGTAGGTGGGTCGTTGTCGCTGTCCTTGGCGTAGTACCTCGATGGAGCCACTGGCGAGTTCTCGCAGTACCAAATCGCCCGCTGAGGCTTCGCGCTTTACGGCCTGTACACTGCTCGGTAGCTGGGTATCGAGAATGCTGAGGTAGGCCTCCAAGCGCTGAAAGGCTTCGTCGTTTAGCTCCCAGGATGGTTTCTCAAGACCGAGAGCTATGTCGCTGCCAAACAGAGCCTCTGCTTGGCTTGGGCGCTGTTGGACGAATTGATCGCAGGTTGGCTTGCGGTGGTCATTGAGGACCCAGGCAATGCGCTGCCAGTCTTCGAAGAAGTACTCCTGCAGCAATGGCAGGATCTGATTGCGAAAAATCTCTTCCAGCCGCGTGATCGAGTTGTCGTTTTTCAACGGCATGAAATAGGCATGACCCAAGCGGTGATCCCGATCCAGCAGCGCTTCTATCCGCTGGTTCATTACGCGCAGCAGTTGCCCGATGTTGAGTTGGTCATTGATCACGACCTCGTCTAGCAGTTCGGGTTTGGGTGGCATTTCGCGGAAAGTGAAGCGGCGCCGTAGAGCAATATCCAGACCTGCCAGCGAGCGATCGACAGTGTTCATAGTGCCAATCAGAAACAGGTTGCCGGGGACGCTGAACGGTTTTTTTGAGTACGGCAGCATCACCGAGAGCGCTTCATCGGCATCGGCTCGCTTGCTTGGCTCGATCAAGGTGATGAGCTCACCAAATATTCGAGACATATTGCCGCGGTTGATTTCATCGATGATAAGCACTCGCGCATCGTTGAGCCTTGGCGCCTCGGTCGGCTGAAGTAGGCGCTCAACCAACGCAGCGAAAAGGTTCTGATAGCCGTTGACCAGGTACTTTTCTAGGTCGGACTCGGCCACCCGCTCGAAAACCCGTTTTTGTCGAATGTCCTCAACTGTTATGCGTCCGTCCTGCACGTAGGTGAGGAGTTGGCGAATGATGCTCAACGGCAGTGGCAGACTGCCCCCGCTAGGCTTATCGAATTCGATTTGTTCGCTGCCAACTTTACGCACTACATAGCTGCCGAAACGTTGATCGACTTGCAGAGCGAGCTCTCCGCTATTGGCTACCTGACCGAGGAGCCCAGCCAGCTTATCCCGGTCCAAGGTGGCGCTGCTCATCTCGTACAAGGTCATCTGGCTGAACTGGCCGTTGAGCAGCTCGGTGTGCGGAAGGGAAGGGGCGTACTCACGCAGCCACTTCACGGAGCGCATCTGCGAGTAACCGGCGTCGAACTCTGGGTGAGGCTTGTACTGGTAGTCGCCGGTCACCTCCGCGATTGCGCGGAATTTGAAGTTGCCATCTGAAACGACAATCAAATCACCCATCTTCATTCGCGTAACGAAGGCAGTGACGCTGGTGATGCCATAGTCATTGGCCGGGTTGGCGGGCGTTACACCAGCTGAAGCGAAACGCTGTTGCACCTCTAGGCGGTTAGTACACCCGGAAAAGTCGATAGCATCGCCATACCCGAGTAGTACATAGCCGCCCTGTAGACATTCCTGATAAACGTGGGAGTCATCGCCTAGGGTATTTCCGAGGGACATCTTCCAGACACGTCGCCCGCTAAGGTCACTTGGACCTTGGGCTTGGTGCGTGACCTTGGCCGCTGCGGCTTCACAGATTGACTTGAAAACGCCATCCACGACTTCATAGCGCAATTGTTGGGTGCTTTCATCGGTCGTGGCGCGCAAGCCCTCCACGAAGTCTTCATAGCTGAAGCTTTGATGGAATGTGACGAAGCGAATCCGTTCTTGCTGGGCGAGTTCATCGAAGCGGCGTTTGAGTACTGCGCGGTTTTTTGAGTGTTCCCGCAGCGTCTCAGGGTCCAGAATCTCTAGAGCTAAGTCGATAGTCGCATAGGTTTTCCCGGTACCGGGTGGGCCGAAGAGGACCTGGTTCAATGCCACGCCGCGATGCTTCAATGCAAATACTCCATGCCAGTAAATCCGCTCGAGAGCGCGCCGAACTCGGGCGTTCTCCGAGACCTTCGACCCAGATGCGATGGTGAGCGCTGTGGTTTGCTGCTCTGTAGCGCGGGGTGAAGGCGTAACGTGTGCTAATCCTACACTGGGATCGGCTCTTTCCTACAGGCGCAGCTTCGAATTCGATGTGAAAGAAGCGACGAAGATGAATAGCCTAACCGCCCCTCACTGAAGGTTGTGATGGAGGCGTGAGGGCAGGGCGGGTCTTGTGCGAGCCGCTTATGCTTTTGAGATCCAACTGGGTAAACTTGCTCGGCTGGGTTAAATAAATTGGAAAGGGTATGCAAGGGATGTCTGAGCAGAACAAGGAATTGCTGGATAAGATTCACCGGCAGCTAAGTGGTACTGAATCGGATCTTTCGTCAAACGGTAGGAAGTCGATCAATTATCATTTGTCCAACATCGCTGCTGACCTTAGGAAGTGGTCGCGAGAACGTAGGGATGATCGTGATAGCAGGACAGAAACCACTACGTGGGCGTTGGGTATCCTGGCCATCGTCGCCTTTGCTTTGATTCAGCTTGGCGGGCAGGAGAATTCTGACTTCGAATGGGTGCAGCAGAACCAAGTCGCAATTAAGATCTGGGGAGTAGTGCTGGCCGCGGTTTACATCGGTGTGTCGGTAGAGCGATCAGAGTTGGTCAAGTCGATCTGGATGTTCTCATTTACCAAGCTCGTTGCATCCCTTGCGGCTTCTGGGTTGATCGTATATTCCACGGGTAAGGCTGCAAGCGCTATCAATGGGGTGTTTGGCGTGGACGCCTCAGTGTTTCCGGTCACGCTAGTATTTACAACCGCGATTATCCTATTCCATTTGGTAGCGCCTTTTCTACTTGGCATTTCGTTGGCAGCGCTAGTTCATCTTTTCAATTTTATCGGCTGGGTCAAAGCTCAATTCGATGGTCCGAATTATCAGCTTCCTCCTTTCCATTCAGCCATGTTTCTCGTGGTGGCCGTTATTCTTATGTTTCAGGGTTGGGCATGGTCGAAGAATGAGCTGAGCATGGAGCGGCTTCCTGAAAAGATCTATCTGATTGCCTACAAGCTAGACTTTAACGAGAGACACCAGTGCGGCAACTTGAAGGAAGATGTATCTGTCGTCTATCTAGGGGCCGATCAGCAAAGCGTGCTTGCGAATCCTACAAAACTGAGGGATTTTGATTTTTCTGATTTTTTCTCAGCTACGGTTAATGTGCCAACACATTTTTTTAAGATGAAGTGTGAATACCCTAGCTACGAGCAAGCTGAGAAGACCTAAATCCATGAACCCCTTACCGACGTTCTTCACCGACCGCCTGACCCTCACGCCCCTCGAACTGGTAGATGCATCGGCCATCCAGGCGCTGTTTCCCCAATGGGAGGTGGTCCGTTACCTGGACAACCGAGTGCCCTGGCCATATCCGGAAGACGGCGCCTTGGTCTATGTGCGCGACATTGCCCTGCCTGCCATGCAGGCCGGGCGTGAATGGCATTGGATGATCCGCCTGCGCGACCAGCCTGAGAGCGTCATTGGCAGCATCAGCCTGTTCGAGCAGGCGGGAAACAACCGCGGCTTCTGGCTTGCGCCGCAATGGTGGGGGCACGGCTATATGAGTGAAGCCTGCCAGGTTATCAACGCGTATTGGTTCGAGACCCTGGCGCGTCCGCTCATGGTGGTGCCCAAGGCCGTAGCCAACCATGGTTCGCGCAAGGTCTCAGAGCGTGAAGGGATGCGCAGGGTGGGAACGCGAACAGGGGATTTCGTCGCCGGGCAGATGGAGGTGGAGGTCTGGGAAATGACACGGCAGCAATGGCTCGAGCATGCCAGGCCGGCAAGCGCAATGGTGTGTCGGAGCTGATCTTCGCCGGCCTCACCTGGGTTGGTCGGAAGGGTTTGATGGCGTGAAGGGGATCTCCCTGGATGGCGGGATATTGCGGCCGCGCTGCCACCTTCGCGGGCGTAGTGGCAGGCGATGCCGGGCTCGATGCAGAACAAGGGTTGGGCCTGGTTTTCGCCTTGGTATAACTTGGTTTTGCCGACTGTGTATTTGTCCAAGAAGGTGGCAGCCGTACGCGGGTTGACAGACCGAGACGTTGGCACTCGGCGCACCAGACGGTGCCCCACGTACAGCCGCCATAAAGCGTGCACATGTGACCTACGTCTCCGGTCTGTCAAAACCGGTCGCTGAATTGGCAGCGACGGATCGAGACTAGAGTCCATTATTTCCATATGCAACGAAAAACAGGCGCAGAGAGTATCTTTGGGAAACGTCCTACAAGGAAGCCCCTAAATCTGATATTTCGGCCCACTTCTTCCCGGCCAGCCGAGGCGCGACCTGCATCCAGCATCGCTTGATCTCCTTCGCCCCGTATCGCGTCAGCCAAGTTGTACAAGTCATTGAAACGCGTACAAGAAAACCCACCGATGGTCCGATTCAGCGCTCATTTCTGAACAATGTTTTGCCCCCAACACAGCAAGGACTAAGGTGATCAGACACACACACATCAGACTTAAGTCGTAGAGGCTCGTTATGCGAATACGCGGTGATGTTTTTTGGGATTGGGCCGATCCGACGCTTCACCACCGCGTTCACGACGAGACGCTCGACGATGGGACGTTCATCGATGTTCAGGTGCGACTGTCGCGGACGGGTAATACGCAGATGTTCATCGGTGTTTACGCCCCGTCTGGAATGGCTGTTCATGAAGAAGCCTTCGATTCACGCCCGGGCGAGTCGATGACTAGGGCGCTTGCCTGGGGCGTGGGACGTGCACGTTGGGTTGCGGCGCAGGGCGCTACCGGCGCACAACTACTCGGTGCCGCGAAATAAGAGAGCAGAGGCTCACAGTCGGGAGGAGTACAAGTGTGCTCTTCCCGTCACAGGCTTGTCACGATGTTCTCCCCCGGCAGTTTCCATTTGCGTGTTCTTCCGCCACCCTCGCAGATTCATAACGCAGAGGCAGAACTGCAGGATGATCAGTGCCCAGGCCTGTGCTTGCCAGCCCCACACGGCCCACAGTACGTTGCTTGCAATGAAACAGCAGAATCCAATTTTCCTTCGACCTGGCCGGCGCGAACCGATGCACCATGCTGCCAACACAGTCATCACCATGGCCGGCCATTCAAGTATTCCGATCCAGTAATCCATGAAACTTTCCAACTGATGATGGGATATCTGGGGTTGGCCACCTACCCGCGTCATGAGCGCCGGCAGGTGGCCGCTTCACTACGCCGCTCGTTGCTCGCCCTTGAGCATCTTCTTCTGCATTTCCATGGTTTGCCCAAGCTCCTCGAGGGTGGCCTTGCTGAGCAGCTTCTTCGCCGTGGGGAAGAGTTCGTCTTCTTCCTCCTCGATATGGTGTTCCAGCAACTCTTTCATGACCTTGACGCGCCCGGCGAACTCGACGGTGCCGGTTTCGGTATGCAGCAGATCGGGTATCACGAGAGAGTCGACCGTCCGATGCTCTTCCTTGGCCTCGTAGTACATTTTTGCCTCTTCCTTGCCACCCGCTTCCTTGATGGCCGGATAGAGAATCTCTTCTTCGAGGGTGGTGTGAATCTGCAGCTCCTGCTGGATCCTGTGAAGTAGCTCGGCCCGCTTTTTCACTGCTCGCTCGGTGGTGGTCGAGAGTTCTTCGAGCAGCTTCTTCACCAGCTTGTGGTCTTGAATCAGTAGATCGATAGCGTTCATGGCGTTTCCTCATCACGGGTTGGATGTAAGAACTTGCCTTTGGTTGAGTCTGCGCAAAGCCATACGGTTCAAAGCGAAAGACGGTTCGGCGCTCGACGCACGCGCCCTTTATACTCGGGTATCTAGGTCGCCTATTGACCAGACCCAGCCGGCAGCGAGTTCGCGGCGCTGTTCAGTAGGTGGCGATTCGGGTAACAGGGGTATCGAATGCTTTTTGTGGTACTGCTCGGCGGCAAGCATCCGCGGGCGAAGATCGAGGTGCACGATGTCGCGTTCGTCGTCGCCGATACGCTGGAGCAAGCCTACCCGCAGCTTCGTGAGAGTTGGTTCGGCAGCTCCAAAGGCATGCACATCGATTCGTGGATGGCGGTCGATGGCGTCGAGGGCTGGCGCGTGGCGTTCAGCCCACTGGCGCCGCTGCCGGATGCGCCGCGGTTGTACTTCATCAACCTGGGTGGCTACGAGGCGGGAGCGTTCGGTGAAGCGCATCAGTACCTGCTGGTGGTGGCCAGGGACATGCGCGAAGCCAAGGAGAAGGGCAGGCGGCAGGTGCTGTCCCATTGGCAGAAAGCCCATACCGATGCGCTGCTGGACGTGGATGACTGTCTACCCATCGATGTGGTGGGTGGGCGCTATGTGCATCTGGTTGAGGGGCCCCATGCCGGGGTCGTGCAACGCAACGACTACATCGTGCTTCCATAGGCACTGTCATGCTGATTATTTCGAACGCTGTTCAACTGCCCGATTCCGACATCGAACTGACCTACATCCGCGCCCAAGGCGCGGGTGGGCAGAACGTCAACAAAGTGTCCAGCGCCGTGCACCTGCGCTTCGACATCCGGGCCTCGTCGCTGCCCGAGTTCTACAAGGAGCGGCTGCTGGCGCTGCGTGACAGTCGCATCACCGGCGACGGCGTGTTGATCATCAAGGCCCAGCAGTACCGCACTCAGGAGCAGAACCGCACTGACGCACTGGCGCGTCTGGCCGAGTTGATCATCGCTGCGGGAAAGACCGAGAAGAAACGCCGCCCCACCAAGCCGACCCTAGGATCGAAGACCCGGCGGCTCGAGGGGAAGGCGCGGCGCAGCAGTGTCAAAGCGGGACGGGGGAAGGTGGATTTCTAGATCCAGTCACCTTGCGATGACCGGATTTCCCGAAGGCCGACTTTTTCGCTCATCGTTCAACTGTGGATCAGCGACAGGCTACTGATGATGCAAATCGAGCCATCGTCGGCAGGGGTGGCGTCGGTGTAGTCGATCTGGTTGTAGACGCCGCCGTGAAACTCGAAAAGATGCGAGTCCCAAGTGTCGTCCAGCTGCAGCGTGCCCGACGACCCCGAAGCGCCGTTGCATTCGGCCGTAACTGTAACTTTGCCATCTGCCATGACATGGATGTTCACGTTGAACTTCGCCCCGAGTGGAACGCCTTTGAGCACTGTGGAGTTGACCGGGGTGGTCTGGTTGTAAGTGGTTCGGAAGCCCAGGGTGATGTTCCCTTTGTTCCAGAACACCTTGATAGGTGGGCTGTCATCGCCCCGCACATGCATCTGGGAAATGACCACTTTCTGCGCAGCGTTGACTTTGGTGAGCTTCATCTCCTGTCGATTCCAGTGCTCCGGTGCGCTGCCCAGCGTCCAGTTGGTCGCCTCAGACCACTCGCAGCGCGTGCGGTGAGTGCTTTTGCTCGAGGCGCCTTTGGTCGGCGCTGAAAATTGCACGGAGCCATCGCTAAGCACCTCGACGACGCTTGGGAATTCGGCAATCGCCACCGCTCCACTGACTTCCAAAGCGACGGGGTTTGTCGAAGATACCGGCACGGGGGTAGTGATCGTTAGGTCATTGATGTTGACGGTCATAGGTTTCTCCTCGCGATACGTTCATTGGCTTGGCACGCTTGCTTCCAGCCTGGATGCGTCCTTCCGCGCGCATGCTCCATTTCGCCATTCGAGCAGCCCATGGGGGTGGGCCTGGCCAGCACGCAAAAGCAAGCTGACTTGCATTTATAAAAGCAGTCGGACACAGAAAAAGCAAGCAAACTTGTATTTGTTTTTTGTACTGTATGAATGGACAGTATTCGGGAGGGGCAGATGTCGGCGCAGAAACGTGCAGGTCGGGTAGATGAGCTGACGAGCCTGGAGCTGCTGGGATTGAGGGTTTCAGCGATGATCAATTCACCCGTGGCCCAGCTGGACCGGAAGGTGATGGTCCATCGAATGGACACGGATCGCGATCAGGATTGGGATGCGATCATGGCGCTACTCGCCGAAACGGGAGGGCTGGAGATGGTGTTCTACGACGATGGATCAGTGCTTCTGAAATGGGACACCGCGACGGATGATGATCGGGTAATCGACCGGGTAGAGGATGTGGCTGTGATCGATTCCCAGGTCCAAGCGCCGTTCTGAAGAACACAGCCCGACTCGGCAGCTACACTTTTCTGGCATTCCAGACCAGTAGAACCTTGGCATGGATCGTCACGTCATCGATCCGGGCGGATTGCTTCTCGTAATTGCGGTTGTCCGAAATCAGCCAGAAATGGTCCTCGTCCCGCCGTTGCAGGCGTTTGATGAGCAGATCACCATGCCAGGTAAGGACATAAACGCCCTCTCCCTGGTAATCGGTGATACCGCGGTCGACAATCACCGGGTCCTTGTCGTTGATGGTCCCTTCCATGCTCTGGCCCCAGCCGGTGATCATCGCCAGGGCTCGTGCCGAGGTGTAGGTCACGCCTTTCTCGCGCAAGACTTCCTCGCGGATCACGACATTTCGGATGAGCTCGCTGTATTCTGAAGGCACTTGGCCGTGTCCCATCGCGGCGCGGATGTCGTATTGCGCGATGGAGATATCGCCTTCTGCTATCTCGGCGGCCGTGATGACAAACCCGCTTGCGCTATCGCCTTGGGGATCGTCCTCGGCTGCGCAAAGCTTGGCGTTCAGCTCGGACTTAGGCTCAGACCTGCGCGGCGGCTCGCCCTTTCCTACGAGAAGCCAATCCACTGTCGTGTCATATCCATCGGCGATGGCGAGCAGGTTGTCGTTTTTGATGTGCTCGGTGTCACCGGCGAACCACTGGCGGACCGCTTCGTAACTGATCCCACACGTAGTGGCTATATCGCGCTTGACGCTACGCACGCCCAATTCCGGTCGGCGGGCTAAGACGAGTTGGGTGATGCGGTCAATGGTATTCATCTGGGCCATCTGCAAGGTTGCTCGGCGAGCGTACAGTCTTCAATGTGCAAGCATGCTTGATTATGCACCTAAAGCGCGCCCACGCAGAGGGGCCATAACGATCACTGCAGAAGCTTTCCGAGCGCCGCGCGGGCGGCGCTCGATATCCGTCCCCTACAACCCCCGCAACATCTCCCAGAACGAAGCCCCCACCCCGGTGATACTTTCCCCCGCAATCAACCCCGCCGCCGCCGTAATCGCAAAGCGTTCAGCCATACGTGGCCAGCGGCAACTGACCAACCAGGTCAGCACCGCCCCCAAGCCCATCATCATGGCGATCGACGCCGGCAGGATGAACGCCAGGCCCAGCGCCGCGGTACTCGGCAGCCAGCGCGCAGCGCGTGGCGGCAGCAGGCTGTCCAGCGCCCCAAGCACCACCCCCGCGACGCTACCGGCCACGATCGCCCAGCGCACCGGCAACGACAGCGCTCCCAAGCCTTGGGTCAGGGTCTGCGCCACGGCTTTCCAGGTCGCCACGGCCGGGGCGGGCCACTGCTCGGTGAGCAGCATCGTCTGTGGGTCGGGAATCAGCAGGCGGTAGACCAGCACACCCACCACGCTGCCGATGAAAATCCCGATGCATTGCGCGATCAGCTGCTTGTGCGGGGTCGCACCGATGGCCTGGCCGACCTTGAAGTCGTTCATCAGGTCGGTCGACTGCCCGGCTGCGCCGCCGGCGGTATTGGCGCTCATCAGGTTGATCGCCACCTGGCCGGGAGCGACCAGGCCGAAGCCGAGCTGCGACAGCTTGCCAATCGCCCCGATCGGCGCGATGCCGGTGGCGCCGACCACCCGGGCGGCCACCACGGCCAGGCACAGTGCCAACGGAATGCTCAGCAGCGCCATCCACCCGTCGATCCCGAACAACAGCACCTGGAGGGTCACCACCAGGGCGATGGCCAGCAGCAGGCATGACGCCGGCCACGGGGTCAAGCGCAGCCTGGCGCGCGGGGCGTGGCACTCCCGGCGCTTGCTCGGCGAGCGCCGGGAGGCCTGCACCAGGCGAATCGCCAATGATGTCAGGGTCGCGCAGACCATCAGGCTCACCCCTGGCCACAACAGCCATTCCACCAAGGTGGCGAACTGTGGGCCGCTGGCGTTGGCGGGCAACACCACCAGGGCATGCTCGATCAGCCACGGCGCCAGGCCGCCCCAGGCCAGTGCGGCGCCGAGCAGCAAGGTCAGGCCCACGCGGATGCCGATGATGCTGCCGAAGCCGATCAGCATCAGCGAAGGGTCGAAGGTGAAGGTCAGGCGCTCGAGCACCGGCGAGGGGGCCCAGCGCGGGATCGTCCAGACGAACCCATCCACCCATTTCACCAGCCCGGACAGCACCGCGGCGCTGCACAGCACCTTGATGCGGGTCATCGCTTCGCGACCGTGCTGGTAGATCTGCTGCAGGGTTTCCAAGGTCGCCATGCCTTCAGGAAACTTCAGCTCCGGGTCGTTGAGCAGGGAGGGGCGCAAGTACCAGGCGATCCAGATGCCCAGAAAGCTCACGGAAAAAACCCAGGCCATCAGTGGCACCGGGTCCAGTTGCTGACCGGTGAGCAGGGTATACGCCGGAATCGGCGCGACCAGCCCGCCGGAGATGATCGAAGCGGCGGCCGAAGCCACGGTTTGGTTGATGTTGCTTTCATGCAGCGACCAATCGGGTTGGCCTTTGCGGCGCCCGGCCAGGCCTTGCCAGAGGGCGAAGCCGACCAGCAAGGCGATGATCGACATGTTGAACGACCAGCCGATCCTCAGCCCCGCATACACATTCGACGGCGTGAGCAAGATGCCCAGCAAGGTCCCCGTGAGCACCGCCCGCAGGCTCAGCTCACGTTCGACGCGCAGGGCGGGAAGGGCGGTGGAGGAGGCGGGGGCCATGGCAATCCTTTGTCGATGTCGCAAGCGCGGTTTGGACAACTGAGCCCCGACAGCCCCCGAAGGTTCACTGGTGCGCCCGGGGCATCGGTGGCGCACCCAGGGTGTTGGAAGTTTCGAGGAGGGTCAACGTGACCCGTTTAGCCAGTCATTCGTTCAGGTAGTCGGCAGGCGGCGCCGGCAGTTCGGCCAGCAGGGCTTTAAGACCATCGCTCCATTGCGCACGGATCTGGCTGAAATAGGCATCTTCGCGGTCGATACGCACCTGCTCCCCGGCCGCGAAGCTGTCCTTGCGGTACACCAGCAGATCCAGCGGCATGCCGACCGACAGGTTGCTGCGCATGGTCGAATCGAACGAGATCAGGCCACAGCGCAGCGCTTCGTCGAGCGGAGTGTGGTAGGTCAGGTTGCGATCGAGAATCGGCTTGCCGTACTTGCTCTCGCCCAGTTGCAGGAACGGCGTGTCCTCGGTGGCCTGGAAGAAATTGCCCTGGGCGTAGATGTTGTAGATGCCCATCGGCCCCCCGGCGATCTGCCCACCGACGATGAGCGCGCAGCTCAGGTCGGCTTTCGAGGCGAGCTTGCTGCAATCGCGCAGGATCACCTCGCGCAGGGTGTCGGCGACCATCACTGCCGCATCGTAGAGCGTGCCGACGTTCAACAGGTGCGAAGCGGACGTGCGGGTCCTTTGCTTCAGCAGGTTGACCACAGACTGCGAGGTGGCCAGGTTGCCGGAGGTCTGCAGGACGATCAGCCGACCCCCCGGTGTACTGAACACGAACAGCTTGCGGAAGGTGGAAATCTGGTCAATGCCCGCGTTGGTACGTGAATCGGAGATGAACACCAACCCGTCCGCCAGTTGCATGGCGACGCAATACGTCATGTGTGCGCTTATCCTGTGTCTGAAAAGTGATCGGCGCCCCGGCTCAGCGCCGAAGGGGCGCCGGTTGCGTCATTGGTGCTGGACCTGGACGTTGGCCTGCATCGATTCGGTGCCGCCGCCACGGCGCACGCCGCGCACCGGGCAGGCGTCGAGGTAATCCAGGCCGACGGCCAGCTTGAGGTGCCGCTCAGGCCGGGTCAGGCGGTTGGTGATGTCGAAGCTGTACCAGGCATCGTCCAGCCAGGCCTCGGCCCAGGCGTGGCTGGCCAGGTGGTGCTCGTCCTCGGTGCACAGGTAGCCCGACACATAGCGCGCCGGAATGCCCAGGCTGCGGGCGCAGGCGAGAAACGCATGGGTGTGGTCCTGGCAGACCCCAGCCGCCCCGGAGAAGGCCTCGACGGCGGTGGTGCCGACCGAGGTGGCGCCAGGGCTGTAGGGCATGTGATCGGCCAGGGCCTGCATCAGGTCTTCCACCGCCGCCCGGTCGCGGCGGGCGCCGCAGTGGCTGGCAGCGAAATCCCTGAGGGCATCGTCGGCTTGGGTCAGTTTGCTGCTGCGCAAGAAGGGCAGCGGCGACTGGCTGCCGGCTTCCTGTTCGCAGGCCGGATCGATCTCCACCAGGCCTTGAGCGGTGAGCGCGAGGTTGCCGTGGGGCTTGTCCAGGGTCAGCACGTGCAGGATGTTGCCGTAAGGGTCGATCTGGCCGTTCACCTTGCACGGCAGGTCCAGTTGCCACTCGAGGATGCGCTGGCGCTCACTGCTGCGGGGTGTCAGGCGCAGGAACTGGATGCTGTTGCTCACATCGCTGGCGTAGCTGTAGGTGGTGTCGTGGCGGATGGAGAGTTTCATATGACCTCCAGGTAGGCATTGTGCACGGTCTGACCCAGTTGATTGATACGCCCGACGAAGTCGGTCAGCCACAGGTGCAGGCCGGCGTCCATGATCTCGTCGATGGCGGTGTAGCGCAGCCGCGCGTTGAGCTCGGCGGCCAGGCGCTGGGCCGGGCGCCCGGTGTTGCCGGGCAGGCTGGCCAGGATCTGGTCGAGTTCCTCGATGCAGGCATGCAGCGAGCGGGGCACGTCCACCCGCAGCAGCAACAGCTCGGACACCGATTGGGCCGTGGGCGCGTTGCGGTAGATCTCGTTGAACGCCTCATAGGAGGTCAGTGCGCGCAGCAGGGCGCTCCATTGGTAGTAGCCGCGGGCCGAATCGTCGCTGACTTCCTCGGAGGCCTCGCCGAACATTTCATAGCGGGCATCGAGCAGGCGCAGGGTGTTGTCGGCCCGCTCCAGAAAGGTGCCCAGGCGAATGAAACTGTACGCGTCGTTGCGCATGATGGTGCCGGAGGTGGCGCCGCGGAACAGGTGCGAGCGTTCCTTGACCCATTCGCAGAACTGACTGATGCCATAGCGCCCCAAGCCGCTGTTGGCGATGTTGCGCATTTCGATCCAGGTTGCGTTGATGTTCTCCCACATGTCGGCGGTGATCCGCCCACGCACCGCATGGGCGTTGGTCCTGGCCGCCTGCAGGCAGCAATAGATGCTGCTGGGGTTGGTGGCGTCGAGGGCGAAGAAGTGCAGCATGCGCTCGCTATCGAGTTCGGTATGGCGGCGGATGTAATCGTCCAGCGTGCCCGACGCCAGCAGCGACATCGCCAGTTCGGCGTGGCCGTCACTGCGCCCGGCCTGGGGCATCAGCGACAGCAGATAGCTGACTTCGAGCATGCGCGCGAGGTTCTCGGCGCGCTCCAGGTAACGGGACATCCAGTACAGGTCGGAAGCGGTTCTCGAGAGCATGGGATCAGTCCTCCACCACCCAGGTGTCCTTGGTTCCGCCGCCTTGCGACGAGTTGACCACCAGCGAGCCTTCCTGCAGCGCCACGCGGGTGAGGCCACCGGGCACCAGGCGGGTTTCGCTGCCCGACAGCACGAAGGGCCGCAGGTCGATATGCCGAGGGGCGATGCCGCTTTCGACGAAGGTCGGGCAGGTCGACAGACACAGGGTCGGCTGGGCGATGTAGGCATGCGGGCGGGCCTTGATCCGCGCCCGGAAGTCTTCGATCTGCGCCGCGCTCGCCGCCGGGCCGACCAACATGCCATAGCCGCCGGAGCCCTGGGTTTCCTTGACCACCAGCTCGGGCAGGTGGGCCAGCACATGGGCCAGGTCCTGGGGCTTGCGGCATTGCCAGGTGGGCACGTTCTTGAGGATGGGTTCCTCGGCCAGGTAGAAGCGGATCATCTCGTCGACGTAGGGGTAGATCGACTTGTCATCGGCCACGCCGGTGCCGACCGCATTGGCCAGCACGACGTTGCCGGCGCGGTAGACCGCGACCAGCCCGGGCACGCCGAGCATGGAGTCGGGGTTGAACGACAGCGGGTCGAGGAAATCGTCGTCCAGGCGGCGATAGATCACGTCCACCTGCTGGGGGCCTGCGGTAGTGCGCATGTAGACATGGTCGTCGCGCACGAACAGGTCCGCGCCTTCGACCAGCTCGATGCCCATTTCGCGGGCCAGGAACGCATGTTCGAAGTAAGCGCTGTTGAAGCGGCCGGGGGTGAGCACCACGGCGGTGGGGTTGTCCAGCGGGCTGGCGCTCTTGAGCGTGTCCAGCAACAGGTTGGGGTAGTGGTCGATGGGCGCGATGCGCTGGGCGGCGAACAGTTCGGGGAACAGGCGCATCATCATCTTGCGGTCTTCGAGCATGTAGCTGACACCGCTGGGGGTGCGCAGGTTGTCCTCCAGCACGTAGTAGCTGCCGTCGCTGTCACGCACCAGGTCGACGCCGGCGACATGGGCGTACAGCCCGCGGTGCAGGTCCAGGCCCTGCATGGCGACCTGGTAGCCTTCGTTGGCCAGCACCTGTTCCGGCGGGATGATGCCGGCCTTGAGGATACGCTGGTCGTGGTAGATGTCCTGGAGGAACAGGTTCAGGGCCTGGACCCGCTGGATGCAGCCGCGCTCGACCGTGCGCCATTCGCTGGCGCGGATGCTGCGCGGGATGATGTCGAAGGGAATCAGGCGCTCGGTGTCCTGTTTGTCACCGTACAAGGTGAAGGTGATGCCAGCACGATGAAACAACAGGTCGGCCTCGCGTCGACGTTGTTCCAGCAGTTCCAGGGGGGTGTTCGCCAGCCAGCGTGAGAACTCTTGATAGTGAGGGCGGCAACCACCGTTGGTATCGTACATCTCGTTGAAAAAAGCCCGGGTCATAGCCACTCCTTGCCACACCTGCCGACTTGGATGGCGCACCGTTGTGCACCAGCGAGGGAGTCCTTGCAATGAGGATGCCGGAACGGCGCGCACAGGGCCGCAGGGGCATGGCAGAGGCCGTGATGGAGCTGTGGTGGGGCGGTCGGGCGCTGCGATCGCGCCGCTGATGCCTCACAACGGTGCGCGATCGTGCACAGCGCTACGCGGTGAAGCCGACGCCGGTGCGCAGGGCCGCATTGCGAATATGCTCCTGCATGGCCCGTTGCGCGCCGGCCTGATTGCCGCGGGCGAGCTGACGCAGGATCTTGCGGTGTTCCTGCCAGGTCTCCATGGCGCGCTCGGGGCGAATGAACGGCAGTTTCTGGCTCTCCAGGAAGATGTCCTGACTGGCGGTGATCACCTGCAGCATGGCGCGGTTGCCGCTGGCTTCGAGCAAGCGCTGGTGGAAGGCGAAGTCGAGGCGGGCGGCGCTGTCGAAACGCCCTGCGCGCAGCTCCTGGCGCATGGCCTCGACATTGGCTTCGAGCTCGTCGATGTCCGCAGCGGTCAGGTACAGCGCAGCCAGGCCGGCTGCGAAGCCTTCGAGGGCATAGCGCAGTTGGAAGGTGTCGACGGCGGAGACCTGCTCGGCATAAGGCCAGGCGAAGCTGGGGGCCGGAGCAGGGGGCTCCTGCACGAACACCCCCTTGCCCGGCTGAACGCTGACCAGGCCCAGGGCGCTCAACGATGACAGCGCCTCGCGCAGGGAGGCGCGACTGACCCCTAGCTGCTCGGCCAGGTCGCGCTGGGACGGCAAGGCGTCGCCGGGCTGGTAGCCACCGTCGCGAATCAGCTGGCGAATGGCTTGCAGGGCAATTTCCGGAACGGCGCGAGGGAGCGTGTCGAGCATCTGTTCAGACCAGTTGGACAACGATCTGCGCTTTGTAATGGCTTTCGCGGTCCCCTGGCAAGCGTTGCGCCGCCGTGGCGCAGCCGGGTGCGCCGGTGCACGAAAGCGAGGCGTGCGCCGCGCAACTGTTCAGACCAGTAAGACCTCGTCGGGCGCCGAAACTACGGTGTGCAGGGGGATCGGGGCAATGCTGGCATGGCCTGTGCAATTTCCGCTGGCAGGCACTTCACTGCATCCCCAGAGGCATTTCCCATGAAAACCCTTCGCTCCCTGTTCCTTTCGACCCTGCTGTGCGGCGGCGCCTTGGCCGTTTCCCATGCCCAAGCCGACGCGCTGGCCGATATCACCGCCCGTGGCGTGCTCAAGGTGGCCGTGCCCCAGGACTTCCCACCCTTCGGTTCGGTCGGGCCGGATCTCAAGCCGCGCGGCCTGGACATCGACACCGCACAACTGTTGGCCGACAAGCTGGGCGTGAAGCTGGCCCTCACTCCCGTCAACAGCACCAATCGCATTCCGTTCCTGACCACCGGCAAGGTCGACCTGGTGATCTCCAGCCTGGGCAAGAATGCCGAACGCCAGGCGGTGATCGACTTCTCCCGCCCCTATGCACCGTTCTACCTGGCGGTGTTCGGCCCTGAGCAAACCGCGATCGCCGACATCGACGCCATCGCCGGCAAGACCATCAGCGTGACCCGCGGCTCGATCGAGGACATGGAACTCAGCGCCGTGGCGCCCAAAGGCGCGACCATCAAACGCTTCGAGGACAACAACTCGACCATCGCCGCCTACCTCTCGGGCCAGGTCGACCTGATCGCCAGCGGCAGTGTGGTGATGGCGGTCATCGCCGAGAAGAATCCGTCCAAGGTCCCGGTGATGAAGGTCAAGCTCAAGGACTCGCCGGTCTATGTCGGCCTGGCCAAGCAGGAGCCGGCCTTGCTGGAAAAGGTCAATGCCACCCTCGATGCGGCCAAAGCTGACGGCAGCCTCAACCGCAACGCCGAGAAATGGCTGAAGCAGCCACTGCCGGCCGATCTCTGAGCGGCCTCGGGAGTCGTTGACCCATGGCTTATCAATTCGATTTCGCCCCGGTGTTGGCCCAGGGCGACCTGTTGCTCAAAGGCGCCTTGTTCACCCTCCAGCTGACGCTGGTCGGCACCCTGGTCGGGGTCGCCATCGGCATCGTCGGTGCCGGCGTGCGTGCCTGGCGGTTGAGGCCGTTCGATGCGCTGTTCGGCCTGTACGTCGAGCTGATCCGCAACACGCCGTTCATCGTCCAGTTGTTCTTCATCTTCTTCGGCCTGCCGTCGCTGGGGGTGCTCTTGACGGAATGGCAGGCCGCGGTATTGGCCATGGTGATCAACCTGGGCGCCTATTCCACCGAGATCATCCGCGCCGGCATCCAGGCCATTCCCAAAGGCCAGTTGGAAGCCGCGGCGGCGCTGGCCATGAGCCGCTTCGAGGCGTTTCGCCACGTGGTCCTGCAGCCGGCGCTGGCCAAGGTCTGGCCGGCGCTGTCGAGCCAGATCGTGATCGTCATGCTGGGGTCGGCGGTGTGCTCGCAGATCGCCACCGAGGAGTTGTCGTTCGCCGCCAACTTCATCCAGTCGCGCAATTTCCGGGCTTTTGAAACCTACCTGCTGACCACCGCGCTGTACCTGGTCATGGCGATCGTCGTGCGTCAGTTGCTGCTCTGGCTGGGGCAGCGGCTGCTGATGGGGAGACGTTGAATGGACTTCACCTTGTGGGACATCGTGCGCAACCTGCTCGTGGGCTTGCAATGGACCTTGTTGCTGTCGCTGGTGGCGTTCGTCTGCGGCGGCATCGCCGGCCTGTTGCTGCTGCTGGCGCGGATCTCCGAGCATCGCGTGCTGCGCGGCGCGGCCAAGGCCTACATCGAGCTGTTCCAGGGCACGCCGCTGCTCATGCAGCTGTTCATGGTGTTTTTCGGCATTGCCCTGTTCGGCATCGATGTGTCGGCGTGGATGGCAGCGGCCATCGCCCTGACGCTGTTCACCAGCGCGTTTCTCGCCGAGATCTGGCGAGGCTGCGTCGAGTCCATCGCCCGCGGCCAGTGGGAGGCCTCCGGCAGCCTGGCCATGAGTCGCCTGGAGCAGCTGCGCTACGTGATCCTGCCCCAGGCCCTGCGCATCGCCATCGCACCCACCGTGGGCTTCTCGGTGCAAGTGGTCAAAGGTACGGCGGTGACCTCGATCATTGGTTTCACCGAGCTGACCAAGACCGGCGGCATGCTCGCCAATGCCACTTTCGAACCCTTCCTCATCTACGGCCTGGTGGCCGTGGGCTATTTCATTCTTTGCTATCCGCTCTCGCTGAGCGCCCGCTACCTGGAAAGGAGGCTGCATGCCCCTGCTTAGAGTGTCTGCATTGCACAAGTACTACGGTGACCACCATGTGCTCAAAGGCGTTGACCTGACCATCGAAGAGGGCGAGGTGGTCGCCATCATCGGCCGCAGCGGTTCGGGCAAGAGCACCTTGCTGCGGACCCTCAATGGTCTGGAATCGATCAGCGACGGGGTGATCGAGGTCGATGGCGAATACCTCGATGCCAGCCGCGCCGATTTGCGCGCGCTGCGCCAGAAGGTCGGCATGGTGTTTCAGCAATTCAACCTGTTCCCCCACCTGACCGTGGGCGAGAACGTCATGCTCGCACCTCAGGTGGTGAAAAAGGTCGACAAGGCCCAGGCCCGCGAGTTGGCGCAACAAATGCTGGCCAGGGTCGGGCTTGGCGACAAGTTCGACGCTTATCCCGATCGCCTCTCCGGCGGGCAGCAACAACGCGTCGCCATCGCCCGCGCGCTGGCCATGTCGCCCAAGGTTTTACTGTGCGATGAAATCACCTCGGCGCTCGATCCGGAACTGGTCAACGAAGTGCTCGGCGTGGTCCGCCAACTGGCCAAGGAAGGCATGACGCTGATCATGGTCACCCACGAAATGCGCTTCGCCCGGGAGGTGGGGGACAAACTGGTGTTCATGCATCACGGCAAGGTGCACGAGACCGGCCACCCGCGTGAGGTGTTCGCCGCCCCGAGATCCGCGGAACTGGCGAACTTCATCGGCAGCGTCGCGGGGTAACGACGAAGGCCGCTCATGCGCGGCGCTTGACTCGTGAAATTTTTACTGTATTTTTTCATGAAAAATAACTCTAAAAATTTCACGAGGGCCCAAGATGGGTGTCATCTTTCCGGATCTGTTGGCTGAAGTGCGCGCATTCCGCGCCCAGTACCCAGACGTACGCTATGTCGACCTGATTGCGCTGGATATCCCAGGGCATTTCTACGGCAAGCGCTATCCCATGGACATGCTGGAAAAAGTCGCCTCCGGCACGCCGCTGAAGTTGCCGCAGAACTGCGTCCTGTTGGGCACCCAAGGGGGCCTGTACCCGATCGCTGACTATTGCTTCGCCGACGGCGATCCGGATGCCGTGCGGCGCCTGGTGCCGGGCACCCTGAAGCCGGTGCGCTGGGAAAAGGCACCCCTGGCGCAGATGCTGATCACCTCCGATGGCACCGCCAACCCTATCGAGTTCGAACCCCGCGAAGTGCTGGTGCGCGTGCTCGAGCGCCTGGCCAGTCGCGGCATTCGCCCGGTGGTGGCGTTCGAGCTCGAGTTCTACCTGTTCGACCGCAAGCTCGACAACGGCCTGCCGCAGTTCCCGCGTGACACCGCGACCGACGACCCGGACGACCAACCGAACATGCACATCGAGCGGCTGTCGCGCTTTTCCGAGGTGCTCCACGAGATGGTCGAGGGCGCCAACGAGCAAGGCGTGCCGGCCAACGTCATCACTGCCGAGCTGGGCCCGGGCCAGTTCGAGATCAACTTCGCCCACAGCGACGATGCCCTCGCCGCAGCAGACAGCTCGGCGTTGTTCTGCCGCAGCACCCGGGGGATCGCCATGAAGCACGGCTACCGCGCCAGCTTCATGAGCAAGCCTTACCTGGAAGCACCGGGCAGCGGTATGCATGTGCATGTGAGCCTGTACGATGAGGCCGGCAACAACCTGCTGGCCGACGCCGAGCAGCGCAAGCTGCGCCATGCGGTGGCGGGGTGCCTGGAACTGCTGCCGCACTGCATGCCGATCTTCGCCCCCAACCACAATGCCTACCGCCGCTACGGCGCCATGGTCAATGCCGCGAGCAAGGCCAGTTGGGGCTTCGAGGACCGCGATGCGTGCATCCGCATCCCTGAATCCGACCCGCGCAACCTGCGCATCGAGCACCGCCTGGCCGGCGCCGATGCCAACCCGTACCTGGTGCTGGCGGCCATTCTCACCGGCATGGAGCACGGCCTGGAGCGCGCCGTCGAACCCATCGCGCCGCTCAACGACGACCGCCAGAGCGGCATCGACTTTCCCAAGGATGCCCTTAGCGCCCTGGCCGCCATGCGGCACCACCCGGTGATCAACCAGGGCTTGGGCAGTGAGTTCGTGATGGTCTATTGCGAAAACAAGTACCAGGAACAACTGGACTTCATGCATCACATCGATGCGCGCGAGTACCGCTGGTTCTTGTAGGCACTGGCCTGGCAACGAGCGCTTCTCATCTATTTCAACACCACTTGCAACATGGATTTGCCGGAGGAAGATATGCCCCGTGTGCCCGTTATCGGCATCACTGCATGCACCCGCGTGATCGAGCAGCATGCGACCCAGACCATCAGCGAGAAGTACGCGCGCGCGGCGGCCACGGCGGCGTGCGGCCTGCCCATCGTGATTCCCAGCCTCGCCGAGCTGATCGACTGCGACGACATCCTCGAGGTGGTGGACGGGCTGATTTTCACCGGTTCGCCTTCCAACATCGAGCCGCTGCACTACAACGGCCAGGCCAGCGCAGCCGGTACCCAGCACGACCCGCTCCGCGACGCCACCACGCTGGCGCTGATGCGTGCGGCCATCGCCGCCGGTGTGCCGGTGCTCGGTATCTGTCGCGGCTTGCAGGAAATGAACGTGGCATTGGGCGGCACCTTGCACCAGAAAGTCCACGAAACCGGCGTGTTCATGGATCACCGCGAGGTCAAGGGCGAACCCATCGAGCGTCAGTACGGTCCGCGCCACCCGATGCATATCGAACCGGGCGGGCTGCTCGACCGCATGGGCTTGCCGGCGGTCATCGACGTCAACTCCATCCACGGCCAGGGCATCGACGTACTGGCCCCCGGGTTGAGGGTGGAGGCACGGGCGCCTGATGGCTTGGTGGAGGCGGTCTCGGTGCACAACAGCAAAGGTTTTGCCCTCGCCGTGCAATGGCACCCTGAGTATCAGGTCATGGATAACCCGCATTACCTGACCCTGTTCCAGTCCTTCGGCAAGGCCTGCCGGCAGCGCTCGGTACTGCGCCAGATGCTCTTGAAGTCCGCCTGAACAATCCACTTTTACAACGACAAGACTACGTGATGGAGTGAAGTCAATGAGTGAACAACATTCGCAGACCCTGGCCTGGCAGGCCCTGAGCCGTGACCACCACCTGGCGCCGTTCAGCGACGTCAAACAGTTGGCCGAAAAGGGGCCGCGCATCATCACCTCGGCCAAGGGCGTGTACCTGTGGGACAGCGAAGGCAACAAGATCCTCGATGGCATGGCTGGCTTGTGGTGCGTGGCGGTCGGCTATGGCCGTGACGAGCTGGCCGAGGTCGCCAGCCAGCAGATGCGCCAACTGCCGTACTACAACCTGTTCTTCCAGACCGCCCACCCGCCAGCATTGGAGCTGGCCAAGGCGATTGCCGATGTGGCCCCGGCCGGCATGAACCACGTGTTCTTCACCGGCTCAGGCTCCGAAGGCAACGACACCGTACTGCGCATGGTTCGCCACTATTGGGCGATCAAGGGTCAGAAGCACAAGAAGGTCATCATCGGTCGCATCAACGGCTACCACGGCTCCACCGTCGCCGGCGCCGGCCTGGGTGGCATGAGCGGCATGCACCAGCAGGGTGGCTCGCTTCCGGACATCGTGCATATCCCGCAGCCATACTGGTACGGCGAGGGCGGCGACATGAGCGAAGCCGACTTCGGCGTGTGGGCGGCCGAGCAGTTGGAAGCCAAGATCCTCGAAGTCGGGGTGGAGAACGTCGCCGCCTTCATCGCCGAGCCGATCCAGGGCGCCGGCGGCGTGATCATCCCACCCCAGACCTACTGGCCGAAGATCAAGGAAATCCTCGCCAAGTACGACATCCTGTTCGTCGCCGACGAGGTGATCTGCGGGTTCGGTCGCACCGGCGAGTGGTTCGGCTCGGACTACTACGACCTCAAGCCCGACCTGATGACCATCGCCAAGGGCCTGACCTCCGGTTACATCCCCATGGGCGGTGTGATCGTGCGCGACGAGGTGGCCAGGGTCATCGCCGAGGGGGGCGACTTCAACCACGGCTTCACCTATTCCGGGCATCCGGTAGCAGCGGCGGTAGGGTTGGAGAACCTGCGCATCCTGCGGGATGAGAAAATCATCGAGCAGGTACACGAGAAAATCGCTCCTTATCTGCAGCAGCGCCTGCGCACGTTGGCCGATCATCCGCTGGTGGGCGAGGTGCGTGGTCTGGGCATGCTCGGGGCGATCGAGCTGGTCAAGGACAAGGCCTCGCGTGCCCGTTATCAAGGTAAAGGGGTGGGCATGATCTGCCGACAGCATTGCTTCGACAATGGGCTGGTCATGCGCGCCGTGGGCGACACCATGATCATCGCGCCGCCGTTGGTGATCAGCATTGAGGAGGTCGATGAGTTGGTGGACAAGGCGCGCAAGTGCCTGGATCTGACGTACGAAGCGGTTCGCTGAGGGGCGCTCGATCGCACAGCCGCCGCACGCCTTACGTCAGGCATCAAACCTGCCGCGCTCAAAGCCCAGCGATGCCGGCGGCGGCCACTTGTGCATCCTGCTCGGCCTTGACCCCGGAGACCCCGACTGCGGCGATCACCTGGCCATCGACCACGACCGGCAGGCCACCTTCGAGCGAGGTGAGCAGTGGGGCGCTGACGAAGGCGGTGCGGCCACCGTTGACCATCTCTTCGTAGCCTTTGGTGTCGCGCCGACCCAGGGCGGCGCTGCGGGCCTTCTCGGTGGCGATGTAGGCGGCGATCGGCGCGCAGCCATCCAGGCGTTCCAGGGCCAGAGGGTGGCCGCCGTCGTCGACCACGGCAATCGACACTTTCCACTGGTTGCGTTGCGCCTCGTCGCGGGCAGCGGCAAGGATGCGAGTGACGTCGGTGTGTTCCAGTACGGCTTTGCGTTGCATGGTCATCTCCTAGATAAGGGCTTCTTCCACCAGTTCGATCCAATGGCGCACCGGCGTGCGCCCAGCGCTGTCGAGGTGGGTCTGGCAACCGATGTTGGCGGTGACGATCACCTGCGGATTACCGCTTTCCAGCGCGTTGAGCTTGTTGTCCCGCAGTTGTCGCGAGAGCGCCGGCTGAGTCAGCGAATAGGTGCCGGCCGAGCCGCAGCACAGGTGGCCGTCAGGCACTGCCGTGAGACTGAAGCCTAGCCGGCCCAGTACACCCTCGACGGCGCCGCCGAGCTTTTGCGCATGTTGCAGGGTGCACGGGCAATGAAACGCCAGGCGCTGATCGGCGTGCACGCCGAGGTTTTCCAGGGGCTCTTCGCGCAGGACCTCGACCAGGTCGCGGGCCAGGGCGCTGACCTTGGCCGCCTTGGCGGCATAGGCCGGATCGCCGGCGAGCAGGTGGCCGTAGTCACGGACGAAGGCGCCGCAGCCGCTGGCGGTCTGCACGATGGCTTCGGCACCGGCTTCGATCGCCGGCCACCAGGCGTCGATGTTGCGCCGGGCCCGATCGAGGCCTTTGTCCTGAGCGTTGAGGTGATAGTCCACCGCGCCGCAGCAACCGGCCTCCCGCGCCGCGGTCACCGAGATGCCCAGGCGGTCGAGCACACGGGCGGCGGCGGCATTGGTATTGGGCGACAGGCTCGGTTGCACGCAGCCTTCGAGCATCAGCACCTGACGCGCATGCTGACGCTGCGGGCGCGGCTTGGCTGGCGGTGCATGGCGCGGCAGCTTGGCTTGCAGGGTGTGTGGTAACAGCGGGCGCAACGCCTTGGCGGTCTGCGTGAAGGCCTTGAACAGCGCAGGCCGGGGCACCACGCTGCGCAGACCTTCGCGCAGCAGGCGCTGGCCGAACGGGCGCGGGACCTTTTCCTCGACCACCGCACGGCCGATGTCCAGCAGGCTGTGGTACTCCACGCCCGAAGGGCAGGTGGTTTCGCAGTTGCGACAGGTCAGGCAGCGGTCTAGGTGGCTTTGCGTCTTGGCGGTCACCTCCTGGCCTTCGAGCACCTGCTTGATCAGGTAGATGCGCCCGCGCGGCCCGTCCAGTTCGTCGCCGAGCAACTGGTAGGTCGGGCAGGTGGCGGTGCAGAAACCGCAGTGCACACACGAACGCAGAATGCGTTCGGCTTCCTCGGCGCGAGGAAGGCTTTTGGCGTAATCGCTCAGATCGGTTTGCATGGCGCGCTCTCAGACGTCGGCGTACAGACGGCCAGGGTTGAAGATGCCCTGGGGGTCGAGTTGCTGCTTGAGGTTGCGGTGATAGCGCAACAGCGGTTCGGCCAGTGGTTGGAAAGGCTCCGGGTCCTGGCGGAACAAGGTCGCGTGACCTCCGACCTGGGCCGCAGCCGCGCGAATGGTCTGCGCCGGGGCATCGGACTTCAGCCAGCGCTGGGCGCCGGCCCAGTCGAGCAACTGTCTGCCCGGCAGGTTCAGCAGCGGCGTGTTGTTCGGCAGCGACAGCCGCCACAGCGGTTCGTCGCCGGCGAAGAAGCCCAGGCGTTGCTCGCGCAGTTCGGCCCAGTACCGGCTGTCCAGTGCCTGGCCGCCGAGCCGGTCGACGGCTGAAGCCACCGAACCTTCGCCGCCCTCCAGGCGCAGGTGCAGGGCCTCGCCGTCGTGGCAGGCGGCGCTGATCGGGATCGGCTGCTGACCCCATTCGGCCAGCTCGCCCAGGGCCTGATGGGCATCCATCGGCAAGCGCAGACTGTGGCACGCGCGTGGCTTGGGCAGCACCTTCAGCGACACCTCGACCAGCAGCCCCAGACAGCCGAAACTGCCGGCCATCAAGCGTGACAGGTCATAGCCGGCGACGTTCTTCATCACCTCGCCGCCAAAGCGCAACAACTTGCCGTGGCCAGTGATCACCCGGGTGCCCAGCACATAGTCGCGGGTCGAACCGGCCCATGGCCGACGAGGGCCGGACAGGCCCACGGCGACCATGCCGCCCAGGGTCGCCTCAGGGCCCAGGTGCGGTGGCTCGAAAGGCAGCATCTGCCCCTGGGCCTGCAACGCCGCTTCGATTTCCGCCAACGGCGTACCGGCTCGGGCAGTGAGCACCAGTTCGGTCGGGTCGTAGCTGACGATGCCGCGGTGCACGCGGGTGTCGAGCACCTCGCCCTGGACCGGGCGGCCGAGCATGGCCTTGCTGTTGCCGCCCTGGATGCGCAGCGGGGTGCGTTCGTTGAGCGCCTGGTTGACCTGCTCCAGCAGCGCCACGCTGGCGTCGTGATCGTGTCGCATCAGAAGCGCTCCAGTTCAGGGAACGGCAGTTGGCCGTGGTGCACGTGCATCGAGCCGAACTCAGCGCAACGGTGCAGGGTCGGAATGTTCTTGCCAGGGTTGAGCAGGCCCTGGGGGTCGAAGGCGTGCTTGACGGCATGGAACAGGGTCAGTTCGTCGCTGCTGAACTGCGCGCACATCGCGTTGATCTTCTCGCGGCCCACGCCGTGCTCGCCGGTGATGCTGCCGCCCACCGCTACGCACAGTTCGAGGATGCGAGCGCCCAGGGCCTCGGCGCGCTCCAGTTCGCCGGGCTGGTTGGCATCGAACAGAATCAGCGGGTGCATGTTGCCGTCGCCGGCATGGAATACGTTGGCCACCCGCAGACCGAACGTTTCCGACAGCGTGCTGATACCGGTGAGCACCTCGGGCAGGGCCCGGCGCGGAATGGTGCCGTCCATGCAGTAGTAGTCCGGCGAGATGCGTCCGACGGCGGGGAAGGCGTTCTTGCGCCCGGCCCAGAACCGCGCCCGTTCGGCCTCGTCGCAGGCCAGGCGCACGTCGGTGGCCCCGGCAGCCTTGAGCACTGCCTCGACCCGCTGGCAATCGTCCTCCACATCGGCCTCCACGCCATCGAGCTCGCAGAGCAGGATGGCCGCAGCGTCCACCGGGTAGCCGGCGTGGATGAAGTCTTCGGCGGCGCGGATCGACAGGTTGTCCATCATCTCCAGACCACCGGGGATAATCCCGGCGCTGATGATGTCGGCCACCGCTCGCCCGGCTTTTTCCACCGAGTCGAAGCTGGCCAGCAGTACCCGCGCCACCTGTGGCTTGGGTAGCAGTTTGACGGTGACCTCGGTGACCACGCCGAGCATGCCTTCGGAGCCGGTGAACAGCGCCAGCAGGTCGAAGCCCGGCGCGTCGAAGGCATCGCTGCCCAGGGTCATGCATTCACCCTCGATGGTGAGAATGTCCACCTTCAGCAGGTTGTGTACGGTCAGGCCGTATTTCAGGCAGTGCACGCCACCGGCGTTTTCGGCCACGTTGCCGCCGATCGAGCAGGCGATCTGCGAGGAAGGATCGGGCGCGTAGTACAGGCCATGGGGCGCTGCCGCCTGGGAGATGGCCAGGTTGCGTACCCCAGGTTGAACGCGGGCGAAGCGGCCTTCGGGATTGATTTCGAGAATGCGATTGAAGCGTGCCATGACCAACAGGATGCCTTGTTCGAGCGGCAGCGCGCCGCCGGACAGCCCGGTACCGGCACCGCGTGCCACCACCGGCACGTTCAGCGCGTGGCACAGCTTGAGCAGCGCCTGCACCTGTTCGAGGCGTTCGGGCAGCACCACCAGCAGCGGCACCACGCGATAGGCCGACAGGCCGTCGCACTCGTAGGGACGCAGGTCTTCGAGGGTGTGCAGGATCTCCAGGTCGGGCAGGGCCGAGCGCAGGCGATCGAGCAGCATTGCCTTGTCCACCCGGGGGAGCGCGCCGTCGACGCGCTCGTCGTAGAGAATGTTCATGGTGCTCGCTTTTGTGTTTTGTTATGACGAGCCCAGACCAAGGTCTGCGGCTCCACGCTGAACGTCTTCGAGACTGCGGCCTGGGACAGCTGACGTCGAGGGGCGGGTTCACTGGTCCTACCACTTTTTTCCTGCTGTCAGGTGAAGAGGTGGATGCTTGGGGGCTTTCGGGGCTAGGATCTTGATGAAAGCGCCTTGCCCACTGACAACTGGTCCTACCAGTGAACAAGAGGTTGCGATGTCCAGTTCGCCGCACACGAAACAAGAAAGGGTCCAGGTCGCCGACCAGGTCGCAGAGCGAATCGAGAAGTTGATCGTCGACGGCGTGATCAAGGTGGGTCAGGCCTTGCCATCGGAACGACGCCTGGTGGAGAAGCTGGGCTGCTCGCGTTCGGCGCTTCGCGAAGGGTTGCGCGTGCTCAGGGGCCGGGGCATCGTCGAAACCGAGCATGGTCGCGGTTCCTATGTCGCCGACCTGACTCGCGCCGACAATGCCACGCCGCTGATGCACCTGTTCAGTTCCCAGCCGCGCACCTTGTTCGACCTGCTCGAGGTGCGGGCTTTGCTCGAAGGCGAGTCGGCTCGTCTGGCCGCGCTACGTGCCACCGAGGTCGACCGGCTGCTGATCAAACGCCGCTACGACGACATGCTGGCCGCCCATGAGGATGCGCAGCCGCACGATCCCCGCGAGCAGGCGCGGCTCGACCATGCGTTCCACCGGGCGATCAGCGAGGCCTCGCACAACCCGGTGCTGGTTCACACCCTGCAGACCCTCAGCGACCTGACCTTGAGCACCGTGTTCGCCTCGGTCAACAACCTTTACTGCCGGCCGGCGCAAAAACGCCAGATCGACCGCCAGCACGCTCGCCTGTACCACGCGGTGATGGAGCAACTGCCGGAACAGGCGCAGCGGGCAGCCAAGGAGCACATCCACAGCATTCGCGACAACTTGCGCGAGATCGAACAGGAAGAGCAGCGCCTGGTACGGGCGACCATGCGCCTGGAGGGCTGGCGCTGAGCGGACGAGCGCGTCGGAGGTTTACTGCAAGGTCGCTGGCCGCAGCGCTGGCGGCAGGTTGCTCAGCATCTGCTCCATCTGCCTGATCTGCAGGCCAAGCGCCGCGGCTTTTTCCAGTTCGCCATCCGCCAGCAGGCGGTCGCGGGAGCGGCGCAGGTCCAGCAGGGTTTTCTGCAGCCCGCGTGCTGCTTCGTGAAAATGTTCCATGTTGTTTCTCTTTGCCGTGGGCATCCGTGCCGTTGTAGGAAGCGCGGACCCTAACAGCTCGAAAGTCGGGCTCGGAACTGGGGTTTCATACAGGCATTTCGCAAGTTGGTCATCCGGCCTACAGCGGTAGGTTAACCATTCCTACATTCAGGTGTGAGATCTGTTTCCGTTCGTGAATCTGAGCGAAGAAACGCAGGCCCCGGTAGTCCTGGGCCGCGCTGAAATGGAATGGGTGCTTCACCCGCCAGGCCCGCACGGATCGTGCGCGAAGAGTTTCGCCTGGCAGGTGAAACTTGCTGTAGCAATTGACCCGGTTGCTGCGCCTTGCCGTTCAAAGATGATCTGCGTCCACCACTGCCTTGGCGAAGGCCTGCGGCGCCTCTTGCGGCAGGTTATGGCCGATGCCGCCGGCGATCAGGCGGTATTCGTACTTGCCGCTGAAACGCTGGGCATAGGCCTCGGCTGGCGGATGTGGGGCGCCGTTGGCATCGCCTTCGAGGGTGATGGACGGCACGCTGATGCTCGGCAGCTTGGCCAATTTGGCTTCCAGCGGGTCGTACTGCGCTTCGCCCTGGGCCAGGCCCAGGCGCCAACGGTAGTTGTGCACGGTGATGGCGACCTGGTCGGGATTGTCCAGGGCCTTGGCGCTGCGTTCGAAAGTGGCATCGTCGAATGCCCACTTGGGCGAGGCGATCTGCCAGATGAGCTTGGCGAAGGCGTGACGGTTGGCGGCATAGCCGGCCTGGCCTCGGGCGGTGGCGAAATAGTACTGGTACCACCACTGCAATTCGGCACTCGGTGGCAGCGGTGCCTTGGCGGCTTCCTGGCTGCTGATCAGGTAACCGCTGACCGACACCAGGGCCTTGACCCGTTCCGGCCAAAGCGCCGCGACGATGTCGGCGGTGCGTGCACCCCAGTCGAAACCGGCGAGCACGGCGCGCTGCACATGCAGGGCGTCCATGAACGCGATCAGGTCGCTGGCCAGTGCCGCAGGCTGAGCATTGCGCGGGGTCTGCGCGGAGAGAAAACGGGTCTGGCCATAACCGCGCACATACGGCACCAGCACCCGGTAGCCCTTGGCGGCCAGGGTTGGGGCGACCTCCTGGAAGCTATGGATATCGTATGGCCAACCATGCAGCAGAATCACCACCGGGCCATCGGCCGGCCCCTGCTCGACGTAGGCCACATCCAGCACGCCGGCCTTGATGTGCTTGAGCGGGCCGAAGGTGTCCTGGCTGCTGGACGAGACCGTGGGAGCTGCGGATGCTGCCAACGTGCTGCCGGTGGCGGCCAGGCCGAGCGGCAACAGGGCACAGGCGAATAGGGCTGCGCGGGTCAGGCGGCGTGGCGCGGACGGGGCGGTGGTGGGGTGGCTGGCGAACATCGTGCGTCTCCTTGCGTGGGCATCGGTGCGGTTGATGCCAGCCAGTAAAGAGGAACGCTGTATCCCGTCTGTGTCTGCCGTGGGCAGCTGTTGCCGAGTTGTGTGTCCGGTTGCAGTTCGTACACAAATAGATACATTCACCGGTCGCAGGCGGCGTTCGCCCGTCTGACCCGCGATCCCACGCTCAGTAGCGCCGGGTAGTGGGGACTTCCGAATTCGTGAATCGTCTTCAGTTACGGCGGTTTACTGCAGGGAGGCGCTGCGGTCGGGTGGGAGCCAGGGCAGCTCCCACGCAGGAGGGGAGGTTACTTACAGGCTGACGGATTTGTCGTCAGCGCGCTTTTGCTCCAGCAGCATGCTCAGCTGGGCGACTTGAAGGCGCAACTGGTCACGCTCATCCTTCAACTGACGCAGTTCGTCGCGGCGCACGGAGACATAGAGGGTCTGGGTTGGAGTGGCAGGCATGTAGGTACCCATGAATACACCTCGCGGTTTTGGCTGGTGACAGTTGAAGCTTAGACGCTTCATGCGGCGCGCATTGTGAATTCTTTCCAAGGCGATGGGAACTTTTTTGTTTATGGTTGTCTCGCCGTTCGTCGCTGAACCCTCGTGCGGTACGCTGGACTAATCTGAAAACCTGAACTGTGTTGTCATCTAATTTTTCGTGAAAGGGGAGCATCGGCTCATGCAACTGGGAATCGTCGGGCTGGGCCGCATGGGCGGCAATATCGCAAGGCGCTTGATGCGCGCCGGCCACCGCACCGTGGTCCATGATCGCAGCCGTGACGCGGTGACCGCGCTGGAGGGCGAAGGCGCCCAGGGCGCGCACGACCTGGGCGCGCTGGTGCAGAAGCTCAAGGCACCGCGCGCGGTGTGGGTGATGCTGCCGGCGGGCGAGCCGACCGAGCAGACCATCGCCCAGCTGGCCGAGCTGCTGGAGCCGGGCGATGCGATCATCGACGGCGGTAACACCTTCTACAAGGACGACGTCCGCCGGGCGGGCGAGCTGGCCACACGCGGCTTGCATTACCTCGACGTCGGTACCTCCGGGGGAGTGTGGGGTCTGGAACGGGGCTACTGCATGATGATCGGGGGCGAGAAGGACGTGTTCGAGCGCCTGGAGCCCTTGTTCAAGGCCTTGGCCCCAGGTGTTGGCGACATTCCTCGCACCCAGGGGCGCGAGGGCGAGCACCAGCGCGCCGAGCACGGCTACATCCATGCCGGACCGCCCGGTGCCGGGCACTACGTGAAGATGGTGCACAACGGCATCGAGTACGGCCTGATGCAGGCCTATGCCGAAGGCTTCGACCTGCTGCGCAGCAAAGGCGGCAACGAACTGCCGGAGGACCAGCGCTTCGACCTCAATGTGGCTGAAATCGCTGAAGTCTGGCGCCGAGGCAGTGTGGTGACCTCCTGGCTGCTCGACCTCACCGCCGATGCCCTGGTGGCCGATCCACAACTGACACAGTTCAGTGGTTCGGTGTCCGACAGCGGCGAAGGACGCTGGACCATCGATGCTGCCGTCGAGCAGGCCGTGCCGGTGCCGGTGCTGTCCAGTGCCTTGTTCGCCCGCTTCCGCTCGCGCCAGCAGCAGGGCACCTACGGCGACAAGATCCTTTCGGCCATGCGCCTGGGCTTTGGCGGCCACGTCGAGAAGAAAGCCGAATGAATCCACGCAAGCCGCCCACTGCGCCGCCGTGCACGCTGTTCCTGTTCGGCGCCAGCGGCGACCTGGTCAAGCGCCTGCTGATGCCGGCGCTGTACAACCTCAGCCGCGACGGCCTGCTGGATCGCAACCTGCGTATCGTCGGCGTCGACCACAACGCCTCGGACCGCGAGGGGTTCGTCGAGCACCTGTATGGCTTCATGCGCGAGCGCGATCAGGCTGGTGACTGCGCCGGCAAGTGCCTGGACGAGAAACGCTGGGCGCGGTTGGCCAAGTGCCTGGACTACCAGACCGGCGACTTCCTCGACCCCGAGACCTATGCCGCTCTGGCCAAGCGCATCGATGCCACCCGCCATGGCAACGCGATTTTCTACCTGGCCACCGCGCCGCGGTTCTTTCCTGAAGTGGCCCAGCGCCTGGGCCAGGCTGGCCTGCTCGATGAGTCCGCAGGGGGTTTTCGCCGGGTGGTGGTGGAAAAACCCTTCGGCACCGACCTGGCCAGTGCCGAGGCGCTCAATGCCTGCCTGTTGAAGGTCATGGGCGAGCGGCAGATCTACCGCATCGACCACTACCTGGGCAAGGAAACGGTGCAGAACATCCTGGTAAGCCGTTTTTCCAACGGCCTGTTCGAGTCGTTCTGGAACAACCACTACATCGACCACGTGCAGATCACCGCCGCCGAAACCGTCGGTGTGGAGACCCGCGGCGCGTTCTACGACAGCACCGGCGCGCTGCGCGACATGGTGCCCAATCACCTGTTCCAGTTGCTGGCGATGGTGGCCATGGAGCCACCGGCGGCGTTCGCCGCCGATGCCGTGCGCAGTGAAAAGGCCAAGGTCATCGGCGCGGTGCGCCCCTGGTCGCCGACCATGGCGCTGAAAAACTCCGTGCGCGGTCAATACAGCGCCGGCAAGCAGGGGCGCAAGCGTCTGCCCGGTTATCGCCAGGAGCCCAACGTGGCAGCCGACAGCCAGACCGAAACCTACGTGGCGCTCAAGGTGATGATCGACAACTGGCGCTGGGCCGGGGTGCCGTTCTACTTGCGTACCGGCAAGCGCATGAGCGTGCGCGACACCGAGATCGTCATCTGCTTCAAGCCGGCACCCTATGCCCAGTTCCGCCAGTCGGCCCTGGAGCGACCCAAGCCCAACTTCCTGAGGATTCAGATCCAGCCCGACGAGGGCATGGCTTTCGCCATTCAGGCCAAGCGGCCGGGGCCTGAAGTGGTGGTGGAAAACGTCGAGCTGGGGTTCGCCTACAAGGACTACTTCAACATGACCCCGGCCACCGGCTACGAAACCCTGATCTACGACTGCTTGACCGGCGACCAGACCTTGTTCCAGCGGGCCGACAACATCGAGAACGGCTGGCGCGCGGTGCAGCCGTTCCTGCAGGCCTGGGCCAAGGGCGGTGAGGTGCATGAATACCCCGCCGGGCAAGATGGGCCGAAGGCGGCCGACGACCTTCTGGCCAAGGACAAGCGCGAGTGGCAGCCATTGGGCCGTAACCGCAGCTGATGCCCGCCATCCCCGGCATTCAACCAAGGAGACTCGATGCCTGCTCCAATCGAAGACTACGCCTTGCTCGGCAATTGCCGCAGTGCCGCCCTGGTCAGCCGTGACGGCTCCCTCGACTGGCTGTGCCTGCCGCGCTTCGACGCTCCGGCGGTATTCGCAGCGTTGCTCGGCAATGAGGAAAACGGCCGTTGGCGTCTGGCGCCCAGCGATGACGTCGAGCGCAGCACGCGCCGCTACCTGGACGACACACTGGTGCTGGAAACTACCTGGGTCACCGCCGGTGGCCGTGCCCGGGTGCTCGACCTGATGCCGCTGGGCGAGGTCAATTCGGTGGTGCGCATCGTCGAGGGCCTGTCGGGCGAGATCAACTTCGAAATGGATCTGGTGATGCGCTTCGACTACGGGCGCAGCGTGCCCTGGGTGGAAAAGCTCGACCCGCTGACCCTCAGCGCCGTCGCCGGTCCCGACCGTTTGCTGTTGTGCAGCACGGTCGAGGCCCACGGTATGGATCACCACACCGTGGCGCGGTTTCGCGTCAGTGCCGGCGAGCGTCAGGTGTTCAGCCTGCGCCATCAACCTTCGCATCTGCCGGTGCAACCGGACTGCAACATCGAGCGTGCATTGGAGCAGACCATCGCCCAGTGGCAGGCTTTCGCCGCCCGATGCCCGGACGTCGGCCCCTACAGTGCCGGGGTGCGACGCTCGTTGCTGACCCTCAAGGCCATGACCTACGCACCGACCGGCGGCATCGTGGCCGCCGTGACCACCTCGCTGCCCGAGCGGGTGGGTGGCGAGCGCAACTGGGACTACCGCTTCTGCTGGCTGCGCGATGCCACCATGACCTTGCTGGCGTTCATGAACCTGGGCTATTTCGATGAAGCCCAGGCCTGGCGCGAGTGGTTGCTGCGCTCGGTGGCCGGCAACGCCGAGCAGATGCAGATCATGTACGGCCTGGCGGGTGAGCGCGACCTGCATGAGTTCGAGTTGCCCTGGCTTGCCGGCTACGAGCACTCGCAACCGGTACGCGTAGGCAACGCCGCGGCCCAGCAACTGCAACTGGATATCTTCGGCGAGCTGGCCGATGCCATGAGCCAGGCGATCAAGGGAGGCCTGCCGCGTCATCCACGCAGCGCCTCCATCGCCCGTTTGATCCTGCCGTACCTGGAGCGCATCTGGCGCGAGCCGGACGAAGGCATCTGGGAAGTGCGGGGTGGCCCTCAGCAGTTCGTGCACTCGAAAGTCATGGCCTGGGTCGCGTTCGACCGGGCCGCAGGCCTGGCCGAGACCACCGAAGAGGGCCGCGAGCAGGGACGACACTATCGGCAGATCGCCGACCAGATTCACCACGAGGTCTGCAGTCACGGCCTGGACGCCACGGGGCGGTATTTCGTGCAGGCCTACGGTTCCGACGAGATTGATGCCAGCCTGTTGCAGATCGCCCTGACCGGCTTTCTTCCTGCCCACGACCCTCGTTTCGTCGAGACTCTGGCGCAGATCGAGCAGCGCCTGCTGAAGAACGGCCTGCTGTTGCGCTACGACACCGACAGCTGCAGCGATGGCCTGACCCCAGGCGAAGGTACCTTTCTGGTCTGTTCGTTCTGGTTGGCGGATGTCTACGTGCTGCTTGGCCGCCAGCAACAGGCCCAGGCGCTATACGAGCGCCTGCTGGGCTTGTGCAACGACGTGGGGCTGCTGGCCGAGCAGTACGACCCGGCGGGCAAGCGCATGCTGGGCAACTACCCCCAGGCGTTCAGCCATATCGGCATCATCAACACCGCACTCAACCTGCATCGGGCCCAGTGTCCTGTGCGCGACCGGGCTGCTTCAGGGGCGGGCGACTACGTTTGAGCCGCGACCAGGCATCCGTCGCGATCCAGGTGATAGCGCTGCAGGTCCCGCGCCAGCGTCAAGTTGCCCCGGTAATGCGCCTGGGCTTCCTGAGCAATGCTCTCCAGGCTTGGGTAACGGGCGCTGAAGTGGGTCAGCACCAGGTTGCGCACCCCGGCCAGTTCGGCGAAGCGCGCCACCTGGGCTGCCGTGCTGTGGCCCCAGGTCAGGCCGGAGCGGGCGACGACCGGCTCGGTGAACGTGGCCTCGTGTACCAGCACATCCACGTCGCGGGCGACCTCGGCGAGCAATTCAGGACGGTCGTTATCGCCGCAGACGATCACCCGCCGTGGCGGACGTGAAGCGCGCAGGTAGTCGGCAGCCTGCAAGGTCCGGCCTTCATGCACCACGTTCTGGCCCCTGGCCAGTTCCCCCCACAACGGCCCCCGCGCCACGCCATCGGCTTCCAAGCGCGGGATATCCAGGCGGGGTTCCGGGTTCAGCTCGCTGAACACATAACCGACGCTGGGCACCCGGTGCGACAGCTGCACGGTCTCCACTTGCAGCACCGCATTGCGCCAGCCGCAGAAGCCCTCCAGCGCATGCAGGCGCAACTCGAAAGGCAGGTAGCTGTCGCTGGCTGTCAGGCTCAGGCGCAGCCACTCATGCAGCGCAGCGGGCAGCACGAGGTCGAGCGGCTCGCTGCGCCCGCTCACTCCGGCACTGGCCAGCAACCCCGGTAAGCCGAAGCAATGGTCGCCGTGCACATGGGTGATGAAGATGCCGCTCAGGTCGCGCAACGAAAGGGGCGAATGCAAGAGGCGATGCTGGGTGCCTTCGCCGCAATCGACCAGATACCAGCGCCGACCGCTGGCCTCGATGACGGCAGTGGCGCTGACATTGCGGGCCTTGGTGGGCACGCCGGCCGAGGTGCCCAGAAACTGCAGGTCCATGGCGAATTCCTTAACGCTTGGGGGCGCCATTGTAGGCCAATGGCGCCCTCAAGCGGCTCACTGCTGGCGCCAGATCAGCTTGCTGGTGTCATAGCCTTGTTCACGGGCGATGCTCAGCAAGCGTTCACGGGTCTGGTCGCTGACCGTTTCGGTCCGTGACAGCAGCCAGAGGTACTCGCGATTGGGGTGGCCGACCAGCGCCACGCGATAGTCCGCGTCGTGGTACAGCACCCAGTACTGGCCCTTGGTCAGGTTCGGCGCCAGGCGGCTGAACCAGTTGTCGAAGCGCACCCACAGCTTGTCGGTCTTGCCGGCTTGCTGGGGCTCGGCGGTGCCGTGGGCTGCATTGGTCTGCCCGTCCTTTTCCTGGCAGACATTGGTCACATCGATGCGGCCGTCTTCGCGCAGGGCATAGTGCGCCTGGGACTTCACGCAGTTGCGCTGGAAGAACATCGGCAACCGAGCCAGCTCGTACCAGGTGCCTTGATAGCGCTGCAGGTCGACCTGCTGAGTGGTGGGTGGGTTGCGCGCTTCATCGGCGGAGCCGGCGCAACCGACCAGTGCCAGGCTGATACAGGATAGAAGCAGGGCGGTACGCAGAGCCATGATCAAACTCCTTGCAAGGGGGACGTGAATTTCGACCGCGCGGCACGGGCAAAAGTGCGGCTGACGATCACAGCCAGTAGGTCACCGCCCACCAGCCCAGACCGCCCATCACCAAGGTATACGGCAGCGCCATCCAGACCATGCGCCCGTACGACAGCCGCACTAGCGGTGCAATCGACGAGGTCAGCAAGAACAGGAACGCGGCCTGCCCGTTGGGCGTGGCGACACTGGGCAGGTTGGTGCCGGTGTTGATCGCCACGGCCAGGGTTTCGAGGTGTTCCTTGCTCATGCTGCCCTGGAGGAAGGCCTGCTTGACCTCGGTGATGTAGATGGTAGCGACGAACACGTTGTCGCTGATGGCCGACAGCACCCCGTTGGCCAGGTACAGCATGCCCGGCTGTTGCTCGGCCGGCAGGGCCAGCACCCATTCGATGAGAGGGGTGAACAACTGCTGCTGGTGGATCACAGCTACCACCGCGAAGAACACCACCAACAGTGCGGTGAACGGCATGGCGTCCTGGAACGCTCGGCCCAGGCGGTGCTCGTCGTTGATGCCGGTGAAGGCGGTGATGAGCACGATCACCATCAGGCCGATCAGGCCCACCTCGGCCACATGCAGGGCCAGGCACACGATCAGGACCAGCGCCGCCAGACCCTGCACCCACAGCGCCAGTCGCTGGGCCTGGGTTCGTGCCGCGTCGTCTTCCTTGGCGCAGTTTGCCAGTACCTGGCGGACATTCTCCGGCAGTCGGGTACCGTAGCCGAACAGGGCAAAGCGCTCGAGCAGCACGCAGGTGACCAGGCCGGCAGCCAGTACCGGCAGCGACACCGGTGCCACCTTGAGGAAGAACTCGACGAAATGCCAGCTCATCTCATGGCCGATCAGCAGGTTCTGTGGTTCGCCGACCAAGGTGCAGACACCCCCCAGTGCGGTACCGACGGCACCGTGCATCAGCAGGCTGCGCAGGAAGGCGCGGAACTGGTCGAGGTCGTCGCGATGCAGTCCATGAATACGCTGGTCGCTGTCCACGGCACTGTCCTCGCGTGGGTTGGTACCCGATGCGACACGGTGGTAAACGGCGTAGAAACCGACAGCGGCGCTGATGATCACGGCAGTCACGGTCAGGGCATCGAGAAACGCCGACAAGAACGCCGACAATACGCAGAACAGCAGCGACAGCGCGGCCTTGCTGCGGACCCCGAGCAGGATGCGCGAGAACACGAACAGCAGCAGTTCCTTCATGAAGTGAATGCCGGCGACCATGAACATCAGCAGCAGGATCACGGGGAAGTTGTGCAGCAGTTCCTCGTACAGAGCCTCCGGCGAGGTCATGCCCAGGAGCAGCGCTTCGATCAAGAGCAGGCCGCCGGGCATCAGCGGGTAGCACTTGAGCGCCATGGCCAGGCAGAAGATGAACTCGATCACCAGTGTCCAGCCTGCGGCTACGGGGCCTGCAGTGGTGAGCAGCAAGGGGTTGAGCACCAGGAACAGGGCAATCAGCGCCTTGTACCAGCGGGGCGACTGACCCAGGAAACCGTGGGCCAATGTGCCGGCTAGGGAATGTGACATGAATTTGTATCCTTATGATTCGGCGTAGCGGCACGGTGCCCGATCATCGGGCCTTAGGCAAGGCTGGCAGTCCCGTTTTTGGGTTCTTCACGGGTTGGTGGGGTTGGCGGGGTGGGGTTGGGGATTTGGGATTGGGGCTCTGTGATTGGGTGGCTGATCCGAAGGATGTAGCGGCGCTACTAGCCCCTTCCTGTACGGGTCACCCTCATGGGTTACACAAAAGTTCGTTCACATAGGTGACAACACCTGAAGTCTTACATAACCATCA
>NZ_SMTE01000118.1 GCF_004357765.1 Pseudomonas putida | reverse complement strand
CGTCCTTGTCGGCCTGCTGCCGCCCCCTCGCATCCTGCGCTGTGGGGGTAGCGTTGCATCCTGCACGCGGCCGCGTCTGTCCTGTTTGTATCTCAGCCCCTTCCACAGGTCTGTGATGCCACCATCCTGGTGAGTGGTGCCGCGTCCTGCGGCGGTCGGTGGTCACGGCCTTCCTGTCCGTGACCGGTGAACCAGCCTCCTGCCGGTTCCGACGATTCCTGCTGTCAGCGCCTCGGTACGGTTCGCACCGGTACCGATCCGGGTACCGGATCCGCCGGCAACAACCTGTTGCCTACGGTGATCCGCTGTCGATTCCGTTCGACGATTGCTTTCCCTATCCCCTTCACCTGCGCCAGGTCCTCGACGCGATGAAACGGGCCGTGTCTGCGCCGGTGCTCGACGATCGCCTCGGCCTTGGCGGCTCCGACCATCGTCAATCCCTGCTGCAGCGCCTGGGCATCGGCGCGGTTGATGTCGATCGGTTCGGCGGCATGCGCCCCAGCGATCCACACGACCAGCACCAGTGCCCTCAACACGACACTCCAAGGCACGACGTGTATCTCCTTGTGGTTCTGACCGTCCCGACCGGCAATCCCG
>NZ_SMTE01000117.1 GCF_004357765.1 Pseudomonas putida | reverse complement strand
ATATAAATGAACCATAACTATATAATCCTATTCCTAAAGAATTTATACCTAAATAACATACCCAAATTATAAAAAAACCTATGAAAACAACTATTAAAAAATTTAAATCTTCCAATTTTTTATTTTTTCTAATATATAAATAAATCACAAATATAATCCAAATAATAAAAACCCAAATTTCCTTTAAATCCCAATTCCAATATAATCCCCATGCCTCATTAACCCATACTACTCCCAAAATAATACCTATCATTAAAAAAATAAAACCTAAACTAATAATACAATAACCCCAACAATCCAATTATTAAAAAAATTAAAATCTATAATAATTTCTATAAAACAAAAAAAAAATTTTTTATAAAACATTATTTTTATCAATCATATTCATATATTTAATTTCAACAAAAAAAAATAATTCATTTAAAAAATAAAAATTCTTACTTTTACCAATAATTTATATAAATTCTTAAAATATAATAACTAAAATAACCACTAATAATAATAATCCACATAAAAAAATTACATAACCCAATATCATCATACTTACATACATCATTAACCAATAGAACTATAAAACAAATACTAATATTAACAATT
>NZ_SMTE01000116.1 GCF_004357765.1 Pseudomonas putida | reverse complement strand
AAACTTTTACTTCTATTCAATATATAATAACTAAAACTAACTTTAATTAATTAATCCAATCCATTCATCAATAATCAACAAATATAATAATCTTAATAATAATCCTACACATATTCCATATGTATCTCACAAACAATTTTAAAAAACCTCACAAACTAACTTAAATTACAAATATAATTTTAACTATATTAACTACATCTTTTAATATAACCAATTATTCCTTACCTTAAAATCAAATTAATTATTAAACAATCAAAATTATAACAAACATACCCGACACTATTCCTATAATAAAATCATCTTTAATAAAATTATTACACAAAAATTCCAATATAAAACAATCTACCTTAACTCATTTTTATAATTTACATACTTTTATATTACCTCTTCTTACTACTATATTTATATTAATACACTTTTCAATAATACATAAACAAAACATTTCTAATCCTTTATAATAAATATAAATCATAAATATTTATAATCACAATCATTTTTTATTTTAAAAAAAAATTTATTTCATTATTACAAATATAAATTATTTAACAAAAATTAAATTTTTTCTCCATACACAAACAAATAATTAAAAAGATTAACTCT
>NZ_SMTE01000115.1 GCF_004357765.1 Pseudomonas putida | reverse complement strand
GTTTGTATTTGGCCGGCGGCCGATCGATTTCTCAACTTCACGACTCAAAATCATGGCTACTGGTACCGTCAAGTGGTTCAACGACGCAAAGGGTTTCGGCTTCATTGCCCCGGATGATGGCGGCGAAGACCTTTTCGCACATTTCTCCGCAATCAATGCCGCAGGCTTCAAAAGCCTGAAGGAAGGTCAGAAGGTGTCGTTCGAAGTCACGCAAGGCCCGAAGGGCAAGCAAGCTTCGAACATCGTGCCCCAGTAACACGGAGCACGCGGGCGCGGTAGCCCGGTTTTGGCTTGCCGCGCGAGGTTTCCTCGCGCGTGTATTGGCCGGGATATTCCGCCAGGCAGGTTGTTTCAGTACGTGTTTGCCATCAAGCAGTCGGATGGCCGCCGGAAGCGGTGGCCTGGTTTGACGAACCCCTTTTGGGAGCATGCAATGGCCAGCCGAATTGAAGAGAACGCCGTTCAATATGATCCGCCCGCCGGGGCAGCTGCAGAAATGCATGCTGCCCCGAGTTTTATTCGGGATTCGGAGATCCAGTTTTCGCGCTCGCAGACATTCCACGAGGGCCAGCGCGTCAGCTTCGATGTAGAAATCGGGCC
>NZ_SMTE01000114.1 GCF_004357765.1 Pseudomonas putida | reverse complement strand
GGTGCGTGCGGATTTCGAACTGGTCGCGACTGGTCTTGTTGACGTGCGGCGAACGCAGAACGTCGAAACGCTGGATGCGAGTCGGCAGGGGCACCGGGCCCTTGACGATCGCGCCGGTGCGCTTGGCGGTCTCGACGATTTCAGCGGCCGACTGGTCGATCAGGCGATAGTCGAAAGCCTTCAGGCGGATACGGATCTTCTGGTTCTGCATGATGTTTCCTTAAAGAGCATGGCGGCCGGGCCGCCGGTAGATTGAAAGAGCGATGCAACAGGCGATGCGCCGCACCCCTTGCGAGGAACAGCGCATCAATCCGCCTTTTACTTCAGGATCTTGGCAACGACGCCAGCACCGACGGTACGACCACCTTCACGGATTGCGAAGCGCAGGCCTTCTTCCATGGCGATCGGGGCGATCAGCTTGACGGTGATCGACACGTTGTCGCCCGGCATGACCATTTCTTTGTCGGCCGGCAGCTCGATCGAGCCGGTCACGTCCGTCGTACGGAAGTAGAACTGCGGGCGATAGTTGTTGAAGAACGGCGTGTGACGACCGCCTTCGTCCTTCGACAGGATGTAGACCTCGCCCGTGAAGTGCGTGTGCGGC
>NZ_SMTE01000113.1 GCF_004357765.1 Pseudomonas putida | reverse complement strand
TTCCCACTAAACAGCCATAACTAAATAATTAAAACACCCAACTCATAATTAACAAATTCATAAATTCAATTCCTACTAAATACACACCAATAAGGCCCTCCCTCCAATAAATCTATCAAATTTTTATTCAAAAATAAAATCTTATTAAAACTATCCAATTCACCCTTTAAAACCATATCACATCCCAAATATAATAAAATAAAATAAATTAAAACAATATTTTATAAATACATAATTATCTTAAATAAATTCACTATTTCTTTATTTTCCAATCACCTAAAAAAAACAAAATATTTCTTTTATTCTTTCTTCAACAATTTCTAATCTCTAATAAACCTCTCAATAAAATTCAAACTCAAATGAAATTCTAACCATCTATCAAAAAAAAAAAAACAAATAACTCTATATCAATAAAATCTCATCATCCATACATAACAAATTAATATAATATATTCAAATCATAACATATAAACAATAAAAACTAATATTTTAATTAAAACTAAAACTCATAAAAAAAAAAAAATAAAACCAATAAAAAATAATTTTTCAATTCATCCCTAAAATTAAATAACTCATTCAAAAAATATTTTTAACCCAATCCAAAAGAAT
>NZ_SMTE01000112.1 GCF_004357765.1 Pseudomonas putida | reverse complement strand
GGGCGGCGTCATCCACCGCGATACGCGCGCTCATCAAGCAACTTGTAGGAGCCGAAGACCCGAAGAATCCTCTGTCCGATAGCAGAATTGCCGAACTGTTAGGTGAACAAGGATTCGTGGTGGCCCGTCGGACGGTGGCCAAATACCGCGAAGCCCTCAAGATCCCTGCAGTGAATTTGCGCAAGTCTTTATAGCCGCATCGCGGGCAGTTCCGGTGCGGCTCATCTTGAGAAGGAGAACCGCTATGAACTTCAAACTCAGTGGACACCACCTGGACATCACGCCTGCTTTGCGTGAGTACGTGGAAACGAAACTGGAGCGTGTGATCAGGCACTTCGATCAGGTGATTGGCGTCAGCGTGTTGCTATCGGTCGATAACCACAAGGAGAAGGATCGGCGTCAGTACGCGGAAATCAACCTGCACCTCAAGGGTAAGGATGTCTTCGTCGAATCACACCATGAAGATCTTTATGCGGCCATCGACCTACTCGTCGATAAGCTCGACCGGCAAGTGATCAAATACAAGGACCGCGTGCAAGGGCACGATCGTGACAGCATGAAGCATCAGGCCTTCCAAGCCGTGCAGATGCAGCAATAGCGAGACCGCACCAC
>NZ_SMTE01000111.1 GCF_004357765.1 Pseudomonas putida | reverse complement strand
ATAGAATTTTGATATATTAATTTTAGTGGGTTGTTTGGGATTTGAATTTGGAATTAGTTGGATGAAGTAGATAATTTATTTTTTAATTAAATTTAAGAATAAAATAATAAAAAATTTTTTTTTAAATTGTGTTTGTATTTTTTATTGTATATGGTTTTTTTTATGTATATATTTAAATTGGAATTATTTTTTTAGGAAAAGATTTTAAGAAAGTTAAATAGTTAATTAATGAATTTTGAATTTTGATTTTGATTTTTGAAATTTGTTTGATTTTTGATTTTTTGATTAAGTTGAAGTTTTTAAAATTAAAAATAGAATAAATAGAAAATTTGAATTGATTGTTTTTTGTTTTTATTATTTGATTTTTTAAAATAAATTTTTAAATTTTTTTTTTTTTATTAAATATATGTGATATTTTTTGTTAAATATGTAATTTTTTTTATTTTATAATTAAAATACATATTTTATTTTCATATATTAAAAAAAATATATTAAAAAATATGATTAACAATTTCTTCTATCTTTACACTTCCATAATTTATATCTCTTTTTTCTTATAAATGAAAACATCAATATCACCATTTTTATATATAAAAAAGTACATCAATATCAAC
>NZ_SMTE01000110.1 GCF_004357765.1 Pseudomonas putida | reverse complement strand
AAAAAAATACACAAAAATAAAAAATAAAATAAAAAAAAAAAAAAAAAATAATCACTAAATAAAATAATTAAACTTATAAATAAATAAATAAATTACCCCTATTAAAATACTTTTTTTTTTAATATTTCTTATTATTTTTAATTTTATTATCATTTCTTTTTAATACCAACTCACTCTTTATTATTTTCAATTACTAATCCTAATTATTTAATTTATATACTTTTTTTATAATAAATACATAAAATAAAATATTCAAAATAAAATATTTCTATTATTTTATTCTTCATCCAATAACTATACATTCATTATATTTTTATATAAATAAAAAAAAAACTCAATAAAAAAATAATAATTTAATTCTATATTATTTAATAAAAAATTAAAATACAAATATAAATTAAATAAATCAATAAATAATCTTAATCCTATTAAAAATACCAATCTAAAAAAAAACCCTAAAATTTTAACCAATATAAAAAAAAAAATTCACAAAAATTTAAATTATTTAAAAATAAAAAATTTTTTTTCTAACAATCTAAATACTATTTCTAAAAATAATAATAATCATTACATATATAAAACTCAATTTAATTTTAACAATAATACTACTAGTTTC
>NZ_SMTE01000109.1 GCF_004357765.1 Pseudomonas putida | reverse complement strand
AATACCACAAAATATAATTAATTAATTAATAATTCAAAATTTAATATTAATTCATTAAAACTATAAAAACTCATACCCAAAATTCCCAATAATAAAAAAACAAAACTTCCCACAATATACAAAATAAACTTTATAACTAAATACAAACATTTTTTTCCACCCCACATAAATAAAAATAAATAAACAAAAATTAATTCAAATTCCCACATAATAAAAAAAAAATAAAATACATTTTAACATTTCTTTAAATAAATAAAAAATACAAAAAATACTTCTAAATTAATCTCATCCTTTAAAAAATTCAAATTCAAATTTATTAAATAATAACTTAATTCTTCCATAAAATACTCTTTTCAAATTATCAATAACTCCCTCATCATTTTCAATTACAAAAAAAAATTATACATATTCATTTTTTAAATTATAACATAAATTCTATCTCCATAAATATAAATATAAAACAAACAAAAAAAAAAAAATCACTTTTTTTTTCATTCTTATCCTAATCTTTTTTATATAAATAAAATAAAAAAAAACTTCCAAAAATTAAAAAATTATTTCATTTCTAATAATTATTTATTTAATCAATAAATAAAAATATACTCTAGATCAAAAT